>NZ_UTKY01000008.1 GCF_900583165.1 Pseudomonas viridiflava | reverse complement strand
ATCCCGAACTCAGCAGTGAAACGATGCATCGCCGATGGTAGTGTGGGGTTTCCCCATGTGAGAGTAGGTCATCGTCAAGATTAAATTCCAGAACCCCTGTTTGCTAACGCAAACAGGGGTTTTGTTTTGGGCGCGAGAAAAGTACACGAAGGCTCATTACGGTGACCTTCAGTGATAAAGTCCATGCCTCGATTTTGCTTTTCCCAAGGAAGCCTTATGCCGGATGCAACGTCCCTCAGTGCTGGATTCATGGTGGTTCATGGCAACCGCCTGGATGAACTGCGCAGCCTGGTGGTCAGTTGGATGCGCCGCTATCCCCTGGCACCGCTTGAAAACGAAATCGCCCTGGTACAAAGCAATGGCATTGCCCAGTGGCTCAAGTTAGCCCTGGCCGAAGACCCCGAAGAAGATGATATGGGCGGCTGCGGCATTGCAGCGGCAATCGACGTGCAACTTCCCGGCAGGTTCATGTGGCAGCTCTACCGCATGGTCTTGGGGCGCGACGAAATTCCACCAAAATCCCTACTCGATAAAGCCCCCCTGACCTGGCGCCTGATGCGCCTGCTTCCGGAGCTTATCGATCAGCCACACTTCGAGCCGCTGCAGCGCTTCCTCACCCACGACACTGACCTGCGTAAACGCTACCAACTCGCCGAGCGGCTGGCCGACTTGTTCGACCAATACCAGGTCTACCGTGCCGATTGGCTGGAAGACTGGGCGGCTGGTCGCCACCAACTGCGCAATGGTCGAGGTGAATCCAAACCCCTCAACCCCGCCAATTGCTGGCAAGCCGAATTGTGGCGCGCACTGCTGCTGGATGTGGGTGAAGAAGGCATGGCCGACAGTCGCGCCGGTGTGCACCAACGCTTCATCGAGCGCATCAATTCCCTGGAGCAAGCCCCACCAGGATTGCCTTCCCGAGTCATCGTGTTCGGTATTTCCTCTCTGCCTGCGCAGGCGCTGGAAGCCCTTGCCGGTCTGGCTAGATTCAGCCAAGTCCTGCTGTGCGTGCACAACCCCTGTCGCCACCATTGGTCCGACATCGTTGCCGATAAAGACCTGCTGCGTAACGAGTACAAACGCCAAGCGCGCAAAGCCGGCATGCCGGTCACCATCGACCCACAGACCCTGCACCAGCACGCCCACCCGCTCCTGGCCGCATGGGGCAAACAAGGCCGCGACTACATCAGTCTGTTGGACAGCTACGACGACCCAAACAGCTATCGCGCCGCGTTCCGTGATGGCCGCATCGACCTATTCAGCGACAGCGTACCCACTACGCTGCTAAACCAGCTCCAGGACGACATTCTCGAACTTCGCCCTCTCAATGAAACCCGCGAACGCTGGAGCGAAGGCGTCGACCTGCAACAAGACACCTCCATCCGCTTTCACATCGCCCACAGCGCCCAACGTGAAGTGGAAATCCTCCACGACCAACTGCTCCAACGCTTCAGCGCCGACCCCACGCTGCGCCCTCGGGACATCATCGTCATGGTCCCAGACGTCGACAGCTACGCCCCCCACATCCGCGCCGTATTCGGCCAGCTTGAGCGCAATGACCCACGCTTCATCCCTTTTACCCTCACCGATCAAGGCCAACGTGGCCGCGACCCTCTGCTAATCGCCGTCGAACACCTGCTGAAACTCCCCGACAGCCGCTTCCCCGTCAGCGAAATCCTGGATTTGCTCGACGTCCCGGCCCTGCGTGAACGCTTCACCATCAAAGAGCGCGACCTGCCCACGTTGCACCGCTGGATCGAAGGCGCTGGCATTCGTTGGGGCCTAAACGCCGAGCAACGCGCCGGCCTTGGCCTGCCCGCTGAGCTGGAGCAAAACAGTTGGCGTTTCGGCCTGCGCCGGATGTTGCTGGGCTACGCCGTCGGGACCGGTGCCGCCTGCGAAGGCATTGAACCCTACGATGAAATCGGCGGCCTCGACGCTGCACTCATCGGACCCTTGGTTGCTTTGCTCGACGCGCTCAACGACGCGCACCAAGCCCTTAAGCAACCTGCATCGCCCCAAGAATGGGGCGAGCGTCTGCAACGTCTGATGCAACTGTTCTTCTTGCCCAGCAGCGAACACGACGACTACCTGCTCGGCCAACTCGAACAACTCAGGGAAACCTGGCTGGAGACCTGCGAGTCCGTTGGCCTGCAGGATGAGTTACCGCTCACTGTCGTCCGCGAAGCCTGGTTGGCGGGCCTGGACCAAGGCCGCCTGTCCCAGCGCTTCCTCGCCGGTGCTGTCAATTTCTGCACCCTGATGCCCATGCGCGCCATTCCGTTCAAGCTCGTTTGTCTACTCGGCATGAACGATGGGGATTACCCGCGCGCCCAACCCCCGCTGGACTTCGACCTGATGGGCAGCGACTACCGCCCCGGCGATCGTTCACGTCGCGAAGACGACCGTTACCTGTTGCTCGAAGCGCTGCTGTCTGCCCGCGACCAGCTCTACATCAGTTGGGTCGGCCGCAGCATCCGCGACAACAGTGATCGCCCGGCCTCGGTGCTGATCGGCCAACTGCGCGACCACCTTGCCAGCGGCTGGAAACTTGCCAACAGCGATGAATCGCTGATCGAAGCAATGACCCAAGAACATCCGCTACAACCGTTCAGCGCTCGCTATTTCCATGCAGGCGACCCGCTGTTCAGCTACGCCCGCGAATGGCAGCTGCTCCACGAAGCACCCGTGACGGGCGCAAACGAAGAAGAACTGGCACAGCACCAACAGGAAGAGCCTCTAACCCTCGGCCAGTTGCAAGATTTCCTACGCAACCCAGTCAAACATTTCTTCAGCCAACGTCTGAAAGTGTTCTTTGAAGCTGCCGAAGTGCCGTTGGCAGATGAAGAACCCTTCGTCCTGGATGCGCTGCAACGTTACAGCTTGAGCGACAGCCTGTTGAGCGCCGCATTGAGCCAACCCGACCAACTCGATCAGGCCCTCAATGCCCAGGCACTGCGCCTACAAGGCAGCGGCCTTTTGCCCATGGTCGGTTTCGGCGAATGCCTGCGCAATGAACTGATCGAGCCTTTACCCGATCTGCTCCAGCGCTATCAACAGCTGCTGGCCCTCTGGCCAACCCCACACCCCGGCGCAGAACCGATCAGTTTTGAGCATCAAGGGCTTCAATTGGAAGGGTGGATCAGCGGCCTGCATCGACGCAGTGATGGCGGATTGTTAAGCGTCACCACCATCCCCAACAGCATTGGTTCGATCAAGAGCCGCAAGTGGCATCGCTTGATTCGACCCTGGGTCAATCACGTGGTCGCCTGCGCCTGCGGCTTACCCTTGAGTACGGGCTTGGTCGCCAGCGATGACACTTTGCTGTTGCCGCCGCTGGATAAAACCGCCGCCCAGGAAATCCTCGGCAACCTGTTGCTGGCCTGGCACTCCGGTATGCGCAAACCGCTGCCTGTCGCGGTCAAAACCGCCTTCGCCTGGCTCGGTCAAACCGACCCCGCCAAGGCCGAAGCTGCCGCCCACAAAGCCTATGAAGGCGACGGCGTGAACACCGACGGCGAGCGCCGCGAAACCCCAGCGCTCACCCGCCAATTCCCCGACTTCGCCGCACTTGTCGAAAGCGAAGAATTCGAAGGCTGGTGCGAAACCCTGTATCGCCCCCTGATCAATGCCCCCTGGCGATCACTCACCAGTACGGAGGCTGATGCATGAGCAGCAAACCCTTGGCCCTGGCCTTCCCGCTAAAAGGCAGCCAACTGATCGAAGCCAGCGCCGGCACGGGCAAGACCTTCACCATTTCCGCCCTCTACCTGCGCCTCGTGCTCGGTAACGGTGGCGATGAGTCCGGCTTTGGCCGTGAATTGCTTCCGCCGCAAATCTTGGTTGTGACTTTCACCGATGCGGCCACCAAAGAGCTGCGCGAACGTATTCGCATCCGCTTGGCCGAAGCCGCGCGTTTCTTTCGCGGTGAAATCGATAAGCTCGACCCGCTGATCACTGACCTGCGCGACCAGTATCTGCCGGAACAGTGGCCAGCTTGCGCGAACCGTCTGGATATCGCGGCGCAATGGATGGACGAAGCCGCCGTCTCAACCATCCACAGTTGGTGCCAGCGCATGCTGCGCGAGCACGCGTTCGACAGTGGCAGCCTGTTCACCCAAACGCTGGAAACCGACCACAGCGACCTGCTGGCCGAAGTGCTGCGCGACTACTGGCGGCTGTTCTGCTACCCGATGCACGACGATGCGCTCAACTGGGTGCGCAACAACTGGGGCGGTCCCGCCGCGTTGATGCCGAGGGTGCGTGCGCTGTTCGGCAGCGAGCGACCCACTGACGAAAGCCGCGAGCCGGCCGAACTGATCACCGACTGCCTGCAAGAGCGCCGTGAAGCGCTCAAAACGCTCAAAGCCCCTTGGCTGCACTGGGCAGCAGAACTCCGTGACATCTGCCTGCAAGCCGTGGCCGCCAAAGCCGTCGACGGCCGTAAGATGCAAGCCCGCTACTTCGAACCCTGGTTCGAGAAGATCAGTGCTTGGGCAACTGATGAAACCCTCGAACAACTTGATATCGGCACCGGCTTCACCCGCCTCACACCCGACGGCGTGGCTGAAGCCTGGAAGGGTGACCCACCGCATCATCCTGGCATCGACGCGATGGCCGGCCTCAAAGCTGCCCTCGACGCACTGCCAACCCCCGACGCCGCCGTGTTGCAACACGCCGCCGGTTGGGTGGGCAAACGCTTCGAAGAAGAAAAACGCCGGCGCGCCGAAATGGGCTTTGACGACATGCTTATCCGTCTGAACGCCGCCCTGCAATCCGAAGGGGGCGAGCGTCTGGCCAGTGTGATTCGCGAGCAATTCCCGGTGGCGCTGATCGACGAATTCCAGGACACCGACCCGGTGCAATACAGCATCTTCGACAGCATCTACCGCATCGAAGAAAACCACCTCGACAGCGGCCTGTTCCTGATTGGCGACCCCAAGCAAGCGATCTATGCCTTCCGTGGTGCCGACATCTACACCTACCTGCGCGCACGTCAGTCCACCACCGGCCGCCACCACACCCTGGGCACTAACTACCGCTCCAGCCACGCGATGGTCGAGGCAGTGAACCATGTGTTTCAGCGTTCAGAAGCCGGCCGTGGTGCATTCCTGTTTCGCAAGCCGGACGGCGAAAACCCGGTGCCGTTCCAGCCGGTGCTGTCCCAAGGCCGTAAGGAGCAACTGCAGGTCGACGGCCAAACGTTGCCGGCGATGAACCTCTGGCATTTGCCCACCGATCAGCCGATCTCCAACGTGCTTTATCGCCAACAACTGGCTGCGGCCTGTGCCACCCAGATTGTGGATTTACTCAACGGCGGGCAGCAGGGTCGTGCAGGTTTCCTACAACCTGATGGCAATTTCAACGGCGTACTGCCGTCAGATATCGCCATCCTTGTACGCGATGGCAAGGAGGCCCACGCCATACGCGCCGAACTGGCCGCCCGTGGCGTGCGCAGTGTGTACCTGTCGGACAAAGACTCAGTCTTCGCCGCCCAGGAAGCCCACGACCTGCTGGCCTGGCTCAAAGCCTGCGCCGAGCCCGACGTCGAACGCCCCCTGCGCGCCGCACTCGCTTGCGTCACCCTTAACCTGTCACTGCCCGAACTTGAGCGTCTGAACCAGGACGAATTGGCGTGGGAAACCCGCGTGATGCAGTTCCGTGGCTACCGTGCAATCTGGCGTAGCCAAGGCGTGCTGCCGATGCTGCGCCGTCTGCTTCATGACTTCAAACTGCCGCAAACCCTGATCGCGCGCAACGACGGCGAACGCGTGCTGACCAATCTGCTGCACCTGAGCGAACTGCTGCAACAGGCCGCCTCCGAACTCGACGGCGAACAAGCGCTGATCCGCCACTTGGCCGAGCATCTGGCGCTGTCGGGCCAGGCCGGGGAAGAGCAGATCCTGCGTCTGGAAAGTGACGAGCAACTGGTCAAGGTCGTGACCATCCACAAGTCCAAAGGCCTGGAATATGACCTGGTGTTCCTGCCCTTCATCTGCTCGGCCAAACCGGTGGATGGCAGCCGTTTGCCCCTTCATTATCACGATGAAAACGGCCGGTCCCACGTCAGCCTGCGCCCGACCGCCGAGTTGATCGCGCAAGCCGATGATGAGCGCCTGGCCGAAGACCTGCGTTTGTTCTACGTAGCCCTGACCCGTGCCAAACACGCGTGCTGGCTGGGCGTTGCCGACCTCAAGCGCGGCAACAGCAACAGCTCGGTACTGCACTTGTCGGCCCTGGGTTACCTGCTGGGTGCCGGCGCGTCGCTGGCAGAGTCCGCTGGCTTGGCCCGCTGGTTGCTGGATGTGCAGCAAGGCTGCCCGGCTATCCATTACGCCCTGATGCCCGACGCGCAAGACACACTGTTTCACCCGCCGCGCAACGAAGCCGCGTTGCTCGCACCTTTGCTGCCCAAGCGCAAAGCTGCCGAAAACTGGTGGATCGCGTCCTACAGCGCCCTGCGCATTGGCGACAGCATGAGCGCCGCGACGCTGGAAGCGCCAGAAAGCCCACAGGCCCAGAAGCTGTTCGATGACGAGCGCCTGGACCCCGACGCACCTCGCGAAGTGGCAGCGTCGGGCGGCGATATTCATCGTTTCCCACGTGGCCCCAACCCCGGGACTTTCCTCCATGGCCTGCTTGAATGGGCGGGCGGGGAGGGCTTCACGGTCACCGCTCAAGACATCGAAAGCGCCGTAGGCGCGCGCTGCAACCGGCGCAATTGGGAAGGCTGGATCACCACACTCAGCGGTTGGCTGGGTCACTTGTTACACACACCGCTGCAGGTGGATAACGACAACGTCAGCCTCAGCGACCTGCAGCACTACCAGATCGAGATGGAGTTCTGGTTCGCCAGCCACAAGGTCGACGTGCTCGCCCTGGACAAGCTGGTGTGCCAGTACACCCACAACGGCGTGTCCCGCGTCGCCGCCGAATCGGTGTTGCTCAACGGTATGTTCAAGGGCTTTATCGACCTGACCTTCGAACACGCCGGCCGCTACTACGTGGCGGATTACAAATCCAACTGGCTCGGCCCTGATGATTCGGCCTACACCTTTGATGTCATGGAACAGTCGATCCTCGATCATCGGTACGACCTGCAATACGTACTTTACCTGCTGGCCCTGCATCGCCAGCTCAAGTCGCGCTTACCGGGCTACGACTACGACCGACATGTGGGTGGTGCGCTTTACCTGTTCCTGCGTGGCACTCAGTCCGCCAGCCAAGGTGCCTATTTCACCCGGCCGCCGCGAGAGTTGATCGAAGGCTTGGACCTGATGTTCCAGGGCAAACCCATCCCGCCCAAGGTTGAGCCCGCCTGGGAACAAGGAGTTCTGCTATGAGCTTGTCGCCCTTGCCGCTTGAGGACTTGGTGCCTTTAAGCCGCGCCGCTGATCTGGTGCAATTGCTTGAGCGATGGGTTGAGCGTGGTTGGCTGCGCGCCCTGGACAAAGCCTTTGTCGGTTTCTTGCATGAGCTCGACCCGCAGGCCGATCCCTTGGTGCTGCTGGCGGCGGCCTTGACCAGCCACCAATTGGGCCACGGCCATGTATGCCTGGACCTGTTCGAAACCCTCAAGGCGCCCGACTTCGCCCTGTCGTTGCCACCTGAAGGCGACCTGCAAACCGGCGCGATGTTGCTGCCGTCCCAACTGCTCGATGGCCTCGACGGCGCCCACTGGTGCCATGCCCTGGCCTCCAGTCGTTTGGTGGCACTGGCGGTCGATGGCAGTGAGTCTGCGCAAAGTCGCCCTTTGGTGTTGTCTGGCAAGCGCCTGTACCTGCGCCGCTACTGGGCTTACGAGCGTCGCATCGACAGCGCCCTGCGCCTGCGTCTTGCCACGCAGGAAAACGTCGCCGCCGACTTGCCTGCGCGCCTGAACAGCCTGTTCGATCAACCACCACCCGATGGCGTAATCGACTGGCAAAAGCTCGCCTGCGCCCTGGCCACTCGCGGTGCATTCAGCATCGTCACGGGCGGCCCCGGCACCGGCAAGACCACCACCGTCGTGCGCTTGCTGGCGTTGTTGCAGGCGCCCGCCGTTGAAGCCGGCAGCCCGTTGCGTATCCGCCTGGCTGCGCCGACCGGCAAGGCGGCGGCGCGTCTCACCGAATCCATCAGCCAGCAAGTGCAGTCGCTGACGGTGCCCGACAACGTGCGGGAAAAAATCCCCACCCAAGTCACCACGGTTCACCGCCTGCTGGGCAGTCGCCCGGGCACGCGGCACTTTCGCCACCACCTCGGCAACCCACTGCCGTTAGACGTGTTGGTGGTGGACGAAGCCTCGATGATCGACCTGGAAATGATGGCCAACCTGCTGGACGCCTTGCCTCCCCATGCGCGCCTGGTATTGCTGGGCGACAAGGATCAACTCGCGTCGGTTGAAGCGGGCGCCGTACTCGGCGACTTGTGCCGCGACGCCGAAGCCGGCTGGTACAGCCCCCAGACCCGTCACTGGCTGCAAGCCGTCAGCGGTGAAGACCTCGACGCCAGCGGCCTGCAGGAAGACCTCGACGACAGCCACCCCCTTGCCCAACAAGTGGTGATGCTGCGCTACTCGCGGCGTTTCGGCGAAGGCAGCGGCATCGGCCAACTGGCGCGCTGGGTCAACCAGCAGAACGCTGACGAGGCGCGCAAACTGTTGCGCGCTGGCAGTCACCAAGACTTGTTTTGCGTCAGCCTCAAGGGCGAGCACGATCACGCCCTGGAGCGACTGGTACTGGACGGGCAGGGCGACGGCGCCGAGGGTTACCGCTATTACCTCAACCTGTTGCAAAGCGCTCGCCCACCGTTGGATACCCCGCGTGACAGCGCAGCCTGGACGCACTGGGCGCAACAACTGCTGCAAGCCTTCGATGCATTCCAGCTGCTCTGCGCCGTGCGCAAAGGCCCCTGGGGCGTAGAGGGCTTGAACCTGCGCATCACCGCCGCCCTGCGCAAAGTGCGGCTGATCGAAGGTGACGAGCAATGGTATGAAGGCCGCCCGGTGCTGATGACGCGCAACGATTACGGCCTGGGTTTGATGAATGGCGATATCGGCATCGCCCTCAAACTGCCCGAAAGCGACGGCGGCCCCCAGGTGCTGCGCGTGGCCTTCCCACGTAACGACGGGCAGGGCGGCGTACGCTTTGTACTGCCCAGCCGTCTGAATGATGTGGAAACCGTGTACGCCATGACCGTGCACAAATCCCAGGGCTCGGAGTTCACCCACACCGCGCTGATTTTGCCGGATGCGCTGAACCCGGTGCTGACCAAGGAGCTGATCTACACCGGTATCACCCGGGCAAAGCGCTGGTTCAGCCTGATTGAACCCCGCGGCGGTGTGTTTGAAGAAGCCGTGCGCCGCAAGGTCAAACGCTTGAGTGGGTTGATGCTGGCGTTGGGCGGGGAGTCAGAAATATCTGACGCTGTGCTATCGTTGCGGCATCATCCCGAAAACCCCTGAGAGTAACGCTGCATGAACGTGGCCGTCTCGCCTACAGAGCGCAGTTGGAGCTGGAGACGCACGCTGCTGGCGGCGCTTTTATGTGCGCTTGCACCGCAGGCTTTCGCCCAGGCGGCCGGCCCGGCCGGGGCTGCTGATCACCGAGCGCAAGCGGTCACCCAAGTGGTACTCGGAATACTCAGCTATGCCCGTTGGCCGGTGGAGCCTGCGCAGCTGCGGTTGTGCATCGTCGGGCCCACCCAGTACACCGACGACCTGGTCAAAGGCACGATCCAGGCGACCGGTCGCCCGGTGGTGGTCAAACGCCTGCTGGCCGATCACCCGGATATTGTCAGCGCCTGCGACGCGGTTTATATCGGCAAGCTCACGGCCAATGAACGCATCCAGCTATTCGCTTCGCTGACCGGGCACCCGGTGCTCAGCATCAGTGAAGGCGGCGACCAGTGCACCGTGGGCAGCCTGTTTTGCCTGCGGGTGGGTGATGAACAGGTGTCGTTCGAGGTCAACCTCGACTCCGTGGCTCGCAGCGGCGTGCGCATTCACCCCAGTGTGCTGCAACTGTCCCGTCGCCGAGCGCCCACGCCATGAGCGTTGTGAAAGTGCGACCGACACTGCGCTCGGTCATTGGCCGGGGGCATCTGATCCTAGCGCTGGTGGCGGTGACTCTGGCGAGCATTTCCCTGACCCTGCTCGGCGTGCTGGCACTGCGCGTCTATGCCGAACACAACCTGCACCTGATCGCCCGCTCGATCAACTACACCGTGGAAGCGGCAGTGGTGTTCAACGACCGCGCAGCGGCCACCGAAGCCCTCAGCCTGATCGCCTCCACCGAAGAAGTCGCCCAGGCTGAAGTCTTCGATGCCAATGGCAAGTTACTGGCGCACTGGACGCGTCCGGAAACCGGCATGCTGTCGCGGGTCGAACTGGAGCTGGCGCATGCACTGCTCGAACAACCCATCAGCCAGCCGATCCTGCATCAAGGCCGAACCGTCGGCAGCATCCACCTGACAGGCCACGGCGGTAGCCTGCTGCGCTTTCTGCTCAGCGGCCTGGCGGGGATTCTGATCTGCACCGCCCTCAGCGCCTGGGTCGCGTTGATTCTGGCGCGGCGCCTGTTGCGTGGCATCACCGGGCCGCTGCAAAGCCTCGCTACCGTAGCCCACGCCGCCCGCAGCGAGCGCGATTTCGATCGCCGCGTGCCACCGGCAAAAATTGCTGAGCTGCATAGCCTGGGGAGCGACTTCAATGCCTTGCTGGGCGAAATGGAGGCCTGGCAAAGCCACCTGCAAAGCGAAAACGAAAGCCTCGCTCACCAGGCCAATCACGACAGCCTCACCGGTTTGCCCAATCGTGCGTTCTTCGAAGGTCGCCTGATTCGTGCCTTGCGCGGCGCTGCCAAGGCCAAGGAACGGGTCGCGGTGCTTTACCTCGACAGCGACCGCTTCAAAGAAATCAATGACAACTTTGGCCACGCCGCCGGTGATGCGGTGCTCGTCGCCGTCGCCGAGCGCGTGCGTGCGCAACTGCGCGACGACGACCTGGTGGCGCGCCTGGGGGGTGACGAATTCGCCATCCTGCTGGCGCCGTTGCACAAGGTCGAGGACGCCCAGCGCATCGCCGACAAAATCATCGCCAGCATGGATGCGCCCATCGCTGTACCTGGCAGCACTCAAGTGTTGACTTCTCTCAGTATCGGCATCGCCTTCTACCCCGACCATGGCGCCACGCCCGGCACCTTGCTCAATGCCGCCGACGCGGCGATGTACCAGGCCAAACGTATGTCTTCGGGCAGCCAGCAAACGGCAGAGTCGGAGAACTCCGCTGTCAATATTCAACACAGGAGTTGATCCCTTGTTCTCGACCGCGCGTTTTATGTTTATCACTCTGCTGGTGGCGCTGCTCGGCCTCGGCGGTTGTCAGACGGCGCCACCCAAAGGCTTGACCCCGGCGCAGATTGCGGTCCTCAAGCAACAAGGCTTTGAACTCACCGATGAAGGCTGGGCGTTTGGCCTGTCTGGCAAAGTGCTGTTTGGCAGCGATGTCGAGACCCTCAATCAACCCAGCACCGAGATCGTGGAGCGTATTGGCAAGGCCCTGATCGGCGTGGGCATTGAGCGCGTGCGGGTTGACGGCCACACCGACGCCTCAGGCAAAGAAATGTACAACCAGCAGCTGTCCCTGCGCCGTGCCAAAAGTGTGGCCACGGTGTTGAAAACGGTGGGTATGAAAGAAGAAAACATCCAGCTGCGCGGCCTGGGCAGCAGCGAACCGGTGGCGCCGAACACCACGGCGGCGGGGCGTACCGAGAACAGGCGGGTATCGATTGTGGTGATTGCGGACTGAGTGGGTGCCCTCCAGCCTGACTTGAAATGCAGTCAAATGTGGGAGGGGGCTTGCCCCCGATAGCTGATTGTCAGTCACTGGATGTATTGGCTGACACACTGCAATCGGGGGCAAGCCCCCTCCCACATTTTAACCTCAGTGTCAGTCAGCAAAGCGCATCTGGCGCGTCTCCCCCATCAACAACCCCTGATTCTGCTCCGTCACCTCGCGGATGTAGTCCCACAGTAATGTAATCCGCTTCAATTTCCTCAGATCCTCCCGGCAATACATCCAGAACTGCCGCGTGATCGCGATCTCTTCACCCAACACCGGCAACAACCGCGGATCCTGCGCCGCCAGAAAGCACGGCAATATCGCCATCGACCGGCCCTGCTGCGCCGCCACGTACTGCGCGATCACGCTCGTGCTGCGCAAGCTCGCACTGGCGCCGGGCACGACATTGGCCAAGTAGAGCAACTCCGAGCTGAACGCCAAATCATCCACATAGCTGATAAACGGATGCTCAGCCAAATCCGATGGGCGTTGGATCGGCGGGTGTTGGTCGAGGTATTCCTGGGTGGCGTACAACTGCAGCTTGTAGTCGCACAGCTTGCAGCACACGTAGGGCCCGTGTTCCGGGCGTTCCAGGGCGATGACGATGTCGGCTTCGCGCTTGGACAGGCTGATGAAGTGGGGCAGGGGCAAAATGTCGACGGAGATCGCCGGGTAGGTGTCGACGAAGTGGCTCAGTTGTGGGGTGACGAAGAAGCTGCCGAACCCTTCGGTGCAGCCCATGCGCACATGGCCTGACAGGGCAACGCCCGAGCCGGACACCTGTTCGCACGCCATGTGCAGAGTACTTTCGATCGACTCGGCATACCCCAGCAAACGCTGGCCTTCGGTGGTCAGCACAAAGCCGTTGGTCCGGGATTTTTCGAACAGCAGCGTGCCGAGGGACACTTCCAGTGAGCTGATGCGTCGCGACACCGTGGTGTAGTCCACCGCCAGGCGCTTGGCAGCCACGCTGGCCTTGCGGGTGCGGGCTACCTCGAGGAAAAACTTTAGGTCATCCCAGTTTAGGGAGCCCAATGATGTGATGTTTTTTTGCATATTGGACCGGCTTTTATGTGCGTTCTTATTAGAGATTTGCACATCTATACTCCAAAAACTGTCCGAACGCCTCATTCTTCAAGGCGATTCAACGCCTTGGTTCTCTACATAAATATAAGATTTGGAGACCACCATGAACGCATCTGCCGATATTTCCGTGCAACAGGCCAAGTTACTGATCAACGGCGAGTGGGTCGAGTCCAAGACCACCCAATGGCAAGACATCGTCAACCCGGCCACCCAAGAAGTGCTGGCCAAAGTCCCCTTCGCCACGCCTGAAGAAGTCAATGCCGCCATCGACGCCGCCCATCGCGCCTTCCAGACCTGGAAGCTCACGCCCATCGGCGCGCGCATGCGCATCATGCTCAAGCTGCAAGCCCTGATTCGCGAACATTCCAAGCGCATTGCCGTGGTGCTCAGCAACGAGCAGGGCAAGACCATTGCCGATGCCGAGGGCGATATTTTCCGTGGCCTGGAAGTGGTCGAACACGCGTGCTCTATCGGCACCCTGCAAATGGGCGAGTTTGCCGAGAACGTTGCCGGTGGCGTCGACACCTACACCCTGCGCCAACCCATCGGCGTGTGCGCTGGCATCACGCCGTTCAACTTCCCGGCGATGATTCCGCTGTGGATGTTCCCGATGGCGATTGCCTGCGGCAATACCTTCGTGCTCAAACCGTCCGAGCAAGACCCGCTGTCGACCCTCCTGCTGGTGGAGCTGGCGCTGGAAGCGGGCGTGCCACCGGGGGTACTCAATGTGGTCCATGGCGGCAAGGATGTGGTGGATGCGCTGTGCACCCACAAAGACATCAAGGCTGTGTCCTTCGTGGGCTCGACCGCCGTCGGCACGCACGTCTACGACCTGGCCGGCAAACATGGCAAACGCGTGCAATCGATGATGGGTGCCAAGAACCACGCCGTGGTGCTGCCGGACGCTAACCGCGAACACACCCTCAACGCCCTGGTCGGTGCCGGTTTCGGCGCCGCGGGCCAGCGTTGCATGGCCACTTCGGTGGTGGTGTTGGTGGGGGCGGACAAGCAATGGTTGCCGGACCTCAAGGCACTGGCGCAAAAGCTCAAGGTCAATGCCGGCAGCGAAGCGGGCACCGATGTCGGCCCGGTGATCTCCAAGCGCGCCAAGGCACGCATCCTGGAGCTGATCGAAAGCGGCGTGAAAGAAGGCGCCAAGCTGGAACTCGACGGCCGCGACATCCAGGTGCCGGGCTTCGAGCACGGCAACTTTGTCGGCCCGACGCTGTTTTCGGGCGTGACCACCGAAATGCAGATCTACACCCAGGAAATTTTCGGCCCGGTGCTGGTAGTGCTCGAAGTCGCGACTCTGGATGAAGCCATCGCGCTGGTTAACGCCAACCCATTTGGCAACGGCACCGGCCTGTTCACCCAAAGCGGGGCGGCGGCGCGTAAGTTCCAGAGCGAAATCGATGTAGGCCAGGTCGGCATCAACATCCCGATCCCGGTGCCGGTGCCGTTCTTCAGCTTCACCGGTTCGCGTGGTTCCAAGCTGGGCGACCTGGGCCCGTACGGCAAGCAAGTGGTGCAGTTCTATACCCAGACCAAAACCGTCACCAGCCGCTGGTTCGACGACGACACGGTCAACGATGGCGTCAACACCACCATCAACCTGCGCTGATTTCGGGAGACCACCATGAAGATTGCATTTATCGGCTTGGGCAACATGGGCGCACCCATGGCCCGTAACCTGATCAAAGCCGGCCATGCGCTGAACCTGTTTGACCTTAATCAGACGGTACTCAAGGAACTGGCCGAGCTGGGCGGTACCATCAGCGACTCACCGCGTGATGCGGCGAGCGGCGCGGAACTGGTGATTACCATGCTGCCAGCCGCCGCCCATGTACGCAGCGTGTGGCTGAATGAAGATGGCGTACTCGCCGGCATCGGCAAAGGCGTGCCAGCGGTGGATTGCAGCACCATCGACCCACAGACCATCCGCGACGTTGCGGCAGCAGCCACCCAGCAAGGCGTGACGGTGGCTGATGCCCCGGTGTCTGGCGGTACCGGCGGCGCCCAGGCGGGTACGTTGACCTTCATGGTCGGCGCTAACCCTGAACTGTTCGCCACCTTGCAACCGGTGCTGGCGCAGATGGGCCGCAACATCGTGCATTGCGGCGATGTGGGGACCGGGCAAATCGCCAAGATCTGCAACAACCTGTTGCTCGGCATCAGCATGGTCGGCGTCAGCGAAGCCATGGCCTTGGGCGACGCGTTGGGCATCGACACCCAAGTGCTGGCGGGGATCATCAACAGCTCCACGGGGCGTTGCTGGAGCTCCGATACCTACAACCCCTGGCCGGGGGTGATCGAAACCGCGCCGTCGTCCCGGGGTTACACCGGTGGGTTCGGTGCCGACTTGATGCTCAAGGATTTGGGCCTGGCGACTGAAGCTGCGCGCCAGGCGCACCAGCCGGTGATCCTTGGCGCCGTGGCGCAGCAGCTATACCAATCGATGAGCCAGCGTGGGGAGGGGGGCATGGACTTCTCGGCGATTATCAACAGTTATCGCAAGCTCAAGTAGGCGTATCTTCGCGGGGCCCCATTGCTGGGGTCTCGGTTTATAGCCTTGCAACACCCTCCCGGGGAGTTGGTCAATCCCGTGTCGCAACGATTGAGATGCCGGAATGGTAGTAGCCGACGACTCGACTGACGGTCTGCTTGGCACCTTTGTTCAGCGCGGAAAAGTCCATGTAATTGGTCCCTGTTCCTGGGTCCATATAGCTTCCATCTGGACGCAGGACTACCCAGTGCAATCCAAACGGCAGCCCTACAACTGAAACGGCTAGTGCCTCTAGTTTCAACTCGTTCAACCTGAGGGGGTGAAGCGGTGGTACGACAGGGCAGCCCATGGCCATAAGTTCGGATTCGATTTTTGGATAGAGGCTATTCAACGCTTTTGCAAGCAGGCGCTGGTCCTTTTCCACTCTCATGGTCAATCCCAGCAGCCTTCCCGCGATGACGATGTTATCGGGCATGGAATAGCCAGCCTTATTCAGATTGGTTTCGCCCTTCCTGTATGTCGTGCTACCGCTGGTGATCTTGTAGAGGTCAGTTTCGCAGCGATTGTCCAGTTCAAGCGTATCGACCCCAAGTTGTGCGGACATAGATCCTGAATACATAGGCATCTGGCAGACCCCGAGCTCTTTCGCTGCGCATAACAAGGCTGCCGCGCCGCAGGAGTTTGGGTATATCTGTCTCTTTGCAAGACGCTTACGCGGCGCAGGATCACCCGCGCAATTTGAAGTTTGATAGGTGGAGTGATGAGTGTGCGGCATAGACGTTCTCTGGCAAGCTTTTCGATGAAGGAAGCAGGCGCAGATCATGTCAGTCAGCTTATGTTGCTTACGTAGGACGGGTCTGAATGTTGCGTGAAACAGGGCGCGGACTTGTCATCTGCGCCCCAGGTGTGCGGCCTCAGGCAAACACAAAATACTTACGCACCGTCTCCACCACCTCCCACGTGCCTTTCATCCCCGGTTCCACCACAAAGATATCCCCAGCCCGCAAGTGAATCGGCGCCAGGCCTTCGGGGGTGATGATGCAGTAGCCTTCCTGGAAGTGGCAGTATTCCCATTTCACGTAGTCCACGTACCACTTGCCTGGCGTGCAGATCCAGGTGCCCATGATCTTGCTGCCGTCTTCGCTGGTGTAGGCATTGAGGTTGACGGTGTGCGGGTCGCCTTCGAGCTTTTCCCATTTGCAGGCATCCAGGACCGGCAAGGGGTGGGTGTCGCGCAGTACGGTGATGGGCTTGGACATGATGTCTCCGAGGCAGGGGGTTCGAAGCTGAACCCTAAGGCCTCGGGCGCGGTGACAGTGGTCTGTACTCGACATCGGGATGTCCAGAAGCGCTGCCTGGTGCGCAGCCGTCCAATGTGGGAGGGGGCAAGCCCCCTCCCACATGGGTATTACTGTGCTGCGGCTACCGCTTTCGCCTTGCTCACCCGCAACCGGTAAGCAATGTAGATAATCCCCACCCACACCGGCATCGCAAACACCGAATTGCGAATGCCCGGAATCGCCAGCATCACGCTGATGATCACCACCATGAACGCCAGGCACAGGTAATTGCTGAACGGGAACCAGAAGGTCTTGAACGACGGCGTCACGCCTTGCTCGCCCATGGCCTTGCGGAACTTGATGTGGGTGATGCTGATCAGCGCCCAGTTGATCATCAGCGAGGCAACCACCAGGGCAAACAGCAACTCCAGGGCACTCTGCGGTGCGACGTAGTTGACCACCACGCACAACATCGTCACCAGCGCCGACACCGCCAGGGCCCGCAGCGGCACGCCTTGTTTGTTCAGTTTCATCAGTGCTTTAGGCGCATCGCCTTGCTCGGCCAGGCCGAACAGCATACGGCTGTTGCAGTACACGCCGCTGTTGTACACCGACAGCGCCGCCGTCAGCACCACGAAGTTGAGGATGTGCGCGGCCGTATCGTTACCGATCAACGAAAAGATCTGCACAAACGGGCTGCCGCTGTAGGCATCGCCCGAGGCGCCGAGGGTTTGCAGCAATTGGTCCCACGGGTACAACGACAACAGCACGGTCAGGGCGCCGACGTAGAAAATCAGGATGCGATACACCACCTGGTTGATGGCTTTAGGGATCACTTTGCGCGGCTCGCTGGCCTCGGCGGCAGTGATACCGACCAGTTCCAGGCCACCGAACGAGAACATGATGAACGCCATGGCCATCAATAGCCCCATGCCGCCATTGGGGAAGAACCCGCCGTGGCTCCACAGATTGTTGATCGACGCCTGGGGGCCGCCGGTGCCGCTGAACAGCAGGTAGCAACCGAGCAGGATCATGCCGATAATCGCCACCACCTTGATGATCGCAAACCAGAATTCGGCCTCACCGAAGAACTTCACGTTCAGGGTATTGATCAGGTTTACCGCCGCAAAGAACACCAGCGCGCTGACCCAGGTCGGGACTTCGGGCCACCAGAATTGGATGTACTTGCCCACGGCCGTCAGCTCGGCCATGCCTACCAGTACGTAGAGCACCCAGTAGTTCCAGCCCGACAGGAAGCCCGCATAGCCGCCCCAGTATTTGTGCGCAAAATGGCTGAAGGAACCGGCCACCGGCTCTTCGACGATCATTTCACCCAGCTGGCGCATCATCAGGAACGCGATAAACCCTGCAATCGCGTAACCCAGGATCATCGACGGCCCCGCCGATTTGAGCACGCCTGCCGAACCGAGGAACAACCCCGTGCCAATCGCCCCTCCCAAGGCGATCAGTTGAATATGCCGGTTCTTCAGGCCGCGCTTGAGGCCCACCGGGTTAACCATGTCATCCGCCATTAACGTTCCTTTCTAAATTTTTCGCGAGGGTGATGCACGCCGCATCTGCCCTAGAACTGCTGAGGGGGCAGATATTACTCCGGGTGACCTGTTCGTAACACCGTAGAGCGTGGTGTTTGCGTCACTTGGTCAACGCCGTCAGTAGCGCGGTGGCGTAGGCGGGTAGCTGTTCGAACGAGCGTGCGCACAGCAGCAACGTGCGGCAGGCCCAGTCTTCGCGCAGTGGCTGGGCCCTGAAGCGGCGTTGCAACGGCCAGCGCTCCACTGCAGCCTGAGGCACGATGCCCATGCCGGCGCCACCGGCGACCATGCGAATCAAGCCATCAAAGCCCTCGGCGCGGATGCGCGTCTGCAAGCGAAAACCGGCGTGCAGCGCCTGCTCCTCCAGGTACACCGAGAGCGCGCTGTTGGCGGTGAGGCCAACGTAGTCGTGTTGCAGGCTGTCGATAAAGCTGACGTTTTGGTTCACCAGTGGATGGTCCAGCGGCATGATCAGCACCAACGGATCATCGCGAAAGGGCAGGGTCTGCAAGCCGTGGGTGTCCACGGCGTCGGAAATGATCCCGAGGTCCGCCGTGCCCTGGCGCAAGGCCTGGGTGATACGCAGGCTGGGCAACTCTTGCAGGTCGATATCGAGGTTGGGGTGCTTGCGCAGAAAGTCTGCCAGCAGCTCCGGCAGGTATTCGCTGAGGGCGGTGGTGTTGCACAGCAGGCGCACCTGGCCTTTGACGCCATTGGCGTATTCGGCCAGGTCTTGTTGCAGGTGCTCGGCCTGTTGCAACAGCAGGCGGGCGTGACGGGCGAGGGCAATGCCCGCGGGGGTCGGGGTGACGCCACGACGGCCGCGTTCGAGGAAGTCGATGCCCAGCGAGGCCTCCATGGCGCGGATACGCGCACTGGCGGCCGCCAGGGACAAATGGCTACGGGCGGCACCGGCGGTGATATTGCCGGTGTCGAGGATGTGCAGGTAGAGGCGCAGGTCGGTCAGGTCAAAGTGCATGGCTGGGGTTCTCGGGTGACTGGGCCGGCCCCATCGCGGGCAAGCCCGCTCCCACATTTGACCGAGTTCCAACATGCAAATACGGTCGAATGTGGGAGGGGGCTTGCCCCCGATGGCGGCCTCAGCCTCACATAAAACAAGAGGCTGCCTCAGTATATGGCGAATTTCCGGGTTGATCGAAAAGCCGCACAATCCCCCCATGAATACCTTCCTAGCGTTCTACCAAGACATCGGCCCGGCCCTGACCCTGCTGGTGTTCGTCACCTTCCTGCTGGCCGGCACCGTCAAGGGCGTGATCGGCCTGGGCCTGCCCACCGTCGCCATGGGCCTGCTCGGCCTGGCTATGTTGCCGGCGCAGGCTGCGGCGTTGTTGATCATTCCCTCAACGGTTACCAACCTCTGGCAACTGGCCTTCGGCGGCCACTTGAGCGCGTTGCTCAAACGCCTGTGGCCGATGTTGCTGCTGATCTTTCTCGGCACTGGGTTGGGTACGGTTTGGTTGGGGATGAACGGTGGTGGCTGGGTGGTACACGCATTGGGTGGTGCACTGCTGGTGTATGCGCTGAGCGGATTGTTCCTGCCTACGTTCAGCGTAAAGCCCGAAACCGAACGCTGGCTGGGGCCGCTCTGTGGTGTGATTACGGGCATCATCACCTCCGCCACCGGCGTATTTGTGATTCCTGCGGTGCCCTATCTGCAAGCCTTGGGATTGAATCGCGATCAACTGGTGCAGGCACTGGGCTTGTCATTCACCGTATCGACCCTGGCGTTGGCTGCCGGGTTGGTGTGGCGCGGCACCTTGAGCGGTGGCGAAATGAATGCTTCGCTGCTGGCGCTGGCCCCGGCGCTGTTGGGTATGTGGCTGGGCCAAGTAATACGCGAGCGCATCAGCGCGGCGCTGTTCAAACGGGGGTTTTTTATCGGGATGGCAGTGTTGGGCGGTCATCTACTGATCAACGGTTAACAATAACTCGCCATTTGTGCATTTCAGTCAAAGGTATTTTGCTGCACGGCCGCTTATTCCTCGCGGCCAAGGTCGATAGTCTGCGTTCAGACATTTTCAACCTCTGGATACCTTCCCATGAAAAAAGTACTCCTGCTTAACGGCGGCAAAAAATTCGCCCACTCCGATGGCCGCTACAACACCACCCTGCATGACGCCGCACTGGCCGTGCTGGACCGTGGTGGCATTGACGTCAAGGTCACCCATATCGATGAAGGCTACGACGTGGCCGAAGAGGTCGCGAAATTCCTCTGGGCCGACGTGATCGTCTACCAAATGCCCGGCTGGTGGATGGGCGCACCCTGGATCGTCAAAAAGTACATCGACGAAGTCTTCACCGAAGGCCACGGCAGCCTTTACGCCAGCGATGGCCGCACCCGTTCCGATGCGTCGCAGAAATACGGCAGCGGCGGCCTGGTGCAGGGCAAGCAATACATGCTGTCGTTGACCTGGAACGCACCGCAGCAAGCCTTCGACGACCCGAGCGATTTCTTCGAAGCCAAGGGCGTGGACGCGGTGTACTTCCCGTTCCACAAGGCCAACGAATTCCTTGGCATGACCGCCTTGCCGACTTTCCTGTGCGTGGACGTCATGAAACGCCCGGCCATCGAAGCAGACGTGGCGCGTTACGAGCAGCACCTGGCCCAGGTGTTCAACCTCTCGGTGTAAGCTGCTGCGAACCGATAACGAGGACAGCCTGTGAAAGCCCGATCCGACGAGCTACAAATCTTCGTCAGCGTGATTGAGTGCGGCTCGATTTCTGCGGCCGCAGAGCAGGTCGGGCAGACGCCCTCGGCGGTCAGTCGCACCTTGTCGCGCCTGGAGGCCAAGCTCGACACCACGCTGATCAATCGCACCACGCGGCGCATGGACCTGACCGAAGAGGGCAAGTACTTCTTCGAGCAGGCCAAGGTGATTTTGGCGCAGATGGAAGAGCTTGAAGAGCGCCTGTCATCACGCCAGAAAAAACCGGCAGGGCGGCTGCGCATCAATGCGGCCGTACCTTTTATGCTGCACGGGATCGTGCCGTACATTGCCGAATTCCGCGCCCTCTACCCCGAGATCCAGCTGGAGCTCAACAGCGATGACGTGATCATCGACCTGCTGGAGCAGAGCACTGATATTGCGATCCGCATCGGTGTGCTCGCCGACTCCACCCTGCATGCGCGCTCCCTGGGCTGCACGCCGCTGCATATCCTCGCCAGCCCCGAGTACATCGCGCAATTCGGCGCGCCGACCATGGTGGCCGAGTTGGCAAGTCATACCTTGCTCGGCTTCTCCCAGACCGAAACCCTCAACCACTGGCCGCTGCGCCATGTGGAAGGCGACCGTTGGCTGATCCAGCCGAGCATTGCGGCCTCCAGCGGTGAGACCGTGCGCGAGCTGGCGTTGCAAGGGCAGGGCATTTGCTGCTTGTCCAACTTCATGACCGCCAACGATATCGACGCCGGTCGCCTGGTGCCGGTGCTGGAGGCGTTCAACAGTGGCTATCGCCAGCCGATCCACGCAGTGTTCTACCGCAACTCGCAGTTGGCGCTGCGCATCCAGTGCTTCCTGGACTTTATCCAGGCCAAGCTGGCGCGGTATGCCTGCTGATTCGTGATCGCTGCGCAAGAGTGAATTGGGCCGTCGGGGCTTATTCGACGCAGAGGGGGCCTGGATACTGGGCTCATCACTTACCCAGTCAGGAGCACCCTCCATGAACGTATTCGTAACCGGCGCCGCAGGTTTTATCGGTGGTTCCATCGCCACCGGCCTGGTCAAGGCTGGCCACCGCGTGACCGGCCTGGTACGCAGTGCCGAGCAAGCGGCTGAAATGACGGCGCTGGGCATTACCCCGGTGCTTGGCACCCTGGACGATGCCAGTGCGTTGACCGAACAGGCCCATAAGGCCGACGCGGTGATCAACGCTGCCAGCAGCGACCATCACGCTGCCGTGCAAACCTTGCTGGCTGCACTGAAGGGTTCGAACAAGCCGTTCTTGCACACCAGCGGTTCGAGCATTGTGGGGGATGCCTCGGGGGGGAAATCCAGCGACGTCATCTACTTCGAAGACAACCTGCCGGAACCGACTGTGGATAAAGCCGCGCGCGTGGCCATCGACAACCTGATCCTCGCGGCCGCCAACGATGGCGTGAATTCGGCAGTGATCTGCAACACCCTGATCTACGGCCATAGCCTGGGCGTGAAGCGTGACAGCGTGCAATTGCCGCGCTTGCTCAAGCAGGCACGCAAGAGTGGGGTGGTACGGCATGTGGGGACGGGGCAGAACATCTGGTCCAACGTGCATATTGAGGACGTGGTGGCGCTGTACCTGCTGGCCCTTGAGAAAAACATGCCGGGCACTTTCTACTTTGTCGAAAGCAGTGAAGCGGCGTTTATCGACATGACCACGGCGATTGCCCTAGCGCTGAATCTGGGTAAACCGCAGGATTGGCCGTTAGCCGAGGCTGAAGCTGAGTGGGGGTATGAAATGGCCAACTATGGTTTGGGTTCCAATAGCCGGGTGCGCGGCAAGCATGCGCGTGAATTGTTGGGGTGGGTGCCCAAGCGCACGTCGGTCGTGGAGTGGATTCGTAACGAGATGGTGTGATGTTCGCTTGAGACCGAGGTGCTGCTATCGGGGGCAAGCCGAATCGTCGCACCGCCCCTCCCACACTAGACTGCATTCCAAGGCTGGAACTCGGTCAAATGTGGGAGGGGGCTTGCCCCCGATGAAGGCGACTGGGTCTTCGAGACTAGCCCCAACCCCTTCAATTCCGTACCATCCCCCGCCTTATCCCCCGCATTACCCTGGTACCTCATGAACCTCACCCGTCTGCGCGCCGATGCCCTGGCCGGCCTCACCACGTCGTTTGCGTTGCTGCCCGAATGCATCGCCTTTGCCCTGGTGGCCCATCTCAACCCGCTGATGGGGCTCTACGGCGCCTTTATCATCTGCACCCTCACCGCGTTGTTCGGCGGCCGGCCGGGTATGGTCTCCGGTGCGGCAGGCTCGATGGCGGTGGTGATCGTCGCATTGGTCGTCCAGCATGGCGTGGAATACCTGTTGGCCACGGTACTGTTGGGCGGGTTGATCATGATCGCCTTCGGCCTGCTGCGCCTGGGCAAGTTGGTGCGCATGGTGCCGCACCCGGTGATGCTGGGGTTCGTCAACGGCCTGGCGATCATCATTGCGTTGGCGCAGCTCGAACATTTCAAAAGCGGTGAACACTGGCTCAGCGGCACGCCGTTGTACGTGATGATTGGGCTGGTGGTGGTGACCATGGCGATTGTCTACCTGCTGCCGCGCATCACCCGTGCCGTGCCGCCGGCGTTGGTGGCGATCCTCGGCGTAGGCCTGGCGGTGTACCTGCTGGGTTTGCCAACGCGTACGTTGGGCGACATGGCCCACATCGCCGGCGGTTTGCCGACCTTTGCGCTGCCGCAGCTCCCCTGGACCCTTGAAACCCTGGGCATCATCGCGCCGTACGCGTTCCTGATGGCCATGGTCGGCCTGCTGGAGACCCTGCTCACCCTCAACCTCACCGACGAAATCACCGAAACCCGTGGCTACCCTGACCGCGAAAGCGTAGCCCTGGGCGCGGCGAACATGGTCTCGGGTGTGTTCGGCGGCATGGGCGGTTGCGCGATGATCGGGCAAACCGTGATCAACCTCAGCTCCGGCGGGCGCGGGCGATTCTCCGGGGTGTTTGCCGGGGTGATGATCCTGTTGTTCATTCTGTTTCTGTCGCCGTTTATTGAGCGAATCCCGCTGGCGGCGCTGGTGGGGGTGATGTTCGTGGTATCCCAGCAGACGTTTGCCTGGGCCTCGTTGCGGGTGGTCAACAAGGTGCCGCTCAACGACGTGCTGGTGATTATTGCGGTCACGGTGATCACCGTGTTTACCGACCTGGCCACCGCCGTGCTCTGCGGGATTGTGATTGCGGCGCTGAACTTCGCCTGGCAGCAGGCGCGGGAGCTGTATGCCGATGAGCATCTGGAAGCGGATGGCAGCAAGCTGTATCGCCTGCACGGCACGTTGTTCTTTGCCTCTACTACGCCATTCCTGAATCAATTCGACCCGGCCAACGATCCGGCTCAAGTGACGTTGGATTGCCGCCACCTGAGCTTTGTCGACTATTCGGCGATTGCTGCGTTGATGACCCTGCGCGAGCGCTACAGCAAGGCCGGCAAGCATCTGCGGGTGCTGCATTTGTCGGAGCGCTGCAAGAAATTGCTCAAGCGCGCCAAGGTTCATCACGAATAACTTTGTAGGAGCGGGCTTGCCCGCGAAAATCGTCAACGATAACGCGGGCATTCTGAGTGCATGCGGCGCATTCGGATTTTTCGCGAGCAAGCTCGCTCCTACAGATCATGGCCCGACCAGGTTTTCCAGCTCCTGGGCACGCGTCTGGGTCATGTCCAGCACACAGCCGGCGCCGTTAACCTGATCAATGGTGCCGCCGGTCGCTGAGCCCGCAAACGCGCAATTGGCATCCCGGTACTTTATCCACAGGCGCTGCACGTCTTGCAGCTGCTGTTTGCGCGCACCTTGCTGGGCGGCGAGGGCGGTTTTGTAGGCTGTGTTCAGGCGCTTGTCCTGCACTTTGGCTTCCTTGGCATTGCAACTGACCATGTCGGCGGTGGTGTTGGCGGTGTCCATGCATTGAGTCAGCGCCGCGTTATCGGCTGCCGAGGCGGTGCCGCACACGGCGAGCAGCAGGACGCTGGCGGCAAGGGAAGTGCGAATCATGGTCGGTTTTCCTGGGCATGAGTGAGTGCGCATTCTATGACTGGATGGCGGCCGTTGAGTTTCCGGCATCTTCTGATCTTCATGTAAGAACACCCCCCTCATTTTCATGAGCCGCCGTTGGGCATATCCGAACGCGACAGCGCTTGTCTGTGGGCGAAAATTACTTTCATTAAATTTGAAAACTATCCCAGGTAATGATTTAAGAGTTTCACAACCAATTCGACGTGACCCTTTCCGAGGAGTACCGCATGGCCGCATCACTGGGCTTCGGGCTATTGGCATACGCTGCCATCGCCATCATCGCTTTGATCGTGCTGATTGCACGTTACCGGCTTAACCCGTTTATCGTTATCACCCTGGTGTCCATTGGCCTGGCGCTGACGGCCGGGATGCCGGCAGACACGATCATGGGCTCGTACGAAGCGGGCGTCGGCAAAACCCTGGGGCATATCGCCCTGGTTGTCGCACTCGGCACCATGCTTGGCAAGATGATGGCCGAGTCCGGTGGTGCAGAGCAGGTGGCGCGCACGCTGATCAACCGCTTCGGCGAACGCAACGCGCACTGGGCGATGGTGTGCATCGCGTTCCTGGTGGGGTTGCCGCTGTTTTTCGAAGTGGGTTTTGTATTGTTGGTGCCGATTGCCTTCACGGTGGCGCGGCGCGTGGGCGTGTCGATCCTGATGGTCGGCTTGCCGATGGTTGCCGGTTTGTCGGTCGTGCACGCGTTGGTGCCGCCGCACCCGGCGGCGATGATGGCAGTGCTGGCGTATAACGCGTCGGTGGGGCAGACGGTGTTATATGCGATTTTGATCGGCATTCCGACCGCGATCATTGCCGGCCCGGTCTATGCAAAATTCATCGTGCCGCGTATCCAGTTACCGGCTGAAAACCCGCTGGAACGCCAGTTTATCGAGCGTGAACCGCGCACCCGCCTGCCGAGTTTCAGCCTGACCATGGGCACTATCCTGTTGCCAGTGGTGCTGATGATGATCGGCGGCTGGGCCAATGTGATCTCTACACCGGGCACCGCTTTCAATCAGTTCTTACTGTTTATCGGCAACTCGGTGATTGCACTGCTGCTGGCGACGCTCGTGAGTTTCTGGACCTTGGGCATTGCCCAGGGCTTCAACCGCGAGTCGATCCTCAAGTTCACCAATGAATGCCTCGCGCCGACCGCCAGTATCACCTTGCTGGTGGGCGCCGGTGGTGGCTTGAACCGCATTCTGGTGGACGCGGGCGTGACCAACGAAATTCTCGGTCTGGCCCACGCCTTCCACCTGTCGCCGCTGGTGATGGGCTGGTTGTTCGCCGCGTTGATGCGCATCGCCACCGGCTCGGCCACGGTTGCGATGACCACGGCGTCGGGTGTTGTCGCCCCCGTTGCATTGGGCCTGGGTTATCCACACCCGGAATTGCTGGTGTTGGCAACAGGGGCGGGCTCGGTGATTTTTTCCCACGTCAACGACGGCGGCTTCTGGCTGATCAAGGAATACTTCAATATGACGGTGATCCAGACCTTCAAGACCTGGACCGTGCTGGAGACTTTGATTTCGGTGGTCGCCTTCGGTCTGACTTACGGTCTGTCCTGCCTGCTGTAAACCCGGAGCCGTTATGGACATCCTCTACCAGATCCGTGCCCGCCAAGACTCATTCAGCGCGGGTGAAGGGCGTATCGCCAAGCTGATGCTCGAGGATGTGGGCTTTGCCGCGTCGGCCAGCCTGGAGGCGTTGTCGCAACGGGCCGAAGTGAGCACGGCCACGCTGTCGCGCTTCGCCCGCAGTGTCGGGTGTCGTGACCTGCGTGATCTGCGCTTGCAACTGGCCCAGGCCAGCGGGGTAGGCAGCCGCTTTCTTGACCCGGCGGGGTTGCCGGAGCAATCGGCGTTTCACCGTCAGATACTGGGTGATATCGAAGCGACTCTGCGTCAGCACCTGTCGGGTTTCAACCAGGCGAGTTATGTCGATGCGGTCGGCTTGCTGGGTAAGGCGAGGATGATCCACGCGTTTGGCATGGGCGGCCCGTCGAGCCTGTGCAGCGATGAGTTGCAGGTGCGGTTGGTGCGCCTGGGCTACCCGATTGCGGCCTGCCATGACCCCGTAATGATGCGCGTCACAGCCGCCACCGTGGGCCCCGAGCATGCGCTGATCGTCTGCTCCCTGACGGGTCTTACCCCAGAACTGCTGGACGTGGTGGCACTGGCACGCAGTTACGACGCACGCATCCTTGCCATCACCTTGGCCGGCTCCCCGCTCGCCCAACTGGCGGATGTGCTCTTGCCGCTGCAACCGGCCGAAACCAGTTTTATCTACAAGCCCACCGCAGCGCGCTACGGCATGTTGCTGGCCATCGACCTGCTCGCCACTGAGCTGGCGCTGGCCCAGCCGGACGACAACCAGGAACGCCTGCGCCGCATCAAGCTGGCGCTGGACGATTATCGCGGCGGCCCTGATAGCCTGCCGCTTGGAGACTGATATGAAGTACGACACGCTGATTCGCCACGCGCTGGTCATTGATGGCAGCAACACCCCGGGCTACCTCGCCGACGTGGGGCTGCGCGACGGACGCATCGCGGCGATCGGCGACTTGTCGACGGCCATTGCCGAGCAGGAAATCGACGCCACCGGCCGCGTGCTGGCACCGGGGTTTATCGACGTGCATACCCACGACGACACGGTGGTGATTCGCCATCCGCAGATGTTGCCCAAGCTCAGCCAGGGCGTGACCACGGTGATTGTCGGCAACTGCGGCATCAGCGCCTCGCCGGTGAGTCTGCGCAGCGATCCGCCGGACCCTATGAACCTATTAGGCACGCGCGAGGCGTTTGTTTATCCGCGTTTCAACGACTACCGCAATGCCGTCGAAAACGCGCACCCAGCGGTCAACGTCGCGGCCTTGATCGGCCACACGGCGCTGCGCAGCAATCATATGGACGATCTGCACCGAACCGCCACGCCGGACGAAATCGCTGCCATGCGTTTGCAGTTGCAAGACAGCCTGAAAGCCGGCGCCCTCGGTTTATCCACAGGCCTGGCCTACGCCAGCGCCTTCAATGCCAATACCGATGAAGTGCTGCAACTCAGTGAAGCACTCACGGCGTTCGGCGCGGTGTACACCACCCATTTGCGCAGTGAATTCGAGCCGGTGCTGGAGGCAATGGACGAAGCATTCCTGATCGGCCGGCATGCCAAGGTGCCGGTGATTATTTCCCACCTCAAATGTGCAGGCGCGGGTAACTGGGGGCGTAGTCCGCAGTTGTTGGCATCCCTGGAGTTGGCGGCGAAAACCCATCCGGTGGGGTGTGATTGTTACCCCTATGCGGCCAGTTCTTCGACGCTGGATTTGAAGCAAGTGACCGATGCGTTTCGTATCACCATCACCTGGTCGACGCCGCATCCGGAGATGGGCGGGCGAGACCTGCAGGATATTGCGGCCGAGTGGGACGTTTCGCTGATGGATGCAGCCCGCCGCCTGCAACCGGCGGGGGCGGTGTACTACGGGATGGATGAAGCCGATGTACGACGCATCCTCGCGCATCCGCTGTCGATGGTGGGGTCTGATGGCTTGCCCGAAGACCCGTTTCCCCATCCGCGTTTGTGGGGCGCGTTTCCACGGGTGCTTGGGCATTTCAGCCGAGATGTCGGGTTGTTCCCGCTGCATACGGCGGTGCATAAAATGACAGGGTTGTCAGCGGCGAGGTTCGGGTTGTCAGAGCGCGGCGAAATTCGCGAAGGGCACTGGGCTGACCTGGTGTTGTTCGATCCGGCGCGTGTGCGGGACGTGGCGGATTTCACGGAGCCGCAACGGCCGGCAGAGGGCATCGATGGGGTGTGGGTCAATGGTGCACTGGCTTACCTGGAGGGGCAGGCGAACGGCCGGCGGGCGGGGCGTTTCCTGGCACGCAGCGGTGATCTTCGGGGTGGCTTCAAGCAGGCTGAAGGTGCCTGAGTCGAACGCTGTGACCCGCGCATGTTGTCGAAATATGAACAATCAGCCCTTACAAAAGGGCGGTTGTGGTGCCGGGGGTTCTTCCTAGACTGGGCAGCTCATTTTTGTGAGAACCTGCATGCAAACTCAGTCCGATCATCTCAGTCGTTTCAACGTCAACGCTGCCTATTTCAACGCTTCCCACGAGGGCCTTGGCAAAGAGTCGGGGGCGGATGCCATCGGGACATTTCCTTTTCCCCGGGAAACGGTCAAAGGCTGGATCCAGGAAAAAGTCTGGAACTTGACCAACCAGTGGATTGATCCTGACAAGGTTTACCTGCATCAATTTTCAACCACCGGCAGCGTAAAGAGCGGCAGTGCCGTAACGGGTTGGGAGCACCACGGTATCCCCGAGAAATCGATGACCCTCACCGAGGCCGTCGCCAGCGATTTTTTTTCGGCGCAACGCTACGGCGCCGCAGGCAAGGCGCAGGCGGTGGCACATTTCGTCAGTTCGAACACCAGTCCCTTCTCGCTGGTTGATAGCAAAAGCGTTCCGGACTTCTTCGAACGCCTCGGACGTTTCTTACTCGACCGCACCGGCCCGGGTTACCTCTATTCGAAAATCCATGACGACGTACCCAATGCCAAGGAGGCATGGCGCGATCTGGACGCCGTCTACGGGCTCTACCTGGATGGCCCGCAGAAAGGGGTTTACAACGCAAGCAACCAACTGCGCATGAAACCCAGTGAATTGTTGAGCGTAGTGCGTGAGGCTGATCTGCAAAAGAAGGTCATGACCAAGCTGGATGACTTCTGGTCAAAACATGGCGATCAATGGGAAGCGTTGGCCAAAAAGCAGTTCGTGATGGAGGCCAATAGTGCGTTGGCCCTTAACCAAACCCACCCCGATCAGGGCCTGACTCCCCAAGTCTATGCCAGTCTCATGAAGGCGGCGGCACCCGATGTACCGTTCAAAGATGAAGGGGCGCCAGCGATGGATATCAAGGTGCTGGCCTTTGACATCAATGGCTACCGTTCCAACGATATTCTGCGGTTCGTTGCGAAGGACGGCGGTGAAACGCTGTATTTTCCGGGTGAAAAACCGGCCCTCATTTCGTTCAAGGACCGCGTTGCGATGGATCAATGGGTACTTGAGCAGAGCCGCGAACCCGCCAAGGCCGTCGCATTGGAACAGCATTTTTCCCTGCGTGATCGTCAGCAGGGCATATTCGGTCCGTTAAGTGCCAACGGTGTAGACGGTACGCTGAAAAAAATCAGTACGGGGGAGATGGCGGCCAACAGTCGGCATCTCAATACCCTGAATTACCCTATCGCGGGCGACGTGTTTTCCTTCATGGCGGCCCAGACGCGTGAGCGCATCAACAGCGATGCCGATACCGAAATGAAGTCCAATGCCGAGGTTTACACGGGGGACGCGCTGGGCATGTTGCAAGCAGGTAACGCTGTATTTTCCATCCCCATGGCGTTGCTCGGGCCCATCGGCCTGGCTATCGGCGCGGCCTCGTATGGTGTGCAGGTAGGGATGGAGGCCGACCAGGCTGTCGAAGGTGATACGCAGGCCGAACGCCAGAAAGGCTTGCATCAGGCGGTGACGGACGTTGCAACGATGGCGTTTTTCCATGCGCTTGGCAAAGGGGCTTCGGCCACGGGTGAGCCCACCCTTGAGGCTGCATCTCAGCCCGAGTCGCCCGGTGGGTCACCCACGGTCAACAGCAAACCTTTTTTCAATTATCGGCGGGTAAACGGGCAAGTGGGTGTACTGATGAGCCCGACGCCTTACCCCCGGTTGCCGGAGCCGCTGGAAGCCCCGTTGAATCCTGCGTGGGACAAAGCCATGGAGGTCTACCTGCTACCCGGAGCCAAGCGTCCACTGGCACAGCCCGGTTATGAGATCGTGGATGAACCTGCGCCGAAAAAAGCAAAAGTTGACGATTCGGAGGATGAGCAGTCGCCATCCTCTGTGGCTTCGGATGCTACCTCCTCAGCGGAATATGAATCGTATGACGATGACACCGTCCTCAAGACCAATCGCTACCAGAGCAGCATTACCCCGCCTGCCGGCGGCTACTTCAATAGCCGTGGCATGATCGAGCGCACCGATCTGCCGGTGTTGTATCGGGTTGAAAAAATAGAGCGTGTGGACCGTCGAGGGGAACCGGACGAGATCGGTTTCAGGGACTCCAATTTTTTTTCCGGCCCTGAAAAAATGATGGAGGGCAGTGTCGTGGTGGCTTCCCGATCCAAAGAGGCGGCCATGCAATTTGGCGAGACCGAGTTCGGCGGCGATTATTACCTCTACGAAATTGACAGCCGCGGCATTCCCGCCGTGTCGTTTAACGAGAATATTGAGGCGAACCCTCAGTTCGTTGAAGACCGCCAGTGCGTGGCGCCCGGCACTATCGAGCACCTGCGCACCGAGGGTCGCCTTGGGGAATTTGCTGAGCATGCCTATCAGTTCGATGAAGTTCATCTCGCCAATGACCACCTGGGGCATGCACGCATTACAAGGATCCCCCACGCCTGAGCCACTCTTCTCTAAGGTCGTGTCCTTGGGGTAGGGTGGCGGCCTGTTAACAGGACGCGGTCTGGCATTGGAGAGTCATATGCAATTAGGAACAGTCACCCCGATTCTGCGGATTTTCGACGAGGCCAAGGCCTTGGCGTTCTACGTCGATTTTCTGGGGTTCAAAGTCGACTGGCAGCATCGTTTCGAGGCGAATTTCCCCCTGTACTTGCAGGTGTCGTTGGGTGAGTGCGTGCTGCATTTGTCCGAGCATCATGGCGATGCTTCGCCGGGGGCGGCGGTGCGGGTTCAGGCGCAAGGGGTGGACGCGTACCAACAGCGGTTGCTGGGCAAAGCGTACCGTTATGCCAAGCCTGAGGTTGAAAACACGCCTTGGGGCTCGCGAGAGATGAGCATCAAGGATCCGTTTGGGAACCGAATAGTGTTTGTTGAGGAAGATGTCGCGGGTTGATGTAAATCAGTGAATAGCTGTGGCGACGGAGCCGGCTCCATCGCCACAGCGGTTACTTACACCCGGAAATGGCTGACCATCTGCTGCAACTGGCTACCCAAACGCGCCAGTTCAACGCTCGATTTGGCCGTCTCGTCACTCGCCGTTGCGGTCTGCTCCGACACATCACGCACGTTCACAATGCTGCGGCTGATCTCTTCGGCCACGGCGCTCTGTTGTTCAGCGGCGGCGGCAATCTGCTGGTTCATCGACTGAATATTCGACACCGTACGGGTGATGTTTTCCAGGGATGCACCGGCCTTGCGCGTCAGTTCCACGCTGCTGTCAGTGAGGCTGCGGCTGTTGTTCATCACATTGGCCACTTGCTGGGTGCCGTTTTGCAGGCCGGCCACCAGGCCTTCGATTTCTTCGGTGGATTTCTGCGTGCGCTGGGCCAGGCCGCGGACTTCATCGGCCACCACGGCAAACCCGCGACCGGCTTCACCGGCACGTGCCGCTTCGATGGCCGCGTTGAGCGCCAGCAAGTTGGTCTGCTCGGCCACGGCCTTGATCACGTCCATCACGCTGCCGATCTTGTTGCTCTCTTGTTGCAGATGGCTCATCGCGTCGGTAGAGCGCGCCACTTCAGCGGCCAGACGCTCGATCTGGGCGATGGCTTCGGCAACCACTTTGTCGCCTGCGCGGGCTTGGCCGTCGGCGTCGGCAGCGGCCAGGGAAGCCTGCTCGGCGTTGCGCGCCACTTCCTGCACGGTGGCGGTCATTTCGTGCATCGCGGTGGCGACCTGGTCCGTTTCGATCTTCTGACTGTTCACGCCCGCGCTGGTCTGCTCGGTCACCGCCGACAGCTCTTCAGCGGCGCTGGCGATCTGGGTCACGCCGTCACGAATGCCGCTGATCAACTCGCGCAGGGTCGTGCCCATGCGCTGGATGCCTTGCTGCAACACGCCCAGCTCATCGCGACGCGTGACCTGGATGTTGTGGCTCAAATCGCCGGAGGCAATGCGTTCCACCACGGCCAGGGTTTCCTGGATCGGACGGGTGATCTGGCGGGTGATGACCCAGGCGGCAATGACGCCAACCAGCAACGCCAGCAAGGTGCTGATCAACTGCAGGCTGCGGGCCTGGGCGCTTTCGGCGTCGCGGCGTTCGAGTTGGATCTCGTAGAGCTTGTCGCTGATGGTGACGATGTCGGCACCTTGGGTGGTCATTTCGGCGCGTGCGGTGACGATGTTGGCATTGGCCGCCTTGTAGTTCTGCACGGCCGTGCGATAGGCACCCAATGCGGACTCCAGCGCAGTCAGCGCGCTTTGCTGGCTGGCACCGAAGGCGGCGCTGAGGCTTTTCAGGCCATCAATGGCTTTCTCGATTTGTGCGGCAGCGCGTGCTTCGGTGTCCGGGCTGACGTTGCCGGTGTAACCACGCACTTCGTAGCGTGCCAGCTGGAATTGCATCTTGGCGTCGGCCACGGCCTGAAATTGGGCCAAGTGTTCGGAACTGTCGGGTATTTGTTTCACGCTGTTTTCCAGCGCGTCGATCTGGGCGTTGGCAATGTCGGCCTTGTCGCCCATCACCAGACGCGAGGCGTTACCGTTACGGTAGGCCTCGCGCATTTTGTTCAGGGACTGCTGGTATGCCGTGATGACGGCTTTTTGCTCATTGAGCAGCTTCAGGTTCTCCGGGCTCTTGAAGGAGTCCAGGAGTTTCTGCTGCTGGGCCGCGAAGGCATCCAGGTTGGTTTGTACGTTTTGCGCCACCGCTTCGTCGCCGTTGGCAAGCATGTACTGCAGGCGCACGATGCGCAGCTTGGTCAGTGACGCGTTGAGCTGGGTGATATCGCTCATCCAGTTGCTACGATCAATCAGGCCGCCCAGGCTGGTCCAGCCAGTGAGGGCCAGGATTGAAGTGAGGACCAGTACCAGACCGAAGCCCAGGCCAAGCTTGAGGTTGACGCTGATGTTACCGAACCAGCTGTTCATCGAATGCTCCGCAATAAAATGAGGGTGGTGTGCTGGGCGGTAGTTGTTGTTGAGGCCAGCCGATATGTGTAGCGCTGTATCGGCGGCAAGATTCGAATCTGAAACTTTTTCTGATAAAGGGTGGCTTAAGCCCCGCCCATTGCAGGCAGGGCTGCGATCATGGCGCGCGCACCAAACCTATTTCGGTTTCCAAGGCTCGGATCAGCTGTGATTCCAAGATGAAGCGCTTGGCGGCAAACGCATCCCAGCGCTCGATGAAAAATTGGCCCCTTTCATCTATCTGAATCGGCGTGGTAATGATTTCCCCGGTGCTGGAGTGGTGCACTAGGTTAGCGGGGGCGCCCGAGGGGTGTTCTATCAGGAAATGCCCTTTAAGGCGCAGGCGAGCACGGTCGGGCATCGGTGTAACAAACTCACGCTTACCAGGGGTTGCGACGTTTATTCTGAAGTCGCTGCGCAAGGCAGTCCCGTCGCTCAAACCTTCACCCACCCGCTCCCAGCCATTGCGATGCAGGGCGCGGTTCTTGCCGGGCGGTACGTCGCGTATATGCAGGCTGACGGCGTCCTGCATCTGTGCAATGCCAGGCACCAACTGTTGCAGGTCGGTGTGGCCGTTGCCCATGAGTGCTACCCACTTATGGGCTCCGGTGGTGGCTTGGTCGGCGTTGATCACGTGATGGGCGAAATAGCTGAACATCGTGTAGCGCGCTCGGGACTCACTGATCCCTTTGAGGTGGTAACTTGCCGTGCAATCCAGTGCTCGGATGCGGATGCCATATTTGTTCGCCGCTTTGAACACGTTGGTGAACGTGTTGGGGCCCTGGTAACCATACATATGATTCCGGTCCTGAAAGTTCATGTACTGCTGCAGGCTCGTCGGCATCTTTGAGGTGTTATGGAACGTATCGAGATGAGCCTGGTGCAGATCGGTGAACACATGTTCGACATACAGTGTTTTTACACCCTGTTTTTGCAGTAGCTTCATGTGTTTGATCAGGAACACTTTGCTGGACTCGTGAGAGTGAATTTCACCGATGACCAGCCCGGATCGCTGCTGATATAACGTTTTGATGAAGTCTGATTCACTGGCGGCAGAGTCGAGCGCTGTGAGGGAAGAACGTGCCCCCGGAGTGTAATCGGCAAAAAATGCCTTGGCCTTATTACGCAGGCGTTGACGTATGTCTAGAAACGCGTTGAACGCTGCGCGGCTGGGGTCGTTGCCGTAGGGGCCATAACGGCTGTCCATGCCGCGACTGCTATATGTGAGGCGTTCAATGTGCTGTCTTAATTCGGGGGCGATATCGAAATCGCTGAAATGCGTGGCCACAGGCGTTGACGCGGAGGCCGGCTTTGCGCGGGTGTGGTAGAGCGTCTGGATCGACAATTGAAAGTCGCCCCTTGACTGTGCCGCGCTGGTGGCATCCGGCAAGACGCCCAGGGGCTGGCCCGGTGCAGCGTCTTGCACATGTAGGGCTGGCGTTTTTTGCAGGGCCGCCAGGCCGGGAAGTTGTTCATAACTGCCTATCCTGTCGTGTTCTACCAAGGCAATCCAGCCTTCGTCCGGCGATTTTCGGGTGGCGCTTTCGAGGATCTTGTGTGAATAAAAATTACGCAACTTGCTCGTACGCGGAATCAGCCGATCGGCTGCGGCCAAGTTCAGGACATGTTCCAGGTGATAGGAACAGGCGCCGTCGACCCCCTCAATGGCCACCTGATGTCGGCGGGCCTGCAGCAACAGCGTGCGGTAAGAGAATGGCGCATCCCGGTTAAAGCCGAGCGCCTGGTCGACCTGTGCCAGGTGTTCTTCGACACGTTGCAGCGCGCGGGCGACATTGCCTTTGATTTCCCCATTAAGAATCATCAGTTTGGTGCGGAATGCATCCCGTGGCAGGTTCTCGATGTACAGGCGCTTGAGGCCTTGTTGAGCGAGGGTCTGCATGTTGTCGATCAGCAACTGTTTACTGGCGATGGAGTCGTTTAGGGCGCCGATAATTAGCTGTTTGTTGGGGGTGAACAGTTGCCCAAGGATCGTCGCGTGCGGCGTGTCGATCGCAAGGGTGGGCAATGGTAGGGGTGTGGCGGTCGCGGAATAGGCCTGGAAAAACTGATCGGCATCTGCCGTCAGCTTCGTGACTTGGGCGGGATACGCGTTTCGCAGCGGCGCGAGTTGGGCATGCGCGTTATTCAAGGCCGCCCCCGCGACGCCCTCGGCCCAGTCACCGTGGTTTTTTTGGAAGGCAGGGTTGAGGATGGCGCGCAGGTTTTTGCCTTGCCCAGGCTCGATCTCATAAATCGCCAGTGGGTTGTCAGCCTCCTCCAGCAGCGGCTCGTAGTCTTTGCGTCCACCGGCCGCGTAGCCGGAGCGCACCCAGCGACCTTGGGTATCTTTATTGACCAAGCGCGCGGTGCTGCGCAGTTGTTGGGTTTGCGGGTCCAAGCGATAGAGCAAGTAGCGGCCCAGCGGATCAGGGGTCAGGGGCGCCCAGTAGGATTCGCCGTTGAACAAAACTGGCTGCATACCCGGTGGGTGCATGGGGTCCAGGTGGCTGAGGGCGGCCGCATCCAGCGCCTGCTTGCCCGCCTTGATAACGGGGCGAGTCGGCAAGCCTTTAAGGGCCGGGCGCATATCGAAGAGTACCGCGCCCCCCAGGTTGGCCAGGTAGCCGATGTAATGTTGCAACGCGCTGTCCTTGTCGCCCTGGCGATAGGCACTCAATGCCAGCATCGCGTCTTTGAACGCCAGCAACCCACCGACGGCCAGGCTCAGGGCGGGAAATGGAATCGTGGCAATGGCCGTCACCCATTCCACGCAGGTCCAGAGGATGCCGGTGATCATCTGGGTGCGGTTGACGGTGGTGGCGAGCACATCGTCGATCTTGCGCTGTAGGCTCATGTTGTAGAACTCACGCGGCAAGTCGGTCAACGGCGGAACGCGAGCGATCACATCATGACGGGCTGGGCTGGGCGTCGTTCGGTTGATGTCATCGGGCAGTCCTTGGCGCGCCTCTTGTAGAAATTGCCTCACGCGGGTTTGGGACTGTACGGCAACCCGCTCGCAGAAATACGCCAGCATGCCCTCGACCTGTTTGAGCAGGTAATTGAATAGTTTCGCTTCGCGAAAGCCAATGCCGTCTGGCGCATTCGGGGTGTAGAGCAATACCGGGTCGTCGGCGTGGCTGAACAGGTAGTTGCCGATCACCCACTCACCGTCGATAAACAAGCGATGGATTTTGTAGAGGTTGCGCGTCGAGACGGCACTCTGCGGCAGACTGTCGATGGCCTGTTCGAGCCAGTCCAGGTCGATGCTTGCGATGTGGCCTTGCAGGCGCGACTCAAGCGCTGCGCTTTTCATCTGCAATTGCACAATGGCCAGCGTGGCGTGGCGTCGTTCGGCGTAGCCTGGATGATCGTCCTGAAGGCGCTTGCGCACTTCCTGGGTATAGCGCTCGCCGATCCATACACCGGTTACCGAACGCGCGACGTTCTTCGCCGTTAACTGGCTAAGATCAGCGCCGGGCGGTCCGCGGAACGTGGCGCTGGTGGAGAATTTTTCGTCGATAAAGCCGATACCGTCTTCATAGCCATCACGGTACAGCTGGGTATAGGAGATCGGTGCGGCAGGGCGGCCCACCAGCGGTTTGGGCGAATACGCGAAGACGCTGTCCGGGTCGACATCTTTCGCCGCTCGACCCAACAGGGCATTGAGGCTCAGCCGAGCATGTGCGTGCAGGTATTCATTAAACGTGGTGAGGTTGGCCTCCGCATCCGGGCGTTGGTTATAGGTGTGCAGTGCGCCGGCGGCGTCTTCGCTCAGGCTGGTCAGGCGGTTTAGGTCGCTGGCGGCAGCCGAGCGATACCACAGCGGCGTACCGTGTTCATAATCGTCCACCAGTTCACCGTCGAGCAGATGCATCACCATGGCGTCCAGGCAGGCGGCATGCGTGCAGGAGGGGCCGAACGTGACTTCGGTGTGCTCCTCGCCAGCGGGCTTGAAACCCAGGCGCTTGAGGAACGTCTGCATTTTGGGACGAAAGCGCAGGGGCACCTGCTCTATCAGGTAGTCGCTCATGGAGCGACCGTTCACGCGGGTCGGGTCGTCGGCCCAGCCGAGAATATGCGTCTGACATTCGCGCAGGCTGTTGAACGCAATGAATTGCCGATCACGTGGCGCCTCGGGTGTGCACAGCAACAGACGCGCGATCTGGCCATCGGCTTGCTCGTCGCGCAATACCCACAGGTCTTTAAGCTGTGCGCCGTGCAGCAGTACCGTATGGGCACGCAGATGCGGATGAAGGTTGGCGCGTAACTGCTCAAAACGTTGGTGGTCGGCTGCGTTCAGGTGGCCTTGTAATTGGGCGACCCTGGCCAGCAAAACCAGCCTGGCATCAACCATCGAGCGGGCGGCTTGTTTGATCTCGGGCTTGCCCAGATGGGCTTGTTGCACGGTGGCAAAGTCCACGCGCGGTTGCATGTTCTGGATCAGCGTGAGCAGGCTCTGTGGCGTCAACCCAGCGTGTTGGTCGGTGAGAGCATTGCCCTCATAGGTCAGGGTGGTTGCGGTCAGGAAGGCTGAGCCGGTTTTTTCGTCGCCGGTGTGCAGGCCACGCAACGTGAGTTCCACCAGACTACGACGCTGCTCATAACTGCCAACATTGTTCACCTGTCGTTGGGTGACGAGGTGCAACTGGTCTGGCTCCAGATCGTGGATGTCCAATTCATCGGCCAGGCGCGCCACCAGCTCGAAGCGCGCCAATGCTTGAGGTGTTGCTGCCGGCCCGATCAGGTCGATGAATGACTGGCGCGCTTGATTGTAGGCCAGGGCCTGCTCGTCCAGCGTTTGGCGCTGTGCCAGCTCGGCGTTGCGGTACCAGTCCGGGAGGGCATTGTGTAGCGCGAGCTCCAGCACACGCTGAGCTCGCAAGTCCAGCCGGGGTGACAGGTCGGGGAGGGCCGCGACGATGGCGGCATCGAGGGCTGCGTATAACTGGCGAGCGGTGTGTTGCCCTTCGTTGGCCTGGTTCAGGGCCAGGTTGATATCCAGGGCACGCTTATCGAGGAGCGCCTGGTAAGTGTGTTCGAACAGCGGCATGTCCTCGATGGGTTGCAACTCCAGCGGCCAGATGCCTGCCACGTCCAGGTGTTGGTAGCCGACAGGCAAATGCTGAGTAAACTCCTCGCGGCCGGCCGACTGCGTCATGAGCGTCTTCAGGCCTTGGTCAAGGTCTCGCAGCCTCTCGAACGCCTCGATGCCTCGGGACGGGCTGAACAGGATTACCGGCCCGACGTGTTCACCGCCGTCCATGTGGCTGACCGTTGGGGTGTGCTGGCGAGTCAGTACGAACGCGCCAGCGAACACCACGGTCTGCGCTTGATAGCTGAACGTCAGTGCGTACATGCCGGGTCGCAGTGAAGGGCCGAGGGAGCAATCCTCGATCATGCGCTGATCAGAAGGCGATAGCAGGAGGTCCTGCACATTCAGTTGGGCCTCCTGTTCCAGCGCGCTGATACCCGCGGTGTAGGTTAGAAACTGTTTGCGGCCCTGGTCGCCGACTTTGCAGGTGTCGTCAAGGTCCTGCAGTTGGGTCGTAAGGTTGGCCTTGAGGCGTTTGAGCAGCGCTTTGCCGTCGACCGTTGCGAGATCTGACTCGGTCAGCGCCTGATACAACGTGCGTGCCTGGCTGAGGAAGGTGGCATTTGCCGTCGTCAGTGTGTTGCTGAGCTTTTCCAGCGCAATCGATAGGGCTGGACGAGCGATCGGGTCTTGGCTTTGGGGGCTCAAGCTAGGGTCAATCTCGAACAGTTGATTACGTAATTGCTCGAGTGTGGATTGCGTCGTGCTCATCGGCACTGTCTCCAGGGTGAAGGAATGAACCTCCAGCATGGAGTGGGCAATGGATGTCCCGGCGGTAGATAGGTAGGTTGGGGCGCGGCGGCGGGCTGATCAGTGGCCAGTATTCTGTGCTAGTCTGCTGGCCCTTTTAGTTCTGGATGGCACCGAGGCTCGGCATTCATGCCGGTTTTTCAGTGCCGTTCTACAGCGGAGCCTTCCATGTCCGAAGTTAACCTGTCCACCGACGAAACCCGCGTCAGCTACGGTATTGGCCGTCAACTGGGCGACCAACTGCGTGACAACCCGCCACCGGGCGTGAGTCTGGACGCGATCCTGGCTGGCCTGACCGACGCCTTTGCAGGTGAGCCAAGCCGTGTGGACCAGGAACAAATGGCTGCCAGCTTCAAGGTGATCCGCGAAATCATGCAAGCCGAAGCGGCTGCCAAGGCTGAAGCGGCGGCCGGCGAAGGCCTGGCCTTCCTGGCTGAAAACGCTAAGCGTGATGGCATCACCACCCTGGCTTCCGGCCTGCAGTTCGAAGTACTGACTGCCGGTGAAGGCGCCAAGCCGACCCGTGAAGACCAAGTGCGTACTCACTACCACGGCACCCTGATCGACGGCACTGTGTTCGACAGCTCCTACGAGCGCGGCCAGCCAGCAGAATTCCCGGTTGGCGGCGTGATCGCCGGCTGGACCGAAGCCCTGCAACTGATGAATGCCGGCAGCAAATGGCGCCTGTACGTGCCGAGCGAACTGGCTTACGGCGCTCAAGGCGTTGGCAGCATCCCGCCGCACAGCGTTCTGGTGTTTGACGTCGAGCTGCTCGACGTTCTGTAAGACCTGCGGTTGGTTACCTGTAGGAGCGAGCTTGCTCGCGAAAGACGTCAACGATAACGCGGCGTGTTTGGATTAACGCAGCGGGTTCAAGTTCTTCGCGAGCGAGCTCGCTCCTACGGGGTTTTGCGTGGTGGCTCATGGATGAAACTTGCCATTGAGCTCCGTGGCCGGGCGCAACGCTCGGGCATAGCAGAATAGAAACAGATTACGCACGACCTCCTTCAGTACCCCAGGTTCGCTCGAACTCAGTCCATTGACGTCCAGGTCGCCCTGGTCCTGCAATTCATTCAGCGCTTCTTCTTCCAGTACCGCACAGACTTCCCCGGTTTCCCGATGCAGGATTCGCAGGTAAGGGTGTGGGCGATCCAGCCAGGCATCTATCAAATAAGTCATGGTCGTTCTCCTTGATGAATTCAATGAGAATAATTCTTATTCGTAGAATAGCAAGTGCCTATTGGCGGTTTGTGGGTTTTTCTGTGTGGGTATTGCGCGGGATCAATTAGGAGGGCGAAACGCCATCCCGCGGCGGGCACGGGATGGAGGCAGCAGGTTCAGACTTTGCGCACGAACTCAGACTTGAGTTTCATCGGGCCAATACCGTCGATCTTGCAATCGATATCGTGGTCGCCATCGCACAGGCGGATGTTCTTGACCTTGGTGCCGACCTTCACCACGAGGGAGGTGCCCTTGACCTTGAGGTCTTTGATCACGGTGATGGTGTCGCCGTCCTGTAGCACATTGCCTACAGAGTCTTTCTTTACGGTTTCATCGCTGGCCGCTTCGGCCTCGCCATTGGCGGACCACTCGTGGGCGCATTCCGGGCAGATCAGCTGGGCGCCGTCTTCGTAGGTGTATTCGGAATTGCATTTCGGGCAGGGTGGCAACGTGCTCACTAAGGCTCCTTGAGAGTCAGGGATGGCTAAAGGGCGCACATTATATAGGGTTTTGTGGCTGGGGCGGGATGGCCAATTGGTAATACAAACCAAATGTGGGAGGGGGCTTGCCCCGATGACAGTGTGTCAGTCACTGAATGTATTGACTGACACACCGCAATCGGGGGCAAGCCCCCTCCCACATTGGTACGTGTTCGCAGGTGATTCTTAGTGCGTGCGAGCGACTGCAAACTCACTCAGCTCTACCAGGGCATCCCGGTATTCGCTGGCCGGCAGGGCTTCCAGGCACTTGATCGCACGGGCCACGTAGTCACGGGCCAACTGCGCGGTGTAATCCAGCGAGCCGGAAGCTTCGACAGCTTCGCGGATGCTCTCCAGGTCTTCGATCCCGCCTTTCTGGATCGCCTTGCGCACTAGGGCGGCCTGTTCCGGCGTGCCTTCGCGCATGGTGTAGATCAGCGGCAAGGTCGGCTTGCCCTCCGCCAGGTCGTCACCGACGTTCTTGCCCAGGGTTTCGGCGTCGCCCTTGTAGTCGAGCAGGTCGTCTACCAGTTGGAACGCCACACCCAGGTGATCACCAAAGGTGCGCAGGGCTTCAGCCTGTTCGGCAGTCGCGCCACACAGCGCGGCAGCACTGTGGGTGGAGGCTTCGAAGAGCATCGCGGTCTTGCCGCGAATCACTTCCATATAGGTTTCTTCGGTGGTGCTGGCGTCGCGCACCTTGGACAGCTGCAACACTTCGCCTTCAGCGATGATGCGCGTGGCCTGGGACAGAATCTTCATCACCGGCATCGAGCCCAGCTCGACCATCATTTCAAACGAGCGCGAATACAGGAAATCGCCCACCAGCACGCTGGGTGCGTTGCCCCACATCGCGTTGGCGGTCTCGCGGCCACGGCGCATGCCGGACATGTCGACCACGTCGTCATGCAGCAGGGTGGCGGTGTGCAGAAATTCGATGGTGGCGGCCAGCAGGCGCAGGTCATCGCCTTCGCGGCCCAGGGCCTTGCCACACAGCAACACTAATAAAGGACGCAGGCGTTTACCGCCGGCCGACGTAATGTAGTCGCCAATTTTGGAGACCAACGGCACTTTAGACGTCAGCTGCTGCTTGATGATGCCGTCGACGGCGCTAAAATCGTCCGCTACCGCGCGGTAGAAAGCTTGGGGTTGCATCAGCGACAGTCGCTCCAGAAGGGTTGCGCGGCATGCTAGGACCCTGACCCCGCAGTGTCAAGGCGCGATGGACGGCCCCTTGCAACGCTTCAAAGCCTTGCGTACAATCGCGCACCCTGAACTTCCTGGGCAGCACCTGCCTTACGCAATTGCATTCGGGACGTCCATCCCATGCAGCCATGCCAGCCAATACCTCTTCTTATAAAGAGCTGGGTGAGCAGGATTATCGGAGAAATACCATGTCGTACGCAGTAATTGTTACTGGTGGCAAGCAATACAAGGTCGCCCCAGGTGAATACCTGAAGATCGAAAAACTGGAAATCGCTACTGGCGAATCCGTTACTTTTGATCGCGTTCTGTTGGTCGCCAATGGCGATGACGTGAACATCGGCGCTCCAGTTGTTGCTGGCGCTACCGTTGTGGCTGAAGTGATCTCCCAAGGTCGTCACGATAAAGTCCGCATCATCAAGTTCCGTCGTCGTAAGCACCACATGAAGCGTATGGGCCACCGCCAGTGGTACACCGAGATCAAAATCACCGGTATTCAGGCTTAATTTCAGCCTAATTCCTCACTAGGAGAATTGACTCATGGCACACAAAAAAGCTGGTGGTAGTACCCGTAACGGTCGCGATTCAGAAGCCAAACGCCTTGGCGTCAAGATGTATGGCGGCCAGAAAATCATTCCGGGCAACATCATCGTGCGTCAGCGCGGCACCCAATTCCACGCCGGTTACGGTGTAGGCATGGGTAAAGATCACACCCTCTTCGCGAAAATCGAAGGCGTGATCAAGTTTGAAGTAAAAGGCGCTTTCAACCGCCGTTACGTGAGCGTTGTCGCAGCTTAATTGCGCAATCGCTGGAAAAGCCCTGTCTCGCGACGGGGCTTTTTCGTTTGTGGGGTGAGTCTCTTGCAAAGCTGTTTGTGACAGGCCCCGGCAGCGAATTTGCGGTCGCTGATTGAGGTCGCTACGCTCATTTTTGCAAGAGTCTTATGTCTTGGTTTTTTAAGCTCGTCCATGCGGCGAGAGGCGTTTTGTTATGAAGTTCGTTGATGAAGTTTCCATCCGAGTAAAAGCAGGCGACGGCGGTAACGGTTGCATGAGTTTCCGTCGCGAAAAATTCATCGAAAACGGTGGCCCCAACGGCGGTGACGGCGGTGACGGCGGTTCCATCTACATGATGGCCGACGAAAACCTCAACACCCTGGTGGACTATCGTTACACCCGGCATTTCGATGCCGAGCGTGGCTCCAACGGCGGCAGCACCGACTGCACCGGTAAAAAAGGCGAAGACCTGGTACTGCGCGTACCGGTCGGCACCACGATTATCGACTCCGCTACTCAAGAAGTGATCGGCGACCTGACCAAGGCCGGCCAGAAACTGATGGTGGTGCAGGGCGGCTGGCACGGTCTGGGTAACACCCGATTCAAGTCCAGTACCAACCGTGCGCCACGCCAGACGACTCCTGGTAAGCCAGGCGAGCAGCGTGACCTGAAGCTGGAAATGAAAGTACTGGCTGACGTCGGCCTGCTGGGCTTGCCGAACGCCGGTAAAAGTACCTTCATCCGCTCGGTGTCAGCCGCCAAGCCGAAAGTCGCCGATTACCCGTTCACCACCCTGGTGCCAAACCTGGGTGTGGTCAGCGTCGACCGTTGGAAAAGCTTCGTGGTCGCCGACATTCCCGGCTTGATCGAAGGTGCTTCCGACGGTGCAGGCCTGGGCATTCGTTTCCTCAAGCACTTGTCGCGTACCCGTTTGCTGCTGCACCTCGTCGACATGGCGCCGCTGGATGACACCAGCGCACCGGACGCCGCCGAAGTGATCGTGAGCGAACTGACCAAGTTCAGCCCGGCCCTGGCCGAGCGTGATCGCTGGTTGGTGCTGAACAAGTGCGACCAGATCCTTGAAGAAGAGCACGAAGAGCGCGTCAAGGAAATCGTCGACCGCCTGGAGTGGGAAGGCCCGGTCTATGTGATCTCGGCCATTGCCAAAGAAGGCACCGAGCGCCTGACCCGCGACATCATGCGCTACCTCGAAGACCGCGCCGACCGCCTGGCGGCCGACCCGGTGTTCAAGGCAGAGCTGGCCGAGCTCGATCAGCAGATCGAAGACGAAGCCCGCGCCCAACTGCAGGCCCTGGATGACCAGCGTGCCCTGCGCCGCAGCGGCGTGAAGTCGGTCCATGACATCGGCGACGACGATTGGGACGAAGAAGACGTGGATGATGAAGACGGTCCAGAAATCATTTACGTGCGTGACTGATCCGTTGCAGTAAACTTGAACGCCGCTCTCTATAGAGCGGCGTTTTAGTATCCGGGTTTAACGTTATGGGCCGCGCTGGGTCGCGCAGCCCTCAATCTAAGGTTGAAGATGATGCGGAGCAAAGTGACAGGTGCGCAGCGCTGGGTCGTAAAGATCGGCAGTGCGCTGCTGACGGCGGATGGCAAGGGGCTCGATCGCGCAGCCATGAGCGTCTGGGTCGAGCAAATGGTGGCCTTGCATGAGGCCGGTGTTGAGTTGGTGCTGGTGTCGTCCGGGGCGGTTGCCGCCGGGATGAGCCGCCTTGGCTGGACCGCGCGACCCAGCGCGATGCACGAACTGCAAGCCGCCGCCGCCATCGGCCAGATGGGCCTGGTGCAAGCCTGGGAATCCAGCTTTGCCGAGCACGGCCGCCACACGGCGCAGATCCTGCTGACCCACGACGACCTGTCCGACCGCAAGCGCTATCTCAACGCCCGCAGTACCTTGCGTGCGCTGGTGGAGCTGAAAGTCATCCCGGTGATCAACGAAAACGACACCGTGGTCACCGACGAAATCCGCTTTGGCGATAACGACACTCTGGCGGCCCTGGTGGCCAACCTGGTGGAAGCCGACCTGTTGGTGATCCTCACTGACCGTGACGGCATGTTCGACGCCGACCCGCGCAACAACCCCGACGCCCAGATGATCTTTGAGGCGCGTGCCGACGACCCGGCGCTGGACGCCGTAGCTGGCAGCGTTGGTGGTGCCCTGGGCCGTGGCGGCATGCAGACCAAGCTGCGTGCGGCGCGCCTGGCTGCGCGTTCCGGTGCCCACACCATCATCGTCGGTGGGCGCATTGAACGTGTGCTGGACCGTCTCAAGGCCGGCGAGCGCATCGGTACGTTGCTGTCGCCGGAACGCGGCATGCTGGCGGCGCGCAAACAATGGCTGGCCGGTCATCTGCAAACCCGTGGCACGCTGGTGCTGGACGATGGCGCGGTGTCGGCGTTGTCCCAAGGCAACAAGAGTTTGCTGCCGGTGGGTGTCAAGCGGGTGCAGGGCAGCTTCCGCCGTGGCGAGATGGTGGTATGCGTGGCGCCCGACGGTCGTGAGATCGCCCGCGGCCTGGCCAACTACAGCGCCCTGGAAGCGCAAAAGATCATCGGGCAGTCGTCTGACGCGATTGTGAGTCTGTTGGGTTATATGGCCGAACCGGAACTGGTTCACCGCGACAACCTGATTTTGGTTTAACAAAGGAATACACAATGCGCCTAATGAAGGGATTGCTCGGCCTGCTGTTGGCCATGCCGCTGCTGGCATCGGCCGAAGAAGTCGGCCAGGTGTCGACGGTGTTCAAGTTCGTCGGCCCCAATGACCGAATTGTCGTCGAAGCCTTCGATGACCCCAAGGTCGACGGCGTGACCTGCTACCTGTCCCGCGCCAAGACCGGCGGCGTCAAGGGTGGCCTGGGCCTGGCCGAAGACCGCGCTGAAGCCTCGATCGCCTGCCGGCAGGTGGGCCCGATCCGCTTCAAGGGCGAGCTCAAGGACGGCGACGAAGTGTTCAAGGAGCGTACCTCCCTGGTGTTCAAGACCATGCAAGTGGTGCGCTTCCTCGACAAGAAGCGCAACACCCTGGTTTACCTGGTGTACAGCGACCGCTTGATTGAAGGCAGCCCACAGAACGCCGTGACCGCGATCCCGATTCTGCCCTGGCCGACCGCTCAGTAACCCGCAGGCGAGTTTTGCAATCGGCGTCTATGATTGCAGGCTTGCGGGTTGTAATCTCGACGAGCCGCAATGCGAAGAACATGGGATATCTGGAGTTCGTCATGAGTGCTTTCCACGACCTGAAACTCAAAGCTTTGGACGGACAAGAGCTACCGCTGGCGCCCTTCAAGGGGCAAGTTGTGCTGGTGGTCAATGTGGCGTCCAAATGTGGCTTGACCCCGCAATATGCGGCTTTGGAGAACCTCTACCAGCAATACAAGGCTCAGGGGTTTACCGTGTTGGGCCTGCCGTGCAACCAGTTTGCCGGGCAGGAACCGGGCTCTGAAGAAGAGATCCGCGAGTTTTGCAGCCTTAACTACGGCGTGACCTTTCCTTTGGGCAGCAAGCTCGACGTGAACGGCCCTGATCGTCATCAGCTCTACCGATTGCTGGCGGGCGAGGGTGCGGAATTTCCGGGGGATATCACCTGGAACTTCGAAAAGTTCCTGCTGGGCAAGGACGGCCGTGTACTGGCGCGTTTCTCGCCACGCACCGCGCCGGACGATCCCACCATCGTCCAGGCCATCGAAAAAGCCCTGAGCTAACACCGCTCCCTTGTAGGAGCGAGCTTGCTCGCGAAAAACCTGAGAGCGCCGCGTTCATCCAGAACGCCCGCGTCATCATTGTCTACTTTCGCGAGCAAGCTCTCTCCTACAGTTATGTGGGCACTTTTACCCTTTAATCACTCAGATCAATAGTGCTATCCAGGCCAGTGTGCGGCCAATATTATCCACGTCATAAACCCGCCTTACGTGGAGCATCCCCATGCCTGTCCAAGCCTTGTTCAAACCGTTCCAGCTCGGTGCATTGCAACTGTCGACCCGCGTAGTCATGGCGCCGATGACCCGCTCGTTCTCGCCAGGCGGCGTGCCCAATTCCAAAGTCATCGAATACTACCGCCGTCGCGCGGCAGCGGGCGTGGGCCTGATCATCACCGAAGGCACCGTGGTCGGTCATCAAGCCTCCAACGGTTACCCCAACGTCCCGCATTTCTACGGTGAAGCCGCCCTGGCCGGCTGGAAAAAAGTCGTCGACGCCGTGCACGCCGAAGGCGGCAAGATCGTCCCTCAACTGTGGCACGTGGGCAGCGTGCGCCGTATCGGTACCGAGCCGGACGCCAGCGTGCCGGCCTACGGCCCGATGGAAAAACTCAAGGACGGCAAGGAAGTCGTCCATGGCATGACCCAGCAAGACATCAAAGACGTGGTTAATGCCTTCGCCCAAGCCGCCAAGGACGCCCAAAGCATCGGCATGGACGGCGTGGAGATCCACGGCGCCCACGGCTATTTGGTAGACCAGTTCTTCTGGGAAGGCAGCAACCAGCGCACCGACGAATACGGCGGCAGCCTGGCCAACCGCTCGCGCTTTGCCATCGAATTGATCCAGGCTACCCGCGCCGCTGTAGGCCCGGATTTCCCGATCATCTTCCGCTTCTCCCAATGGAAGCAGCAGGACTACACCGCACGCCTGGTGCAAACCCCCGAGGCGCTGGGTGAGTTTCTCAAGCCGCTGTCTGACGCTGGCGTGGACATTTTCCACTGCTCCACCCGGCGTTTTTGGGAGCCGGAATTTGAAGGCTCCGACCTCAACCTGGCCGGCTGGACGCGCCAGCTCACCGGTAAACCAACGATTACCGTGGGCAGCGTCGGCCTGGATGGCGAGTTCCTGCAGTTCATGGTCAACACCGACAAGGTTGCGCAGCCCGCCAGCCTTGAAAAGCTGCTGGAGCGCCTGAACAACGACGAGTTCGACCTGGTCGCCGTAGGCCGTGCCCTGCTGGTAGACCCGGATTGGGCGGTGAAAGTACGCGAAGGTCGCGAAGGTGACATCCTGCCCTTCAGTCGTGAGGCGTTGACGACCCTGGTGTAAGCGGCGACAGGGCGGGCACCGGGTGCCCGTCCTCGCACACCCCGCGCAACTGTCGTTCAAACTGTTCGATGATTGCTGGCCAGCCCTGACGGCTCGCATGTTGCCGTGCGTTCAGCCGGGCCCTGCGCAACGTCTCCTGTTCTTCCAGCAGCCAGATGGCCGCATCGCAAAACGCGTCCTCATCGCCTGGCATCGCCAGCACGCCGTTGTAGCCATGGCGGATATGCTGGCTGGCGGCCGCTTGGTCGTACGCCACTACGCCAAGGCCTGAGGCCATGGCTTCAAGCACCACATTACCGAAGGTTTCAGTGAGGCTGGGGAACAGGAACAAGTCCCCGGAGGCGTAATGCCGCGCCAGTTCTTCGCCGCGCTGAGTGCCGCAGAACACCGCATCGGGCAGGCCGGACGCCAGCTGCGCACGTTGCGGCCCGTCACCGACGATGATCAGTTTCAATTGACGCTGTGGATAAGTGCGACGCAAAGCATCCAAGCAGCGCTTGAGCATCCCCAGGTTTTTTTCCTGGGCCAGGCGGCCCACGTGCAGCACGGCGATATCGTCATTACCCAGGCCCCACTTCTCACGCAGGGCGTTATCGCGCTTGGCCGGGTGGAACAGTTGGCTGTCTACCCCGCGTGACAACATGCCCAGGCGCTCGAAGTGTCGGCGTTCCAACTCAAGGCGTTGGCTGGCGCTGGGCACCAGGGTCAAGGTCGAACGGTTGTGAAACCAGCGCAGGTAGTGGGTGACCACCCGGCTCAACAGGCTCAAGCCATATTGGTTGGAATACTGTTGAAAGTTGGTGTGAAAGCCGCTGACCACACTTATCCCCAGGCGCCGAGCGGCACGCAAGGCCGACAATCCCAGCGGCCCCTCGGTGGCGATGTACAGCACATCCGGGCGCTGACGGGTCCAGCGGCGCAGCAATTTGTGCATTGATGACTGGCCCCACTGCAATCCCGGGTAACCCGGCAGCGGCCAGCCACGGCACAGCAGCAATTGATCATCGCTAGGGCGGCTTTGGTCGGCGTTCTGGCGCGGGCGCACAAGTTCGACTTGGTGGCCACGTGCGCGCAAACCGTCGCACAGGCGGCCAAGGGTATTGGCCACCCCGTTGATTTCTGGCGGGAAGGTTTCGGTAATCAGGGTGATGTGAAGCGAGGCTGTCGTCATGACCCACAGTGTCGCGGTGGGCCATGTCGTCATTGTGTCATTGGGATGATGGATTTATGACGGGGTCGTCGCCTCTGCGCCTTGCTCGCGTACCCAAAACAACGTCGCCCCAGCGACCGCTGCCGGCATCATCAGCAGGTTGACCACCGGCACCAGCAACACCAGGTAAACAATCCCGCCGAAGCTCATGCTCTGCCAGCGCTTCTGGCGCAGCCAGGCGAGCATTTCGTTCCAGCCCAGCTTGTGGTTGTCGGCCGGGTAGTCGATGTATTGGATCGCCATCATCCACACGCCAAACAATAGCCACAGCGGCGCCGCGATCAGGTTGACCACCGGAATGAACGACAGGATAAACAGGCCGATGGCCCGTGGCAGGAAGTAACCCAGCTTGCGCATTTCCCGCGCCAGGGTACGCGGCACCATGGCAAGCAGCTCTCCCCAGCTGAATGCCGGGAAGTCATCGGTACCGCGCACCACCACTTCAACCTTTTCCGATAGAAAACCGTTGAATGGCGCGGCGATGATATTGGCCAGCATGGTGAAGGTGAAAAACACCATCAGCACGACCAGCACCACAAACAAGGGCCACAGCAAGTAATTCAAAAAGCTCAGCCAATTGGGCAGCGTCGGCATCAGATGATCGACCCACAGGCTGAACTGATGGCCGGCGAAATAGATCAAGCCGACGAACAGCACCAGGTTAATCGCTAATGGCAGTAGCACGAATAGTCGCAGGCTGGGGCTCAATACCAGTTTGAGGCCTTCGCGCAGGTACTGCGGGCCGGAAAGAGCAGGGGCGGGCATGGAAGACTCCGAGCAAATGGGCGAACGCGCCGACCTTACCGGCTTTGCAGCACGGGCGAAAGCGGCGACATCAGTGGTAACAAACGCGTCGATTAAGCACCGTGTCTGCATAGAGACCACCTATGAGCTGGATTGTTATTCCGTATTTCCTTAATCTTGCCCCCCTCTATACGCTGCACCCATTATTTTCAGGGCCTGCGAGTTAAAGCCTTCCCCAAGTGCTTCGTGGTCCCTTTTTTATTCCAGCCGCCTTGTTGTCCGGGCGGTCGACAGGAGTGAGTCATGTCTGATACCCGTCATTCGCGAGTGATTATTCTCGGTTCCGGCCCTGCCGGTTACAGCGCTGCGGTCTACGCTGCCCGGGCCAACCTCAAGCCGCTGCTGATCACCGGCATGCAGGCGGGCGGTCAGTTGACCACCACCACCGAAGTCGACAACTGGCCGGGCGACGTCCACGGCCTGACCGGCCCAGTGCTGATGGAGCGCATGAAAGAACACGCCGAGCGCTTTGAAACCGAGATCGTCTTCGACCACATCAACCAGGTCGACTTCTCCAAGAAACCTTACAGCCTGACCGGCGACAGCGGCGTCTACACCTGTGACGCACTGATCATTGCCACCGGCGCCAGTGCCCGTTACCTGGGCCTGCCTTCGGAAGAAGCGTTCATGGGCAAGGGCGTTTCCGCCTGTGCGACCTGCGACGGTTTCTTCTACCGCAACAAGCCGGTTGCCGTGGTCGGTGGCGGCAACACCGCTGTGGAAGAGGCCCTGTACCTGGCCAACATCGCCAGCACCGTGACGCTGGTTCACCGCCGTGAGACCTTCCGCGCCGAGAAGATCCTGATCGACAAGCTTCACGCCCGTGTCGCTGAAGGCAAGATCATCCTCAAGCTCAATGCCACCCTGGACGAAGTCCTGGGCGACAACATGGGCGTGACCGGTGCCCGCCTGAAGAACAACGATGGGAGCTTCGACGAGCTTACAGTCGACGGCGTGTTCATCGCTATCGGCCACACGCCGAACACTTCGCTGTTCGAAGGCGTACTGGAAGCCAAAGACGGCTACCTGGTGGTGCAAGGCGGCCGTGAAGGCAATGCGACTGCGACTAACATCGAAGGTATCTTTGCTGCTGGCGACGTGGCTGACCACGTCTACCGCCAGGCCATCACCTCGGCCGGCGCCGGTTGCATGGCGGCACTGGATGCCGAGCGCTACCTCGACGGGTTGCAGAACGCTTCGTTCTAAGAAACACCGCAAAACAAATGTGGGAGGGGGCTTGCTTCCGATTGCAGTGTGTCAGTCTCAACATCTGTGACTGATCCACCGCAATCGGGGGCAAGCCCCCTCCCACATTTGATTCTATGTCTGACTTAGGATTTGCGGGTTAGGGGCTGTGTGGTGAACTTCACGATGGGTTGCAGAACGCTTCGTTCTAAGAAACACCGCAAAACAAATGTGGGAGGGGGCTTGCCCCCGATAGCGGTGTATCGGCCAAGTATTCATTAGCTGACACACTGCAATCGGGAGCAAGCCCTCTCCCACATTTTGATTTATGTCTGACTCAGGATTTGCGGGTGAGCGGCTGCGCTGTGAACTTCACGCCGGCCAGGCCGTGGGCGATCAGTGCACGGATATTGGCGTGGTCACTGCCTTCTGGCGTCGCCACCACCGAACGGTAATGCTCGCCAAACGCCAGCAACGCTTCCTGGTCGCTCAAACCTTCCAGCAGTGCCAGACCCAAGGTCTTGCACGAGCCTTCGTTCTGTCCGGCGGCATTTTCGACATCGCCGTTGATGAAGGCTTGCGGCTGGTAGTCGTAACCAGCGGCGACAAATGCCAAGGTCTCGGCAAAAACATGTTCGCCGCTGTTGAGGCTGGCGCGCAGGGCATTCAAATCATTCATGGGTTTTTCCTTTGGCGAACGCCGCCTGCTGGTCGGCGCTGGCTTCTTTCTGGTATTGGGCTTTCCACTCGGCGTACGGCATGCCGTACACCACTTCGCGGGCGTCATCGAGGCTCAGCTCGATATGGCGCTCGTCGGCCTCGGCCTTGTACCACTTGGACAAGCAGTTGCGGCAGAAGCCGGAGAGGTTCATCAGGTCAATGTTCTGCACATCCTTGCGGCTGTCCAGGTGGGCCACCAGCCGGCGGAAGGCGGCGGCTTCGAGTTCGAGGCGTTGTTGATCGTTCATAAGGCTCACGCAAATCTCAAGAGTTAGCGGCTGGCCGCCAAAGTTATCGACACTGATTCGGCAAAACGCAGTGCATGGGGCTTGTCCACTTCGACCTCGGCGTACAGTACCGACTCATTGGTCATCACCAGGTCCAGCAGTTCCTGGGTCAGGCGCTCCAGCAAAGCGAAGCGGTTGCCTTCGACGTGGGCAATGATCGCCTTGGTGATGGTGCGGTAGTTCAGCGCGTGGTCGATGTCGTTGTCGCGCACGGCTTCCTGGGCGGCATACAGGATTGTCAGGTTGATCAGCACATCCTGCTTGTTGAGGATCTCGTCCTCGTTGATGCCGATATAAGTGCGCAGGCACAGGTCCTTGACCCGGATGCGCGCCATGCCTGGTTGAAGTTGTGGCATTGCTACTTGCTCCGTCCGATCAGTTGCAAGAACTCCATGCGCGTGGTGTTCGACTCGCGGAACGCGCCGAGCATCACCGAGGTGTTCATGGTTGAATTCTGTTTTTCCACACCGCGCATCATCATGCACATGTGCTTGGCTTCGATGACCACCGCCACGCCGGCGGCCTGGGTGACGCCTTGGATGGCGTCGGCGATTTGCCGGGTGAGATTTTCCTGAATCTGCAGGCGCCGCGCATACATATCGACGATACGCGCCAGCTTTGACAGGCCCAGCACTTTGCCGGTCGGAATATAGGCCACATGGGCTTTGCCGATAAAGGGCAGCAGGTGATGCTCGCACAGCGAATACAACTCGATGTCCTTGAGGATCACCATCTCGTCATTGTCGGAGGTAAACAGCGCGCCGTTGACGATGTCTTCCAGGTTTTGCTCGTAACCGTGGCACAGGTACTGCATTGCCTTGGCGGCCCGCTTGGGGGTGTCGAGCAAACCTTCACGCTCGGGGTCTTCGCCCAGGCCTTTAAGGATCTCGCGGTAGTGTTGGGGCAGGGATAAGGTCATACAACATCCTCACAAACGTCTTACTTGATATGCCGCCCGCCGTTGACGGTCAGGGTGGTACCGGTGACGTAGGGGTTATCCAGCAGGTAGCGCAGGCTCTGGTAGATCACTTCTGGCCCCGGCTCAATGCCCAGCGCTGACTTGGCCAGCACCTTGGCGCGGTAGGCGGCGTCGTCGCCGTCATTGAACATCACCATCGCCGGGGCGATACCGTTGACCTTGATCGACGGCGCGAACTGCGCAGCAAACGAGAGCGTGAGGCTGTCCAGGCCGGCCTTGGTGGCGCAATAGGCAATGTGCTGGCGGCTGCCCTTGCGCACCACGTCATCGCTGATGTGCACGATGTCGGCCGGTGTCGAGCGTTGCAGCAAGGGTGAACAATGCAGGTTGATCAAGTAAGGCGCAAGCATGTGCACGCTGAACATATCGCTAAAGGCTTGGCTTTCATTGCCGGGTGTTTCGGCGACCCAGGCCGAGGCGTTGTGGACAATCGCGCGCAGGCTTTGCGTATGGCTCTGCAGCTCAGCGATAAACGCCAGGATACCGGCCTCGCTGGAGAAGTCGGCAAATACACCGATAGCACCCCGCTCGCGCAGGGCCTGCACACCGGGACGTTCGCTGCGGTAACTGAAGATCACCGCACAGCCTTCGTCGAGCAAGCGCTGGGCGCAGTGCAGGCCGACACGCTGGCCGGCGCCGGTGATCAGGATCGGGGCGTCTGGTGCACTCATGGGGGGCTCGATTCGCTGGCAGGTTCAAATCATACCAGCGACCGGGCCCCCTGTACTCACGCGGCGGCTTCGGTGGCCTTGCGCGGTGGAGGGGCAGGATGCAACCAGCTGGCCAGCAGGTGGGTCGACAGCGGAATAAACAGGTAAACCATCAAGGGTGTAAGTGCCAGGGTGCTGACCAGTACGCGCGGCACCAGATCAAGTTCACCGAGCAGCGGGCCGAGCACAAAGTTGAAGATCAGCGACACCGGGAAAAACGCCAACCAGATCGCCACGGCCTGTTTCCAGCGCGGCGGGCGCGCACCGACCGCACCAAACCAGCCGTCGATGCCCTGTACGCGGTGCTCGTGCGGGTTGGCAAACAAGTCACTGCCACGGCTCAGCCACGTGCTACGGGAGGCAGAAAACTCCCAGGCATGCAGGGTCTTTTCATCGGCAAAGCGGAAGATTATCTGGAATTCATCATCATTGGGCGGCGGGGCGAGTACACCGGAGCCCAAGTAACCGGGAAAGTCGGTGGCCAATTGCTCGCCTTCGCGCAGCCAGGCCATCAATTCTTCGTAGCGACCCTTGGCCACGCGGCGTGCGACCATCAGGGTGACGGGAGCGGTAGACATTGTGTATCTCCAGAAGTGCGGGTGCGCTGAACCGGGTAGGTGGCGCACGAACGAGGCTGCGGGGTGTTGCAGCGACGTAGAAAAACAGGCAAGGATTATTCCTGTTTTGCAAAAATACGCCAGACCCTTCGGACGGATCGTTGAAAACCTTGAATCAGGCGGGCTAATCAGCGTTAAATGGGATCCAACCCAACACGGAACTTTGCGACTCCAGATGCCCGAAATCATTGCACCGTCTCGCGAAATTGCCCAGGCTGGTCATGCTGATTCAGAGGTGTTGTTTCCGATTCGCGAAGTTGCACGCATAACGGGCGTCAACCCCGTTACATTGCGTGCCTGGGAGCGGCGCTACGGTTTGATCCAGCCTGTTCGCACCGAAAGCGGGCATCGGCTGTACTCAAGCACCGATATCGACACCGTGCACCGCATCCTTGACTGGATCGAGCGCGGCGTGGCGGTGAGCAAAGTGGGCAGGATCCTTGCCCGTGATGAATCGCAGAGCGGTTCTGCCGGCGGGTCAGGCATGGAAACTGATGTGGAGTGGAGCCAATGGCATGGCCAACTGCGCACTGCCATCAGTGCCTTCGACGACCGCCAGTTGGACCGTCTCTATGGCCAGATTTTCTCGGTCTACCCCATCGCTGTGGCGTTCCAGGACATTCTCATGCCGCTCTGGCAGCAACTGCTGCGCCACCAAGGGCGTTTTGGCCAGACCAGTGAGTGGTTGTTCTTCGACAACTTCCTGCGTTCGCGCACGGCGCAGCGCTTGCACACGATGGTTGCCTTGCCGGTGCCGAGGGTGCTGCTGGCGGCCATCGCCGGGGAGTGTCGTGAGCTGGAGTTGCTGGTGGCGGGTGTATTGATTTCAACAGACCAACTGGCGGTTAAGATTCTTGGCGTTGGCCAGCCGTTCGATGAGCTGACGCTGATCTGTGAAAAGACCCACCCTAAGGCTTTGGTACTGTTCTCCAACCGCTCTCCCGGCAGCGAGTTGCCACTGCGGCTCCAACGTCTGGCGCTGACGCTGGATTGCCCATTGATGCTGGCGGGGGATGCGTCGGATCTGGCAGAAGAGAGCCTGGCAGGCTCGCCGATTGGCTGTCTGGGCAATGAAGGACGGTTGATGCAGCGCCGCTTGCAGCAATTATTGAGTGGCAGCCTCGACACCTGATTTCAGGCGTGGATCTCAGGGTGCACGAGGCGATGCTGATGCAGGATGAATTGGCGTAGGCGTTCAGTTTCGTCGGTGTCGCTCTGATTCAGCCGGTAGGCAAACAGGCCCCGCGCGGTTTCACGCTCAAAGGTGCCCCGCAGCGAAATACGCTCATAGCCCGAAGGGCTGAACCACAAAGCAAAGCTTTTCGGCGGTTTGCTCCGGCCGCGAATTTCCACCAGCACACCCTTGAATGACACTTCATGCACCCACAGCGCGCCCGGTTGTCCCTTGATATTTTCCAGGGCTACCGGTGTTTCCAGCGCCAGGCGCCAGGGACGAATCATTGGGCCATCTTCGAAAATCGTCGGCACACCCAGGCGCAGGTGCACCGCATGGAACTCGTCTTCCACCAAATGCAGGGGGAAGTTGAGCTGCTGATTGTCGAACTGCGCCTGAAGGGTGACGTGATCGTGGGCGGCCAGCCGGGTAAGCAAATCACGAATCTGCGCGCCGCCGTTGACGGTCAGGCTCGACGACGCATCCCGCAGGTTGAGCTGCGGGCTGTGGTGCATCATCTGAATAAAATCCAGCTCGTCTTGTGTCAGAAGTGCATCGCGTTGCATGGGGCTTGCTCAACGGGTAGGTGTTAAAACGCCATTATCCTGTTAAAGACCATTTTTTCTAATGATTGTTTGATCCACTCGTCGCTTTCAGTGTGGCCAGCTCGGCCTTGAGTTCGGCCACCTGGGCTTCCAACTGGGTGACGCGTTGCTGGGCCTTGACCTGAGTCGTCACATCTTTCTGCACACCGACAAAATAGGTTTGTTTGTCGGCCGGGTTGTAAGTGGTCGATATCGACAATTCATTCCAGAAGTACGTGCCGTCCTTGCGAAAGTTGCGCAGGGTTTCGCGACAATGGGTGCCGCTCTTAAGGGCTTCACGAATAGCAATCAGAGCCGGCTGGTCGCGGTCGCCGGATTGGAGGAAGCGGCAGTCCTGATAAAGGATTTCGTCGCGGGTATACCCAGTCATGCGTTCGAACGCTGGGTTGACATAAATCAGCGGTAAATCCTTGCCTTCCCGTTCAGCGATGACGATGCCATCGTTTGAAGCATCGATGACCAGTTGCATCAGTTGGGCGTTAATCATTGCGGGGGTTACCCATCCATTTGAGGTGATGCCAGTCTAAGACACAGCGGCCATCTGTCCACGTCATCGTGAGGTTTTTTCGTGTGCCTGGGCTGAACTGGTAATATCCCACGCTTTCACTCAACTACAGGATCAGATTGATGAAAGTCGCCATCCTTTCCGGCTCGGTCTACGGCACGGCTGAAGAAGTTGCTCGCCACGCGGCCGATATCCTCAACGCGGCTGGCTTTGAGGCCTGGCATAACGCCCGTGCAACCCTGGCGGATGTGCAAGCCTTTGCACCGGATGCCTTGCTGGCGGTGACGTCCACCACCGGCATGGGTGAACTCCCCGACAACCTGCAGCCCCTGTATTCGGCCCTGCGCGACCAACTGCCCGCCGCCTTGCGCGACCTGCCCGGTGCGGTGATCGGCCTGGGCGACGCCAGCTATGGCGACACCTTCTGCGGCGGCGGCGAGCAAATGCGCGAGCTGTTTGGTGAGCTGGGCGTGCGTGAAGTGCTGCCGATGCTGCGCCTGGATGCCAGCGAAAGCGTCACCCCCGAAACCGATGCCGAACCTTGGCTGGCCGAGATGATTTCTGCACTGCGCGGTTGATTGCTGCACCTTTATTGGCGGCGCTTATCTGACGCGGGCTACACAAACTTGATCTATTCTTCATGCTGACTCGTTCGGTCATCAAGCTGGCTGCGAAGGCAACTACTTCCGACATGAGGTCTGACTAGACTGGCTCATCACTCAAAAAAATAATAAGAACGTGCGCCAAGGAGGTCGTTACCGTGAGCCTAGCCCCTGTTGCATCGCCACAAAATGTCAAAGATCAGGTCAGTGCGGCCGAGTGGCAGACCCGTGTCGACCTGGCGGCCTGTTATCGCCTGGTGGCGTTGCACGGCTGGGATGACCTGATCTTTACTCATATCTCGGCGAAGGTGCCGGGTACCGATGATTTCCTGATCAACCCTTATGGGCTGATGTTCCACGAGATCACCGCGTCGAGCCTGGTGAAGGTTGACCAGGCCGGGAATAAGCTGATGGATAGCCCCTACGAAATCAATCCGGCGGGCTACACCATCCACAGCGCCATCCATGAAGTGCGCCACGACGTCACCTGCGTGTTGCACACCCACACCGCCTCGGGTGTGGCGGTGTCGGCGCAGAAGCAGGGCGTGTTACCTATCAGCCAGCAGTCCATTTTCGTACTGTCGAGCTTGGCCTATCACGCCTACGAAGGGGTGGCACTGAACCACGAAGAGAAGGCTCGTTTGCAGGCTGACCTGGGTGAAAACAACTTCCTGATGCTGCATAACCATGGCTTGCTGACCTGTGGCAGTACCATCGCTGATACCTTCCTGATGATGTTTACGTTCCAGCGCGCCTGCGATATCCAAGTGTTGGCGCAAAATGGTGGCGCTGAGCTGATCCCTATCGGGCCGCAGATTCTCGCGGGCGCCAGGGCAATGGTGGCCGCCGTCACCAAAAGTGCTCAAGGCATGGGGGGCGCGCTGGCCTGGCCGGCGCTGCTGCGTAAACTGGACGGTATCGATCCTGGGTATAAAAACTGATGCCACTCGCCGAGATCCCGCTTCGAGCCTGGCGCAAGCGCGGGCAGGACTTCATCTTTCGCGGCCGCACCATCCGCTATTGGGTGGCAGGGCAGGGCGAGCCTTTGTTGTTGATCCACGGCTTCCCCACTGCCAGTTGGGACTGGCATTACCTCTGGCAACCCCTGGCCCAGCGTAATCTGGTGATCGCCTGCGACATGCTCGGCTTTGGCGACTCCGACAAACCGCTGGACCACGACTATTGCCTGCTGGAGCAGGCGGATCTCCAGCAGGCGTTGCTTGAGCACCTGCGCGTTGACCAGCCGGTGCATGTATTGGCCCATGATTACGGCGACAGCGTCGCCCAGGAACTGTTGGCCCGGCACTACGAAGGCCGTTTCCAGATGGCAAGCTGTGTGTTTCTCAACGGTGGTTTGTTCCCCGAGACGCATCGCCCGGCGCTGGTGCAAAAACTCTTGCTCAGCCCCCTGGGTTGGATGATCGGCAGGGCCTTTGGGCGCAGTGCCTTGTCTGACAGTTTCAGTCAGATTTTCGGCCCCAACACGCGCCCGAGCGAAAGTGCCCTGGATGATTTCTGGAGCTTGCTCAACTGCAATGGCGGCACGCGCATCCTGCATAAACTGATTGCCTACGTCCCCCAGCGCCGGCGCCTGCGTGAGCGTTGGGTGCACGCGATGCAACAGGATGACGTGCCACTGCGGGTCATTGACGGTGAAGTCGACCCGATTTCCGGTGCCCATATGGTGTCGCGTTACCGTGAGCTGGTGCCGCACGCTGATACGGTGTTGCTGGCTAATATCGGCCATTACCCGCAGTTTGAAGCGCCAGTGCAGGTGCTTAAGCACTATCTGGCGTTTCGTGAGCGCATCGGGCAGCCCGCGCCACGCCTTGCCTATTCCTGATTGAACACATGTCCCCATGTGGGAGCGGGCTGGCTCCACAGTTAGAGCATCAGCGGCTCATCGGCCATCATCCCCCAGCCTTATCGCGCACCATTCAGCCCTAGCCGGGGTTATTGTGACCAAAGCCCCCGTGCCCGACACTCAACCTATTCCCATTGTCGCCATCGGAGTTCGGTATGAGTGAGTCAGTGCAGTTTCAGGATAAGGTCGTGATCGTCACCGGTGCCGGCGGCGGATTGGGTCGGGCTCATGCGCTGCTGTTCGCCAAACACGGGGCCAAGGTGCTGGTTAATGATTTGGGCGGTTCTACCCAAGGTGAAGGCGCCAATGCCTCAGCCGCCGACCGCGTGGTTGCCGAGATCCGCGAAGCCGGCGGTACCGCCGAAGCCAATCATGACTCTGTCACCGACGGTGACAAGATCGTGCAGCATGCCCTCGATGTCTTCGGCCGTATCGACGTGGTGGTCAATAACGCCGGCATCCTGCGGGACAAGACCTTTCACAAAATGGACGACAGCGACTGGGACCTGGTTTACCAGGTACACGTCGAGGGCGCCTACAAAGTGACTCGCGCCGCCTGGCCCCATATGCGCGAGCAAGGTTATGGCCGGGTGATTTTCACCTCGTCCACCTCGGGTATCTATGGCAACTTCGGCCAGTCCAACTACGGCATGGCCAAGCTGGGCCTGTACGGGTTGACGCGTACCCTGGCGATCGAGGGGCGCAAGAACAACATCCTGGTCAACGCCATCGCCCCCACCGGCGGCACGCGCATGACCGAAGGCCTGATCCCGCCACAAGTGTTCGAGCGCCTCAAACCAGAGTTGGTCAGCCCTTTGGTGGTGTATCTGGGCAGTGACGCCTGCCAGGAAACTTCAGGGCTGTTTGAAGTGGGCGGTGGCTGGGTCGGCAAGACGCGCTGGGAGCGCAGCCTGGGTGTGGGATTTGACCCAGAAGCGGGCTTCTCCCCCGACGATGTCGCGGCGCATTGGCAACAGATCTGCGACTTCGAAGGGGCCGCGCACCCCAAGGACACGATCGAGGCGCTTAAGCAGATGATGGACAATCTGCAGAAATACAGCCTCTAATCGTTGCTGAAAAACACGCAATACCACGGGGCGCTTAAGGCGCTCCGTTTTATTTGAGGCATAAAAAAGGCCGCTGCATAGGCAGCGGCCGAAGTAAGACGTTTGATCAAGGAGCAATAAATCAACGTCAGTGAACACCGGTAACAGATTGAAAACAGGCATCAATCCATTTGAGTCTGGCTTTTCTTCCGAGTGGGAAGCGGGCCGTTTGCCCTGAAAGCCAGGCAAGAATAGTGGGTTGTAACAGATTGAGAAAGAGCGCTTCAGGACAAGGACTGTTACCTATATCGCAACAGTCGCTCAGCTCCCCATCCATCCCCCTGATAACGCGCCATCCACCCCGCCCATGCCCGCTCCCAGACCCAGCCCAGAGCGCTCGGTAATCCTTTCGAGCGACAACGCGAATCCCTCCTTTGTGCGCTTATCGCTCCTGATGCACGGCAGTAGGGTGGGGCCTTCTGTCACTCACCGGGGAAGACGCATGACAAAAACAACAATGCGCGCCATCTTCAGGCCACAGGCGCTGGCCGTAGCAGTTGCGTTAGGGTGCTGTGCCCAGGCACAGGCTGTTTCGTTCAACATTGGCGAGATCGAAGGGCAATTCGATTCTTCGCTGTCGGTCGGCGCGAGTTGGGGCATGCGCGATGCTGACAAGAAACTGGTGGGCACCGTCAACGGCGGCACAGGCCAGGCTTCCACGGGGGATGACGGGCGTCTGAACTTCAAGAAGGGCGAGACCTTTTCCAAGATCTTCAAAGGCTTGCACGACCTTGAACTGAAGTACGGCGATACCGGCGTGTTCGTTCGCGGCAAATATTGGTACGACTTCGAGCTACAGGACGAAGACCGCGAGTTCAAGCCGATCAGCAACCACAATCGCAAGGAAGGCGCCAAATCCAGCGGGGCGCAGATCCTCGATGCGTTCGTCTACCACAACTACTCACTGGGTGACCTGCCGGGCACTGTGCGTGCGGGCAAACAGGTAGTGAGCTGGGGCGAAAGTACTTTTATCGGTAACTCCATCAACAGCATCAACCCCATCGATGTGTCGGCGTTTCGTCGCCCTGGGGCCGAGATCAAGGAGGGTTTGATCCCGGTCAACATGTTGTTCGCGTCCCAAAGCCTGACCAACCAACTGACGGTAGAAGGCTTCTACCAGTTGGAGTGGGACCAGACCGTGCTGGATAACTGCGGCACCTTCTTCGGTGGCGATGTGGCGGCGGATGGTTGCAACAATAATTACACCGTGGGTAACCCGGCGATTGCGCCGTTGCAACCGGTGGCGGCGGCCTTTGGCCAGGGCTTTGGCACTACCGATGAAGGCGTGATCGTACGTCGCGCTGGCGACCGTGACGCACGGGATTCCGGTCAGTTCGGCACCGCCTTGCGCTGGCTGGGGGATGACACTGAATACGGCCTGTACTTTATGAATTACCACAGTCGTACACCGACCGTGGGCACCATCACCAACAATACCAACCTGGCCACACTCGGTGCGATCGCGGGCACTGCCAACGCTATCGCGCCCGGTAGCGGCGCAGGCTTGGTCCAAAGCCTGATGCTCGGTCGTGGTCAGTATTACCTGGATTACCCGGAAGACATCCGCCTGTTCGGTGCGAGTTTTTCCACCACGCTGCCTACCGGTACGGCATGGACTGGCGAGATCAGCTACCGCCCCAATGCGCCGGTGCAACTGAACACCACCGACCTGACACTGGCCCTGATCAACCCGGTCGCCGGCCAGGCGGCCTCACCGATTGCCAGCAACTTCGGCGACGACAACAAAGGCTACCGCCGCAAGGAAATCACCCAGGTCCAGAGCTCCATGACCCAGTTCTTCGACCAGGTGCTGGGGGCTGAACGTCTCACCGTGGTCGGTGAAGCGGCCATCGTCCACGTCGGCGGCCTGGAAGATAAATCCAAGCTTCGCTACGGCCGTGACTCGGTGTATGGCGCCTATGGGTTCCAGGGTGACACCGACGGTTTTGTCACCTCCACCTCCTGGGGTTATCGCGCGCGGGCGATCCTCGACTACAACAACGTCATCGCCGGGATCAACCTCAAGCCCAACCTGTCCTGGTCCCATGACGTGGCCGGCTACGGCCCCAACGGCCTGTTCAACAAAGGTGCCAAGGCCGTCAGCGTGGGTGTGGATGCGGACTACCGCAACACCTACACCGCCAGCCTGAGTTACACCGACTTTTTCGGTGGCGACTACAACACCTTGACCGACCGTGATTTCCTCGCCCTCAGCTTCGGCGCGAACTTCTGATCTGGCTTAAAGAAGGACAAGACTCTATGCGTAAGATATTTGCGGTAATGGCCCTCAGCCTGTTGGCGGTCAATGTGATGGCGGCGGTGTCGCCGGAAGAAGCCGCCAAGCTTGGCACCAGCCTGACTCCCGTGGGCGCCGAAAAAGCCGGCAACGCTGACGGCTCGATCCCGGCCTGGATCGGCGGTATTCCTACCAACGCCGGCGCCGTGGACAGCAAGGGCTTTCTGGCCGACCCGTTCGCCAATGAAAAACCGCTGTTCGTGATCACCGCCGACACCGTCGACAAGTACAAGGACAAGCTCTCCGACGGCCAGGTGGCGATGTTCAAGCGCTACCCCGAGACCTACAAGATCCCGGTGTACCCGACTCATCGCACGGTCAACCTACCGCCGGACATCTACGAATCGATCAAGCGCAGCGCGCTGAACGTCAAACCGATCAACGACGGCAACGGCCTGGAAAACTTCACCGGCAACCGTTACTACGCGTTCCCGATCCCCAAGAATGGCGTGGAAGTGCTGTGGAACCACATCACCCGTTACCACGGCGGTAACCTGCGCCGCATCATCACCCAGGCCACGCCGCAGACCAACGGCAGCTACACGCCGATCCGCTTCGAAGAAGAAGTGGCGGTGCCGCAATTGATCCCCGACATGGACCCGGCCAAGGCGGCCAACGTGCTGACCTTCTTCAAACAATCAGTGACCGCGCCGGCACGCTTGGCGGGCAACGTACTGCTGGTGCACGAAACCCTCGACCAAGTAAAAGAGCCGCGCCTGGCGTGGATCTACAACGCCGGCCAACGCCGCGTGCGGCGAGCGCCGCAAGTGGCGTATGACGGGCCGGGCACGGCGTCCGACGGCCTGCGCACCTCCGACAACTTCGACATGTTTTCCGGCGCGCCCGACCGTTACGACTGGAAGCTGGTGGGCAAGAAGGAGATGTACATCCCCTACAACAGCTACAAGCTCGACCAGCCAACGCTCAAGTACGACGACATCATCAAGGCCGGCCACATCAACCAGGACCTCACCCGTTACGAGTTGCACCGTGTGTGGGAAGTTGTCGGTACGGTCAAGCCGAGTGAGCGGCACATCTACGCCAAGCGCCACATGTACATCGACGAAGACAGCTGGCAGGTCGCGTTGGTGGACCACTACGACGGCCGTGGCCAATTGTGGCGCGTCGCCGAAGGCCACTCGCAGTTCTACTACAACCACCAGACCCCGGCGTACACCGTGGAAACCCTGTACGACATCATCGCTGGCCGCTACATCGCCCTGGGCATGAAAAACGAAGAGAAGAGCAGCTTCGTGTTCGGCTTCAAGGCCAAGGCGGCGGACTACACCCCAGCAGCCCTCCGGGCCGAAGGCGTACGCTGACCCCGAATCAAATCGGGATCTAATGTGGGAGGGGGCTTGCCCCCGATGGCGGTGTATCAGTCAACACATTCAGTGACTGATACTCCCTCATCGGGAGCAAGCCCCCTCCCACACTGGATTGTGCACACCTTGAATTTTATGGCGTTCAATCACCCCGCTGAATACTTCTTCAACAACCGCCAACCACAGGACTAGGGTAGGCGCCAGGTTGCATAACAATAAAAACGCAGGATGCAGCAATGACCGCCATGACACGCTGCCTGGACCGTCCTGGATTCATGCCTCGGCTGTCCTCCCATCATTTGCTGCGCCCACGCCTGGCCGGGCCGTTGTTGGCGGCGCAGGCCCGGGTCAAATTACTCTGCGCCCCCGGTGGCAGCGGCAAGAGCGCATTGCTCGCCGAATGCGCGTTGCAGGCGCCCGCCGGTTGCCAGGTGTATTGGTTGCCCCTCAATGGCGTGGCCTTGAGCCCCCTCGATTTATGCCAGCGCCTGGCGCAAAACCTGGGCCTTTCGTTTACCGATGAAGCCACCTTGTTGCAGGACCTGGGGCGCTGGCAAACCCCGGCCTGGCTGTTCCTCGACGATTTCTGCCGCCTGCCTGCTGCCGAAACCGACGCCTTGCTCGATCGCTTGCTCACTGCCAGCAGCCCGGCACTGGTGTGGTGGCTGGGGGCGCGGCGCCGTCCGACGTGCAACTGGCCGCGATTGCTGCTTGATGACGAGTTGTTGGAGTGTGGCGCCGAGCTGGCATTCACCCCGGCGGAGATCCAGCAATTGTTGCCGGGGCAGCCTGTCGACCATGTATTGCAATTCAGCGCCGGCTGGTGCGCCGGAGTGCGCATCGCCTTGTTGGGCGACGGCCACCCCGAAAAAACCTTGCTCGACTACCTGCAACACGAACTCTTCAGCACCTTGCCCGCTGAGCTGGCCGACGCTTGGCGCGTACTTGCTCACCTGCCGCGCTTTAACGCGAGCCTATGCGAGCACTTGTTCGGCTTTGGCGACGGTGATCACTACCTGCGGAGCCTGCAAGCCCTCGGTGCGTTTATCCAGCCGTGGGAAGACACCGAATGGCTGCAGGTTTTCCCGCCGCTGGCTCAGTTGCTGCGCGATGAGCCCTGGCCGGCCAAGCGTTCTTGGCACCGCCGTGCCTGCCAATGGTTTACCGCCGAACAGGACTGGCAAGCCGCCTTTGAACAAGCGCTGCTGGCCGAAGAATATGAAGTGGCGGTCAGCCTGTTGCAGCACTTCAGTTTCGAGGACCTGTTCCGTCAACAGAACGCCGTGTTGCTATTGCGCCTGCATGAAGAACATGACGATGAGCTGATGCTTGGCTCGGCACAACTGGTGGGGTTGGTCACTGCGGCATTACTGTTTGCCGGCCGCTTCGACCAGGCCGCGCAGTGTATCGACCAGTTGGCGCGGTTTGCCCCGCAGCCGACGGCGGCGCTGCAACGTTACCTGCTGGCGCGTTGGCAGGCGCAATGGGGCTGGCTGTTGCACCTGGGCGGGGATGCCGAGCGCTCGCGCGCGCACTTTCTGGAGGCGCTGCAAGCCTTACCCGAAAGCGCCTGGACCTCGCGGCTGATGTGCCTGTCGGGGCTTACTCAGCAAGCCTTGCTGCGCGGTGAACTGGACGTCGCCCAGACACTCAATCGCGAAGCGCTGTGCCTGGCCCGTGCCCATGGCTCGTTACTGTTAGAGGCGTTGCTGGAACTGGATCATGCACAGTTACTTGAACAGCGCGGCGCGCCGTATCGCGCGCAAAGCTTGCTGGAAAATGTGCAGGGGATGTTGCTCAAGCAACGCCTCAAGGCCGGGCCGCTGGTGGGGCGCATCGCCTTGCGGCGTGGGCATCTGGCATTGCGTCAAGGGCAGGACAGCCTGGCCGCCGAGTGCTTCGAGGCGGGTTTGAAACTGTGCCTGCACAGCCAGGATAAACGCGTGCTCTATGGGTTTCTGGGCCTGGCCTTGCTGGCCGCCAACCGTGGCGATTATGCCCAGGCCTTTGTGCAACTGCGCGACGCCGAGCGCCTGATGCAGCAACGCCAGGTGCCCGACACGGTGTACCGCGCGGTGCTGCTGTTGGTCAGCGGGCATTTCTGGTTGCAGCAGGGGCGCGCCGAGTTGACGGTGGAAGCGGTACGCCGGGTGTTGCGCCATTTCCGTGGCGCCGAGGCCAAACAGGCGCCGCCAGCTACCCTGGAGTTGATCCCGCGTCTTGAATACCTGTTGGTCTTGGCGGAAGTCAAACTGGGCTGCGCGGAGCAACCGGTGGCGCGGCTCAGTGCCTTGCTGGCGACCACTCACCAGCGCGGCATGTTGTGCCTGGAAACCGAACTGCATCTGGTGCTGGGGGAGGTGGCCTGGCAAGTCGGCGACGCCGCCCTGGCACGCCGCTCGCTGCAAGCCGGGCTGGAGTTGGCGGCACGCTGTCAGGTGCAGCAGGCGATTCGCGAATTGCGTCTGCGCTCGCCCGGCCTGTTGAGCGAACTGGGCCTGGAGCCTCAGGCCGCAACGCCGGGCGCGGTGGAAAACCCCCTGAGCCAGCGCGAACTGGAAGTGCTGCAATTGATCGCCCTGGGCAATTCCAACCTGGAAATCGCCGACCGCCTGTTTATCTCTCTGCATACCGTCAAGACCCACGCGCGGCGTATCCACAGCAAGCTCGGTGTCGAGCGGCGCACACAAGCGGTGGCCAAAGCCAAGACGTTGGGATTGATGGTTTAAGCGCAGAACGCCTGGCGGTATTCGCCGGGCGTGGCACCCATGGCCTGGCGAAAGCGATGGGTGAAGTGGCTGGCGCTTGAGAACCCGCACATCAGCGCGATCTCACTCAACGCCAGCCCGCCGCTGCGCAGCAAGGTCTGGGCCCGGGCGAGACGGCGTGCCAATAGATATTGATGAGGCGGCAGGCCGAAGCTTTTGCGGAACATCCGCGCGAAGTGGTATTCGGACAGCGCGCACATACCGGCCAACTGGCCCAGGCTGATCGGGTCTTCCAGGTGCTGGTCGATAAACTCCACCAACAACCGCCGCTGATGTGCGGCCAGCCCGCCTTTCAACCGCAAGCCTTCACGGGCGCCGACCTGGCTGAGCAGGGTGTGGCTGAGCATTTCATGGGCCAGGCTACTGGTGAGCAGGCGTTCGGCGGGTTCGTGCCAGTTCAACGCGATCAACTGATGAAAGCGCTGCGCTTGGCTCGCGTCTTCCAAAAATGTGCTTTCGCGCAGTTGCAGGGTGCGCGGTTCGCGGTCCAGCAGGGTTACGCAGCCGAGGGCGAATTGCTCCGGGCTGAAATACACATGGGCCAGGCGGATCTCACCGTTGATCACCCAGGCTGATTGATGCTCGGCCGGCAGGATACACAGCTTATCGGGCCCGCCCTTGGTGCCCGGCTGGTCACGCCGAAACGTGCCGGTGCCGCCGCCGATGTAGCACGACAAGGTGTGATGGGTGGGCGCCTGATAGTCCTGGGCATCGTGATGGTTATTCCACAGGGCCGCAGACAAGCCGTCACCGAGCTCGGCGCAGGCTTCTAGGCGTGCGTTGGGCGAGCGGTTAAGGGCTTGAAAGACTTGCAGGGATTCCAGGTCTGGCATGGTGAGTTCTCTTTGACGCCTTGCATCCTACTCCCGGATGCTGGCGCTGTGATCCCACCGCCCGACAAAAGCGCAAGATTGTGCAAGAGGGCGCCACGGGTTCAGGGCAACACTGTGGCTCAATCGATGGAGCCCGCTATGAACCTTTCCCTGTATTTACTCACCGTGCTGATCTGGGGCACCACCTGGATCGCCCTCAAATGGCAGCTGGGCGTGGTGGCGATCCCGGTGTCCATCGTCTATCGCTTTGGCCTGGCGGCGTTGGTGCTGTTTGCGCTGTTGCTGCTGAGCCGCAAGTTGCAGGTGATGAACCGGCGCGGGCATCTGATCTGCCTGGCCCAAGGGTTGTGCCTGTTTTGTGTGAACTTCATGTGCTTTCTCACTGCCAGCCAATGGATTCCCAGCGGCCTGGTGGCGGTGGTGTTTTCTACGGCAACGCTGTGGAACGCGCTGAATGCCCGGGTGTTTTTCGGCCAGCGCGTGGCCCGCAACGTGTTAATGGGCGGCGGCCTCGGGTTGCTGGGGCTGGGCTTTTTGTTCTGGCCGGAGTTGGCCGGTCATACGGCCAGCCCGCAAACCTTGCTTGGCTTGGGCCTGGCGCTGCTGGGGACGATGTGTTTCTCGGCTGGCAATATGCTCTCGAGCCTGCAACAGAAGGCCGGGCTCAAGCCACTGACCACCAACGCCTGGGGCATGGCCTATGGGGCGGCGATGCTGGCGACCTATTGCGCGGTGCGGGGTATTCCGTTCGAGATGGACTGGAGCGCAAGGTACATCGGCGCGTTGTGGTACCTAGTGATTCCGGGGTCGGTGATTGGGTTTACCGCGTACCTGACATTGGTGGGGCGCATGGGGCCGGAGCGAGCGGCGTATTGCACGGTGTTGTTCCCGGTGGTGGCGTTGAATGTGTCGGCGTTTGCCGAGGGCTACCAGTGGACCGGCCCGGCGTTGGCGGGGTTGGTGCTGGTGATGTTGGGGAATGTGTTGGTGTTCAGAAAGCCCAAGCCCAGGACCCCAATCCTCAAGGCACAACAGGCCTAATGTGGGAGGGGGCTTGCTCCCGATAGCGGTGGGTCAGTTAACACATGTATTGCCTGACACTCAGTCATCGGGAGCAAGCCCCCTCCCACATTTGACCGCGGTGTTTGAGCTACTTCATTCCAAGCCGTTTGGCCATCCGCCCCAGGTTTGCACGATCCAGCCCCAGCTCTCGGGCCGCACTGGCCCAGTTGTGAGCATGGCGCTCCAAGCAGGCGCTGATTATTTGGCGCTGGTAGTGCTCGGTGGCCTGGCGCAGGTCGCCGGTGACGAGAGGGGTGGCCTCTACATGAGCTTCGATCACCGGCGCGCTGACATCGGGTAAGTCCATGTCCTGAGCACTCAGGCTGAGAATCTTCGGCCGCTCACGACAGTTGCCCAAGGCCTTGAGCGCACTGCGCCCAATCAAATGCTCCAACTCGCGCACATTGCCCGGCCAGTTGTACGCCAGCAGCGCCGCCTGGGCATCGCTGGTCAGGCGCAAGCTGCCCAGGCCCATGCGTGAGCGATTCTGCTCCAAAAAGAAACCCGCCAGCAGCAACACATCGCGCCCACGCTCGCGCAGGGCAGGCACTTGCAGCGGGTAGACGCTGAGTCGGTGGTAGAAGTCGGCGCGGTAGCGGCCGTTACGCACTTCGTCGGCCAAGTCACGGTTGGTGGCGGCGATCAGGCGCACATCCACGTGATGCTCTTTGTCTGAGCCCAGGCGCTGTAACTGGCCACTCTGTAGCACCCGCAGCAACTTGGCCTGCACGGTCAGGGACAGCTCGCCCACTTCATCCAGAAACAAGGTGCCGCCATTGGCCAGCTCGAACTTGCCGCGCCGCTCATTCAGCGCGCCAGTGAAAGCGCCGCGCACATGGCCGAACAGCTCGCTTTCTACCAGGGTTTCCGGCAGGGCGGCGCAGTTGAGGCTGATCAATGGTTTGTCGGCACGGGGGGATGCGGCATGGATGGCCTGGGCCACCAATTCTTTGCCCACGCCGGTTTCGCCCGTGATCAAGACGGTCAGATCGCTGCCGCCCACCAGCTTGATCTCTTCCACCAGGCGCTTATGGGGCTTGCTCTGGCCGATCATTTCCTTGTGCTGCTGGCCGCTGGCCTCACGGTAGATTTCAGCTCGCAGGGTCAAGCGTTCGATACGCTGGGCCACGTTGACCGTGGCCGCGGCGAGGCTGGCGAAGGCTTGCAGGGCGTCCAGTTCGACACGTTCGAAGCGCTCGGTGTCGAGGGCGTCCAGGGTTAACAAACCCCAGGGCTGGTCGTCGATAAACAGCGGGCACCCCATGCAATCGTGGACTTCCAGCTGGCCATGCACGCCGGCGACCAGGCCGTCGTAGGGGTCGGGCAATTCACTGTCGCTGTCAAAGCGGGTAGGGCCGGGGCTGCTCATCAGCGCGGCAAAGCGCGGATGTTCGCTGACCTTGAAACGCCGACCCAGGGTGTCGGGGCTCAGGCCGTCCACCGCCAGTGGCACCAGCCACTCACCGTCCAGGCGCAGCAGGGCTGCAGCATCGCAGGGCAGCAAGGCACGCATGGCTTCCAGCAGGCGACGGTAGCGCTCGCTCTCGGGGAGTTCGCGGGACAGGTCAGCCACCAGCGGCAATAGGGTGGTGAGAAGCGATTGCGCAGTCATATTGACTCCTATGTAGTCAATGTGACTATAGGCTGTAGGAAGTCATACTGACTACATTTTATTTAATTCGTTGATAGATAAGGTTTTTTAAGTTGGCACGAATACTGAGTAGGTCAGGGTAATCAGTAAAGAAGCCCAGGAGGCTCCCATGCTTAGTGCCCAAGACCGTGCCATCGTCAAATCCACCGTGCCCCTGCTGGAAAGCGGCGGTGAAGCGCTGATCACCCATTTCTATCGCATGATGCTCTCGGAGTACCCCGAGGTTCGCCCGCTGTTCAACCAGGCCCACCAGGCCAGCGGCGATCAGCCCCGCGCCCTGGCCAACGGTGTGCTGATGTACGCACGGCATATCGACCAGTTGGACCAACTGGGCGACCTGGTGGCCAAGATCATCAACAAGCATGTGGCCCTGCAGATCCTGCCGGAGCATTACCCGATTGTAGGGGAGTGCCTGCTGCGAGCTATTTCTGAAGTGCTGGGCAGCGAGATTGCCACCCCTGAGGTGATGAGTGCCTGGGGCGCGGCCTACGGTCAACTGGCGGATATCCTGATTGGCGCAGAAGCGGCGATCTATGAAGAGAAGGCCCAGGCCCCCGGCGGCTGGCGCGGTGCGCGGTCGTTCCGGGTGGTCAAGCGTGTGGAGGAGAGCGCCGAGATCATCTCCTTCTACTTCGCCCCTGTGGATAACGGCCCGATCCTCGCGGCCGCGCCAGGCCAGTACATCGGCATGAAGCTCGTGTTGGACGGCGAAGAAGTGCGCCGCAACTATTCCCTGTCGGCCCTGACCGATGCTGGCCTGTACCGCATCAGCGTCAAGCGCGAAGCCGGTGGGCGGGTGTCCAACTACCTGCATGATCAGATGCACGTCGGCGCGACCATCGACCTGTTCCCGCCATCGGGCGAGTTCACCCTCGCTGCCAGCGACAAACCGCTGGTGCTGATCAGCGGCGGCGTGGGCATCACCCCCACCTTGCCCATGCTGGAAGCGGCGCTGGCCAGCCAGCGGCCAGTGCACTTTATTCACTGCGCGCGTAATGGCGGGGTGCATGCGTTTCGTGATTGGGTGGATGGCCTGGCGGCGCAGCATCCCCAGCTCAAGCGCTTTTATTGCTACGCCGAGGACGATGGCGTGAGCCCGGCGGCGGATAACGTGGGCCTGCTGAGCCAGGAGCAACTGGCGGCGTGGTTGCCGCAGCAGAGGGATGTGGATGCGTACTTCCTCGGGCCTAAAAGCTTTATGGCGGCGATCAAGCGTCACCTCAAAGCGCTGGGCGTGCCGGAGCAGCAAAGCCGGTATGAGTTCTTTGGCCCGGCGGCGGCCTTGGAATAATTTCGACAACACACCACAGGGCAAGTGTGGGAGGGGGCTTGCCCCCGATGGCGGTGGATCAGCTACCCGATGTATTGGCTGACCCACCCTCATCGGGGGCAAGCCCCCTCCCACATTCGGTTCTGTATTCCTTCTGATTAATCTGCTGTTAACCCCTTTCTGTTTAAACCACTCTCTGTGTGTAAACTTGCTGCCATTGGCACGACCAGACAAAGGGAACGTTAAAAATGAGTGATGAATTGCGTTTAGGCAGGGAGCGGCGCTTTCTGGTGTTGCTGGGCATCATCTGCCTGGCGCTGATCGGCGGTGCCCTTTATATGCAAGTGGTGCTGGGCGAGGCGCCATGCCCGTTGTGCATCCTGCAGCGCTACGCCTTGCTGTTGATCGCGATCTTCGCGTTTATCGGCGCCGGCATGCGCCGCAAAGGCGCGATCACGGTGTTTGAAGGCCTGGTGGTACTCAGTGCCCTGGGCGGCGTGGCGGCTGCGGGTCATCACGTGTACACCCAGTTCTTCCCGCAAGTGAGCTGCGGCATTGATGTGCTGCAACCCATCGTCGACGACTTGCCGCTGGCCAAGGTGTTCCCGCTGGGCTTCCAGGTCGATGGCTTCTGCAGCACGCCGTACCCGCCGGTGCTGGGCCTGTCGCTGGCGCAGTGGGCGCTGGTGGCGTTCGTGCTGACGGTGGTTTTGGTGCCACTGGGTATCTATCGCAATCGCCAACGCAACGCCTGAGCCGATGATGGCAAACGCCCCGGTCCTTCCCAAGTGAAGGCCGGGGCGTTTTTGCTTGTAGGGATTTGTGAACAGAGCGTGACGTGGAGCAATCCCGGGTGCGCGCAGCGTGCGACATGTTGTCACACGGAAGCGGGCGCAGGACATTTCTGACCCATCAAAACGCCGTGTAAATTTGCACCAAACAGTGAAATTGTGCTGTCAGTTCGTGGTTCGTGCGCTGTCGTGAAGCGCGCTCGGCAGGTGCCATTCGGTGATGTCTGAATGCCTTGTTTTATGGGGGGTTGGATGGGTTTTGCATGCCCTTACAGCGTGTAAGGGCTGTAGTCCATTACCCAATAACACGGCAATTTTTGTGGTTTTTGTTGAGAATCGAACACGATAAGATCGCGAACCCTTGCGGTTTTGGTGAAGGATTATTGCTGTAATCGATAAAAATTATTTCTTTATAAGACATGGTTTATACATCGCTAGCTAACTACAATCGCCCGCACTGAATGTCCGGTGCTGTTCAATATTTGAGCACTGGAGCGGTCGAGGGGCAGATGGATGGCTCTGTGCGACCCCAAGGTTCCGGCAGCCTTTCAACTATCCGCACCAAATGGAATTGGTCTGTAACAAGGCCTTTAACCACGAAATCGAATAAGAACTCACCGCAGGTCCGTGAAACGTCCCGATTTGGGGTGATGGGCAGGCTCTTATTCAATCGAAGAGAAATGCCAACCCTTGGCAGGGTGAAGTGTTGGCGATCAAAACCCAACTGCATTGCGCAAGCTGCTTTAGAGGTCGTGAGATGAGTAAAAACAGGTACCCCCGATTACTAGGCTTTTTGCCGCTGCTGGGCATGATGTTAATGCTGGGAGGCTGCAAGTGGACCTTGATGGACCCAAAAGGACAGATCGGTCTGGATCAACGAAACCTGATCATCACCGCCACCCTGCTGATGCTGTTGGTCGTGGTGCCTGTGATCATCATGACCTTCGCCTTCGCGTGGAAATACCGTGCGTCGAACACCAGCGCGACCTACGCGCCTAAGTGGTCGCACTCCACCAAGATCGAAATCGCGGTGTGGCTGGTGCCGGTCCTCATCATCATCGCCTTGGGTTACATCACCTATAAGTCGACCCACGAGCTGGACCCTTACCGTCCGCTGGAATCCGACGTCGCGCCGATCAACATCGAAGTGGTCGCGTTGGACTGGAAGTGGCTGTTCATCTACCCAGACCTGGGTATCGCCACGGTCAACGAGATCCAGTTCCCGGAGAACACCCCGCTGAACTTCCGGATCACTTCCGACGCCGTGATGAACTCGTTCTTCATCCCTGCACTGGGCGGCCAGATCTACGCGATGGCAGGCATGCAAACTCGCCTGCACCTGATCGCCAACGAAAAAGCTGAAATGGAAGGCATCTCCGCTAACTACAGCGGCGCTGGCTTCACCGGCATGAAATTCAAAGCGATCTCGACTAGCCAGGACGATTTCAACGCCTGGGTAGCCAAAGTCAAGGCCACACCTAAACAGCTTGACCAAGCTGAATACGACGCCCTGACCAAACCAAGCCAGAACAACCCAGTCGCCCTGTACTCCACGTACGAGCCGAACCTGTTTCAGAAAATCGTCGACAAGTACGAAGGTATGAAGCCAGGCAAGCCGGTCAAGCACGAGAAGAAAGAAGTGGCCGCGGTTGAAGGTTCTGACACGGGCTCGCATTCAACTGCTGGGGCAGAGGAGTAAACGATGTTTGGTAAATTAAGTTGGGATGCGATCCCGTTCCACGAGCCGATTGTGATGATTACCATCGCCATGATCGCGCTGGGTGGTCTGGGGCTGTTTGCAGCAATCACTTATTTCAAGAAGTGGACCTACCTGTGGACCGAGTGGTTGACGTCGGTTGACCACAAGAAAATCGGTGTCATGTACATCATCGTGGCCATGGTCATGCTGCTGCGCGGTTTTGCCGACGCCATCATGATGCGTACCCAGCTGGCCATGGCCACTGAGGGTTCGCCTGGCTACTTGCCACCTGAACACTATGACCAGATCTTCACCGCCCACGGTGTGATCATGATCATCTTCATGGCGATGCCATTCTTCACCGGCCTGATGAACCTTGCAGTGCCGCTGCAGATCGGCGCGCGTGACGTTGCCTACCCGTTCCTGAACTCCCTGAGCTTCTGGCTGCTGGTATCTGGCGTTGTGCTGATCAACGTTTCCCTGGGCGTCGGCGAGTTCGCCAAAACCGGTTGGGTTGCGTATCCGCCATTGTCGGGCCTGCAATACAGCCCTGGCGTAGGTGTGGACTACTACATCTGGGCGCTACAGTTATCAGGACTCGGGACGACACTGACGGGGGTCAACTTCCTGGCCACCGTCCTGAAAATGCGCGCCCCTGGCATGAAACTGATGGACATGCCGATCTTCACCTGGACCTGCACCTGGGCAAACGTCCTGATCGTGGCTTCGTTCCCGATCCTGGCCGCTACCATGGCGCTGCTGTCGCTTGACCGTTACCTGGATTTCCACATTTTCACCAATGAGCTTGGTGGCAATCCAATGATGTACGTGAACCTGTTCTGGGCATGGGGTCACCCTGAGGTGTACATCCTGATCCTGCCAGCGTTCGGTATCTTCTCCGAAGTGATCTCGACCTTTACCGGCAAGCGCCTGTTCGGTCACCACTCGATGGTTTACGCATCGGGCGCAATCTCTGTACTGGGCTTCATGGTTTGGCTGCACCACTTCTTCACCATGGGTTCGGGGGCAAGCGTCAACGCCTTCTTCGGCCTTGCGACGATGCTGATTTCGATCCCGACGGGGGTGAAGCTATTTAACTGGCTATTCACCATCTACCACGGCCGTTTGCGTATGACCAGCCAGGTTCTGTGGACCCTGGGCTTCATGGTGACCTTCGCCATCGGCGGCATGACTGGCGTACTGCTGGCCATCCCGGGTGCTGACTTCGTGCTGCACAACAGCCTGTTCGTGATCGCTCACTTCCACAACGTGATCATCGGTGGTGCGGTATTCGGTTACATCGCTGGTTTCAGCTTCTACTTCCCGAAAGCGTTCGGCTTCAAGCTGCACGAAGGTTGGGGCAAGGCTGCATTCTGGTTCTGGATCTCGGGCTTCTTCGTCGCGTTCATGCCGCTCTACGCTTTGGGCTTCATGGGCATGACCCGTCGTCTGAACGCCACTACCAACCCTGAGTGGGTGCCGTACCTGTACGTCGCCATGTTCGGTGCGATCATGATCGCGGTCGGTATTGCCTGCCAGCTGATCCAGTTGTACGTGAGTATCCGTGACCGTAAGCAGAACGCTTGCGACTCTGGCGACCCATGGAATGGCCACACCCTGGAATGGTCGACTTCGTCGCCACCTCCGTTCTACAACTTCGCCGTGATCCCGACTGCGAACACCATTGATGCGTTCACCGAAGCCAAGGAAGACGGTACTGCGTACCAGAAGCCGGCTAAGTACGAACCGATCCACATGCCAAGCAACACCGCCACTGGCGTGGTGATGGGTGCGCTGTTGACCGTGTTCGGTTTCGCGATGATCTGGCACATCTGGTGGCTGGCAATCGTGAGCCTGGTTGGCACTATCGGTTACTTCATCGTTCACGCAGCACGTGACGATCAAGGCTACATGGTGCCGGTCGAAGAGATCGAACGCATCGAAGCCGAGCAGCACGCTCGCCTGGTAGCCGAGAAGAAGATCCCGGCCAACCGTGTAGAAACCTCGTTGGAACAGGCTTAAACCATGTCGAACTTAGTGACCAATGCTGGACACGCCCATGTCGATGACCATGGGCACGATGACCATCACCACGACTCGGGGCCGATGACCGTTTTCGGTTTCTGGCTCTACCTGATGACCGACTGCATCTTGTTTGCGTCGATCTTCGCGGTGTACGCGGTACTGGTAAACAACGTAGCGGGTGGCCCGTCGGGCCACGACATCTTCGAACTGCCTTACGTGCTCGGCGAAACCGCCTTGCTGTTGTTCAGTTCGATCACCTACGGCTTCGCCATGTTGGCCTTCTACAAGGGCAACAAGAAAGGCGTACTGAGCTGGTTGGGCCTGACCTTCCTGTTCGGCCTGGGCTTCATCGGCATGGAGATCAACGAGTTCCACCTGCTGATCTCCGAAGGCTACGGCCCGCACCGTAGTGGCTTCCTGTCCGCGTTCTTCACGCTGGTAGGCACCCACGGTCTGCACGTAACGGCTGGCCTGCTGTGGATGGCGGTGATGATGTATCAGGTCAATAAGCACGGCCTGACCAACACCAACAAGACTCGCCTGAGCTGCCTGAGCCTGTTCTGGCACTTCCTGGACGTGGTCTGGATCTGCGTCTTCACCGTTGTTTACCTGATGGGGACTCTGTAATGGCTAATGCACACTCCCATGACCATGACAGCCATGATGCGAGCCACGGCAGCGTTAAGTCCTACGCTATCGGCTTCATCCTGTCGGTAATCCTGACGCTCATCCCGTTTGGTCTGGTGATGTACCCGACCCTGCCGAAATCGATCACCTTAATGATCGTGCTGGCATTCGCGGTGATTCAGGTTCTGGTTCACCTGGTGTACTTCCTGCACCTGGATCGCTCGAAAGAGCAGCGCGATAACGTGATTGCGTTTGTGTTCGCAGGCCTCGTAATCCTGCTGTTGGTTGGCCTGTCGATATGGATCATGTTCAGCATCCATACGTTCATGATGGCGAAGTGAGGTAAGACCCGATGTCGCTTAAGCACTTTATCCAAATCACCAAACCGGGGATCATTTTCGGTAACGTGCTTTCTGTGGCGGGCGGTTTCTTCCTGGCCTCCAAGGGACATGTCGATCTGGCCATCTTCCTGGCTGCAATGATCGGCACGTCCCTGGTGGTAGCTTCCGGTTGCGTGTTCAACAACTGCATCGACCGTGACATCGATATCAAGATGGAGCGCACCAAGAACCGCGTGCTGGTGCAGGGCCTTATCTCCCTGAAACTGGCACTGATCTACGCGACCGTCTTGGGTGTTGCCGGTGTGGCGTTGTTGTACAAGGTGGCCAACCCGCTGGCGGCGCTGTTTGCCGTAATCGGTTTTGTCATCTACGTCGGCCTCTACAGCCTGTACCTCAAGCGCAAGTCGGTTCACGGCACGCTGGTGGGCAGTCTGTCGGGGGCGATGCCGCCGGTGATTGGTTATGTGGCTGTAACCAATAGCTTCGACATGGCCGCGCTGACGCTACTGGTGATGTTCAGCCTGTGGCAGATGCCGCACTCCTACGCCATTGCGATCTTCCGCTTCAATGACTACCTGGCTGCGTCGATTCCGGTATTGCCGGTCAAGCGTGGCATTCAGGTGGCCAAGAAACACATCCTGCTGTACATCCTGGCCTTCCTCGTGGCGACCTTGATGTTGACCTTCAGTGGCTACGCCGGCATGAGCTACCTCGCCGTCGCTGCTGCCATGGGCATGTACTGGTTGTACATGGCCTGGACCGGCTACAAGGCGGTGGATGACACCGTCTGGGCGCGCAAGCTGTTCGTGTTCTCGATCTTCACCATTACCGCGCTGAGCGTGATGATGTCCCTGGATTTCCAAGTGCCGAAAGAGCTGTTGCTGACCTACGCTCACTGAGTCATCAAGCAGTGAAAAAGCCCCGCCTTCGAGAGAAGCGCGGGGCTTTTTCTTGGGGCGCTGGCTAAAACAACGCATAACTGATGTGTTGCCAAGGTTTTGGCAGCTCGTCAGAAAATCGAATTTCAATTTGTAAAACTATAGGCAAGTTGCCTATAGTTTTCGTTGTGCGCAATATCTTCTTCGAAACCTCATCGTTTACTGCCACCGTAGGTAATTACCTGACGGATGATGAGTATCGGGCGCTTCAAAACGAGATGCAGCTTAACCCCCAGGCTGGCGATGTCATGCCCCGTACTGGAGGTTTTCGTAAACTGAGATGGTCGGATGGTAAGCGTGGCAAGGGCAAGCGTGGTGGTTTGCGGGTTATCTACTACTGGCTTACCACAGATGGTCATTTCTGGATGTTTGCAATCTACAACAAGGACGAATTGGAAAATTTGACTGCCGATCAAGAGAAGGCACTTAAAAAGGCCATAGAGGCCGAATTGGAAAAACGAGGTACCCCATGAAAAAGCGCGATTTGTTTGCAGAGTTGATGCAGGGCGTTGACGAAATGACAGCGCACCGCGAAGGCAAGATCACTCTTCGCCAGAGCACTGTTGAAGATAAACCTGCGCCAGAGGTCTCTGCCCAGGAGATCGTGGCGTTGCGGGGTAAACTGCGCATGTCACAGTCGGTGTTTGCCAGAAGCATACGCACCAGCCCAGGAACCCTGAAAAACTGGGAGCAGGATAAATCAAAGCCCAATGCACAGGCGGCTCTCCTGATTCGACTGGTTGAGAAGTTTCCAGACATGGTGGATCGACTTTCCGCAGTCTGACAAATGTTAAAAAGCCCCGCCTTCGAGAGAAGCGCGGGGCTTTTTCTTGGGCGGTCGGTTAAATCGTCCGGCGATTGTCTCGTCATACCCCAATGTACGAGCTGTGCGAATCCGTCATCCCCCTTACAAGGAGTTGCCACATGGTCAGCGTTAGTCGTCGGTCCCTGATTGCCCTGGGCGCAGCCCTGCCTTTGCTGGGGCGCCTCGATTGGGCAGTCGCCGCCCCGCCGCCGGCAAAGACTGACACGGTGCTGCTCAACTACAACGAAAGCCCCTACGGCCCCTCACAGGCCGCTCGCGCAGCGATGCAGCAGGGCATCGCGACGTCCGGGCGTTATCCCTACAAACACATGTATGCCTTGGCTCGGCTGTTTGCCCAACAGCAAGGGATTGCCGAAGAACAGGTGGCGGTGTTTGCCGGCTCCATGGCGGCCTTGCGCTACGCGGTGCTGGCGTTTACCAGCGAACAGCGCGGCCTGGTGATGGCCACGCCGTCCTACGAAGTGCCGCGTGAGGCCGCCGAGTCAAACAAGGCGCCCGTGCTGGAGGTGAATCTCAACGCCGATCACGCCCATGACGTGCCGGCCATGCTCGCAGCCAATCCTCACGCCGGCATGCTGTACCTGTGCAACCCCAACAACCCGACGGGCACCGTCACGCCGGTAGACGCGATTGGCCAGGCATTGGCTAACAAACCCAAGGGCAGCGTGTTGGTGGTGGACGAGGCGTACATTGATTTTGCCGACGTGCCCAGCGTGGTGAGTTGGGTCAAGGACCACGACGACCTGATGGTGCTGCGCACGTTTTCGAAAATCTATGGCATGGCTGGCGCGCGCCTTGGCCTGGCGGTGGGTCATCCCGATTTGCTGGCGCGGCTGGCGGTGTTTGGTGGCGACAACGTCCCGGCGGGCTCCTCACTGCTTGCGGGCCTGGCAAGCCTTGAAGACGTCAAGCTGTTGCCACAGCGCAAGGCGCTTAATCAGCAACTGCGGGACGAGACCATTGCGTGGTTGCAAGGCCGTGGGTTTACCTGCACCACGTCCGAGGCCAACTGCTTCATGATCGATGTGAAACAACCGGCACAGCAGGTGGTTGAACGTCTTGCCAGGCAGGGTGTGGAGGTCGGTCGGGTGTGGAAAAACTGGCCGCAGTGGGTGCGGGTGACAGTGGGGAACAAGCAGGAGATGGCGCGGTTTCGCGAGGTGTTTGCAGCGCAGGTGGTGGGAATTGACTGACACAATGCTGATCAAAATGTGGGAGGGGGCTTGCCCCCGATAGCGGTGGGTCAGCTACTGGTGAGCTGGCTGATACCGTTATCGGGGGCAAGCCCCCTCCCACACTTGTCCTGCGGTGTCGGTTACTGCTGCGCGATGCTGTAACCCTCAAACGCACTTTGCTGCTGCAGCGCCGTAATCACACTCTTTCGGCTCAACGGCTGCTCGGCGCCTGAGTTATCCACAAAGCTTTCAACTTCCAGTTCGGCCTCATCGCCTTCCCCCACAAAGCTGAAACCCAAAAACTCAAACGCCTCACGATCCACATTCAACTTCGAGCGCGGCGTGCGCAGCGGCAGGGTAACGCTGACTCCGTCCTTGCTGATCACAAACACTTCGGCTTCTTTCTTGGGCCGTGCGGCCTTGCTCTTGCCCGAGCTTGGGTTGCTGATGGCCTGGTGGCTCTGGTTCAGCACTTTCAACGCCAGGCCGTAGACCAGCTCCTGGAACTCGGGGTCGTCCTTGAAGCTGGACAGAATGCGGCTGATGGAGAACTTGCTGCTCAGGTCTTCCAGGGCAATGTTGTCGGCCGCCTCGGCGTCCTTTAGCTGCTTGAGCTGGCCCATTAGGTCGTAGGCCTTGTCGTCGTCGAAGGCATCGTGGGCCTGGCGAATGGCGATACGCAGTTCGCGGATCTGGTCGCTTTCCTTGGAGGTGTGGAAGGCGTCCAGCACCATCTCGCTGATGATCTTGGCCGCTGGCAGATGCTGTGAAAGATTGATGGCGTTTTCGTATTCAGCTTTGGAGGGCAAGGCGACTACGGATTCTTCGTGGTGGGAATCAGACATTGAAATTTCACTTCAGTAAACGGGGGACAAAAAAGCGTCGGGCATTTTCAGGGGGGAGGGGGATCAGGTCAAGGCGGCATCTAACGTACGGTAAACCGCAGGGGGCTGTTGGCCCAGGTCAACGGTATGGGGTACGCCGCCGCTACTGCGACACCCCGTCTTTTCCCGCTGCCTTGGCGCGATACAGCGCCTGGTCAGCGCGAGCCATCAAGGCGGCCGGGGTTTCACCCATTTGGCGTTCGGCCACCCCCAGACTGAGGGTCACGTTGAAAGCGTTTCGCTTCGTGGTATCGCTCAGCGCATGGCGAATGTTGGCTGCCAGTGTCTTCGCCATGGCCAATGAGCTTTCCGGCAAGACCACCATGAACTCATCGCCCCCCCAGCGGGCCAGCAAGTCGTCGGGGCCCACGCAGCTTTCGAGGCATTCGACCACCCGCACCAATGTCTGGTCGCCTACGCCATGGCCGTGTCGATCATTGATTGATTTGAAGTCATCGATATCCATGGCAATCAATGCCAGTGGCAGGCGAAAGCGTTCGGCGCGCTCGCATTCCTCCAGCAGCACTTTTTCCAGGCGATACCGGTTGGCCACCAGCGTCAGGGTGTCCCGCTCGGCCAGGGAGCGGTTTTCATCCAATTGCAATTGCAGTTGTTGATTGACCCGCGACAACTCTCGCGTACGCTCAGCCACCAGAGCTTCAAGGGATTCGTTGCGGCGCTCCAATTGTTCGACCGAGGATTTTCTGAGATGAATATCGCGGTGTGCGCCCACCATCCGTGCCACCGAGCCGTCGGCATTCCGTGCAATCACATAACCACGGTCTTCGATCCACAGATAGCTGCCATCCTGTTTGCGGCAACGGTATTCGATTTGGTAATGGGGGGCGCGGCGGTTGATGTAGTCATCGAACCGCGTCATCACTTGGGGGTAATCTTCGGGGTGGATCACGTTTTCCCAGGTGAACACGTTGTTGTCCAGGGAGTGACGGGGGTAGCCCAGCATCTCGTACCAGCCAGGGTTGCGGTACACGAACCCGGTGTTGGCGTTCCAGTCCCAAATGCCATCGCTGACCAGTTCCAAGACCGTGTGCAACATATCGGCGTTGAGGTGCGAGAAGTCATCGTGCAACGGGCTATTGCCAGGAATATCGTCCATCTGCGTGCTCCATGCGGATGCTGGCGTCCAGCGTGCCAGTCATTATTAACGCCCATACTCCGTGGCTGGCCCTACTGTACAACGAGGCTTGAAGGCTTTGAATAGGCCAGGTGTGCTGCTTTTGTAGGGTGGCAATAGGCTATCTCTTGGGGGCCGCCATCCGCGTCCGCATCCTCCCGTCCGCGTTGTGCTGGTATATCGCCTCCGGCTGGCCCTGCTCATTGAAAAACACCTGGCCAATTCCCGCCGAGTTCCACAGCCGCTCACCGGCCTCGGCATGCTCCGGGATATGCGGCACCACCTGCATGGTGCGGCGTCGGGTAAACCAGTTGAGGGGCGAGCGCGGCGAGTAGAGCCAACGGTTGAGCCGGTCGAACCATTCCAGCAGGCGTGGGGGGAATTCGTTCTTGATACCACTGCTGGTGATTTGCCAGATTCGCGGACCGGCATTGCGATGGCGGATCAATACCTCGTAGACGAACGAATAGTGCACATCACCGGACAGCACCACGTAATTGCCTGGCGTGCGTGAGTGGCGAAAGATATTGAGGATCACCTGGGCGGCACCGCGATGGGCCATCCAGTTTTCAGCGTCCACCAGCAGGGGATGGCCGCACCAACTGAACACTTTTTGCACGGTCTCGATCAGCTTGACGCCAAAAATCGGCGCGGGCGAGACGATGATGGCTGAGGGGTGGTCGAGCAGTTCCTGTTGCAGTTCACTCAGGGCTTCCCAGTCCAGCAGGCCGGAGGGTTGCTTGAGGGTGAATTCGCTGCGCCAGCGACGGGTACGGGTGTCGAGCACCACCAAGGCTGGGGTGGTCGGCAACACGTAATGCCATTGCTGGAATTTGAGCAGGGCTTCGAGCAGCTCATCCTGCGCCGAGGCATTCAGATGGTTGGCCTGGGCCTGACACGTGAGCGCCTGGGTTTGGCTGACCAGCTCGTCAAACCCATCGGGTTGATTGCCCCAGCCTTGGCACAGCATGTAAGCCAGCAAGGCGTTGCCGATGATGCGCTTGGAGAAGGGGTGGCCGTAGGCGGTTGCTTCCCACTGGGCGCTGAGGTTCCAGTCATCGGTGATGTCGTGATCGTCAAAGATCATCAAGGTGGACAGGTGGGCGAACACCCGCGCGACTCCCGGCAGGCCCTCGCGGAACCGATCGATCTGCACCTGCTCTTGGGTGTACCGCTTCAGTGCTTCATTGCTCAGTTGCGGTGGCTGCGTTGCAATCAGCGTCCAGGGCGTAGGTGACCAGACCAGCAGGTACATCGCCAATACTTCTGCGAACGTCACCAGATGGTTGTCGGCGGTGCTGCTGGTAAAGATGGGTTTTTTCACGCCACCGAAAAAGCGCTCGCGCAGCGTTTCATTGCTGTCCAGCGCCGGTAGCAAGTCGGCGCGGTGGTAGTAGCTGGCAGCGTGGTCATAAAGAGTGGCGCTGTCGTCCACCACGGCACCTTCCAGGGTTTCGTCGAACAGGCCCAGGCGTGCGATGAGTGCATGAATCGCACGCAGCATCGGTCCGGCCACGTCGTCGGCATAAACCTGATCGCCGCTCATCATCAGCAAGGCGGGGCGTTCAGCCGGGGTGTGGGCCTGGGCCAATAGGCGGTCGACACACAGCAGGCCTTCATCGGCCCGGTGGTGAGGTTTGCGGCACGAGCCGTGCACCAACTGGTGGATACGGCTGTGCAGAATGAAGTTCGGGGTTTGCGCGTCGGCGTACAGCAGATGGGGAGCCCAGTCGGCGATGCCGGTGTTGTCGACCAGCAGGTCATAGCCGATGACAACATCCTGGGGCAGGGCGTCTTCCAGTTGCACATCGATCAGATGGATAAAGGCCTGGCGGCCTACCGGCACGACGGTGGACTGGCCTTGATCGAGGGCGATGTCTCGCGTACGCCCGGCCACCTCCAGTCTCAACGTAAGCGCCAACTCGCGGCTGCCGACCAACCACAGCGCCAGGCGACGGGGCTCCAGTCGCCGTAATAGAGGGCCGGCAAGAACAGGGTGCAGCATAAGGGCAGAGGCTCTGTGCAAGAAAGACACGCAGGGTAGCTCAGCGGATGTCAGTATTTTGTTGATGAAAGTGATCAGGGCTGCCTTCACAGCCCTGATCATAGGCGCTGGTTAAAGCGGCGAGTTGCGATTCAGGTTGTCCATGCCACTGCGGTAGGGGGTCTTTTTGACCGGCTGCTCAGCATTGAACGCTAGCGTGGGGCTCTTTGCGGCGGTTGGCTGACGCGAGGTGCTGTTTTTTGCAGGTGAGTTATTGAAACGATGAAGGCTGCTTACGAAACTCGTGTAAGGGCTGAACTGACAATTCATGACGCGTTCCTCAGTAATTAAGGGCACGTCGCGCAGCATCATTGATACGGCGCGACGGGAGCCGAACTTACAGAGGCTGAGCCGTAGGCACTATAAACGCCTCATCACAAGACATTGCGCAATCAAGTGTGCGAGTCCCCGATCACCTTCGGCACGGTAAAGCGGAACTCACTGCCGCGCCCCACTTCACTTTCAGCAACGATTTTGCCGCCATGGGCCTGGATAATGCCTTGGGTGATATACAGCCCGAGGCCGCTGCCGGTGGGGTTGTTTTCCGTTTGTGTCCAATAGCGATCAAACACGTGGGGCAGTTGCTCTGGCGCGATGCCTTCGCCGGAGTCGCGGACTGAAAACACAATCTCCTCGCCGTTGCTCATGGCGCTGATGCCGATATTGCCCTGGCGCGGCGTGAACTTGATGGCGTTGCCGATCAGGTTCGACAGCACCTGAAACAGACGTTCCGGGTCGGCATTGATCTGCAGGCCGGGCTCGGTGTTGAAAGACAAGTCGATGCCTTTCTCCATCGCCAGTGGTGCAAGCAGGGAATAGGCCTCTTCGAATATCTGGCTCACATCCAGCGCCACCGGCTTGACCACATACCGCCCGGCCTCGATTTTCGAGGTGTCGAGCAGGTCTTCCAACAGCACGTTCATGCGGCCGGCGGCCTGTTGCATGGTGTCGATGGCCGACGAAATCCGCCGTGAAGTGTGTGGGCCATCGGAGCTGAAGGCCTTTTGCATCATGCCGCACAGCATCGAGATGACGGTCATTGGGTTGCGCAGGTCATGGGACACCACCGCCACCAGCTCATCCCGCGCGCGCACGGCTTGTTGTTCGCGCAATACCTGGCGCGCCAGGTCGTTTTCCAGGGCCGAGCGGCGCAGGTCATTGGCGGCAAAGCGGTCGCCGTGACTCCACTTGGTGGAAATGCCGGCCATTTCCACTTTCCAGATTTCAAACGAGGTGCGTGGGCGAAGGCGCAGACCGGCGTCGGAGTTTTCCAGATCCAACGGTTTTTTCGGGTCGCCGCTCCAGTTGATGTTCTCTTTCACCTCTGGGCGAAACCACAGCACGCCGTTATCCACAGGCTTGGGCAGGCTCATGGCCAATACACCGCTGGCCACTTGCTGGAACTCGGCGGCGGGTGGGTACACCGAGGCCAGGTTATGGCTGGAAAACACCGGCTCGCCGCCTTCTTGCAGCCACTTGTGCAACGCGCGGATCTGCGCCGGTTCCGGGCAGTTGCCATAGCGGTGCAGTTGTTTGTCTTCGATGATTGCCACGCCGCCTGCCAACGCGAGTTCCATCAACACCTGAGGCTGCTGGGCCAGGCCGTCGAATACGTTAACTTCCGAACGCTTCATCGCTTGATCGAGCAAAGCCAAGGCCTCGACCTTCTCTTCGCGCTGGCGGCTCAGGTCCAGGGCTTCCATCGCGCTGATCTGCAACGACAGCACCTGGCCAATGGTCTGGCAGGCAGTGCGCAGGTCATTAGGCACCAGCAGCGGCTCGCGATTACCGCAACTGATCAAGCCCCAGAGCTTGTCGCCCTTCATCAGCGAGATGCTCATGGACGACAAAACGCCCATGTTTTGCATGTATTGGCAGTGGATCGGCGACACACTGCGCAGGGTCGCAAAGCTCAGGTCCAGCGGCTGGCCGGTGTCTGGGCGCAGCTTGGGCAGCAGCGGCACCGGCTCATAGGCGGCGTTGGGGATGATGCGCAGCCAATTGGTGCGATACAGCTCGCGGGCCTGTTCCGGGATGTCGGACGCCGGGAAGAACAGCCCGTTGAAAAGCTCCATGGACGGTGCTGACGCTTCGGCGATTACCTGGCCGTGGCCCTCGTCTTCGAAGCGGTAGATCAACACGCGGTCGTAACCGGTCATGGCCTGGATTTCATTCACGCTGATTTCGTACAGCGCTTGCAGGGTTTTCGCCGACTGCAAACGCTGCAGCATCTTGCCCAGGTCACTGGTGCGACCGTTAAGGGCTCGGGGGCGGAAATCTTTGAGCAGGGGTTCGAATTCCAGCACCAGCACGTTCTGATGGCGGTGCAACAAACCTTCGAACTCTGCACCGTTGAAGGTGACGTGCAACGGTGGCGCGTCGAAAAACGTATTGTCTTCGGCCATTGTCGCGACAGCCTTGGCGTGTTCGGCGCCCACCAGCGTGGGCAGCGGCTGGCCCAGCAGCGCCTCCGGCGCGTGGCCGAAAAGGGCAGCGATGTTGGCGCTGACCTGAATGATCTTCAAGTCAGGCTCCGACAAGGTCAGCAACACGCCGTGAGGCTGGATCGCCCCCGGAAAACGAATGGGCTCGTCGGCACAGTTGGCAAGCAGCTCTTCAAAATCTTCGGGTTTCATAGCAGTACCTCCTGGCTGTCGAGCCATTGCTCAAAGCAGCTGAATGTCGAACGGGCAGCCTCCACCGCGCGCTGTTTAGCGCCGGGGTCCAGTGGCTGGCGGCCCAGGTAATCGAGAAAGTCCTTCCAGCGTCGACCAGTCTCGGCGCCATACACGTCCAGGAACGCACCGCCGTTATCGGCATTTACGTCCAGGCGCAGGGCCATTTCCCGACGCAATACCTGGCCGCCCAGTGTTGCGCCTTCCAGCACATACAGGGCACCCAGGCAGGCAGCGGGGGAGTCTAACGTGGGTATTTCGGTGCAGCGGGGTAGGGCGTGGATGGCACCCTCGGTGAGTTGTAGCGCACGCAGGTCGTTGAGCAATGTCGGCGTTTTCACGCGCATCACCGTGTCGAATCCATCAGGGATCAGGCCACTGTCGTACAGCGCAGCTTCCATCGGCCCATAAAACCCGTAATACGCCTGGAGCAACCGCTGGTACCAGTTGGCATCCAGCTGCTCGCAGAAAAACGGCAAGCGCTTTTCCAGCGCCACATGCAGCAGGGCAGTGCCTGTGCGCAACGCTTCCAGCAAAGAGGGCACGGCCTGTGAATGCATGCAAAAAGCTCGAACTGTGGGCCTCTCGGCCATGAATGACGCATGGAAATGGGCGACGATTCTACACACCTCAAGGCGGTCAGCTATGCGCACAAGGCGAAAAGGCTGACCAGCGGATCAGAAAAGTCGCTCCGTGCGTTATTAATGACCGCAGAGCTTGCCACGAAGTTCGGTTTCAGTGATATCTCAACGCTATCAATGCAGGGATATACCTTGCTGGGTCAGCGCCGTTTGCACGCATTTGATCAGGTGCTCGCTGCTCCAGGGTTTCGGTAGGAACCGTACCGAACCACCCAGTTGCTCAGCCATTTTGGTGTTGCCAGAGGTCAACACCACCGGCACTGTGGGCCAGCGATGGGCAACCACGCGGCTCAAATCATAGCCATTGAGCAAGCCGGGCATCTGTATGTCGGTGACGATCAAGTCCACCACGTCATCACCCCGTTCCAGGTAAATCATCCCCTCATCTGCCGACGGGAACGACGTCACGACCGCGCCGAAATCCTGCAGTACATCCACCATCAACGAGCGAATGATCTCGTCGTCTTCCAATACTAAAATCGATGGCTGAGCCATGATCGTTACTCCACCATCAGGGTTCAGTAAGGTGGAGTAGAACACGTCTAGATAGGTTCGATTGGATGTATTCGGGGCGATGGGTGGTCATCCGAATGCGGTTGCAGGATACTCCGGCCACCTTAAAGGCCACCTCTTACAAGGCAGTTCACCGTGAAAGACCCGGATCTGGGCAGCCGCATGATCAAAGTCGACCATGCTGGCGAGCATGGCGCGATCTGCATCTACAGTGGTCAGCTGTTTATGGCGCGACGATTTGCCCCAGGCATGGTGGCTGAGCTTCAGGAGTTTCTCTCCCATGAGCGCCGTCATCGCGCTGTGTTCCAGGCCGAGTTGCAGCGGCGTGGTTATCGGCGCTGCCGCAGCTACTGGCTGTGCGGCCTCGGTGGCTGGGTGCTGGGCTTGATCACCGGCCTGTGCGGGCGCAAAGCCATCGTGGCCACCACCGTCGCCGTCGAAAGCGTGGTGCTCAAACACCTGGCTCATCAACTGCACACCTTGCGCGACATCGACCCGCAGGCCGTGGCCGCAATTGCCTCGATCGTCGAAGAGGAACAGCACCACCATGACCACTCGGCGGCGCAGATTGATGTGCGTGACCCTTGGTTCCGCGCACTGACACCGGTGGTCACCGCCTGGACCGAAACCGTGATCTGGATGGGCATGCGTTCCTGACAAACAGGCATAATCGCTCGCTACACCTGCTGTGGAGCCTCCCATGAAATACCCCGTGTTTGCCCTTGCCCTGATGTTCACAACCGGCCCTGCCTTTGCGGCGGGCGATGCCGAGGCGGGCGGCAAGCTCTTCACCAAGACCTGCGGGGGTTGCCACAGTGTCGGCGAGGGTGCGCGTGGCGGGTTTGGGCCTGAACTAAACGGCATCATCGGTCGGCCTGCCGGGGCTACCACCGACTATCAATACTCCGACGCGATGAAAAACTCCGGCGTGGTCTGGACCCGCGACAAACTCGCTGCCTACATCGAAGCGCCGAAGAAAGTAGTGAGCGGCACGCGCATGATCTTCTGGGGCATCAGCGACCAAGAGAAGATCGAAAACATCCTGGCCTACCTCGAAACCTTCCAGCCCAAATAACCCAGCCCACCTCAATTCAACTGTGGGAGGGGGCTTGCCCCCGATAGCGCAATGTCAGCCAGCTTATTCCTCACTGCCCACCGCCATCGCCAGTTGCGGAACATTCTGTCTAATCCCAGGTCCAGTCATCACGCCCATTCACACTGATAAGGACATCCCCCCTGTGAAGCGAATCGCCCTGCTTTCCCTCATCACCCTGGCCCTCTGCGCCTGCAATTCCAACCAACGCAACTCATCCCCCACCTTGCTCAACGACGGCATCCAACTGCGACAAAAGACCGTAGCCGTCGACGCCGACCACGCCAAAGTCATCATGAAAGCCAACGGCGGTACCAACCCCGTCGAATTCTCCATCCGCCGCGAAGGCGACCCCGACCAACGCATGGAAACCCTCGGCACCGTGATGGACACCGGCGAAGGCAAAGTCTTCAACTGGATCGCCAAGCTCAACCAAACCGTCGCCAGTGCTGGGTTCAAACGTTTCCCGCAATTGGAAACCCTGGCTGATCCTGGCAAGAAACTCACCGTCGCGAGCACGGCAGGCAGCCAGGGCAATGGGATTTACTACAACTGCGGGCCGGTGATGAGCACGTTCAGCCCGGAGAAGGCCAAGGTGTATCTGGTGGAGTTCCAGTTCAAGGGATCGACGTGTGAACAACATGTGTTTGATGTGACAGACCCTGCGCAACGGGTACCGGTAGAAGGGGCGGGGAGTGAGGTGAAGGCGAGCTAGGCGTCATGCAATAACACCGGATGTACACCGACCCAATGTGGGAGGGGGCTTGCCCCCGATAGCGGTGGTTCAGCCAACATCAATGCCCCTGACATCACTAATGGGCAAAGCGTGCGCATAAACCACACCGTTGAAAGTGTGGGTGCAGCAGTCGCAAAAGGTTTGCATGCGCTCAGGTGCCAGCTGCGGGTTTACCTTTTGCAGCAGGCCAGCCTCGTCTACCCATAAGCCGCTGTAGTAAGTATTTTCATCCACTCGTACGTATTCTTTTTTGTCGCTTTCATGGCGCGCGACCATCCAGAAGATTGGATCGGGGCGGTCCACGCGGGCGTTGGCTTCGCTGAAAACGGGGTCCCATGATTGGCCGACCTTCGACAGGAGGAAGCGAAACAGCGGTGTGTAATCGAAACCATGACGATGGTGGCTGTGCATGGAGCCGCGGGTGGATTGCGTGAGCTTTTCCTTTTTGGTATTTCGTTCGTATCGATAGGCGTAGCAACTGCCGTGGCGCACGCCGTGGGTTCGGGTGTTGACTGAGCGGTAGAGGAGGGGCTTTTGCATGGTTGGCCTCATGGGTTCTTACGCTGCTTGGGAGGTGGGGGCCAGGCGCCTTGGTAGCGGAACGATATTTGATAGGACTGTTCTCTATCTTCGTCTCAAGTCCCCGTCAGTAGAGAAACAAACAGCGGCCATATTCTTGTAGTGAGCGGGCTTGCCCCGCGCTGGGGTGCGAAGCAGCCCCAAAACCAGAAAACCGGATTACGGCTGGAGGAACGCACGGGCCGGATTAGGGCTGCTGCGCACCCCAGCGCGGGGCGAGCCCGCTCACTACTGACGTAGCGGCAAATGAGTCTGGGTTTTGTGCTTGAAATGATTGGAAGGTCTGGTACTTCCAACGCTCACCGCCTGGATCTTCATCCGTCGTACTGACTTCGCCGTAGTACCAATGCTCTGACTCAAAGGTATCTCCGTCCTCGTCCTCATGCACAAAGTGAAAACCAACCTCATGAAGCCCTGGCGGAACCGTCAGGCCCCACTCACTGGCAAGGCTTCGGCCCGTGATACGGGTTTGACGGAATTGCTCGTAGTCAAAGGGTTGGGTACTGCCCAGAAAACGGCTTTTGTCGGTATAGACACAAACCTCGCTAGAGAACATATCGGGAATGATGATGTTTGCGACGATCCAGCACTCAGGAGCGTCGATGGGCCTGGCCTCAAGTAAATAACCAGCGGCCCTGATTAATTGTTGAGCGCAGTGGGCCAGGATTTCTGGTGTAGTTTGCTTGCCTTCGACGAGGGACTCGATCACGGGAATTTTCTCGTTTTCGAATCCGCGTTTCAGTGGTAGTTCTGCGTAGAAGCTGCCTTCGAAACTGTCGGCCCAGCGGGTTAAGGCTTTGAGGCGTCTGGGGATGTTGCGGAGTTTTTTGTTGGTTAGGGAAAGTCTGCGCATCAAAAGTGAACTCTCTTCGGTTGGTGATCACTACAGGACAAGAAATAGGTCTGCGCGGATGGTTAGAGCGCTCATCTTGCACCGTCCAAGTCGAATGCAATGAAGTAGTCGCTTTCTGAAAGTGCAATTTGATGAGAGAAGAAGGGCTGCACCAGTGGCAGCCATTCTCGATGCAGTTCAAACATGCCGTTATTGACGTCCTGATCTACTGAAAGCCCCAACTTCATCACTATAGAGTAGTCATTTCCTTGGTCAGGCGAGTCTTCCTCACCGATCAGCCATTCCGTGGTTCTGTCGAACCATTCCAATCTCACTTTTAGCCCCATATATTCCTCACAGAAATTTTTTGATGTTTCGTTCTTTCTTTGGCCCTTCTAGCCGTTCTCCGGTTATGTGGCTAAATGCCCCTAGATGACTCCCATCACTTGCTAGGTAAACTTCCAACTCACCATGTTGGGAATCCCATTCATAGATTCTCCGGCCTTTTTGATCAATCCAACGCTCTCTCAACCCGCCACCTCCCTGTTTGGGTTTTCTGGGTCTAGCCTTTATCAGGTTTTCAAAACCAGTTATTTGTTCAACAGTGGGAGCCTTGTGGTACTTGTGATCCCCGGCCTTGAGACTCACCACCACATACAACGGCCGAACCCCCGACCCCACCGGGAACACCAGAATAAAATCCCGATACTCCGGCGGATAAACCGGGTTCACCAAAATCTGTGCAGCCTTCTCGGTCGGCGGATAAATCCAAATCACCGGTGCTTGCGGCGCAGCCTCCAACGCCGGAATCCCCAGGGTGTCACCCGGATCAACCGCAGGCGTCCAGATCAACTCCACGTCTTCACCCAAATCCGCCACAAACCGATCGCCACGGCTCTGGAACTGCACCACATCGATCATCTGCCAGTCGGCATTGTTGCCGGTGTAAAACCCATAACCCTTGAGCGTGCCGTCCTCCAACTGCTCAACCTGCAAACGCATCTGCGAGCGCGCCCGCTGCATCGAGCGCAATTGCTCATCGGTGTAGAGCGCGCTATCGCCCAATTCCGATGGCCAAGCCAGCGCCACCAACCCCGTCAACAACCCACCCACAACAGTCCCGACAGCGGCAGCCGTCGACTCCACCACCGCCGTACGCAAGGCCAGTTGCCCCAGGCCGATGGGCAAGGCGCTACCGCTGATCTTGCCTAAGGCAGTTGCGCCCTGATCGTCCACCTCACGCCCACCCAACAGGCAGAAATGGCCATATTCCTTTACCAATTCCAGCGGTACGAAACCGGTGGGGTCGGCGTAGTGGGTGATGCCATCGGGCAGTTGGCAGGGTTTGGCGAAGACGCAGCCGGGAGGCTTGGTGGGTGAGGTTGTTTGAGCGGGGGGAGGGTCGAATAGATGGATGGGCGGCGAATAATGCCGCCGCGCCGGTTGCGGCGTCAGGATTCGTTGCTTGAGTTGCTCTTCTTCGGTGAGGGGGTAGGCGCGTTCTGACATGGCGGGCTCACTTCCTTGTGTGGGGGAGTGAGCCTACGAGGGGGAGATAAACGACCTAAATCGGACTTGTTCGATGGTGTATGTGGGAAAAGTAGATTGGAGCCAGATGGTCGGCGATGTTTCGATTATTGCGACTTTCGTTTGTTTCGTTTGTTTCGTTTAGATTTGGCTTCAACTGAATTGCGCAACGCTGGAGCACCATCATGATCATTCATCACCTCCCTAAAACCATTCCTCCGCTGGAGAGCGAAGTCGAAGCTGCCGTTCAAGGACAACGCGAACTGGCCTCGCTGCTGTCGACCAAATTTGAAACCCAGCGCATCGATATCTTCGATAAGGAAGACAAAGCCCATTCCCTCGTACTTCCTACATCGGCACTGCGTTTGCTGGTCGATATCCTTGGCGAGTTGGCTATCGGCAACGCCGTCAAAGTCGTGCCGGTTCACGCTGAGCTGACTTCTCAGGAGGCTGCCGACCTGCTTAATGTTTCACGACCTCATTTGGTGAAAATGTTGGAGGAGGGCGCAATTCCGTTTACGAAGACTGGACGGCACCGGCGTATTCGGTTTTCGGATTTGATGGCTTTCAAACAGCAGCGTGATGCGCAAAGTCAGGAGGCGATGGAGGCGTTAGTACGTCAGGCTCAGGAGCTGGGAATGGGATACGACGTATGAGGTGTTCGCCTTTCACGGCTGTATACGACGCTTGTGTGCTTTACCCGGCCCCACTTCGGGATTTGTTGATGTGGCTTGGTCTGTCCGGTTGTATCGGGCACGTTGGACCAGCCAGATTCATGAGGAATGGAAACGCAACGTTCTCAAGAACCGCCCTGACCTCACCCCGGAACAAGTGGATAACACCTCGGCGATGATGGACAAGGCTATCCCGGATGGATTGGTGACGGGGTATGAGGATTTATGTTCGAGCTTGGATTTACCCGACCCTGATGATCGTCACGTGCTAGCGGCAGCGATTCGGAGTAAAGCGGAGGTCATCGTGACCTTTAATTTGAAAGACTTTCCGGCAAATGTGCTGGCAGCTTACGACATAGAGCCGATGCATCCAGATGACTTTATTTCGGACCTTTGGGATTTGGATCAGGCGGCGGTGTTGGCGGCGGCGCAGAAGCAGAGGCGGGCGATGATGCGGCCTTCGGTGGATGCGGAGGGGTATCTTGAGATGTTGATGCGGCAGGGGTTAGTGCAGACGAGTAAGGTGTTGGGGCCTTATGGGGTGATGTTGTAAAAGAGATACATTGGGCTCTGTATCTCTTGGATATAATTCTTATGCCATTATCCTGAACCAATCTTTGACTGTCAGCAATAATCGGTCTACTTCGTCGTCGGTCATTGGACTGCAATGAGCAATGGGCCCTCTAAGCATATTTAAACTTGACATGATTTTTTCCACCGCTCTTCGGCTTGTAAATATCGCACCAAAAACATCCCAGTTTGAATTTATGATTATCCCGAGCTGTCCAAATGTCGTGTAGTCTAAAGGGTCTTCCGATCGGCGTGTCATTCCGCTATCAATTTCTTTTTGAATTAGTGCGTCGGCTGCTTTAGAAATTTCTATTGGCACACGGCCACTTTTCCACCATCCCTCTGGCTCAGCCTCGACAAGTGTTTCAATAATCAGCCTTCTTATAGATTGCTCAAGACAATAGAAAACTTCGTAATGTATAGCCATATTTGCTGCCTCCGCTCGAACGGCTTGTTCGAATTGAGGGTAAAAATACTGTTCTGTGTTATCAGTTTCTTTTTTGAAATGTCCAAGTTTTAAGTTTAATTTATCTTCAATTTGTTTTAGTTCTTCGGTTATCAAGTATCCGGACATGCCGAAAGAGCGAATTAGATCGTTAGGTTTTGAGTTATTCATTTGTGGAGCTCAAAAGATTTTCTCTTAGGCTTTTAAATATTGCATTAAATACTGCGATGTCTGATGTGGCCGGGAGATTCAGGTTTATAGTGTATGAAAGGTTCATTCCCAAGCCGTTACCAGTCGAGATGTTTTGACTGGGGATGGAATAAGGCTGTTCTTTGAATGAGGCTATTTCTGTTTCATGTGTTTCTATGCCGATAGGTTTGTCACTGAAATCAGCAAATTTTTTTAGCGAGTTTATGCAGCTCAGAATAAGTCCAGGTGCCGCTGAATTGTCGCCAGACCCAGTTTCTTCAATTATCAATCCTTTCAAATCTTCGTTGTTTAGCTTGTGCATGTATTCGTTGCGAGAGTAAAGCGGAGCATAACCAATTCGAAGTGCTGATGCTACAGCACGTCCTGAAGTGCTTGAGTTTCTGAACTGAGTATATAATTCTGTCGGTTTTCCATCAGCACTCGCAAAACCAATTTTTTTCAAGTATGAAGTTATTTGATTTCCGGAGCCACCTTTTATTCCTAGTATGGTTTTTACAAAGTCCTGGCTTACCGCCAATGGTGTTGCAGCCGATTTTATGGCGTTCAATGATTTTTCGATGTTCCCTACTGCTGTTATGTACGGAAGAGATGCCATGGTTTTTCCTGATTGTTGATTGCGTGATTGTGACCTTTAATTTTAGCTGTGCGTAGGCCACGTCCTACGAGATAGTGGCACTTTAGAATTGGCGTGAGAAGCTAGTTGTTAATGTTTTTTTTAGAATCTTTTTTAAAGGTAAATAAATGTTATCAACTATATGATTTTTCTGGTTTTTTTCTTCTGCTGAAATTTTTTGCTACGTAGTTCTGCTTCACGCTTGGAGTCTGAGAAGTTAATTTTTCGCGTCGCTGCCCCCCAGCGACCGGACTTGAGAATCCGAGAAACAATAGGCGCATAGGCGCCACCATCCATTAGACTGTTGGCGCATTTTTGTGCCCGCATTGTCTGTGTCATGGCGGCTATGCGTGGGAGACCTTCGGGTCTGCCGGGTTCCTATTGTCCCGGTTTCTCAGCCCGCGCATAGCTGCCACCCATTCGCATGAGAAACGAACGTGGCAGCTCACTACATTAGGAGCTAGAGCAATGAGCGTTTCTGATCGGTCGTACCTTTGTAATCCTGGAATCAACACCCCCGCTCAGCCCGGAGGTGCCCAATGATCAACCCACCCCCAAACAAAACCCTCGGTGTCATCACCTTCTCCACCTGCGGCACCCCGCCCGCGCTGCACCACCTTTTTCGCGTCAATTCCGGCGTACCCATCCGCGATGCGCTGGAGCATGCCTCTGAGCTTCTCCACTGTTCAAAACTGTTGGCTCTGGATGCCGCAATGGACAAGAGCGCCGACCGCTATGCCTGGGCCGCGCATTATTTGGGGGAGATGGCCAAGGCGGTGGTGGATGATTTGGCGAAGGGGATGTTGCCGAATGGGGCGGCGGATGAGGTGGGTGTTCAGGCTGGTGGTTTGATGGTGTAGGGAAGGCCGTCATCGGGGGCTAGCCCCCTCCCACATTTTTGCGCCGGTACATCAGTTGAATCGTGTAGGCAGTAGAAAAGACCTTGGTGCGCCAAGGTCTTTTTTCCGCCGCTCAGCCCAGCAAATGCTTGGAAATCAACCGCGAAATCTCAACAATCGACGTCTTCCCAGTGAATTCAAACCTCACCTTCCCCAGCGAAGAAAAGTAAACCTCCAGCTCCGAATCCAGATCAAACGTCCCCGACGTCTCCACCGAATACGCCACGATGTTTTTGTACGGCAGCGACGTGAAGTCCTTTTTGCTGCCGGTAATCCCTTGCACGTTCACCGCGATGATGCGCTTGGTTGTAAACACCACCCCATCACGCATGGCCTTGTACGCAGCCACCACTTCCTCGCCGTCCAGCAGCAGGGCGCTGACCCGCTCGGCGTATTCGTTGTTTTGCTTGAGTTTGAAGAAGCCTTTGTTGTTGAAGTCGATCATGTGCCTGCCTCGTGGGTGTATGCCGTTTTGCTCGCGGATCTGTATCTAACGCGGGCATTTTGAACGCCCTACCATGACGGCCAACCTTACAACCTTGGCCAGATGTTTCAACGAACGGAGCCGAACCATGCCTGAACTGTCCAGCTGGCTTGCCTATGCACTGATTTCCTTAGGCATGGTGCTGACGCCCGGCCCGAATATGATTTATCTGATTTCCCGCTCGATCTGCCAGGGCCGCACCGCCGGGTTGATTTCCCTGGGCGGCGTGGCGTTGGGGTTTTTGGTTTATATGCTGTGCGCGGCCTTGGGGATCACGGCCTTGGTCATGGCGGTGCCGTTTGCCTATGACGCGCTGCGTTTCGGCGGGGCTTTGTATTTGCTTTACATGGCTTGGCAGGCAGTGAAGCCGGGGGGCCGCTCACCGTTCCAGGTGCGGGACTTACCTGCGGACAGCCCGCGCAAGCTGTTCACCATGGGCCTTGTGACCAACTTGCTGAACCCCAAGGTGGCGGTGATGTATCTGTCGTTGCTGCCCCAATTCATCGACCCCAACGGCCACGGCAGTGTGCTGACGCAATCGTTGGTGCTGGGCTTTACCCAGATTTTTATCAGCGTGAGTGTCAACGCGGTGATTGCCACTCTGGCAGGCTCCATCGCGGTGTTCTTCGTCACCCGGCCCGGTTGGCAGGTGGTGCAGCGCTGGCTGATGGGCTCAGTGTTGATGGGGCTGGCGGTGCGTATGGCGGTGGAAGGGCGGCGGTAGGTAGCAGCCTCACTGGATGTCTATCAAGTAATCCTTGAGCGTGGCGAGCGGCACAGGCAATTCATCCAACTCCTCAACGCTCTGCACATCAGCCGCCAGCCGCTGTAATTCACGCCCCAACACGCTATCAACCCCACCCACCGCCACCAGCGCTTGCCCCACACACTCATTAATTTTCAACAAAATCCCCGCCAGATCGGCTTGGCGCAACAACAGCCCAAACACCTCGCGGTCATACCCCACCATCACCGGATCATCCCTTAAAACCGGGCTGCCACCGTCCACCTCATGCACCAGCTTGAGTGCAAAAAGCGCCACAGCTTCCAGCGTCAATTCCATGGTCTTGGTTCCTCAACAGTCGGGGGGGAGGCGATGATCACTGTTCTGCGTGGGAAAAAAAAGACCCGGCGGACTTTGCGGTGTGCATCACATTCCGTAGCGCACCCAAGGAACGATATTAATTAGCCATGCTCCAACCCGCCGTGCCGAGCGCACTCAAGCAGCCGCTTCATCTACTTACAAGGACGCAAGCCCCCATGCACACTTCCCCTTCTCAAGCGCCTTCCAATGCCGGCGAGCTGATCGCCAGCTTCCGTCATGGCAAAGCCTTTCTCGTGGTCAGTCTGGTCTTTGGTGCCGTGATGCTCGGTATGGCCGGGTTTGTGCTGTACCTGAGCACCATCCTCCCGCAGGGCAACAGTGGCCCCGTCACTCTCCAGACCTCACGCGGTATGACCTTGAATTTCAGCGACCCGCTCATGGTGTTTTATGCCACCAGTGCCTTGCTGGCGGTGATTGGCCTGAGCATGTTTGCCGTCTACGCCTGGCACAAGAAACTGCGCGAGCCGCGTTACAACGTGTACGAACATGGCATCGAGCGTTTCGTGAACGGTGAACGTGAATACACCGCCTTTGCCGAGATTGAAGACCTGTATTTGTTCGGTTCCGGGCAAACCGTGTTGACCGGCATGGTTACCAATGTTGCCTATCGCCGTAACGCATCAGAACCGTTTCATCGTGTGATCGAAACCCTCAAGGGCTTTCACGAGTTCCAGCAATTGGTGCGTGAGTTGCACGTACATGCCCGTTTGCCGGCGGTCATGACCACGCTGGATGCGGGCGGGACGGTGATGTTCAACTGCATCAGCACTGCGCAGGTCTGGGGTAAGCGGGTGACGGGCAACTTCTTGAAAATTACCACCACGCCGATTCTGGTCAGCCAGACGTTCCTCGAATACCAAGGCCGCAAGGTGCCGATGGCCTCGCTGCGCACGGCAGACCTCAACGCCTGGACCGAAAACGTGGTGATCAAGGACGAAAGCGGCAAGCCCGTGCTGTCGACCATTGCCACCGGCATCCTCAGCCACGATCTGTTCCTCAACACACTGGATGTGGTGTTTGCAGTTGAAGAACAAACCCGAGAATCGGCTTGAGCCTGGGAGAACTGAACGATGATTTATCGCGGCGCAGGCTGGTTTACCTTGTTCACTCCGGTGGCCATGGTGTTGTTGTTGATGTGGCTTTGGCCAGACCCCAGCGTGAAGCCCGGCAACGTCTCGCTGATGCAATTCTTGATCGGCGTGTGCATCGGCTCGGCGATTAACGTGGTGCTGGGTTTTGTGCTCAATCGCCAACCCCATGCCGATGGCGTGCGTCATCACTTCTTTTTCATGCCGATGCAGTGGCCGGCGTTGGTGATCGGCCTAGTCTGCGGGTTGATCGCCCTACTGAAATAACCCGATCTGTAGGAGCGAGCTTGCTCGCGAAGATCTCATGGACGCCGCGTTTAACCAGGTTTTACGCGTTATCGTTGACGTTTTTCGCGAGCAAGCTCGCTCCTACAGGGGAGGTTAACGCCATAGCCCTCGGGTCAGCACAGTGCCAGGCATTTCCAGTTGCACGTAGGCAATTACCCCAATCATCACCGCGCAAAACACCCATTGCAGCCAACTCAACCCGGCCACTCTTCGCGCGTGGAACATCCCCAGCAAGCCAGTCACCCCGTACGTCACCAGCCCCAACCCCCCAACCCATTGCCACACCACAAACCCCAGTGCCATCCACGGGCCGCTGTTGCGGATCACCAGGTAGCGCCGGTCGTGGATCACTTTATGGCGCACGCACCAGCCAGTGATGCGTTGGTCGAGGTCTTGCAGGCTGTCGGCCATGGCGGTCCAGTAGCTCAGCAGCCACTTGCCGATCAGTGCCATCAGCCAGCCGCCCAGCACGTAAAACGGCAGCATCAATAGGGTCGGCCCCAGGGCGAATCGGTCAGAAAGGCTGCCCAGAGCCAGGCTCGTCGCCAGCACGGCGGTAGCGAGTTTCATCCCATGCTGCGTCGGACGATGCCCGACAAGCGCCTGCCAAAACCACGGATTGTGATTGGGAAACAACCCCAACAGGTCGGGGAATCGCGTGGAGAATTCGACGGACAGTCGCTCACAGGCCAGCCAATCCGCCTCGCCAAACGTAGCCACCAATTGCGCTTGCTGCGAAGGCTGTGCACACATCAGAAACAACGCCCCCGCGCCCGGTTGCTGTGCCAACTCATTGAGCCAGGCTTGTTGCTCGCTGCGCCGCAGCAAGGCCTGCCACTGCGTCTGCTCGATCGGCACGGCGGCGCCCGCATCCCAGGCGAACAGCTGGCATACCTGTTGGAACAGCTGCGGCGACCAGCGCTCTTGCGCGGTGAACAGGTTCAACACCTGCACCTGCAAGGCCTGGTGATGGGCCAGGTCGATCAACCAGCCTTGCCTGCTGGCGCGTTCCAGGCGTTCGAAAAAAGCCCTGGGCTGAGCATCTGCCAGGTATTTTTCCAGATCAAAAAACAGCGCACCTTTGAGGGCATGCACCAGCCGTTGATGAGGAAACCCCCCGCTCTGGATTTGCTGCCAGGGCGTGAGCCATTGGCGTTTTTCAACACCCCAGGTCAACAGCGGCAGATGCCGGTCGGGTGCGTTGACGCAGCGTTGGAACAGCAGTTGTTCAAACTCGGCGGCGCAGCCTTGAGCCAGGGCGCGGGCCCAGAATTCGTCGACTTTCCAGTCCTCGAATGCGGCCAGCAGCGCAACGGCATGTTCATACGGGGCAGGGGGCAGGGCGGGGGCGACGTAGCTGTCGCCGTCACGCAGTCGCTGCAACGCCAGCTCGTAGGTTTCCCGCAGGCGCTGGAAGGCGACAGGGTCATCATCCGGCCGCGTCACCTTGAGCCGCTTGGCGTACTCGCGTTTGAGGCTGCGCTCGTCCGGGCTGGCCAGCAGATCGTCCATGTTCAGCATTGCCAACCGTTTTTTCAGGGGGAGGGCGATGATCACTGTTATTCCACGCAAAAACTACCCCAGCCCTCAGCGCTCCAATATCAACTCCACGCGACGGTTGAGCGCCCGGCCTTCAGGCGTGCCGTTGTCGGCCAGTGGCCGGGTGTCGGCGTAGCCAATGGCGGCGAGGCGTTCGGGCCGGATGCCGTTGGCTTGCAGGTAACGCACCACGCTGCCAGCGCGGGCGCCGGAGAGTTCCCAGTTTGAAGGGAAGCGGGCGCTACGGATGTCCTGGGTGTCGGTGTGGCCGGCAACGATCAGTTTGTGGGGGACGCTGTCGAGCACCGGGATCAATTTGCGCAGCACCGCCAGGCCACCGAGGTTGAGGTCGGATTGGCCAGAGGGGAACAAAATCTCGCTGCTGATCCGAAAGCTCACGCTGCTGTCGTTGGTGACCACTTCGATGTCATTGCCCAGCTGATCCAGGGGCAGCTCGTTGAGCAAGTCTTGCGCGGTCGGTTTGGGTGGTTCGGGTTCAACGACCGCGACAGGTTCAGGCTCGGGGGGGGCGACGGGCTCTGGCGCAGGCGGTTGTGGCACCAATAGCAAGGCGCCAGGCGCCTCCACCGAGGTCAGGCTTTTGGCGGTAAACACCGGCGGCACGCCGAACTCGCCGCCGTGCTGCGTGCGCGCATGCCCCTTGCCTGCCAATGCCAACATGGCCATGGTCACCACCAGCAACAGGGTCATCATGTCCAGGTAGGTCATCATCCAGGTTTCACCCGCCCCGTCTTCAACGGGTGGGATGCCGCTGGCAATCGCTGCCGCCTGGATACGCGAAACAGGCCTCACGTCCGAGATTTCCAGCTCAGGCGCAGCGGCGCATGCACCGGCCCGTCCCGCAGCTCATTCTGGTAATGGGCCACAAAGGACTTAAGCGTCTCGCGCATCAACCCCGGGCTGCGTTTGTTGGCCATCATCGCCACCCCTTGCAGCACCATGTTCATCACCACCACCCGCTGCTCGGTGCGGCGCTCCAATTTCACCGCCACCGGCTTGCACAGCAGGTTGGCCAGCAATACGCCGTAGAGCGTGGTCATCAGGCCCACCGCCATTTGCCGGCCGATGGTGACCATGTCGCCATCGCCGAGCACGAACATCAGGTTCACCAAGCCTACCAAGGTGCCGAGCATGCCGAACGCCGGGGCGTAGCTGGCCATTACGCGAAACAGCTGGGCCTCGGCGTGTTCCTTGGCCCGCAGCCGTGCGATGCGCCATTGCAGTAAATCGAGGATGTCATCCAGCGGAGTCTTGTCGATCACCAGTTGTACGCCGGAGCGCAGGAACGGGTTTTTCACGCCGTCGAGCACTTCTTCTACCGCGCGCAAGTCGCCATCGATCCACAGGCGCGAGATGCTCACCAACTCATCGATATCTTCCTGGGTGTATTCGCGCTCGTGGCGCACCACGGTCTTGATCAGGCTGAAAATGCGCAGCACTTCGCGCAGCGGGTAGCTGATGAACATCGCGGCAAAGGTGCCGACCACCACAATGCCCAACGCCGGCAGGTCGACGAACAAGCCAGGTTGTTGCGCGCTGAACACCAGCAACACAGCCAGCAATAGCAGGCTGGCGAGCATGCCAATCAGGGTTGAGGGGTTCATGCAGCACTCCGGTTATGGGCCAAGGCAGGCTTTATAGCGCGGCAGTTGCGGATTCAAATCGGTTAATACAGGCCCTTTCATGGGTGAAATCGGATGGATGCAGAAAATTTTTCAAGGCTCGCCTAAAGACGGCAGATCCGATCGCCGATGTTCGCTTTGTCTGTACGGCAACGGCGCCGGATGCATCGGCGACGGGCCTCGAATCTGTCCCAAGCGGCTCACCCAAGAAAGGAACTGCACCATGTCAGTTATCAATACCAACATCACGTCCATGATCGCCCAGCAAAACCTGAACTCTTCCGAGAGCAGCCTGAGCACCTCGATCGAGCGCCTGTCGTCGGGCCTGAAAATCAACAGCGCCTCCGACGACGCCGCAGGCCAGGCCATTGCCAACCGCATGACCTCCCAGATCACCGGCCTTGAGCAAGCGAGCAGCAACGCCAGCGACGGTATCTCCCTGGCGCAGACCACCGAAGGCGCGCTGGACCAGGTGAACGACAACTTGCAGCGCATCCGTGAGCTGTCGGTACAAGCAGCCAACGGCACCAACTCCCAGTCCGACTTGCAGTCGATCCAGGACGAGATTACCCAGCGTCTGGACGAGATCGACCGTATCTCCTCGCAAACCGCGTTCAACGGCGTGGACGTGCTGTCCAAAGACCAGACCATCACCATCCAGGTCGGCGCCAACGATGGCGAAACCATCGACATCAAACTCAGCGAAATCAACGCCGATACCCTGGGCCTGAGCAGCTTCAACGTGAACGGCTACGACACCACCCTGACCGCCACGACCCTGTCGGACTCCTCGGGCACGGCGATCACTTCGACCAACACCAGCTACGTCGACAAGTCCGGTACCACCATCAGCGGCGGCACCCTGTCGTCCGATGCCCAGGGCAACTACTTCCTGACCGTCGACGGCAAAACCTACGCGGCCGATGTCACCACCACCACCGATGGCACCACTACCACGGCCAGCATCAGCATCGACACCGACAACGCGGTGACCAAGAAATCCACCAACACCCTGACCACCCTGGACAACGCGCTGAACACCGTGGACTCCATGCGTTCTGACCTGGGTGCGGTGCAAAACCGCTTCGACTCGGCGATCACCAACATCTCCACCACCACCACCAACCTGACCTCCGCCCGTTCCGGTATTCAAGACGTGGACTACGCCACCGAAGTATCGGCCATGACCAGCGCCCAGATCCTGCAACAAGCGGGTACCTCGGTATTGGCCCAAGCCAACTCCATGCCGCAACAGATGCTGTCGTTGCTGCAATAACACCCGGCACGTAGCACGAAGGGGCCAGCCCACGCTGAGCCCCTTTTTTTATGCGCACAAACCCCGGTAATCAACACGCTGGGGCGGGTTTATCCGGGCTTTGCCGATGGGGTTGGCGCGCTAGCATTGGGTATTCCCACAAGGCCACTGTAGGAGCGAGCTTGCTCGCGAAAAACGTTAACGATTACGCGTACATCCTGGATAAGCGCGGTGCCTGTGCGTTTTTCGCGAGCAAGCTCGCTCCTACACCAAGGCACTTACCCACAAGGCTGCCCTTTGATGCCCAAGCCCCTACGTCCTAGTTCCCATCGAAATACGCCGACCCTTGCCCAACTGCAACGCCTCAGCGAACAACGCCCCAGCGACCCGCAAGTGTTGAAAGACCTGGGCAACCTGCAACTGGCGGGTGAGCCCGAGCGGGCGCTGGGCAGTTTCGAGCAGGCCTTGCGCCTATTGCCCGATGAACCCGAAGCGTTGGAATTGGTAGCCAAGGCCGCCCAAAAACTCGGCCAGGCGGACCGTGCCCTGGAGCTGGTGCTCAAAGCACTGCGTATCAATGAAGACTTTGTCGCCGGCCACCATCGGCTGGCCACGCTGTATTTCGAAAAAGGCCAGTTCGCCAAGGCGCTCCCGTCTATTGATCGCGCGCTGGAGATGGCGCCCCAGGACGGCCGCATGTTGTCGCGCAAGGGCTTGATCCTCAACCGCCTGGAGCGTCACAGCGAAGCCATCGCGGTGTTCGACGCACTAATCCAGCGCGAGCCCGGCGATTACAGTCACTGGAACAACGCGGCCAACCTCTATAAAGACATCGGCCAACTGGCCACCGCCGACACCTACTACCAAAAGGCCGTAACCCTGGCCAAGCGCAAGGACGTGCTGCCGTACTCCAACCGCCTGACCTCGCTGCACTACGACCCCGAGCGCAGCCGCGACTACATCTTCGAGGTGTGCAAGGAATGGCAATCGCGCTTCGGCCCCAAAACTGTGCCGCCACGGCCCGCAGTGCAAGACCGCACGCCCGACCGCCGCCTGCGCATCGGCTTGGTGTCCGACGGCCTGCGCCAACACCCGGTGGGCAATATGATCGTCGGCGTGCTGGAAAAATTGCCGCGTCATCAGTTCGAGTTGTTCGCCTACAGCACCAGCCAGGTCTGCGACCACCTGACCCGACGTATCCAGGCTGTGACCCAGCAATGGCTGGGCATCAAGCATATGGATGACCCCGCGTTGGCCCAGCGTGTGCGCGATGACGGTATCGATATCCTCATCGACCTGTGCGGCCACAACGCCGGCAACCGCATGGGCGCCATGGCCTTGCAGCCGGCGCCGTTGCTGGTCAAATGGGTCGGCGGGTTGATCAACACCACGGGCCTGGATGCTATCGACTACCTGCTTACCGACCGCATCGAATCCCCCGAGGGTGAGGATGCGTACTACACCGAAAAACTCATCCGCCTGCCCGATGACTACATCTGCTACGACCCGCCGCCCTACACCCCTGATATCCGCCCGTTGCCTGCGTTGGCCAATGGATATGTGACCTACGGCTGCTTCAATAACCCGACCAAGGTCAACGACGTGCTGCTGGCGCGCTGGGCGGAGTTGATGCGGGCGACGCCCACCTCACGCCTGCTGCTCAAGGGCGGCGCATTCGGCAACAGCGAATTGCGCGCCCATGTGCATCGTGTGATGGCCGCCCACGGCATTACCGAAGAACGCGTGCTGATCGAAGGGCCGGTGGGGCACAAGACCCTGCTGGAAACCTACAACCGTATCGACATCGCCCTCGACCCCTGGCCGTATTCCGGCGGGCTCACCACCTGTGAAGCCTTGTTGATGGGCGTGCCGGTGGTGACCTTTCCCGGCCCGACCTTTGCCGGGCGTCACTCGGCCACGCACCTGTTTAATGCCGGGTTGCCGGAGTTGGTGGTCAACAGCTGGGAGCACTATCAGCAGCGGGTGATCGAGTTGGCCAGCGACCTGGAGAGCTTGAAGCGTATTCGCGGCCATCTGCGCGATGTGTTGATGAAGTCGCCGGTGTGTGACAGCCAGCGTTTCGCCAAGCACTTCGCCAGCGCCATGCGGGCGATCTGGCAGCGTTATTGCGAAGGCAAGTCGGCGGCGGCGTTGACCCTGGATGCCGAGGGGCAGGCTCGCTTCGAAGGCGAGACCAGTCCGGTGGAGCTGCAACACCCCGCCGAGCCGGCCAAGGCGCCCGACTTCAGCTTCAAGTTCCAGGGCAAAGTGGTGACCCTCGACCACGGCGGTACGCTGCTCGCCTCGGCGCAGTTCGTGGCCCTGCAAAAAACTGCGGCGTTCTCCACCGTCGCCTTCGACCCCGCTAGCCGCATCGACAACGCCCGGCAACTGGCTCAGCTCGGCGAGCTGCATTATTACCCCCATGCGGCGCTGGGCAATGGTCAGCCGGCTACGCTTTACGCCTGCCTCGACCCTGCGATGAGCGCCACTTTGGCGCCGCTGACGGCGTCCGGCGTACTCACGAAATTGCCATTACCGACCCTCAAGCTCGATGCCATCAACGGCCTGCCGCCGGTGGACTGGCTACTGCTGGACAATCTTAATGACAGCCTCGCGGTGGTCGAGCACGGTCAGCGCACCCTGGCCGATACGCTGCTGGTACAGGCGCGGGTCAACTTCGTGCCGACCCACGAGCACCAGGCCGATGTCGGCTTGATCAGCCGCTGCCTGGCGCGGCGAGGCTTTAGTTTTTATCGCTTGAATAACCTGCAAAACCAGGAAAACGCCTCCCATTTGGTGAGTGCCGATGCGCTGTTCTTGCCAGACGCAACGCGTATGGCCGCGCTGTCGGACAACCAGCGCCTGAAGCTCGCGTTCCTGCTGCACACCGCCTATGGCGCCCATGATGTGGCGAGCGAACTACTGAGTGCCATTGACCCGGAGCTGGCCGCGCAGTACGTCAAATACCGGGAAAACCCGGCGCCGGTGGAGCCGCCCCGCGCGCCGATGCAGCAACCCCAAGTCACCTTCCCTGCAGAAGTCGCCGCCTACGTAAAACGTATCTATACCCAGGCCTCGGTGATCCTTGAGTACGGCAGCGGCGGTTCCACGTTGCTGGCGGCGAACATGCCGGACAAAACCGTGATCTCGGTAGAGAACGACGCCCGCTGGGCCGAAGATATGCAAGGCTGGATCGCCAACGCCACGTTGCCTTCCAAACCGCGCATCTACCCCATCGACGTGGGCGAAACCGGCAAATGGGCGCGTCCGAAAAACGCCCGGCAGTGGAAGCGCTTCCACACCTACCCGTTGAAGGTTTGGGATGAGCCGTACTTCGAGCAGCCGGATGTGATTTTGATCGATGGGCGTTTTCGCATTGCGTGTTTTGTGACGGCTTATCTGCGGGCGACAAAGCCGATGATCGTGCTGTTTGACGATTACCTGGATCGCCCGCATTACCATGTGGTGGAACGGCTGGTAACGCCGACGGAGTATGTGGGGCGCATGGCGCGGTTTGATGTGTTGCCGCTTGATCATTTGCCGCGAGCGGAGTTGACCTGGTTGATCGCCAGCTTCAACGAAGTGGCCTACGCCGAACCCTGATTGAAATGCAATTTAAATGTGGGAGGGGGCTTGCTCCCGATGGCGGTGTGTCAGCCACCAGATTCAGTGACTGACACTCCCTCATCGGGGGCAAGCCCCCTCCCACATTTGATCTTCATCGATAGTTGGAAAGGGGGTGAGTCAGTCCCGCATGCTCACCTGCAACCTTGCAATCGCCTGGGCATGCAACTGACACACCCGCGATTCACTCACCTCCAGCACCACCCCAATCTCACGCAAATTCAGCTTTTCGTGATGACACAGCGCAAGCAACAACCGCTCTCGGGCGGGCAGGGCGTCGATGGCGCGGGTGAGGTTGGCGCGGTTGCGGTCGTTGAGCAGTTCGGCGAAGGGGGTTTGCAGGCGAGAGCTTGAGCCTTCGCTGTGTTCTTCATCGATGTCGTCGAAGGGCAGCATCTGGCTGCCGTTGGTGTCGTCGAGCACTTTTTGGTACTCGGTGAGGGTCAGGCCCATGGCCGAGGCCACTTCACGTTCCTTGGCCGGGCGGCCCAGGCTTTGCTCCACGCGGTGCATGGCGTCTTCCACCGCGCGCGCATTGCGGCGCACGCTGCGTGGCACCCAATCACGGGTGCGCAGCTCATCGATCATCGCGCCGCGAATGCGCTGGGACGCGAACGTGGCGAAGGTGGCGCCGACGCTCAAGTCATAACGGGTCATGGCGTCGAGCAGGCCGATGCTGCCGGCCTGGATCAAGTCGTCCAGCTCGATATTGGCGGGCAGCCGGGTCTTCAACCCCAGTGCCTGGCGCCGGACCATGGGGAGGTACTGCTGCAGCACTTCTTGCTGGTTAATCTTGCCCTGTGCCGTATACATCGTGCGCGCCTGCGAAAGACAGAAAATCCACGGGATTATTACTGGTGGTCATGCCGGCTTAAGCCCAGAACAGCTACGTGGCACACGACATATTCCCTGCTTAGCAAAGTTCCAATGTGGGAGGGGGCTTGCTCCCACATCGTGTGCGCAAGCCCGCCGCCTGGTCATGCAGGCTCGAAACTGCCGACCACGGCAGACAAGTGCAGCAAACCTTCAAGGATGTCTGCCGTATGCCCGCGTGGTTTTTTCGGCAGCAGCCCCAGCAGTTGCGCACGCGCCTGGAACGCCCAGTCATCACGCGCCTGGGTCAACTGCATGGCGCTGGCGGCAAGGCCAGCAGCCAGGTACTGGCGTGGTTCGGCGTGCAGATGCGGATGCAGATCGAGCAACATCGTTGAGCCACGAGCGGTGAGGCTGGCCAGTTCGTCCTGTTGCACTTGGTGCAGCAGTTCGGCGGCTTGTTCATTCAGTTCGTGCTGTTCTTCGACCAGCCAAAAGCGTTGGCCTAAACGCTGGCCGCTGTGGCTGTCTTGCACGGTGGCGAACCAGGCGCGCATCGCAACGCCTTTGAAGGTCACCGGCAGGTGGCTAAGGCTTATCCGTGCGTGGCGGTTGCGGTAGCGCAGTGCTCGTACGCCAAAGGCTTGGGCCTGTTTGGCGAGAGTGCCCAGGGGGTGGCGCTCAGTGTTATACACCGCCCGCTGGCCAGCCTTGGCCGGCGTGACCCACGTGGCTGCCGAAGGTGTTTGCACGTCGGCGAAAAAACCGTCCCAACACGCCTGCGGCTGGGCCATCAACGGCCAGACCTGGGTCAGCACGCCAAAGCCCTCGACGTGGGTGATCAGGCTGTCGCGCAGTGCGAGCACGGCCTTGCGTTGCCCCAACAAGCCACGCACCAGTGCATCCAAATGCTGGTTTGTCGCCTTGCCCGGGGCCGCTGCGAACCGCGACGGCCGGGAGATATCCACAGCCTGCTGAAAAACGTTTGAGCTGCCCGGCAGTTGCAAATCCTCCGGTACTTGCTGGCCTGTGGACAAGTAGTTCAGGCGCAGCCCGTGGCGTATCACGGTCTCCAGCGCTGGCCCCAGGCGGGCCGCTTCGTCGCATTTGCTGATGATGCAGTCGTCCAGCCGGCAACCGGCGGCGAGCGCGGCGTCGCGATAGGCGTGCACCACTTCATCCAGGGTGTCGCCATGGCTGGCGGCGTTGAGCACCAGCATTAGGCGTATGCCGCGCAGTTGCTGGATGTGACTGAGCAGACGCTGGTCGCGCTGGCTCACGCCCATGGTGTCGATGATCACCAGGCGCTTGCTTGCCAGGGTGTTGAGCAAGGGGCCGAGTAACACGTCTGCGCCAAGGGCGTGCAGTTCGACGCCAAGCGATTGCGCATAGATATTCAGTTGCTCATGGGCGCCAGCGCGAAAACTGTCGGTGGTCACCAGCGCCACGTCGTCTGGGCCATGACGCATCACATAGCGCGCCGCCAGCTTAGCGGTGGTGGTGGTCTTACCCACGCCGGTGGGGCCGACCAGGGCAATCACCGTGGGCGACTTGAACAGCTCGGCTTCATCTCCCAGTTGCTTCACGTGGCTGTCGAGGCGATGCATCAGCCAGGCCTTGAGACGGGCGGGTGTGGCGTCGGGTGATTGGGCGGGCCCACGGCCCAGCAGTTCCTCACTGAGCCGGGCGCTGAAGCCCGCCTCCAGCAGCCAATCCAGTAATGGCGGCGCACTCTGGGCGGTTTCGCCCATCGCCATAATTTCCACCCCGTCATCGGTCATGCGGCTGGATAAGATCAACGCGTCCTCACCCAAGGCTGCCCGCACCTGGTTCATGGCGTCACGGCTGTTGGCGCCGATAAAACGTTGCGCACTCACTTGGGTTTGCCTCCGATCACGTTAGTCATGCGCAGGGTGCGGTCATCGGGGATTTCACTCAGGGCAATCACCGTCAACTGGCGCAAACGCCGACGCAGAAAACGCGACAACACCGGTCGCAGCTTGTTGGGCACCACCAGCACCGGCGGCTCGCTGCTGTGTTCCTGGCGTTGCAGGGTCAGGGTGGTCTGCTGCATCAGGTTGTCCGCCAGGCTTGGTTCCAGCGCACCGCCATTGCCCACCGCCTGCATCAGCACTTGTTCGAGGTTGAAATCCAGGCCGATCACTTTGAGTTCGGTCTTGTTGCCAAACAGTTGGTTGACGATGGAGCGACCCAGGGCAATGCGCACCACGGCGGTCAGTTCCTGCACATCCGGCGGTTGCTGCACGCCGCCGTGTTCGGCGAGGGCATCGAGGATGGTGCGCATGTCGCGGATCGACACGTTCTCTTCCAGCAGATTTTGCAGCACACGCTGAAGTACCGTGAGCGAGACCAGCTTGGGCACCACTTCGTCGATCAGGCCCTTGCTGTCGGGGCCGAGCTTGTCCAAGAGTTTCTGCACTTCGCCACGGCCGAGCATGTCTTTGGCGTGCTGGTGCAGCAGGTGGTTGAGGTGAGTGGCGGTCACGGTGCTGGCGTCGACTACGGTGTAGCCGTAGATTTGCCCGTGTTCGCGCAGGTTGGGTTCGATCCAGATCGCTGGCAGGCCGAACGCTGGGTCCACTGCCGCCGTGCCTTCCAGTTCGTGGGTGACCTTGCCGGGGTTGATCGCCAGCCACTTGCCGGGGAACACCTCGCCACGGCCGATTTCCACACCTTTGAGGCTGATGATGTAGGTGTTGGCGGCCAGCTCCAGCTTGTCGCGCACATGCACCACCGGCGGTAGAAAGCCCATGTCCTGGGCAAACTTTTTGCGCAGGCTCTTGATGCGGGTGATCAGCTCGCCTTGCTGGCGCGCATCCACCAGTTGGATCAGGCGATGGCCGACCCGCAGGCTCAGGGTGTCGACCAACTGCACATCGTCCCAGGAAGCTTCGCTGCCTTGGGAGGCGGATTTGGGCAGCAGCGTTTGGGTGGGCGAGCCTTCGGGGACGAGTTCTTCCTGCTTGGAAAACCACCAGCCCAACCCGGCCAGCAGCCCGGTGAGCAGCAAAAACACCAGGTTCGGCATGCCCGGCACCAGACCCAGCAGGCCCATGACCCCGGCGGTCATCATCAGCACTTTGGGGCGGCTGAACAGCTGGCCCATCATCTGCTGGCCCACGTCCTGCTCGGTGTTGACGCGGGACACGGTCACACCCGCAGCAATCGAGATCACCAGGCCCGGGATCTGCGCCACCAAACCATCGCCGATGGTGAGCATGGTGTAGGTGTGCGCCGCATCCGAAAACGCCATGCCGTGTTGCAGGATGCCGATGGCCAAGCCACCGATAATGCACACGCCCATGATCACCAACCCGGCCACGGCGTCACCGCGTACAAACTTGCTGGCGCCGTCCATGGAGCCGAAAAAGTCGGCTTCTTGGGCCACTTCCTTGCGGCGTTGGCGCGCTTGGGGTTCGCCGATCAGCCCTGCGTTGAGGTCGGCGTCGATTGCCATTTGCTTGCCGGGCATCGAGTCAAGGGTGAAGCGCGCGCCGACTTCGGCGATACGCCCGGCACCTTTGGTGATCACCATGAAGTTGATGGTCACCAGAATCAGGAACAGCGCCAGGCCCACGGCAAAGTTGCCGCCCACCAGAAACTCGCCAAAGGCCTCGATCACTTTGCCCGCAGCGTCCGGACCGGTATGGCCCTCCATCAAAATCACCCGTGTGGAGGCCACGTTCAGCGACAGGCGCAGCAAGGTGGTAAACAACAGCACCGAGGGAAACGCCGAGAAATCTAGCGGCTTTTCGGTGAGCATGCTGACCATCAACACCATGATCGCCAGGGCGATGTTGAAGGTGAACAACAGGTCGAGGATGAAGGTGGGCAGCGGCAAAATCATCATCGACAGGATGAGCACGATCAGCACGGGGCCGGTCATGACCTTTAAGTCGGTGTTGGCCAGCCAGGAGTCGGGGCCGAATAAATCGGTCATGCCTTTCATGTGTTCGGTTCATCCTCAGGTGTCGGGTTGCGCGGGCCACGCTGGTCCATGCCGGGCGGAACGTTCAGGTTGACCGGGGTGGGCGGCAGGTCGCCGCCCTGTTCGCCGACGCGCTTGAGGCGGATGGCCCAGGCGACGACTTCGGCGACCACGGTGTACAGCTCAAGGGGGATTTCACGGTCGAGGTCGACGTGGAAATACAGGGCCCGCGCCAGCGGCGGTGCCTCAAGAATCGGCAAGTGATGCTCAGTGGCGATTTCACGGATGCGCAGGGCCACGTCGTCGGCGCCCTTGGCGACCACGCGGGGGGCGCCGTTTTTTTCTTTCTGGTACGACAACGCCACCGCGAAGTGGCTGGGGTTGGTCACGATCACATCGGCCTTGGGCACCTTGCTCATCATGCGGCGGCGGGCGCGGGCCTGTTGCACCTGGCGGATCTTGGCTTTTACGTGGGGGTCGCCATCGGAATTCTTGTGTTCCTGGCGCTGTTCTTCCTTGGACATGCGCAGGTTCTTGGCGTAGGTCCACAGCTGGTAGGGCACGTCCATGCCCACCACGATAATCAGCGATGCCACGCACATCGCACAGGCGCTGGCGGTGAGGCTCATCATCGCCGCGAGGGCTTTTTGCGCGGGCATATGCGGCAGGGTTAGCAGTTGGTCGAGATGGTTGCGCAGGAAGGTATAAATGACCAGGCCGATCAAGCTGGCCTTGGCGATGGCCTTGGCCAATTCCACCAGCACCTGCACCGAAAACAACCGCGCGAGCCCGCTTATGGGGTTGACCCGCGAGAACTGCGGGCGCACGGCCTTGAGGGTGATCACCAGCCCGCCGAGCAACGCCGGTGCGGCGAGGGCGGCCAGCACCATCAGCGCAAAGAATGGAGCGAGCGCAAACAGCGCGGTCTGGGCCAGGGTCCACAGGGTGCTGAGCATGCGCGCGGTGTCGAACAGTTGGGCGCGGTCGAACAGCAACGCTTGCTCCATCACCTGGCCCAGCTCGTCATACAGATGGCCGCCGAGCAGCCACAGCCCGGCGATGCCGGCCAGCAGCATGACGAAGGTGTTCATTTCGCGGGAACGGGCGACTTGGCCTTCTTCGCGGGCCTTCTCTATTCGTCGCGGGGTCGCCGCTTCGGTCTGGTCTTCTTTGCTGGTCTCGGCCATGGCCGGTATTGTGCGGAGCCGGGTTGATCACCTATCGCGCAAACACCCGGCAAAATCCCGCGTTATTGGGCAGATGGTTCTTGGGCAGATGGCTCCGCTGGGCCGTATTCCTCCTGAGACAGAATGCGTTCTGCCACGCGCTTATCGAGCACGATGATTTCGATGCGCCGATTCGCCGCGTCATACGGCCCGGCGCCGTGGAAACGGATACGGTCAGCCATGCCCGACACCCGCAGCAGTTTGTCGGAGTCGAGCCCGCCGGCCACCAACTCCTGGCGCGAGGCCTTGGCGCGGTCGGCGGACAAGTCCCAGTTGTTGTAGCCGGCATCGCCGCCAGGGTAGGGGTGGCTGTCGGTGTGGCCGCTGATCTGGATACGGTTGGGCAGCTCGTTGAGCACTGGGGCAAACGTCTTGAGCAGCTTGCGCAAATAAGGCGCCACATTCGCGCTGCCCAGTTCGAACATCGGGCGCTTGTCGGTATCGAGCAGTTGCACGCGCAGGCCTTCGGGGCTCAGTTCAATGGCGATCTGCTGTTTGAGCTCGCGCAACTGCGGGTCGTGGTCCACGGCGTTGTCCAGGCGTTGCTTGAGGGATTCGAGGTGACGCCGTTCTTCGCCAGAGAGGCGCGGTGTGAAGCGGGTTTTTTCACCCTCGGTAGTGCGCGGGTCGGGCCCGCCGCCGGGGATCGCGCTGGCGCTGTTGGCGTTGCGGTCACCTTTGCTTATGGCCGCCAGCAGCGGGGTGCTGAAGTAGTCGGCAATCGCCTCCTTGTCGTTTTTGCTGGCGTTGGACAGCACCCACAGCACCAAAAACAGCGCCATCAGGGCGGTCATGAAATCGGCGAAGGCGATCTTCCAGGCGCCGCCGTGATGGCCGTGCTTGGCGGCTTTTTTGCGGCGGATAATGATCGGGCGGTCACTCATGCGCCGCTGCCGCGCACGTAGGTTTCCAGCTCCAGGGCGCCGGGGCGCTCACTGGTGTGCAGGGCCTTGCGCCCGAACTCCACGGCCAGTTGCGGCGGCAGGCCTTGCACGCTGGCCAGCAGCGTGACGCGGATGCATTGCAGCATCTTCACCGACTCGGCGGCCTGGCGGTCGATACGACTGGCCAGCGGTGCGACCAACCCATAGGCCAAATAGATACCGAGAAACGTGCCGACCAATGCATGGGCAATCATCTGGCCCATCAAATCCGGCCCAACGTTTACCGCACTCAACGCCTTGACCACCCCCATCACCGCCGCAACGATGCCGAACGCGGGCAGGGCATCGCTGACTTTATAGAGGGCGTCGGAAGGCAAGCCGGCCTCGTGCTCAAAGCCTTCGATCTCATGCAGCATCAGCTCATCGAGTTCATGAGCTTGCATGGCGCTGCTGACCAACAGGCGCAGGTAATCGGTGATAAACAGGATGATCAGCGGGTCGCTGACCAGGCGCGGGTATTGGCTGAAAATCGGGCTTTGCGCGGGGTCGTCGATATCCCGTTCCAGGCTCAGCATGCCTTCGCGGCGCGCCTTGCTGAGCAGGGCGTAGAGCATGCCCATCAGTTCCAGATAGAGGGTTTTGTCGTACTTGGCGCTGCGCTTGAAGCGCGAAATAGCGGTGAGGGTGGCGCGAATGGCCTTGCCGTTATTGGCCGCAATAAAGGCCCCAACGCCGGCCCCGGCGATCATCAGCAATTCGGTGGGCTGGTACAGCGGGCCAAGGCTGCCCCCGGATAGGACGAAGCCACCGAACACGGAAAGCAGTACAACGATAAGCCCGGAGACGATGAGCACGTGGTCGTTCCTTAGATTCAAGCAATGGGTGACTTGCTGAATATCGGCAACGCCGGGGGCTCAATTGAGGGCTTCTTGGATATACGCGAAAGAGAAAGCCACACTGGTCCAATGTGGGAGGGGGCAAGCCCCCTCCCACATTTGAACCTCCTTGTTTGTTCCATCGTGCAAGGCTCAGGCCTTGCGAATTAACAGCTGTGCATCGATATCCCGGCGCTTGAGGGTCTTACCCGCCCGCGACGGCGGCTGGCAAATCCCGCACACATAATGCTGCGCCGGCGCATGGGAGTGCGCCACAAACTCACCGGAGCAACACGAACACCGAATCAACTCCAACATGTCACTTTCAAAAAAGCGCACCAGCGTCCAGGCCCTTGTGAGGCCCAGTACCAGTTCGCCTTCCTGGTCGCCGACCTGTTCCAGGTACAGCCGATAGGCTTTGACGAAGGCATCAATGCGATGCCCGCCGATTTCCATCAGGCTGCGGTAGATACCGTAGAACAGCGACGAGTGAATGTTCGGCAGCCAAGTCACGAACCAGTCGGTGGAGAAGGGCAGCATGCCTTTGGGGGGTGAGGCGCCTCGCACTTCCTTGTAGAGACGGATCAAACGACCCCGGCTCAGCGAGGTCTCCGTTTCCAGCACCTGCAGCCGCGCACCCAGTTCAATCAGTTCGATTGCCAGTTGCACTTGCTGCATTTCGGTGACCAGGCTTTTGTCTGACATGGGTCAGCCTTCCCCAATACGCAGGTCGCCCGAGCGATCGGCGGCGGCCATCAGCAGCGCCGAATGGATCTCCACCATACCCAGCTCGCGGGCGTTGCCCAGCACTTTGGACAAGCGCTCGGTTTCTTCGAAAACCGGTCGACAAATCAACTGGTTAACCCGTGCCAGTTGGGTCATTTGCTTGCTGCTTAGTTTGGTCAACAAGTCGGCCATGGGTTCGCTGAGTTTCAAGCGAAAAATGGCGATCTCGCGATCTTTGCGTAATAGATTCTGGGCCAGTAATAAATACGAAAGATTCAGGTCCTGGATGTCTTCAAGCTCAGTGTTGGTATTTGGCAACTTTCTACCCCTCCCGTTGGGTACTACAGTTCGGCGCACCTAATGGTGCGACCTCTGGCAGACAGTGCTGCAAATCGACAAGTACATAAGTCAGGCCTTTAGGGTTATGCAAAGAGTGCCTGTTTGTAGCGTTATTCGGTTATTCATGCTCCCGACCATCCGCTAGCTGGCCGTGAATACCGTTATTTTTTAATTTTTTCTAAAGTATCAAGAACGCCGTACGATAACAGACTGAGGCAGGCTGTTTCTTGTCTGTTTTCAGTGATTTACCGTACTTCAAAGATATTTTCATACTTATGTGTCGTGCGTAGGGTCAGCGTGTAGGTGCTTGTTATTTCTTTCGATACAAATAATGGCTTATTGGTATCACTTGGTGGGATGATGCGCCGTAGGCGTTGTTCAAATTGCTCTTTTTGCGATTGATCTGCATCAATTCACCCAGGTCATTTTGACGCGCATGCAAAAAAGAATTTACTTGTTCTTCCAAGGCCAGGATCTGGCTAAGTAGTTCGAGTTTGTACTGTTGGCCGCTCGCATCGAGATCAACTTGGTCTTGCGCGCGACGCAAGTAAGCCGCGTCGATCAGCCCTTGAGACTTTAACGCGAAGATCCCATCCCAGTCGGCTCTCTTGGCGCATTCGAGCAAGCGCTGGGATTGTTCAAGCAGCTGTTCATAAGCGGCGATCAATTGTGTTTGCATCATGGCTACCGCTCTTCCTCGGTGTGCGATCCAATGGCCAGCCAGGCGGCGGCGACATTTTCCAGCAACGCGGCGGCCGTGGTCAGTGCTGTGTCGTCGTTGTTCAAGTTGGCACGCAATAGCAAGCGCACCACGTAGTCATAGAGTTGGTCCAGTTGCACAGCGATGTCACCTCCTTGTTCCAGGTTGAGCGAGGCCCGCAAACCCAGGCTGACGATGTTGATTGCCTTGGTAATCGCCTGGCCTTTTTCGGCGATGCGGCCGGCCTGCAAGTGCAGGCGCGCGATGCGGATCGAGGCCTGGTAGCTGTCGAACAGCATCACAATGCGTTGGTGGGGGGAGGCCGCCAAAATGCCGCTTTCCACGCCGACCTTGGCGTAGGCGTTCGCGTCCCGATAGGCATTCATTGAGTGTGCTCCGCGTGGTTCGTCAATCGCTGCTGTTGAGGGCATCGAACTGGGTGGTCAGGTAGTCAGCCGTAGAGTTGAGCGACGAAATCAGGGTGTCGAGCTGGGTGAACTGCTCGGTCCAGCGCGCCATTTCGGAGTCGATCAGCGCCTGTTTTTCCTCATAACGGTCTTCCAACTGTTCAAGCTTGGTCGCCAGGCTGTCGGTGCGGGCGACGATCAGGCCGTCGTCTTCGTCCAGGTAGGTGTCGAGGTCGGTGGTCATCTGGCCAATAAAGCCGGAGGTGCCGTCGGTGCCGATAAAGAACTCCGACACGGCATCGATGTTGTCGGTGATGGCGCTGGTCAAGGTGTCTTCGTCGATCAGCAAGGTGCCGTCGACTTCTAGGGAAATGCCCAATTGCGACAGGTAGCTGAAGGTGCCGCTGCCGACCGCGCTGTACAGGTCGCTGCTCAGCTTGGTGCTGATGCGCCGGGTGGTGGAGTCGCCGAGCAATTCGCCGGCGGTATCGGCATCTGCATCGTAGGAGGTCAGCGTATCGACGGTGGAGACGTAGCTGTTGTAGGCGGTGACAAACGCCGAAACGGCGTCGTAGATCGCATCGGTGTCCTGGGAAATCGTCAGGGTTTGCGAGCTGCCAACGGCGGTCAGGTTTAGCGTCACGCCTTGCAGTGCGTCTTCGACGGTGTTGGTCTGGCTGGTGATCGAGATGCCGTTGATGGTCAGCTCGGCGTCGAGGGCTTCTACGGTCTGGGTCATATTGCCGGTGCTGCCGTCGTAGCCAAACAGGCTGGAGGCTGCGTCGGTGCTGTCGTCGCTGGAATAGCTGACGGTCATTTCCGATGCGGTGCCGGTGCTGTCCGAGGTGAGCACCAGGCGATACGGTGTGCCGCTGCCGTCGTTGACGATAGAGGCGGTCACGCCTGCGCCGGAGGCGTTGATCGCGGTGCGAATGCCTTCCAGGGTGTTGTTGCTGCTGGTCAGGGTGATCGACACCGCATCGGCCGTGCCCACTTGCAGGGTGAGGGTGCCGGTGCCCAGCGCGGTGGTCTTGCTCGCCACGCCGTCAGTGGAAAGGCTTTGGGCCTGAGCCAGTTGAGTGACTTCCAGCTTATAGGTGCCCGCAACCGCATCGCTGGTGGTGGCGGCGGTAACGCCGCTGCCGGACAGGCTGGTGGTCAGCGAGTCGTACAGGCTCGAATCGGCCAAGGCTTCAGCGGCTGTCTGCAATTTAGTCAGGGCGCTGGTCAGGGTGCCGTAGGCGGTGATCTCGGCGTTGACCGAGGTTTCCTGGGTGGTGATGGGGGTCAGCAGGCTGGCTTCCTTGGATTCTTCCAGGCTGGTCAGAATGCTGTCCAGGTCAAGGCCGGAGCCGACCCCGAGGGAAGTGATGGTTGCCGTCGACGTGCTGGAGGTTGTGGTTGCCATGTGTGCCTGTCCTGGTTTGTGCGCTTGAACCGAACATCGGCAAACGGCCAGCCCGTCTTTAGGGCTTTTTTAAACCTGCATCGCCATCACGTCTTTGTAGGCCGTGAGCAGGCGATTACGCACCTGCACACCCATCTGGAAGGCCACGCTGGCTTTTTGTGAATCGGCCATCACATCGCTCAACGACACCGACTCGCTACCAGCCTGAAAGGCGTTGGACTGGCTCGTGGCGGTCTGCTGCAACTGGTTGATGCGTTGCAGCGACGACTGCAACTCGCCGGCAAACCCGGTGGCCGGGGCCATACGCTGGCTGCTGGCGCCTTCGGCCTGTTCGGCCAGTAGCGACAGCTGTTGCAGGGCGTTGGTGAGGGCGGACGAATTCATGGTGCAGGCCTCATAGGCAGCGATCAGGCCAGCAGATTACCAAGGGCGCCCGCCTGCACATTCGCCCAATTGAGCATAAAAGCGGTGGCTTTTCCGGGGTTTAGCTTTGGGCATTTTCGCCAGAATGAAGCCCTTACTACTGTTACCGGACTCTGCAATGTCTTTTGTACAGGCCCCACCCTCGCCGTCGAGGTGTTCGTGAGTACCGCAGTCCTGGCCAAAGGCGCGCAAAAGAATCTGGCGACGCAGGCTAGGCCCAAGCCGCTGGAGGCGTTGACCACGCTGTTTCGCAACCAGCCCCTGTTGCCCTTGCTGTTGGCGGCTGCCACCGTGATAGCGGTGGTGGTGGCGCTATTGCTGTGGGCGCGCGAGCCGGAATACCGCGTGTTGTTTTCTGGCCTGAGCGAAGCGGACGGCGGGCAAATCATCGGTGAGCTGGACAAGCGTGCCGTGCCCTATCGCCTGAGCGAAGGCGGCAATACCATCCTGGTGCCCAGCGACAAGATGAGCGCCCTGCGCCTGCAACTGGCCGAACAAGGCTTACCCAAGGGCGGCAGCGTCGGCTTTGAACTGCTGGACAAGCAGGCCTTCGGCGTCAGCCAGTTTGCTGAGCACCTCAACTACCAGCGCGGCCTGGAAGGCGAGCTGGCGCGCACCATCGAATCCCTCGGCCCAGTCGCCAAGGCACGGGTGCATCTGGTGATGGCCAAGCAATCGGTGTTCGTGCGCGACCGTGAAGCCGCCCGCGCTTCGGTGGTGCTCACCCTGCAACCCGGCCGCGAACTGGGGCAAAGCCAGGCCAGCGCGATTGTGCACCTGGTCACCTCCAGCGTGCCGGAATTGAGCGTGGACGCCGTCACCGTGGTCGACCAGAACGGCCGCCTGCTGTCCCAGGTCCAGGGCGACAGCAATGGCCCGGACGGCACCCACCTCGACTACGTGCATGAGATCGAGCGCTCCTATCAGCGCCGCATCGAGGACATCCTCACGCCGTTGCTCGGCAGCCAGAACGTGCATGCCCAGGTGGTCGCCCAGGTGGATTTTTCTACCCGTGAAAGCACCGCCGAGCGTTACGCGCCCAACCAGGATGCGAATACAGCGGCCGTGCGCAGTAAACAAACCTCCGAGCATGTCGTGGAAGGCGACGACGCCGGCCGTGGCGTACCGGGTGCGCTGACCAATTCACCACCCAATACGCCTGCGCCGACCAAGGCCAATGCGCCGACGCCAGCAGGCGGTACGCCAGCTGCCACCGAGGCGAAAAGCGCCAAGAGCGCCACCCAAAGCGAGCACATGATCAACTACGAAGTCGACCGTAACGTCGAGCACGTCAAGTCGAGCCTGGGCACGATTGAGCGCCTGACCACCGCCGTCGTCGTCAACTACCGCACCGTGCTCAAGGATGGCGCCGCGACCACCGAGCCGCTGAGCAAGGAAGAACTGGAAAACATCAACAATTTGGTGCGACAGGCCATGGGCTTCACCGAAAGCCGTGGCGATGCCTTGCAAGTTATCAACAGCCCATTTGTGACCGAAGACACGTCGGTGACCGAGCAGCCGTGGTGGAAAACCCCCGAGGCCTACAACCTGTTGAGCAGCGGTTTGCGTTATTTGTTGGTGGCCTTTGCCGCGCTGGCGCTGTGGTGGTGGGTGCTGCGGCCGATGCAAAAACGCAACGCCCATCATCAGGCGCAGATGCTGGCGGCCACTGCCGAGCCGGGCACCGCGTTGGTGCCGACCAGCACCAGTACTGCCATGGTCGTAGCCGGTGGCGATAACACGCCGCACAGCTTGCCGCGCAAGTCGGCGGTGTACGAACAGAACATGCAGAGCCTGAAACAGATTGCCGCTGAAGACCCGCGGTTGGTGGCCATGATCGTGCGCGGATGGATGAAGAAAAATGACCAGTAAAATGACCGGCTCGCGCCGCAGTGCGATCTTGCTGCTGTCGCTGGACGCCGACAGCGCAGCGGAAGTCTTCAAGTTCTTGCCCAGCAGCGATGTCGAAGCCATCAGCATGGAAATGGCGCGCCTGAGCCAGGTGTCCCATGAAGAAATGCGCCTGGTGCTCGAAGAGTTTATGGATGAGACCGACCAATATGCGGCCATCAATATCCAGACCAGCGATCATATCCGCGCCGTGCTCACCAAGGCCCTGGGCAGCGAACGCGCCGCGAGCCTGATCGACGATATCCTCGAAAACACCAACACTGGCTCCGGCATCGACAAGCTCAACCTGATGGAAGCCTCGATGGTGGCCGAGATGATCCGCGACGAACACCCGCAAATCATCGCCACGATCCTGGTGCACCTGGAGCGCCACCAGGCCTCGGACATCCTGCAATTGCTGCCCGACCGCCTGCGCAACGACATCATCCTGCGTATCGCCACCTTCAGCGGCGTACAGCCGGTGGCGTTGCAGGAATTGACCGAAGTGCTCGGTGTGATGCTCGACGGCCAGAGCCTCAAGCGCAGCAAAATGGGCGGCGTAAGAACCGCGGCCGAGATCCTCAACCTGATGAGCTCGGCCCACGAAGAATTGGCTATCGGCACTGTGCGCGAGCACAGCGAAGACCTGGCGCAGAAGATCCTCGACGAGATGTTCTTGTTCGAAAACCTTATAGACGTGGACGACCGTGGCATCCAGACCCTGTTGCAGCAGGTCGATCAAAACTCCCTGGCCATCGCCCTCAAGGGCTCGCCACCGGCGCTGCTCGAACGCTTCCTGCACAACATGTCCCAGCGGGCCGGTGCATTGTTTCGCGAAGACATGGAGGCACGCGGGCCGATCCGTATGTCCCAGATCGAAACCGAACAGAAGGCCATCCTGGCGGTGGTGCGGCGCTTGTCCGATAGCGGCGAGATTGTGACGGCACGCGGTAACGACACCTATGTCTGATCGTTGGCAGCCCTGGCAAATGGACCCGTTGGGCAGCCCGGCTTCGCCCAACGACGACCCCCAGACCACCCATCGCGAGCGCCTGCGCAAGCAAGTCTTCCAGCACAAGTTGGAAATGCAGGTGCTGCGCGAGAAAACCATTGCCGAGGCCCAGCAACTGGGGCATGCCCAAGGTGTGGAAAAAGGTTATGCACAGGGCTTGGAAGAAGGCCGCCAAGCTGCTGCGGTGGAGTTGCAGCAACAGCGGGTGCAAGCCCTGCAACCTTTGTTGACGCTATGCCGCAACTTTGACGAAGCGCTCAAGTCGATGGACCAGCACATCGCCCATCAACTGGTGCGCATTGCCTTGGATGCCGCCCGGCAATTGGCCGGCGACGCGTTGACCGCCCAGCCCGAACAGGTACTGGTGCTGGTGCAGGGCATGCTCGACAGCGACCTGGAACTGACCGGCAAACCCAAGCTGTGGCTCAACCCCGAAGACTTGCAACGCGTACAGGACAGCCTTGGCGAACAGGTCGAAGCGGCGGGCTGGACCTTGCAGGCGGACACCTCAATGTTGCCCGGCGGTTGCCGCGTCGCCAGCGCCGGCGGTGAACTGGACGCCACGCGGCCCTCGCGCCTGGGCCTGCTTACGCGCAACGTCGAGCGAGCCCTGGATGAATTGCCGTGAACCCGCATATCGCCCGGTGGAGCCAGGTGCTGGACGCCTGCCAGGGCAAGCCCCTGCGCGTTGCCCCGCACTTGCGCAGCGGGCGCATCACCCGCGCCACCGGCATGGTGCTCGAAGCAGTGGGCCTGCGCTTGCCGCTGGGCGCCGCTTGCCGCATTGAACTGACGGATGTGTTCGCCGAGGCCGAAGTGGTCGGCTTTGCCGGTGAGACCCTGTACCTGATGCCGCTGGTGGAAATCCACGGCCTGCAACCGGGTGCTCGGGTGTTTGCCGCCGACGAAGGCGATGGCAATCGCAGTTTCCCCCTCGGCATGGGCTTGCTCGGTCGCGTGCTCGACAGCGGCGGTCAGTCGTTGGACGGGCGTGGCCCGCTGCTGGGCGCCCATCACGCGGGGCTACATACCCAACCGCTCAACCCCCTCAAGCGGGCGCCGATTGATCGCCAGATCGACGTGGGCATTCGCGCCATCAATGCCTTGCTCTGTGTGGGCCGCGGCCAGCGCCTGGGCTTGTTTGCCGGGTCTGGCGTGGGCAAGTCGGTGCTGCTGGGCATGATGGCCCGCTACACCCAGGCCGATGTGATCGTGGTGGGGTTGATCGGCGAGCGGGGCCGTGAGGTGCAGGACTTTATCGACAATATCCTCGGCGAAGAGGGCCTGCGCCGCTCGGTGGTGGTGGCCGCGCCCGCCGACACCTCGCCGCTGCAACGCTTGCAGGGCGCGCTGTACGCCACGCGAGTCGCCGAGGATTTTCGCGAGCAGGGCAAGGACGTGCTGCTGATCATGGATTCCCTGACCCGCTACGCCATGGCCCAGCGCGAAATCGCCCTGGCCGTGGGCGAGCCGCCTGCCACCAAGGGCTATCCGCCGTCGGTGTTCGCCAAGTTGCCCAAGCTGGTGGAGCGCACCGGCAACGGGCCGCCCGGTGGTGGTTCGATCACGGCGTTCTACACCGTGCTCAGCGAAGGCGACGACCAGCAGGACCCGATTGCCGACTCGGCGCGGGCGATTCTTGACGGGCACATCGTGCTCTCGCGGCACCTGGCCGAAAGCGGGCACTACCCGGCCATCGACATCGAAGCGTCCATCAGCCGCGCCATGACTGCCATCGCCAGCGATGCCCAGCAACGCAAGGCCAACCAGCTCAAGCAGGCGTTGTCCCGTTACCAGCGCAACCGCGACCTGATCAGCGTCGGCGCCTATGCCCAGGGCCATGACTTACAGCTGGACCGTGCGGTGGGCCTGTACCCGCATATCGAGCGCTTTTTGCAACAGCGCATCGACGACCGCGCCAGCGTCGACGAAACCCTGCACGGCCTCAATTTATTGTTCCCGGGCAACTGACCTTTTCGAGTAAGCATCGATGCCTAATCAATCCCTGCACCTGTTGATCGAGATCGCCGCCAAGGCCCGCGACGTGGCCGCCCGTGCCCTGGCACAAAGCCGCACTGCCGAGCAGCAGGTGATCAACCAATTGCGCACCTTGGACCAGTACCAGCAGGAGTACCGCCAGAACCTGCAACTGGAATTGGCCAAGGACGGCATGAGCCCGTCGGCGTTGACCAATTACCGGGGTTTTTTGCAGTCGTTGGAAGAGGCGGTGGAGCGGGCGCAAAAAAGCCTGGAACGCCACCGCAAACAAGTGGCGCACCACCAGCTCACGTGGATGGCGCAGTGGCGCAAGGTCAGCTCGATTGAGGCGTTGCTGGATCGGCGTGCCCAGCAAGAGCAGGTGCGTATCGGCCGGGTGGAGCAGCGCCAGTCCGATGAAATGGCCAGCCAGTTACGCCGCCGCGCGGCGACGTTTCCTTCCTCCCTCGACAGCGGCCTTTAAAGGAACACCATGGATATTCTCGCGACGTTAATGCCCCAGGCCGCCGCGCCGGTGCAGGCCATTGCTGCTGCCACCGATACGCCGATTGCGCGGGTGGACTCGTTTTCGGCGGTGTTGAGCCAGGTGACTGCCGCTGCCGCGCCGGAACCGTTGCCCGAACCGTTGCCGGTGGTGCAGCCCGAGGTTGCTCCGATGGTTGCCGAGCCGGTCCAGGTGCCTGCGCCAGTGGTGCCTCAGCCGTTGCCGGTGGCAGCAGTTGAAACCCAGCCGGCGGACGACGTGCTGAATGTCTTGCCCGATGCGCCCGTGGTCGACATCCCAGAAGCCAAGCCCACCACCCAGGCCGACGCTACCCTGGATGATATCCGCCAGCGCATGGCCCTGATCGAAAGCGCCGGCCAGGATATGGCTGCGGTGATCGTTGTGCCGCCGATCGCTATAAGCGTGCCGGTGCCAGTCAACGTTGCACCGTCCGACCCCGCGCCAGTGATCAGCAGTACACCGACCCACACACAAAGCCTGCCCGTGGCCGATGACGAACCGGATGACACTGCTGACCCTGTCGACCTGCCCGACGTCCTGCCGGCATTGGTCGCCAGCGTCGCCGACAGCATTCCAGCGGTGCATGCGCAAACCGATGACAGCCCGCCGGATAGCCAGCCGAGCCCACAAACAGTCTTCAACCTTGCGCCCGCGTCGTTCGCCCCGTTGAACACCGGCGCCACTGACAGCGTGGCGAACAGCAGCCTGGTCCTCACCGCCGCCATTGGTAGCACCGACTGGGCGGCCGACCTGGGCCAACAGATGGTCGATATGGTCACCCGTGGCGACCAGCAGGTTGATCTGCGTCTGCACCCCGCCGAGCTTGGGCCGTTGTCCATCAGCCTTAACCTGAGTGACAGCACCACCCAGGCCCAATTCCAAGTGGCCCATGCCTCGGTACGCACGGCAGTGGAGCAGGCATTGCCGCAGTTGCGCGAAGCCTTGGCCACCCAAGGCATTGCGTTGGGGCAGGCGTCGGTGAGCGATCAGTCTTCGCGACAGGCATCGGGCGGGCAGTCACAACGTGATCCGCAACCTCAGTTTGCAAGTGCACCGCCAACCAACAGCGAACCGACACCCGTGCAGCAAGTGGCGCTGAGCGGTTCGGCGGTAGACCTGTACGTCTGAATTCCAAATCAAAACAGCGAGATACCGCCCTTAGCCTGGTCTTATCGCGCCATGGGCGGGGCAGGGCGGTGGTCATACTGGGGCCCTGCCTAACCGCCTTTCTTTATTCGATGGTTTTTGCCCAATGACCACCCCCCGCAAAACCCCCTGGCTGTTGATTCTGCTGTTGGCGCTGGTCGTCGTCGCGGGCAGTAGCGCTGGCACCTACGTGTACATCAGCCAGAACGCGCAGGCTGATGAAACCGTAAAAGCCGAGCCCAAGCCCCAGGCGCCGCGGCTGGTCACCATCGCCCCGATGACCGTCAACTTGGTGAACGAGCGCGATGAACCGAGCCTGCTCTACGTGGGCTTTGCCCTGGAAGTGGCGGACGACGCGACCCAGACCCAATTGCAGGCTTACATGCCCCAAGTGCGCAGCCAGTTGTTGACCCTGCTCAGCGGGCAAAACACCACGCAGGTCATCACCCCCCAGGGCAAGGCAGCGCTCGCCGCACGCATCCTGGAAATCCTCAAGCAGCCCCTGGCGCCGCAGCAGCCTGAACCCTCGGTGCTGCGCGTGCTGTACACCGACTTTATCGTGCAGTAACCCATGGCCATTGACGATTTGCTCTCCCAGGACGAGATCGACATGCTGCTTCGCGGCAGCGACGAAACCGACGCCGCCCACGAAGAGGCCGGCACCCTGGACGCCTCACGTGTACGCCCCTACGACCCGGCGACCCAGCATCGGGTGATCCACGAGCGTTTGCACGCCCTGGACATCATCAACGAACGCTTCGCCCGTTACTTTCGCATGGCGCTGTTCAACCTGATCCGGCGCAGCATCGACATCACCGTCAAGAGTGTGCGCTACCAGAGCTACAGCGAATTTTCGATGCACATGCCGATGCCCACCAACATCAACCTGCTGGCGATGAAACCGCTGCGCGGCACGGCGCTGGTGGTGTTCCCACCAGCGGTGGTGTTCATGGTGGTCGACAACCTGTTCGGCGGCGACGGGCGCTTTGTCACCAAGTCCGAAGGCCGCGAATTCACCCACACCGAGCAGCGCATCATCCGCCGTTTGCTGGGCCTGTCGGTGGACGCTTACAAAGACGCCTGGAAGTCGGTGTACCCGCTGGAAATCGAGTACCTGCGCTCGGAGATGCAGGCCAAGTTCGCCAACATCACCAGCTCGCCGAATGAGATCGTGGTTAACGCCACGTTTCACTTGGAGGTGGGCAACCTCTCCAGCGATTTCAACATCGTGATCCCGTACCTGATGATCGAGCCGATGCGCCAGTTGCTCAACGGCCCGCTCACCGACACCAACCCCGAAGAAGAGCGCAACTGGAACAAGCGCATGGCCGGGGAGATCACCCATTCGGAAATTGAACTGATCGCTGACTTTGTCGAAATGGACGCCCGTGTGGGGCAGATCATGGCGCTCAAAGTGGGCGACGTATTGCCCATCGAATTGCCCGACATCATCAATGCGCGGGTCGATGGCGTGCCGGTCATGACGTGTGAATACGGCAGCCAGAACGGCCTGCGTGCATTACTGGTCAAGGATTTGGTCGACCACTCCCTGAGCCTTTCCTCCTCTTCTACCAGCCGATTCGTGAAGGGCCACGTGTCCACTGCCAAGGAATCCGAGCATGACTGATTCAAACATCACCCCGCCCGAAGCGCCGGATGAATGGGCCGACGCCCTGGCCGAACAAACCATTGCCGAAGGCGCAGACGACGATCCCTGGGCCATCGCCCTGGCCGAGCAAGAGGCGGCCGAAACCGTTGAAGCGCCGGCACCCAGCGTGGGCGCCAACCTGTTTAAGCCGTTGTCGGCGCCCCAGCCCACCGCCGCTGCGCGTGAGCTGGAAATGATCATGGATATTCCGGTCAAGCTCAGCGTGGAGCTGGGCCGAACCCGCATCACCATCAAGCAGTTGCTGGAATTGGCTCAAGGCTCGGTATTGGCGCTGGACGGTCTGGCGGGCGAGCCGATGGACATCCTGATCAACAGCTACCTGATCGCCCAGGGCGAAGTGGTGGTGGTGGATGACAAATACGGTATTCGCATCACTGAAATCATCACGCCGTCTGAGCGTGTGCAAAAGCTCAACCGATGAGTGCTCCCCTCGGCGTACCCGATGACAGCGTGATGAACCTGGCGCTGCTGGGTAAAACCGCGCTGGCCCTGGTGGTGGTGCTCGGTTGCGTGCTGGTGTTCGGCTGGCTGGCCCGGCGTGTGGGCTCGCGGCCTTTGGCGCCCGGCAAGCAGATGCGGGTGGTCAGTAGCACCGGATTGGGCCAGCGCGAAAAAGTGGTCATTGTCGAAGTACGAGGCCAGTGGCTGGTGCTGGGCGTAACGGCGCAGCAGGTCACCGCGTTGGCACAGATGGATGCGCCGGAGCCTGAGCCAGAAACGGTCGTCGTGCCGGGCGACAACTTTGCCGAACGCTTGGCTGTGGCGCTCAAACATAATCTCAAGCGCAAAGGGCGTTCTTCATGACCGGCATCGAAGGCCTCAGCGCCTTCACCGGTCAGGCGGGCGGCCAGCAGTGGTCCTTGAGCCTGCAAACCCTGTTGCTGCTCAGCGCCATGGCTTTTTTGCCGGCGATTTTGCTGATGATGACCGGCTTTACCCGCATCATCATTGTGCTGGGCCTGTTGCGTACGGCCCTGGGCACTACCTCGGCACCGCCGAATCAGGTGCTTTTGGGGCTGTCACTGTTCCTGACGTTTTTTGTGATGTCGCCGACCCTGGACCAAGCCTACAAAACCGCCTGGCAGCCGTTCTCCCATGACGAGATCACGGTGGAGCAGTTTCTCGACAAGGGCAGTCTGCCGTTTCGAAAATTCATGCTGACCCAGACCCGCCAGGGCGACCTTGCCCTGTTCGCACGGCTGGCGCAGATCGACGACTTGCAAGGCCCCGAAGACGTGCCCATGCGCGTGCTGCTGCCCTCGTTTGTCACCAGCGAACTGAAAACCGCGTTCCAGGCCGGGTTCACCATCTTCATCCCGTTTTTGATCATCGACCTGGTGGTGGCGAGCGTGCTGATGGCGCTGGGCATGATGATGGTGCCGCCGTCGACCATTTCGCTGCCGTTCAAGCTGATGCTGTTTGTGCTGGTGGACGGCTGGCAATTGCTGCTGGGCTCGTTGGCGCAGAGTTTCTACACCTGATGAGGACGTAAACATGACACCGGAAATGGTCATGGACCTGGCCTACAAAGGCATGCGCATGAGCATGATCGTGGCCGCGCCCGTGTTGTTCGTGACGCTGTTTATCGGCTTGCTGGTGAGCCTGTTCCAGGCCGCCACGCAGATCAACGAGTCCACCTTGTCGTTTATCCCCAAGATCATTGGCGTGTGTGTAGTGTTGGTGATCGCCGGGCCGCTGATCATGGAAATGCTGGTGGACTACACCCGCGCCTTGTTCACCAGCCTGCCCACGTTGATCGGCTGACGCGCCTTGATCGAGGTCAGCTCGGCGCAGTTGCAACTGTGGCTCACCACGTTTTTTTGGCCGTTCTGCCGGGTGCTGGCGTACCTGATGAGCGACCCGATCCTGGGGCATAAAAACGTGTCGAGCCAGGTCAAGGTGGGGCTGGCGATGCTGTTGGCGTTCTTGCTGGCGCCCAACCTGCCGCCGTTGCCGGACGTGGCACTGTTCTCCTGGCCGGGGCTGGGGGTGATCGTGGAACAGGTGCTGATAGGCATGTCGCTGGGCATGGTGATGCGCGTCACGCTGGCGGTGGTGGAAATGGCCGGCGACATCTGCGGTATGCAAATGGGCTTGGCCTTCGCCACGTTCTTCTCGGCCGACACCGCCACCAACAGCCTGGTGCTGTCGCGTTACCTGGGCATGATCACCATCCTCATGTTCCTCGCCCTCGACGGCCACCTCATGGTGCTGGAGCTGCTGGCCACCAGCTTCAAGACCTTGCCCATCGGCAACCTGCACTTTGACCCCAACGGCTGGAACCTCATCGCCCGTTACGGCAGCACTATCTACCTCACCGGCCTGTTGCTGGCCCTGCCGATGGTGGCCACGTTGCTGATCATCAACCTGGCCATGGGCATCCTCAACCGAGTGTCACCGCAGTTGACGGTGTTCTCTGTGGGCTTCCCCCTGACCCTGACCGTGGGCCTGAGTTTGCTGATGGTGGTGATGGGGGATATGGGGCAGTTTTTGGCCAGTTTGCTTACCAATACCCTGCAATTTATGCAGTATCTGTTGGAAAACATGTCCCTCCCTTGATTTGTAAACCGGACCAAATGTGGGAGGGGGCTTGCTCCCGATGGCGTTGGGTCAGCTACAGATGTACTGACTGACACACCGCAATCGGGGGCAAGCCCCCTCCCACATTTGGATGTGTGTCTGGCTTGAAAAGTGATGACACTGCTAAGCCTCCTGCCACATTTTCTAATTGCATTGAGGCGGTTAGATGTATTCGAACAACGACATTTTTTGGATGCTGACGAAGGTTTGCTGTGCCGCCTGTAGCGCCACTTGCAGGGCGGTGTATTGGGTCACCGACTCGGTGTAGTCGGCATCCACCAACCCTGACAACCGCTCGGTGTAGTTCAGCGCCAAATCGTCGCCGATGGTGTCCAGCACATCCAGTTGATTCAGCCGCGAGCCCACCGAGGTTTGCACCGTTAGCACGTTGTCCTGGGCATTGCTCAGTTGGCGGCTGGCGGTGGAGAGGGTGTTGTTCAGGGTGGCTTGGTCGGCGTCGGTTTCTACCGGGGTTTGTAGCACCGAGATCAGGTTTTTCAGGGTGGCGAACAGGTCTGGGTCGGCGTCGGCGGCTTTGCTCACGGTAATGCTGTCACCGTCCACCGGGGTGCCGGTGAGGGTCAGGGACAGGCCGTTGACTTGCAGGGTGTCGCCGGAGGTGTAGGCCACTGGGTCGGCGCCGTCGAGGCTGTATTGCGCGGTGCCGTCGGCGGCGGTGCTGAAGGTGAGGCTGAAGCCGGTGCCGTAGTTGGCGTCCTGGGTGTCGGTGATGGTGGGGCCGCTGAAGGTCACGCTGCCGCTGTTGTCGCCGGCCTCGGCGATGAAACCGGCGGAGCTGCTCACGCTGAGGAAAATCGTCGCGCCCGTATCGCCGCTGGCCATGCTCTGGGTGGAGCTGACCAACTGGGTCACCGCGTTGGTATCGCCCTGGTACACCAGGTTGCCATCGGCATCGGTGGCAAACGCCGGGCTTTGGCTCTGGTAGCCGGAAAACAGGTAGTTGCCGTTGCTGTCGGTAGCGTTGGCCAGAGTGACGAGGGTGTCGTACACCCCTTGCAGCGAGGTGGCGATGGACTCGCGGTCGGCGTCGCTCAAGGTGCCGTTGTTGGCCTGCACGATCAGCGCACGGGCGCTGGTGATCGCATCGTTGATGCTGTCCAGGGTGCTTTCTTCCTGGGACAGCGAGGTGCTGATGGCGCTGCGTGAGTCGGCATATTGCTGGTTCGCGGCAATGGCTTGGCGCACGTTGACGGCTTGGGCAGCGGCCAGGGAATCATCCGAAGGGTTGGCCACTCGCGTGCCGCTGGAGACTTGCTGGGCGGCGGTCTGGTAGGCGCTTTCCTGGGCGAGCATGGAGTTCAGGCTCTGGTTGTAAATCGTCGCACTGCTAAGGCGCATGGCGTCACTCCGCTCAGTTGATGTCGAGGATGGTGTCGAGCAGGGACGTGCCCACTTCCACCACTTTCGCGCAGGCCTGGTAGTACTGCTGGTAGACGATCAGGTTGGCCGCCTCCTCATCCAGGTTCACCCCCGATTCGGACTGTTGCAGCGTGGTCAGTTGCTCGGTGAGGCTGGACTGGGTTTCCAGTTGCCCGGCGATTTTGCTCGCGGTGCTGCCTACGTCACTGACCAGTGCTGAATAGGTCTGGCTGAGGGTCTTGCTGCCGCCGACGATGCTGTCAGTTTGCAGGTTGAGCATGGCCAGGGCATTGCTGTTGTCGCTGGCGCCAGTGGACGTGCCGGCGGCGATCAGGCTGCCATCGGTGGTCAGGGTGGTGAAGCTGCTGGCCGCATTGCGCGTGGGCAGTACCAGGAAACTGTCGCCGCTGTCGGCGGTGCCGCTGATGGCCACGCTCATGCCGGCGAAGGTCAGGGTCGCGCTGCTGCTGTCGAACGCCGAGGTGACGCTGGCGCCGGTGTCGTTGCGGGTGACGGTGTAGCCGTCGGTGTCGGAATACTTCACGGTGTAGTCGGTGGCGGCCAGGGCACTGACATCATCGGTGAAGGTGGCGGTGAGCGTGGCGTCGCCGGTGTTCTGGGTGTTGCCGTAGGTGGACGGGTCGGCCACCGAGAACAGCGCGGTGCCGGTGTCGCCGTTCAGGTCGATGCCGGAGGTCTGCAAGCTGTTGAACGCCTGGGTCAGGCTGACGGCGAGAATACCCAGCTGGTTCTGCGCATCGCTGAGGCTGGTGTCGCGAAAGTCCATCAGGCCGCCGATGGAGCCGCCTTCGAAAGTGGAGTCGTCCAGCGTGGTGGTGTGGCCGGCGGCGTCCACATAGGTGACCACGGTTTGCGTCGGGTCGCTGGCGGAGACGGCGGTTTGCAGGTCGAAGCTGCTGTTGCCCGATACCAGTGCCAGGCCATTGCTCAGAGATACGGTGTAGCTGCCGTTGTCCTGGGTAGTGACGTCGACGTCCACCAGTTCGCTGAGCTGGCTCACCAGCAGGTCGCGCTGGTCGAGCAGGGTGTTGGAAGTGGTGCCCAGGGCGGTGGTGAGGCTGATCTTTTTATTAAGGTCGGCGATCTGTTCGGTGATGTCGTTGACCTGGGTGACCTGGTCGTCGATCTGGCTGTTGACGTCATCGGCCATGTCGTCGAGGTAGCTGCCCAATTGGGTGAACTGGGACGTCAGGGTTTGCGCGGCGCCGATCACTTCTTCGCGGGCAGCGGTGTCGCTGGCGTCGGAGGTCAGGGTTTGCAGGGCCGAGAAGAAACTTTGCATCAGGGTGTCGAGGCTGGCGTCGCCGTCGGCCAGCAGGCTGTCGATCTGGTCGACTTCGGTCTGGTAGGTCGACAACGCGCTTTCGGCACTCACTGAGCTGTTGAGCTGGCTGGTGACGAATTGGTTGTACTGGCGATCGACGCTTGAAATTTGCACGCCACTGCCCGAGGTGGACTCGGAGAAGTTGGCCACTTGCAAGGTGTAGCCCGTGGTGTAGGCGTTGGTGGTGTTGCTGCTGCTGGTACTGAGGGCGATCTGTGCGGCGGTCAGGCCGCTGACGCCAATGGAAATAATGCTCATCGAGAAGCTCCTGGGCTACATGGTTGGCACTATCGGCCCGGCGAAAGGGCATCTTGACCCCTGGCCTATAAATCGTTGCGTGCTTGTGTGGTGTGCAAGGGGCCGATGGTGGCCATCACCGAAATCAGCTTTTGCGCGTAACGCGGATCGGTGGCGTAACCGCCTTGTTGCAGGGCAACGGCGGCTTGCGGTGCGTCAGTGGCGGTGCGCACGGCGGCGTAGCCGGGGCGACTGCGCATCAGGCGGGCGTAGTCGCTGAAGGCGGCGTCGTCGTTGGGGTACACGCGGAATGCTTCCACCTGTTTTTGCGCGGCGTCGTCGCTGTATTCGGTGGTCATCACTTCGGTGGTTGCGCCTTGCCAGGCTGAGCCTGCCTTGATGCCAAACAGGTTGTGGCTGTCAGCGCCCTGGGCGGTCGTGATTGTGCGTCGGCCCCAGTCGGTTTCAAGCGCCGCCTGGGCCAGGATCAGTTCGGCGGGCACGCCGCTGTTGCGCGAGGCGGTTTGCGCGGGGCCGCTGAGGCGGGCGATAAAGGCTTGGACGTGATCGGGCTGGTCGTTGTTGGCGCCGCTGACTTCGTGGCGCTTCCAGGCTGCGAACGGGTTGGGGCGGGTGGGCGGCAAATCCAGAAATGCCGTAGTGGCCGCGCTCAGCTCGGGGGTTGGCGCATGGGTGTAGCCGCTCAATTGCCGGGTGAGTTGCTCCGCCAGACCGATGCCTTTGCCCGACAGGCTCTGGGCCCACTGCTGGTCGAGCATCTCGGTGTACATCTCGGTTTGCGAGTTGCTCGACATCTCCGACTTGGGCACCGCCGCCCGCATGCTTTTAAGCATCATCTGGATAAACACCGCTTCGAACTGCTTGCTGGCTTCCTTGAGCCCAGCATGGGGGTCGAGGTGCGCGCTGTTGCGCAGGTGATCAAGGCCCTGCACGTCGAGGGCAAAGTGATCGGTGCTTTTCATCAGATGATCTCCAACTCAGCGCGCAACGAGCCCGCGGCCTTGAGCGCCTGCAAAATCACCATCAAATCCTGTGGCGTGGCGCCCAGGGCGTTGAGGCCTTTGATCACGTCCATCAAGTTGGCCGTGCCTTCCAACAGATGCAGCGAGCCGCCCTGGGATTCGATGGAGATATTGCTCTGGGACGTCACCGCCGTTTGCCCACCGCTGAATGCACCTGGTTGACTGGCGGTGTTGGTGGTGTCGATGATCACCGACAAATTACCGTGGGCCACCGCAGCGCGGTACAGCTTCACCGAGCTGTTGAGCACGATGGAGCCGGTGCGCGAGTCCAGGATGACTTTTGGTCGAGCCTGGATCGGCAGCACTTCAATGCTTTCGATGCGCGCCATGAAGTTGGTGCGTTCGTTGGGCGACACCGGCCCCTGGATTTCGATCATCCCGCCGTCCACGGCCGAGGCCACGGTGCGGCGCATGTCCAGGTTGATGGCGTAGACAATGCGCTGGGCAGTGGCCGAGTCCGGCTCATGCAGGGCCAGGCCGAGCAGGCCGTGGTCGCTGTTCAGGTTCAGCGCTGCCGTGCGCTCGATAATCGCCCCTCGGGGAATCCTTCCGCCCGCCAACTGGTTGACCGTCACGCTGCTGCCATTGGCCGACGCACCGGCGCCGCCCACCAGCAGGCTGCCTTGGGCCACGGCATACACTTCGCCGTCGGCGCCTTTCATCGGCGTCATCAACAGCGTGCCGCCGCGCAGGCTCTTGGCGTTGCCGATGGACGACACCACTACGTCGATCTGCTGGCCGGGGCGCGACAGGGCGGGAAGGTTGGCGGTGACGATCACCGCCGCGATATTGCGCATCTGCATGTTCGCCCCGGCGGGCAGGGTGACGCCCAGTTGGGAGAGCATGTTGGTCAGGCCCTGTTCGGTGAACGGGCTTTGGGTGGTCTGGTCGCCGCTGCCGTCCAGGCCCACTACCAGGCCGTAGCCCACCAGGTTGTTGGGGCGGATGCCGGAAAAGTCGGCGATGTCGCGGATCTGCTCGGCCTGCGCCGTTGCGCACAGCCACAACGGGCAGCTCAGCAGCAGGATTCTGGCGGCTCTTAGGAACATGGCGCGAGTTCTCAGAAAGGTGAAACGTTTAGAAGGATGCGATGCAGCCAGCCCATGCGCTGCGCTTCATTGATATAGCCATCGCCCACGTACTCGATGCGCGCCTGGGACACCTGGGTCGATGACACGGTGTTCTCCCCGGTGATGCTGCGCGGGTTGACCAGGCCGGAGAACCGGATGAATTCGGTGCCCTGGTTGATCGCGATCTGTTTGTCGCCGCGTACGCGCAAATGCCCGTTGGGCATCACTTGCATGACCGTCACCGAGATGGTGCCGGTGAACGAGTTGTTCGCCTGGGAGCCGCCGGCACCAATAAAGTCGTGGGTCGTCGAAGCGTCCAACCCAAACGAGCCGACCTGTGGCGCACGGGCAGAGGTGGTGGCGAACTTCAAGCCCATGGAGCCTGCGCGGCTGGCATTGGATGAGGAGTTTTTGCTGGCGCTGACCTGTTCTTCCAACTCAATGGTCAGGGTGTCGCCGACCCGGCGCGGGCGGCGGTCTTCGAACAGTGGCTGCGAGCCAAGGCTGCCTTGGTAGATTGAGCCGTTAGCTTGGCGCAGCGGGTAGACCGGCGCCGGCAGGTCCTCTTCGGGCACCACCGGTTTGTGAGGCAGTTGCTCGCAACCGGCAAGGGCCAGCACGCAGGCGAGTAAATACTTATGAGCCATGGTGGGGTTCTCGCTCAAAGCTGGGTCAGACGCTGGAGCATCTCGTCCGAGCTTTCGACGGCCTTGCTGTTGATTTCATAGGCGCGCTGGGTCTGGATCATGCCGACCATTTCTTCCACCACATTGACGTTGGAGGTCTCCACGTAACCCTGGGACAAGGTGCCGCCGCCGTTCAGGCCCGGCGTGGTCTCGGTGGGCGCGCCGGAGGCGTCGGTTTCCAGGTAGAGGTTCTGGCCGATGCTTTCCAGGCCGGCCGGGTTTATGAACAACGCCAGGTTGAGCTGGCCGACCTGGGTCGAGGTGGACGCACTGGGGGTGGTCACCGAGACGATGCCGTCGCTGCTGATGGTGATCGCAGTGGCGTTGGCCGGGATGGTCACGCCGGCCGACAGCTTGTAGCCGTTGGAGGTGACCATTTCGCCGTTGGCGTCGAGCTGGAAGCTGCCATCACGGGTGTAGCCGGTGCTGCCGTCGGGCATATCCACTTGGAAGAAACCCAGGCCGTTGATGGCCAAGTCCTTGGAGCTGCTGGTCTGCTCCAGGTTGCCCTGGGTGTGCAGGCGCTCGGTGGCCACTTCGCGTACGCCAGTGCCCACTTGCAAGCCGGAGGGCAGGCGCGTGTCGGTGCTGCTTTGCGCGCCGGGCTGGCGCACGTTCTGGTACACCAGGTCTTCGAATACGGCGCGCGAGCGCTTGAAGCCGTTGGTGCTGACGTTCGCCAGGTTGTTGGCGATCACGTCCATTTGGCCCTGTTGGGCTTCGAGGCCGGTTTTTGCCGTCCACAGCGATCTGATCATGGTGCGGTTCCTTGTGGGTGCAACGGTGCGGTCAGCTCAGGGACAGCAGGCTGTTGGCGCTCTTGGCGTTTTCATCGGCGGTGCTGATGGCTTTCATCTGCATGTCGTAGCGCCGCGAGTTGTCGATCATCGCGACCATGGCGTTGGTGGGGCTGACGTTGCTGCCTTCCAGGGCGCCGGGGGCGACGCGCAGGGTGTCGTCGGCCGCCAAGGGTTGGGTGTTGGCCGTGCGGAACAACCCATCGGTGCCGGCCTGCAAGGTGCCGGGCAGCGCCGACACCAGCTTCAATTTGCCCACCGGGCTCAAACCCCGTGGGCTCATGCCCAGCTCACGCACGCTGATGGTGCCATCGCTGCCCAGGGTGACTTCGCTGCCCAGGGGCACGGTGATCGGGCCGCCATCGCCGATCACCGGACGACCGCCCACGCTCATGGCGCCGGTGCCGTCCACCTGCAAGTCGCCACGGCGGGTGTAGGCTTCGCTGCCGTCGCCGGTCTGCACTGCGAGCATCACGTTTTCGCCCAGGGCCACGTCCAATGCGCGGTCGGTGTGTACGACGGGACCTTGGCTCCAGTCCACGCCGATGCCGTTGGCGGCCACCGAGACGCGGGTTGGCAGGCCGTCGCCCGCCACCGGTGAAGACTGCATCTCCACCAGTTGCGCGCGAAAGCCCGGGGTCACGATATTGGCCAGGTTGTTGGCCACGACCGCTTGCTGTTCGAGCGCCTGGTTGGCCCCGCTCATGGCCGTGAAAAGCATGCGATCCATAGGGTCAGGAACCGATGTTCACAGCTTGTTGCAGCACTTCGCTTTGCGCCGTCACCGACTTGGCGTTGGCCTGGAAGTTGCGCTGGGCAATGATCAGGTTCACCAGCTCCGCGGTCAGGTCGACGTTGGAATCCTCGGTGGTGCCGCTGAGGATCGAGCCCAACGAGCCGCTGCCCGCCACGCCCAATAGCGCCTGACCAGACGAGGTGGTCGCCAGCCAGGTGTTGTCGCCATTGGCCTTCAAGCCGTTTTCATTGCTGAAGGTGGCAAGCTGGATCTGGTCGATGTTTTTGGTCTGGTCGTTGGAGTAGGTGGCGACCACGGTGCCGGTTTCATCGATGGTGAAGCTCACCAGGCTGCCGGAGGTGTAGCCGTTCTGGGTGATGTCGGACACCGCCGAGTCGTTGCCGAACTGGGTGGTGCCGGTCAGGTCCAGGGTGATGGACAGCTCGGCGGCGCCGTTGGCCGGGTCGTAGGTGTAGGTGCCGGTCTCGCCGCTGGTGATCAGGCCGCTGGAGCTGAAACCGACGGTTTGAGTTTCGGTCAGCAGGTTGCCGTCGATGGCGGTGTGCACTTCCCAGGTGTTGGCGTCGGTCTTGCTGAAATACAGGGTGCTGGTGTGGCTGATGCCCAGCGAATCGTAAAGCGTAGCGCTGGTGGAATAGGAGTAGGTGGACGAGTCGGTCTGGTCGAAGGTGGCGGTGATCACGTCTTCGCTGGCGTCCAGGTTGAGCTCGGCATCCAGCTCGGTGCTGGCGCTGGCTTGCAGGCCCGTGGTGGGGATCTGGATGACGCCGTTGACCCCCAGCAGTTTGTCGCCGGCGGCGTTTTCCAGGTAGCCGTCGGCGGTCAGGGTGAGCTGGCCGTTACGCGAGTACACGGTTTGGGTGCCGTCGGTGAAGGTGAAGAAACCGTCGCCGTTGATCGCCAGGTCCAGGGAGTTGTCGGTGGTGGTCAGGCTGCCGGATTCGAAGTTCTGCACCACGCCGGAGACCTGGGTGCCCAGGCCCACATCGGCACCGGAGTACACGTCGGCAAACTGGGTGGTGGAGCTTTTGAAACCCACGGTCTGGGAGTTGGAAATGTTGTTACTGACCACGTTGAGGTCGGTGGACGCCGCCGACAGACCGCTGAGCGCTTGGGAAAAAGCCATGGTATTTCTCCTTTATAGAGGTAGGGCGTCAGAGGACGAGGCTGATATCGCTGAGGGCGACGTTGTCGTTGACCCCGCCGAGGTCTAGCGCGACTTGATTGCTGCTGTCGGTGGTGACGCCGGTGACCAGCGCGTATTTGAGCGCGGTGCTGGTGACGGCGACGTCGCTGGCGGTGGCACTGATGCTGAAGGTGTAAGCGCCGTCGGCGGCAGTGGTGCCGTCGTCCTGCAGACCATCCCACGACAACGCCTGGGTACCGGAACTCATGCTGCCTTCATCAATCGTGCGCACCACCGTGCCGGTGCTGTCCTTGATGGTGACGGTGACGTCGTCGGCATCGCTGTCGAGGGTGACGCCAAAGGTGGTGGCCACGCCGTCGCCGACCTGGATGGTGTTGCCGTCAATCAACACGCCATTGCCCACCAGCGCCGAAGCTTGCAGGGTTTCGGCGGCGCTGATCTGGCTGGAGATGCCTTCGAGTGTCGAGGTGACGTTCTCGATGCTGCTGATGGTGCTGATCTGCGCGAGCTGGGTGACCATCTCGCTGTTGTCCATCGGGTCGGTGGGGTCTTGGTTTTGCAGCTGTGTGGTCAGCAGGGTGAGGAACTGGTCCTGCAAGTCATCCGCCGCCGAGGTGGTGCTGTCGGCGGTGGTGCTGGTGCTGTTCATCGTCGACAGCACCGAGCTGGCAATCGTACTGGTCATGGTTTACGCCTCACCCAGGGTTAAAGTTTTGAGCATCATTTCTTTGCTGGTGGACATGACTTCAACGTTGGCCTGGTAGGAGCGCGACGCAGAGATCATGTTGACCATTTCGCCCACCGGCTCGACGTTGGGCATGGTCACGTAGCCCGACTCATCGGCCAGCGGGTCGCCGGGGCGGTATTCCTGGCGCATGGGCGAGGCGTCCTCGACCACTTGGCTGACGCGCACGCCACCGATGTTGCTGCCGGCCTGGTATTGCGACTCGAACACCACTTGGCGGGCCCGGTACGCTTCGTTGTCCGGGCCGCTGGTGGTGTCGGCGTTGGCCAGGTTGCTGGCGGTTACGTTCATGCGCTGGGACTGGGCGCTGAGCGCGGAGCCGGCGATATCGAAAATACTGAACATCGACATGGTGCTTTCCCTGGGTTATTCGGACTGCATGGCGGTCTTGAGCGACTGCAAGCGGCTGGTCAGGAAGGTGAGGCTGGCCTGGTAGCGCACGGCGTTGTCGGTGAACTGGGCGCGCTCGCGGTCCATGTCCACGGTGTTGCCGTCCAGGCTCGGTTGGTCGGGCACTCGGTAGAGCAGGTCACGGCTGGACAGGCTCGTGGATGAGGCTTGCAGGTGCCGATCCGAGGTGGTGGCGAGCGTCATTCCACGACCCTGGGTGTGCTGTTTTTGCAGGGAGCTGGCCAGTTCGGTGGAGAAGTTGAAGTCCCGCGCGCGGAAGTTGGGTGTGTCGGCGTTGGCGATATTGTTGGCCAATACCTGCTGGCGCTCAGCCCGCAAACTCATTGCGTCCTGCTGAAAGCGCAGCTCGTTGTCGAGCTTGTCGATCATGGTTGCGGACCTGTGCATTAAATAAATGAACGGCTCGCAGGTTAGTCCCAAGGCTGGCCAGGCAAAGGCTGAAACAGGCGGCTATTTGGCGACTAATTCAGGATTTGTCTTGTGGTTGGCGGGACTAGAATCCGGCGCTGGGAAGATCGGAGGGTGGAATTGATGGTGCGGCGAATGCTCGGTTTGATCTGTGTGCTGTGCAGTGCCATGGCCCAAGCGGATGGCTTGGAGGGCAAGGTACGCGGCGTGATTGCACCGCACTTGCCGGCACGGGCCCAACTGATGGCGGTTGATATCGGTCAGCCCGCCACGCGAATCCTGGAGTGCTCGCAGCCTCGGCCTTATCTGGTGCATCCCGAGCAAAGCGCTTTCGGCCGTGTTGCCGTGGGTGTGCATTGTGGCAGCGAGGTGGCGGGCTACCTGCAAGTCAGTGTGCGGGTGGAAGGCGACTATATAGTCAGCCGTCAGCGCATCGCAGCAGGCGAGGTGATCAAGGCGCCGATGCTTGAATTCAAGCGTGGTCCGCTGGAGCGGTTGCCCAAGGGCAGCGTGTTCGAAATGGGCCAGATCATCGGTCGCCAGGCCAGCCGCAACCTCGGTCGGGGCATGGTGCTGACCCGCAGTCACTTTCGCGAGCCGTGGCTGGTGCAACGCAACCAGCGTGTGACATTACAAGCCCAGGGCACCGGTTTCACCATCAGCCGCGAAGGCAAGGCGCTGGACAACGGTAGCCTGGGCAGCAGTGTGCGGGTCATGGGCAACGACGGCAAAATGCTTAGCGCCCAAGTGGTGGGGCAGAACGAATTGCTGCTGCGCTATTAATTTTTATCCAAGGTCAAAGTTTGCCATCGCGATTGCCGATAGTGACTCAACCACAGCCAATTGAAGCCTCTAACGTGAAAATCATAAGTGCGAACCTGACCAACCCCCCGTCACCTACTGACAGCAAAGTGGCGGGCGCCCAACGCATCGACCTGCAGCCGTTGGACGCCACGCTCGACGACGGCGTGCAAGTGTCCAGCAGCACCGCCAGCGCGGAAGTTTCCACGTCGGCGGATGTGGATATAGAGAAAGTCGCGGCCCTGCGCCAATCCATCGACAGCGGCACTTACCAGGTAAGTGCTGATTCGATCTTTGATGGGTTGGCAGCGAGTGTCCGCGAAACTGAATGAGCGCCCGTTGATGAGCCGCAGGTAACCATGAGTCTGAGTAAACATCTGCAGGTGCAGCAGCAAGCGATTGAGCAGTTGGTGCACTTGCTGGAGCAGGAACGTATGGCGTTGGCCCAGGCCAAGGTCGATGGTGAGCGATTGCAAGAGCTGACGGCGAGCAAGCAGGCAGCATTGCTCCGGTTGGAGCAGTTGGAGGCGATACGTTCTGGGGCGCAGATGAAACTGGGCTACGGGGCAGGGCGCCAAGGTGCGCTCAAGGCGGCTGAGGATGCTGATTGCGTGGCGGTTTGGCGTGAGGTGCAGGCGCTGGCGCGCAGGGCGCGGGAGTTGAATTTGGCTAATGGCGGGGCGTTGGGTGTGCGCATGGCGGCTAATCAGCGGATTGTTGGGTTCCTGAATACAGTGGTGGGGAACAAGTTGTATGGGCCGGATGGGCGGACGCGGCGGGATGAAGCCTGACGTTCTTCTATATAGAGAGCGTCAGGGGTTTACGCTGTTTGATAGAAAATCTGAATTAATCCTTGACTGCAGATTCTGGAAGCCTATAATTCGCCGCACTTCCGGCGCAGTCGAAACGGAAAACTCCTTGGTAAACAATGAGTTACGCGGTTTTCGGCAGCAGGTTGCTTCAGTTAATCGAAGCGTCAGGAAGTT
>NZ_UTKY01000032.1 GCF_900583165.1 Pseudomonas viridiflava | reverse complement strand
GTTTCGCCAGCGTTGTAGCTGATGGTGCCGACTTTGAAGCTGGCGACGGTCAGTACGTTATCCACATCGGTGTCGTTGGTCAGCACGTTGCCAGTGGCGACGTGATCTTCTTCGGCGCTGCCGGTATCGGC
>NZ_UTKY01000035.1 GCF_900583165.1 Pseudomonas viridiflava | reverse complement strand
AAATAACCGCGCTTGACCGACGTGGTGCCCAGACCAAAGAACCGGCCCGTTCTGCCCGCCAGCGCGTCCGTGAAGTACGGACGAAACGAGAAGTTGCGACCGATGAAACTGTCGCGTTGATCCGAGTTGGATGCCGCCAGCGTCAGGCCCTTGGCTTCCATCAGGTACATGACGTCCGCGCCGGTCTGTTGCGAGATGTCCCTGAGCAGGCGGTTGGCGTTGCCCTGTGCGGTGCTGTCGCCAGGAGATGTCAGAACCGCGCGCAAGGCGGGCAGGTCACCGAGGATCCGTGGCAGGGTTTCGTAACGATGCAGCGTGCCGAGCAGGTTGGCGACGTACAGGTCCAGCGTCTGGCGGTTCTGATTGGCCAGCTCGTTGCGGTAATAGCGCTCGGCAAGGTGTTCCAG
>NZ_UTKY01000091.1 GCF_900583165.1 Pseudomonas viridiflava | reverse complement strand
TCGAGCACCATACTGGTAGCTTGCAGTTTGAACTCGCGGGTGTAGACCTTTCTCTTGCTCATGGAACCTCCAAGTTGGCGAAATCATATCGCCCTTAAGAGGTGTCCGGGATTATTAGGCCAGTTCAAGCCCCCTCCCACATTTCGACCGTGTGAACCCAATCCTGTGTGGGAGGGGGCTTGCCCCCGATAGCATTAGCCCAGACACCACACCTCTGTGACCCCAACCCAAATCCACCAATACCACTATCACTGCCTTTTGCCTTCCTGCCACACCCGCGACGCATTCCCTCCCTAGCATGGCCCTCATTCGTTTGATGAGGTGCCCCATGAACACAGCCCTGACCCAACCCGGCGCGCCGATGAAGGTGCGCAATGTGCAGAAACGCTTCGGTGCCTTTACCGCACTCGACAACGTATCCCTGGACGTCGCCGCCGGCGAGCTGGTGTGCTTGCTGGGCCCGTCCGGCTGCGGCAAGACCACCTTGCTGCGCTGCATCGCCGGCCTGGAGCGCCAGGACAGCGGCGAGCTTTACCTGGGCGAACGCGATGTTTCCCTGCTGCCGCCACAGGTTCGGGACTACGGCATTCTGTTCCAGTCCTACGCGCTGTTTCCCAATCTCACGGTAGAGGCGAACATCGGCTACGGCCTCGCCGGCAGCGGTCGCGATGAAGTGCGCAAGCGTGTCGGGCAGATGTTGGAGTTGGTGGGCCTGGTGGGCAGCGAAAAGAAATACCCCGGCCAACTCTCCGGCGGCCAGCAACAACGGGTCGCCCTGGCCCGTGCATTGGCGCCGGCACCTTCATTGTTGCTGCTGGACGAACCCATGTCCGCCCTCGACGCTCGTGTGCGCGAACATCTGTGTACCGAGTTGCGCCAACTGCAACGCCGCCTGGGCATCACCACATTAATGGTGACGCACAACCAGGACGAGGCCATGTTGATGGCCGACCGCATCGCCGTGATGAACAACGGTAAGGTCGAACAGTACGCAACGCCCCAGGAAATCTACGACCGCCCGGCCACGCCGTTCGTGGCGGAGTTTGTCGGCCAGGGTAACTGGCTGCCGTTCAGCCGCAACAGTGTCAGCCACGCCCAGGTCGGTGGGATAAACCTGCGTTTGGCCGATGATGCCGGCGTAGCCAAGTCCGGTCGCTTGTTCTGCCGCCCGGAAGCCATCAGCGTCAACCCGCCGGTGCATGAAGAAAACCTGTTCCCGGCCAAGGTGCGCGAGATCACGTTTCTCGGCAATCGCTGCCGCATGAGCTTTGAGCTGGAGCAACTGCCCGGCCATCCACTGCTGGCCGAGCTGGCCCCGGAAACCATGCCGCACCTGGGTACCCAAGACATTTGGGTCGCCTTGCCGCCGCGCAGCCTGCAGGTGTTTGCCTGAAATGGCCGCGGTCATGACGTTGCCTGCCGCCCGCCAGGTCTCCCGCGCCGAACTCGGCGACCGCCTTTTTGTGGTCGGCGGCAAACTGCTCTGGCTGTGCCTGCTGGGGGTCGCGGTTTTGCTGCCGTTGCTGGCGATCTTCTGGCGCGGGTTCAGCAGTGACGCCGGGCAGGGCGGTGGCTTGGTCGCCGCCCGGGAGCTGCTGACCAGCGCTAACTTTCACTGGCTGCTGGGCAATAGCCTGAAGGTTTCCCTCAGTGTGGCGGCCATCGTCGTACCACTGGCCTACCTGTTTGCCTACGCCCTGCAACGCACGTTGATCCCCGGCAAGGCGATCTGGCGTGGGCTGTCGTTGTTGCCGCTGATGGCGCCGTCGATGTTGCCGGGCATTGCATTGGTGTACCTGTTCGGCAACCAGGGCCTGTTGCGCGGTTTGCTCTCGGAAAATATCTACGGTTTCTGGGGCATCGTGCTGGGCGAGGTGATCTACACCTTCCCACATGCCCTGATGATTCTGCTGTCGGCCCTGTCACTGGCGGATGCGCGCTTGTTCGATGCAGCCTCCAGTATGGGTGCCAGCCCGGCCCGGGCGTTTCGCAGCATCACTTGGCCGGCCACGCGCCAGGCAGTGTTCGCCGCGTTCTGCCTGGTGTTCACTCTGACCATCACCGACTTCGGCGTGCCCGTGGTGGTCGGTGGGGATTATCAGGTGCTGGCGCTGGAAGCCTACAAGGCAGTGGTCGGCCAGCAACAGTTCGGTCGTGGTGCGTTGATCGGCATGGTGTTGTTGCTGCCGGCGCTGTTCAGTTTCGGCGTGGATGCCTGGCTGCGCCGCCGTCATGACGACTCAATGAGCGGCCGCGCCCAAGTGTTCCAACCCGTGCCATCACGCTTGCGGGACGGCTGTTACCTGGCCATCGTCCTGCTGATCTGCGCGGTATTGCTGCTGGTGTTTGGCATGGCGGTGTACTCGTCGCTGGTGAAATTCTGGCCGTACAACCTCTCGCTGTCGCTGAATCACTACCAGTTCGAAGACACAGCGGGCGGCGGTTGGCTGGCCTACCGCAATAGCCTGACCATGGCCTTGTGCACGGCATTGATCGGCAGCGTGCTGATTTTCACCGGTGCCTATCTGATGGAAAAGACCAAGGGTCAGAAAGGCCTGAACCTGGCCCTGCGCATGCTCAGCTTCGTGCCGATGGCCGTGCCGGGCTTGGTACTGGGCCTGGGCTACGTGTTCTTTTTCAACCTCAACGGCAACCCGCTGCATGTGTTCTACGGGACCATGACCTTGCTGGTGGTGTGCACCATTGCTCACTATTTGACCACTGCGCAGATGACCGCCACCACGGCCCTGCGCCAGTTGGACGCCGAGTTCGAAGCCGCTGCGTTGTCCCTCAAGGCACCGCTCTACCGCCACTACCTGAAAGTGACGGTGCCGATCTGCCTGCCGGCGCTGCTGGACATCCTGCGCTACCTATTTGTGTCGGCGATGACCACCGTGTCTGCCGCGATCTTCCTCTACAGCCCGGACACCATCCTCGCCGCCGTCGCCGTGTTGAACATGGACGACGCCGGCAATGTGGGCGGCGCGGCGGCCATGTCCACCTTGATTCTGTTCACTTCAGCCGGCGTCTCGCTGCTGCTGGCGTGGGCCTCACGTGGCGCATTGCGCCGCTCCCAAGCCTGGCGCCAGAGCGCGCCCGGCCAATAATCCCAATAGGAGGTGTTCCATGTTCAAGCCCCTGGCGCTGGTCGCTGCCGTACTGTCTGCATTCAGCCTGAATGCCTTCGCCAAGACTGACCTCACTGTGTACACGGCCCTTGAAGCCGAGCAGTTGAAGACCTACAAGCAGGCGTTCGAAAAAGCCAACCCGGACATCGAGATCAAGTGGGTGCGCGACTCCACCGGCATCATCACCGCCAAGCTGCTGGCCGAGAAAGAGCGCCCGCAAGCCGACGCCGTGTGGGGCTTGGCGGCGTCCAGCCTGGCGATCCTCGATCAGCAGGGCATGCTGGATAATTACGCACCGAAGGACCTGGACAAGATCGGCAAGAACTACCGTGACCCGGCCAACCCACCGGCTTGGGTCGGCATGGATATCTGGGCCGCGACCATCTGCTTCAATACCGTGGAGGCCGAAAAACAGGGCCTGACCAAACCGGTGAGCTGGCAAGACCTGACCAAGCCTGAGTACAAGGGCAAGATCGTGATGCCGAACCCGGCCTCATCCGGTACGGGTTTCCTGGACGTGAGCGCCTGGTTGCAGACCTACGGCGAGAAGCAAGGCTGGCAGTACATGGACGACCTGCACCAGAACATCGGCCAGTACGTTCACTCCGGCTCCAAACCCTGCAAGTTGGCGGCGTCGGGTGAGTTCCCGATCGGGATTTCGTTTGAATACCCCGCCGTGCAGTTGAAGCGCCAAGGCGCGCCGCTGGACATCATCCTGCCCAAGGAAGGCCTGGGTTGGGATATCGAAGCGACTGCCATCATCAAGGGCACGGCCCATGCCGACGCAGCGAAAAAACTTGCCGACTTCTCCGCCAGCCCCGCTGCGATGGATTTGTACAAAGATAACTTCGCGGTCTTGGCTCAGCCGGGCATTGCCAAGCCGCAGACCGAATTGCCGGCGGACTATGAGCAGCGCTTGATCAAGAACGACTTTGCCTGGGCGTCGAAGAATCGCGACAGCATTTTGGCTGAGTGGCGCAAGCGCTATGACGGGAAGTCGGAGAAGGTGGCGGGTCAGTAAGGTTTTCGTTAGGGCTACTGGCCTCATCGGGGGCAAGCCCCCTCCCACATTTGAAAGTGTTCGCAAATCAAAATGTGGGAGCGGGCTTGCTCGCGAAGGCGGCTTCAAATTCAGGACATCACTCAATGACACACCACAGCGACCTACTGATCATCGGCGCCGGCATCCTCGGCCTGTCCCACGCCTATGCCGCCGCCAAACGCGGCCGCAAGGTCAAGGTCTTCGAACGCAGCGCCACCCCGCTGGGTGCCTCGGTGCGCAACTTCGGCCAGGCGCTGGTGACTGGCCAACCGCCTGGGCCGATGCTCGACCTGGCGCGAGAAAGCCGCGATATCTGGGGCCATTGGGCCCAGGTCGCCGGCTTGCAACTCAAGCGCAACGGCTCTTACCTGTTCGCCCGCACCGAAGCCGAAGAACATCTGCTGGAAGCCTTCTGCGCCGGTCGCGCCAATGAGCACGGCTACAACGTCGAACTGCTGCAAGGCGCGGCGATCAACGATCTGTACGGCGGCCAGTTCCGCCATCACCGCGCCGCGCTGCATGGCCGGGACGATCAGCAACTGTATTCGCGCGAAGCGATCCCGGCGCTGATCCAATACCTTCGCCAAGAACTGAACGTGGAGTTTCACTTCTCCACTCTAGTGCGAGATGTGGAGCCGGGCCTGGTGCACACCACGGCAGGCAGCTTTCGCGGTGAGCAGATCATCGTGTGTTCCGGCCATGACTACCAAACCCTGCTGGCACAGGCGATGGCCGAACTCAACCCGAGTGTCTGCCGCCTGCAAATGCTGCGCGCCCGCCCTACGATCAATCTCAACCTGCAACATGCGCTGCTCACGGGTTTGAGTTGCGTGCATTACGGGGCCTTCGCCGATTTGCCGGAAGCCGCAGCGGTGCAGGCACAGATTCTGCGTGACGCACCGCACTTACATGAGCACGGTATCCATCTGTTGATCAGCCCAACACCCCATGGCGATCTAATCATCGGCGACTCCCACGACTACGGCCGTGATGCGTCGCCGTTTAATGCCGAGCAAGTTGATGACTGGATGATCGAGCTGGCCGAACAGACCCTGGGTTGCAAGATTCAGGTGGTGGAGCGCTGGCAGGGTGTGTACGGCTCGCGTGGGCCAGCGCCGTTTTCGTTCCTTCGTGTGGCACCTGGGGTGAGCGCAGCGTTGATGCACACCGGCGTGGGCATGAGCGTGGGGCCGGCGATGGCTGAACGCAATATCACTGCATTGTGGGGGGCGTCGTGAAGAACCCGGAACAGGTGATCGCTGAAGTATTCGGCTTGTACGAGCAACACGGTTCGGCGGATTACATCGGCGAGCTCGTTTCGCAGATCGAGCACATGTCCCAGGCTGCGCAGTGCGCGATGGCCGAGGGCTATGACGATGAAGTGGTGCTGGCGGCGTTCTTCCACGATATCGGGCATATATGCGGCGAAGACGGGGGCAGCATGGGCGGTTTTGGCGTGGTCAGTCATGAGCGGCTGGGCGCGGATTATCTGCGTCGTGCAGGGTTCAGCAAACGCCTGGCCAGGCTCGTGGAGTATCACGTACAAGCCAAGCGCTACCTGACGTTCAGCCAGCCGGACTACTACGCACGACTGAGCGAAGCCAGCCGACGTACCTTGGCTTACCAAGGTGGGGTGATGAGCGCCGCAGAAGCTCGGGCCTTTGAACAGGACCCGCTGTGTGCGGTGAGTGTGCGCATGCGTCATTGGGACGAGCAGGCCAAAGCCCTGCATGTGCCGGTGCTTGACCTTGAAGTGCTCAAGGCCAAGGCGCGGCGGGTACTGTCGACTTAGGCTTCGTCGAGGCGCTGGGCCAGGGCTTCGACCTGTTCCTGGCGCTCAGCCTGGCTCAACTTGGCGTAAGGGTTAAGGGACGACCATTGCGGATGGGCGCGGGCCTTGTGCAGCGCGTCTGGCAACTTGCCTTCGCGCCAGGTTTTGTCCTGGGGCGTGTCGACCTTGATGCTGTGCATCGCCGCATGACCACGCAGGCTCAGGGCCTTGAGCAACTGACGTTGGCGCAGGGCGAGCAGGCGCAGCACGCTGTCATCGACAGTCAGCTCGCGGTGACCTTTGATCTTGCCCAGCAGGCGGTTGCCGTAGCTGCGGGCGGTTTGCAGTGCGCCGCCGGCAATCGCACCGGCCAGGGCGGCGGCGCCGAGGGTCAAGCCGCCGACCAATAGATCCACCCCGGCACCGGCAGCCGCGCCTGCGGCAATCCCGCCGCCGACGCGCACGCCGAGTTGCTTGAGGGTTTCGGGGTTGAAGAGGTCGTCGCCCCAACGCCCGTCCAGCAGCGGCAAGTCGCTGGCGGCCGCATCTTGCGGGCGGAAACCGTAGAGTTTGAGCAGGGCTTCTACGCATTTTTGTTCGCGTTGACGTGTGGCCTTGCGCAACTCGTTGATGGCTTGTGGCTCATCTTCCGTTACCACGCTGCGTCGGCATGCAGCGCAGTCGATCAACAGCTCGGCGATCAAACGTGCGGCACTTTGCTGGCGAGCCTGGCGTTGGGCCTCTTGGTCAAGAATCAACCGCTCCAACTGCGGCCGGGCATTTTCCAGCAGCAGGGCCAGGCTTTCATACAGCCGCCGTTCGCCGTCTTCCGGCGGCGCGACGCTGTCAAAACGCACCAGCGCATGCAGGCCCAGGCGCGCCAGGGCTTCGCGCCAGTCTGGCTCGCGGTGGTCGCTGCTGCTGACAAAGTTGAGCACGGGCAGCAATGGCTTGCCGCAGCTGGCCAGTACTTGCAGCTCGTCGCGGTACTTGGCCAGTACCGGTTCGCGGGCGTCGATCACATACAGGCCGGCGTCCGAGGCCAGCAGTTGGCGCAGTACCTTGGCTTCCTGCTCGAAACGCTGGCGAGCCTCGCTGCCTTCGAGGAAACGTGCCAGGCGGGCCGGACCATCGAGACGTTCGCCGGGGCGATCCAGGCGTTCCAGGTAGTCGAGCAGGGCGATGGCATCTTCCAGGCCGGGAGTGTCGTACAGCTCCAGCAAGGCTTCGCCGTCCACCGACAAGCGCGCACCCTCGACATGCCGCGTGGTGCTGGGGCGATGGGAGACCTCGCCGAAGCCCACATCACGGGTCAGGGTGCGCAGCAGCGAGGTCTTGCCCACGTTCGTATGGCCGACCACGGCGAGTTTCAGCGGTTTAGTCATGTCCGGTCTCCAGCCAGCTCAGCGGCGCGCAGTCGGCGAAAGGCAGCTCCAGCTGTTGCAGTGCGCTGTGCCAATCCCCCAGGCGCTCGGCGTCCAGCGCCTGGCCGGTTGGCGCTTGCAGCAACCACACGCGGGTTTCGCTGGCGCTGCGGGCGAGTTCGGCGATCAGCGCCAGGCTGCCGCGATCCGGCGAGCGGCGTGGGTCGCAGGCGATAAGCAGGCGGGCGGGGGCAAAGCGGCTCAGTTGCTCCAGCAGTTTGTTGCGCGACTCACGGCTGTCGAGGATGCCGGCGTTCTTCACGTTGGCGGGCAGCTTGGGTGGCCAAGGGTGTTGGTCATCCAGCTCGATGGCCACCAGCAGGGCGCCTTCGCTTTCAAGCTCACTGACGCCGCTGCTGACGTGGTGCAGTTGCTCCGGCGCGGCATCGTTGACGCCGAGACGTTCGCTGCTCGGCATCAAGCGCTCGCGAAGTTGACTGTAGCCAGGCAGGTTGAGGTCCAGGCGCAGGGCGGCGCGCCCGCGTTTCCAGCGCCACAGGCAAAGCAGGGCGAGGATCAGCCGTGGCAGCAGGCCATAGACCAGCAGAACGCCCACCAACCAAGCGGCCCAGGCCTGGCGGGCGCTTTCAATATTCAGGACAGAGTCGCCGCTGGCGCGGATCATCTCGACGGTTGGCACGTTGAAACCCAGTAGGGCGGGCAGGCGGCCCAGCGCCTGCGTCACGGCGACGAAGGTATCTGCGCCAAGAATGGTGGTTTCCCACACAAAGCCGTAGCGGCGGGTGGCGAGCAGCGTAAGCACAATCACCAGTGCACTGAGCAATGCGAGCAGCCACAAACTGTTGACCAGCACGCCCACCGCCCATCGATTGAGTTTTTGGCGTTGCAGCAGCAGTAAAAGCGCCGGCGCCAGTTGCGCGGCCTTGGCATCACGGGCGAGTTTTTCGCTGAGCCACAACCACAGGCGACCAAGACTGGCGCTATGTTCGCCGGCAAACAACACGCCCAGCGCCCAGCTTATCAAGAGGATCAGATTCAAGCCGAGCAGGCTGCCCAAGGCCCAGAACACATTCACCGGGGCCTGGCCGTTACCCAGCGCGGCAAAGGCCAGGCCGGCGCCGCTGACCACCGCTACTATTGCCAGCAGCACTAGCGCCAGGCGCGCACCTTGCAGCCAGCGGGTGAGGGCGGCTGTCAGCCCATCGCGCTCGGCCAGGTGCAGGGCGCGCCGCTGAATGCGCGTCGGTAAGTCGCCCCCGGCCGTGCGGGCCAGGCGGTTGGCTTCCAGGTCTTCCAGGGGGCCTGCGTGTTCTTCGCGCAGGCGCACGGTTTCTGTCAGCCAGAGTGTGTGCAGAGGAGTCACGCGTTGTCCTGTTGTGTTTGTGAGCCTGGAGCATAACCCCTGTGAGGCTGTTTAGTGCACGCTGCGCGTGGCAGGGGGCTCTGGTATTCTCGTCGCCATGAAAAAAACTCTCCCTTTAAGCCTGATCGCAGCCCTCGGTGAAAACCGCGTGATCGGCGTCGACAACAGCATGCCCTGGCATTTGCCGGGGGATTTCAAATATTTCAAGGCCACCACCCTCGGCAAGCCGATCATCATGGGGCGCAAGACCTGGGATTCCCTGGGCCGACCGTTGCCGGGGCGCTTGAACCTGGTGGTCAGCCGTCAGACCGATCTGGTGCTTGAAGGTGCGGAAGTTTTTCCGTCGCTGGAGGCTGCAGTGGAGCGCGCCGAAGAGTGGGCGTTGGCCCAGGGCGTGGATGAGCTGATGTTGATCGGCGGCGCGCAGTTGTATGCGCAGGGGCTGGAGCAGGCGGATCGCCTGTATTTGACGCGGGTGGCGTTGAGTCCGGACGGGGATGCGTGGTTTCCGGAGTTTGATCAGGGCCAGTGGAAGTTGGTTTCCAATCAGGAGAACCCGGCTGAAGGTGACAAGCCGGCGTACCACTTCGAAGTCTGGGAACGGAACTGATTGTAGGAGCGAGCTTGCTCGCGAAAAACCTGAGGGCGCCGCGTTCATTCAGCATGCCCGCGTCATCGTTGACGTTCTTCGCGAGCAAGCTCGCTCCTACAGTTGATTCGGCTTCAGGCCTGCGCTAACTCAGCATGCTCATCGGCATCCAACAACGCCTTATCCGTCTGCCCCATGATCTGGCTGGTAATCGCACCGGCCGTCATCGAACCGTTCACGTTCAACGCCGTGCGGCCCATGTCGATCAGCGGCTCCACCGAAATCAGCAGCGCCACCAGTGACACCGGCAAGCCCATGGCCGGCAGCACGATCAGCGCGGCAAAGGTCGCACCGCCGCCCACGCCGGCAACGCCTGCCGAACTCAAGGTCACAATCGCCACCAGGGTCGCGATCCACAGTGGGTCAAGCGGGTTGATGCCCACGGTTGGCGCCACCATCACCGCCAACATGGCAGGGTAGAGCCCCGCGCAACCGTTCTGGCCGATGGTCGCGCCAAACGAGGCAGCGAAGCCGGCGATGGATTGCGGGATGCCCAAGCGACGGGTCTGCGCTTCAATGCTCAGCGGGATTGCCGCCGCGCTGGAGCGGCTGGTGAAGGCAAACGTCAGCACCGGCCACACCTTGCGGAAGAAGCGCAACGGGTTGACCCCTGCCAGGGACAGCAACAGGCCGTGCACCACAAACATCAGGCCCAGGGCCAGGTACGACACCACGACGAAGCTGCCGAGCTTGATGATGTCTTGCAGGTTGGAACCGGCGACCACCTTGGTCATCAGCGCCAACACGCCGTACGGCGTCAACTTCATCACCAGTCGCACCAGGCGCATCACCCAGGCTTGCAGGGTGTCGATGGCGTTGAGCACCTTCTGGCCTTTTTCCACGTCATCCTTGAGCAGTTGCAGCGCGGCAACCCCCAGGAAAGCGGCGAAAATCACCACGCTGATGATTGACGTCGGCTTGGCCCGCGCCAGGTCGGCGAACGGGTTGGCGGGCACGAACGACAGCAGCAGTTGCGGGATATTCAGGTCGGCGACCTTGCCCGCGTAATCGCTCTGGATCACTTGCAGGCGCGCCATTTCCTGGGTGCCGGCCACCAGGCCTTCGGCGGTGAGGCCAAACAGGTTGGTCAGGCCGATGCCGATCAGCGCCGCAATGGCGGTAGTGAACAGCAAGGTGCCGATGGTCAGGAAGCTGATCTTGCCCAGCGACGAAGCGTTATGCAGACGCGCCACGGCACTAAGGATCGAGGCGAATACCAGCGGGATCACGATCATTTGCAGCAATTGCACATAACCATTGCCGACCAGATCGAACCAGCCGATGGAAGCCTTGAGCACCGGGTTGCCGGCACCGTAGATCGAATGCAGCGCCACACCAAAGGCCACGCCCAGCACCAAGGCAAACAACACCTTCTTGGCCAGGCTCCAGTTAGTACGACGGGTTTGTGCCAGGCCCAGTAACAGGGCCACGAACACCAGTAAGTTGAGAATCAGGGGCAGATTCATTGAAGCTCCGTAAGAGGCTGCCAATCGCGTGAGCCTGCGATTGCGAACCGGAAATCCTAACAGCTTGATATCTAATGAATTAATAACAAGATGGAATGGCGACTGTCGTTTTTGGAATAAGCCTCTGGCGCCCAGGCACACGGCGTTGACGCAATCACGACGCAAGCGGTCGCGCACGGGTGTTGAGCGTCACACAGATTTGTTAGCGTCGATGTCTTTCACTCAGGGAGAAACGCTAATGAAGCTTGCTTCGAGAATGTTCGCCGCTGCACTGTGCCTGGGCCTCGCCGGCTAGGCCATGGCCGCCACCGAGTTGAAACACTGGCCCGCCCCGGCCGCCAAACAGCTGAACGAGATGATCGCCGCCAACGCCAACAAGGGTAACTTCGCGGTGTTCGACATGGACAACACCAGTTACCGCTACGACCTCGAAGAATCCCTGCTGCCCTACATGGAAAACAAGGGCTTGATCACCCGCGAGAGCCTCGACCCCTCGCTCAAGCTGATGCCGTTCAAAGACACCGCCGACCACAAAGAGAGCCTGTTCAGTTACTACTATCGCCTTTGCGAAGTCGACGACATGGTCTGCTACCCATGGGTTGCCCAAGTGTTCTCGGGCTTCACCCTCAAGGAGCTCAAGGTCCAGGTGGATGAGCTGATGGCCTCCGGCAAACCGGTACCGGTCAGTTATTTTGAAGGCGACACGGTGAAGAAATCCGAAGTGCAGCCGCCGAAAATCTTCACCGGCCAGCAGGAGCTGTACAACAAGCTGATGGAAAACGGCATCGAGGTGTACGTGATGACCGCCGCCTCAGAGGAGTTGGTGCGCATGGTCGCCGCCGACCCCAAGTACGGCTACAACGTCAAACCCGAGAACGTCATCGGCGTGACCACCCTGCTCAAAGACCGTAAGACTGGCGAGCTGACCACCGCGCGCAAACAAATCGCCGCGGGCAAGTATGACGAAAAGGCCAACCTCGGCTTGGAACTCACGCCTTACCTGTGGACCCCAGCGACCTGGATGGCTGGCAAGCACGCGGCGATCCTCACCTACATCGACGAATGGAAAAAACCGGTGATCGTCGGCGGTGATACCCCCACCAGCGATGGCTACATGCTGTTTCACGATGTGGATGTGGCCAAGGGCGGCGTGCACCTGTGGATCAACCGCAAGGATAAATACATGACCCAACTTAACGGCATGATGGCCAAGCACGCGGCGGCGCAGGCTAAGGAAGGGTTGGCTGTGACGGCGGACAAGAACTGGGTGATCGTTAAGCCCGAGGAGATTCAGTAACACCGAGTCGCCTGTAATCGGGGGCAAGCCCCCTCCCACATTTGGTTGGGTTCACACATATGTATCTGTGAACTCGGTCGGTGTGGGAGGGGGCTTGCGCCCGATGGCGGTGTGTCTGTAAGCAATTCATTGGCTGACACTCTGCTATCGGGAGCAAGCCCCCTCCCACATTTGATTTTCAGTGTTCTGGGTATTATCTCCAGGCAAAAAAATGCCCCGCACTTGGCGGGGCATTTTTATGGGCGCAGCTTACAGGCCGTCGAGCATGGCCTTGTTACGCACAGCACCCTTGTCGGCACTGGTGGCCAGCAATGCGTAGGCCTTCAACGCGGTAGTGACTTTGCGTGGACGCTTCTCCACCGGCTTCCAACCCTTCTTGTCCTGCTCAACCCGGCGCGCGGCCAGTTCTTCATCGCTGATCAACAGGTTGATCGAGCGGTTCGGAATGTCGATCAGCACCTTGTCGCCATCCTGCACCAGGCCAATCGCGCCACCGGCAGCGGCTTCTGGCGAAGCGTGGCCGATGGATAGGCCCGAGGTGCCGCCGGAGAAGCGACCGTCGGTCAGCAGTGCGCAGGCTTTGCCCAAGCCTTTGGATTTCAGGTACGACGTCGGGTACAGCATCTCCTGCATACCCGGGCCGCCTTTGGGGCCTTCGTAGCGGATGATCACGATGTCGCCTTCTTTCACTTCGTCAGCGAGGATGCCGCGCACCGAGCTGTCCTGGCTTTCGTAGATCTTGGCGCGACCTTCGAAGACGTGGATGGACTCATCCACACCGGCGGTTTTCACCACGCAACCATCGACGGCGATGTTGCCGTACAGCACGGCCAGGCCGCCTTCCTGGGAGTAGGCGTGCTCGACACTACGGATGCAGCCGTTTTCACGGTCGTCATCCAATGTTTCCCAACGGGTCGACTGGCTGAAAGCGGTTTGCGTCGGGATGCCTGCCGGGCCTGCCTTGAAGAAGTGATGCACGGCTTCATCGTCAGTCTGGGTGATGTCCCATTTGGCGATGCCTTCGGCGAGCGTCTTACTGTGCACGGTCGGCAGGTCGGTGTGCAGCAAGCCGCCACGAGCGAGCGAACCCAGGATCGAAAAGATCCCGCCAGCACGGTGCACGTCTTCCATGTGGTACTTCTGGATGTTTGGCGCGACTTTGCACAGTTGCGGTACGTGGCGGGACAGACGGTCGATGTCGCGCAGGTCGAAGTCGATCTCGGCTTCTTGGGCGGCGGCCAGCAAGTGCAGGATGGTGTTGGTGGAACCGCCCATGGCGATGTCCAGGGTCATGGCGTTTTCGAACGCCTTGAAGTTGGCGATATTGCGCGGCAATACCGAGTCATCGTTCTCGGTGTAGTAACGCTTGCACAGCTCGACAATGGTGCGGCCGGCCTGCAGGAACAATTGCTCGCGGTCGCTGTGGGTGGCGAGGGTAGAGCCGTTGCCCGGCAAGGCCAGGCCCAGGGCTTCAACCAGGCAGTTCATCGAGTTGGCGGTGAACATGCCGGAGCACGAACCGCAGGTAGGGCAAGCACTGCGCTCGTATTCCGCAACCTTCTCGTCAGAAGCGCTGGAATCGGCGGCGATGACCATGGCGTCCACCAGGTCGAGGCCGTGGGAGGCCAGTTTGGTCTTGCCGGCTTCCATCGGGCCGCCAGAGACGAAGATCACCGGGATGTTCAGGCGCAGGGCGGCCATCAGCATGCCGGGGGTGATCTTGTCGCAGTTGGAGATGCAGACGATGGCGTCGGCGCAGTGGGCGTTGACCATGTATTCCACGGAGTCGGCGATGATCTCGCGGCTCGGCAGGGAATACAGCATGCCGTCATGGCCCATGGCGATGCCGTCATCCACGGCGATGGTGTTGAATTCCTTGGCTACGCCACCGGCGCGTTCGATCTCGCGGGCGACCAGCTGGCCCAGGTCCTTGAGGTGGACGTGGCCCGGTACGAATTGGGTGAACGAGTTGGCAATCGCGATGATCGGCTTCTTGAAGTCGTCATCTTTCATCCCCGTGGCACGCCACAGTGCGCGGGCGCCGGCCATGTTGCGGCCGTGGGTGGATGTTTTCGAGCGGTAATCTGGCATGGAGCACTCCGGGCGGCTAATCACTTACTAATCAGGTGCAGAAAAGGGAGTGAGCTTCTATTGACCTCTGAAACACCCGAAAAATGGCACTGGTGTCTGGAAGTTGCCGCAAACGTTACGGGATCGCCGTGCGCATTGGCCTTGAGCTCATAAACCCGCCGGGGGATGACTGGCGATGAATAGGGCCGATTCTACACCGTCTTCCTGTAGGAGCGAGCTTGCTCGCGAAAATCGCCAACGATGACGCAGCGCTGTCAGTTAGCTCGAGTCGTCGATACGTTTTTCGCGAGCAAGCTCGCTCCTACAACCAGCTTGCGTCCCACAGCGGATACTGGCCGATATGTTCCACCAAGCCCGCTCGCAAGGGGTTGGCCACGATATAACGGGCCATAGCCTTCATGTCATCCTCTCGGCGCAGTGCCTGGTCAAAGTAGCCTTTTTGCCAAACAGTCCCGAAAGAGCGCCTCGCCTGGTTGATGGCGCGAGCACTTCGTGACTTGGTGATTCGCATCAGCCTTGGCAGATCGCCGTTATGCAATTGCACCAGCCAGTGGAAATGGTCTGGCATGACCACCCAGGCCAAAGAAGTCGCTTTGCCTTCTTCCTGGGCATTTTTGAATTGGCTGACGAGCAGGCGCCCGATACGCCAATCCTTGAAGATCGGCTGGCGTTGGTGAGTAACGGCGGTGAGCAGGTAAATCCTGTCCGTCTCGGAATAGCGCCCGGTACGGAGCCGATGTGCGTTTTGCTGGGTGGACATTCCTTCGTCCTCTTCTGTGATTGGAAGAGAACCTTAGAAGACCTACTGTTCACTGGCGCCTAGACAGTACTTCTGAATATGTCCCAACTCACTGTAGGAGCGAGCTTGCTCGCGAAAATCGTCAACGATAACGCGGTGCTATCCGGTAGCCCGCGTTGCCTGTGAGTGCTTCGCGAGCAAGCTCGCTCCTACAAGGTAAAGCGTCAACGTTGGAGGCGGGCGTTGGTTAGCCAGCCCCAGAGGCTGAGGGCCACGAAGCTTAAGGCAATAGTCATCAACATATAGTCGCCCGCCTGGGCCAGCGCCGCGCTGCTAATGGCGGCAGTGAGGAACATGATGCTGTTGCCCGCTGACGCGGCCGTGCCTGCGCTGTGGGAAAACAACAGCATCGCCGCAGAAATCGCGGCAGGTCGCACCAGGGTGACGGCCAGCGCGCTGATCAGCATCGGAATCAGCAGGGTCACGGTGGTGATGGCTTCCATACTGACAATTAACGTCAGCAGCCCCCCGGCGATTGCCAGCAGGCCAAGGCCGATATTGATCTGCCGCGACAGCGTGATGCGCTTTTGCAAATACGACGCCGTGACGCCGCCGAGCAGGTAGGCTACGCCATACACCATCAGCACCAGCGCATATTGGTATTCGGAGAGCTTCAAGGCATCCATGAAGATCAGCGGTGTGACGCTGATGAGGGCGAAGTAGCAGGCGAAGACCAGCGCGGCTATCCACCAGTAGCGTAGGAAATGCTTATTGCGCATGACGGCCTTGAGGGTGCCGATGATCGACACCGGCTCGCGGTATGGGCTGGCGGACTTAGACGGCAGGATGCACAACGCGTGGATCAGCATGCCCAGCGCCATTAGGGCAAAGCCGTAGAAGCTGCCTTGCCAGTCGAACGTGGTTTGCAGCCAGGATCCGATCAGCGGCGAAAGCGCCACAAACGAGCCGCTCAGGGTCATGTAATACAGGCGCACACGGGCGCGATCTTGCTCATCGAACAAGTCCTCCACCAGTGCGTGACCCAATACAAAGAACCCACAACCCATCGCCTGCACACTGCGAAACAGCAGGAAGCTCAGGTAGTCCGGCGCGAGCGCGCAACCGATGGCCCCGAAGATCGACAGGCAATCAAAAGCAGCGTAGGTAGCTTCCCCTATTGATGTGCGCCACAACTGTAGGAGCGAGCTTGCTCGCGAAAATCGTCAACGATAACGCAGTGATATCAGGTAGCCCGCGTTGCCTATGAGTGCTTCGCGAGCAAGCTCGCTCCTACAAGTGTGCTGGTGTTAATTAGCTATTAGGCAGCAACCGGCACGTAATACTCTTGATGTACCGCGTTTCGGCAATCGCCGGGTGCACCGGATGGTCCGGGCCCTGGCCGCCACGTTCCAGCATCTGGATATTGCGATCCAAATGACGGGCGCTGGTCAGCAGGATGTTTTGCAGGTCATCTTCCGGCAGGTGCATGGAGCACGAAGCGCTGACCAGGATGCCGTCCTTGCTGAGCAGGCGCATGGCTTGCTCGTTCAGGCGACGGTAGGCGCCTTCGCCGTTTTTCATGTCTTTTTTGCGTTTGATGAAGGCCGGTGGGTCGGCAACGATCACGTCGAAGCGTTCTTCGCTGGCTTTCAGCTCCTTGAGCGCTTCAAACACGTCGCCTTCGATGCAGGTCATCTTCTCGGCAACACCGTTCAGCGCAGCGTTGCGCTCAACGCCGTCGAGGGCGAAGGCGGAGGCGTCGACGCAGAACACTTCACTGGCGCCAAAGGCTGCAGCCTGCACGCCCCAGCCGCCGATGTAGCTGTAGAGGTCCAGAACGCGTTTGCCTTTGGCATACGGGGCCAGGCGCGCACGGTTCATACGGTGGTCGTAGAACCAGCCGGTCTTCTGGCCCTGAATCACCGGGGCTTCGAATTTCACGCCGTTCTCTTCCAGTGCAACCCACTCCGGTACCAGACCGAACACGGTTTCAACGTAGCGATTAAGGCCTTCGGCGTCGCGGGCGGCGGAGTCGTTCTTGAACAGGATGCCGCTTGGCTTGAGCACTTGGGTCAGTGCGGCGATCACGTCTTCTTTGTGGGCTTCCATGGTCGCCGAGGCGATCTGTACCACCAGGATGTCGCCGAAACGGTCAACCACCAGGCCCGGCAGCAGGTCGGAATCGCCGTAGACCAGGCGATAGAACGGCTTGTCGAACAGGCGATCGCGCAGGGACAGGGCCACGTTGATGCGGTGCACCAGCAGCGACTTGTCCAGCGGCAACTTGATGTCGCGCGACAGCAGGCGGGCGCAGATCAGGTTGTTCGGGCTCATGGCCACGATGCCCAGGGTCTTGCCGCCGGCCGCTTCCAGGATAGCCTGGTCGCCTGCCTGAAAGCCGTGAAGTGGGGTGGCAGCCACGTCGATTTCGTTGCTGTAGACCCACAGGTGGCCGTTGCGCAAACGACGATCGGCGTTGGCTTTGAGACGCAGGCTTGGCAGGGACATGACGTCGCTCCGGAAAAAAGAGCGGGAGTATACCTGTTACAGCGCGTTTCATGTGGGAGCGGGCTTGCCCGCGATGCAGGCGGCGCGGTGTATCAGACGTACGGCGGTGATGCCATCGCAGACAAGCCAGCTTCCACATTTGACCGGGTTGCAGTTCGGGTTTTTGAGGTGTCGGTCAGGTTTGCTTAGGGGTTAGAATCGCCCCCTAGCCCAGAGTAAGTACTTATGTCCCAAGAGCTATCCGCCGAACAGATCCAACAGGCCCTGCAAGGTATCAGCGTACCGCCCCAACCGCAGATCATGGTGGACCTGCAGATGGAGCAATACATGCCCGATCCGGACCTGGAAGTGATCGCCCGGCTGATTTCTCAGGACCCAGGCCTGTCCGGCGCGTTGCTCAAGATCGTTAACTCGTCGTACTTCGGCCTGAGCAACAAGATCGCCTCGATCCAGCGCGCGGTTAATCTGCTGGGCAGCCGTTCGATCATCAACCTGATCAACGCGTTGTCGATCAAGGGCGAGATGAGCGACGACACCATCGTGACACTCAACCGCTTCTGGGACACCGCCCAGGATGTGGCCATGACCTGCCTGACCCTGGCCAAGCGCACCGGCTCCCAGGCGGTGGACGAGGCCTATGCCTTGGGCCTGTTCCACGATTGCGGCGTGCCATTGATGCTCAAACGCTTCCCCAACTACATGGCGGTGCTCGAAGAAGCCTACGCCAACGCGGGTACCGACTGCCGCGTGGTCGACACCGAGAACAATGCGTTCAACACCAACCATGCAGTGGTGGGCTACTACACCGCCAAATCCTGGCGCCTGCCGGAGCATGTGACCGACGCCATCGCCAACCACCACAACGCCCTGGCCGTTTTCAGCGATGAGTCGTCGCGCAACCCGCAGCTTAAAAACCTGCTGGCGATCCTGAAAATGGCCGAGCACATCTGCTCGTCCTTCCGCGTGTTGGGCAATCAGTCTATCGACCATGAGTGGAATGCCATCAGCCACCTGGTTCTGGACTACGTGGGCCTGTCGGACTACGACTTCGAAAGCATGAAGTTGTCGATCCGCGAGCTGGGCGCTCACTGACCCTTCCTTCAAGAGGTACGCATGCCTGAGTTACCCGAAGTCGAAACCACCCGTCGCGGGATTGCGCCGCACCTGGAAGGCCAGCGTGTCAGCCGCGTGGTGGTGCGTGAACGGCGCCTGCGCTGGCCGATCCCGGAAGACCTGGATGTGCGCCTGTCCGGGCAGCGCATCGTACGGGTGGAGCGGCGGGCCAAGTACCTGTTGATCAATGCCGAGGTGGGCACCTTGATCAGCCACTTGGGCATGTCCGGCAACTTGCGCTTGGTAGAAGCGGGGTTGCCAGCGCTCAAGCATGAGCACGTCGACATCGAACTCGAATCCGGCCTGGCCCTGCGCTACACCGACCCACGGCGCTTTGGCGCCATGCTGTGGAGCCAAGACCCGCACAACCACGAACTGCTGCTGCGCCTGGGGCCGGAGCCGTTGACCGACTTGTTTGACGGCGAGCGTTTGTTCCAGCTGTCGCGTGGTAAGTCGATGGCGGTGAAGCCGTTCATCATGGACAATGCGGTGGTGGTGGGCGTGGGGAACATCTATGCGACGGAAGCGCTGTTTGCGGCGGGGATCGACCCACGTCGGGCGGCGGGGGGGATTTCCCGGGGTCGTTACTTGAAGCTGGCGATTGAAATCAAGCGCGTGCTGGCGGCCGCCATTGAGCGCGGTGGTACCACGTTGCGCGACTTTATCGGTGGGGATGGGCAGCCGGGGTATTTCCAGCAGGAGCTGTTCGTGTACGGACGGGGCGGCGAGGGCTGCAAGGTCTGTGGGACTGAGTTGCGCAATGTGGTGCTGGGGCAGCGGGCGAGTGTGTTTTGCCCTAGGTGCCAGAGCTGATTGCCAGGTGATGGCTGATATAGCCATCGGGGGCAAGCCCCCTCCCACATTTGACCGGGTTCACAGCTTTTTATTTGTGAATACAGTCAGTGTGGGAGGGAGCTTGCCCCCGATGAGGCCCTCAGGCCTTGCCAGTAATCTTGCGGTACTTCTCCATTAACTGCTCTTCCGTCTCCGGATGAGCCTCATCCAACGGAATGCAATCCACCGGGCACACCTGCTGGCACTGAGGTTCGTCATAGTGGCCAACACACTGCGTGCACAGGTTAGGGTCGATCACGTAGATCTCTTCACCTTGGGAAATAGCAGCGTTCGGGCACTCGGGTTCGCAGACGTCGCAATTGATGCAATCGTCGGTGATGATCAGGGACATGGAAACTCCTGCCAGGGCTGTCAGCCAGGGCATTTGAAAACGAATGCGCGCAATTGTGCCGCATTGGCGCCCGCAGTGCGAGCAGGCGCCGAGTGAGCGGTCTTACTTCTTGAAGCGCAGCGTCAGCGCATCGGCCACGGCCGGGTGCACGAACTTGGTAATATCGCCGCCCAAAGCGGCGATTTCACGCACTAACGTCGAAGAAATGAACGAATAACGTTCCGACGGCGTGAGGAACAGGCTTTCCACGTCCGGCGCCAGTTGGCGGTTCATGTTGGCCAGCTGGAATTCGTATTCGAAGTCCGACACCGCGCGCAGGCCACGCAAGAACACATTGGCGTTCTGCTCCTTGGCGAAATGCGCGAGCAATGTGGAAAAGCCCACCACTTCCACGTTGGGCAGGTGCTTGGTGACCTCACGCGCCAGCTCCACGCGCTGTTCCAGGGGAAACAGCGGGTTTTTCTTGGGGCTGGCCGCGACCGCGATGATCACGTGGTCGAACAGGCGAGAGGCGCGTTCGACCAGATCGCCATGGCCTTTGGTAATCGGGTCGAAGGTACCTGGGTACAACACTCGGTTCATCGCGTCGTCCTGGCGGAGTCCGTTGGGGAACCGGATGGTATCGCAGCCATCCCGGTCGGCCAAGTCAACTTATGTAGAAGAAGCCACGAAAGAGCGTGTTTATTCACGCCGTTTTCAGACGTTCGGCCAAGGCTGTCGCCAGTTGGGCGGTCAATCCATACACGGATAATTGTGGGTTGGCCCCAATACTGGTGGGGAATAGGGAGCCATCGTGGATCGACAGGTTGCGTAACTGATGATGGCGACCCAGGCTGTCGGCCACTGCATTTTTCGGGTCTTCGCCCATGGCACAGCCGCCCATCACATGAGCACTGCCCAGGCAGGTGCGATGCAACTCCAGGTTGAGGCCTTCGATCATCGTGCGAGCTTCGCCCAGGGTTTTCACGTAGCGCGCATCGTGATGCAGGGGCTTGACCGACTTGGCGCCCGCCGCGAACTGGATTTCGGCCATGCTATGGAAGGCCCGGCGCAGGCCGTCCCAGGCGTAGTCGGAGACTTGATAGTCGAGCACTGGCGTGCCGTCGCCGCGCAAGTCCACTGTGCCGCCGGGGCTGTCCGGGTGGAAGCCGTCTCGCAGCAGGGCGAGCATCGCGTGGGTGTTGGGCAACTGGCTCATGTCCAACGCGTTTTGTTCGCCGTAGCCGCCCAGCAGGGTACTGGCCAGTGCTGGGTGTAGGGGTGGTGCTTCGAGCTTGTACGACATTTTACCGGTGGTGCCGTCCTGCCATTGGAAATGGTCGGAGTAGATCGACTGTGGTGCGCCGTAGAACGGGTTGATCACCTCGTCGAACAGCCCCGCCGAGAAATTCACCAGGTGCAAGAAGGTGCGCTTGCCCACACGCGAATGCGGGTCAGGGGCGTCGGAGCGCATCAGTAGCGCCGGGCTGTTGATGCCGCCGCCAGAAAGCACGTAGTGCTTGGCCTTGACCGTAATTTTGCGACCGGTGGGCGCCACGCACAGCTCATCCATGGCCACGCATTCCAGGCTGCTGATGGTGTCGCCGCTGTATTTGAGGCGCTCGGCGCGTGCCAGGTAGAGCAGTTCGCCGCCTTTTTCCAGGGTGGAGGGGATAGTGGTCACCAGCATCGATTGCTTGGCGTTGACCGGGCAACCCATGCCGCAATACCCCAGGTTGAAGCAGCCACGCACATTGCGCGGGATCACATGCCAGCTGTAGCCGAGCTTTTCGCAGCCCTTGCGGATCACGTCATTGTTGGGGTTGGGTGGCATGGCCCAGGGCGCGATGCCCAGGCGCTGTTCCATCGTTTCGAACCAGGGTGCCATCTCGGCACTGCTATGGCCCTTCACCGAGTATTCGCTGGCCCAGTGGGATAGCGTGGCGTCCGGTGTACGAAAGCTCGACGTCCAGTTGATCAAGGTGGTGCCGCCCACGGCCCGGCCTTGCAGGATGGTGATCGCGCCGTCCTTGCTCATGCGACCAATACCCTCTTGGTACAGGCTGGTGTAGGCCTCGTCTTCGAGCAATTTGAAATCGCTGCTGGTCTTGAGCGGGCCTTCTTCGATCAGCAGCACCTTGTAGCCAGCGGCGCTGAGGATTTCAGCCGTCGTACCGCCACCCGCGCCGCTGCCGATGATGGCAACGTCGGCTTCCAGGGTCAGGTCGCTGTCGAGGGTCGCGCCATTGTGGGTCTTCCAGCCGCGGGCCAGGCCCTCGCGGAACAGATCAGGTACGGGCATAGGTGTGCACTCTTATTTTTATACGTGGTTGAGTTCAGGAAAACACTGCAAATCCCCTGTGGGAGGGGGCTTGCTCCCGATAGCGGTGCATCAGTGAAGTCTGTATTGGCTGACCCACCGCCATCGGGGGCAAGCCCCCTCCCACATTTGATCGGATTCTCAGCTTCAAATCTTTGGGGGGCCGGGATAGCCGCAATGGGCCCACGACGCCGGCTGGAAGTACCACGCCATGATCACAAGCTTGAGCAATGAGCCCTGGCCCATGCGCAGCAGGTTCAGGTAGCTGTTTTCCCAGCGCTGCAAAAAGTTGCGGATCTGCTCGCTGCTGGCGTTTTCCCAGCTGCCCCAGATTCCGGTCAGAGGCCCCCGGGTAATGCCCATGCCGAGCACGTCGAACAATTGCTGAGTGAGCTTGAACATCTCTGGCGAAAGGCGTTGCAGGCTGAAATCGAGCTTTTTAAGCGTGTCATCAATCCGGCTGGCCACTTCCTGAGCACTGGCCACGCCTTCCAGCAACACTGGGATCACCGCCCGCAGAAAGGGCAGATCACTGCTGCGCAACATCGCAAAGCCACTGGCCGGTATGCTGCTGGAGCAGCCGCTGAGGCTGGCGCCAAGCCCGGCGGTGGCCAGGAATGCGCTGGCGCACAGGCCGAGTTTCAAGACGCCGCGCCGTGACAGCGCGGGTGTATCAGTCAGGCTGGGGTTCATTGTTTTTATTGTCCCGAGAGTGGCGATATCAACGGATAAACAGCTTCTGGATCAGCTTCTGGATCGACTTTCCATAGGGCGGGTAGATCAACTTCGCTGCATTCAAGCGCTGCTTGACCAGCACGCCCTTGGCCTTGCTGAACGTGAGAAAGCCTTCATGCCCGTGGTAGTGGCCCATGCCTGACGGGCCGATGCCGCCAAACGGCATATCGTCCTGGGCCACGTGCAACAGGGTGTCGTTCAGGCACACGCCGCCGGAGTGGGTTTCGTGGAGCACGCGGTTCTGCTCGCCCTTGTTGTAGCCGAAGTAGTAAAGGGCCAGCGGGCGAGGGCGCTGGTTGACGTAGGCAAACGCCTGGTCGATGCCGCGATACGGCACGATGGGCAGCACCGGGCCGAAGATTTCGTCCTGCATCACCGTCATGTCATCGCTGACATTCAGCAACAGGCTGTGGGCCATGCGCCGGGCCTGACCCTGGTCGTACAGCGGAATCAGGGTGGCGCCCTTGTCGGTAGCGTCTTTGACGTAGGCATTGAGCCGGGCCAACTGTCGTTCGTTGATGATCGCGGTGTAGTCCGGGTTGTCGTTGAGGGTCGGATAGAAACCACGAACCGCCTCGGTGTAAGCCTTAACGAAACCGTCCACGCGGTCTTCGGGCACCAGCACATAGTCCGGCGCTACACAGGTTTGCCCGGCGTTCAGCGCTTTACCGAAGGCGATGCGTTCAGCGGCGTCCTTGAGGGGCACATCGGCCGACACGATGGCCGGCGACTTGCCGCCCAATTCCAGGGTGACCGGGGTCAAGTGCTCGGCCGCCGCCCGCATCACATGTTTGCCAATGCTGGTGGCGCCGGTGAAGAGCAGATGATCGAAACGCAGTTTGGAAAACGCCATGCCCACTTCGGCTTCGCCCAAGACCACGCACACAAGGTCTTCGGGGAAGATCTTTGCCAGCAGCTTTTTAAGCAATTCGCCGGTGGCCGGGGTGGACTCGCTGAGCTTGAGCATCACGCGGTTGCCGGCCGCCAAAGCGCCGACCAGCGGCCCGATGGCCAGGTACAGCGGGTAATTCCAGGGCACGATCACCCCGACCACGCCCAGCGGTTGGTAGATGACTTTGGCTGACGCGGGTTGAAAGGCAATGCCTACAGCGCGGCGGGAAGGTTTCATCCAGCCTTTGAGGTGTTTGCTGGCGTAATGAATGCCATGCAGGCTGGGCATCAATTCGGCGAACAAGGTCTCGTCGGCGCTGCGATGGCTGAAATCCTGGCTGATGGCGTTGATCAACGCCTGGCGTTCGTCGTTGAGCAGGTTACGCAGGGCCTTGAGCCATTGCTGGCGCTGAGCGGCCGGCGGCATCGGGTTAGCCGCGTAGGCGCGCTGTTGGGCGTCGAACAGGTGCTGGAGTTGATCCAGTGCCTGGGAATCTTGCAGGTAGGCAACGTTGGCAGACATGGCGCAGTTCCCGATTGTTATAGGTCTGCCTCGATATTTAGAGTCATTGCTCTAAATTGTCAAATAACATTGCAGCAACATGCAGATTTATCCGGGCCAGGATTGGCCGTAAGATGCCCCATCACGTGTATAGAAGCTGATTCCCCTATGGCACCACGAGTAAAGACCAGCGAGCGCATTGTGCAAACCAGCCTGGAGCTTTTTAACCAGCAGGGCGAGCGCAGTATCAGCACCAACCATATCGCCGCCCACATGGAAATTTCGCCGGGCAACCTGTACTACCACTTCCCCAACAAGCAGGCGATCATCGCCGTGCTGTTTCGTGAATACGAAACCCTGGTGGACAGTTTCCTGCGCCCACCCGAGGGCCGCGCTGCCACCGTACAAGACAAACGTTTCTACTTGCAGGCCTTGCTGGCCGGCATGTGGCGCTACCGTTTCCTGCACCGCGACCTTGAGCATCTACTGGAAAGCGACTCGGAGTTGGCCACCGGCTACCGGCGATTTTCCCAGCGCTGCCTGACCCAGGGCAACGCCATTTACCAAGGATTTGTCGACGCCGGCATCCTCAAGATGGACCCCATCCAAACCGAAGCCCTGACCCTTAACGCGTGGATCATTCTCACGTCTTGGGTGCGTTTTCTGTGCACCACTAATGAAAATTCCACCCACTTGAGCGCCGAGGCGATCAAGCGCGGGGTGTATCAGGTGCTAGTGCTAGAGGCTGGGTTTGTGACCCCTGAGGCCAAAGAAGCGGTGGACGCGCTGTTCAAAGAGTTTTACGTGCCGTTGAATCAGGCACTGGAAGAAGTGAAGTAGGACCTTTCCCCGAATCTGTCTGCAGGAGTCCGTCATGCCGCTTGCCCAACTGATCAGCCCCCAGCAACTGGCCGAGCGTCAGAAGTCCCCCGGGCTTGTGACCCTGGATTGCCGTTTTGCGCTTGAAGACCCGGACTACGGGCGTTGCAGCTACGCCGAAGGGCATATCGAAGGCGCGCAATATGCTGATTTGGAGCGCCATCTCAGTGGGCCAGTGACCAAAGGTGTGACCGGTCGTCACCCTTTGCCGGCGGCAGACGCTCTGGTTCGACAGTTGCGGGCATGGGGCATTAATGCTGACACTGATATCGTTTTATATGACGACGGCCCCGGTGCGTTCGCCGCCCGGGCGTGGTGGTTGCTGGCTTGGCTGGGCAAGCGCGATGGCGTATTTATCCTGGATGGTGGCCTCAAGGCCTGGCATGGCGCGGGTTTCCCGTTGAGCCTGGATGCGCCAATCATCGAGGTGGGTACTTTCAATGGCACGCCAGACAACCAGATGCTGCTGGATGCCGAGCACTTGCAGAAACGCTTGGGCCAACCTGGCCTCACGCTGATCGATGCCCGTGCCCAGGCGCGCTTTCGTGGCGAAGTGGAGCCGATAGATCCGGTTGCAGGGCATATCCCCGGGGCGCAGTGTGCAGCGTTCAATGAAAACCTGGGCAGTGACGGGCGATTCCTGCCGGCTGAGCAGCTCAAGCAACGCTTTGCCGCTCAACTGCAAGGCCGCTCGGCGGATGAGCTGGTGGCGTATTGCGGTTCGGGGGTGACGGCGTGCCATAACCTGTTTGCCCTGAGCCTGGCGGGGTATCCGGTGGGCAAGTTGTATGCGGGGTCGTGGAGTGAGTGGATCACCGATCCACAGCGGGCTATCGCTACGGGCGACTGAGTTGTCGGGCATGTAAACCCAATCAACATGTGGGAGGGGGCTTGCCCCCGATAGCGGTGTATCAGACAGCCTATGTGCAAGCTGACCCACCGCCATCGGGGGCAAGCCCCCTCCCACAGTTTTAACTGTGTTGTGTCAGCAGCCATTGGGGGATGCGGCGTTCGAGGTAGTAGCTCGGGCGCTTGAGCGATCCATCGACAAATCCCACATGCCCGCCTTTTGCCGTCAGCTCAAACTCCGTGCAATCCGATAACTCGCTAGCTTCAGGCAAGCTGTGAGCGAATACGAACGGGTCGTCGGTGGCGTGAATTATCAGCGTCGGCGTACGAATTTCACCCAGGTAATAGCGGCTCGACGCCCGGCGATAATAGTCCTCGGCACTCAGATAGCCATGCAGTGGCGCAGTGACCCGCCCATCGAAATCCCAGAACGTGCGCATTTTTTCCAGCGAACCCAACGCTTCCAGGGCCTTAAGCCCGTCAGCCCGGCCATCCAGCAGAAAACGGCTCTGCTTGACGCGGATATACGCCAGCATTTCGCGCATGAAGTGCTTCTGATACACCCGTGAAAAGCCCAGCCCGATGCGATCCGCGCACTGATCCAGGCGAAACGGCACCGACACTGCCGCCGCGCCTTGCAAGCCCGAGGCTTCACCGGTTTCACCCAAATGCTTGAGTAAAACATTGCCCCCCAGCGAATACCCCACTGCATACAACGGCGCCAATGGCCGCTTGGCGCGCAGATGGGCAATCGCGGCGGCCAGGTCTTCGCTGGCGCCTGAATGGTAACTGCGGGCCAGCAGGTTGGGCTCCCCCGAACAGCCGCGCCAGTTCAGCGCCGCGCTGGCCCAGCCTTGTGTGGCGAGTGCTTTTTGCAGGCCCGCCACGTAGGGCGAATTGGACGAACCGGTCAGCCCATGCAGCACCAGCACCAACGGTGCTTGGGCGTCATGGGGGCCGTGCCAGTCGAGGTCGAGGAAGTCACCGTCGTCCAGCCACAGGCGCTCGCGCTGACGTTCGATATGGGTAGTGGGGCGCCACAGCGGCCCCCACAAAGTTTGCAAATGGGGGTTGCCGAGGCCGAAAGCCGGTTTGAATGTTTCAGAAGACGGCTGCATGAACATCTCTGCGGTGGGCGGATCAGGCGGCGCTTTCGACCAACCGGTGCCACAACGCGTAGTACACACGCCCGGACTTCTGCTCCCGGTGCAGGCGCCACGCGCCAGGCAGGCCCAGTGTTGACGGCGCCGTCTCGCTTTCAGTGTAGATCCACGAATCCGCTGCCAGCCAATTGCGCTCTTCGAGCAGTGCACACACGGTTGGCAGCAGGTTCTGGTTGAACGGCGGGTCGAGGAACACCACGTCGAACTCGCTGGCTGGCTGGGTTTCCAGGTAGCGCAGGGCGTCGGCGGTTTGCACCTGCCCGTTGGTGCAGCGCAGGGTACCCAAGTGTTCCTTGAGACTGGAAACGGCCACGTTGCTGGCATCCAGCGCCTGGGCCTGGGCAGCGCCACGGGACAACGCCTCAAGGAACAAGGCGCCGCTGCCTGCGAACGGGTCCAGCACTTTGGCGCCGCCGATGTGCGGCGCAAGCCAGTTAAACAGGGTTTCGCGCACGCGATCTGGCGTTGGGCGCAGGCCCACGACGTCGGGGAAGCTCAGCTTGCGGCTGCCCCATTCGCCGCCAATGATGCGCAGTTGGCCCACACCGTTATGCACGTTGTGGACGGGTTTTTTAGGGCGAGATGAACTGGCCATTAATGCTCCGGAACCCCGAGCGGCTGCTCGGCGGGTTTATCAGTGGGGGGCGGTAGTGGCTTTTGCGCAATCGTCGGGCCGGCGGTCACGATGACCATCTTGTCGGCGCTCAAGTGTTTGTTCATTGCAGCCTTGACCTGCTCTACGGTCAGGGCCTGGGATTGTTTCATGAAATCTTCCAGATAGGTCAGCGGCAGATTGTAGAAACCCATCGCACCCAACTGCCCGACGATATCGGCGTTGCTCGCGGTCGACAGCGGGAAGCTGCCCGCCAGCTCGCGCTTGGCGTCATCCAGTTCTTTTTGCGTAGGGCCGGTCTTGAGGTAGTCGGCCACTACCTCCTCGACCAAACGCAGGGTGCCGCCGCTCATTTCGGCGCGGGTCTGCAGGTTGATCATGAACGGGCCGCGTACCTGCATCGGTGAGAAGCCGGAGTACACGCCGTAGGTCAGGCCGCGCTTTTCACGCACTTCGCTCATCAAGCGGGTGCCGAAGCCACCGCCGCCGAGGATCTGGTTACCCAGGGACAAGGCCGCGTAGTCAGGGTCGGCACGGTCGATGCCCAGTTGGGCGAACAGCAAATGCGTCTGCTTGGACGGGAACTCGATATGGCTCAGGCCCGCCTTGGGCTCGGTCGGCTGGGCAATGTTTGCCATCGCCGGGCCTTTGGGCAACGACGCGGAGACCTTGGCCGTCATGGCTTCAGCTTCGGCGCGGGTCAGATCGCCCACCACCGCAATCACCGCATTGCCGGCGGCATAGGCCTTGGCATGAAACGCCTGCATCTGCGCGAGGGAAATCTTCGGAACACTCTCAGGCGTGCCTTCGCTCGGGTGCGCGTAAGGGTGATCGCCATACAAACGCTTGAACAGCTCAAGGCTGGCCAGCTTGGCCGGGTTCTGCTTCTGGTATTCGAAACCGGCAAGGATCTGGTTCTTGATGCGTGCCAGGGAGTCGGCCGGGAAGGTCGGCTTGCCGATCACCTCGTCAAACAGCGACAGCGCGGCGTCACGTTTGTCGCCTGCACTCAGGCTGCGCAGGGACACCAGCGCCATGTCGCGGTACGCGCCATTGCCAAAATCGGCGCCCAGGCCTTCGAAATCGCGGGCGATCTGGCTGACATCCTTGCCCGGTACGCCTTCGTTGAGCATGGCGTTGGTCATCAGCGCCAGGCCCGGTACGTTGCCGTCCTGGCTGCTGCCGGCGGCAAACAGGATGCGCATGTCGAACATCGGCAGCTCATGGGCTTCGACGAACAGCACCTTGGCGCCTTCGGCGGTGGTCCAGGTTTGCACGTCGAGTTTGCGGTTGGTCGGCGCCTTGCCATCCAGCTCAGCCAGGGATTGCAGCTTGTTGGTCGATTGGGCTTTTTCCAGTGCCGGGCTGGCGACGGATTCGCTTGGGCGTAGGAAATACACGGCGCTGGCGGCGATCAAGGTGACGACGACCAGGCCTGGGAAGATCAGGCGGCTGCTTTTGCGATCACTCATGAGCGGTCTCCTGGGGCAGAACATGGGCGACGCTGAGACGTTCGCGGGTGAAATAAGTGCGTGCGGCTTTCTGGATGTCTTCCGGGGTCACGCTTTGCAGGTCGGCAAGCTCAGTGTCCATCAGCTTCCAGGACAGGCCGACGGTTTCCAGCGAGCCAATGGCCGTGGCCTGGCTGGTGATGGAATCACGCTGGTAAACCAGCCCGGCAATGACTTGGGCGCGGATGCGTTCCAGCTCTTCGGCGGTCGGCGGCTTGGCTTTCAACTCGTCCAGCAGACGCCACAGGCCGGCTTCGGCTTGGGCGATGGTTTTCTTTTTCTGCTGGTTGGGGGTGGCGCTCAGCATGAACAGGGTGTCGCCACGGGTGTAGGCGTCGTAGTTGGTGGAGGCGGCGGAAACCAGCTCTTCACCCCGCTCCAGCTGTTCGGCGATACGCGCGCTGTAGCCGCCATCGAGCAAGGCCGAGATCAGGCGCAGGGCTTGTACCGAGCGTTTGTCTTCGGCAGTGGCCAGGCCCGGCACGTTGAAGCCCAGGAACACGCTCGGCAGCTGGGTCTGCACACGCAGGGTCAGCAGGCGCTCGCCGGGTTCGGCCAGCTCCATCGGGATCTTGGCCGGCGGTACGTCGCGCTTGGGGATGGGGCCAAAGTAGCGCTGGGCGAGGGTCTTGACCTCATCCGGCGTTACATCGCCCACCACCACCAGGGTGGCGTTGTTTGGCACGTACCAGGACTGGTACCAATGGCGCAGCTCCTCGACCTTCATGCGATCGAGGTCGGCCATCCAGCCGATGGTCGGCGTATGGTAGCCGCTGGCCGGGAAGGCCATGGCGTTGAAGCGCTCGTAGGCCTTGGCCATCGGGTTGTCGTCGGTGCGCAGGCGGCGCTCTTCCTTGATCACCTCGATTTCACGGCTGAACTCATCGGCCGGCAGGCGCAGGCTGGCCATGCGGTCGGCTTCGAGCTCGAAGGCGACGCCCAAGCGGTCACGGGCCAGTACCTGGTAGTACGCGGTGTAGTCATCGCTGGTGAACGCGTTCTCTTCAGCGCCCAGGTCGCGCAGGATCAGCGAGGCTTCGCCTGGACCGACCTTGGCGCTGCCCTTGAACATCATGTGTTCCAGAGCGTGGGATAAACCGGTCTGCCCCGGCGTTTCGTAGCTCGAACCGACCTTGTACCAGACCTGCGAAACCACCACTGGCGCGCGATGATCTTCGCGCACGACCACCTTCAGGCCGTTATCCAGGGTGAATTCGTGGGTGGGTTGTGGATCGGCAGCCAAAGCTGAAAGAGGCAGACAAACTGTGCTGAACAGCAGGCCTGCGGCGTGGCGGGCTAGAGCATTCATTCGTTTTTAAACCTGTTGGGCTGCCCGCTTGGTCTTAGCGTCGGCGGGCGAGGAGGTGCTAGGATACTGATCCGACTTAGGGACGGCCACTGCGGTTGTCCTGTTAAGGCCCAATTTAGGCCTTACAAAATGTTGCGCATGAACGAGCTGGCTAAAAAACAGTCTGTTACGCATCGAATTTTATTTACCGACGCGCCCCTTGGCGCGTCGCTACCTTGAGATAGCCGTCTCCATGTTTGGTTCCAACGACGACAAGAAGACCCCAGCCCCGGCTGGCGAGAAGAAAGGCCTGTTCGGATGGCTGCGCAAAAAGCCGCAGGAAACCGTCGAGGAGCAGCCACAGGTTCAGGATGAGCCGATTCCTGAGCCTATGCCTGAACCTGTAGCGCCTGAGCCTGTAGCTCCTGAACCTGTAGTTCCTGAACCTATAGTAGAAGCCGAACCGGTTGCCGAAGCGCCCGCCCCGGTGGTATTGCCGATGGCCGAGCCGGTGTTGCAGCCGGTCGCCGAGGTTGTGCCAGAAACAGAACCAGAACCCGAGCCCGAACACGCGCCGTGGCCGGAACTGCCGGTGGCCGAAGAGCCCGTGGCACTGGTTGAAGATGTGCAAGCTGAGCACGTGGCGCCGCCGATCCCTGTGATCATTGAACCGCAGCCTGTGGTGGTCGAAGCGCCCGCGCCGCGCGTGGTCGAGCCCGCACCTGCCCCGGTTGCAGTCGAAGTGGCCGCCCCCGCCGTCATTGAAGAGCCGGTCGCGGTTGCCGAAACCAGCAAGACCGGCTTTTTCGCCCGTCTCAAGCAGGGCCTGAGCAAGACCAGCGCCAGTATCGGCGAAGGCATGGCCAGCCTGTTCCTGGGCAAAAAAGTTATTGATGACGAGCTGCTGGAAGACATCGAAACCCGCCTGCTCACCGCAGACGTGGGCGTTGAAGCCACCGCCGTGATCATCCAGAGCCTCACCCAGAAGGTCGCGCGCAAGCAGTTGACCGACGCCGACGCACTCTACAAATCCCTGCAGGCCGAGCTGGCTGCGATGCTCAAGCCCGTTGAAGCGCCGCTGGTGATCACCCCGAACAAGCCGTTCGTGATCCTGGTAGTGGGCGTCAATGGCGCCGGCAAGACCACTACCATCGGCAAACTGGCCAAGAAGCTGCAGTCCGAAGGCAAGAAAGTCATGCTGGCTGCCGGTGACACCTTCCGCGCCGCCGCCGTTGAGCAACTACAGGTCTGGGGCGAGCGTAACAAGATCCCGGTGATCGCCCAGCACACCGGCGCCGATTCTGCTTCGGTGATCTTCGATGCCGTGCAAGCCGCCAAGGCACGCAACATTGATGTGCTGATCGCCGATACCGCCGGTCGCCTGCACACCAAAGACAATTTGATGGAAGAGCTGAAGAAAGTGCGCCGCGTGATCGGCAAGCTCGACGCAGACGCCCCGCACGAAGTGCTGCTGGTGCTCGACGCCGGTACCGGCCAGAACGCCATCAGCCAAGCCAAGCAATTCAACCAGACGGTACAACTGACCGGCCTGGCATTGACTAAGCTCGACGGCACAGCCAAGGGCGGCGTGATCTTCGCCCTGGCCAAACAGTTCGGGTTGCCGATTCGTTATATCGGCGTCGGTGAAGGCATCGACGACCTGCGCACCTTTGAAGCCGAACCCTTTGTACAGGCACTGTTTGCCGAGCGGGAGCGTTCATGATTCGATTCGAACAGGTCGGTAAACGCTATGCCAACGGGCATGTGGGCTTGCATGAGCTGAGCTTTCGAGTGCGTCGCGGCGAATTCTTGTTTGTAACCGGGCATTCCGGCGCGGGTAAAAGTACGCTGCTGCGCCTGTTGCTGGCCATGGAACGGCCAACCACCGGCAAGCTGCTGCTGGCTGGCCAGGATCTGGCCACCATCAGCAATGCGCAGATTCCGTACCTGCGCCGTCAGATCGGCGTGGTGTTCCAGAACCACCAGCTGCTGTTCGACCGTACCGTGTTCAACAATATCGCCTTGCCGTTGCAGATCCTTGGGTTGTCCAAGGCCGAGATCGTCAAACGCGTGGATTCGGCTCTAGAGCGCGTGGCGCTGTCGGACAAGACCGATCTCTACCCCGGCGACCTGTCCACCGGCCAGCAACAGCGCGTCGGCATTGCGCGAGCCATCGTCCACCGCCCGGCCTTGCTGCTGGCGGATGAACCTACCGGTAACCTCGACCCGCGCCTGGCGGCCGAGATCATGGGGGTGTTCGAAGACATCAACCGTTTGGGCACCAGCGTATTGATCGCCAGTCACGACTTGGCGCTGATCGCTCGCATGCGCCACCGCATGCTGACCCTGCAACGCGGTCGCCTGATCGGTGACGGGGAGGCGGGCGTATGAGTGCAACACGCAGCCCTAAAGTTTCCGAGCGTGTGGCGCCGAAAGCCGCCGACCCGCAACCTCAGAAGAAAAAGCACGACCATGATGATGACGGCCCGGACTTCAGCACCCTGCTGCGCGCCTGGATCGAAAGCCATCGCGCCAGCCTGCTCGACAGCCTGCGTCGTCTGGGCAAACAGCCTATCGGCAGCTTTTTCACCTGCCTGGTAATGGCAGTGGCCTTGAGCCTGCCGATGGGTTTGTCGCTGCTGCTTAATAATGTGGAGCGCCTGGGCGGTTCCTGGCAGCGTGCGGCGCAGATTTCCCTGTACTTGAACATTGATGCCAGTGCTAAAGAGGGCGAGAGCCTGCGCGATGACATCAAGAACCTGCCGGGCGTGGCCGATGCGGAATACATCAGTCGCGATCAGGCTCTTGAGGAGTTCCAGCAGCAGTCCGGTCTGGGCGAGGCGCTCAAGGAGCTGCCGCAAAACCCGCTGCCGGGCGTGGTGTTGGTGACGCCAAACGAAGTGGACAAGCCAGCCCTGGAAGCCCTGCGACAAAAACTCGCAGAGATGCCCAAGGTGCAACAGGCGCAACTTGATCTAGTCTGGGTAGAGCGCCTGGCGGCGATCCTCAAGCTGGGCGACCGTTTTGTGTTCGGCCTGACGGTGCTGTTGGTGTCTGCATTACTTTTGGTGATAGGTAATACCATTCGTCTTCATATTGAAAACCGTCGCACCGAGATAGAAGTGATTAAACTGGTCGGCGGCACAGACAGCTATGTGCGTCGGCCTTTTCTGTACATGGGCGCGCTTTACGGCTTTGGTGCCGGGATTTTGTCCTGGGGCGTGCTGGCGTTTGGCCTTGATTGGTTGAACGATGCGGTAGTCGGGCTCGCCGGGCTGTACGGCAGTGATTTCGCCTTGGCTGGCGTGCCGGTAGCCGATGGTCTGAGCCTCTTGCTTGGCGCAGTATTGTTGGGGTATATCGGTGCTTGGATTGCGGTCGCACGTCATTTACGTGAGCTGGCACCGAAGTAGTTAATGTCAGATTAATGTGGTTTCGTTTGTATTGACCCTATCAGTGGTTTAGGGAACTTGTCTTACGGTTCCCGGTCAATTTTCGCAGTGCTGAACTGCACGAGTTATGTGAGTCGGAGGTTTCGTATGACCACTTCTTTGCAACCTGCTTATGCTCTGGTCCCGGGTGCGAACCTGGAGGCGTATGTGCACACGGTCAACAGCATTCCATTGCTGACGCCCGAGCAGGAGCGTGAACTGGCCGAGAGTCTCTATTATGAGCAGGATTTGGGGGCGGCTCGGCAGATGGTGCTCGCCCACCTGCGTTTTGTCGTACATATCGCCCGTAGCTATAGCGGCTACGGTCTGGCCCAGGCTGACCTGATCCAGGAAGGCAACGTTGGCCTGATGAAGGCTGTAAAGCGCTTCAACCCTGAGATGGGTGTGCGCCTGGTGTCGTTTGCCGTGCACTGGATCAAGGCGGAAATCCACGAGTTCATCCTGCGCAATTGGCGCATCGTGAAAGTGGCGACCACCAAGGCCCAGCGCAAGCTGTTCTTCAACCTGCGCAGCCAGAAAAAACGCCTGGCGTGGCTGAACAACGAGGAAGTCCACCGTGTGGCCGAAAGCCTCGGCGTGGAGCCTCGTGAAGTACGCGAGATGGAAAGCCGCCTGACCGGCCATGACATGGCCTTCGACCCGGCCGCTGAAGCGGACGACGACAGCGCGTTCCAATCGCCAGCCAACTACCTGGAAGACCACCGTTACGACCCGGCGCGTCAACTGGAGGATGCGGACTGGAGCGACAACTCCAACCACAACCTGCACGAAGCGCTCGAAGTGCTCGACGACCGCAGCCGTGACATCCTCTACCAGCGCTGGCTGGCGGAAGAAAAAGCCACGCTGCACGACCTGGCGCAGAAGTACAACGTGTCGGCCGAGCGGATTCGTCAGCTTGAAAAGAGCGCGATGAACAAGCTGAAGTTGTCGATCGCGGCTTAATAAGCAACTCGGTCAAAATGTGGGAGGGGGCTTGCCCCCTCCCACATTTGTTTTTGTGTTGTGTCAGTCGGACCAAGGGGCTTTGCGGGTGGTGTTCAGCTCGACCAAGTAGCCATCGCCACCCAGCTGACTCATCTGTTGGCGAATCCACGCGGCGCGCCTTGCTACATAAGCGGTTGGATGACTGGCGCTCCAAACCCTGGGATTAGGCAACACCGCTGCCAGATAACTCGCCTGTTGCCGCGAAAGCCCCTTGGCACTCACCCCAAAGTGATGCCGTGCCGCCGCTTCTGCGCCAAACACCCCGTCATCCCATTCCACGCTGTTGAGGTACACCTCAAGAATCCGCTGCTTGGGCCACAGTATCTCGATAAGCCCGGTAAACCAGGCCTCTAGCCCTTTGCGCAGATAACTGCGGCCGGCCCACAGGAAAAGATTCTTCGACACCTGCTGGCTCAACGTACTGGCACCGCGAATCGAACCGCCGCGCTCGTTGTGCAGGATCGCCGCCTGGATCGCGCCAAAATCAAAACCCCAATGCTGCGGGAAGCGCTGGTCTTCACCGGCCATCACCGCCACTTTAAGGTCATCGGAGATTTCGTCCCACGGCACCCACGTACGCTGCAGGTCAATGGGCTCGCCGTCGAACCACGACTCGACCTTGCGTTCCACCATCAACGCAGTGAACGGCGGCGGGACGACACGAAACAGCAGCACCAACAGCACACTGGCGATGGCAAACCATTTCACGACGTTGAGAAAGCGTTTGAAGAGGAGACGCAGCATAGAGATGGCTTGGCCGAACCCGTTGAGCGGGCCATTATACAGACCCTGCCCCCCGAGTCTGACTGGAGTTCCTTATGCTGCGTAGCTTTCTGATGCTGGCTGCCTTTTTCGGCTTCACCGGTGTTGCCCTCGGCGCCTTCGCCGCCCACGGCTTGAAAAACCGCCTGAGCGCCGAATACCTGGCGATCTTCCACACCGGCGTGACCTACCAACTGGTGCATGCCCTGGCCTTGTTTGGCGTGGCCTTGCTGGCGGCGCACCTGCCGGGACGCGTCGTTACGTGGGCAGGTATCTCCTTTGTCGTCGGTATCCTGCTGTTCTCCGGCAGCCTGTATGTGCTGACGATGACCGGCATCAGCAAACTCGGCATCATCACGCCGTTTGGCGGGTTGGCCTTCCTGCTCGGCTGGTTCTTCCTGGGGTTGGCGGCGTGGCGCTTGCAGGTGATCTGACCGAGGGACTTGGGTCAGCAACCGGGATCGGGCTAGAATGCGGGCCCCTAAAAACGATGGCGGCCCGCGGCATGCGCATTCAGTTGAACGGCGAATCCTTTGAACTGCCCGACGGTGAGACCGTTGCGGCCCTGCTGACCCGCCTGGACCTGACCGGGCGTCGCGTCGCAGTGGAGCTCAACCTGGATATCGTCCCGCGTAGCCTGCACGCCGACACTGCGCTCACTGAAGGTGACCAGGTCGAAGTAGTCCACGCTATTGGCGGCGGCTAGTCGCGCAGCTTTCTGAATTCTGCAGAACCTCACCCCATTTCGAGGATTTCCCATGAGCATCGTTCGTAGCGACAAGCCCTTCGTCCTGGCCGGTCGTACCTACCAGTCCCGTCTGCTGGTCGGCACCGGCAAGTACCGCGACATGGAAGAAACCCGCCTGGCCATCGAAGCCTCGGGCGCCGAGATCGTCACCTTCGCCGTGCGCCGCACCAACCTGGGCCAAATCGAAGGCGAGCCGAACCTGCTCGAAGTGCTGTCGCCGGATCGCTACACCTTCCTGCCCAACACCGCCGGTTGCTACGACGCTATCGAAGCCGTGCGCACCTGCCGCCTGGCCCGTGAGCTGCTCGACGGCCACAACCTGGTGAAGCTGGAAGTGCTGGCCGACCAGAAAACCCTGTTCCCCAACGTGATCGAAACCCTCAAGGCCGCCGAAACCCTGGTCAAGGAAGGCTTTGACGTGATGGTCTACACCAGCGATGACCCGATCATTGCCCGTCAACTGGCCGAAATCGGCTGCATCGCCGTGATGCCGTTGGCCGGTCTGATCGGTTCCGGCCTGGGGATCTGCAACCCATACAACCTGCAGATCATCCTCGAAGAAGCCAAGATCCCGGTGCTGGTGGATGCGGGTGTGGGCACGGCCTCCGACGCAACCATCGCCATGGAACTGGGCTGCGACGCAGTGCTGATGAACTCGGCCATCGCCCACGCCCAGCAACCGATCATGATGGCCGAAGCCATGAACCACGCCATCGTCGCGGGCCGCCTGGCCTACCTCGCCGGGCGCATGCCGAAAAAACTCTACGCCAGCGCCTCCTCGCCGCTGGATGGTCTGATCAAGTAAGAGCCATTGATGACTGAATCAAACGAAACGCCGAACACCCTGGAAGAAGGCGACGAGTCCAAGCACCGCCGCATCAAGAGTTTTGTGATGCGCGCCGGGCGTATGACCGAGGGCCAGCAAAAGGGCCTGGAACAAGGCACGCCGCTGTTCGTATTGCCCCTGGCCGATGCGCCGGTAGACTACGACCAAGTGTTCGGCCGTTTGGCCCCGCGTTCCCTGGAAATCGGTTTTGGCATGGGTCACTCCCTGCTGGAAATGGCCGCTGCCTCGCCGGAGCAGGACTTTATCGGCGTTGAAGTGCACCGCCCAGGTGTTGGCGCGCTGCTTAATGGCGTGCTGACTCAAGGCCTGACCAACCTGCGGGTGTATGACTGCGACGCGATCGAAGTGCTCAACCGCTGCATCGCCGACAACAGCCTCGACCGCCTGATGCTGTTTTTCCCCGACCCATGGCATAAAGCCCGTCACCACAAGCGCCGTATCGTCCAGGCCTCCTTCGCGGAGCTGGTACGCAGCAAGCTGAAAGTGGGCGGCATCCTGCACATGGCCACTGACTGGGAGCCGTATGCCGAATACATGCTGGAAGTGATGAACGTCGCCCCTGGCTACCGCAACATCGCCGAAGACGGCAAGTGCGTGCCACGCCCGGCCGAGCGGCCGATCACCAAGTTTGAGCGTCGTGGTGAGCGGTTGGGGCATGGGGTGTGGGACTTGAAGTTCGAAAAAATCGACTGACACTACGCGGTCAAAAATGTGGGAGGGGGCTTGCCCCCGATAGCGGTGGATCAGTCAGCTTATATGTAGCTGACCCACTGCCATCGGGGGCAAGCCCCCTCCCACATTTTGTTTTGTGGTGTGTTTGGGGTTAGCGGCGGTCGGCTACTACGCCAATCAACACCAGCACCACCACCAGCACCGGCGCCAGGCTGTAGTTATTGAACTGGCTCAACCCTCGCACAATCCACGGCGTGGCGTAGATCAACGCCGCGCCGCTGCCGATCATGCACACCAACGCCATCAACGGTACGCGCAAGGCCCCGGCGATGCTGCCCAGGCGCGCTTCTACCCAGCCCTTGATGTCGGCGCCAAACAGCACCAGCAGGCAACCCACAAGGGCCAAGGAGATTTCCGACAGATTGCTGCGGCTCCAACGGGATACGGTGGCGAGCAGGTCGAGTACCAAATCCATTCGATTTCCTTAGAGCGATCAGCTCAAAAACTTCTGCAACAGGTCATTGAGAAAGAGTTGCCCGCGGTCGGTCGCCGCCAGGCGTGACGGTTCGACCTGCATTAAGCCACTTTGTTCTGCCTCCTGGCGCCCTTCGTCCAGGCTCGCCAGCGCCAGGCCTGTGCGCTCGGCGTACAGCTTGGCGTCGACGCCCTCGGTGAGGCGCAAGGCGTTCATCAGGAACTCGAACGGCAGCTCCTCGTTGTTCAGTTCTTTTGCGCCCGCCTGAAAGCTTTTGGCTGGGTTGAGGTAGTCCTTCGGCGCGCGGGTTTTCCAGGTGCGTACGATGCGCCCGTCCGGGTGACTGAGCTTGCCATGGGCGCCGGCGCCGATGCCGATAAAGTCGCCAAAGCTCCAGTAATTCAGGTTATGCCGCGCCGGGCGGCCGGGTTGGGCATAGGCCGACACTTCGTATTGCGCGTAACCGTGTTCGGCCAACAGGGCCTGGCCGGCTTCCTGGATGTCCCACAGGGTGTCGTCTTCCGGCAGCGCAGGCGGTTGGTTCCAGAATACGGTGTTGGGTTCGAGGGTCAGTTGGTACCAGGACAAATGCGTGGGCTTGAGCGCGATAGCCTGGCGCAGGTCGCCCAGGGCATCATCCAACGACTGGTTGGGTAACCCATGCATCAGGTCCAGGTTGAAGTTATCGAACCCAGCCTGGCGCGCCATGCCAGCAGCGCGCACGGCTTCATCGCCATTGTGAATGCGGCCAAGGGCCTCCAGTTTCTCTTGCTGGAAGCTCTGGATACCGATAGACAGGCGATTGATCCCCAGCTTGCGGTACGCCACGAACTTCTCTTGTTCGAAGGTGCCGGGGTTGGCTTCCAGGGTGATTTCGATATCGCTGGCAAACGGGATGCGTGCTTCCACGCCCTTGAGCAGGCGCCCCAGTGCGGCGGCGCTGAACAGGCTTGGCGTGCCACCGCCGAAAAAGATCGAGCTCAGTTCACGACTGTAAACGGCATGCAGGTCTTGATCGAGGTCGGCCAGCAGGGCGTCCACATACGCTTCTTCCGGCAGCACTTTGCTGGCGGTGTGGGAGTTGAAGTCGCAATACGGGCATTTGCGCACGCACCACGGGATGTGGATATACAGCGCCAGGGGCGGCAGCAACGGCAGCGCGGCCCGTGGCGTTTGCGCGCCGCCGTGGATCAGCGGCTGCGCAGAGGTGTTCTGGGTCATTTCAGGCTCAGGCGTTGGCGCAGCAAATCCATTGCGCGGGCGCGGTGGCTGATCTGGTTCTTGTCTGCCGGGCTCAGTTCGGCGCTGGAGACATTACGTTCAGGCACCCAGAACAGCGGGTCATAGCCAAAGCCGTGCTCACCGCTAGCTGCATGCAGGATGCGCCCGTGCCACAGGCCTTCGCACAGGATAGGCAGCGGGTCATCGGCGTGGCGCACCAACGCAAGCACGCAGACGAACTGCGCGCCGCGCTCTGAGTCCGGCACGTCCTTGAGGGCTTCGAGCAGTTTGGCATTGTTGGCCGCATCGCCCTTGCCATCGGCATAACGCGCCGAGTAGATCCCAGGGGCGCCGCCGAGGAAGTCCACCGCCAGCCCCGAATCATCCGCCAGCGCCGGCAGGCCGGAGATGCGTGCAGCATTGCGGGCCTTGAGGATGGCGTTTTCGACAAACGAAAGACCGGTCTCTTCCGGCTCCACCTGGCTAAACTCGCCGATAGAGCGCAGTTGCACGGACTCACCGAGCATGGCCTGCAGTTCTTTGAGTTTGCCGGCGTTGTGGCTGGCCAGTACGAGTTGGGTGATGTTCATCATTCGGCCGGGAAGAGTTCTTGGTTGAACTGGAAGCTGTGGGCTTTGCCGCCGGTTTCAACGTTGATGATAAAAGTCTTGTATTCACGCTGGGTCACGGAGTACGGCGCGAGGTAGTTGATACCGCCTTTCTCGTTGATCTGCTTGAATGTCAGCACCTCACTCTTGCCGCCCAGGTCCTTGATGGTGCCGGTCACTTGTGCCGCCACTGGGGTAACACCCTTGATCACGGTCACGTTGATCAAACCCTTGTTCTTGCTGCGTACCACGCCTACGGCCTGGGCGGTTTCCGGTTGCAGGAAGCTGGAGGTGAAGGTGTTGTAGTGAACGGTGATGTCGCCGAAGTCTTTCTTGCGATTAGCGTCGATAGTGTCTGCCGCCATGGCGCTTGCGCCCAGGCAGGCAGTCAATAGAAAAATAGCCAAACGACTCATGATCGTCCCTCGTGAAGATGATTAGACGGCAATTTTGTGGTCGGTCAGGCCAGGGCTGCTGACCCGGTAAATACCGATTTCGCCCAACAGATTGGGCCATAGTTTACTCGCCCAGCCGTGGCGATGCTGTTGATCGACGGCAAGGCGGTTGATCACCTTGGCTTCACGCTCGCCACACAAGGCTTCGAAGTCTTCGAAGGTGCAGAAGTGGATGTTTGGTGTGTTGTACCAGGTGTACGGCAGGAAATCCGACACCGGCATGCGGCCCTTAGTCGCCAGGTACCAGCGGCAGCGCCAGTGACCGAAGTTGGGGAACGTGATGATGCACTGGCGGCCCACTCGAAGCATTTCGTCGAGAATGCGGTCCGGGTAGTGCACCGCTTGCAGGGCCTGGGTCATCACCACGATATCGAAGCTGTTACTGGCAAAGTTGCCCAGGCCCTTGTCCAGGTCTTGCTCGATCACGTTGATGCCCTTGGCCACGCACTGGGCGATGTTGTCCGGGTCGTTTTCCAGGCCGTAGCCGGTGACTTGCTTGTTGTCGCGCAGCCAGCTCAGCAGTTCGCCATCGCCGCAGCCCAGGTCGAGCACGCGGCTGCCGGCGGGGATCCAGTCTTGGATGATGTCCAGGTCGGCTCTCATGGCTTTCTCACAATACGATTCGGTTCATGTAGTTGCTGAACGCTTGCAGGTAGCGCGGGATCGGGATCAGGAAGGCATCGTGGCCTTGCGGAGCATCGATCTCCAGGTAGCAGACGTCTTTGCGCGCGGCCATCAGTGCATCCACCAGCTCACGGGAGCGGGCCGGCGAGAAGCGCCAGTCGGTGGTGAACGACATCACGCAGAACTTGGCCGTGGCGCCTTCGAAGGTTTTAGCCAGGTCATCGTCGTGGTTGGCGGCCGGGTCGAAATAGTCCAGGGCCTTGGTCATCAACAGGTAGGTGTTGGCGTCGAAACGCCCGGAGAATTCCTCACCCTGGTAACGCAGGTAGCTTTCGACCTGGAACTCGACGCTATGGAAGTCGTAGTTGAGCTTTTCGCTCTTGAGGCCACGGCCGAATTTCTCGCCCATGGAGTCATCGGACAGGTAAGTGATGTGCCCCACCATTCGCGCCAGCATCAGGCCGCGCTTGGGGATCACGCCCGCTTCCTGGAATGAGCCGCCGTGGAACTCAGGGTCGGTAAGAATCGCCTGGCGCGCCACTTCGTTGAAGGCGATGTTCTGTGCCGACAACTTGGGGGCCGAGGCGATAGCCAGGCAATGACGCACGCGATCCGGGTAGGTGATGGTCCATTGCAATGCCTGCATGCCGCCCAGGCTGCCGCCGATCACGGCGGCCCATTGGCGTATGCCCAGCAGGTCAGCGAGATTCGCCTGGCTGTGTACCCAGTCTTCAACGGTGAGCACCGGGAAGTCGGCGCCGAACGGCTTGCCGGTCTCCGGGTTGAGGCTGCTGGGGCCGGTGGAACCGTTACAGCCGCCCAGGTTGTTCAGGCTGACCACAAAGAACTTGTTGGTGTCGATGGGTTTGCCGGGGCCGATGCAACTGTCCCACCAACCGGGTTTGCGGTCGTCGGCAGAGTGGAAACCGGCGGCATGATGATGGCCGGACAGGGCGTGGCAGATCAGCACGGCGTTGCTCGCCGTGGCGTTCAGTTGGCCGTAGGTTTCATAGATCAGGTCGTAGGCAGGCAGCGAACGGCCGCAGGCCAGGGCCAGGGGCTCGCCGAAGTGCGCCACTTGGGGCACGACCAGTCCAACAGAATCGGGGGGAAAGGCAGCTGGCATCGACCCTGCTCTCGTTTAAATGAGGCGTAAGTCTAAAGACCGCTGCACCTAGCGGCAAGCAAAGGCCTACATGGATTAAATTCTGTACCGGGAACCAAAATGTGGGAGGGGGCTTGCCCCCAATAGCGGAGTGTCAGTCAGCTCATTTGAGGCTGATCCACCGCCATCGGGAGCAAGTCCCCTCCCACATTTTTACCGCAGTGAATCAGATCAGGCCGAACAACTCTTTTGGCATAAACGCATAGAACGCCAACCGCGGGATCACCCAGCTCTGCACCAGTTGGATCGCGATAAACGCGAAGATCGGCGAGATATCCAGGCCGCCCAGGTTAGGGATCAGTCGGCGGAACGGCGCCAGCACTGGTTCGGTAATCTGGAAAACCAACTCGGCGCCAGGGCTGCGGCTGCCCGGTGCGACCCACGACAGAATGACGCTGATGATCATCGACCAGAAAATGATCTTCAAAAACAGCGAGAACACGCCGATCAATGCCCATGGCAACAGCAATACGGTGAAGGCCTGATAGCCGTTGAGCATCAGGATCACGACGAACAACAGGATTTGCAGCAGCAGCGCCAGCACCAGCGACGACATGTCCAGCCCGAACAGGCTCGGGATCACTCGGCGCAGCGGCTTGAGCAACGGCTGGGTGGCCTTGACCACGAACTGGCACAGCGGGTTATAGAAGTTAGCCCGCACCAGTTGCAGGATAAAACGCATCAGCACGATCAGCAGGTACAGGCTGCCAAGGGTCTGGATGATAAAAATGAGCGCGTCATTGATTCCGAGCATGTTTGCTTCCTAAAGAAGGGGATGACTATTTGCCCAGTTGCTCGGCCATTTCGGCCGAACGATGTGCTGCGGCAGTCAGTGCTGTTTCTACCAGGGCTTCAAAGCCCCCGGCCTGGAACGATTCGATGGCGGCTTGGGTGGTACCCCCTGGGGAGGTCACGCGACGGCGCAGCTCGGCCGCATCCACATCGCTGGCAACCGCCATATGGGCAGCGCCCAGGGCGGTCTGCTCGGCCAATTGCTCGGCCACATCCTTGGTCAAACCCAGCTTCACGCCAGCAGCGGTCATGGCCTCGATCAGCAGGAAGAAATACGCCGGGCCGCTGCCGGACACGGCAGTGACCGCATCCAGTTGTTGCTCCTGCTCCAGCCACAGGGCGATGCCCACGGCAGACAGCAGCTCTTGGGCCTGGTCACGCTGGGCTGCGCTAACCTCCGAGGTTGCATACAGGCCGCTCACGCCCTGGCGCAACAGCGATGGCGTGTTGGGCATGCAGCGCACGATGGGCTGGGCGCCGAGCCAGTTCGTCATGCTGGCGCAAGTAATGCCGGCTGCGATGGACACCACCAACTGGTGCGGTTGCAGGCTCGGGCGCAGGCTTTCGCACACGGCTTTCATCGCCTGGGGTTTCACCGCCAGCACAATCACATCGACGCCCTGGATGGCCTCGGCGTTGTCGGCGAAGGTTTCGATACCGTGCTCGGCACTGACGCGGGCACGGGTGTCGGCGCCCGGGTCGCTGGCGCGGATCTGCGCAGCGTCGAGGCCCTTGGCCCGCAGGCCGCCAATCAGGCTGGCCGCCATGTTACCGGCGCCGATAAAGGCAATACGCGTGTTGCTCATGACAGGTCCTTATTCAGTGAAAAGTCAGCCATTTCACGGCTGGCCGTAGTCGCGGGCGCCAAACAGGGCGGTACCGATCCGCACCCAGGTGGCGCCTTGGGCAATGGCCGACTCAAGGTCGTGGCTCATGCCCATGGAAAGTGTGTCCAGCGGCAGGTTCAGGCTGGCTTGCAGCTCACGTACCGTGGCAAACGCTGCATCTTGCGCGGCGCGATCTTCTGTCGGCTCGGGGATTGCCATCAGGCCACGCAGCTTCAAGCGCGGCAGGGCGCTGATGGCGTTGGCCAGGGCCGGCAGGTCGGCGGGCGTACAGCCGCTCTTGCTGGCTTCGCCACTGACATTGACCTGGATGCAGATATTGAGCGGTGGCAGGTCGGCCGGGCGTTGTTCGGACAGGCGTTGTGCAATTTTGAGGCGGTCCACGGAATGCACCCAAGCGAAATTCTCGGCGATAGCGCGCGTCTTGTTCGATTGAATGGGGCCGATGAAGTGCCAACTCAAGGGCAGGTCAGTTAATTCGGCCTGTTTGCCCAGGGCTTCCTGCAGATAGTTTTCACCAAAGTCGTGCAAGCCGGCGGCATGGGCTTCGCGTACGGCTTGTGCGGGTTTGGTCTTGCTCACGGCCAGCAGGTGGAGGCTGCTTGCGTCACGTTGCACGGCGTCGGCCGCGGCGCGGATGCGCTGGCTAACCAGGCCGAGGTTGTCTGCTATCGTCGACATTCAAGATGCGCCCGTGGATATGGAGTCCGCGGCATTCTACTGGAAATGGAAAGCCCTATGGATATCACTGAACTGCTCACCGCCAGCGTGCACCGTGGCGCTTCCGACCTGCATCTGTCGGCCGGTCTGGCGCCGATGTTGCGGGTCGATGGCGAGGTCTGGCCGCTGGATTGGCCGGTGCTGTCATCGCCTCAGGTGGCTGACCTGCTCAGTCCTTTGCTGAACAAATACCAGCAAAAGGATTTCGAAACATCTCTTGAAACAGACTTTGCCTTCGAGCTGCCAGGCCTTGCGCGGTTCCGGGTCAACGTGTTCCAGCAGGATCGCGGCATGGGCGCGGTGTTTCGCACCATTCCCAGCGAGGTGCAGAGCCTGGCAAGCCTCGGGCTCGGCGCGGTGTTCCAACGTATCGCCGAGTTGCCACGGGGTCTGGTGCTGGTCACCGGGCCCACCGGTTCAGGTAAGTCCACCACGTTGGCGGCAATGATTGACTACCTCAACCAGCATCGCCGTCAGCACATCCTGACCCTTGAAGACCCGATCGAGTTTATCCACAGGCCCAAGACCGCGCTGATCAACCAGCGCCAGGTGCATCGCGACACCCAAAGTTTTGCCAACGCACTGCGTTCGGCACTGCGGGAAGACCCGGATGTGATCCTGGTGGGCGAGCTGCGCGATCTGGAAACCATCCGCCTGGCGCTGACGGCCGCTGAGACCGGGCACCTGGTCTTTGGCACCCTGCACACGTCGTCGGCCGCAAAGACCGTGGACAGGCTAGTGGATGTGTTCCCGGCGGGGGAACAGGCCATGGTGCGTTCAATGTTGTCGGAGTCGTTGCAGGCGGTGGTGTCCCAGGTGCTGGTCAAGAAGCTCGGCGGCGGGCGCGTGGCGGCGCACGAAATCATGCTGGGTACGCCCGCGATTCGGAATTTGATCCGCGAGGACAAGGTGGCGCAGATGATCTCGGCTATTCAGACGGGTGGGGCACTGGGGATGAAGACGTTGGATATGAGTTTGAAGGGGTTGGTAAGTGAGGGGCTGGTAAGCCGGGAAGAGGCACGCGAGAAGGCAAGGGTGCCGGGTGATATATAGCTCTCAAGAACCCTGCAATTAAATGTGGGAGGGGGCTTGCCCCCGATTGCAGTGGGTCAGCTACAGATAAGCTGGCTGACTCACCGCTATCGGGGGCAAGCCCCCTCCCACATTTGTACTTTATTTCTGTTCGAGATCAGCGCTGGACGACCCGCAGGTTGCTGTTCTGCTCTTTAGGCAGCACCCGCTTGGCAATCACGTAGTTCTTGTTCCAGAACGGCTTCTTCAGCGTGTCGATACTCACCGACTTGCCACGACGCGGCGCGTGGATGAATCGGTCGTTGCCCAGGTAAATGGCAACGTGGTTCACCTGACGGCTTTTGAGCTTGAAGAACAACAAGTCGCCCGGCTTCAAGTCCTTGCGGTCAACCTTCTGCCCATGGCCGGCCGCCATGGCATTGGACGTACGTGGCAAATCCACTGCTGCGACGTCGTTAAAGGCATATTTTACCAAGCCACTGCAGTCGAACCCTTTACTTGGGCTGCTGCCGCCCCAACGATAAGGAGTACCGAGCACGTTCACGGCGCGGCTGAGGACGTTGCTGCTTTGCTTGGTATTGACGCCAACCAGGTTGGAAACGGCTTTACCGCTGTGAGCCTTGCTCAGTTGAGTCGGGCGGTTGACGGTCAGTTTTGCCGATTTGGCGGTGCTTGGCGTGCTGTGGACTTTAGGGGTGAAACCGTTAACGTTTGGAAGTCGTTGCTCACGATTGGTGGCGTGGGCGGCCAGTGGCATTAATAGGCAAATGGTTAGCCATGTCTTGAAAAATGGTCGCATTAGGCGTGGCTCTTAAGTGTTTGCGCGCAACTTTATAACAGCTTTTTGTGTCGTTCTCAGGCCGTTTGTCGACTGAACCTTGACGTCAAAATCAGGAAAAACGCGACGAAACGCCGCAATTGTCCTACACAAGTCAGGTGGCATAAGGCTTTCAGGGCAGGGAAGATACCATTTGCCGTACGTCGGGCGCCCGTAAAAAAGTCACAAAGAAAATGAAAAAATTTATCTATCGAGACAAAAGAGGTACGCGATGAACACCTATCGACAGGATTATTCCGCGCAAGACACCCACAGCAAGGTGATCGGCTACCTGCTTTGGATATTTGGTTTTACCGGGGCCCATCGCTTCTATTACGGCAAGCCTGTGACCGGCACCCTCTGGTTTTTCACCTTGGGCCTGTTAGGCATCGGCTGGTTGATCGACCTGTTCCTGATCCCGGCCATGGACCGTGAAGCCGACCTGCGTTTTACCGCCGGGCCTATCGAGTACAACATCGCCTGGGTACTGCTCGCGTTTCTCGGCGTGTTCGGTGTGCACCGTATGTATCAGGGCAAATGGATCAGCGGCTTGATCTACTTGCTGACCGGTGGATTGTTTCTGGTGGGGGTGCTGTATGACTTCTGGACGTTGAATACGCAGATTTCGATTCGCAATGCTGAGCGCAACGGCGGGCGATAACGCCTTCAAACTATGTTGATAACCAAATGTGGGAGGGGGCTTGCCCCCGATAGCGGTGGGTCAGCCAGCTTATTTTTAGCTGACCCACTGCAGTCGGGGGCAAGCCCCCTCCCACATTTTTTACCGTGCCCGCTTTAGGCTTGGTAGCTGACTCGCCCATCCATCAGCGTGTACCGCACCGCCGCCGGCAGGCTATGGCCAATGAACGGGCAGTTTTCACCCTTGGACAACCAGTGCTCACCGGCCACGGTGGAGCAGCCCAAATCGAACAGCACCAGATCCGCCGGCCCACCCACCGCCAACTTGCCCGCTGGCAGGCGCAGGGCGTCGGCCGGCCCGGCGCTCAGGCGGGCCAATAGGGTTGGCAAGTCGAGCAAACCGTCTTCCACCAAGGTCATCGCCAATGGCAATAGCAGCTCAACACTGCTGATACCCGGCTCTGTCGCGCCGAATGGCGCCAGCTTGGCATCGCGCTCGTGGGGTTGGTGGTGGCTGGAGATCGCCGAGACTACCCCGGACTTGACCGCCGCCCGCAAACCGTCACGGTCGGCACGGGTGCGCAGCGGCGGTTGCACGTGGTACAGACTGGAAAAGTCGATCAGCGCCTCATCCGTCAAAATCAGCTGATACAGCGCCACATCCGCCGTCACCGGCAGCCCACGGGCTTGAGCCTGTGCGATCAAGGCAACACCGCGTGCACTGGTCAACTGGCTGAAGTGTGCGCGCACGCCGCTTTGCTCTACCAGCAGCAGGTCGCGGGCCAGGGCCACGGTCTCGGCGGTTTCCGGAATGCCCGGCAAACCGAGGAAACTGGCCACGGCGCCTTCATGGGCCAAGCCGCCTTCGGCCAAGTCGCGGTCCTGGGAATTGAAGATCACCGTCAGATCGAAAGTGGCCGCGTATTCCAGGGCGCGCAACAGCGTGCGGGTGCTGCGAAAGCTTTCCAGGCCATTGCCGAAGGCTACGCAACCGGCGTCGCGCAGGGCGATCAGTTCGGCGAGTTGTTCGCCTTCGAGGCCTTTGCTCAGGGCGCCGATGGGGAACACTTTGCAATTGCCGGCTTCGCGGGCGCGGTCGAGGATCAGCTCGGTCACCGCCGAGGTGTCGAGGATCGGCTTGGTGTGCGGCGGGCAGCATAGGCTGGTCACGCCACCGGCAGCGGCGGCGCGGGTTTCGCTGGTGATAGTGCCTTTGCGGCTGTAACCCGGTTCGCGCAGGGCGACGTTCAGGTCGACCAGGCCAGGCGCGGCCACCAGGCCTTTGGCGTCGATGGTTTCAACTGCGCTGAAACCTGCTGGTGCGGCGCCGATCGCAATGATCTTGCCGGCGTCCAGGTGCAGATCGTTGACTTGGTCCAGGCCACTGGCCGGGTCGATGACGCGGGCGCCGAGGATGCTGAGCTTCACTGGGCGTTCTCCTGCTCGAATTGACGTTGCGCGGTTTGCCCGCTCATGGCCATGGACAACACCGCCATGCGTACGGCGATGCCGTAGGTGACCTGGTTCAGGATCACCGATTGCGGGCCGTCGGCCACCGCCGACTCAATCTCTACCCCGCGGTTGATCGGCCCCGGGTGCATCACGATGGCATCTGGCTTGGCGCCGGCCAAACGTGCGGTGGTCAGGCCGAACAGGCGATAGAACTCGCCTTCGCTCGGCAACAGGCCACCGGCCATGCGCTCGCGTTGCAGGCGCAGCATGATCACCACGTCCACATCCTTGAGGCCTGCGGCCATGTCGGTGTAGACCTTGACGCCGTATTGCTCGATACCGATGGGCAGCAAAGTTTTCGGCGCGATTACGCGGATATCCGGGCAACCCAGGGCTTTAAGGGCCAGCATGTTCGAACGGGCAACCCGCGAGTGCAGGATGTCGCCGACGATGGCCACCGAGAGGTTTTCAAAGCTGCCTTTGTGCCGACGTATGGTGAGCATGTCGAGCATGCCCTGGGTCGGGTGGGCATGGCGGCCGTCGCCGCCGTTGATGATTGCTACCTGCGGGCACACGTGCTCGGCGATGAAATGGGCGGCGCCGGAGTCGCCGTGGCGCACCACGAACATGTCGGCGGCCATGGCCTCGAGGTTGCGCAGGGTGTCGAGCAGGGTTTCGCCCTTGCTCGCCGACGAGGTGGACACGTTCAGCGTGATCACGTCGGCCGATAGCCGCTGGGCGGCCAGTTCAAAGGTGGTGCGGGTGCGGGTGGAGTTCTCGAAGAACACATTGCAGATGGTCTTACCGCGCAGCAACGGGACCTTCTTCACCGCGCGGCCACCGACTTCAAGGAACGAGTCGGCGGTGTCGAGGATTTCGGTGAGCAGTTCGCGGGGCAAACCGTCGAGGGACAAGAAGTGTTGCAACTGACCCTGAGCATTGAGCTGCAGCGGGCGCTTGGCATCTAGAGGCGTCATCGCGGGGACTCTTTACAAGGCGGTTTAAAGGGCGAGGTCTTGCAGTTCGAGCGCGAGCGGCGTTGGACCGAGCAATTTTACCCGTTGGTGGGCAGCAAGCGACAGTGTTGCGCCGACCACATCCGGGCTGATCGGCAATTCGCCGGCGTCCAGGTCCAGCAGGCACACCAGGGTCACGCTGGCCGGACGGCCGTAGTCGAACAGTTCGTTCAGGGCGGCGCGGATGGTACGACCGCTCATCAATACGTCGTCGATCAGCACCAAGTGCTGGCCTTCGATCTCGAAGGGCAGGGCCGAAGGGCGCACTTGCGGGTGCAGGCCGTTCTGGCTGAAGTCGTCGCGGTAGAAGGAAACGTCCAGGGTGCCCAAAGGCGAGTCGCTGCCCAGTGCTTCCAGCAATGCCTGGGCCACCCACACACCGCCCGTGCGAATGCCGATAAAGCGCGGCTCGCTGATGGCGCGGTGTTGCAGATGGGCCGTGAGGCTCGTCGCCATCTGGCTGATCAGTTCGGCGGGGTTCGGCAAGCTCATGGTGGCTCCTTGAGTAGGTATGTGGGAGCGAGCTTGCTCGCGAAAAACTCGCAGGCGCCGCGTTCATCCAGGGTTCACGCGTTATCGTTGACGTTTTTCGCGAGCAAGCTCGCTCCTACAAAAAAAGCATTGCGTTGGTCAGGATTCAAATAGTGCGGTGTTTTCATCCAGCCAACCCTGTAACAACAGGGCGGCGGCGATGGCGTCCACGGGGTTGTCGCGGTAGCTGCCTTTCTGCCCGCCACGGTCGCGCCGCTCACCCTTGGCTTCAAAGGTGGTGAGGCGCTCATCGTGGGTATAGAAGGGCAGGTTGTAGCGGCCATTGAGGCGGCGGGCGAATTTTTCGGCGCGCAGGCACATGTCGCTGGGGGTGCCGTCCATGTTCAGGGGCAGGCCGACCACGACGGCGTCGGGCTTCCACTCTTTAATGAGGGCTTCGACCTGATTCCAGTCCGGTATGCCGTTCTGGGCCTTGAGGGTGCACAGCTCGCGGGCCTGGCCGGTGATCACCTGGCCGACCGCCACGCCGATCTGTTTGGTGCCGTAGTCAAACCCCAGTATCAAACGCAAAGCCATCAGGCGTGCCCCGCCTGGCTGGTGAGCAGGCTCAGGTTGACGCGCAACTTGGCTGCCGCTGCTTCCAAGCGCTGTTCGCTGGGGGTGTTGAACAGGATGTCGGCATCAAACGGGCATGTCAGCCAGGCATTGCTGGCCAGTTCGGCCTCCAATTGGCCCGCTTCCCATCCGGCATAACCGAGTGTGATCACGCTTTGTTCAGGACCGATGCCGTCCGCGATGGCGAAGAGCACGTCCTGGGAAGTGGACAACGACACACCTTCAAGGTCGACGGTGGCCTGGAATTTGGGCCCGGTGGGGTGCAGCACAAAGCCACGATCGGTCTGCACCGGCCCGCCGATGTAGATCGGCACGGCCTGGCACCGAGCGGGCGGGTCAATCTCGGGGCGCAGTTGCTCAAGGATATCCGCCAGGTTCAGCTCTTGCGGGCGGTTGATCACCAACCCCATGGCACCATTGGCCGTGTGCTCGACGATGTAGGTCAAGGTCTGCGCAAAGTTCGGGTCGGCCATGTGGGGCATGGCGATCAGGAATTGGTGCTTGAGGTAGGTCGGGCTGACGTTTTTCATGTTCGGTAGTGTGGCGTTGGAGGGGCGAACTGACAAGCTGGGGATGTGCTGCCCCCGGCAATTGTCATCAATTGCTGGACAGCCGATCGCCCTTGGCGAACTTCCAGGTGCGAATGATTTCCAGGCGGTCGACGTCGTTCAGGTCGCCGGTAAAAGGCGCGAAAGGCGCAGCCAGGCGCACGATGCGCTGGGCGGCCTGGTCCAGTAGCGGTTGGCCGGAAGACTCCAGCACCTGTACCTCATACAGCGTTCCGTCGCGGTTGATTGACACTAATAGACGCAAATTGCCGTAGATCTGCTGGCGCCGAGCCTCGTCCGGGTAGTTGAGGTTGCCGATGCGCTCGACCTTTTTGCGCCATTCATCCTTATACCAGGCGCCCTTGTCGCGCATCGTGGAGGCAGCATTGAGCCGGTAGATGCGCGGGCGCTTGGCGTAGAGCTGTTGTTCGTGGGCCAGTTCGGCTTCCAGGCTGGAAATCTCATCGGTCAGGGTCGAGCTGTCGAACGTTGGGGCGGGCTTTACAGGCTCGGGCTTTGGCTCGGTCTTGGTCTTTTCGCGCTGGGTCGGGGCTTTTTGCGGTTTGGGCGCGACGGTGGTCACGGCGGCCTTGGGTGCGCTTTGCTGGACTTCGGGCTTGGGCGCCGGTGGCGGGGTGACTTTATTGACCTTGTTATCCTGGAACGGCGCGACTTCAGTGGTCTTGGGGATCGCCTTCTTGTCCAGGGTGCCGCTGCCTTGTTGGTTGTCTTGGGCGAGAAAGTCGGCCTTTTCAGGCTTCTTTTCGCTCTTGAAGGTGGCGAGGGTGATTTCGAGTGTCTTGGTGATCTGCTTGGGCTCGACCATGGTGAAGCCCACGCCAAGAATCAGCGCCAGGTGAATCAGCGCTGCCAGGAATAGGGTAAAACCGAGTCGATCAGCCGGGCGCACGCCGCTTGGGGAGAGTTCGAGGGGCAGATCGGACGGGAGTGTCATGACAAAAAAACCAACATCGCGCGTTTCACAGGTGGCGCATGATAACGCAATGTTGGTGTGTGTCCGGCTGTTCTATGTCACTTGGCTTTTAGCTTGCGCTCAATGGCGGCCATCAGCATTTCGCCGATATTCGTACCAAATGCATTGTCTATCTCACGGATACAGGTCGGGCTGGTGACGTTGATTTCAGTGAGGTGCTCACCAATTACGTCAAGGCCTACAAAGAGTAAGCCTTTTTCCCGCAGGGTTGGGCCAACTTGTCCTGCAATCCAGCGGTCTTTTTCCGACAAAGGCCGTGCCTCGCCACGCCCACCGGCCGCCAGGTTGCCACGGGTCTCGCCTGCTGCCGGGATACGCGCCAGGCAGTAATCCACCGGCTCGCCGTCGATCATCAGGATACGCTTGTCGCCGTCCTTGATCGCCGGCAGATAGGCCTGGCCCATGATCTGCTGGGTGCCCAGGGCGGTCAGGGTTTCGAGGATCACCGACAGGTTCGGGTCGCCCGCGCGGTGACGGAAGATCGAAGTGCCGCCCATGCCGTCCAGCGGCTTGAGGATCACATCACCGTGCTTGGCGGCAAATTCACGCAGCACGTCAGCGCGGCGGCTGACCACGGTCGGCGGCGTGCATTGTGGGAAGAGGGTGGCGAATAGCTTTTCATTGCAGTCGCGCAGGCTTTGCGGCTTGTTGACGATCAACACGCCGGCGCGTTCGGCCTGCTCCAGCAGGTAGGTGGAGTAGACGAACTCCATGTCGAACGGCGGGTCTTTGCGCATCAAGATCACGTCCAGATCGCTCAAGGGGCTGTCGATTTCGTCCGCCAGCTCAAACCACTTCTCGGGATTGGCAAACACTTGCAACGGGCGCATGCGCGCGCGGGCCTCGCCGTCACCCTGGTAAAGGTCGCGCTGCTCCATGTAGAACAGGGTCCAGCCGCGGGCCTGGGCGGCCAGGAGCATGGCCAGCGAGCTGTCCTTTTTATAGGAGATGCTGGCGATAGGGTCCATGACAATGCCGACGCGAACGCTCATGGGGGATTTCCTCTAGCAAATTAGGGCGCATAAAAGTGGCGTCAGAGTGGCGCTGCGGCTGTTGTGGGTCAAGGAAAAACCACCTGGCGGGTGCCTCGATAGATTGCTCCCCGAGACTGTGCTAAAAAGACTGCCACGGCGCAGCAGCCCTTGAATTCCAAGGCTTGCGGCGCCCATCCTGTGCAACATCAGGCAGTACACACCGAAAACCGATTCGCTGTGGCGATGGTAGAGCAGATATGGAACAGCATTCCAACGCCTTGAGAGTGATGGTGATCGACGATTCGAAAACGATCCGCCGCACCGCCGAGACGCTATTGAAGAACTCGGGGTGCGAGGTGATTACGGCCATCGACGGTTTCGATGCCCTGGCCCGGATTGTTGACCATCACCCGCACATTATCTTTGTCGACATCATGATGCCGCGCCTGGATGGCTATCAGACCTGCGCTCTGGTGAAGAACAACCCAGCGTTCAAGTCGATCCCGGTGATCATGCTGTCCTCCAAGGATGGCCTGTTCGACAAGGCCAAGGGGCGCATCGTGGGTGTCGATCAGTTTTTGACCAAGCCTTTCAGCAAGGAAGAACTGCTGGGTGCGATCAAGGCCTATGTGCCTGCTTTCGCCGCAGTAGAACAAGCACACTGACACTGCCCACCGGGGTTGGCGTCTACCAAGTTAGTGGGGAAAACCATGGCACGTGTTCTGATCGTCGACGATTCGCCGACCGAAATGTACAAATTGACCGGCATGCTGGAAAAGCATGGCCACCAGGTCCTCAAGGCCGAAAACGGCGCGGACGGCGTGGCCCTGGCCCGCCAGGAAAAACCCGACGCCGTGCTGATGGACATCGTGATGCCTGGCCTCAACGGCTTCCAGGCCACCCGCCAGCTGTCCAAGGAGCCGGAAACCAACGGTATCCCCATCATCATCATCACCACCAAGGACCAGGAGACCGACAAGATCTGGGGCGCGCGCCAAGGTGCCAAGGACTACCTGACCAAACCGGTGGACGAAGAGACCCTGATCGCCACCCTGAACAAGGTATTGGCCGGCTGACGGCAGGCCCTCATGACCGAGTCGCAAACCGCCTTTGAGCTGTTGCTGGACATCGACCGTCGCTGCCGCCTGCTGGCCGCCGATCTGCCGTCCCAGGAAACCCGCCTGCAACGCTGGAGCGGCATCGGCTTTCGCCTGGGGCAGCATTGGTATGTGGCGCCGATGGGCGAAGTCGCCGAAGTGCTGCATGAACCGCGTTGCACTTTAATGCCCGGGGTCAAGGCCTGGGTCAAAGGGGTTGCTAACCTGCGCGGGCGCCTGCTGCCCGTGATGGACTTGGGTGGGTTCCTCGGCCTTGAACTGTCCAGGGCGCGTAAACAACGGCGAGTGCTGGTGGTGGAATACAACGACCTGTTTGTCGGGCTGTTGGTGGACGAGGTGGTGGGCATGCAGCATTTTGCGCAAGACGCCTTGCAGGCGAACGCCACTCCCGGCGTGCCGTTTATCCAGGGCCAGTTCGACGGCGAGCCGCTGTGGCAGGTCTTCAGCCCCTTCACCCTGGCCCAGGCCCCAGGCTTCATGGATGTTGCCGCATGACCACCGCTACCACGCCCAAACCCCAGGCAGGTTCACGCAGTCGCTCACAGATCATCGTGCTGTTTATCGCGCTGATCGTGTTCATCATGCTGCTGTTCGCCAACTTCGCGTACCTCAACACCCAATCGACCTACGACAAACAGTACATCGGCCATGCCGGTGAGCTGCGGGTGCTGTCCCAACGCATCGCCAAGAACGCCACCGAAGCCGCCGCCGGCAAGGCTGCTGCGTTCAAGCTGCTGGGGGACGCGCGCAACGACTTCGCCCAGCGCTGGGGCTACCTGAAAAAAGGTGACCCGCAAACCGGCCTGCCCGCGGCACCCAGCGCGGTGCGCGCCGAAATGCGCGCCGTGCAGACCGACTGGGAAGCGTTGCTGAAAAACACCGACGCGATTCTGGCCAGCGAGCAGACCGTGCTGTCTCTGCACCAAGTGGCTGCGACGCTGGCCGAGACCGTGCCGCAATTGCAACTGGAGTCGGAAAAGGTCGTCGACATCCTGCTGCAACGCGGCGCCCCGGCCAGCCAGGTGGCATTGGCCCAGCGCCAGTCATTGTTGGCCGAACGTATTTTGGGCGCGGTAAACACGGTGCTCGCTGGCGACGAATCCGCCGCCCAGGCCGCTGACACGTTTGGCCGCGACGCCAACCGCTTCGGCCAGGTGCTCAGCGGCATGCTCCAGGGCAACGCCGGCTTGCGTATCACTCAGGTCGAAGACCCCGACGCGCGGGCGCGATTGGCGGAAATCGCCGAACTGTTCGAGTTCGTTTCCGGCTCGGTGGATGAAATTCTCGAAACCTCGCCGCAGCTGTTCCAGGTGCGTGCGTCGGCGAGCAATATCTTCAATCTTTCGCAAACCCTGCTGGATGAGGCCTCGCACCTGGCCACCGGGTTTGAAAACCTCGCCAGCGGGCGCAGTCTCGACACCATCGGCGGCTATGTACTCGGCTTGCTGGCGCTGACGTCGATTATCCTGATCGGCCTGGTGATGGTGCGCGAGACCAACCGCCAACTGCACGAAACCGCCGAAAAGAATGAGCGTAACCAGAACGCGATCATGCGCCTGCTCGATGAGATCGAAGACCTGGCCGACGGCGACCTCACCGTAACGGCCTCGGTGACCGAAGACTTTACCGGCACCATTGCCGACTCCATCAACTATTCCGTCGACCAACTGCGCGACCTTGTGGCCACCATCAACCTCACCGCCGGGCAGGTGGCCGGTGCGGTGCAAGACACCCAAGCCACCGCCATGCACCTGGCCCAGGCCTCGGAGCATCAGGCCCAGCAAATCGCCGAAGCCTCCACCGCGATCAACCAGATGGCCCAGTCCATCGACCAGGTGTCGGCCAACGCTGCCGAGTCCTCGGCGGTGGCGGAACGCTCGGTAGAGATCGCCAACAAGGGCAACGAAGTGGTGCACAACACCATCCACGGCATGGACAACATTCGCGAGCAGATCCAGGACACCGCCAAGCGCATCAAGCGCTTGGGGGAGTCGTCCCAGGAAATTGGCGATATCGTCAGCCTGATCGATGACATTGCCGACCAAACCAACATCCTCGCCCTCAACGCCGCGATCCAGGCCAGCATGGCCGGTGATGCCGGGCGTGGTTTTGCCGTGGTGGCCGACGAGGTTCAGCGGCTAGCAGAGCGCTCATCGGCCGCCACGCGGCAGATCGAAACCCTGGTGCGGGCGATCCAAACCGACACCAACGAAGCGGTGATCTCCATGGAGCAGACCACCACTGAAGTGGTCCGCGGCGCGCGGTTGGCGCAGGACGCTGGGGTGGCCCTGGAAGAGATTGAAGGGGTGTCGAAGACGTTGGCGGCGTTGATCCAGAGCATCTCGAATGCGGCGCAGCAGCAGACGAGTTCGGCGGGGCAGATTTCTTTGACGATGAATGTGATTCAGCAGATCACGACGCAGACCTCGTCGGGGTCGACGGCCACGGCTGAGAGCATTGGCAACCTGGCGAAAATGGCCAGCCAGTTGCGGCGTTCGGTTTCGGGCTTCACCCTGCCTGCGGCTAAAGAGGTCGATGATTGAAATGCAGTCAAACTGTGGGAGGGGGCTTGCCCCCGATAGCGGTGTATCAGTAGCAAGTGTTTTAGCTGACCCACTGCACTCGGGGGCGAGCCCCCTCCCACATTAGATCTCCATTGCAGTTGAGATCTTTGCAAGACAAGCAACTCAAAAATTCTCACCGGAGTGAATATGGTTGATCGGCACGACTACGTGGCCCTCGAATGGGTCAAGGGCGACATTGCCGAAACCCTGAAACAGGCACGTTCGGCGCTGGACGCCTTTGTTGAAACCGCCGACGGTGAAGCCATCAGCGAATGCCTGGCTGCCATCCACCAGGTGCACGGCGCGCTGCTGATGGTCGAGTTCTACGGCGCGGCGCTGCTGGCCGAAGAGCTCGAAGAGCTGGCCCTGGCGCTCCAGGCCGGGCAAGTCAGCCAGCGCGACGAAAGCATCCGCCTGCTGCAACAAGCCCTCAACCAACTGCCGCTGTACCTGGACCGCGTACACAGCGCCCGCCGCGACCTGCCGCTGGTGGTGCTGCCGCTGCTTAACGACCTGCGCAGCGCTCGCGGCGAAAGCCTGCTGTCGGAGACCAGCCTGTTCAGCCCGCAACTGCTGTCGATTGCGCCATTGCCCGATGAAGCCCTGGCCCAACGCGCACCGGCTGATCTGCAAGAGCAACTGCGTCTGTGGCACCAACTCCTGCAACAAGCCCTGGCCGGTTTACTGCGCGAAGACCACGGGCCCAGCAATCTGGAAGACATGGCGCGGGTGTTCGCCCGCCTCGAAGCGCTGTGCCAGGGCGCGCCGTTATTGCCGTTGTGGCAAGTCACCTCGGCACTGGTCGAAGGCATGCTCACTGGCGTGATTGCCAACAGCCCCGCGCTGCGCAGCCTGCTCAAGGCCAGCGATAAACAGCTCAAGCGCCTCTTGGCCCAAGGCATCGGCGGCATCAACCAACCTGCGCCGGATGAATTGCTCAAGAGCCTGCTGTTCTATGTCGCCAAGGTCACCCGGCCGACGCCACGCATGCAAAGTCTGAAGGAGCGCTACGGCCTGGATGACGCCCTGCCCGACAGTGCCGTGGTCGACGCCGAGCGTGCGCGCCTGGCTGGGCCGGATCGCAACGCCATGGGCTCGGTACTCGGTGCATTGTGCGAAGAGTTGGTGCGAGTCAAAGAACGTCTCGATCTTTTCGTACGCAGCGACCGCCAGCACACCAACGACCTGGACACGCTGCTGGCGCCGTTGCGGCAGATCGCCGATACCTTGGCGGTCCTGGGTTTCGGCCAGCCGCGCAAAGTCATCATCGACCAACTTGCCGTCGTGCTGAGCCTGGCCCAGGGCCAACGCGAGCCCAACGACGCTGTGCTGATGGATGTCGCCGGCGCCTTGCTCTACGTCGAAGCCACGTTGGCCGGAATGGTCGGCACCGTCGAGCCGCAAAGCCGCGAAGAAAGCCGCTTGCCCACCACCGACTTGACCCAGATCCACCAGTTGGTGATCCGTGAGTCGTGCCAATGCCTGCGCCAGGCCAAGGAACTGGTGATCGACTGCGTCGAAGCTGACTGGGACCGCCAGCGCCTGGAGTCCTTGCCCGAGCTGCTGACCCAGGTGCGTGGCGCGCTGGCGATGATCCCGCTGCCACGGGCGGCCAGCTTGATGCGCGGTTGCACCGATTACGTTGATGAACAACTAATGGGCAATGACGCGCCGCCGTCCGAGACGCAACTGGGGCATTTCGCCGATGTGATCAGCGGCCTTGAGTACTACCTCGAACGCATGCTCCAAGACTCCGACGCCGGCGGCGAAGGCGTGCTGGAACTCGCCACCCAAGGCCTCGCTGCACTGGGTTACCTGCCCACCGAAAAACCCTGGCGCCAAGCGTTGGTCGCCCCGGACGGCGCGCTGTCTGCCGAGATCGCGCCGACTCAATCCCAGTTTGATGCATTGGCCAGCCCTGCTTCACGCTTGAACCCACCGGCCCTGCAACGCCCCGGCAGCCTGCTGCCGCCACCGGCCGGCGAAGAGCCCATCGACGACGAATTGCGCGAAGTCTTCCTCGAAGAAACCGACGAAGTCCTCGAGGTGTTGCACCGCTACCTGCCCGACAGCACCGACAAGACTGCCCAGGGCGAAATACGCCGTGCTTTCCACACCCTAAAGGGCAGCGGCCGCATGGTGCGCGCCCTGGTGTTGGCCGAACTGGCCTGGGCCGTGGAAAACCTGCTCAACCGCGTGCTGGAGCGCAGTGTGGCCTTGAGCCCGGAGGTTCAGCGGGTGTTGGACGACGCCGTGGCTCTGTTGCCTGAGTTGATCGCCGACTTTGCCACCGACGACCAGCACCAACGCGACGAAGTTGACGCCCTGGCCGCCCGCGCTCATGCCTTGGCCAGTGGCGCGCACGTGCAAGCCGCCGAAACCTACGACCCGATGCTGCTGGAGATTTTCCGCAACGAAGCCCAGAGCCATCTGGACAGCCTTAACCGCTTTCTGCAACAGGCCGCCGAGCATGTGCCGCTGCAAGTCAGCGATGAGCTGCAACGCGCCTTGCACACCCTTAAAGGCAGCGCCTACATGGCAGGTGTGCTGCCCATCGCCGAACTGGCGCGCCCGCTCGATCATCTGACCCGCGAATACAAGGCCCACCGCCTGCCGCTTGACCTGGATGAGGTGGAGTTGCTGTTGGAAGCCGAAGGCCTGTTCCAGCGCGGGCTGCGGCATTTGGACAGCGACCCGCTGGCGCCGATCAAAGGCGCGCAAGACCTGATTGAGCGCACCCAACGCCTGCTCGACCAGCAGCTTGAAGCCTTGCTGGACGCGCCGAACACAGGCCTTCGCATCAAGCGCGACCCGCAATTGATCGCCAACTTCCTGGCCCAGGGCATGGACATCCTGCTCGACGCCGAAAGCCTGCTGCGCCGCTGGCAACAGCACCCCGGCGAGCGCCAGGAACTCACCGCGCTGCTGGATGAGTTGACCACCTTGGGGGAGGGCGCCCACGTCGCCGACCTGCACGCGATCGACGAACTGTGCGAAGCCTTGCTCGACCTCTACGGTGCCGTTGAAGAAAGCAGCCTGGCGGTCAGCGAGCGGTTCTTCCATGAGGCCGAACACGCCCATGAAGCGCTGATCAATATGCTTGACCAGCTCGCTGCCGGCCAGGAAATCAGCCCGGCGCCGGCGCGTGTCAAAGCCCTGCGCGAGCTGCTGGACGAAGCCCTCGACCCGTCCGCCACCGGCCTGATCAAAAGCGACGGCAGCCGTACCCTGAGCATCTCTGAACTGGGCGCCGCGACGCAGCAACTGGATCACGAAACGGCGATGGACGATGAGATCGTCGAGATCTTCCTCGAAGAAGCCGTGGACATCCTCGACAGCGCCGGGCAGTCCCTCAAGCGCTGGTTACTGGAGCCCGACAGCGCCGCGCCGTTGTCGTCATTGCAGCGCGATTTGCACACCCTCAAGGGCGGCGCACGCATGGCCGAGATCGAGCCGATTGGCGACCTGGCCCATGAGTTGGAGTGCCTCTACGAAGGCCTGGTGGACCGCCGCTACAGTTACTCTGCCGAATTGTCCCAGGTGTTGATGGCGAGCCATGAGCGGCTGGCGTTGCAGTTGGAAGAGCTGCAACACCATCAGCCCTTGAGCGACAGCGCCGAACTGGTTGCCCAACTGCGGGCGCTGCGCCAGACCAACCCGCCAGCGGCACCGGCCCTTGCGCCGCAAACGCCGGGCGCTGACCCCGAGTTGCTCGACATCTTTCTTGAAGAAGCCGCTGACATTCTCGACAGCTCCAGCAGCGCGCTGCTGCGCTGGCAGGCCGAGCCGGGCAATCGCCAGGAAGTGGAAACCCTGCTGCGCGATTTGCACACCCTCAAGGGCGGCGCGCGCATGGTCGAGATCGGGCCGATTGGCGACCTGGCCCATGAGCTGGAGTTTCTCTACGAAGGGTTGTCTTCCGGTTTGCTGGCACCGTCGGCGCCATTGTTCGCGCTGCTGCAAGGCTGTCACGACCGCCTCGCGCAGATGGTCGACGCCGTGGCGGATGGCTTGCCGGTGGGCTCGGTAGACAAGCTGATCGAGCGTATCAAAAGCCTGGTGCACCCAAGCGATGAACCGGTGATGCCGGTGGCGTTGCCAGCGGGCAAGGCCGAGGCGGTGGTCGACCCGGCTGCCGACATGGTGAAAATTTCTGCTGACCTGCTGGACGATCTGGTCAATCTGGCCGGCGAGACCTCGATCTTCCGGGGTCGCATCGAACAGCAGGTCAACGACGCACGCATCGCCCTCAATGAAGTGGAAACCACCATTGAGCGCATGCGCGACCAACTGCGTCGCCTCGACACCGAAACCCAGGGGCGCATCCTCAGCCGTCAACAGGCTGAGGCAGAGCGCCTGGGCTATGAAGAATTCGATCCGCTGGAAATGGACCGTCATTCCCAGTTGCAGCAGCTTTCCCGCGCGCTGTCCGAATCGGTCTCCGACCTGCTCGACCTCAAGGACACCCTCGACCGTCGCAACGGGGATGCCCACGACCTGTTACAGCAACAGGCCCGCATCAACACCGAGTTGCAAGAAGGCCTGATGCGCACGCGCATGGTGCCCTTCGAGCGCATGCTGCCGCGCCTCAAGCGCATCGTGCGCCAGGTGGCCGACGAGCTGGGCAAGGAGGTGGAATTCATCGTCGGTAACGCCGAGGGTGAAATGGACCGCAACGTGCTCGAACGCATGGCCGCGCCGCTGGAGCACATGTTGCGCAACGCCGTCGACCATGGCCTTGAGTCTCGCGAGGCGCGCCTGTTGGCGGGTAAACCGGAAAAGGGCCGCATCACCCTGGACCTGACCCACGAAGGCGGCGACATCGTCTTCGACATGCGCGACGACGGCGCCGGTGTGCCGTTGGCCGCCGTGCGGCGCAAGGCGATCAAGCGCGGCCTGCTCGACCCCCATCAAGACATCAGCGACCGCGATGTGCTGCAGTTCATCCTGCAGCCCGGGTTTTCCACCGCCGAGAAGATCACCCAGATCTCCGGGCGCGGCGTGGGCATGGACGTGGTGCATGAAGAAGTGCGCCAACTGGGGGGCTCGATGTTTATCGAGTCGACGCCCGGCGAGGGCGTGCATTTTCGCATTCGGTTGCCGTTTACCGTGTCGGTCAACCGTGCGTTGATGGTGCAGTGCGCGGACGATCAATACGCGATCCCGCTGAACACCATCGAAGGCTTGGTGCGGGTGATGCCCCATGAGCTGGCGGGGCATTACCAGCAAGACCCGCCGCAGTATGAATACGCCGGCCAGCGCTACGAGCTTTTTTACCTGGGCGACCTGCTGCATACCGTCGGCCGCCCGAACCTGCTGGGCCAGTACCAGCCGGTACCGGTGCTGTTGGTGCAATGCAATGAACGGCACGTGGCGATGCATGTGGACGCCATGGCCGGTACCCGAGAGATCGTGGTCAAGGGCCTGGGCCCGCAGTTTGCCGGGGTGCAAGGGTTGTCTGGCGCGACCATCCTGGGGGATGGCCGCGTGGTGCTGATCATCGACTTGCTGGCGCATATCCGCGCCCGCCCACCGGCATTGCCGGCCCAGCGAGTGGATGCGCCGCTGATCCTCAACGACCCCCTGAAAAAGCGCCCGCTGCTGGTGCTGGTGGTGGACGACTCGGTCACCGTGCGCAAAGTCACCAGCCGCCTGCTGGAGCGTAATGGCATGAACGTGCTCACCGCCAAGGACGGCATCGACGCCATCGCAATCCTTGAAGAACACACCCCGGACCTGATGCTGCTGGACATCGAAATGCCGCGCATGGACGGCTTCGAAGTGGCCATCCAAGTGCGCAACGACCCACGCCTGATGCGCCTGCCGATCATCATGATCACCTCGCGTACCGGCCAGAAACACCGCGACCGCGCTATGGCGATAGGCGTCAATGACTACCTCGGCAAGCCGTACCAAGAGTCGGTGCTGTTGGAAAGCATTGCCTACTGGAGCAAGTCCCATGCTTGACCACCGCACTAGCCAACTCACTGGCCTGCTACTGCCGCTGGCCGACCGCCACCTGGTGTTGCCCAACGTCGCCATCGCCGAGCTGATCGACTTTCAGCGTGGGGAACCGGCCAGCGATGCACCGCCGTGGTACCTGCGGCAAGTGACCTGGCGCGACCAGCAAGTGCCGCTGATCAGCTTTGAAGCGGCGTGCGGTGAAGCGGGTGTCACCGGCGAGCGTTCACGCATCGTGGTGCTCAACGCCTTGGGCGGCCGGCCGACATTGAAGTTTATTGCGCTGGTGATCCAGGGCATTCCCCGCTCGTACAAGCTCGATAGCCAATTGAGTTACGTGGATGTGCCGTTGTGCCCGCTGGAGCTGGCGGCGGTGCAGGTGGGGGAGCAGGTGGCGAAAGTGCCGGATTTGATGGGGCTTGAAGCGCTGCTGGTGGAGTCCGGCCTGGCCTGACCCCCTATTCTCAAACCCAGTGAAGATCAAAATGTGGGAGGGGGCTTGCCCCCGATTGCAGTGTGTCAGCCAGTACATCTGTTACTGACCCACCGCTATCGGGGGCAAGCCCCCTCCCACATTTGATCTTCTGTGTTTGGAAGCCTGTGCCCGCTACTCAATCCGCGCAAACCGCTCAATCACCGGCTGCTCCCGATGTTCGGCCTGCCACAAATCGTAGGCACTCTGCATCGATAGCCATAACCTTCCGGTACTCACACCGGCTCGCTCAAGTCGCACGGCCAAGTCTGGGCTTACGGGTGCATGCCCATGCAAAATCCTTGAAAAAGTCTCACGGGCAAATCCAAGGCGACGGGCCATTTCGGTGATGGTGATGCCCAGTGCGGGAATCACATCTTCCAGCAGGATTTCGCCTGGGTGAGGTGGGTTGTGCATGGGCATGTTGCTCAGTCCTATCGCGGTGGTCATGCGGCCAAAAAGACTAAATGGGCTAGTTCCCGGCAACAACCCTTGAACGCTGTATGAAACTTCCTTTTTACCCCGCCAAATTGCATCACCCTGATGCAGGTTGAGAGCAAAGTTGTCGGAACGGGATGTTGTTTATGTAGGTAAGTTCTGTAACCAGGCTAAGCCGGTTTTCTGGTCTGAGGAGGATGCTAGGTTCGGCGCTTTCCTTTGCCAGCAAGGACACGCAAATGGCAGTGCCGTTAATGCCTCCCGGTGTTTCAATGTTCGAAAATATGTCGATTGCCAAGTGCAAGCGCATCCATCTCAGGCCGGGTTCAGCGTTCGCCTATTCTTGGTTTTATTCGCAGGTCAGAGCTGCAGGGCCTTGGAACTACAAGAAGCAAGGGCGTCAATACGAGGCTTTTGGCAATTTCAATTACGGTGCCACGGGCACGGTTTTAGGCATTCCCGATCATGTGTTACTGCGGGCTGCAGGAGTTGCTCAAACCATCGCCAAAACCACCCTGCCGGATTTTGGCTCATGGTGGGGAGGTGACCCTTTTGGTGATGACCCGCGAGATCAATATTGGATAAGGAGAGGTATCGAGTATGCGATTTCACAAGGCTACTGAAGGCCTCATACCGATCCTGCGTAACTGCCTGCTGGTGGGCTGTCTAATTTATATCGCAGGCAGTTGGTTAATATCGCCCGGAACCCCGGATTTGGACGAGGTGGTGTTGAAGCATTCCCTGGGCAACGGCTCCTCGATCTATGGCGCGCGGGATGGCCAAGGCGGTGCGACGGTGGGCTTTTCATACCGCTATTACGTGCATAGCAACTTGAGTAACGATCAGGAAATACTCACCACATTGGTGTCGGCGCATCCTTTTCTGAAAACCAAGGAACCCAATGTTCAAGTGAGTGAGCATGAGGGCGTGCTTCGATTGGATATTCAGGGGCGAGTGTATGAGTACAACAGCTATGCCCTCGAAGGTCTTGGCCCGCTCAAGGTGGTGATGGGGTTGTGATGGGCTGGGCTTCGGATTTTTCCTGCAAGATTTTGGGCCGGGCATGAACTTGTCGGGTGCAGTCAGCGGGCCTAGTCTTCGTCCCGTCATCGTAAAAAACGGTGACACGGACGTGCAAGTCCGGTTTCATGTCGGCGCACCAACGCCCCTAGCCTTTCAACGGGCGTTTTTCATGCCTGCTGTATTTGTTATGGCGGCTGTGCGCGGGAGATCCCTCGGGGTCTGCCGGGGTCCGATATGCCCGGTCTTGCACACCTGCGCACGGCTGCCACCTTAATTCGCGTGCAAGCGGAAGAGGGCAGTCTCCATCACATATCGGAGCTGTAAATCATGGTCAAACCTACTCCCAATCCACCCCTATTCACCGTCAACCCCCACCAAAACACCGAAACCCTGCTGGTAAACGCCAGCGAAACCTTATCGTCCCTCAACGCACTCACCTGCAACCTGGCCTTCGACCTGGATGCCTCGCAGCGGGCAATCATGCTCGGGATCCAGCAAATGGCAGAGCTGGGGCAACTGTTGGTGGAGCGGGCGCTGGAGCAAGTCAGTTCGTCACATGATGTTTGAAACGGTCCCCAATAGGGACTGATCGGTCCCTTTGTGGGACCGCGAATTATTAGGCGCCGCCGAGAAAATGTGGGAGCGGGCTTGCTCGCGAATGCGCTGGTTCAGGCACAGAAGTGTCAACTGACAGCCCGTATTCGCGAGCAAGCCCGCTCCCACACTTTGATCTGCATAAGGCCCAAGTCCGCGTTTGCTGATGTTCCATTACTCCAGCCGTAACGATCAGCCGCTGAGCTTGATTGATGCGTCTACAGCTTCACTCCTAAGGTACAGCCCACGACAGCAAACCCCGTGGAGCGACCATGACAACAATAACTACCCCCGACTCGCGCTGGACGCGGCGGCGCGACGAGAAGCAGCGGCGGCTCGGGTTGGTCAAAAAATATGCAGACGGCGCGGTATTGCCCAGCGACAAGATTGTCGAAGCCCTTGAAGCCCTGATCCTCCCTGGCGACCGCGTGGTGCTGGAAGGCAACAACCAAAAACAGGCCGACTTTCTCTCCCGCTCCCTGGCCAAGACCGACCCCGCCAAGCTCCACGATTTGCACATGATCATGCCCAGTGTCGGCCGCTCCGAACACTTGGACCTGTTTGAAAAGGGCATCGCCCGCAAGCTGGACTTCTCTTTCGCCGGCACCCAATCGCTGCGCATCAGCCAGTTGCTGGAAGACGGCCTGCTGGAAATCGGCGCGATTCACACCTACATCGAACTCTATGCGCGGCTGGTGGTGGACTTGATCCCCAACGTGGTGCTCAGCGCCGGTTTCATGGCCGACCGCGCCGGCAATATCTACACCGGTGCCAGTACCGAAGACACCCCGGCATTGATCGAACCCGCCGCGTTCAGCGACGGCATCGTGATCGTGCAGGTCAATCAATTGGTGGATGACGTCACCGACTTGCCCCGCGTCGACATCCCGGCAAGCTGGGTGGATTTTGTGGTGGTGGCCGACAAGCCGTTCTATATCGAACCGCTGTTCACCCGCGACCCGCGTCATATCAAGCCGGTGCATGTGTTGATGGCGATGATGGCCATCCGTGGCATCTATGAAAAACACAATGTGCAGTCGCTGAACCACGGCATTGGCTTCAACACCGCTGCCATCGAATTGATCCTGCCCACCTACGGCGAATCCCTCGGCCTCAAAGGCAAAATCTGCCGCAACTGGACCCTCAACCCGCACCCAACCCTTATCCCCGCGATTGAAAGCGGCTGGGTCGAAAGCGTGCATTGTTTTGGCACCGAACTGGGCATGGAAAACTACATCGCCGCCCGCCCGGATGTGTTCTTCACGGGTCGCGACGGCTCGATGCGCTCCAACCGCATGTACTGCCAACTCGCCGGCCAATACGCAGTGGACCTGTTTATCGGCGCCACCCTGCAAGTGGACGGTGACGGCCATTCCTCCACCGTGACCCGCGGCCGCCTCGCCGGTTTTGGTGGTGCGCCGAACATGGGCCACGACCCGCGTGGTCGCCGCCATGGCACACCGGCCTGGCTGGATATGCGCCACGGTGATGCGCCCGAGGCCCTGCTCGAGCGCGGCAAGAAACTCGTGGTGCAAATGGTCGAGACCTTCCAGGAGGGCGGCAAACCGACCTTCGTCGACACGTTGGACGCAGTAGAGGTCGCCCGCAAAAGCGGCATGCCCTTGGCGCCGATCATGATTTACGGCGACGACGTCACTCACTTGCTCACCGAGGAAGGCATCGCCTACCTGTACAAGGCCCGTTCCCTAGAAGAGCGCCAGGCGATGATCGCCGCTGTCGCCGGGGTGACCGCCATCGGCCTGCGCCACAACCCCAAAGACACCGCCCGCATGCGCCGCGAAGGTTTGATCGCGTTGCCCGAAGACCTCGGCATTCGCCGCACCGACGCCACCCGCGAATTGCTGGCCGCCAAAAGCGTGGCCGATCTGGTGGACTGGTCCGGTGGCCTGTACAACCCGCCCGCCAAATTCAGGAGTTGGTAAATGCGCGCGCTCAAACTGCATGAATTGACCCTCGCCGAACGGCTGGCAGACATGGCCGTGGATGCGCTGATCGACGAGGCCGACCTGTCGCCCAAACCGGCGCTGGTCGACCGTCGCGGTAACGGTGCCCATAGCGATCTGCACCTGGGCCTGATGCACGCTTCGGCGCTGTCGCTATGGCCGATGTTCAAGGAGATGGCCGAAGCGGCCATCGAATTCGCTGAAGTCGGTTTGCCTCTGCGCGAAGCCCTTGGGCGCATCGGCCGTGAAGGTGAGCAGGCGATGCTCACCACCACGGGCGGCGTGAATACCCACCGTGGCGCGATCTGGGCCCTCGGCTTGCTCACCGCAGCGGCCGCCCTTGAACCTCGCGCCGTAACGTTGAACGCCGCCCGGTTGGCCCTGCTCAACGACCGCTACGCACCGCAACCCATGAGTCACGGTGCCCAGGTCGCCCAACGCTACGGCGCACGCGGTGCCCGTGAAGAAGCGCAGCTGGGTTTCCCCTCGGTCACCCAGCGCGGCCTGCCGCAATTGCGTAAAAGCCGCCAGCAAAACACTGGCGAACAGAACGCCCGCCTGGACGCCTTGCTTGCGATCATGACCGAGCTGGCCGACACCTGCGTGCTCTACCGCGCCGGCCCCGAAGGGATCGTGGCCATGCAGCGCGGCGCCCAAGCCGTGCTGGATGCCGGCGGCAGCGCCACCCTGGCCGGTCGGCGCCAATTGCATGAACTGGACAACCAACTGCTGGCCCTGAATGCCTCCCCCGGCGGCGCCGCCGACCTGTTGGCCGCCTGCCTGTTTATCGACCGCCTCGACGGAGCGTTGTGATGGAAACCTTATCCTTTGAATTCCCCGCTGGGCAGCCGCCAAAGGGCCGTGCGCTGGTGGGTTGTGTCGGCTCCGGCGACCTCGAAGTGCTGCTGGAGCCAGGCACGCCGGGCACGCTGACGATTCAGGTGCAAACCTCGGTCAATGGCGCCGAGCAACGCTGGCAGCATCTTTTCGAACGGATCTTCCAGGAGCAAACGCCGCCGGCCCTGAATATTGATATCCACGATTTCGGCGCTACGCCCGGCGTGGTGCGCTTGCGTCTGGAGCAAGGTTTCGAGGAGGTGGGCCATGACTGACTTACTCGCCAAGCACAGCTTCGTCGAGCTGGGTGCACGGCAGCGGGCCAAGGCGTTACTGGATGCCGGTTCCTTCCGTGAATTGATCGACCCCTTCCAGCGCGTCATGTCGCCGTGGCTGAGCCGCCAAGGGGTGGTGCCTCAAGCGGACGACGGCGTGGTGATCGCCAAGGGCAGCATCGCTGGGTTACCGGTGGTGATCGCGGCAATTGAAGGCAATTTCCAGGGCGGTAGCCTCGGGGAAGTCGGCGGCGCAAAAATCGCCGGCGCACTTGAGTTGGCAGCCGAGGACAATCGCAACGGCGTCCCCACTCGCGCGGTATTGCTGCTGGAAACCGGCGGCGTGCGTTTGCAGGAAGCCAACCTCGGCCTGGCCGCAATTGCCGACATTCACGCAGCGATTGTCGACCTGCGCCAGTACCAGCCGGTGATCGGTTTGGTCGCGGGCAGCGTCGGTTGTTTTGGCGGCATGTCCATCGCAGCCGGGTTGTGCAGCTACCTCGTGGTGACCCGTGAAGCCCGCGTCGGCTTGAACGGCCCGCAGGTGATCGAGCAGGAAGCGGGGCTCGACGAGTACGACTCCCGTGACCGGCCTTTCATCTGGAGCCTGACCGGTGGCGAGCAACGGTTTAACAGCGGTTTGGCGGACCGCTATGTGGCCGACGACCTCACCGAGATCCAGCAGACGGTCAGTACATTGCTGCAGCAAGGCCTGCCCACTCAACAACGCAGCCGCCAGGCCGAACACTACCTGGCGCGCCTCGCCGAATTGGACGCCACACCGCAGATCGATCCCGCGACCGTGCGCGCGCTGTATCAAGGAGAACGCTCATGAGAGGGTTGCAGTGGTTCAACGCATTGAGCGCCGGGGCGTCGCCTGTCGAGGGCTTGCCGGATTCTTTGAAGGTTGCTGATGGCGTGTTGGGCGAACAGGCCGTGCGCTTTATTGCCGTGGTCACTGACGCGCAAAACCGCTTTCCCCGCGCTCGTAACGGTGAAGTCGGCTTGCTCGAAGGCTGGGGCCTGGCCAAGGCCGTGGATGAAGCCATCGCCCGTGGCGACAAGCGTCCGCTGATCGCCATCGTTGATGTGCCGAGCCAAGCCTACGGTCGTCGCGAAGAAGCCCTCGGCATTCATCAGGCCCTGGCCGCCGCCGCCGACAGCTACGCCCGCGCCCGCCTGGCTGGGCATCCGGTGATCGCGCTGCTGGTGGGCAAGGCCATGTCCGGCGCGTTTCTCGCCCACGGTTATCAAGCCAACCGTCTGATCGCCCTGCGCGATCCCGGCGTGATGGTGCACGCCATGGGCAAGGCTTCGGCGGCGCGGGTGACCTTGCGCAGCGTCGAAGAGCTGGAGGCACTAGCTGCCAGCGTGCCGCCAATGGCCTATGACATCGATAGCTACGCCAGCCTTGGTTTGCTCTGGGAGACCTTGTCGGTCAGCCAGATTGAACAGCCCACGGCCGAAGATGTGGCACGGGTGGGCGATTGCCTGGTCAGCGCCATCAAGGATATCGACACGCCTGATTTGAGCAGCCGTCTGGGCGCCACCAACCGCGCCGCTTCCAGCCACGTGCGCCAACTGCTGCGGGAACAATGGTGAACGCCCACGATTTGCTCTGGGGCATGACCCCGGCGCACCTGCCCGCTGACGCGCCAGCGTGGGCAGTGGGTGCGTTGGGCGCTGTGGTCGTGCGTCGCGCCGTCGTTGCTCCGGGCTTCGTCGCTGTTGGCGTGCGTGGGCAATTGCGCGAGCAGCGCTTTGCAGCGGTTATGCCCATGACTGCCGTGCAACGGCGAGTTGCGCCAGAAGCGTTACGCGACGTTATCGGCGCTCGGGATTTACCCGCATTGCAGGCACTCGATCAGGTGCGGCCGGTGCTGGCGCCTTTTAACTGGGGCGTCAGTGGCAGCGCAGGTTTTGAGCTGGCCACAGGCGTTGAAGCGCTGCATGCAAAGAGCGATCTGGATTTGATTCTGCGCACGCCCACGCCGCTTGATCGGCAGGATGCACGCGATCTGCTGGCGAGCTTGGACAAGGCCGTGTGCACCGTAGACCTGCAACTGCAAACCCCCTTCGGTGCCATCGCCTTGCGCGAGTGGGCCGGCACGTCACGACGCGTGCTGCTGAAAACCGCCACGGGCGCGCACCTGGTGATCGATCCCTGGCAGGCCGTGGCATGAGCAGCCTTCTGGTGTTCCCAGGGCAGGGTGCCCAACGGCCAGGCATGCTTCAGGCGTTGCCGGCCGAGGTGTTGGAGCACGCAAGTGATGCCTTGGGTGAAGATGTACGCGCATTGGATTCGCCCGAAGCCTTGGCGAGCACTCGCGCCGTTCAACTCTGCCTGCTGATCGCCGGTGTGGCCCACGCCCGGTTGCTGCAACACACACCGGACTACGTCGCAGGGTTGTCCATCGGTGCTTACCCGGCGGCAGTCATTGCGGGGTCGCTGGAATTTGCCGACGCGATAAAACTCGTCAGCCTGCGTGGCGAACTGATGCAAAACGCTTATCCACAGGGCTACGGAATGACCGCGCTCATCGGCCCCGAGTTATCCACAGTGGAAAATTTATTGGCCGATATCCACAGCCCCGAAACCCCGGTGTACCTGGCCAATATCAACGCTGACAACCAGACCGTAATTGCCGGCAGTGATGTCGCCATGAAGCGCGTCGCCCAACGCATCAAGGGCAACGGCATCGCCAAGCGCCTGGCTGTCAGCGTGCCGTCCCATTGTGCGCTGCTTGAGCAACCGGCCCAGGCCCTCGCCCAAGCGTTTGTTGCGCTCAAGGCGCCGCGCATCACCTACCTGAGCAGCACCCGTGCGCGACCTATCCACAACCCCGAACACCTGCGCGACGACCTGGCCTTCAACATGTGCCGCGTCGTCGATTGGCGCGGCACTGTGCAAAGCGCCTACGAGCGCGGCGTGCGCCTGCAAATCGAACTGCCACCAGGCGCCGTGCTGACCGGCCTGTCACGTCGCGTCTTCGAGCACGGTACGGTGATCGCCTGCGAAGGCGCGCGCCTGGACACCCTGCAGGCCCTGTTGCAAGAGGAGGAGCGCCGCCACCGATAAAGCACCACCCAAGGCTTTCGAAGCACAACAACAACAATTTCGAACGAGCACTTTGAGGACAACAACAATGATTATCTATGGCGTGGCGTTTTTGGCGTTCTGTACCTTGGCCGGCTTGTTTGTCGGTGAGCTGTTGGGCAGATGGATGGGGATTCCGGCCAACGTTGGTGGGGTAGGGATCGCCATGTTGTTATTGATCGGGCTCGGCAGTTACCTGAGCAAACGTGGATTGTTTACCGGCAAGTCGGAACAAGGCGTGAGTTTTTGGGCAGCGATTTATATTCCGATCGTAGTGGCCATGGCCGCCCAGCAGAACGTCTACGGCGCCATCAGCGGCGGCCCCATGGCTATCCTGGCGGGAACTTTGGCGGTGGTACTGGGCTTTGCCCTGGTTCCGGTGCTGGTACGCATCGGCAATCATGAGCCGAGTGCGATTGTCCCTACCAAAGAAGCCGGGTGATCCTATGTACGAATCGATGATGAAAGTGATCACCGGCTACGGTTTGATCAGCGGTTTTGCAGTGATCGGCTTGACGATGTGGGTTTCCTACTGGATCTCCGATACGTTCACCAAAGGCCGTTTGCACGGTTCAGCCATCGCCATCTTGCTGGGGCTGGTGCTGTCCTATGTCGGCGGCGCTTTTACCGGTGGTGCCAAGGGCGTGGTGGATATTCCGTTGTTGTCGGGCATTGGCCTGTTGGGCGGGGCGATGCTGCGGGACTTTGCCATTGTTGCCACGGCGTTTGGCGTGAGCGTCGATGAACTCAAACGGGCAGGCTACGTCGGCGTCTTGGCGTTGTTTGTCGGCGTCGGGTCATCGTTTATCGCAGGCGTCGGCGTGGCCATGGCGTTCGGATACACCGATGCCGTCAGCTTGACCACCATAGGTGCCGGTGCCGTCACCTACATCGTCGGCCCGGTGACTGGCGCGGCGATTGGCGCCAGTTCCGAAGTCATGGCGCTGTCAATTGCAGCCGGGTTGATCAAGGCCATTTTGGTGATGGTGATGACGCCGTTCGTTGCTCCGTTGATTGGCCTTAACAACCCTCGCAGTGCGGTCATATTCGGCGGTCTCATGGGCACGTCCAGCGGTGTGGCTGGCGGGTTGGCGGCGACTGACCCGAAACTGGTGCCGTACGGTTGCCTGACCGCTGCGTTTTACACGGCACTGGGATGTTTGCTGGGGCCGTCGTTGCTGTTTCTGATCATGCGGGGTTTGGTGGGTTGACCCATCGTTCCTGCGCAGAACGTGGGAACGATCAAGCCTGCCGATTGGCATACATCCGGCACTCTGCCAGCAAGGCCAGCAGGTTTGGATCACGCTCCTTGGCCTTCAGAAACACCACCCCAATCTGCTGCTGCAACCGATACTTGGGTTGCAGCGGTATCAGCTTCACACGGTTCTCATACACCGCCGCAATCCGCCCCGGCAGCAGCGCATAACCCACCCCTGAACTGACCATGCTCAGCAGGGTGAAGATGTCATTGACCTGCATCGCCACCTTCGGCTCGAACCCCGCCTGCTTGAACACACGGTTGCCATCCTGGTGGGTGGCGAAGCCCTGGGTGAGGGTGATGAAGGTCGCGTCGCGCACAGCCGCCAGGTCAATTTGCTGTTCGCGGTCGAAGGGTGATTCGGCCGGGGTGGCAAGGAAGATGTCATCTGAAAACAGCGCGATCTGCTCGCAGTCGGGGTCGTTGGCGTGTTCGTCGAGGGAGATGAGGATCGCGTCCACTTCCATGTTCTTGAGCTTGTAGAGCAGGTCGAAGTTGGAGCCCAGGATCAGGTCGATATTGAGTTCACTGCGCCTGATTTTCAGGCCCATGATCAGCTGCGGCACGGTCTTGACCGTGAGCGAATACAGCGAGCCCAGTTTGAAGCGCTCTGCCGAGAACCCGGCGGCTTCGCGGGTGAGGCGCACGCTGTCGACGACGTCGGCCACCAGTTTTTGCGCGCGTTCTTCCAGCACGTAGGCACTTTCCAGCGGCGTGAGGTTGCGTCCTTCGTGTTTGAACAGTGGGCAGCGCAGGGCGTTTTCCAGGGAGTGAATGGCGCGGTGCACGCTGACGTTGCTGGTTTGCAGCTCGGCGGCGGCGCGGGCCAGGTTGCCGGTGCGCATGAACGCCAGGAAGATTTCCAGCTTCTTGAGGGTGAATTCTTCGTCGATCAGCATGGCCGTGGCTCTTATTCGAATACGCTCGATTGTGCCCGCAAAACCGCTGCGCGTCCTCGGAACGTCATACGGCGCTTGCACTCTTATGCGCAAGGCTGGACGCTTGCAAGCCACCCATATCTGATACAGGAGTTCGATCAACGATGTACCACGGGGAACGATTCAACGCCTGGAGCCATTTGCTCGGTGCAGTCGCGGCGTGTATTGGCGCCGTGTGGATGTTGGTGGTGGCAAGCCTGGATGGCAGCCCCTGGAAGATCGTCAGCGTGGCGATTTATGGCTTTACGCTGATGGTGCTGTACAGCGCGTCCACCGTGTACCACAGCGTGCAGGGGCGGCGAAAAGAGATCATGCAAAAGGTTGATCACTTTTCGATCTATCTGTTGATCGCCGGCAGCTATACACCGTTTTGCCTGGTGACCCTGCGGGGGCCGTGGGGCTGGACGCTGTTTGGGATTGTGTGGGGGCTGGCGGTGATCGGCATCTTGCAGGAAATCAAACCGCGTTCCGAAGCGCGCATCCTGTCGATCGTGATCTACGCGGTGATGGGCTGGATCGTGCTGGTGGCGGTCAAGCCGCTGATTGCAGCGTTGGGGACGGCGGGGTTTACCTGGTTGGCGGCGGGTGGGGTGCTTTATACGGTAGGTATCATCTTCTTTGCCCTGGAAGATCGCCTGCGGCATTCCCACGGGATCTGGCATTTGTTCGTGATTGGCGGCAGTTTGCTGCACTTCGTAGCGATCATGCACTACGTGCTCTAACAGACAATGCAGTTGAAAAATGTGGGAGGGGGCTTGCCCCCGATGAGGGAGTGTCAGTCAACTAATCAGTGACTGAAACACCGCTATCGGGGGCAAGCCCCCTCCCACATTTGATCTTCATTGGGTTCAAAAATCTGTGCTTACAGGCGTTCCAGTAGCGCCTGGGCACGCTGCCCGAAAATCTCCAGCAACTTCGCCAACATATGCGGCGGTGGCTCATCCGCACGGGTCAGGGCGTACAGGGTAATCGGCAGCGGCGGGGTGAGCGGGCGGATGTGGGTGGAGGCCGTTGAGGCACCGAGGGCGGTGAAGGGGTCGATCACCGTCAGGCCGGCGCCGGATTCCACCATCGCCCGGGCCAGGGAGTAGGTCTGCACACTGATCGTCACCCGGGGCGGTGGGTCGACGTTTTCCAGGTAGCTGTCGAGTTTGGCTGCCAAGGGGTCGGCACTCGACAAGCCAATCAACGGCGCGCCTGCCAGCTCGCTGAGGGCTAACGGCCTGCTCAACTCCGACTCAGGCCAGTATCCCTTCGAGGCCAACGCCACCAGCACGCCGTGGGCCAACACCTGTGTGGTCAACCCCGGATGCCCGGAGAAATTGAGCGTCAACGCCAGGTCAATCTCGCGCATCAACAACTTCTGCACCAACTCGCGACTATGGTCGCTGGACAGTTCGCAGGCCATGTCCGGGTAGTCGCGCTTCCACTCCAGAATCGCCGGCGGCAGCAACGACAGGGCCAGGGCCGGGATCGCACCGATGCGCACGCTCTGGCCTGGTTCACGGCGCAGGCTTTTGGCCAGGCGCCTTACCCCTTGCAGGCTCTCGGTGACTTTTTCGACTTCGCTTTCCAGTGCCAGGGCTTCCGGGGTGGGCTGCAATTTGCCGCGCACCCGCAGAAACAACGGGAAGCCCAGCTGCAATTCGGCGTGTTGCAACACCTTGGTCACCGCAGGCTGCGAGACATGCAGCAACTGTGCAGCCGCGCTGACAGAGCCCGTCTGACGGATGGCCTGGAAGATTTCGATATGACGCAGGCGCATGGCAAGTCCATAACCTTTGTTTATAGGTGACCCATCTTTATTCATTGTCAGCGGCCTGTCACCTGCCCCTAGGCTTGAGGTCTCTTGATTGAACGACGAAGGGTGGCGGGGATGGTGTGCATCATCGGCGGTGGGGTGATCGGTCTGGCCAGTGCTTATGCGCTGGTGCGTGCGGGCCATGAGGTAACGGTGATCGAGGCACGTGGCAGCTTGGGCAGCGAAACCAGCTTTGCCAACGGCGGGCAGTTGTCTTATCGCTATGTCGCACCGTTGGCGGATGCCGGAGTACCGCTGCAAGCGATTGGCTGGTTGCTGCGCGGTGAATCGCCCTTGAAGTTGCGCCCGCGTCTGGACCCTCAGCAATGGCGCTGGATGGCGGCGTTCATCGGGGCCTGCCGTGGCTCGGTGAATAAGCGCAATGCCGCCCATCTGCTGCGCCTGGCGGCCCTGAGCCAGGACACCTTGCAGCAGTGGCGCGATGAAGATTACCTGGACGGTTTCAACTGGCGACGCAACGGCAAGCTGGTGACCTTCCGTAACGCCAGCTCCTTTGAGCAGGCCCGCAGCAAAGTCACCGATATCCTGCAACAACAGGTGCTGTCGGCCGACGATTGCGCACGCGTGGAACCGGCGTTGGCGGGTGGTGGGTTTGTCGGCGGGATTTATACGCCCAATGAGGAAGTGGGTGATTGCCATGCCTTCTGCCAACGTTTGGCGGAGCGCCTTGAAGGCTCCGGGCGCTGCCGCTTTATGCGGGGTCGCAAGGTCACCGGTATTCGGCACGCTGAGGGCGCAGTTCAGGCCATCGAACTGGGCGACGAGGTGATGCCGGTTGATCAACTGGTGCTGGCGGCCGGGTACCGCAGCGCCGAGCTGGGCGTGTCGCTGCCCCTGTATCCGCTCAAGGGCTACAGCCTCAGCGTGCCGATTGGCGCGCAGCACCAGGCGCCGAATACGAGCATCACTGACTACGACCGCAAGATCGTCTACGCCCGCATTGGCGAGCAACTGCGGGTGGCGGCGATGGTCGATATCGTCGGCTTCGATGCCGGCCTTGAGCCCAAGCGCCTGGCCCTGATGAAACGCCAGGCGCTGGAGACTTTTCCTATGGCAGGCGACTACGCCCACGCGGTGGAATGGGCCGGCATGCGCCCAGCCACCCCCACCGGCGTGCCGCTGATTGGCGCCAGCGTCTATCACAACCTGTGGCTGAACCTGGGCCATGGTGCCCTCGGGTTTACCCTGGCCTGCGGCAGCGGCCAGCTGTTGGCAGAGCTGATCGGCCAGCACGTTCCTTCCATTGATATGCAGGGCCTCACGCCTCGCGCCGCATAAGGATGCACCCAATGACCATCACCCGAATCAGCAGCAATGATCGCCTCTGCGGCGCTGCGACGTTCAAGGACCTGGTATTTCTTTCCGGCCAAGTGCCCGGCGACGGCCAGGACGTCACGACCCAAACCCAGGAGGTGCTAGCCAAGATCGATGGGCTGCTGGCCCAGGCGGGCAGCGACAAGGACCATCTGCTCAATGCGACGATTTACCTGAAAGACATCAAAGAAGGTTTTGCACCGATGAACGCGGTGTGGTCCGCGTGGCTTTCGCCGGGCATGGCGCCGACGCGTACCACCCTTCAAGCGGAGCTGGCGCGGCCCAGTGTGCTGGTGGAAATCAGCGTGATTGCCGTACGTAAATAAACTCAAAGACCAACGGAGAACAACAATGAAAAAAATCCTGTTGACCGGCTGCACCCTGGGGCTTCTGTTGAGTGCACAGGCGTATGCAAACGAACCCCCGCTGAGCGGCGCACTGGCCAAGATCGCCAGTTCCAAGTCCATTACGCTGGGTTATCGCGATGCGTCGGTGCCGTTTTCCTATGTGGGGGATCACAGCGGCAAGCCTATGGGTTATTCGGTAGACCTGGCGAGCAAGATCGTCGAGCGCATCCAGCAGAAAACCGGGGTGGCCGACCTTAAGGTGAAATACAACCTGGTAACCTCCCAGACCCGTATCCCCTTGGTGCAGAACGGTACCGTCGATCTGGAGTGCGGCTCCACCGGAGTGACAGCTGAGCGGCAAAAGCAGGTGGCGTTTTCCTACGGGTTTATCTACGTCAAGGGCCAGTTGCTGACGGCCAAGAACAGTGGCATCCAAGGCTTCGCCGACTTGACCGGCAAGAACGTGGTGACCACCGCCGGTACCACCAACGAGCGTTTCCTCAAGCGCTACAACGCCGAGCACAAGGCCAATATGTTTGTGATCAGCGCCAAGGACCACGGCGAGGCGTTCAAGATGCTTGAAACCGGCCGCGCAGCCGCGTTCTATATGGACGACGCGCTGCTCTACGGCGAGCGCGCCAAAGCCAAAGACCCGCACAAGTGGGTGGTGGTCGGCAAAGAGCAGTCGCGGGAAATCTACAGCTGCATGCTGCGTAAGGGCGACCCGCAGTTTCTGGCACTGGTCAACGAGACCCTCGGCGAGCTGTACAGCAGCGGCGAGATCAACGGGATTTACCAGCGCTGGTTTGAACAGCCAATCCCGCCGAAGGGCTTGAACCTGGAGTTCCCGATGACCAGTGAATTGAAGGCGATTATTGCCAAGCCTGTCAGTGACCCGGTGGAGTAATGGCCTGATAACCCAACCTAAATGTGGGAGGGGGCTTGCCCCCGATAGCAGTGTGTCAGACACCTATTTTTTGCTGACATACCGCAATCGGGGGCAAGCCCCCTCCCACATTTTAGAAATCGCCCCACAACTGTTGAGCGACTGCCAACGCGACGACCGGCGCTGTCTCGGTACGCAACACCCGCGGCCCAAGGCGTGCGGCGTGGTAGCCAGCGGCCTGGGCGGTGTCGACTTCGCTATCCGTCAACCCACCTTCGGGGCCGATCAAAAAGGCCAGGCTCGCAGGCTTGGCATGGCTCACCATCGGCTCTGCCACCGGGTGCAGCACCAATTTCAAATCGGCCTCGGTCTGTTTCAACCAGTCCGCCAGCAACAGCGGCGGATGAATCACAGGCACCGTTGAACGCCCACATTGTTCGCACGCGCTGACCGCCACCTGCCGCCAGTGCTGCAGGCGTTTGTCGGCGCGTTCGTCCTTGAGGCGCACTTCGCAGCGGTCACTGAAGATGGGGGTGATTTCGTTGACGCCCAGTTCAGTGGCCTTCTGGATCGCCCAATCCATCCGCTCTCCTCGAGAAAGGCCCTGGCCGAGGTGGATGTGCAGCGGTGATTGCGTCTGGCCGTTGAAGCTTTCGGTGAGTTGCACGGTGACGCGCTTCTTACCGACTTCCAGCAGGCTGCCCAAAAACTCCTGGCCTGAGCCGTCGAACAATTGCACGGCATCGCCTTCACCCATGCGCAAGACGCGGCTGATGTAGTGCGCCTGGGCTTCAGGCAATTCAAGCTCGCCGATGCTCAGCGGAGTTTCGGTGAAAAAACGGGACAGTCTCATTTCTGTTCTCTGGAAAAGTAGATTGGCAATCAACCCGGATCGCGAAAGCCTGGGTGAAAATCTTGCGGCACCGTGACGCTGACCTTGCTGTTGGTCGCGATGTCGATCCCTTCTGTGGCGACGGTGGCGAGGAAGTCGATCTGCTCCGGCGTAATTACATAGGGCGGCAGGAAATACACCACGCTGCCCAGTGGCCGCAATAACGCGCCGCGTTCCAAGGCATGTTCGAACACCTTCAGGCCGCGACGCTCTTGCCACGGGTAGGCGGTCTTGGTGGCTTTGTCCTGCACCATCTCGATGGCCAGCACCATGCCGGTCTGGCGCACTTCCGAGACGTGCGGGTGGTCCACCAGGTGCGCGGTGGCGGTGCCCATGCGCTGGGCCAGGGCCTTGTTGTTTTCGATGACGTTGTCTTCTTCGAAGATATCCAAGGTTGCCAGCGCCGCCGCGCACGCCAGCGGGTTGCCGGTGTAGCTGTGAGAGTGCAGGAAGGCGCGCAGGGTAGGGTAGTCGTCGTAGAACGCGTCGTACACGTCATCGGTGGTGACCACGGCCGCCAACGGCAAATAGCCGCCGGTGAGGGCTTTGGACAGGCACAGGAAGTCAGGGCGAATGCCGGCTTGTTCACACGCAAACATGCTGCCGGTACGGCCGAAGCCCACGGCGATTTCATCGTGGATCAGGTGCACACCGTAGCGGTCGCAGGCTTCACGCAGCAGCTTGAGGTACACCGGGTGGTACATGCGCATGCCACCGGCACCCTGGATCAGCGGTTCGATGATCACGGCGGCGACGGTGTCGTGGTTTTCGGCCAGGGTCTGTTCCATCACCTGGGCCATCGTGCGCGAGTGCTCTTCCCAGCTCACGCCCTCGGGGCGCAGGTAGCAATCGGGGCTTGGCACCTTGATGGTGTCCAGCAGCAGCGCCTTGTAGGTCTCGGTAAACAGCGGCACGTCGCCCACCGACATCGCGGCGATGGTTTCGCCGTGGTAGCTGTTGGTGAGGGTGACGAAGCGCTTTTTATTCGGCAGACCGCGGTTGAGCCAGTAGTGAAAGCTCATTTTCAGCGCAACTTCGATGCAGGACGACCCATTATCGGCGTAGAAGCAGCGGGTCAGGCCCTCGGGAGTCATTGCTACCAGGCGCTCGGACAGCTCGATCACCGGCTGGTGGCTGAAACCGGCGAGGATCACGTGTTCCAGTTGGTCGACCTGGTCCTTGATACGCTGGTTGATACGCGGGTTGGCGTGGCCGAATACGTTGACCCACCAGGAACTGACGGCGTCGAGGTAGCGCTTGCCTTCGAAGTCTTCCAGCCACACGCCTTCCCCGCGCTTGATCGGGATCAGCGGCAGTTGCTGGTGGTCTTTCATCTGGGTGCAGGGATGCCACAGCACGGCGAGGTCGCGTTGCATCCACTGGTTGTTCAAGCCCATCGTTCGTCTCCTCAAGCAACAATCGCGCAAGCCTATGCAATGGGCGACTGTGTCACAACCCATTACCTGCGAATTGACAGTAAACACAGGACGGTCTGTCACGTTTCTTCGGGATAGTCCTTAATCCGGGGTTAATTTACGCTTCATAACCTCAAGATCACATTTCTCGATATTTCAAAGCGAAATTTTCCGCTTTAATTCGATAGGTAACGCGCTAGTCTTGGGCGCAGCTCTTACGGGATTAAGTACATGCAGTTACGCAACTCACCGGCCCGCTATGGCTGGGTCAGCATGGTTTTGCACTGGGGCGTGGCCCTGGTGGTGTTTGGCTTGTTTGCCTTGGGTTTGTGGATGGTCGGGCTGGACTATTACAGCGCCTGGCGTAAAGACGCACCGGACTTGCACAAGAGCATCGGCATTACGCTGTTCGCGATTATGCTGGTGCGTATTGTCTGGCGCCTGATCAGCCCGCCGCCGCCACCGTTGGCCAGCTACAGCCGCATGACCCGTATTGGCGCCGCCTTTGGCCATGGGTTCCTGTATCTCGGGCTGTTTGCGGTGATGATCGCCGGTTACCTGATTTCCACCGCAGACGGTGTCGGTATTCCGGTGTTTGGTTTTTTTGAGATTCCTGCTGTGGTTTCCGGTCTACCGGACCAGGCAGACAACGCAGGCCTGGTGCACTTGTACCTGGCCTGGGTGTTGGTGGTCTTCGCTGGCTTGCACGGCGTGGCCGCACTGAAGCACCACTTCATTGATCGTGATGTGACCCTGACGCGAATGCTGGGGCGCAAAGCCTGATGTTCAACCTCGACTCACAAGGAATAGAAAGCATGTTGAAGAAGACTCTCGCCGCTCTGGCACTCGGTTCTGCTCTGTTGTCCGCCGGTTCTGCGATGGCTGCTGACTACAAGATCGACAAAGAAGGCCAGCACGCCTTCATCGATTGGAAAATCAGCCACCTGGGCTACAGCTTCATCCACGGTACCTTCAAGGACTGGGATGGTACGTTCAGCTGGGACGCAGCCAAGCCTGAAGCCAGCAAAATCGCCGTCGACGTGAAAACCGCCAGCCTGTGGTCCAACCACGCTGAGCGTGACAAGCACATCGCCAGCAAAGACTTCCTGGACGTTGCCAAGTTTGCCGACGCCAAGTTTGTGTCCACCGCTGTTAAGTCCACCGGCGCAAAAACCGCTGACGTGACGGGCGACCTGACGTTCCACGGCGTGACCAAGCCAGTGACCTTCAAGGCCACTTTCAACGGTGAAGGCAAAGACCCATGGGGCGGCGAACGTGCTGGCTTCAACGCCACCACCACGCTGAACCTGAACGACTTCGGCATCAAAGGCCCAGGCCCGACTTCGCAGACTGCGGACCTGGAAATCTCGCTGGAAGGTGTGAAGCAGAAGTAATTTCTGCCTGGCATTGTGTCCAATGTGGGAGGGGGCTTGCCCCCGATTGCGGTGGGTCAGTGACAAGTATGTGTCTGACACACCGTAATCGGGAGCAAGCCCCCTCCCACATTTAGATTTCACAATGTTCAAGTTAATTGCCAGTCCAAAAAAATGCCCCGCTTCGAAAGAGGCGGGGCATTTTTTATGCGGCGCTGAAACTCAGCGGTTGCGAGTCAGCAGCGCTGGTTTTTCACCACGAGGACGGCCTGGCAGTTGATCCAACTGCTCGGGTGTCGGGAAGCGATCCGCTTTCGACTCCTTGTGAATGATCTTTGGCGCTGGGCCACCGCGTGGGTTCTGCACCGCTGGCTCGGACGAACGAGGCTGGTCGTCACGGGCCGGGCGGCGGTTGTTGCTGCGCGAATCTTCGCGGCGAGCCTGGCCATCGCGTGGTGCACCACTGCGCGGGCCGCTGCGCTTGGCAGGTGGCGTACCGGTAGTGCCGCCGCTGCTGTTGCGCGGAGCGTTCTGACGACCGCCCTGAGGCTGACCGCCACGTGGCGCGCTGCTGCCGGTGCCAGCACCCTGTGCCGGAGCACCAGGACGACGGCCGCGGCCTTGGGCCGGTTTGGCCTGAGGCACGTAGTCAACGCGGTTACCGAAGTTATCCACGTCGTCGTCGAGGAACTCGTCCGGTGCACGGTCAGCGGCAGCGCGTGGCGGCTGGCTCGGCTGGCGCTGTTCGCGGGCCGGGGTGCCTTCACGGGGCTTTTGTTCGCGGGCTGGGCGTTCGCCACGGCCGTTGGTTGGCGCTTTTTCCTTGCCGCCCTTGTCTTTGCCCTTGTCGCGACGACCACCGCCACCACCGCCGCCGTTCGGGCCATCGCCCTTCGGACCGCGAGGGTTGCGCGGGTTACGCACATCCGGACGCTCGCGCGCTTCTGGCTTCTCAGCCTCCACGGCGCTGGCATCGAAGCCCATCAGATCGCCGTCGGCGATTTTCTGCTTGGTCATGCGCTCGATGCTTTTCAGCAGTTTTTCTTCGTCCGGGGCAACCAGGGAGATGGCCTCACCCGAGCGACCGGCACGGCCGGTACGGCCGATACGGTGCACGTAGTCTTCATCGACGTTTGGCAGCTCGAAGTTGACCACGTGTGGCAACTGGTCGATATCCAAGCCGCGAGCGGCGATATCGGTTGCCACCAGGATGCGCACGGTTCCGGCCTTGAAGTCAGCCAAAGCCTTGGTGCGCGCGTTCTGGCTCTTGTTGCCGTGGATGGCGACGGCGGTGAGGCCGTGCTTGTCCAGGTACTCGGCCAGGCGGTTGGCGCCGTGCTTGGTGCGGGTGAACACCAGCACCTGTTCCCAGGCGCCTGCGGTGATCAGGTGGGCCAGCAGCGCACGCTTGTGGCTGGCGGCCAGGCGGAACACGCGTTGCTCGATACGCTCGACCGTGGTGTTCGGCGGCGTGACTTCGATGCGTTCCGGGTTGTGCAGCAGCTTGCCGGCCAGGGCAGTGATGTCCTGGGAGAACGTTGCCGAAAACAGCAGGTTCTGGCGTTTGGCCGGCAGGCGGGCGAGGACTTTTTTTACGTCATGGACAAAGCCCATGTCGAGCATGCGGTCAGCTTCGTCCAACACGAGGATTTCGACGTGGGACAGGTCGACGCTGCCTTGGCCGCACAGGTCGAGCAAGCGACCAGGGCAGGCCACCAGCACGTCCACACCACGGGACATGGCCTGAACCTGTGGGTTCATGCCGACGCCGCCGAAGATGCAGGCGCTGACGAACTTCAAGTCGCGGGCATACAGCTTGAAGCTGTCGTGCACTTGAGCGGCGAGTTCGCGGGTGGGGGTCAGGACCAGTACGCGCGGTTGGCGCGGGCCGTGACGTTGGGATTTGTCCGGGTGACCGTTGGGAAACAACCGCTCCAGAATCGGGAGGGCGAAGCCACCGGTTTTACCAGTACCTGTCTGAGCCGCAACCATCAGGTCGCGACCTTGCAACACGGCGGGAATGGCCCGCTGTTGCACCGGAGTAGGCTCGGTATAGCCCGCTGCCTCGATGGCGCGGACTAAAGCCTCGGAGAGACCGAGGGAAGCAAAGGACATGAGTAATCCTGTTTTAGTTAGGGCTTGGCCCAAAGGGATAATCTTGCCGGGCGTGAATGACGCTTAGGGGAGCGTTATCCCGTCCGGTCCTGCTGCGTCTGGCGGGCACTCCACCGGCTCGCGCGGGCTTCAAAGCTGCGCAGTAGCGGGGTTGGGTGCCGTTTTCAAGACCTCAGCGGCCGGGCGTAAGCCTGGCGGAAAGGCCGGAGTATAACAGAGCAATCACGGCGCGCTGCTTTCCTGCTGCTCAACGGTGTGTCCTGAGGCCGTATTTGCCTGGAATCCACCGTATTTGGCGCTCAGGGCAGCGTAGGCGGGCTCCTCCTTGAACCGCTTGAGCTCAGCGGCAAAGCGTTGCACCAGCAGGTCCATGCCTGCGCCACGACGCACCGCGAGAAATTGCTGCTGACGGCTGACCACCATGGGCGCCTGGCTGACCTTGCCCTCCAGGCCCATTGCCTTGATCACATGCTGGCCGACGCGGCGGTCGGTAATCACCAGGTCGATGCGACCCAGCAATAGTTTGCCGAAGTTGGCTTCATGGCTGGGTGCCGCTTCGCGGTTGAACAGGGTGGAGTCGCTGAAGGGCGTGCCATACAGGTAGCCCGGCGAAATACCGACGGTAAGGCCGCGCAGGTCATCCAGGGTCTGGGCCTTGTGAGGGCGGTCGTTGGCGTAGAACAGCACGAATTGCACTTCCGACAGCGGTTCGCTGGGGTACAGCAGCAGGGCGTCGCGGTCGTGGCTGTGGAAAATATCCAGCGCGCCGTCGGCGTGGCCCTGGTCAAGCATGGCCAGGCAGCGCTTCCAGGGCAGGAACTGCCACTGCACTTCAACCCCCAAGCGCTGAAACACGGCCACCGTGGTTTCGTAATCAAGCCCGCGCATGGCGCCCTGCTCTTCATACACGTAAGGCGCCCAGGGCTCGGTGACAATGCGCAATTTCTCGCCATAAGCGGCCAGGCTCAGGCAAGTGAATAGCGCAGCGGTCAACAGCTTAAGAATGACGGGCATGCCCTGAGGTTACGACGCTCCAGCCTTAAAGAGAAGCTCTGGCACACGCATCTGCAGGCGGCGCTATTTCGTTTCCGAAGTCATCAGGTGTTCGTAGATGGCTGCGCGTCGCTCGCCGAGAATCAAGCGCACCAGTGGATTGGCGAACCAGTGTTCCAACTGGTGGGCGTCGACCGGGCATTTCTGCCGCTGTTCCTGGTTCTGCCGGGCTTTTTCCCACCACACCGGGCCGCAGGCTTGGTCGAACTCGTTTTCGTGTTCGTAGCAACCGTAGAGAATCTCGCGGATGAACTGCTGCTTACGTTTGGGCAGGGCCATAGTGATCAGCTTGTACATCAGACGTTGCAGGCGCGGCGGCCGCGGCAGATGGGCGGAGACCCTGCGGGTGTCGGCCAGGGCGGCGGCGCTGATGGGGCTGGCCGCGTGCTTGGCGATCCATGCCTTGACCTTGGCGCGGAACAATTGTTTGCGGCTCCAGTAGTGATGGATCAGGTCAGGGCACTGACGCACGTTGACCTTGTGGTAGGCCGCCACCGACAGGCAAAACTCTTCCAGGGTGTACGCGCCCCTCGCCATCGGGAACAGTTCGTCCATCAGTTCAATCGAGCGGTCCAGCAAGTACGCCTCTTGTTGCGTGATACCGATGACCCCGGAGTTAAGCAGCCACATATCGTTGTCCGCCAGGCCGCGCTCTGCCAGATGCTTGGCGAGGGTTTCATACAGCACGCCTTCGCGGTTATCGCCGTATTTGGCGTGGAAGGCATTGCACAGCAGCGTGCCGGGAGCGACGCGCTCGAACAGCGCCATGGGCGAGTCGTGGAAAAACGTATCGGTGTCGATCAGCAGCGCCCGCTCTGCCGTCTGTAGTACCTGGCGCAATAGCACGTGCTTGGTGCGGAAATGGTAGCCGTGGGGCTCGCACCAGCCTTTGCGGGTGGCTTCGTCCAGCAGGTGGGCTTGCACAGGCAGATCACGATAAGGCGTCAGGTTGTCACTGAACACCTGGATGTCCAATGGCATGTCGTCGGGCCCGCCCAGGTGGGCCAGGGCGCTGGCGATGCTGAATACCGCTTCCTGGTGGTAAGTCTCGGCGCCGAAAACCAGATAAATCAGCTGGGGGCGGGGAGTCGGGGACGCTGTATTCATTTACTGCTGGCTTCCTTTCCGGGAGATATGAACAAAAAAAGCCCCCGTATAAACGAGGGCCTGGGTGCTGCTTGAACGGGCCTCAGCGTGGCAGCTTGAGGTTGTTCCAGATAGCGAGGCTCGGCTCAGCCTGATTCAGGGTATAGAAGTGCAAGCCGGGCGCGCCACCTTGCAACAAACTTTCACACATTTCTGTGATGACCTGCTCACCGAACGCCTGGATGCTCTTGACGTCATCGCCGTAGGCTTCCAGTTGCTTGCGCACCCAGCGTGGGATCTCGGCGCCGCAGGCGTCGGAGAACCGTGCCAGCTTGCTGTAGTTGGTAATCGGCATGATGCCCGGCACGATCGGGATGTTTACACCCATCGCCCGTACCCGCTCAACGAAGTAAAAGTAGCTGTCGGCGTTGAAGAAGTACTGCGTGATCGCACTGTTGGCGCCGGCGTTAGCCTTGCGCACGAAGTTCTTCAAGTCTTCTTCGAAGTTGCGTGCCTGAGGGTGCATTTCCGGGTACGCCGCCACTTCGATATGGAAGTGATCGCCGCTTTCTTCACGGATGAAGCTCACCAAGTCGTTGGCGTAGCGCAACTCGCCACTGGCCATGCCCATGCCGGATGGCAGGTCACCGCGCAGCGCGACGATGCGCTTGATGCCGGCGCTCTTGTATTGGGTCAGCAGGCCGCGCAGGTCGTCCTTGCTGTCGCCCACGCACGACAAGTGCGGAGCGGCGGGAACTTTGACTTGGCTTTCGAGCTGCAACACGGTGTTGATCGTGCGGTCACGGGTCGAGCCGCCGGCGCCGTAGGTGCAGGAGAAGAAGTCGGGGTTGTAGCTGGCCAACTGCGTGGCAGTCGCCATCAGTTTTTCATGCCCAGCATCGGTCTTGGTCGGGAAGAACTCGAAGCTGTAGCGACGGTCTTGGGACATGGTAATAACCCTATGAAACTCAGATACCGGAAGTCATGCACCGATTTAATGTGGGAGGGGCGGTGCGACGATTCGACTTGCCCCCGATGAGGGAGTGCCAGCCAACACATCTGCTGGCTGGTTAACCGCTATCGGGGGCAAGCCCCCTCCCACATTCAAAGCCCGCTCCCTTCTAGATAGAGCGCGGGCACAGGCTTATCAGTAGCGGTAAGCGTGCGGCTTGAACGGACCTTCAACGGTCACGCCGATGTAGTCGGCCTGGGTCTTGGTCAGTTGAGTCACTACGCCGCCGAAGCCGCGGACCATTTCCAGGGCCACTTCTTCGTCGAGTTTCTTCGGCAGTACTTCTACCGTCAGGCGCTCGGCTTTTTGGGCTGGCGACAGGTCGGCGTATTTCTGGTCGAACAGGAAGATCTGCGCCAGTACCTGGTTGGCGAACGAGCCGTCCATGATACGGCTTGGGTGGCCAGTGGCGTTGCCCAGGTTAACCAGGCGGCCTTCAGCCAGCAGGATCAGGTAGTCGTCATTCTGTGGGTCGAAATCGCCCGCGCCGGTACGGTGAACCTTGTGTACCTGTGGCTTCACTTCTTCCCATGCCCAGTTCTTGCGCATGAAAGCGGTGTCGATTTCGTTGTCAAAGTGGCCGATGTTGCAGACAACAGCACGCTTTTTCAGGGCTTTGAGCATGTTCGAGTCGCAAACATTCACGTTGCCGGTGGTGGTCACGATCAGGTCGATTTTGCCCAGCAGTGCCTTGTCGATGCTCGCTTCGGTGCCGTCGTTCTGGCCGTCAATGAACGGCGAAACCACTTCGAAACCGTCCATGCAGGCTTGCATGGCGCAGATCGGGTCAACTTCGGAAACTTTAACGATCATGCCTTCCTGGCGCAGGGACTGGGACGAACCCTTGCCCACGTCACCGTAGCCGATCACCAGGGCTTGCTTGCCCGACAGCAGGTGGTCGGTGCCGCGCTTGATGGCGTCGTTGAGGCTGTGACGGCAGCCGTACTTGTTGTCGTTCTTGCTCTTGGTCACCGAGTCGTTGACGTTGATGGCCGGGATTTTCAGCTCGCCCTTGGCCAGCATGTCCAGCAGGCGGTGTACGCCGGTGGTGGTTTCTTCGGTCACGCCGTGGACGCGGTCCAGGATCGCCGGGTATTTCTTGTGCAGCAGCTCGGTCAGGTCGCCGCCGTCGTCGAGGATCATGTTGGCATCCCAAGGCGCGCCATCTTTCAGGATGGTTTGCTCCAGGCACCACTCGTACTCTTCTTCGGTCTCGCCTTTCCAGGCGAATACCGCGATACCGGCAGCGGCGATAGCAGCGGCGGCCTGGTCTTGAGTCGAGAAGATGTTGCAGGACGACCAACGCACTTCGGCACCCAGGGCAACCAGGGTTTCGATCAGCACGGCAGTCTGAATGGTCATGTGGATGCAGCCGAGGATCTTGGCGCCTTTGAGCGGTTGCTCAGCGGCGTACTTGCGACGCAGACCCATCAGGGCTGGCATTTCGGATTCGGCGATAAAGGTTTCGCGACGGCCCCAGGCAGCGAGGGACATGTCGGCGACTTTGTAGTCGGTGAAATCTGCAGGCGTGTTGACAGCGCTCATGAAGAGCCTCCATTCGTAGTGTGCGAATGGGCGCCGTTGTGCGTTTAGTATCAGGCCCGATGAACCAGGCCAGACAACGCCCCATCCGAGCCTGACAGGTTGAACCTGCTGCAGCGCCCCTCGGACAGGTGGCGGGAAAACGGTAACAAGTGGATATGACCGTTTTGAAACGGCGCCGATTATAGCCGTGTGCGCCCCAGTTCCCAAGCCTTTCTGTCGGGCACATGAAGATCGTTCATCGGCGTGATAGGCAATGGCTCATAGAGCTTGGGCCCGGCCTCTGCCATGATGTTGCCCATCATTTCGCAAGACGCTTTGGAGTGACCATGAACTTCCACACCCGCAAATGGGTAAAACCCGAAGACCTCAACCCCAACGGCACCCTGTTCGGTGGCAGCCTGTTGCGCTGGATCGACGAAGAAGCGGCGATCTACGCCATTGTCCAGCTGGGCAACCAACGCGTGGTGACCAAGTACATCTCCGAAATCAACTTCGTCAGCGCCTCGCGCCAGGGCGACATTATCGAGCTCGGCATCACTGCCACCGAGTTCGGGCGCACCTCCATCACCCTGACGTGTGAAGTGCGCAACAAGATCACCCGCAAAAGCATCCTGACCGTAGAAAAAATGGTTTTCGTCAACCTGGGCGAAGACGGTTTGCCGGCGCCCCACGGTCGCACTGAAATCAAATACGTCAAAGATCAGTTCCAGGATGAAAGCATCAGCGAGTAATCCTGTCGGGCCAGTGAACGCTCGTGATGGGCGATAGGTCGTACCTGAACAACACCCTCCTGTTCAGGTACGCCCATGGCCACGCAAGAAGACGGCAAGACCCCTAACCTGTCGCAGGAAGAGCAGCAGGACGTCGATAAGAACCAGCCACCGCGTGCAGCGGTGCTGCATGAAATCATCCGCACCCAGGGTGATCAGGAGCTGGAGCGTAATGTCGCCGCTTTGTGGTGGTCGGCCCTCGCTGCCGGTTTGACCATGGGGTTGTCGCTGATGGCTATGGGGTTGCTCAACTCACGGTTGCCGGATGCCGAGGGGTTCAAAGTGATCGCCAGCTTCGGCTACTGCGCGGGCTTCCTTGCAGTGATCCTGGCACGTCAGCAACTATTCACCGAAAACACCCTGACCGCCGTATTGCCGGTGATGAGCAAACCTACGCTGGGCAACGCCGGGAGGTTGCTGCGCCTGTGGACAGTGGTACTGGTGGGCAACCTGTGCGGCACCTTGCTGGTGGCCTACGTGATGCTGCACCTGCCGATTTTCGACACCAAGACCGACCTGGCCTTTTTGGACATCGGCCGCAAGGTCATGGAGAACGATCCCGGCCAGATGTTCGCCAAGGGCATCGTCTCCGGCTGGATGATCGCCACCATGGTGTGGATGATCCCGTCCATGGAAAGCGCCAAGATGTTCATCATTATCCTGATCACGTACCTGATGGCGTTGGGGGACTTCACTCATATCGTGGTGGGGTCGGCGGAAGTGTCCTACCTGGTATTTGCCGGCGAGTTGCCGTGGAAGGATTTCTGGCTGGTGTTCGCCGGGCCCACATTGGCGGGCAACATCATCGGGGGCAGCTTTATCTTCGCGTTGATCAGCCATGCACAGATTCGCAGCGAGAGTAGCTTGCCGGGCAAGGCTGCTGCGGACCCTAGACACCCGCAGCAGATCGACAAGGATCAGTGAGTTTCAGGCGCGGCCTGGGGCTCGTCCCGGGTCACGCGCTTGACCAGCTTGCCGATGCTCAACCCCTGCAACAGGATCGATGACAGCACTACGATATAGGTGATGCTCAGCAGCAGGTCACGCTCCGGGCCCAACGGCAAGGCCAGCGCCAGCGCCACCGAAACCCCGCCACGCAAGCCGCCCCACGTGAGGATGCGGATGGTGCCACGTGGCACTGTACGCCAGCGGCGCAGCAGTAGGATCGCCGGTGCAACTGTCAGCAGGCGCGACAGCAGGATCGCCACGGCCAACAGGCTGGCAGCGAACACATGTAGCCAGTTGAACGGTAACAGCAACAGCTCCATGCCGATCAGCGCGAACAGCAGGGCGTTGAGCATGTCGTCGAGCAGTTCCCAGAAACCGTCCAGGTAGCGACGCGTCATATCGTTCATTGCCAGCTTACGGCCGAGGTTGCCAATGATCAGGCCCGCCACCACCATCGCAATCGGTGCGGAGACGTGCAGCTCGGAAGCCATCGCCGAGCCGCCGATCACCAGGGCCAGGGTCAGCATCACTTCGATCTGGTGCTGTTCGATGCTCTTGATCATCAGGTACACCAGGTAGCCGATCAGGCCGCCGAACACCACGCCGCCAATCGCCTCATGAGCAAACAGCATGGCCGTCGCGCCCACGGTGGGTGTCTCGCCCAGCTGTGCGATGCCCAGCAATACGGTAAACACCACTACGGCGGTGCCATCGTTGAACAGCGATTCGCCGACGATGGTGGTTTTCAGCGGCTTGGAGGCATTGGCCGTACGCAGGACACCCAGTACCGCAATCGGGTCGGTGGGCGAAATCAGTGCGCCGAACAGCAGGCAGTACAAGAAGCTCACATGCCAGCCAAACAGGGCAAAGATGTAATACGCCAAGCTGCCGATCACTACGGTGGCGATCAACACACCAAACGTGGCCAGCAGGCCGATGGGCCAGCGGTAACTGCGCAGGTCGTTGAGGTTGACGTGCAAGGCGCCGGCGAACAGCAGGAACGACAGCATCCAGTTCATCAGCAGGTCGCCGAAGTCGATCTGGCCGATCAGTTGTTGGACGCGTTCTTCCAAGCCTGGGTAGCCGAGAACGCTCAGGCCTTGCAGGATCAGGGAGAATATCAGGGCCGTGACCATCACGCCGATGGTGGGCGGCAGGCCGATAAAGCGGAAGTTCACATAGGTGAGCAGTGTGGTGAGGCAAATGAAGGCGGCGACAAGTTCAAGCATCCGGGGTCCTTGGAAGTTGGGTGGCGGATCGTTTAGTGCTGGGATGGACCGCAGTGGCGGCGTGATGTTGCAGGGCAGCGCGCAAAACGCCGATAGAACCTATTGTGGTGTATCGGCTCATAACGGTAAGTGCGGCGTGCCGAGATTAGTGCTAAAACTCTAATTTCTGTTTCAAATTAAAAATAGAAAATCATAAAAGGACTCAGTGATGACGGTAGCTTTCTGGTGTGTGTTGATCGCAATTTTCTTGCCTTATCTGTGCACGGGCCTGGCCAAATTCAGCCAGGGCAAGTTTGGGCCTCGGCAGAACCATGACCCTCGCGCCTTCCTGGATACCCTCGACGGGTTCGCCCGGCGCGCGCATAACGCCCAGCTCAACAGCTTTGAAGTCACCCCGGCGTTTGCAGCGGCGGTGATTATCGCGCACTTGGCCGGTACGGCTGAATTGGTGACCATCAACGTGCTGGCCGTGCTTTTTATCACCAGTCGCTTGTTGTACATCATTTGCTACGTGGCGGATTGGGCGATCCTGCGGTCGCTGGTGTGGTTTGCGGGCATGGCTTTAATTGCGAGTTTCTTCTTCGTATCGATCTGACAGTTGACGAAGAACCCCTGTGGGAGGGGGCTTGCCCCCGATAGCGGTCTGTCAGTCAATTCAGCTATCACTGACAGACCGCCATCGGGGGCAAGCCCCCTCCCACATTTTTGATTTTCAGTGCCTGTCAGGTTCCGGCCGGGGCATCCGGCACTTGAGGTAGCGCTGCGCCCTTAGGCCACAACATCCAGATCTGCCCCTGCTGCTTCATATTCCCCGCCAGCTCACCCGCCGCATCGCCGGTGCCCCAGAACAGATCCGCACGCACTTCACCGGTGATTGCACCACCGGTGTCCTGCGCGGCGACAGGCCTTGCGATTGGAGAGCCATCGGGCTTGGTGGTCGACAGCCATAGCAGGCTGCCAAGTGGAATCACTTTGCGGTCCACCGCCACGCTGTAGCCCGCCGTCAACGGCACATTCAACGAGCCCCGCGGCCCTTCGTTGCTGTCGGGGCGGGCGCTGAAGAATACGTAGCTGGGGTTGCTCGCCAGGAGTTCGGGGATACGTTGCGGGTTGGCCTTGGCCCAGGCACTGATGGCGCCCATGGTCACGTCTTCTTTCTTCAACTGACCTTGCTCCACCAGCCAGCGGCCAATGGGGCGGTAGGGGTAGCCATTCTGGTCGCCGTAACCGACGCGCAACTGGCGCCCGTTCGCCAGTTGAATCCGGCCCGAACCCTGGATTTGCAGGAATTGCAGGTCCATTGGGCTGGTCAGCCAGGCAATTGGCTGCGCCGTGGAGCCCTGGCCGTTGATGGCGCTGGCGTCGTCGTAAGGCTTGAGCACTCGACCTTCGAGGCGACCCCGCAGGCGCTTGCCCTTGAGTTCGGGGTAGATGCTCTCCAGGTTCACGATGATCAGGTCATCCGGCACGCCATACACCGGCACATTGGCCTTGGCGGTTCGGGTCAGGCTGCCGGGGTAGACCGGTTCGTAGTAGCCGGTGATCAAGCCGTTCGGTGTGTTATCCGCCGAACGCAGGCCGAATACGTCCAGGCGTTCCTTGAGAAAACCGCGTACCGCAACCGCATTGCCCGGCACCGTGGCTGCTGCGGCGCAAGTGGCGCCCCAGATTGGGTCGGCCTTGAGGCGCTGGCAGGCGCTGCGCCAGGACTCGAAACCGGCCAGCAAATCGGTGTCGGAAACCGCAGGCAGCGCTTCCCAAGGAGCGCTTACATACGTAGCAATGGCGTGGTGCTCAGGCGGTTCATCCTTGGCAGGCTCCTTACCCGCATCGCAGCCGGCCAGTAGCGCGATCATGGGCAAAGCCCACGTCAAACGGCGGCTCCAGCGTTTTTCGGTGACATTCATACACGTATTTCCTGAAGCGATTGCCCACGCCGCAGCGTCTTTGGGCAACCCTTATTATTAATAGGGCTATTGGTCTTTGCCGGCGTGGCGAGGATACTGGCCGCCGTTTTCCGTGACATCGAAGCCACCATGACTTTTAAAAGACTGACCGTTGTAATGCTGGCCTGCCTGACATTGTCCGCCTGTGGCGGTGTTGATCCGAACTCGCCCTTGGGCCAGCGCAAGGCGATCTTCAAGCAAATGCTCAAGGCCAGCGAAGACCTGGGCGGCATGTTGCGTGGCCGTATCCCTTTCGATGGCGCAAAATTCGCCGAAGGTGCGGTCAAGCTGGATGCGCTGTCCCATGAGCCCTGGAAGCATTTCCCGAGCGTGCGCGAAGAAGACCACACCAGCGCCAAAGATGACGTGTGGCAACAACAAACACGTTTTCAGCAACTGGCTAGCAACCTGGAGGCGGCCACCGGTGAATTGGTGACCGCCAGTCAGGTGCAGCCTTATTCGGCCAGTAACCTGGGGCCGGCGGTACAGAAGGTTGAAGATGCCTGCAGCGCTTGCCACAAACAGTTTCGGGACCACTGACCGGTTTTATTTGTCGAGGTCTTCAACGGCTTCCTGCAACTCTTTGCGCGACTCGGCGAGTTTGTCTTTGCGCTTGTTGATCTTCTCTGCGTCGCCCTTTTTCATCGCCTTGTCGAGGTCGGCCTGACGGCGACTGACTTCGTGCTTGGCATCGAGCACTTTGTTTTCCCGCTCTTTCTTCAAGGAGGCATCGGTGCAATTAGCGGTGACTTCACTCAGGGCTTTTTCCAGGCCGGCTTGCTGGGCGCTGTTGCCGTGGGCTTTGGCCTGCTCGATCTGCTGGCTGATGGCGTGACGCTTGGCGGCACACCCGGTGAGTTGCGGCGCTTCGTCAGCCGCCAGCAGCGGGGTGGCCATAAAGCTCGCGACGGTCAGCAGGGCGAAGGGGGCTAGAAATTTCATGTGGGGCTCCATGGTCGCAATCTAGTGGTCGGCTCGGGCTTGAAACCCGTCGATGCCGGCCACGCGTAATGTGTGTGCCAAGGCTTGTACCTGCGGGTCGCGAAAAAAAGCGCTCAATTGCGCTGCGCGGCCCGGGCCGATGCCGTCGATGGCCAGCCAGGCTTGGGTGTCTCGGGTGGCCAGCGTCTGCCAGTCGCCCTCCAGGTTATTGCGCGCCGCAGGGGGTATGCCCAAGGCCTTGAGCCATTGGGCGAACGGCTTTTGTCGTGCACTGTTCAAACTGTCGAGCACGCGTGCGCGGCTGCGATCGCCGAAGCCATCAATGTTAGCAAGCTCTGCCGCATCCAGGGTCAACCAATCAAGAAACCCTGCGATTAGACCGGCTTGGATCAATACGTTCCACGTCTCTGGGCCCATGTGTGGCAATGCCAGTCCGTGATTGCCGCTGAGCCAGGTCAGGCGGGCGAGCAGTTGCTCCTCGCAGCCGGGGTCCAGTTGCCAGCAGCTCAGGGCATGAAAGTCTCGCGGGTTCGGCGCTTGCACCTCAAGCCGTTGCTCGTTGCGCAAAATCACTGCGTCCAGGCGAGGGATAACCTGGCCTGCGAGGCTGATGGACACTTGGTCGCCAGGACGAATGTCCAGCGCTTGCCAGCGTTTCAGGGAGCCAACACTGACGCGGCTGATCTGGCGGTCGTCCAGGCGCACCGGCTCCAGATCCAGCAGGGGGGTGATACGCCCGGTGCGACCGATCTTGAAGTGCACCGCGCGTACCCGCGCGAGCGCATTGGCGATGGGATACTTCCAGGCGACTGCCCAATACGGCGCGCTGACCTGCCAACGCTCGGCGGGTGCGCGCTGGGCCTGATGCAGCACAACACCGTCGCTGGCGAACGGCAGCGGGTGGTTGTACCAGTAAGTGCGCCAATGCACGGCTTGATCAATGCTTTGAACGGGCTGGCTATAGCGCTGACTGTCGCTGAAGCCCCATCGTGCCAGCGTCGCCAAGCGCTCGGTGAAGGACGCTGGCCCATGCGGCCATGCCCAGACAAACAGGCCGATACCGCCAGCGTCAATGTCACTCAGGTGTCGGCGGTTCATCAGCCCTGCCACTTTGGAGCGGGCATTGAGCCCGCCGTGGGCGGATTGCACGTGGTTGTCGAGGCGCCAATACAATTCGCCTTGCAGGACCAGATCGATGGGCTCCGGCAGTTGCTGGACAATGCCGGGGATCTTGCGTGCCGAGGTGGACCAGTCCTGGCCGAGCACGCCATCGCCACGGCTGATGACCCGATTCAGCCGGCCCTGGCGATACTCCAGGGTGACGGCAACACCGTCGACCTTGGGTTGAACCCACACCGCTTGCCGTGTACCCAGCCAGGCGTTGACTGCCTGCTTATCCGGCAGTTTTTCCAGGCCGGTGTGCACCACTGGATGGTGCACGGTGCCCCGTGAAGTGGCCAGTGGATGTTCGGCCGCAACGCTGGGTTGGGGCGAACATTCGCGCCAGCGGGCCAGGCGCTGGCGAGCCTGGTCGTAGAGTTCATCGTTAATGGGCGACTGGCCGAGTCGGTGGTAACTGTCATCCCACTGGCGGATCTGCGTGGCCAGGCTGTCGACCTGGGCCTGGGGGTTATCGGGGCAGTCTTCGGCCTGCGCCAGTCCCGATAAAACGCTGATTAAAACAGCTATAAACATGCGCATCATGAGCATCCTTGCCCGTAAAGGGTGCCCAGCCTAAAGGATCCTCGCGCCCATAAAAAAGCCCCGACAGTGCGGGGCTTTTTACCGGGTGTTTCTGCTTACTTGAACAGACCGCCCAGTGCTTTCACGGCATCGTTCTTGTCGGCCTTGGCCTCGGTGGTTTGCTGCTTGGCGTCGGCCTTCGCTTGGGATTCAGCCAATTTGTCACAACCTTTGTTGACCTGGTCTTGTGCTGCTTTATAGGCCTTGACCGACAAGCTGTCGTTCTTGGCTTCGGCGGCGTCGATCTTGGTTTGCAGGTCTTTGGCGTGTTGCTGGCAGTCACCGGAATCACCGCCGCCCAGTTTGGACGTCAGGGCGCCGCTCAGTGCGCTCAGGTCGGTGCCGGCGTAGGACGGCAGGGCGAACAGGCTGAGCAGAAGGGCAGCAGGGGCGAGCGTGGAGATGCGCATGAAAAACCTCAATGTTCGATTGCCTGCGCTGATGAATCTCGGGCTGGCGCAGGGCAATATCCAAATAAGGTGAAGGGCCCGAGAGGGCGCGGATTCTAGTGGGCCATCATTGGGCCTGCAAGGTTTGGATCCAAAAAATGTGAAGGTCTCCGCGAATCATCCGGCAATAAAAAGCCCCGCCGGGTGAACCCGGCAGGGCTTTGGGTGCAGCGGGGGATTACAGGCCGGCAGCGACGCGAAGGTCGTTGGCGCGGTCGGTTTTTTCCCAGGTGAACGTGGTGAAGGTGTCGTCGCCGACCGTCTTCTGCGCAGGGGTACGACCGAAGTGGCCGTAGGCTGCGGTTTCCTGATACATCGGGTGCAGCAGGTCGAGCATGGTGGTGATCGCGTAAGGGCGCAGGTCGAAGATCTCGCGCACCAGTTTGACGATCTTGTCGTCGCTGATCTTGCCGGTGCCGAAGGTATTCAACGAGATCGACGTAGGCTGGGCTACACCGATAGCGTAGGAAACCTGAATTTCGCAACGCTCGGCCAGGCCGGCCGCGACGATATTCTTGGCCACGTAACGACCGGCGTAGGCCGCCGAACGGTCGACCTTGGATGGGTCTTTACCCGAGAACGCGCCGCCGCCGTGACGGGCCATGCCGCCGTAGCTGTCGACGATGATCTTGCGACCGGTCAGGCCGCAGTCGCCCACCGGGCCACCGATGATGAACTGGCCAGTCGGGTTGATATGGAACTGGGTGTCCTTGCTCAGCAGTTCGGCCGGCAGCACGTGCTTGACGATCAGCTCCATCACGCCTTCGCGCAGGTCGGCGTAGGAAACGTCCGGGTTGTGCTGGGTTGACAGTACAACGGCGTCGATACCGACGACCTTGCCGCCTTCGTAGCGGCAGGTCACCTGGGACTTGGCGTCCGGGCGCAGCCAAGGCAGCAGGCCGCTCTTGCGGGCTTCGGCCTGACGCTGTACCAACTGGTGCGAGAAGGTGATCGGCGCTGGCATCAGCACGTCGGTTTCGTTGCTGGCGTAGCCGAACATCAGGCCCTGGTCGCCGGCGCCTTGATCTTCTGGCTTGGCGCGGTCGACACCCTGGTTGATGTCGGGGGACTGCTTGCCGATGATGTTCATCACCCCGCAAGTAGCACCATCAAAACCAACGTCGGAGCTGGTGTAGCCGATGTCGGTGATCACGTCACGAACGATCTGTTCCAGGTCAACCCAGGCAGTGGTGGTCACTTCGCCAGCGATGATCGCTACACCGGTTTTCACCAGGGTCTCGCACGCCACACGGGCGAACTTGTCTTCAGCAATGATGGCGTCCAGCACCGCGTCGGAAATCTGGTCGGCGATTTTGTCCGGATGCCCTTCAGACACGGACTCGGAGGTGAAAAGGGAGTATTCGCTCATCTCGATGTTTTCCTGATTTTACCGATGGTGAGTGTCGCCAGTCGGTCGCTGAAAGTGGCGGACCTGGATCTGGAAACCATTACGTAAACCTACATAGAGGCTTTCCCCGGGAACGAGTCCCGCAGCGGTGGCCCAACGGGCCAGATCATCCTGTTCAAAACCCAACCAGAGATCACCGCAGGCCTCCCTGGCCCAATTCTGGTTGTGGCTGCATAAATCTGTAACCAAGAGGCTACCGCCGGGGTGCAGCAGCCCGGCCATTTGTTTGAGGGCGTCGGCGGGTGCGGCGAAATGGTGCAAGACCATGTTCAGCACCACGCAATCGGCCTTGATGGTCGTGCTGTTGAGCGCGTCCGCCAGCTGCAGGCTGACGTTGCCCAGCGCTTCGCGCTCGCACAGCTGACGCGCCAGTTCGAGCATGGCCGGGCTGTTGTCGAGCGCCGTGACCTGTTGAAAGCGACGGGCCAGCTCGGGAAGAAAGCCACCATCGCCGGGGCCGACTTCCAGCGCTGTGGCCTCATCACTGAAGCTCAGCTTGTCCAGCAACGCCAGTACGCTGTCGCGGTATTGGGCGAGGCCGGCGATCAGGTCTTGCTGGGCGCGAAACTTCTCGGCGACCCGTGCGAAAAAGTCCTGGCTTGCCGCCGCGCGTTGCCCGTGAACCTGGCCGATGCGCGACTGCACATCGGCCGGCAGGCGCAGGCTGTCCACTTCTTCGAGCAGGGCGGCATGCAGCTTGCCGCCCAGCAGTTCGGTGTGGGGCAGGGCGCGACGGTAAAAAATCGCATTGCCTTCACGGCGTGTAGCCACTAGGTCGGCCTGGGCCAGTACCTTCAAGTGGTGGCTCATGCCGGACTGGCCGATGGCGAAGATCTGCGCCAGTTCCAATACGCCGAAGGAATCATTGGCCAGTGCGCGCAATACGTTCAAACGCAACGGATCGCCAGCGGCCTTGCACAAGGCTGCCAGTTCTTCGCCGTCATCGGGACGCAGGGAGGGCATGGGTAGATTCATAGGGCCAGCAGTCTAGAGACGGGTGCAAATCCCTGCAAGGCCAATATCAAAAAGTTTTGATATTGATCGATAAGCGGCGGTTATAAGCAGCCGCTATTACCTTTAGACGAATCAGTGGCCGGTTTCTGGAAGGGAATGGCGCCCAAAGGGCAGGAAAAACACCGACAAGTGACTATCTGTCATTGCCCGCAGGCGGTGGCTGAGGGAAAATGCCGGTCCTTTTTTGCGTTTCTTTTATTCACTCTCTATTTCACAATCCTCAGGAGAACAGCGATGCCCAGCCGTCGTGAGCGTGCCAACGCCATTCGTGCCCTCAGCATGGATGCCGTGCAAAAAGCCAACAGCGGCCATCCCGGTGCCCCGATGGGCATGGCGGATATCGCCGAGGTACTTTGGCGTGACTACCTGAAGCACAACCCGAGCAACCCATCGTTCGCCGACCGCGACCGCTTCGTGCTGTCCAACGGCCATGGCTCGATGCTGATCTATTCGCTGCTGCACCTGACCGGCTACGACGTCACCATCGACGACCTGAAGAGCTTCCGTCAGCTGCACAGCCGTACCCCGGGCCACCCGGAATTCGGCTACACCCCGGGCGTCGAGACCACCACCGGTCCCCTGGGTCAAGGCCTGGCCAACGCTGTTGGCTTCGCGCTGGCTGAAAAAGTCCTGGGCGCACAGTTCAACCGCCCTGGCCATGACATCGTCGACCACCACACCTACGTGTTCCTGGGTGATGGCTGCATGATGGAAGGCATTTCCCACGAAGTCGCTTCCCTGGCTGGTACCCTGGGCCTGGGCAAGCTGATTGCCTTCTACGATGACAACGGCATCTCCATCGATGGCGAAGTCGAAGGCTGGTTCACCGATGACACCCCTAAGCGTTTCGAAGCCTACAACTGGCAAGTGATTCGCAACGTCGACGGCCACGATCCGGAAGAGATCAAGACCGCCATCGAGACTGCCCGTAAAAGCGAGCAGCCGACCCTGATCTGCTGCAAGACCACCATTGGTTTCGGTTCGCCGAACAAGCAAGGTAAAGAAGACTGCCACGGCGCCCCACTGGGTGACGCGGAAATCGCCTTGACCCGCGAAGCACTGAAATGGAACCACGGCCCGTTCGAAATTCCGGCTGATATTGCTGCCGAGTGGGATGCCAAAGAAAAAGGCCTGGCGACCGAAGCCGAGTGGGACCAGCGCTTTGCTGCCTACTCCGCCGAATTCCCAGAACTGGCCAACGAGCTGGTCCGCCGTCTCGCTGGTGACCTGCCAGCCGATTTCTCGGAAAAAGCCTCGGCCTACATCGCCGAAGTCGCGGCCAAGGGCGAAACCATCGCCAGCCGTAAAGCCAGCCAGAACACCCTGAACGCGTTTGGCCCGCTGCTGCCTGAGATCCTCGGCGGTTCGGCTGACCTGGCCGGTTCCAACCTGACCCTGTGGAAAGGCTGCAAAGGCGTATCGGCTGAAGACGCCAGCGGTAACTACATGTACTACGGCGTACGTGAGTTCGGCATGAGCGCCATCATGAACGGCGTGTCCTTGCACGGCGGCCTGGTGCCTTACGGCGCTACCTTCCTGATGTTCATGGAATACGCCCGTAACGCCGTACGTATGGCTGCGCTGATGAAGAAGCGTGTGATCCATGTGTACACCCACGACTCCATCGGCCTGGGCGAAGACGGCCCGACGCACCAGCCGGTCGAGCAACTGACCAGCCTGCGTACCACGCCGAACCTGGACACCTGGCGCCCAGCCGACGCGGTGGAATCCGCCGTGGCCTGGAAGCACGCCATCGAGCGTAAGGACGGCCCTTCGGCGCTGATCTTCTCGCGTCAGAACCTGCAGCACCAAGTGCGTACCGACGCGCAGATCGCCGACATCGCCCGTGGCGGTTATGTGCTTAAAGACTGCGACGGCGAGCCGGAGCTGATCCTGATCTCCACGGGTTCCGAAGTGGGCCTGACCGTTCAGGCCTACGACAAGCTGACTGAGCAAGGCCGCAAGGTGCGCGTGGTTTCGATCCCATGCACCAGCGTGTTCGAAGCCCAGGACGCCGGCTACAAGCAATCGGTATTGCCATTGCAGGTCAGCGCACGTATCGCCATCGAAGCGGCTCACGCCGACTACTGGTACAAATACGTGGGCCTGGAAGGCCGCGTGATCGGCATGACCACCTACGGTGAGTCGGCGCCGGCGCCAGCGTTGTTCGAAGAGTTCGGTTTCACCCTGGACAACATCCTGGGTCAGGCTGAAGAGCTGCTGGAAGACTAAGTCAGTCTGCGTTGTCTGTACTGGCGCTATCGCGGGCAAGCCCGCTCCCACATTTGGATCGCGGTCTAATGTGGGAGCGGGCTTGCCCGCGATGGCGTCAGAACATTCAACACCGAACTAACCTTGATCGAGAACCCCATGCCCCAAGCGCGTCCCTACAAAGTTGCACTCAACGGCTACGGCCGCATTGGTCGTTGCGTCTTGCGTGCGCTGTTCGAGCGAGGGGCGGCGGCCGGGTTTGAAATTGTCGCGATCAACGATCTGGCCGACATGGCCAGCATCGAATACCTGACACGCTTTGACTCCACCCACGGCCGGTTCCCTGGCGAAGTGCGGGTCGAGGACGACTGTCTGCATATCAATGGCAACTGCGTGAAGGTGATGCGCAGTGCCACCCCCGAAGGCATCGACTGGAAGGCATTGGGCGTCGACCTGGTGCTGGAGTGTTCCGGTGTCTATCACACCCGTGCCGACGGCCAGCGTTTCCTCGATGCCGGCGCGCCGCGTGTGCTGTTTTCCCAGCCGATGGCCAGCGAGGCGGATGTCGACGCCACCATCGTCTACGGCATTAACCAGGATTGCCTGACCGGCGATGAGCTGCTGGTGTCCAACGCCTCCTGCACCACCAACTGTAGCGTGCCGCTGTTGCGCCTGCTGGATCAGGCGATTGGCCTGGACTACGTATCGATCACCACCATTCACTCGGCGATGAACGACCAGCCGGTGATCGATGCTTACCATCACGAAGACCTGCGGCGCACACGATCGGCGTTTCAGTCAGTGATTCCGGTGTCTACAGGCCTTGCGCGCGGCATCGAGCGACTGTTGCCGGAACTTGCCGGGCGAATCCAGGCCAAAGCCGTACGGGTGCCGACGGTGAACGTGTCCTGTCTGGACATCACCATGCAAACCGTCAGCGACACCGATGCGGTGGAGGTCAACCGGATTTTGCGCGACGCCGCCACCAGCGGCCCGCTCAAAGGCTTGCTGGCCTACACCGAGTTGCCCCACGCCAGTTGTGATTTCAACCACGACCCGCATTCGGCGATTGTCGATGCCAGCCAGACCCGCGTTTCCGGCCCGAGGCTGGTGAACATCCTGGCTTGGTTCGACAACGAATGGGGTTTTGCCAACCGCATGCTCGACGTTGCAGAGCACTATCTGCACATCGCTAATAAACAACCTCAACAGTAATTCAGGAACTGCGACCCATGACCGTGTTGAAGATGACCGACCTCGATCTGCAAGGTAAGCGCGTACTGATCCGCGAAGACCTCAACGTCCCAGTCAAGGACGGTGTTGTCACCAGCGATGCGCGAATCCTGGCCTCGCTGCCGACCATCAAGCTGGCCCTGGAAAAAGGCGCGGCCGTGATGGTCTGCTCCCACTTGGGTCGCCCGACCGAAGGTGAGTTCTCCGCCGAAAACAGCCTCAAGCCTGTCGCCGATTACCTCAGCAAAGCCCTGGGCCGCGATGTGCCGCTGGTGGCTGATTACCTGGGCGGTGTTGACGTCAAAGCTGGCGACATCGTGCTGTTCGAAAACGTGCGCTTCAACAAGGGCGAGAAAAAGAACAGCGACGAACTGGCCCAGCAATACGCTGCGCTGTGCGACGTGTTTGTGATGGACGCCTTTGGCACCGCGCATCGCGCCGAAGGCTCAACCCACGGCGTCGCCAAGTTCGCCAAGGTTGCGGCGGCAGGCCCGCTGCTGGCTGCTGAGCTGGATGCACTGGGCAAGGCCCTGGGCGCTCCGGCCCAGCCAATGGCGGCCATCGTTGCCGGCTCCAAGGTGTCTACCAAGCTGGACGTGCTTAACAGCCTGAGCAGCATCTGCAACCAACTGATCGTTGGCGGCGGCATTGCCAACACTTTCCTGGCCGCAGCTGGTCACCCGGTGGGCAAGTCCCTCTACGAGCCGGACCTGCTGGACACCGCCCGTGCCATCGCCGCAAAAGTCAGCGTGCCGTTGCCAGTAGACGTCGTGGTTGCCAAGGAATTTGCCGAAAGCGCCGAAGCGACCGTCAAGCTGATCGCAGACGTGGCTGCTGACGACATGATCCTGGACATTGGCCCGCAAACTGCAGCCAACTTCGCCGAACTGCTGAAGGCTTCCCAGACCATCCTGTGGAACGGCCCGGTAGGCGTGTTCGAGTTCGACCAGTTCGGCAACGGCACCAAAGTGCTGGCCAAGGCCATTGCTGAAAGCTCGGCGTTCTCTATTGCAGGCGGCGGCGACACCCTGGCGGCCATCGATAAATATGGCGTTGCTGACCAGATCTCCTACATTTCTACCGGTGGCGGCGCGTTCCTCGAGTTCGTCGAAGGCAAAGTGCTGCCGGCCGTTGAAGTGCTGGAAACCCGAGCGAAGGGTTAAGGCGCGAGATGATCCGGAAAAGGAGCATTCCCATGATCAAGTCGTTGGCACTGGTGATCGCGGCCGGCCTGTTGGCTGGCTGCGGCAGCACGCCGAATGCGACGCCTGCGGCTGGAAGTCAGCCTGGCGCGGCGCAGAAAAAAAGCTGCTACCAGGCCGACTGGCAAGCCGAGACCATGCCGGTGATCAACAAGCGCATCGGCAATGAGCGGCTGGAGAAATATGACGCCGCGCCCAACGGTCAGGAACAGGGTTGCCCTTGACGGGTCTGATCAATTGGCGGCCGCGGGTCGCCCTACGAGGATTGGCAATCAAAGGCGTTTTCGCCCTGGCTGCATTGGCCCTGTTGGCCGGTTGCAGCAGCATGAACATGTTTAATAGCAAGGCAGAGCCTGCTGACAAGTGGACCACCTGGACTTGCGACAGCAAGGCCGAGGTCAACTGGCGCTTTGCTAATCAGGCTAAATCCGAGGTGGATGTACGCCTCGGTGGTTCCGACCAGGTTTACCGCCTGAAACAGGACGTCGCCGCCTCGGGTGTGCTGTATGCCAACGACCAATTGGCGTTTCACACCAAAGGTGAGGAAGGCCTGGTTTACTGGGTGGCCACGGATGATTTGATTGGGCGCGGCTGCAAGGCCCAATAGGAAGAACACGATCTCAAGAGAGATGAGATCCAAATGTGGGAGGGGGCTTGCCCCCGATAGCGGTCTGTCAGACACCTGTGTGCTGGCTGATCCACTGTCATCGGGGGCAAGCCCCCTCCCACATTCGATTCGGTTCCAAGTTGGAATTTGGGTCAGCCACATCAGCAATAACGATTCAGCAAGCCAGGCCTGCAAACCCTGGCCTGCAATAACTTGAATAGCAGCCGCCGCTACGGCAGGCTTGCACGATTAACGACCCTCGACCGGGAGAGACAACACAATGGCACTTATCAGCATGCGTCAAATGCTGGACCACGCAGCCGAGTACGGCTACGGCGTCCCAGCCTTTAACGTCAACAACCTTGAGCAGATGCGCGCCATCATGGAAGCCGCTGACAAGACCGACTCCCCCGTCATCGTCCAGGCTTCGGCCGGTGCGCGCAAATACGCTGGCGCCCCGTTCCTGCGTCACTTGATTCTTGCCGCAATCGAAGAATTCCCGCATATCCCGGTGTGCATGCACCAGGACCACGGCACCAGCCCTGACGTGTGCCAGCGCTCGATCCAACTGGGCTTCAGCTCGGTCATGATGGACGGCTCCCTCGGCGAAGACGGCAAGACCCCGACCGACTACGAGTACAACGTCCGCGTTACCCAACAAACCGTTGCCCTGGCTCACGCCTGTGGCGTTTCGGTTGAAGGCGAGCTGGGCTGCCTGGGTTCGTTGGAAACCGGTATGGCTGGCGAAGAAGACGGCATCGGCGCCGAAGGCGTGCTGGATCACAGCCAAATGCTGACCGACCCGGAAGAAGCCGCTGACTTCGTCAAGAAGACCCAAGTTGACGCCCTGGCTATTGCCATCGGCACCAGCCACGGCGCCTACAAGTTCACCAAGCCACCGACTGGCGACGTGCTGGCCATCGACCGCATCAAGGAAATTCACAAACGCATCCCCAACACCCACCTGGTGATGCACGGGTCTTCCTCGGTACCGCAAGAATGGCTGGCGATCATCAACCAGTACGGCGGCGACATCAAAGAAACCTACGGTGTGCCGGTTGAAGAAATCGTCGAAGGCATCAAGCACGGCGTGCGCAAGGTCAACATCGACACCGACCTGCGCCTGGCGTCCACCGGTGCGATGCGTCGTCTGATGGCCACCAACCCGAGCGAGTTCGACCCTCGCAAATTCTTCGGCGCCACCGTAACGGCCATGCGTGACGTGTGCATCGCACGTTACGAAGCATTCGGTACTGCCGGTAACGGTTCGAAGATCAAGCCGATCTCGCTGGAAGCGATGTACCAGCGTTACCTGAAAGGTGAGTTGAACGCTAAGGTGAACTGAGCCTTAGGTGTTTAAAAGGAGCCCGCAGTGATGCGGGCTTTTTTGTGGGTGGAGGATTAGCAGACGTAAGGCGCTTGAAATGTCCGTCATAGTGGACATAATTTGTCTATATAATTGAAAAGTCCTATATGGGTGACATTTTGCTCATCACCAATCCTCCATTATTTGGCGATCGGCTCCGGCAGCTGCGTCGAGCGAAGCAATACAGTCAGCAACAGCTTGCGGAAAAGGCGCGGTGCAGTCGCAAGACCATTATCGATCTCGAAGCCGGAGAAAATGTCGCCCTGTATACCGTCTTCAGGGTCATTACCGCTTTGGGAATGGCATTGGAAGTGGTGGACCGGCGGATCGATCTCAAGTCGCTGGCCGAATTGGTAGAAACCGATGAGTAAGGTCAAGCGGCTGAATATCGTTACTCCCCAGGGCAATGCAGGCGAGTTGTCCAGAGGTTCGCAGTTTTCGTTCGCGTATGACTCGGCCGAGGCTTCGCGTGAGGTGTCGCTGGTGATGCCGTATGACCCGACACCTGCGGTCAGCAACGTGCTGCACCCGATTTTCGATATGAATGTGCCCGAAGGCTTTCTGGCTGACCAGATAAAACGTCGCATGGCCAAACATATGCACGTGGATGAAATGCGCTTGCTGTCGGTTATCGGTGGGAATCAAATTGGTCGGCTGAGTTATGACAATCCATTGGAGAGCTCTAGCGCTGTAAAGGCGAAGGTGGGATTACAGGAAATTTTGTCTGCAGATGCCTCGCAGGGAGTGTTTGATTTTCTGGTGGAAACCTATTTTGAGTCCGGTATTTCAGGTGTGCAGCCCAAGGTGTTGGTGCCTGACTTGGATAAGCTCGCCGGCAACCGCAAAACCCTGCTCAGTTCTGATCTGATTGTGAAGTCGGGTGCTGACGAATATGCCCACTTGGCCCAGAACGAATTCCTCTGCCTGGAGGCTGCTCGTCTTGCTGGCTTACCCACGCCGCGTTTCTGGTTGTCTGGCGGGGGCGATCTTTTTGTTATGGAGCGTTTTGATCTGACCCACACCGGCAGGCTGGGGTTTGAAGACATGGCAGTACTGCTGGGGCTGAACAAAGACCCGCATGACAACTACAAGTATTCTCAAAGTTACGAAACGCTCGCTGCGGTGATCAGTACGGTTTGCCAGCACGGTGATGCGTTACGTGAGCTTGAGCGGTTTTACTCCTACGTTTGCCTGTCGGTCATGGTGCGTAATGGCGATGCCCATCTGAAGAATTTCGGTGTGCTCTATGAGCACCCCGGTGCTCCGGAGACGGTGCAGTTGGCGCCTGTTTACGATGTCACTACCACTACGGCCTACGAAAACTACAATCCCAAGTCCGGACGTTCATTGATCGACCGTACCCTGGCGATCAAGATGAACAAAGTAAAAGCTTACCCAGACCGGCAGCAGTTGCTTGAGTTTGGTCGCAAGCATTGTGGTGTGGAAAATCCGGGGCTGATCATTGAGCGTATTGCTCATGCGATGTCCGAAGCGCTGCGCGAACATCAGGCGCGAATTGACGTTGGGCTTTTTGCGACGATGCAAAGTGAGTGGGACGCAGGGCGAGTGATGGCGTTGCACGACTCAGTGGCATTGGGCATGAGGCGAAAACCCGTTGCGAAGCCATTGCATTAAGGGGCTAAGGTCAAGCCCGCAGTGATGCGGGCTTTTTTGTGGCTGCGGTTTGGCTAAGCGAAGTGACAACCCGCAGAACCCCAACATTTGAACGGTGGTGTTTATCAGCGAGCGATCCCAGCGGACATCAGAGGATGCCTACGCGTTATTTATCCACCAGCACTTTAGGATTGGAATTACCCCACACCGTATACAGGTCCGCCAACAACGCCCCGTTGATATCTTCAACTTCCGCCTGGGTCGTTTGCACATTCCCTTGCTTGCCAAACAACACCACCTCATCCCCACTCTTCACGGTGGGCACATCGGTCACGTCTACCATCAGCGTGTTCATCGATACTTTGCCCACCACCGGCACGCGGTGCCCGTTGATCAGCACGATGCCTTTGTTGGTAAAGGCGCGGCGGTAGCCGTCGGAATAGCCCACGGTGATGTTGGCCAATTTGGAGTCCCGCGTCAGGGTATAGGTGCGGTCGTAACCCACGGTATTGCCTTTGGGATAGCTGTTCACCGAGGCCACGTGGGATTTGAACTGCATGACGCGCTTGTACTCGGTGAAGCGAGGCACCGTATCGCCAAATAGCAGGCCGCCGGGGCGCACCATGTCCAGGCGCGATTCTGGTACTTCCAGGGTGGCGAACGAGTTGGCCGCGTGCAGGGTGATCTTGCTGCGGTCCAATTGGGCGACGTTGATCAGCCATTGCGCCTGTTCGTTGAAGGCTTTGAGGCCTGCGCGTACATCGGCGGCGTCTTCGACGGCGAAGTGGGTCATGATCGCCTTCACTTCCAGGTTCGGCACTTTAGTGATGGCGACGGCATCGCGACGGCCTTGGGCGGTGGTCATTTCCACGCCATTGCGGCTCATGCCGCTGGAGTTCAAACCCAGGTGCACCACCAGCGGGCGGCCGTGCTGTTCGGCGATCAGGCTGGCACGCACGGCGAAGTCGAGATTGCCCACCAGTTCTTCAACGTTGTACGGCAATGCGGCTTCCAGCTCGCTCAACGCGGCGGTACGTACGCGGATCAGTTGGCCCTTGAAGCCGCTTTCGCGCACCACGCGAATCTCTTCGTTACTGGCGACGCCGACGCAGGGTACGCCCAGTTGAATAATCGAGGGCATCAGCAAACCAATGCCATGGCCGTAGGCATCGGCCTTGAGCACGGCGCAGATTTTGGATTTATCGGCGAGAGTGGCTTGCAGCGTGCGGATATTGTGTTCGAACGCAGCTTTGCTGATTTCGACCCAGGCGTTGCTGTCCTGGGTGTGCACTTGCGCCACCCCGTCGGTGATCGTCAGCGGCGGGGCGGCGAAGCTTGGGTTGTGCAGCAGAACCAGGCCCATGGACAGGGCGAGCAGGGAACGAGAGAAGGGCATTTGAGCAGTCTCCATGACTTTTCTTATCGAGGGCAGTGCGCGAGCGCGGCGCCATACTCGGATTGTCCTACAAGAAAGTCGAGACCCTGGTCGCGGTTCTGTCCTAAAGCGTCGTGGGAGACATCACTGAAGCGAATCAGCCGTCAGTCGTGGTCAATATCCAGCTTGGCAAACGTCACCCGCGCGCCTTCCTTGCTATTGCCACTGTTGTCCTGCACGTAAGCGCCGGCTTTGAAATACAAAGGTTTGGCACCCCAGGCCGCGCCGATGCGTTCGTTCCACTCGCCGTCTGCTGCGTACACGCTGAGCAGTCCGGCTTTGTTGAGATTGATCACATAGGTGAAGCTCGTTTCCAGTGGCACATTGGACGCTACGATGATCACGCGGCTTTCGTCTTCATCCGGGCGCATGCGCACTTTGGCGACGATGTTGCCGGTCTGGGTTTTCTCCTTGAACTGGTACTCCAACTTGATCATCGGCTTCTGACTGTCATAGGCATGAATCTGCCCAATGACGATCTTGCCGGAGGACGGCACTTGATTGACCTCCAGCGTGGCGCGCAGGAAGTTGTCCGCATCCGGGTAGGTCCAGTTACGCAACCGCCCATCAGCGTACGTCTCACGTAATTCACTGCGTGGGTAAATGGCGTTTTCGGTGCGGGTACCGGTGACGGGTGTCCAGAACTGCACGTTGCTGCCTTCGGCCTGGAAATATTGGTCATTGAAACCGCTCATCAGCTTGGGCGTGTCGATGGTCGCGGGTGGGGAGCCGACGGGAATGCTCAGGTTCCAGGTGGAAAGGTCGATCATGGCATGTGCCTTTTACAGAAGGTGAAGGCTTTGGCCCGTGGGCCAGACAGGTTCTTTATAGGTGGTGTTAACCGGATTGTTAAATAGTTGATGGCAATTTCTTGGCGCCAAAGGAATGCCAAAAAGCCATGTTTCCCATGATCCGTGGGCTGTAGAGACTGACCGTTAGTCGGCTTCCTGAAGATTGGCGCAATGATGGCACCGACGTTACTTCTGATTTTTTAGAACCGGGGCTAGAGTGAGGCCTCAGAGTTTGTCCGGGTTTTCTGTCAGAATTGACCGGAATAGCTCCCAAGGAAGAGACGTAGCATGGAATGCGCTCCAAACCCCGTCGATGGCAGCTCGGTTCTCTTGGTGGTCGATGACTACCCCGAAAACCTCGTCAGCATGCGTGCGCTCCTGCAGCGCGACGATTGGCAGGTGATCACCGCGGGCTCTGGGCTGGAAGCCCTCGAATTGTTGTTGGTACACGAAGTCGACCTGGTGCTGCTGGACGTGAAGATGCCCGGCATGGACGGTTTTGAAGTCGCCCGGTTGATGCGTGGCAGCCAACGCACGCGCATGACGCCCATCATCTTTCTGAGCGCCAACGCCCAATCTCCCGCAGCGGTGCTGGAAGGTTATGCCAGCGGCGCCATCGATTACCTGTTCAAACCCTTCGACCCGCATATCCTCAAGCCCAAGGTCCAGGCATTGCTGGAGCACCAGCGTAATCGCCGGGCCTTGCAGCGCCTGAGCCATGACTTGGAATCCGCCCGGGCCTTCAATGCCTCGGTGCTGGATAACGCCGCCGAAGGCATCCTGGTGGTAGGCGAGGAGGGCGTGATCGAGTACGCCAACCCGGCGATCTCGCGCCTGCTCAACGCCAAGATAGATGAGCTGCAAGGCCAGGACTTTCTCACGTTCCTGCAAAAACCCCATATACCCACCTGGCTGGACTCACAGATGCACGCCGGTTACCGCAAGGGTGAAACCTGGCGTTTGCATGACGCGATCCTGCGCACTGGCCGCGGCCAGCAGGTGCCGGTGGCCTTGTCCTGTGCGCCGCTGCCGTCTGAGCAGAAGGCCATGGTGGTGACGGTGCTGGACATGTCCGAAGTGCGTCACTTGCACCAACAGCTGGAATTCCAGGCGGTCACCGACCCGCTGACCGGTCTGTTGAACCGGCGCGGTTTCTACCAGGCGGTGGAGAGCACCTTGCTGCGTGGCGAGCGGGGCGAGCAGTCCCTGGTGTTGCTGTACCTGGACTTGGATGGCTTTAAGCGGGTCAACGATTCTCTGGGGCATGACGCCGGTGACCGGGTGCTGCGGTGGGTCTCGGAGCAACTGCAGGGCTGCCTTAATTCCTACGACATTCTCGGACGTATGGGAGGGGATGAATTCACCGCGCTGCTGGAGCTTGAGTTCCCCGAACAAGCGGCGAAAATCGCCGAGCGATTGATCGAGCGGGTATCGATTTGCCAGCAAGTAGACGGTTTGGATGTGATGCTTGGCGTTAGCATTGGCATCGCCACCTTCCCGGATTGCGGCGCAGACCTGAACGGGCTGCTACGGGCAGCTGACATTGCCATGTACGAAGCCAAGCGCGCGGGGCGTCAGCAATATCGCTATTACGACCAGGAAATGAACGGCCGTGCCCGTTCACGCCTGATGCTAGAGGACAGCGTGCGCACGGCCATTCAAAACAAGGACTTCACCCTGGTCTACCAGCCACAAGTGTCACTGGTGGACGGCCATCTGCGCGGCGTTGAGGCGCTGTTGCGCTGGCAGCACCCCAGCGTTGGCGACGTGCCGCCGGGACTCTTTTTGCCCCTGTTGGAAGAGGCCCGGCTGATCAGCCAATTGAGCACGTGGATTTACCAGCAGGTCGCCGCCCAGCGCCAAGCCTGGCAAGCCACCTTTGATGATGAACTGGTGCTCAGCGTGAGCCTGAGCAGCAACCAATTCAATATGCCCAACCTGGCCAGCCAACTGCAGCAGGTACTTGAACGACATGGGTTGCAAGGCCGACAACTGGAAGTGGAAATCAGTGAAGACAGCTTGATGAGCAACCTGGAGGAAGCGGCCAAGCAGCTTAAGTTGCTGCGTCATATCGGCGTGCGTATTGCGTTGGATGATTTTGGCTCTGGCAACTGCTCGCTGTCTCACCTGCGTGACTTGGCGTTCGATACGCTGAAACTGGACCCGAAACTGGTGGCGCGCCTGCCAGGCTCGGTGCGCGATGCCGCAATGGCCCGCAGCATTATTGAGCTGTGCGGGCATTTTGATGTGTTGGTGGTTGCCGAAGGTGTGGACACCGTTGAGCAAGCCCAGTGGCTCAAGGCCAATGGTTGCCCGTTTATCCAGGGTTCATGGGCGGCGCAGCCATTGATGGCCGACGAAGTCCCTGGCTGGTCGCACCCTCGGTTGCGTTGAATTCGCTACACTGGCGCCCATTCCAACCCTGTTGCCGACCCCATGACCGCGCTGAAATACCTCCAGGCCTACCCGCCAGCCCTTCAAGAGCAAGTGCGCCAATTGATCGCCAAAGACCAGTTGGGCGCCTACCTGGAACAACGTTACCCCGAGCGTCACGCGGTGCAGAGTGACAAGGCTTTGTACGCCTACGCCCTGGCCTTGAAGCAGGAACACCTGCGCAACGCGCCGGCCATCGATAAAGTGCTGTTCGATAACCGCTTGGACCTGACCCACCGCGCCCTGGGCCTGCACACCACGATTTCGCGGGTACAGGGCGGTAACCTCAAATCCAAGAAAGAGATCCGCATTGCCGCGTTGTTCAAAGAGGCCGCACCCGAGTTCCTGCGCATGATCGTGGTACACGAACTGGCGCACTTCAAGGAGTCGGACCACAACAAGGCGTTCTACAAACTCTGTGAATACATGATGCCGGGCTACCATCAGGTGGAATTCGACCTGCGGGTGTACCTCACGTATCGCGACCTGCAGGGCAAGCCCTGACCGCACAAGGCGATTGACCATGGAAGTGAGCAAGACCAAAAGCAGTTTCTACCGCCGCCTGTATGTGGCGTATCTGATCGACAGCGGGCTGGCCAGTAATGTGCCGGCGCTGACCGAGGTCACCGGCATGCCCCGGCGTACGGCGCAGGACACCCTTGCAGCGTTGGCTGACCTGGATATTGTGTGTGAGTTCGAGCAGGAAGACGGCGCGCGCAATCATGCGGGGCAGTATCGGATTCGCAGTTGGGGTGCGATTGATCGGGGGTGGATTGAGGCGAATCTGGATTCGGTGAAGCGGGTGTTGGGTTATCCCTGAAGATAGTGGGTGTTTGTACTGGCGCTATCGGGGGCAAGTCGAATCGTCGCACCGCCCCTCCCACATTTGACTGTATTCACATATCTAGATGTGTGAACCCAGTCAGTGTGGGAGGGGCGGTGCGACGATTCGACTTGCCCCCGATGAGGCCCTCAAACCCGGCGCATACCGATATGCGGAATATCATCCTCAAGGTATTCCTCACCCGCGACCACAAACCCATACCTGCCGTAATACCCCTGCAAGTGCGCCTGGGCTGACAGAAAAATCGGCGTCTCAGGCCAGATTTCTTCAATTTGCTTGAGGGTTTCTTCCATCATCTGATGCCCGAGTCCAGTCCCCCGTGCCGCCGGTGCCACGATCACGCGGCCGACTACGACATCGCCGCCCTGGGATTCGGGGTCGAGCAAGCGCAGATAAGCCACCAGTTGGTCATCCTGCCAGGCCATCAGGTGGTGGGTGTCGCCGCCCAGGTCCTGCCCATCGATGTCCTGGTAGATACATTTTTGTTCAACGACGAACACCTCTCCACGCAGGCGCAGGATGGCGTACAGCTGCTCCTTGCCCAGGTCAGTGTGGTGTTTGCAGACCCATTCGACTGTCATGACGTGATCTCTTGTAAGTGTCTGTCCCGGATAGTAAGCGCGGCGGCCGATTGTGTCTAAATCGGTTATTTTTGTGAGTGAAATCAATTTGCCATCATTGAGTGCATGCGCTGGCCGTTTCTTTGTGTAATCTGAGCTACTGTTAGAGCCTCAGTGCCCGCCAAGGACGTTAAGCATGCCGCGATTTTCTCGTGCCGTTGCTTTGATTGGAGTGTTGCTGCTGTCCCAGCCGGTATTCGCCCAGCGCTTGCGCCTGGTGGCGGATGCCTGGCCACCTTTTACCGATGCCACGTTGATCAATGGCGGATTGGCGACTGATATTGTCAGTACGGCACTGGCCCGCGCCGGCTACGCCAGTGATTTCGAACAAGTGCCCTGGGCCCGTGCGCTGATGGGCGTGGGCGATGGGCGTTATGACGTGCTGGTCAATGCCTGGTATGACGATGCCCGCACGCAACTGGGGCAGTTCTCCGACGAATACCTGCTTAACCGTGTGCGCTTTATCAAGCGCCGCGACGACCCCATCGAGTTTCAAAACCTTCAGCAGTTGCACGACTACCCCATTGCCGTGGTACGCGGCTATGCCTATTCGGCGGCGTTCGATCAGGATGCACAACTGCAGAAAGTCCCGGTGCACAGCTTCGCCATGGCCGTGCGCATGCTGGCGGCGCAACGCGTGCGGCTGACGGTGGAGGATGAGTATGTAGCGCGCTATTACCTGTCGCGTGAGTCAGCGCGGGTGCGCAATGCGGTGGAGTTTTTACCCAAGCCGTTGAGCGAGAACAGCCTGCATATCCTGGTGAGCCTCAAGAACCCCGAGCATGAGCAGATTGTGGCCGGTTTTGATCGGGAGATTGCCAAAATGAAGGCGGATGGGAGTTATGCGCGGTTGATGAGGCAGCATGGGATGTAGCGTTCTTGCGGGCCTCATCGGGGGCAAGCCCCCTCCCACACTTGATCCAGTACACCCTTTGGAATGCAGTCGAATGTGGGAGGGGGCTTGCCCCCGATAGGGATCTAACCGGCGCTGGTATCTTTGATCAGATGCGCGGCCAGAGTCCGCAACGGCCCCAACTGCCGACAAATCAACGCCAACTGCGTCTGCACCAACCTTTGCCCTTCATCAATCTCATCCGGCATCTGCTCCAGATCCGCCGCCAGCGCTTCCTCGGCATCACTCTGGATCGCAATCGGCTGCTTATTCGCCAGCCCCGTGGCGATTTCATCGATGCTCGCCGCCAAGGTATTACCGGCACCCTCGATCAGATGCTCACGTACTTCGGCCGGCAATTGGGTTTCGCGGTGCGCCCCCAGCCCCGACAAATAACTGAGCAAGGTGTGGGACAGCACCAGGAAGCGGAAGCCCACATCGGCCTCCTTACGGAAGTGCCCTGGCTCCATCAGCATATTCGCCAGGGTGGTCGACAACGCCGCATCCGCGTTGTGCGCATTGCGCCGGGCCAGGCGATAGGCCAGGTCGTCGCTCTTGCCCGCAGCGTATTGCTGCATGATCTGGCGCAGGTAGATGCTGTTGCAGGTCAGGGTGTTGGCCAGCACTTTATTCAGGCGCCGGCCTTGCCAGTCCGGCAGGAACAGGAACACCGCCAGGCCGGCAATCAGGCTACCGAGCAGGGTATCGAACAGACGTGGCAGGAACAGCCCGTAGCCATCGCCCACCTGGTTGAAACAGAACAGCACCATCAGGGTAATGGCGGCCGTGGCCAGGGTGTAGCGGGTGGTGCGGTTGATAAAGAACACCAGGCCAGCGGCGATGGCGAACATCGACTGCACCAGGGGGCTTGGGAACAGGTCGAACAGCGCCCAGGCCACGGTCAGGCCGATGGCCGTGCCGATGATCCGCTGGCCGAGCTTGCGTCGTGTAGCACCGTAGTTCGGCTGGCACACAAACAGCGTGGTGAGGATGATCCAGTAGCCCTGGGACGCGTGAATCGCATGCAAGGTGGCGTAGCCGACGGTCAACGCCAGGGACAGGCGCAGCGCATGGCGAAACAGCAACGACGTCGGCGTCAATTGGGTACGCAGGCGCGTCCACATTTCCTTGAGGTTACGCGGCGCGCGGTCCAGCAGGTTGCTGTCGGTGGCATCGGCCAGGCTGTCGGGGTTGCTCGCATCGCCCAGCAGGCGGTCCAGCGTCGACAGGTTGGCGGCCAAGGCGCGCAACGAACGCAGCAAACCGCGCCAGGCTGGGTTGCTCTGGATACGCAGGTGTTCGAGGGAGGCGTTCAGGTCGCCCAGGGCCTCGGCGAAGCTGTCGTCATAGATGAATGGCTGGCGCAGCTGGATCGACTCGGCCAGGGCCTGGCACGCCTTGCCCTGCTGGCGCAGCAAGCGCTGGCAGCGGAACAGCACATCGCTGTGGAAGAAAGCGTCGGCCAGGGCGTTGTAGGGGTAGTGAGAGGAGCTGGCACGTTCGTGAATGTCTTGGGCGAGAAAGTACAGCTTTAGATACCGACTGACCTTCGACCCCGGTCGGCCATTGCCCACACGGTGCAGGATGATTTCCTTCGCGGCATTCAGCGCGGCGACGACACGGCCATTTTGCTGGGCCAGCTCCAGGCGGCGCGCTTCTACATCCAGTTGGCGAATCGGTTCGAACAACGACGACTTGAGCTTGAGGTAACGCCCCAGTTCACGGAACAACCGCGCCAGGCTCTGTTGCACCGGCTGGTTGGAGAACAGCGCCTGCCACAGCACCGACAACGCGCCATACCAGGCGGCGCCGGCCACCAGCAGCAGCGGTTCATGCCAAAAATCGGTAACCGCGCCGCCGCGCTGATCCACGCCGATCATGGTGTACACCGACAGGATCAACGTGGCCGAGGCAATGGCCCCGTAACGCTCGCCGAGGGCGCCGAGCATGGTCAGGCAGAAGGTGGCCAGGGCCAGGGAAATCGCGAAAATCCAGGGGTAGGGGAACAGCAATTCCACCGACAGCGCGGCGATGCTGAAACACACCAGGGTTACGGCAAGGGCATTAAGGCGGCCTTGCCAGCTGTCATCGGTCTCGGCCAGGGCGCTGGCGATAATCCCCAGGAACAACGGGATTAGTAGCGTCATCTCATCCTGATACCAGCACAGCGCCATGCTGCCGGTGAGGGCGATGAACACCCGAATGCTGTAGCTGAATTTATCCAGCGCCCAGAGACGGCGCAGGGACTGCTTGAACGAGGTCGATGACATGAAGGCTGGAGTCTTCCGGGACGATGCCGCTAAATTGAGCTATCAAGGACGCCACGGCAAGGGTGGTGATCACATCAATTCGCAAAATATCTCCCAGACATACCCTAAACCAAATGTGGGAGGGGGCTTGCCCCCGATAGCAGTGTGTCAGTCAGTACATCTGTTACTGATACACCGCCATCGGGGGCAAGCCCCCTCCCACATTTTGACCGAGTGCATCTTTCAGTCAGGCGTATTGCGCAGCGGCGTAGCCTGAGGCCCAGGCCCACTGAAAGTTGAACCCGCCCAGATGGCCAGTCACATCCAGCACTTCACCGATAAAGTACAACCCCGGGCTTTTCAGCGACTCCATGGTCTTGGACGACACCTCTCGTGTATCCACCCCACCCAACGTCACTTCCGCCGTGCGATAACCCTCAGTCCCCGCCGGCACCAACTGCCAACTGCCCAGCTTCTGCGCGATATCGGCAATTTCCGCATGGGTGTACTGCTTCATCGGCTTGGACACAAACCAGGTCTCCGCCAGCAGGTTGGCCATCTTCTTGGTGAAGATCTCCCCCAGTAGGGTTTTCAACTCGCTGTTGGGGCGCTCAACCTGTTGCTGTTGCAGCCAGGTATGGGCGTCGTGGTCGGGCAGCAGGTTGATCTCTACCGTGTCGCCCGATTCCCAGTACGAAGAAATCTGCAAAATCGCCGGCCCGCTCAAACCCCGGTGGGTGAACAGGATGTTCTCGCGAAAGCTCTGGTCGTTGCAGCTCACCAGGCAATCCACCGACGTGCCAGACAACTCGCCGCACAACTCCTTGAGTTGGTCGGTGATGGTGAACGGTACCAACCCGGCACGGGTCGGCAACAGTTCGTGGCCGAATTGCTTGGCCACTTGGTAGCCAAAGCCAGTGGCGCCCAAGGTCGGGATCGACAGCCCGCCCGTGGCGATCACCAGCGACTCGCAACGCAGCTCGCCCAACGTAGTCTGCAACTGGTAACCGCCGTCGACCTTGGCGATCTCTTCGATCGAGGTGTCCAGATGCATGCTGACGCCGGTCTGGATGCATTCGTCGAGCAGCATGCCAAGGATGTCGCTGGATTTGTTATCGCAAAACAGTTGGCCGAGTTTCTTCTCGTGGTACGGCACGCCGTGCTTGGCCACCAGCCCGATAAAGTCCCACTGGGTATAACGGGCCAGGGCCGACTTGCAGAAGTGCGCGTTGTGGGAGAGGAAGTTGGCAGGCTCGGTGTACATGTTGGTGAAATTGCAACGGCCGCCGCCGGACATCAGGATCTTCTTGCCGGCCTTGTTCGCATGGTCGATCAACATCACCTTGCGCCCACGCCCGGCGGCGGTCAGTGCGCACATCAAGCCTGCGGCGCCGGCGCCAATGATCACAACTTCGGTCGAGCGCACAGCTTTGTCCTCACACAAGTTTTAATTTGAAATACAGTCAAATGTGGGAGGGGGCTTGCCCCCGATAGCAGTGTGTCAGTCAGTACATCTTTACCTGATAGACCGCTATCGGGGGCAAGCCCCCTCCCACATGAGATCTCCGATAAATTGGAGATCGTGTTACAGAATCCGTACGCGCAACGAACGGCCCTTGATCTTGCCGTCATTCAAACGCTGCAACGCCTGCTTGGCGATGCCACGCTCAACCGCCACAAACGCCTGGAAGTCAAAGATCGCGATCTTGCCGACCTGAGCACCTGGAATCCCGGCGTCACCGGTCAAGGCACCGAGGATGTCACCCGGACGTACCTTGTCTTTACGGCCAGCAGCGATGCACAGCGTGCTCATCACCGGCAGCAACGGGCCACCGCTTTGCGGCTTGAGGTTGTCCAGTTGGTCCCAATTGAGCGGCGATTTTTGCAACTGCTCGATGGCCTGGGCGCGGTGCGCTTCGGACGGGGCTACCAGGCTGATGGCGATGCCGGTCTCACCGGCACGGCCGGTACGGCCCACGCGGTGGATGTGGATTTCCGAGTCACGGGCCAGTTCGACGTTGATCACCATGTCCAGCGAGTCAATGTCCAGGCCACGGGCGGCCACGTCGGTCGCTACCAGCACCGAGGTGCTGCGGTTGGCGAACATCGCCAGCACCTGGTCGCGGTCGCGCTGTTCCAGGTCGCCGTGCAGGCCAACGGCGGAGATGCCCTTGGACGTCAGGTGATCGACGGTTTCCTGCACTTGCTGCTTGGTAAAGCAGAACGCCACGCACGAAGCCGGGCGGAAGTGCGCCAGGACCTTGGTCACCGCGTCCATGCGCTCTTCCGGCGAGATCTCGTAGAAACGCTGTTCGATCTGGTCGTCGGAGTGGAACGCCTCGGCCTTCACTTGCTGCGGTGCGCGCATGAACTTGGATGCCAGCTGCTTGATGCTCACCGGGTAGGTGGCCGAGAACAGCAGGGTCTGGCGGCGTGGCGGGGTCTTGCTGATGATGTCTTCGATGGCGTCGTAGAAGCCCATGTCGAGCATGCGGTCGGCTTCATCGAGGATCAGCGTGTTCAAGCCGTCCAGTACCAGCGAACCTTTACGCAGGTGCTGCTGGATACGGCCCGGCGTGCCGACGATGACGTGGGCGCCGTGTTCCAGCGAGGCGATTTGCGGGCCGAGGGACACGCCGCCGCACAAGGTCAGTACCTTGATGTTGTCTTCGGCACGGGCCAGGCGGCGGATTTCCTTGGCGACCTGGTCGGCCAGCTCACGGGTCGGGCACATCACCAGGGCCTGGCAGCCGAAGTAACGCGGGTTGATCGGGTTCAACAGGCCGATGCCGAACGCAGCAGTCTTGCCGCTGCCGGTCTTGGCCTGGGCAATCAGGTCCAGCCCCTTGAGGATCACCGGCAAGCTCTGCGCCTGGATCTGCGTCATCTCGACATAACCCAGCGAGTCGAGGTTAGCCAGCATGGCGGCGGACAGGGGCAAAGTATTAAAAGCGGTGGCGATGGTAGTCACGGGACTGGCTCTGCAAAACAAAATGTTGCGCAGTGTACCAGTCCCGCAGGATTTTCCCCGCAAGTTCTAGACGGGAAGCCTGTTAGTGCTCGATATGTTGCTCCGGACTGGCCACGCGTTTGCCGTCCTTTGGCGACAATTGCAGGAAGATCGCCGCCGCCAGCATGGCCATGATGCCCACAGTCAAGAAGGTCAGTTGGAAGGCGCCGAGCACGCTCTCCACGCCATCGTTGCCGGTTTGCGCGGTAAACCCGCCGAGTAATGCACCGGCGCAGGCCACCCCAAGGCTCAGGGACAGTTGTGCGACCACCGACAGCAAACTGTTGCCGCTGCTGGCCTGGGCGTCATCGAGGTCGATCAGGGTCACCGTGTTCATCGCGGTAAATTGCAGCGAGTTGATCGCCCCCAGCACCGCCAGCATGCCCAGCAGCAGCGGGTAGGGCGTTTGTTCAGTGACCAAACCCATGCTCGCCAACATCATGCCCAGCGCCAAAGTGTTGCCAGTGAGGACGATGCGGTAGCCCAGGCGCTCGATCAACGGCCGGGCGACAGACTTGGCAAACATCGCCGCTGCCGCCAAGGGCAGCATGCTCATTCCGGCTTCCGACGGCGAATAACCCAGCGCCACCTGTAACAGTAGCGGCACCAGAAACGGCAACGCGCCGCTGCCCAAACGGGCGAACAGGTTGCCCAGAATGCCTACCGCAAAGGTGCGCGTCTTGAACAGCACCGGCGAAAACAGCGGGTTATCGATATGCCCCGCCCGCAGCCAATACGCCGCCAGGCACGCCAGCCCGCCAAACAGCAGCAACATTACCCGCAAGTGCGGCAGGTGCAGTTCACCCAGGCCTTCCATGGCGATGGTGATCAGCACCATCGCTGCGCCAAACAGCAGAAAGCCCACCCCGTCGAAGCGCGTGCGCTCACTGCCGCGCAGGTCGGGGATAAATTTCCACACGGCGTAGCAGCCGATCATGCCCACCGGCAGGTTGATCAGGAATATCCAGTGCCAAGTCAGGTATTGCACCATCCAGCCGCCCATGGTCGGGCCAAGCAAAGGGCCAAGCAGGCCGGGGATGGTGATGAAGCCCATGATCCGCACCAGCTCCGAACGGGGGTAGGCCCGCAAAACCACGAGACGCCCGACCGGCAACATCAGCGCACCGCCAAGCCCCTGGATCACCCGTGCGCCAATCAGCATGCTCAGGCTGCTCGACAAGGCACACAGCAATGAACCGATGCTGAACAACAGGATGGCGCCGAAGAATATTTTTTTGGTGCCGAAACGGTCGGCGATCCAGCCTGAGGCCGGGATGAGCAAGGCGACGGTGAGCATGTAGGCGATCACCACCCCTTGCATGCGCAGTGGGTTTTCCGCCAGGTCCCGGGCCATGGCCGGTAAGGCCGTGTTCAGAATCGTTCCGTCCAGCGACTGCATGAAGAAGGCAATCGCCACCACCCAGGGGAGCCAGCGGGCGGTCTTGGCATCGAGCGGGACGCGGTTCGGCATAGAAAACCCTTTTGTTAGCAGGCTATGTGTCGGCGATTATGCGCCATCCGTCGCGGCTTTTCCCACCAGGAAATCCAGCAATGCGCGGTGCACCGCTGCGGCCGCTTCGCTGGATTCGAGGTCGAGCAAGTGGCCAGTATGTTCGGCGACGGCAAAGCTGCTGCGGCCCACGTACTGCTTGAACAGCAGGGCTTCTGCGGCGGGGGTGTATTCATCCAGCGCCCCGTTGATGAAGTGCACCGGGGTTTCAATCTTTGTAAGCGCGGGTAGGTAATTGCCATCGCCCAGGGCCAGCACTTGGTGGATATGAAAGCGTGCCTGGCGGTACTCCGTGGTTGCCATGTTGGACAGGTGCCGATGGTTATTGCGCTTGAGCGCTGGCGACAAAAATTTGCCCACCGTGTCATTGAGTAAATGGCCGACGGCGGACTTGTCATCGGCCTCGATCAACACGCGCACACGTTCCACATACTCGAGCATCGCCTGGTTGAGATTGGGCGCCAGGGCCATCACCACCGAACTTTTGATCGACGGCGGGTTGTGGGCCAGGGTCAACAGCGTGGAGATGCCGCCCCAGGAAGCCGACACCAGATGGTTGACCTCAAAACGCTCCACCAGCGCCCGCAGGATCTGAACTTCGTCGTCTTTGGTGACCAGATCAAGGTCGATGTTGTGCTCGCGGGAGTAGCCCGAGAAGGGCAAGTCGAACAGCAGCACATTGAAGTGCTCGGCCAGGCACTTGCTGGTGCGCGCGAATGAGCGGGTGGTGGAGAGCGCGCCATTGACCATAAGCACGGTGTCTTTTTGCGGGTCGTTGCCGACTTGCTCGACGTGGACGTTGTAGTGCTTGAACAGCTTGTGGATGACGAAACTTCCCTGGTCCATGTCAACGCTCACTTCCTGTGGGGGTGGCGGTATGCCACTAACCGTTATAGCGAGCTTTTTTGCAGGCGACAACAGGGCACGCAGGAACAAGCGGGAGATGGGAATTAGCGGTAGGAAGGTGCGAAGCGAGGTATCAGAAACCTGCACAGAGCAATGTGGGAGGGGGCTTGCCCCCGATGGCGGTGGTTCAGTTAAAACATCTTTGACTGACCCACAGCTATCGGGGGCAAGTCGAACCGTCGCACCGCCCCTCCCACATTAGATTGATGGTGTTTAGAGGGTCAGTGTCAGGCGCTTGACCAAAGCGCCTGGCAGTAAATTGGACGAGGTATTGCGCTGTCCATACGTACTGGCCGACAACAACAATTCCCGCTCCACCGTCAGCGCCTCCAACTGCGACCCCAGCAAGCTATACACACTGTCATCAAAGCGCATGGTACTCACCGGCGCCTTGATCTCACCGTCTTCCACCCAGAACGTGGCAAAGCGCGTCATGCCGGTCAGGCGTGCCGCTGGCAAGTCGGAGTAGTTCAGGTACCACAGGTTGCTGATGTACAGCCCGGTACCCAACTGCTTGAGGATATCGGCCTGGGCCAGGCTGCCTGCGGCCATCCGCAACGCGCTGGGTGCCTCATCACTGCTGGCGCCGTTGGTACTCAACCCGTATTCGGCAGCACTGCGCGAATTGATCAACTCACCCGCTGCCTTGCCCGCGTCGATCAGCGTGACGTCACCGCGTGGGTAACCTTCGCTGGAAAACGCTTCGCTCAGGGAGCCGCTGACCTGCTCGCTGACCGTTACCAGAGGGTTCAGGGACTGCTCGCCGGCATACAGTTTTTGCAGCGAACTGCCTTTGCTGGCGATGGCCTGGGCCGAAAACCCGCCCCACGTGATGATGCTGATGATTTCTTCCATCGCCGCCGGGGCAAGGTAGGCGCGGTACTGCCCAGGCGCCAGGTTGTGCAGCGGGCGACCGAGAAACGCCAACTGCTCGCGAGCCTGCTGCACACGCGCCGCGAACTCAGCGCTGTCCCAGGTGTGCCCGGCGTAGCTGGCCTTCACCGCTTCGCCATTGGCGTGAAACAGGCTGAAATCGAAGTTGAAGCTATTGGCCTGGTGCCAGCCAAACGCCCCCGAAGAGCTGGCAAAACCCCGGCTGATGGGCCCGGCGGCATAGAAGCCAACTAGGTCGACGCCCTCGGCGGCCTGGCTAATGTCTGCCAGTACCTGGGCCAGTTCCGGCAATGGCTGTGCCTGCTCATTACTGCTTTGCCAGGCGTTGTGGTTCAGCAGCAGGTACGGGTCTTGCGGCAGCAGCGGCAAGGTGTCGCGCAGCTGTTGAAGGCCATCGGCGAGACGCTGTCGGTCTAGCGTAGGCTCGCCGGCCAAGGTGATACCCAGGTCGGCATGGCGGCCATCGCTGATCAGTTTCAGCGTGAGGCTGGCCTGCTGCACGTGCCCGGCCTGGCGCACCTTGGCGTGGTTGAAGCGTACAAACTCGGACGACTCATCCGCATAACCCAAGTGGAACTGTTCACTGTCGGTGATGGCCTGCGTGAGCCACTGCACCAATGCCTTGAAATTGTTCATCAGGCATCTCCCCCAAACACATCAACGTTGCTGAACACACAGGCCGGTGACGCATGGCCGACGCGGATCACCTGGTTGGGTTCGCCCTTGCCGCAGTTCGGCGTGCCCAATACCTTGAACGTGCTGGCGTCACCAACGGCGCTGAGGTTGCGCCAGAACTGCGCGGAAATCGCCCGGTAGTTGGGGTTTTTCACCACGCCCTTCAGCTCGCCGTTTTCGATCAACTGGCCCCACTCGCAACCGAACTGGAACTTGTTGCGCGCATCGTCGATGGACCACGAGCGGTTGGTCGACATCAAGATGCCGCTTTCAATACCGCCAATCAGCTGCGCCAGGCTCTTGTCGCCGGCTTCGATATTCAGGTTAGCCATACGGTCGATGGGTGCCCGGTTCCAACTGCTGGCGCGGCTGTTGGCCACGCCGCCCATGCCCGAGCGGTATTGCGACAACGCCCCGCCGAGCGGCTTGAGCAGCAACCCTTCACGGATCAGGAACTGCTTGCTGGCCTGGGTGCCGTCGTCGTCATGGCTGTAGCTGGCGAGTTGCTCTGGGATATCCGGGTCGAAGGTCACGTTGAGCAACGGCGAGCCGTATTGCAGGTGGCCGAAGTCGCAGGCCTTCACAAAGCTGGTACCGGCGTAGTTACGCTCATCCCCCAGGATGCGGTCCAGTTCCAGCGGGTGGCCGATGGACTCGTGGATCTGCAGGATCATCTGGTCGGGCATCAACAGCAGGTCGCGCGGGCCATTGGGCGTGTTGGGCGCCAGCAGCAATTGCAGGGCTTCGTCGGCGATACGCGGCGCGGCGCCCACCAGGCCGAAACGGCTGATCACATCAAAGCCGCCTTGCTGGCCAAAGTTGCTGCCGCCCAGGGTGCGGCTCTGGCTGTCGTTGCCGTCGTAGGCGGTGACGTTGACGCCGGGGAACACGAAGCGCTGGGCCTGGCGCAGTTCGGCGCCCGCCGTGTTGAGGTAGATCTGCTCGACATGGGTGAGGCCCAGGCTGACTTCCCAGTTCACCAGCCGCTCGTCCTTGGGCACGGCGGCAGACTCGTCGCCCAGCAGTTGGTAGCAGTCGCTCAGGGAGGGGAAGGCTTGATTCAACTCGGGGGAAAGGTAATCGGCCACATCGCTGGAGACGGGCTGGTCGCGCAGGTCGAGCAGGGCGTGGGGCAGGATCTGCAGGGCTTGCTGTTCAGCACGCTCAAGGGCGGCTTGCAGGCCGGCGAGGGAAATATCGTTGGTCGCGGCATAGGCTTCCACGCCGTTGAGACGCACGGTGAGCATCGCGCCTTCGTCGTGGTTAAGGTGGGGTGGCTCGGCGACGTTCTTGCGTACCGACAGGAGCTGGCTGGATTCGCGCACGTAGCGCAAGGAGAAGAATTCGGCGCGGCTGCGCAGGGCACTGAAGTGTTTTTTGAGGGTGGTGTGGTGTTCGAACATGGGGCCTTCCTTGTGGGCGGCTCGTCGCGGGCAGGCGGACAGAGTAGCTGATCAAGGAGGGGTTTTGCATTGGCTGGTCGGGCCTCATCGGGGGCAAGCCCCCTCCCACAGGTGACCGAGTTGCACAGGCGAGCGCGGTCAAGTGTGGGAGGGGGCTTGCCCCCGATGGCGGTTTATCAGTTACTGCGCAGTCGGGCCCACTTCACGCATCGGCTTGCCACGTACCGGTGCATCGCCGGCGACGTAGTAGTCGGCGGTGCTGCGCGCCAGCGGCTGGCGGCCACGGATCTTGTCGGCGATTTTCTCGGCGATCATGATCGTCGGCGCGTTCAGGTTGCCGGTGGTGATGATCGGCATGATCGACGCATCCACCACACGCAGGCCCTGCATGCCATGCACTCGGCCTTCGCCGTCCACTACGGCCATCTCGTCGGTGCCCATCTTGCACGAGCAGGACGGGTGGAACGCGGTTTCGGCGTGCTCGCGGATGAACGTGTCCAACTGCTCATCGGTTTGCACTTCGATGCCCGGGCTGATTTCGCGGCCACGGTATTGGTCCAAAGCCGGCTGTTGCATGATTTCACGGGTCAGGCGGATGCCGTCGCGGAATTCCTGCCAGTCCTGCTCGGTGGCCATGTAGTTGAAGAGGATGCTCGGGTAGTCCCGTGGGTTCTTCGACTTCAGCTGGATACGACCACGGCTCGGCGAACGCATGGAGCCCATGTGCGCCTGGAAACCGTGCTCTTTCACACCGTTGCTGCCGTTGTAGTTAATCGCGACCGGCAGGAAGTGGTACTGGATGTTCGGCCATTCGAATTCTTCACGGGTACGGATAAACCCGCCCGCTTCGAACTGGTTGCTGGCGCCGATGCCAGTGCCGTTGAACAGCCACTCGGCACCAATGGCCGGTTGGTTGTACCAGAGCAGCGACGGGTACAGCGACACCGGTTGGGTGCACGCATATTGCAGGTACAACTCAAGGTGATCCTGCAGGTTTTCGCCGACGCCGGGCAGGTCGTGGACCACCGGGATGTCGAGGCTTTCCAGCAGTTTGGCCGGGCCAACACCGGAGCGTTGCAGCAGTTGCGGCGACGCGATTGCGCCGCTGCACACCAGTACTTCTTTGCGGGCGCGGGCTTCAACGCGCTCTTCGGCGGCGCCGATCAGGTAACGCACGCCAACGGCACGCTTGCCTTCGAACAGTACTTTGTCGGTGAGGGCGTGGGTGACGATGGTCAGCGTCGAGCGCTTCTTGGCGGTGTCCAAGTAACCGCGAGCGGTACTGGCGCGACGACCTTTAGGCGTCACGGTGCGGTCCATCGGGCCGAAGCCTTCTTGCTGGTAACCGTTAAGGTCGACGGTGCGCGGGTAACCGGCTTGTACGCCGGCTTCAACCATGGCGTGGAACAGCGGGTTGTTGCCGGCTTTAGGCGTGGTCACGCTGACCGGGCCGTCGCCACCGTGCCAATCGTTCGGGCCGATGTCCCGAGTTTCAGCTTTTCTGAAATAGGGCAGGCAATCCAGGTAGGTCCAGTTTTCCAGGCCCGGCAGTTTCGCCCAGTTGTCGTAGTCCATGGCGTTGCCACGGATGTAGCACATGCCGTTGATCAGCGACGAGCCACCCAGGCCCTTGCCGCGACCACATTCCATACGGCGGCCGTCCATGTGTGGCTCTGGATCGGTTTCGTAGGCCCAGTTGTAGCGGCGGCCTTGCAGTGGGAACGCCAGAGCGGCTGGCATCTGGGTACGGAAGTCGAGACGGTAGTCTGGGCCGCCGGCTTCCAGCAGCAAAACGGTGACGCCTTCGTCTTCGGTCAGACGGGTCGCCAGGGTGTTACCGGCGGAGCCGGCACCCACAATGATGTAATCGTATTCTTGGGACATTGGATGTACCCCTTTTTGAAGTGTGGTCAGGTAGGGCCTCATCGGGGGCAAGCCCCCTCCCACATTTGATCGGGTTCACAGCGTCAAATGTGGGAGCTGGCTTGCCTGCGATAGGGCACTCACAGGCAATACAAGGCTCGGCTCTTAGAACACCGAGGCGTAATCGCCCAGCTCAACCTGTACCGATTTGATGCGGGTGAAGTTGTTCAACGAGCTGATCCCGTTCTCACGGCCAACACCGGATTGCTTGTAGCCACCGACCGGCATCTTCGCGTCGGACTCGCCCCAGGCGTTGATCCAGCAGATACCTGCTTCCAGCTGATGAATCACGCGGTGTGCGCGGTTCAGGTCTTTGGTGACCAGGCCAGCCGCCAGGCCGAAGTCGGTGTCGTTGGCGCGGCGGATCACTTCTTCTTCGGTCTCGTAGGAGAGGATGCTCATTACTGGGCCGAAGATTTCTTCACGCACGATGACCATGTCGTCGGTGCAGTCGGTGAACACGGTCGGGGCCACGAACGCGCCGTTGGCGAAGTCGCCGTCGGTCAGGCGGTCGCCGCCGCACAGCAGGCGCGCGCCTTGCTCTTTGCCCTTGGCGATGTAGCCCAGCACGCTTTCCATGTGGGCAAAGCTGACCAGCGGGCCGAAGTTGGTGTTTTCGTCTTCCGGGTTGCCAATGCGAATACGCGCAACGCGCTCGACGATCTTGGCTTCGAACGCCGCTTGCAGGTGCTTGGGCACGAACACACGGGTGCCGTTGGTGCAGACCTGACCGGAGCTGTAGAAGTTGGCCATCATCGCGGTGTCGGCGGCGCGATCCAGATCGGCGTCGTCGAAGATGATCAGCGGCGACTTGCCGCCCAGTTCCATGGTCACGTCTTTGAGCGAAGAGCTCGAAGCGCTGGCCATGACTTTCTTGCCGGTGTCGGTGCCGCCGGTGAACGAGATTTTCTCGATACGCGGGTGCTCGGTCAGCCAGGTGCCGACTTCACGGCCGCTGCCGGTCAGTACGTTGAACACACCAGCCGGAACGCCGGCTTCGGTGTAGATCTCGGCCAGTTTCAGGGTGGTCAGCGAGGTGACTTCGCTTGGCTTGAAGATCATCGCGTTACCGGCGGCCAGGGCTGGCGCGGATTTCCACAGGGCGATCTGGATCGGGTAGTTCCACGCGCCGATACCAGCGACTACGCCCAGCGGTTCGCGGCGGGTGTAGACGAAGGCGGTGTCGCGCAATGGGATCTGCTCGCCTTCAATCGCCGGCACCAGGCCTGCGTAGTATTCCAGCACGTCGGCGCCGGTAACGATGTCGACGTATTTGGTTTCGGAGAAGGCTTTACCGGTGTCCAGGGTTTCCAGGGCGGCCAGTTCGTCGTTGCGCTCGCGCAGGATGTCGACGGCACGACGCAGGATGCGCGAACGCTCCATGGCGGTCATGGCGGCCCAGATTTTCTGGCCCTTTTCAGCGCTGACCACGGCACGTTCAACGTCATCTTTCGTTGCGCGTTGCACTTGGGCGAGAACTTCACCGTTAGCCGGGTTGATGGCTTCGAAGGTGGCATCGCTGCCAGCGTCGCTGTAGCCGCCGTCAATGTAGAGTTTTTGCAGTTCGAAACGGGCCATAAAGTCCTCGCAAGTGCATAAGTGGTTGGCGTTGACCACCGCACCGGAGGCCGGTGCGGCAGCGTTCAGGGGTTGAGCGGTTATGTGTGCTCTAACTCACCTGCTTGGCCAATTGGAAATCCATGTATTCGTAAGCGATCCGTTGCGCCTGCGCCGTGTCGAAAGCGTCTCCCGACAGGGCGCCGCGCAACCACAAACCGTCGATCAGGGCCGCCAGGCCTCGGGCTGCTTTGCGTGCGTGCGGTAGCGGCAGCACTCGGCGGAACTGGCAGCACAGGTTGGAATACAGACGCTGATCGTTGATGCGCTGCAACCGGTGCAATGACGGGTGGTGCATGCTGGTGGCCCAAAAGGCCAACCAGGTTTTCATTGCCGGGCCGTTGACCTGGCTGGCGTCGAAGTTGCCCTCGATGATCACCTGAAGATGTGCCCGTGGGCTGTCGTCCGTCAGCGCACGCCTGCGTTCGTGGACGTTGTCGATCAGCGCGTTCATCAAATAGCGCATCGTCGCTGCAATAAGGCCGTTCTTGTCCTTGAAGTAGTGACTGATGATGCCGTTCGAGACGCCGGCCAAACGGGCGATCAGCGCAATGCTGGCATCTCCCATCCCGACCTGATCGATGGCCGTCATCGTGGCTTCGATCAACTGCTGGCGGCGTATGGGTTGCATACCGACCTTGGGCATGTAGCACCTCTCCTTAGGCCTGCCGACAGGCGATAACGTCCGTCGGCTTGAAGGCCAGTCTATTTTGTTTTGATTGAACGTTCAATCAACAAAGAATAAGCTCTGCGACAAATGGTCGCTGCCTACAGGTATTTCCTACAAATAGGCGGTGACATCTGACACCTGCAAAAACCCTTGAAACCCCCGTGTACCGCTCGCGTCGGGGCCCAAGGATTTTCGGGGTGTCTTTATAACACCCGTCCGTCGACTGCCGAAAAATCGATGTCCCGGGATAACCGTTGCCTTGTGTTTCTCTTTCGCACTGCCCGGAGCATCTGCGCCATGAGTTCTGCCTCTCTTATAAAGACCCCGCCAGAAAAGGTGCGGGTCAACGGTTGGGTGTTCTACACCTCCACCGCGTTGATTCTGTTGTTGACCGCCATCCTGATCATCGCCCCGCAGGAGGCCGGGCGCTTGCTCGGTGTTGCCCAGGCCTGGCTGTCTAAAAGCTTTGGCTGGTATTACATGGTGGTCATCGCCGCCTACCTCGTGTTCGTGGTGGGGCTGGCGTTTTCCTCGTACGGCAAACTGAAACTGGGCAGCAAGGACGACACCCCGGACTTCAGCTACGGCGCTTGGGCCGGCATGTTGTTCTCGTCGGGTATCGGCATTTCGCTGCTGTACTTCGGCGCGTCGGAGCCGTTGGACCACTACTTCAACCCGCCCGAAGGCGTGGCCGCCAGCAACACGGCCGCACGCCAGGCATTGCAACTGACCTTCCTGCACTGGGGCCTGCACGGCTGGGCGATCTATGCGCTGGTCGGCCTGGCCGTGGCGTATTTCGCCTACCGTCATAATCAGCCGCTGGCCTTGCGTTCGGCGCTGTACCCGCTGGTGGGCGAGCGTTGGGTGAAGGGCGCGGCCGGCCACGCGGTAGACGGCTTCGGCATGTTTGTGACCTTGCTGGGCCTGGTGACCAACCTGGGGATTGGCGCGATGCAAGTGTCGTCCGGGTTGGAAAACCTGTTCGGCATGGCGCACAACAACACCAATCTGCTGATCGTGATCATCGTGATGAGCACCGTGGCGACCATCGCCGCCGTGTCGGGGGTGGAGAACGGCATTCGGCGCTTGTCCAACCTCAACATCGTGCTGTTCAGCGGCCTGCTGATCTTTGTATTGCTGTTCGGCCCGACCCTGCACCTGCTCAATGGCCTGGTGCAAAACACCGGTGACTACCTCAACGGTATCGTGCTGAAAACCTTCGACCTCTATGTGTACGAAGGCGACGCCGCCAAGACCGAAGGCTGGATGGGCCTGTGGACCCTGTTCTACTGGGCCTGGTGGATTTCCTGGGCGCCATTCGTGGGCATGTTCATCGCGCGTATTTCCCGTGGTCGCACGGTGCGTGAACTGGTGGCCGGCGTGCTGCTGATCCCGCTGGGCTTCACCCTGGCGTGGCTGTCGATCTTTGGTAACTCGGCGTTGGACCTGGTACTCAACCACGGTGCCGTGGAATTGGGCAAGACGGCGTTGGAACAGCCATCGATGGCCATCTACCAACTGCTTGAGCATTACCCGGCGTCGAAGATCGTCATCGGTGTGTCGATTTTTGTGGGCTTTGTGTTGTTCCTGACCCCGGCGGATTCCGGCGCGGTGATGATGGCCAACCTTTCCTGCAAAGGCGGCAATGTGGATGAAGACGCACCGCACTGGCTGCGGATCTTCTGGTCGGCGGTCATTACGTTGGTGACTATCGGCCTGCTGTTTGCCGGCAACTTCCAGGCCATGCAAACCATGGTGGTGCTGGCAGGGCTGCCGTTCTCGGTGGTGCTGGTGTTCTTTATGTTCGGTCTGCACAAGGCGATGCGCCAAGACGTGGCCATCGAACAAGAGCAGGCGCAATTGGCCGAGCGTGGCCGTCGGGGTTTCAGCGAGCGCCTGACTGCCCTGGACCTGCAACCGAGCCAGGGTACGGTGCAACGCTTCATGGACAAGCACGTAACGCCGGCGTTGGAAGAAGCCGCCGTTGCCCTGCGTGACCAAGGGTTGGAAGTGCAGACGCTGCTGGGTAAATCCAAGCGTTGCATCGGCGTGCGTATCGAGATGGAAGAGGGCAACCCGTTTGTCTACGAAGTGAGCCTGGATGCTTACTCGTCGGCACCGACTGATTTGCCTGAAGAAGAACGCACCCGCTACTACCGTGCAGAGGTGTACCTGCACAACGGGCCTCAGGAATACGACCTGATGGGCTTTACCCAGGACCAGATCACCCGGGACGTGCTCGATCAGTTTGAAAGCCATCGGCAGCTCCTTGGCCGGGTCTATAGCTGATAGTTGAAGCCTGGCAGTGTCCTCACTGACACTGCTGGGTCCAACTGTGTAAACAGATTCAAATGTGGGAGGGGGCTTGCCCCCGATTGCAGTGTGTCAGTCAGTACATCTGTTACTGATCCACTGCTATCGGGGGCAAGCCCCCTCCCACATTGACCCAGTTTCTACAGTTGGGTTTGCAGTGTTTGTTAGCCCAGGTTCTTGCCTAGCAAGGCATGGTAGAGCTCGCTGTCGCCCAAGATCCCCACCACCTTATTGTTGTCATGCAACACCAACTTATTCCCGGTGTGATACCGAATCTGCAACGCATCGCGCATGCCGATATTGGAGTCCACCAGCGTCGGTACCCGACCCAACCCTTCCACCGCTTGCCCCGGCGCCCAGTTCTGCAGGTTCAACGGCGTGCCATTCTGGCGTGCGCCCTTGATCACGTTGCCCTCGGTCAGGTCCAGCCACGAGTCGCCACCTGGGTCGAGGCTGATAGAGCCGTTGACGTGGGTGCAGTTATCCACAGTGCGCATCAGGCTGCGGCCGCACAGTACGTTCAGCGGGTTGGTATGGGCGACGAAGGTACGCACATAGTCGTCCGCCGGGTTCAGCACGATCTCTTCCGGCACGCTGTACTGGATGATCTTGCCGTCTTTCATGATTGCGATGCGGCTGCCCAATTTGAGCGCCTCATCCAAGTCGTGGCTCACGAACACGATGGTCTTGCTCAGCTTGCGTTGCAGTTCCAGCAGCTCGTCTTGCAAGCCTTGGCGGATCAACGGGTCGAGGGCCGAGAAGGGTTCGTCCATCAGCAAGATATCGGCGTCCATCGCCAGCGCACGGGCCAGGCCGACACGTTGCTGCATGCCGCCGGAGAGTTCGTCCGGCTTCTTGTTTCGCCACTGCGTCAGGCCCACCAGCTCGAGTTTTTCATCCACCAGCTTGCGTCGGTCTTTCTCGGGGCGGCCCTGCATTTCGAGGCCGAAGCTGATGTTTTCGCGCACCGTCAGCCAAGGCATCAGGGCGAATTTCTGGAACACCATGGCGATGCGCTTGGTGCGCATCATTTTGAGCTCCGCGGGTGTGCAGGAAGCGATGTCGATCTGACGACCTTCATGCTCTACAAACAGCTGGCCACGGCTGACGGTATTGAGGCCGTTGATGCACCGCAGCAGGCTGGATTTGCCGGAGCCCGACAGGCCCATCAGCACGCAGATCTCGCCTTTTTCTACATCCAGGCTGGCTTTTTCAACGCCGACAATCTGCCCGGTCTTTTTCAGGATCTCGTTACGGCTCATGCCCTGGTCCAGCAGCTTGAGCGCTTCGCGTGGGTCTTTGGAGAAGATCACGTCGACATTGTCGAATCGGATAATGCTCATGCATCACCCCCTACTTTGGCGTCGGGTTGTTTGCAGATGCGGTCGAGCATGATGGCCAGCAGTACGATTGCCAGGCCGGCTTCAAAGCCCAGGGCAATGTCAGCGGTGTTGAGTGCGTTGACCACGGGCTTGCCGAGGCCGTCGGCGCCCACCAGGGCCGCGATCACCACCATCGACAGCGACAGCATGATGCATTGGGTAATACCGGCAGCGATGCTCGGCATGGCGTGGGGCAGTTCAATGCGTGAGAGCAACTGACGGCGCGAGCAGCCAAAGGCTTTGCCGGCGTCGAGCAGCTCTTGGGGAACGTCTCGGATACCCAGGTAGGTCAGGCGGATCGGCGCGGCAATCGCGAACACCACCGTAGAGATCAAGCCGGGCACCACACCCAGCCCGAAGAGGGTCAGGGTAGGGATGAGGTAGACGAAGGTCGGTACGGTCTGCATCAGATCGAGCACCGGCCGCATCATGGTGTAGAACAACGGTTTGTGCGCGGCAACAATGCCCAGCGGCACACCGATGACCACGCAGACCAGGGTGGCGAACAGCACTTGCGCCAGGGTCTCCATGGTTTCCTGCCAGTACCCAAGGTTGAGGATCAGCAGGAAGGAGGCGATGACAAAAACAGTCAGTCCCCATTTACGTTGAATAAAGTGAGCCAGCAGCGCAATCAGACCGATCAATGCCAGCGGATTGAACCAGGTCAGCGCGAACGTCACGCCGTGGATCATCGTTTCCAGTGTCGATGCGATTGCGTCGAAGTAGTTGGCACCGTGTTGGGTCAACCAATCGACGAAGGCAGCGATGTACTGGCCTAGTGGGATTTTCTGTTCAGTCAGCATGGTAGTGAGTGTCCACATGCGAAGAGGGAAAACATCCCGGGGCAGCGCACCGCCCCGGGGACAACGGATTACTTGGCGAGGTAGGCTTTTACGGCGTCGACTCCAGGCTTGCCATCAACGGTGGTGACACCGGCGAGCCAGGTGTCGAGTACTTGCGGGTTCTTCTTCAGCCAGGCTTTCGCCGCAGCGTCGGGTTTCATCTTGTCGTCCAGCACATTGCCCATCAGCGTGCTTTCCATGTCCAGGGTGAACGCCAGGTTTTTCAACAACTGACCTACGTTGCTGCATTCCTGGGTGTAGCCCTTGCGAACGTTGGTGTAGATGGTGGCCTGGCCGTAGTTGGGGCCGAACGAGTCATCACCCCCGGTCAGGTACTTCATTTTGAAGCGGGTGTTCATCGGGTGCGGTTCCCAGCCCAGGAACACGATGGCCTGGCCCCGCTTGGAGGCGCGTTCGACCTGGGAGAGCATGCCGGCTTCGCTGGATTCAACCACTTTGAAACCGGCGGTTTTCAGGCCGAAGGCGTCTTTGTCGATCAGCGTCTGGATGGTGCGGTTGCCATCGTTGCCCGGCTCAATGCCGTAGATCTTGCCGCCCAACTCGTCCTTGAATTTGGCGATGTCGGCGAAGTCTTTAAGGCCCTTGTCGTACAGCGCTTCAGGCACCGCCAGGGTGTACTTGGCGTTCTCCAGGTTGGCGCGTACGGTTTCCACGGTGCCGGCATCACGGTACTGCTTGATGTCGTTTTCCATGGTCGGCATCCAGTTGCCGAGGAAGATGTCCATGTTTTTGCCGTCGGCCAGGGACTTGTAAGTCACCGGTACCGAAATCATCGTGGTGCGCGGCTTGTAGCCCAGGCCCTTGAGGATTTCGCTGGTGGTCGCGGTGGTGACGGTGATGTCGGTCCAGCCGACATCGGAGAAGTTGACGGTCTTGCATTGTTCCGGTTCTGCAGCGTGCGCCAGGGCTGGCAGACTCAGCATGGCGGCCAACAGCAACGAGGGTGAAGCTTTCATAGGGCTAGACTCCTGTGTTTTTCTGGCGGCGTTCGCCGCGCTTTATAAGTGTTGCGGTTAGAGCGTGGGATGACAGCTCTGGCACGGCGCCTTGCAAACGAGTCGAGACTGATCATGTACCAGTGAAAATCTGTCGCCTACAGGGGGCGTCGTATCCAGTACAGGGATGGTCGTATCCAGTGTCGGTGACGTCGCTTACAGATTTTTTCAACGACAAAACTGCTGGTTTTGCCGTTGCGCACCGTAAAAAACGGCCAAAATACCTCATCGCACAGTAGCGACGCTGGTGAGCATGGGTGCGTCGGTGTGAGACGCCGTGAGGGCTGCCAAAAGCTTGATGATGCGGCCATCTGGGCGATCTGAGCGTAGCACCTCGTTCAAGCCTGGCCGTGCTTATCGAGGAGTTCTACCGCAATGGCTATCAGCGTTTTCGACCTGTTCAAGATCGGCATCGGGCCTTCGAGTTCTCACACCGTCGGCCCCATGCGCGCCGCGGCGTTGTTCGTTCAAGGGTTACGTGAACGTGAACTGTTGGAACAAGTCAGGCGTGTCGAAGTTCAGCTCTACGGCTCGCTGTCGGCCACCGGCATCGGCCACGGCAGCGACACCGCCACCATCATGGGCTTGATGGGCGAGTGGCCAGATGCAATCGACCCGTCGCAGATCGGCCTGCGTATTCATACCCTGCGCGAGACCGACACCCTGCTGCTGGACGGGCGTTTGCCGGTGCCGTTCGTGTGGGCCCGGGACATGCAACTGCTCGACGAAAACCTGCCGTTTCATCCCAACGCCATGACCCTGATCGTGCAGGGCGATAACGGCGAGTTGTTCCGCGACACCTACTATTCAGTGGGCGGCGGTTTTGTGGTGGACGAGGCGCAGGCGCAGAGCGGTGTGGCGGATATGGACCGGACCGTATTGCCCTATGATTTTTCCAGCGCGGTAGAGCTGTTGCAGTTGTGCAAGACCCACAACCTGCGCGTCGCCGAGCTGATGCTGGCCAATGAAAAGGTCTGGCGCAGCGAGGAAGAAATCCGCAGCGGCCTGATGAAACTCTGGCGCGCCATGCAGGACTGCGTGGAGCAAGGCCTCAAGCACGAAGGCATCCTGCCTGGCGGCCTCAACGTACGCCGTCGCGCCGCCAAGTTGCACCGCAGCTTGCAGGAGCTGGGCAAACCCAACGTCATTGGCTCGACCCTGAGCGCCATGGAGTGGGTCAACCTGTTCGCCCTGGCGGTCAACGAAGAAAACGCCGCCGGCGGGCGCATGGTCACCGCACCCACCAATGGCGCGGCGGGGATCATCCCGGCGGTACTGCATTACTTTATGAAGTTCAGCGAAGAAGTCACCGAAGCCAATGTCGTGGATTACATGCTCGGCGCGGCGGCGGTGGGCATCCTGTGCAAGAAGAACGCTTCGATCTCGGGTGCCGAAGTCGGTTGCCAGGGGGAAGTGGGCTCGGCCTGCGCCATGGCCGCTGCCGGGTTGGCGGAGATCCTCGGCGCTACGCCGGAGCAATTGTGCAACGCCGCCGAGATTGGCCTGGAACATAACCTGGGTCTTACTTGTGACCCGGTGGGCGGGTTGGTGCAGGTGCCGTGCATTGAGCGCAATGCGATTGCGGCGGTAAAGGCAATTAACGCGGCGCAAATGGCGTTGCGGGGCGATGGCCAGCACTTTATCTCGCTGGACCGGGTGATTCGCACCATGCGCGATACCGGGGCGGATATGCATGACAAGTACAAAGAGACGTCGCGGGGTGGGTTGGCGGTGAGTGCCGTCGAGTGCTGAGACCGCGTCGCCTGTATCGGGGGCAAGCCCCCTCCCACCTTTGACTGTATTTACAGATCCAGAGTTGTGAACACAGTCAGTGTGGGAGGGGGCTTGCCCCCGATAGCAATAGCCCAGTCACCACTGCTCAAAAAGTGCACACCAAACCCAAAAGCGCCACCTTTTAGCGCGTCGCAAACAGATAAGTAGCCTGCGAACGATTTCCCGCCCCACCCCCCGTCACCTGTGCTTGGGGTGACAGACTTTTCCCACGCCCTCAAAGCGCCTTCCCACAAGTGCTACCGAACTGCTCACACACCTTGAGTGGGCTCATTCCTACGTCCTTTTCGCCCCTATCCCGCACTTAACGCGCGGGCTTATATAGACGCGTCAACAGGTCGTTTTTAGGAGTTATTGGACGGCCATTCAATTTTAGGCATGGCAATTGCTCTATCAATCCAAAGCCTCTCACCTCGCCGGTTGAAGAGCGCAATAACAAGAGCCTCGCCTGAGGCCATCACCCGCTTTGTGTGAGGAGATACTGTGATGACGTCGTTCAACTCAGGGGCCCAACCCCAGAACCGTGCGCCTCAATCCATCGGCTTTTTGCTGCTGGACAATTTCACGCTGATTTCCCTGGCGTCCGCAGTCGAACCCCTGCGCATGGCCAACCAGCTCTCTGGTCGCGAGTTGTATCGCTGGACCACCCTGAGCGTCGACGGCAACCAGGTCTGGGCCAGCGACGGTCTGCAGATCACCCCCGACGCTTCCATGCACAAAGCCCCGGCCCTGGACACGGTAATCGTGTGCGGCGGCGTGGGTATCCAGCGCACCGTTACCCGTGAACATGTGTCGTGGCTGCAAAGCCAGGCTCGCCAGTCTCGGCGTCTCGGTGCCGTGTGCACCGGCAGTTGGGCGCTGGCCTGCGCCGGTTTGCTTGATGGTTTCGATTGCAGCGTGCACTGGGAATGCCTGGCGTCGATGCAGGAGGCCTTCCCCCGCGTGGCCATGAGCACACGCCTGTTTACCCTCGACCGCAACCGCTTCACCAGCTCCGGTGGCACTGCGCCGTTGGACATGATGCTGCACCTGATCAGCCGCGATCACGGGCGTGAACTGTCGGCCGCGATTTCCGAGATGTTTGTGTACGAACGCATCCGCAACGAGCAGGATCACCAGCGTGTGCCGCTCAAGCACATGCTTGGCACCAACCAGCCGAAGTTGCAGGAAATCGTCGCGCTGATGGAGGCCAACCTGGAAGAGCCCATCGACCTGGATGAACTGGCGGTCTACGTCGCTGTTTCGCGTCGCCAGCTGGAGCGCTTGTTCCAGAAATACTTGCACTGCTCGCCGTCGCGCTACTACCTCAAGCTGCGCCTAATCCGTGCACGGCAATTGCTCAAGCAAACGCCGATGTCGATCATCGAAGTAGCGTCGGTGTGCGGGTTTGTGTCTACGCCGCACTTCTCCAAGTGCTACCGCGAATACTTCGGCATTCCGCCACGGGATGAGCGCGTCGGGTCCAATACCACGCAACAAGTGGCGATGATGCCGATTCCGCAGGCGTTGGTGTTGTCACCGTTGGCGGGGCCGCTGTCCGCATTGAGCCAGGCGCGCAATGAGTCGACGTTTGCCAGTGTGAGGCTCTAGACCGAGTCGCCTGCATCGGGGGGCAAGCCCCCTCCCACATTTTGACCGCATTCTTATGTTGAAACTCGGTCAACTGTGGGAGGGGGCTTGCCCCCGATAGCAATCTATCAGGCGCCAGAGCTCTGCTTGAACTGCACCAAGGCCGGTAACAACTGCTTATCAATCGCCTGCCTTACCGCCGGCAAAATCGTCGCGCTGCCGGTGTACATCTGCTCCACCATGCCCTTGAGCGCCTTGGCCCGCGCCGCGCTCAATCCGCGCACGGCACACTCACAAGCCTGCTCGGCTGTCGAGCCGCTGGACACCTCGAAACCCAGCGAGCGCAGTTGGCTCAGCAGGTCATCCTGGTCAATCAAATCCGCATGCATCATGACGTTCATCCTGGTGAAGGGAGCGGGGTTTGACCTGGATTTTGGTAGCCGTCCAAGCGCTCGGCAAGGGCCGATTGCACGAATGCCTCAGATGGCTATGAGCATGTCGTTTTCGGGCCATTTATCCGCACCACTAATAGGCACACTGAGCTCAAGCAAGCAGCTTGAAGGTTTGGTCACCCTCGGGATGTACGGCTCACACAAAACATTCTGCCCCGATCCTGTCACGGCTTGATCGGGGCTTTTTTTATGCCGATGACGCGGCCGAGCAGGGCAGGGCGCGGCAGGTCGGTTTGCTCGGCGGTGATGGCGGTGAGTCGTTGCAGGGTTGTCTCGGTGAACGGGGCTGCTTGCGGGCCCGCGAGGTCGACGTGCAACAGCATCTGTTCGTTGCCTGCCAGCTCCTTTTCATCGCCCACCAGATGCAGGCTGTGATAGAGGTGCAGGCGCTTGGCGTCATGCTCGATCAGTTGAGTGCGCACCTCGACCTCGGCGTCCAGTTTGACTTCGTGCAGGTAGTTCAGGTGCAGCTCCAGGGTGAACAGTGAGTGGCCGCTGGCTTCGCGGTTTTGGCTGTCCAGACCCAGGCTGTCCATCAGCGCGTCGGTGGCGTAGCTGAAGATCAACAGGTAGAACGCATCGCGCAGGTGGCCGTTGTAGTCGACCCAGTCGGGATGGATTGCAGTGGTGTAGGTCGTCAGTGCAGGCATGGCGTAAATCCCGGATCAGTACTCGGTCAAAAATGTGGGAGGGGGCTTGCTCCCGATAGCGGTGGGTCAGTAACAGATGTATTGACTGACACACTGCAATCGGGAGCAAGCCCCCTCCCACATGGTTTATTCGGCGAACGTCATACCGTGTTTGGCCTTGGTGGTTTTTACCGCTTCCAACACCGCCAACAAGCAATCATCACGATAGCGCTCCAGCGCCGAAATGCTGTGTGTGCCCAGTTGATCGCTTGTGCCGTCGACCACATCGTCAATCAGCTTGTCCGTCAGTTCTGGCGCTGGCAGGTAAGTCCACGGCAACTGCAACGCCGGACCAAACTGCGCCATGAAATGCCGCATCCCCGCATCACCTCCCGCCAGGGTGTAGGTCAGGAAGGTGCCCATGAACGACCAGCGCAACCCTGCGCCAAAACGGATGGCATCGTCGATTTCGCCGGTGGTTGCCACGCCGTCATTCACCAGGTGCAACGCCTCACGCCAAAGCGCTTCGAGCAGGCGGTCGGCGATAAACCCGGGGACCTCCTTGCGCACATGCAAAGGGCGCATGCCGAGGGATTCGTACACCTTGATCGCGGCTTGAATAGCCTCGGGCGCGGTGTTTTTGCCGCCGACCACTTCCACCAAGGGCAGCAGGTAAACCGGGTTGAACGGGTGGCCGACCACGCAGCGCTCAGGGTGGGTTGAGCTCGCGTAGAACTCACTGGGCAGCAGGCCCGAAGTGCTTGAGCCGATCAACGCATTGGGCTTGGCAGCGGCGCTGATTTTGCTGTGCAGTTCCAGCTTCAGCTCCAGGCGTTCTGGCGCGCTTTCCTGGATGAAGTCGGCGTCTTTTACGCATTCTTCAATCGTCGCGACAAAGCGCAGGCGGTCTTGGGATGCGCCGGGTGCGAGGCCCTGTTTCTCCAGCGCGCCCCAGGCGTTGGCGACGCGTTTGCGCAGGGCGGCTTCAGCGCCTGGCGCCGGGTCCCAGGCGATTACATCAAGGCCGTGGGCGAGGGCGCGGGATACCCAGCCGCTGCCGATGACACCGCTGCCAAGTGCGGCGAAGGTTTTGATTTCGGTGATAAAACTCATGGCACATTCCTAAAGAGGTTGGTAATCCCCTGTGGGAGGGGGCTTGCCCCCGATAGCGGTGTGTCAGTCACTATATTTTGGGCTGACACACCGCAATCGGGGGCAAGCCCCCTCCCACATTTTGATCAGCGGCGTTTGGTGAGGCCCATCTTTGCCCGGCCCTCTGCGGGGGTCATGACTCGTGCACCCAAGCGGCTGAGAATTTCACTGGCCCGCTCCACCAACTGCCCATTGGTCGCAAGCACACCCTTGTCCAGCCACAAGTTGTCTTCCAACCCCACCCGCACATTGCCCCCCAGCAACACCGCCTGCGCCGCCATGGGCATTTGCATGCGGCCAATGCCAAAGCCGGCCCACACCGCATCGGCGGGCAGGTTGTCGACCATGGCTTTCATGGTGGTGGTGTCGGCCGGTGCGCCCCAGGGGATGCCCAGGCACAGTTGGAACAGCGGGTTATCCAGCAGGCCTTCCTTGATCATTTGCTTGGCAAACCACAGGTGGCCGGTGTCGAAGATTTCCAACTCAGGCTTAACGCCCAGCTCCTGGATGCGCTTGGCGCCAGCCCGCAATTGGGCCGGGGTGGACACGTAAATGGTGTCGCCATCGCCGAAGTTCAGCGTGCCGCAATCCAGGGTGCAGATTTCCGGCAGCAGTTCCTCAACGTGGGCGAGGCGGGTCAACGGGCCGACCAGGTCGGTGTTGGGGCCAAATTCCATCGGGTTCTCGCCGCCGCCGATTTCCAGGTCGCCACCCATGCCGGCGGTGAGGTTGACGATGATGTCGATATCGGCCTCGCGGATGCGCTCCATTACTTCGCGATACAGCGCAACGTCGCGGCTGAATTTGCCGGTGTGCGGGTCGCGCACATGGCAGTGCACCACGGTGGCGCCGGCTTTGGCAGCTTCCACCGCAGCGGCAGCGATTTGCTTGGGGGTGACCGGCACGTGGGGGCTGCGGCTGGTCGTGTCGCCAGCACCGGTAAGTGCGCAGGTGATGATGACGTCGTGGTTCATGGGGCGGTTCCTTACAGGCGTGATGATGCCGTTCGCGGTCGACAGCGACCGCGAAACGGTGGTTGGAAATGGGTTATTTGCTGGTCAGTTGCAGGTTGGCCGCAGCCGGCTTGCCGTCAAAGGTGGTCACCCCTTCGAGCCAGCGCGCCTGGTCTTGCGGATGATCCTTGAGCCACTGCCTGGCGGATTCAAGGGCGTCCTTGTGATCCAGCAGCGGTTGCATCATCCGGCTCTCGTCAGCAGCAGTGAAGGTGAGGTTAGTCAGTAACTTGTGCACGTTGGGGCACTGTTCGGCGTAGGTCGGCGCGGTGACGGTCCACACGGTCGCCATGCCTTCGTTCGGGCCCAGGGCGTCGTCGCTACCGCCGAGGTACGTCATGGCGACGTTGACGTTCATCGGGTGCGGCGCCCAGCCAAAGAACACCACGGCCTCTTTACGGCGTACGGCGCGGTCAACGGCGGCGAGCATGCCGGCTTCGCTGGACTCGACGAGCTGGAACTTACCCAGGCCAAACTGGTTCTTGGCGATCATCGCCTTGATCTGGGTATTGGCGCCCGAGCCTGGCTCAATGCCGTAGATCTTGCCGCCCAGCTCTTTTTCGAACTTGGCGATGTCAGCGAAATTTTTCAGGCCCTTGTCCGCCAGGTAGGTGGGCACGGCAAGGGTGGCGCGCGCATCTTCCAGGCTCGGCTTGTCGAGCACCTTAACCTGCTTGGCGTCGACGAATGGGGTGATGGTCTGGGTCATCAGCGGGTTCCAGTACCCCAGGAACATATCCAGGCGCTGGTCGCGGATGCCAGCGAAGATGATCTGCTGGGAGGCGCTGGTCTGTTTGGTCTTGTAGCCGAGGCCATCGAGCAACACTTGGGTCATGGCGCTGGTGGCGATGACGTCAGTCCAGTTCACCACGCCCATGCGCACGTTCTGGCAGGACGCCGCGTCGGCGGCCATCACGTTGGTGCTCAAGATGGCGCTGGCGCTGAGTGCGAGCATCAGTCGTTTCATGGTGGTTCCCTCGGCAGGTCGTTATTGTGTGGGCCGGTGTCTTTGTGCACCGTGACGCCACGTTACGCAGCTTGGGGGGCGATAAAACGCACGGCGGCGACCGGCTCTTGCACTGGAGCGACCTGCCCCCTTGAAACCACCCGAGAACGGGAGTATCACAGTGCCACGCTGCCCGCCCGACGAGAGCGCCACCATGTCCCAGGATTTCTACTTTTTGCTGATGCCGGGGTTTTCGGCCATTGGTTTTATCTCCGCGCTGGAGCCGTTGCGGGTGGCCAACCGCTTTCGCGGCGAGTTGTACCGCTGGCATGTGCTGAGTGCCGACGGCGGCGCGGTATTGGCGAGCAATGGCATGTCGGTGAATGCCGACGCGGCGCTGGAGCCGTTGAAGAAGGGCGCGACACTGCTGGTGGTCGCCGGCTTTGAGCCATTGCAGTTCGCCACGCCTGCGCTGGAACATTGGCTGCGCCGCCTCGACCACGACGGCGTCACCCTCGGCGCCATCGACACCGGCGCCTGCGTGCTGGCCGAAGCGGGCCTGCTCGATGGCCATCGCCTGACCCTGCATTGGGAAGCCATCGACGCGTTCAAGGAGTCCTATCCCCAGCTCACCGTGACCCAGGAATTGTTCGAGATCGACCGCCGCCGCATCACCTGCGCCGGCGGCACCGCCTCCATCGACCTGATGCTCGACCTCATCGCCCAGGCCCACGGTTCGGAGCTTGCGATTCAGGTCTCCGAACAATTCGTACTCGGCCGCATCCGCCCACGCAAAGACCACCAGCGCATGCAGATCGCCACGCGCTACGGCATCAACAACAAGAAACTGGTGCATGTGATCGGCGAAATGGAACAACACACCGAACCGCCCCTGACCACCCTGGTATTGGCCGAGTCGATCAAAGTCACGCGCCGTCAACTGGAGCGCCTGTTTCGCCTGCACCTGAACGACACCCCGAGCAACTTCTACCTCGGCCTGCGCCTGGAAAAAGCCCGGCAGCTGTTGCGTCAAAGCGACATGAGTGTGCTGGAAGTGAGCATTGCGTGCGGGTTTGAATCGCCGTCGTATTTCACCCGTAGCTATCGGGCGAGGTTTGCGAAGTGCCCGAGGGAGGATCGGCGACGGGAGGTGGTTTGATCACAGGTCTTGAGAACCACACAGAGCCAATGTGGGAGGGGGCTTGCCCCCGATAGCGGTGGGTCAGTAACAAATGTATCAACTGACAGTTCGCCATCGGGGGCAAGCCCCCTCCCACATTGGATTTGAGGTGTGGCTTATTTTTTCAGCAGGGCCGAGCATGCCGCTTTGTAGGCTTCATGCTGGTATTTGTTCAGGCTGGCCGGCAGTTCAAAGTTGTGCTTCTTGTTCTGCGCATTGATGGTCTGCGGCGACAGCAGCGTCACCTCCACACCGTCGAGCAACTGAAACACCCCTTCAATCTTGAACGTAGTCGGCCCACCCGCAAACTCACCCTTCTTGCTGCGTTTCTTGATCGCAATCCGCTCGATGCCGTTGGCCTGCACAAACGTCTTCACCTGCGCGGCGAAGGCTTTGACGTTGGCCGCTTCATCGTCGTCTTCAAGCGCGATTTTCTTGGTGGCCAGGGCGACATGGGTCAGCGCCTGGTTGTCCAGGGAGGCGAGGGCGATGATGGCTTCGCTGCCTTTGATTTCGATGCCGCAAGTCTTCATGAATAGCCTTGTTTCAGAAGGAAAGTGCCGGGGATTGTCGCTTATTCCTGCCCAATCGACTCCAAAAACTCCGACCGCTCATCACTCATCCGCGCCAGGCAGTCATTGACCGCAATCGCGTAAGCCTTGGTGCCGCTCACCGCCGGGAAGGTGTCCACCGCGCAATCGGCATCCCGTAGTTTTTCCCACTTCTGCTGGGCATCCTTCAGACGAGCGGTAATGTCCGCCAGCTTGGTCTTGTCGCTGCCGTAGGTGGACGCCATGCGCTCCAACAGGCCTTGGTAGTTATCCTTGAGCAGTTGCTCCGCAGTGGTTTTGTTGTAGGAGGCGCATTCCAGGGTTTGCTTGTCGTTTTCAATGCCATCGCATGGCGTGCTGTCGGTGTCTTCAGCCGCGTGGACGCCGGTTGCGATGAGTGCCAAAGCCAGGAAAATCGATTTCATTGCGCCGTCTCATATCAGGTGATGCGGGAATTCTGGCTCAAGCGTAAGACAAAGAACAGCCGCCAGTCAGGCATGTCTACGCAGCCTTTGTCGCGGATTGACGCTTTCGGCAATTCCCCTGTCGTTTTTGCACCCGGCTCGGGTTGCCCCTGGGCATATGCTGGCCCCAAAGCGCCGGCAGACGATTCGGCGCATGAATCGCCAATAAGGGGACGCCTGATGAGCCCAGCCGAATTGCACGCCGACAGCATCGTTATCGACGGGCTGATTATTGCCAAGTGGAACCGCGACCTGTTCGAGGACATGCGCAAAGGTGGCCTTACCGCCGCCAACTGCACCGTGTCGGTGTGGGAAGGCTTCCAGGCCACCATCAATAACATCGTGGCCAGCCAGACCCTAATCCGTGAGAACAGCGACCTGGTGATCCCGGTAAAAACCACCGCCGACATCCGCAAGGCCAAGGAACAGGGCAAGACCGGCATCATCTTCGGCTTCCAGAACGCCCATGCCTTCGAAGACCAACTGGGCTACGTCGAGATCTTCAAGCAGCTCGGCGTTGGCGTGGTGCAGATGTGCTACAACACCCAGAACCTGGTGGGCACCGGTTGCTACGAGCGCGACGGTGGCCTGTCGGGTTTCGGTCGCGAGATCGTCGGCGAGATGAACCGCGTGGGCATCATGTGCGACCTGTCCCACGTGGGTTCCAAAACCTCCGAAGAAGTCATCCTCGAATCGAAAAAACCAGTGTGCTACTCCCACTGCCTGCCGTCGGGGCTTAAAGAGCACCCGCGCAACAAGTCCGATGAAGAACTGAAGTTCATCGCCGACCACGGCGGTTTTGTCGGCGTGACCATGTTTGCGCCGTTTTTGGCCAAGGGTATCGATTCGACCATCGACGACTACGCCGAAGCCATCGAATACACCATGAACATCGTTGGTGAAGACGCCATCGGCATCGGCACCGACTTCACCCAGGGCCATGGCCAGGATTTCTTCGAAATGCTGACCCATGACAAGGGCTACGCCCGCCGCCTGACCAGCTTCGGCAAGATCATCAACCCACTGGGCATCCGCACCGTGGGCGAGTTCCCCAACCTCACCGAGACCCTGCTCAAGCGCGGCCACAGCGAACGCGTAGTGCGCAAGATCATGGGCGAGAACTGGGTCAACGTCCTCAAGGACGTCTGGGGCGAATAAGCCACCGCATCACTGCGGACTATCACTACAACGAATTTTCTGGAGTTAAGTTTCCATGGCCAAGATCGCCCCGCAATTACCTATCGAAGTCGACAGCGAGACCGGTGTCTGGACCTCCGACGCCCTGCCGATGCTGTACGTGCCGCGCCACTTTTTCGTCAACAACCACAAGGGTATCGAAGAGGTGTTGGGCGCTGATGCCTACGCCGAGATCCTCTACAAGGCCGGCTACAAATCCGCCTGGCACTGGTGCGAGAAAGAAGCTGAATGCCACGGCCTGGAAGGCGTTGCAGTATTCGAGCACTACATGAAACGCCTGTCGCAACGCGGCTGGGGCCTGTTCAAGATCCAGGACATCGACCTCGACAAAGGCACCTGCAGCGTCAAGCTCGAACACTCCGCCTTTGTGTACGTGTACGGCAAGGTCGGGCGCAAAGTGGACTACATGTTCACCGGCTGGTTTGCCGGTGCCATGGACCAGATTCTTGAAGCGCGTGGCAGCCAGATCCGCACCGTCGCCGAACAAGTCTACGGAGGCTCCGAAGAGGGCCACGATGACGGCCTGTTCACCGTCAAGCCGTTGTAAGCCGAGGACCGTGCCATGGCTTTCGAAGCAATGTTTGCGCCGATCCAGATCGGCAAACTGACCATCCGCAACCGCGTGCTCAGTACCGCTCACGCCGAGGTGTATGCCACCGACGGCGGCATGACCACTGAGCGTTATGTTCAGTATTACGAAGAGAAAGCCAAGGGCGGTATCGGCCTGGCAATCTGCGGCGGCTCCTCGGTGGTGGCCATCGACAGCCCGCAGGAATGGTGGAGTTCGGTGAACCTCTCCACCGACCGCATCATCCCGCACTTCCAGAACCTGGCCGACGCCATGCACAAGCATGGCGCCAAGATCATGATCCAGATTACCCACATGGGCCGTCGCTCGCGTTGGGACGGCTTCAACTGGCCGACGCTGATGTCGCCGTCCGGCGTGCGTGAGCCGGTGCACCGTGCCACTTGCAAGACCATCGAACCGGAAGAAATCTGGCGCGTGATCGGTAACTACGCCCAGGCCGCACGCCGTGCCAAGGCCGGTGGCCTGGACGGGGTGGAATTGTCGGCCGTGCACCAGCACATGATCGACCAGTTCTGGAGCCCGCGGGTCAACAAGCGTACCGACGAATGGGGCGGCAGCTTTGAAGGCCGCATGAAGTTCGGCCTGGAAGTCTTGAAGGCCGTGCGTGCCGAGGTGGGTGATGACTTCTGCGTGGGCATGCGCCTGTGCGGTGACGAGTTCCACCCGGACGGCTTGTCTCACGAAGACATGAAGCAGATCGCCAAGTACTACGACGACACCGGCATGCTGGATTTCATCGGCGTCGTGGGTTCGGGTTGCGACACCCACAACACCCTGGCCAACGTGATCCCGAACATGAGCTACCCGCCGGAGCCGTTCCTGCACCTGGCGGCCGGTATCAAGGAAGTGGTCAAGGTTCCGGTGCTGCACGCGCAGAACATCAAGGACCCGAACCAGGCCACGCGCATCCTGGAAGGCGGCTATGTGGACATGGTCGGCATGACCCGTGCGCACATCGCCGACCCGCACCTGATCGCCAAGATCAAGATGGGCCAGATCGACCAGATCAAGCAGTGTGTGGGCGCCAACTATTGCATCGACCGCCAGTACCAAGGGTTGGACGTGCTGTGTATCCAGAACGCTGCGACGTCCCGTGAATACATGGGCGTGCCGCACATCATCGAGAAATCCACCGGGGTCAAGCGCAAAGTCGTGGTGGTGGGCGCAGGCCCTGCCGGGATGGAAGCAGCGCGGGTGGCCGCCGAACGTGGCCACGATGTAACCCTCTTCGAAAAGAAAGAATTTATCGGCGGGCAAATCACCACCGCCTCGAAAGCCCCGCAACGCGACCAGATCGCCGGCATCACCCGTTGGTTTCAGCTGGAACTGGCACGCCTGAAAGTCGACCTGCGCCTGGGTGTAGCGGCCGATGCCGATACCATCCTCGACCTGCGTCCGGACGTGGTCGTGCTGGCGGTGGGCGGGCACCCATTCATCGAGCAAAACGAACACTGGGGCGCCGCCGAAGGTTTGGTGGTGAGCAGCTGGGACGTGCTCGACGGCAAAGTCGCGCCGGGCAAGAACGTGCTGGTCTACGACACCATCTGTGAATTCACCGGTATGTCGGTGGCGGATTTCCTTGCGGACAAGGGCAGCCAGGTCGAGATCGTCACCGACGACATCAAGCCCGGCGTGGCCATCGGCGGTACGTCGTTCCCGACTTACTACCGCAGCATGTACCCGAAAGAAGTGATCATGACCGGCGACATGATGCTGGAAAAGGTCTACCGCGAAGGCGACAAGCTGGTGGCGGTGCTGGAGAACGAATACACCGGCGCCAAAGAAGAGCGGGTGGTGGACCAGGTGGTCGTCGAGAACGGCGTGCGCCCAGATGAAGCCATCTACTACGGGCTCAAGGAAGGTTCGCGCAACAAGGGCCAGATCGACGTTGAAGCCTTGTTCGCGATCAAGCCGCAGCCGTGCTTGAGCGAGGCGGGTGAGGGCTACTTGCTGTTCCGCATCGGTGACTGCGTGGCGCAGCGTAATACCCATGCTGCGATCTATGACGCCCTGCGCCTTTGCAAGGATTTCTAAGCCGACACCGAACCAAAGTGAACGCTGTTCAAATGTGGGAGGGGGCTTGCCCCCGATAGCGGTGGGTCAGCTACAGCTGCATCAACTGACACTCAGCCATCGGGGGCATGCCCCCTCCCACATTTTTTGGCCAGTTTCACAGTAGACCTGTGTGGTCTGTGGGAGCTTCACCATGTTGAACACCTTGCTGCCTATTCTCCTGTTTGCCGCCTTGGGCCTTGCCGTTCTCGGCGCGCTGCGACGTGTCGCCATGTGGCGCCGTGGCCGCGCCTCCAAAGTTGACCTGCTGGGCGGCCTGCTGGCCATGCCCAAGCGTTACATGGTCGATTTGCACCACGTGGTCGCCCGCGACAAATACATCGCCAATACCCACGTCGCCACGGCGTTGGGCTTTGTGCTGTCAGCGTTGCTCGCCATTCTGGTGCACGGCTTCGGCCTGCAAAGCCGCATCCTCGGCTACGCGCTGCTGTTGGCCTCGGTGCTGATGTTTGTCGGCGCCACCTTCGTTTACCTGCGTCGACGCAACCCGCCGTCGCGCTTGTCGAAAGGCCCGTGGATGCGCCTGCCGAAAAGCCTGATGGCGTTCTCGGTGAGTTTCTTCCTGCTGACGCTCCCGGTGGCTGGCATTCTGCCGGCGGACTTCGGCGGCTGGCTGCTCGCGGCATTGTTGAGCGTTGGCGTGCTGTGGGGCGTGAGCGAGATGTTCTTCGGCATGACCTGGGGCGGGCCGATGAAGCATGCCTTCGCCGGTGCCCTGCACCTGGCCTGGCACCGCCGCGCTGAACGTTTTGGTGGTGGTCGCTCCACCGGGTTGAAACCCCTGGACCTCACCGATAAAACCGCATCCCTGGGCGTGGAAAAACCCAAGGACTTCACCTGGAACCAACTGCTCGGTTTTGACGCCTGCGTGCAGTGCGGCAAGTGCGAAGCCGCGTGCCCGGCGTTCGCCGCCGGCCAGCCACTGAACCCGAAAAAGCTGATCCAGGACATGGTGGTCGGCCTGGCCGGCGGCACCGATGCCAAGTTCGCCGGCAGCCCGTATCCGGGCAAACCTGTGGGCGAACACAGCGGCAACCCGCACCAACCGATCGTCAACGGCCTGGTGGACGCCGAGACCCTGTGGTCCTGCACCACCTGCCGCGCCTGCGTGGAAGAGTGCCCGATGATGATCGAGCACGTGGACGCCATCGTCGACATGCGGCGCCACCTCACCCTGGAAAAAGGCGCTACCCCGAACAAGGGCGCCGAAGTCCTCGAAAACCTGATCGCCACCGACAACCCCGGCGGTTTCGCACCGGGCGGCCGCTTGAACTGGGCGGCGGATCTGAACCTGCCATTGCTCAGCGACAAGGGCAGCACCGACGTGCTGTTCTGGGTCGGCGATGGCGCCTTCGACATGCGCAACCAACGCACCCTGCGCGCGTTCGTCAAAGTGCTGAAAGCCGCCAAAGTAGACTTTGCAGTACTGGGCCTGGAAGAGCGAGACAGCGGTGACGTCGCGCGTCGCCTCGGGGATGAAGCCACCTTCCAGCTGCTGGCCAAGCGCAATATCCAGACCCTGGAAAAGTACTGCTTCAAGCGCATTGTCACCTGCGACCCCCACAGCTTCCACGTGCTGAAAAACGAATACGGCGCCTTCAACGGCAACTACATCGTGCAGCACCACAGCACCTTCATGGCCGAGCTGATCGGCGAAGGCGCGCTGAACCTGGGCCAGCACAAGAGCAACAGCGTGACCTATCACGACCCTTGTTATCTGGGCCGCTACAACGGCGAATACGAGGCGCCGCGCCAAGTGCTGCGGGCACTGGGTATCGAGGTCAAGGAGATGCAACGCTCGGGCTTCCGATCACGCTGTTGCGGCGGTGGTGGCGGGGCGCCAATCACTGACATTCCCGGCAAGCAACGTATTCCCGATATGCGCATGGACGACATCCGCGAAACCGGTGCAGAACTGGTAGCGGTCGGTTGCCCGCAGTGCACGGCGATGCTTGAAGGCGTGGTCGAACCGCGCCCATTGATCAAGGACATCGCAGAGCTGGTGGCCGACGCGTTGCTCGAAGACGCTGCGCCCGCCAAGGCCCCTATCAAACGTGAACCTGCGGAGGTGCACTGATGAGCGACATTATTCGCCGCGACCCACGGGCCGAATGGATCGCCCGCAACCGTCTGCACCCGCTGCACGCGGCGATGCAGCCGGTGCAACACAGTTGGATGGGGCCCAACGGCGTTATCCGCAAGAATGTGCACGGCGTCGGTTTTATCGGCCCCAACGGCATCAAGCGTATCGACCGCAGCGGCGCCCAGCAGGGCGGCGCGGCCAAGCGTACGGCGACGGTTGAAGTGCAGTTGCCGCTGCATCAGGTCCCGGCGCCGGCGTTCTATATCAACGTGGTGCCCGACATGGTCGGCGGCCGCCTGAGCAGCCACGACCGCGACCTGCTCGGCCTGGCTCGCCAGTTGGCCGGCAGCGACGGGGCGGTGCTGGCAGTGGTGTTCGGTGAGCACAAGGAAAGCGCATTTGCCACGGCCGGCGTCGACCGTTTGTTGGTGCTCGATGGCCATGAGTTCGACGGCTATTCACCGGAGCAACGGGTTCAAGGGTTGCGGGCTGTGGATAACCAGTTCAACCCACGCCACTGGTTGCTGCCTGACAGCCGCAGCGGTGGCGGCGAGTTGGGCCGGCGCTTTGCCGCGGCCCTCAAGGAACGCCCGGCCACCCGTGTGTGGCAGATCAAGGGCGAGGCGTGCATCGGCCGCGCCGGTGCGGGCCAGGAAGACTTGGCTCGTTCGCTGCCACGCCTGATTTTGGCCGCCGTCGAATGTGCCGAGCCGGTCAGCGAAACCCGCCACGAAGCGTTGCCCGTGGAGTTATCCACAACCCTTGCGCGCAGCCTGCCGCGTATCGAAGACCTCGGCGCGGTGGCGGTAGACCCGGCAGCAATTCCCATGGCGGAGGCTGAGTTTATTTTCTCCGGCGGCAACGGCGTGAAGGACTGGGCGCTGTTTCACCAGACCGCCGCTGCACTGGGGGCCACCGAAGGCGCCTCGCGGGTGGCGGTGGACGACGGCTTTATGGCCCGTGATCGCCAGGTCGGCGCCAGCGGCACTTGGGTCACCGCACGGGTTTACGTGGCGGTGGGCATTTCCGGCGCGATCCAGCACCTGCAGGGCATCGGTGCCTGCGACAAGGTGGTGGCAATCAACCTTGACCCAAGCTGCGACATGATCAAGCGTGCCGACCTGTCGGTGATCGGCGAAAGCGCCGCGATTCTGCAAGCCTTGATCGCCGCGGTCGAGACCTACCGCAACGGCGCCAAGCGCGATGCGGCTTAAGGAAATGGCTATGAATACGAACGTAATCAGCCTGGTGTCCATCGGCGCCCACCCGACTTCTGGTCGCCCACGCCGCGCTGAGCAAGATGCGCGTGCGGTGGAGTTAGGTTTGCAACTGGCTGGGGATAAGTTGCAGGTGCTGCACGCCGGTAACATCAATGAGCCAACCCTGCGCAGTTATTTGGGCATGGGCCTGCCGCAACTGCATGTGCTGGAGCAACCGACGGGCAGTGATGCCTTGCCGGTGCTCAGTGATTACCTGCGTGACGCCGGCGCCCAAGTGGTGCTTGCCGGCAGCCAGGCAGAAACCGGTGAGGGCTCGGGGATGTTGCCGTTTTTGCTCGCTGAGCACTTGGGCTGGCCGCTGATTGTGGGGCTGGCGCAGGTCGAGTCCATCGACGGAGGTGTTGCGCATGTGCTGCAAGCCTTACCACGGGGTCAGCGGCGGCGATTGAAGGTGCGCCTGCCGTTCCTGGCGACGGTGGACAACGCCGCGCCCAAGCCACGGCAAAGTGCCTACGGCCCTGGGCAGCGCGGTGAGTTGGCGGCCCACGAGGTGGAGGTCGAAGAGGATGAGTTGTTCACAGGCGCCGTGCTGCAACCGGCCAAGCCTCGGCCCAAGCGTTTGAAGGTGATCAAGGCCAAAAGTGGCGCGGACCGGATGAAAGCGGCGACGGCCAAGGCCAGTGGCGGCGGCGGGCAGGTGCTCAAGGGCGTGAGCCCGGAGGAGGGCGCGCAGGCGATCCTCAAGTTATTGGTTGAGGAAGGCGTCGTACGCTGACCCCAAACCCCCCATAACTATCTGTGGGAGGGGGCTTGCTCCCGATGGCGGTGTGTCAGCTACAGATGTATCAACTGACAGTCTGCCATCGGGGGCAAGCCCCCTCCCACATTGGATCTTCATTGTGTCTGGGATGCCGGAGCAGGTGCTGGTTTGGGTATCAAATCCGGCAACGGCGCCGGCAGCGGTGCCCAGTTGGCATCCGGCTGCTGCATCGGCGGTGGCAGCGCAGGCGTCGGGTCGCCGCCAGTGGGCTTGAGGATCATCTTCTCGGTCGTATCGCGCAAAATCATGCCCTCGGTCGAACTGCGCGCCTCGGTGCCGCTGTGGAAGGTGCTGATCTGGGAAATCGGCAGGTCGAGGTTGCGTTCGATCCTGGGCGTGAGCAGCAGGATGATTTCGGTTTTCTGCTGGGTATTCTGGTTGGTGCCGAACAGTTTCTTGCCGATCCACGGAATCTGGCTGAGCCACGGCAGGCCCGTCCCCTCGTCGGTATCAGCGGTACGGATGAGGCCCGAGACAATCTGGGTTTCATTGTTGCGTGCGGTCAGCAGCGTCTTGGTGGAGCGTGAGCCCAGTTCGAAGGTCGCCGGTACGTTCTCGGAGCCTGGGATGCGTTTGGTGATATGGCTCATTTCCACATCCACTTCCAGGTTCACTTCATCGCTCAGACTGATGATAGGTTTGACCGTGATCTGCAAGCCGACGTCCTGGTATTTCACGGACGAAGTGGTGATCTGATTGGCCACGGTAGTTTCTACCACTGGAATCTTGTCACCGATTTTGACCTCGGCTTCTTCCCGATTGCGTACCCGTACTCGCGGGTTGGCGAGGGTCACGGTATTACCACTGCGCTGCAGCATATTGATGCGCGCCGAGGTGCTGCCCGAGTCGAGTAGGACGTTGTCGCCATTGATGCCACGCAGCGCACTGATGGGGATACCCGCCAGCCCGGCCGGTACGTTGGCCAGGTTGCCCACCGATAAGCCAATGCTCTCTGGGTACTTGATGCCCAGGTTCAGTTCATCCGTGAGGCTGACCTCCAGCACCTGGATATCGACGGTCACTTCCGACTGCGCGATATCAATGGCCTCGACCATTTTTTCCACGGCGCCCAAGGTGTCCAGCCCATCACGCACGATCACCGCGTTGAGGCGCTCGTCCACCAGTACTTCCTTGGGCTTGAGCACCTGCTTGATCTCGGCGGCCACGATCTTGGCGTCGCCATGGCTGAGGTAAAACGTGCGCACCGCCAATTCGCGGTATTCGCGCTCTTTGTCCGGACGCCTGGGGTAAATCAGGATGGTGTTCTGGTTGAGGATTTTCTTGTCCAGCCCCTGGGTGGTCAACAGCAAGTTCAGCGCATCTTCGGCGGTGGTCCGGCTGGCGGTCATGCTGGCCGCGGCGCTGGGATTGACGTCCTTGTCGATGACAAAGTTGATCCCTGACAAGCGTGCGATGGTCTCGAATATGGTGCTCAAACTCTGGGAGCTGAACTCCAGGCTCAAGGGTTTGCGCATGGCATCGGAAAGGTCCGCGCTGAGGTAATCGGCACTCACTAATTCCCGTGTCAGCGCGTTACGAAAATCCAGGGCCTCCCGGTAATTGGGCTTTTGCGCGATGATCTGACGCACTAGGTTGAGGGCTTCCACCGGGTTGTCGCGTTTCATTTCGTAGGCCCGCGCCAGCTGCGGGCGTAACTGCTTCATCGCTTGGATGCTCTGGATCTCCTGACGCGCGCCGAGGTTGCTGGGGTCGTATTTGAGGATGGTCTCGAGCGCCCGGATGGCGGCCGCATCATCCCCGCGCATCAATGCGGCACTGGCTTCGCGGCTGTATTGGGCGACCAGCAGTTCGAGCTTGCTGAACTGGGCCGTGCGCAACTGGATATCGTCGGGGTCTTCCTTGGCTTCGGCTTGCAACACCTCCACCGAGCGCACGATGTCGCCTTTGAGGCGCAGCTCATCACTTTCCTCGATCGCCCGTTGGGTTTCGCACCCGCTTGCCATCAACAGAACCAGGCTCAGGTGAATCATCGTGCGTAGCGTCATGATCCGGTCCTTCCTGCATCAGGGTTTGTCGAGGCGCAAGGTGCTGGCATGCTTCAACGGCATGTAGGTCAGCACCACGGCGGTGTCGGTGAGTTTATCCAGGCGGTAGTGAGCGTCGAGCATCTTGCCTGGCACGATGCGGCCGGGCACCGAGCAGCGGTTGCACAGGGTGTACTGGCGGCCGTTACCGTTGAGCACCACGATTTTGGCTTGGTGCTCGTAGCGCCATTGCGCGCTGACGGTGAAGGGCAGCGGCGGCGGTTTTGGCGGCGAATTATCCACCGGTGCTTGCGGCGGTGGAGGTGTCCAGGTTTGCGCGGGAAACAGGTCGGTCACGGCGACCGGTGCGGGTTCGGGCGTTGCCACCGGTGCGGGCGGATCGGGTTTGGCGATCGCCGACGTGGGCAGATCGGTGGGGCTTTCGGGTGTGTCTTGCCAGAACAGCCAGCCGCAACCGATCAGGGTGACCAGCAATAACACGCGCAGGTACAAGGGCAGCTTCATTCCACCACCCCCAGTACGCTCAGCTTGAGACTGATGGTGAGCATGCCGCTGGTGATGTCCTTGCGCTCCAGCGTCAGGCTTTCGATGCGCACGGCCGGTTCTTGCGCGACATCGGTCAAAGCGTCGCGCAACAGCACGTAGGGCCCAGCGAGTGGAATCTCTACATCCAGTCGCTGCAAACCGGTATCGGCCGGCGCTGAGTAGGCCAGGGTGGTCTGCTCAATAATGAAGCCACGCCGAGTCAAAACGGCCAACAGCTTTTCCAGGCGTGCCGGGAAGTCGTGCGCGGCGGGTAGTTTTTCCACCATGGCCGGCTCGGTCACTTGCACGTTCTGTGGCTGTTCGGCAATGCCTGTTTCCAGCTCAAGGCGTCGCTGATGGTCAGCGACGTTGGCGGGGTGGATTACCACGACTTCCACCAGCAGCGCTGCCGCTATCGTACCCAACGCCAGCAGGCCCCAGAAACCCAGGCGCTGTTGCCATTGCATCAGTTGCCAGCGCAAACGGGGACCGTGGCGAGTGAAGATGTCCATTTGCGGCTACCCCGCGCCAACGGTGAGTTTGACTTGCACCGGATGCTGCGGGTCGTTGGTCTTGCGGGCGCTTTGCTGCAGGTTCACGCGCACGCCGGGTTGGGCCTTGAGCCGCTCCACGAAGCGAAACGCCTCTCCCAGTTGCTTGGCCTCCAGCTCCAGTTGCAGATGCCCGGCCAGGGTGTTCACCTCAACGCGCGTCAGCGCGACTTCGCCGGACCATGCCCTACCCACGGCGTCCATCAACGAAAAAGGCGTCGCTGTTTGCTGGGCGAAAGCGGCCATCTGTTGTTTTTGATGGGGTGACAGCCGGATGGCCGCCTGGATCAGTTGTTCCTGACGGCGGGTCAGTTGGATGAAGTGCTGCTCAAGCGCATCGGTCTGCTGTTGCTGGTGCTCCATGCGCTGCCAGTGCTGCCATGTAACAAACAACACCCCGACGGCTACCGCCCACAGCACGGCCACCAGTGGGCGATGAGCCTTGTCGGGGTGCTGCAGGTCCACGCCAGGTGCACGAGGTGCGCGCAGCTGGCGCCAGGCGAATTTCATAGGGGCGACTCCCCTAGCCACGGATGCAGAGGGCCGAGCCAGTGTTCGGTCTGGCGATTGGCGACAATCAGGGTGGTGAGCGCATGTTGCTGCACCAGCAGGTCGGCGGTGAATAAGTTGTCGCTCAGATCGCTGCCGGGTTGGATGGGCAGCACGCACACTTGATGGGGCTGCCCGTGTTGGCGGTAGAGGCAACTGAGGCCTTCCGTTTCCGGTACGGCCAGCACGCAGTCATCGGGCAAGTGACGCCAGTACCGCTGGGCCACGGCAGTCAGCAGCGGTTCGCAGGTCACCAATGGCAGGTGGTGCAGCTTGAACAGCTCGCGCAGGTCCAGCAGCAGTTCGCGCGAAACCGCCACTGCCAGGCGTTCGTGGCCAAAGCTGCTGTTGGCGATCTGCACGTGGTGCAGTTCAGGGTCGACGCCGGCCTGGTCACTGAACGTGGCCTCGGCAAAGCCTTGCCAGTCCGCTGCGTTGTTCAAGCCGGGCTGCCACGGCAGCATCAGGTAATGCACATGGGGAAATCCCAGCAACACCGTGGCCCGGTCGAGAAAACCTACGCGGCCCCGAGGGGCTTGTTCCAGCAGTTCGGCACACGCCCCCAAGGGTTCGCCGGTTTGCTCCCCGCGCCACACCGTCGCCCCCCGCCAACGCTGGCGCGCCGCCCAGGCCGCGCCGGCGCTGTGCAACCACACCACATGCTCAATAAAGGGAAATGACACGGTGGATCTCCTTGAGCGTCGTGTCGCCCTGGGCCGCGTGAACCAGGGCAATATCGCGGATAAACACGTGGCCGGCCTCACGTGCCAGCTCGCGCAGGGTGGCCGCCGAACTGCGGTTGAGCAGGGCCTCCTTGATGCTGTCAGTCACCGTCAGGACTTCCGCTAAGGCCAGCCGGCCGCGATACCCGGTGTGACGGCAGGCTTCACAGCCTTTACCGGCGCGGTAGTGACCGTGCTCGAGTTGGGCGGCGGTCAGTTGGGCGAGCCGCACGATTTCAGGGTCGGGCTTGGCGTCCATGGCGCAGTCTGGGCAAATGCGCCGCACCAGGCGTTGGGCGACCACACCGTTGAGGGCTTCGACAAAACTCGCCGGGTCCACATTCATATAGGCAAAGCGTTCCATCACACTGAACGCGCTGTTGGCGTGCACCGACGACAACACCAGATGCCCGGTGAGCGCCGCTTGTACGGCGATGCCGGCAGTTTCGCCGTCACGTATTTCCCCCACCAGGATGGTATCCGGGTCATGGCGCAGCACCGAGCGCAGGCCGCGGGCGAAGGTCAGGCCTTTCTTGTCATTCACCGGGATCTGCAGCACTCCGGGCAGTTCGTACTCCACCGGATCCTCAATGGTGATGATCTTTTTTTCGCCGGTATTGGTTTCTGACAGGGCCGCATACAACGTGGTGGATTTGCCACTGCCAGTGGGTCCGGTCACCAACAACATGCCGTAGGGCTCGCTGGCCAATACGCGAATGCGGGCGATGGTATCGGCGGCCAAGCCGAGGTTCTCCAGGCTCAGGGACTCACCGCGTTGCGATTTGTCCAATACCCGCAGCACCGCATCTTCCCCGTGGATACTGGGCATGATCGACACACGAAAATCCACCTCGCGACCCTGGATTTTCATCTTGAAGCGCCCGTCCTGGGGCACCCGTTTCTCACCGATATCCAGCTCTGACAGGACCTTGATCCGAGACAGCGCCTGTTCGGCCATGTCCAGGCCACTGACCTGGCCCACCGGCTGCAATACCCCGTCGATGCGGTACTTGATCACCAGGCCCAGTGGCGTGCTTTCCACGTGGATATCACTGGCACGGCTTTGCAGGGCGTCGAACAGTGCGGAGTTGACTACCCGCACTACCGCGTTGACGTCGAGGGCGATGCTGCTCAGGGATATTTCCTGGACGGCTTCGCCGATGCGGGCGTCTTCCTGATCCTCGCCGAAGGGCTGCATCACTCGCTGGCTGGCTTCGGCGCGAGAAAGCTGGGCCTTCACCGCCTCCGGCAGGCTCATGGCCAGGGGCAGTCGGCGCAGGCTCGGCGTCGATTGGGTCCAGTGCCGATGGGTCAGGGTGAAAGGGTCGCCCAACACCAGGCAGGTTCGCCCTTCGTATTCCACAGGCAGTGCGTTATGGATCAGTGATTGAGGTAACGACAACACGTCGAAACGCCAATGGTTTTCCAGGTGGTGTGGCTCAATGGCGATCAAGCCCAAAGGCGCCGCGATAGTGTGCAGTTGGTCGGGCGCCTTGTGCAGTACTTCCAACAGATACTCGGCCAGGGACATCGAACGCTGCTGCGCCAGTGCCTGCCATTGCCGTGTCAGTTCGCTCATGGCGCTACCCCTGGATAGACCCGGCCAATTCGAAAATCGGCATGTACAGCATGAATACGATCAGGCCGATCAACCCGCCCACTACCAGCATCAGCAGTGGCTCGAAGACCTTGCTGAACAGCTCGATGGCTCGCTCCAGCGCTTCGTCGTGAAACTGTGCGATGCGCTCACACATCGACGCCAGCTCGCCGCTTTGCTCGCCTACGCGCAGCAGGCGTTCAGCGACGGGAGTGGTCAGTTGATGGCGGGCCAGAGCGGTGGACAGGGGCTGGCCCGCCTGGATATCGGTCAGCGCGTGGCGCAGGTCGCCCTCACGCTCAGGGGGTAGCAGCGCGCCGGACAGTTGCACCGCCGTGACTACCGGCATGCCTCCCATCAACAACATCCCGGCGGTGCGGTAGAACCGCGCGAGGATAAACAGCGTGCGCTGGGCGCCCAGGCTAGGGATTTTCCAGAACAGGTTGGCTGCACGGCGCTTGAAGGCCGCGCTGCGAAACAGCAGCACCAGGGCGACTGCTGCCAGCGCCAGGCCGATTAGCAATTCAGTGCCTCGCGTATCCACCAGCGCCCCCCACCACACCATAAAGCGCGCCGTGGCAGGCAAGTCGGCGACCGCATCGAACACCGAAGCAAAGCGCGGGATCACGAAAAACAGCAGAAATACCAGGATCAACGCGCCCACACTTAGCACCACCAGGGGATACATCAGGGCACCGCTGACGCGTTTTTTAACCGTCTCCAGATGAGCTTCGAAATGGTGGTAGCGGCGCAGGGCCACGGCCAGCTGGCCGCTGTGTTCCGACGAGGCCACGGTGGCAACCAACAGTTCAGGAAAGGTCTGTGGCTTGAGTTGCATAGCCCTGGACAGCGAGTTGCCTTCGTACATCGACGCCAGCAAATCGCTCATGACCTGTCGGTTGATACCCGGTGGTGCCTTGTCACGCAGGGTTTCCACGGCTTCCACCAACACCAGGCCGGCGTCCAGCAATACCACCAGTTCCTGGATAAACAGACCCAACGCGAACTTGGGGCGACGGCCGGGCAAGGTGAGGTGACGCCGGGCCCTGAGTGAGATGACCTGGACGCCACCGGCTTGCAGTTGCTGACGTGCGTGGGCCATGTCCACCGCCTGCAGTCGCAATGTTTGCAGATGGCCGTCACGGATGATGCGCGCGTCGATATCGATCATGGTCTCTGCTCCGCCCGTTGCTGGCGCTGCTGCAGCAGCTCGCCGTAATAAGCCCAGACCGCGCGGGCATAGCGCGAGCGCCGTGCCTCTCGACCCGGCTTGCCGCCGGCGTTATACGCCCCGACGGCCTGCCAGTTGTAGCCCTTTTCTCTAACGAACCCTGCCAGGATCCACGCACCTACCATGACACTGGTACAGGGCTGGGTGAGCAGGTGCTGTTCGGTAATGCCGAACTGGGCGAGCGCGGGCAAGTGGCGGCTGTTGATTTGCATCAGGCCGATGTCCTGGCTGCCGTCACTGTTGACGTTGCGGGCGCGGGGGTTGAGGTTGGACTCGACCCTGGCGATGGCATACAGCAACAGCGGGTCGACGTGGTACCGGCTGGCCGCCTGTTGCCAGCAGTTGGCCTGGACGGAGTCTGCGAGGTACAGCAGGGTCAGGACGAGCCACTGCGCGCGCATATCAAAGGCCATACACGATGTCGGCGTAGGTATTCACACCCCCGGCCTTGCCATCGCGGCCCAAGGAAATGATTTCGGCATCGTTGGGCGGGGAGCCGGGGTTTTTGAACAGATACGGGTTGCCCCACGGGTCGGGTGGCAGCGCCTTTAAATACGGTCCCTGCCAATTATTAGTGTTGGCGGGTCGTGTGGTCAGTGCGTTGAGCCCGAGAGCCTCGTCGGGGTAAGTGCCATTGTCCAGTCGGTACTGGTTCAAGGCATCCGCCAGGGATTTCATCTGGCCCTGGGCGGTTTGGACTTTGGCCAGTTCAAGGCGGTCGAACATCTTGGGGCCGACGTAGCCGGCAAGGAGGGCGATGATCAGCAATACGACCAGCAACTCCAGCAAGGTGAAGCCGCGTTGAGTGCTGTGGATAAGTGTAGGTGCGCGCATGGAAATACCCTGTTGGGAGTGCCAAGGTAAGGCGGTTGTGTATAACTCTCCCGGCCCGCTATTTAGACGGGCACCGCCGGTAGAACTGCGTTGAAACCAGTACTTATTCAACTGTAGCGTTGCGCGATATAGGGCGCCGTGAGGCGCCCTATAACGTTTGGCGCTTGGGTTTATTGGCTTAATGCATATGCCATGAGCTTATTGCACCTCATCCCAGGCTTGTTGCCAGGCGGTACCAGAGCCCGGCGCATAGGCCCAACCCGCACCGGCACACCAGGCGGTGTAAGGGTGTGGTTTGCACTTATAGTTTTTGCCGTTGTGGGTCACGATATCGCCATCCTTGTAAGCGGTGCCTTCCTTGTAGTCAGGGTGGGTTCCGCCGCTGTCGGGCATCACGGTGAAATCAAGCACTGCCTGAGCGTTTTTGCCGTTCTTCGGATCACGCACGTTGAGGCGCGCTTGGGATTGGGTTGGCGTGGTGACCACCAAAGCATTACCGCTCGCGGTAGGTCCGTTTTGAGGGCCTTGTAGTAATTGGAAAGTCCATTGATACAACGGCGTCCCATTTTTCGCAGACGATCCAGCACCGCTAAAGGTAATGGCCTGTCCGGATTTAACAACCGTAGGCCCCGTGATATGAGCTGTGGGCGGTGTTGGATCAATCGGGCCCGGGCCTTCGTCAGACAGAACCGAGCTCACTTGCTGCGCATCTTTGTCAGTGAACCAGGTATGGTTTTTCTCTGCGTCAACGTTGTTATAGACAATTTGGTTATTTTTCATCTCTCCAATTGCAAGCCCTGGAGTAGTGATTTTTTGTTTTAGCTCCGTCATCCATTGGATAGGGGCTATGTTTTGTTCCGTGATCAATATTTTTACATCACTGACGTCTGTACCTTTGCTAATGACCCGGTGCCGAATAGTATCGCCGGGTTTTGCAATCTGTGTCCCCGGATCTAGAGTTGGGCCAAGGTCATTAGCGGTCGGGTTTCCAGGGTTCTCAAAGATCACGTCGCTACAGTTGACGAACGTTTCGCCGGGGCCGTCGTCTCGGGCCCATATGACAACTATTACGGCAGAACCTGTCAGGCCGCCAGGAATGGGCGTCGGCAGGATTACATATCCCGCTGTGCTCAGGATCGAGGAAATAGGTGGTTGAAGGCTTTGCCAATTGGTTTTTGCGGAGGTCAGTGTGTGAACCCCGCCCAGCGGGACGAGATCAGTTGCGCTCACGGCAGTAGTAGCAGAGTTGAACCCAGGTTTTGTTATAAACACGAAGGCCCGGCTGGGGACATGGATCGCCGTCATCAGTAGCTGTATATCAACCGTGGTTCCTGACTGTAGGTAGGTCTTTTTCCAGTCGGGGTTAGGCACATCCATACTTCGTTTTTTCGAGTCGTTAGCCGAGCACACCATGCCGGGTTTAAGTAGGCTCAGTATCTCGTCTATGGGTGTAGTCGCCGACCACGTGTTAATTGCAAACTCGTGGAAGTGGTCAACGGGGTAGGCCTTCTCAGCATCGGTAGAATGGATGGCTGCTGCAGTTGCACATCCTTTATCATTAATGGTTCCTGACCAATGACCCCCTGTCACTTTGCAGTTAGCCCCTCTGCTTATCGGGTATCCCGTTTCTCCATGCGCCCAGCTCAACTCTGGTGCCAGCAATGTTGCAGCCAGCAGGCACAGGACCAGATGTCGTGTATGCCGTATTAATATGTTCATGCTCTAGTCACCTTCAATTCAGATAAACAAGTTCCGAACTGCTGGAACGATCAGTGTGATTATTTAATTGCCGTCATTGGTCAGCTGATCTCCCATGGGAGCGACGCGGGTTGCAGGATTACTCTGCACAGAGCCATGCAGAAACACCCACCCTTGATAACTACCTTGCCCTGTAAAACCTTGATTGATGACTGCAAAGTTACCTTGCTTGAACGGCGTGCCCTTGGCTTGGCTGAGCACGCCCATGATGGTTTCGCCTGGCCCTTCAACGACGCCCCAATCGGCAGTGCCGGTGAGTGGGTCGTCGTAGACCTTGCGCAGGTAGCGCTTGGTCGTCGGTTGGCGGCGGTCGAGTACCAGGTCTTCGAGTTTCTTGGGGAAGGTGTTGCCCTCTCGGTAATAAAGCCCGATCGCCCGGCGAATCTCATTGCCCCGCGCCAACAACTCCAGCTCACGCTCGCGCTGCAGCACGCTGGACCACAGCGTGCCGGTTTCCATCAGCATCACGGCCACCACGGCCACGGTCACCAACATGCCCATGAACACCGAGCCGTGCTGGCATTGTTTACCAGTCTGCATAGGCGCTCCCGTCACTGGCATTTCCAGGTGCGCCACTGCGTACGTCACCCAGGCCTTGTTCGTCGGAAGCCTGCAGTTGCCAGGTGTCACGGCTGCCGGTTACGGGGTCTTTTGGAACCTCCCGCAGGTAGCGTTTGTCCACCAATGCCTGCAGCGACTCGGGGTTGGCGCCATGGTCTTCGCGGTATTGGTCCAGGGCCTGGCGGATTGTGGAAAGGTTATGCCGCAGCACGGTTTCCTGCGCCTTGCTGTGCTGGCGAAAATATTGAGGGGTGACCAGGGTCATGAGGGTGGCGATGATCGCCATGACCACCAGCAATTCGATCAGGGTGAAACCCCGATTACCAGTGGCTGTATAACGTTCCATTCAAACTCTCCCCGGTGCTGCGGGATGAAACGTCGAATACATCTTCTCCCTCTTGTGGGTTGTCGGCAGTGCTTTTGTAGCTGCGCAGTTGCCAGGTATTGTCGGACGCAAGTTCAGGGCACTCGCATACCGGATCGCGAGGGATGCGCCGTAGAAAATAGAGTTTTTTGCCTTGCAGGTTGGTCTTATCGGTCACGCCCTCCACCAGGCTTTTCAAGCTGGGCGGATAACCGCTGTCGGTAACGCTCTTTTCGATGCGACCGTCATCGGAGGCTTCTTTGTAGGAATCAATGGCGCGACGGATCTCCCGCAACGAACGCTGCAAGTCGAGTTCCCGATCGCGTTTACCCATCAGCGCTGTCAGCGGATAAGCCACTGTCGCGAGCGTGGCCAGCAGGGCCAGCGTCAGTAGCAATTCAATCAGCGTAAAACCTTTGGCGCAGTGATGGCTGGGTTGACCCTGCCACATCACCGTCGTGTCTCCTTTTCGCCCGCCAAGGACTTCCGCATAAACCCAGGCATATGAAATTAACTGCAAGGGAGAGTGTAGATGCAGGATGGTCTTTGTACAGGGGCCACCTTACCCACAATCGCTGTGTGCGGAGCTGTGGATAAGGTGTTGGTGTCTGTCTACAGGTCACGTCGATTAAGGGTTACAGGCTCGTGTACGAAAAACAACCAGGCTAAGTTGCGGTTTTTACGAGCATTTTTCTGTGGATAAAGGCTCTATACGTTTTGGATTTGCCCCCAAAGTCTGTTGGCGCTTCTGTGGATAAGATGTTCGCTATTGTCTGTAGGCCATATGAATAGAGGTTCTCATTGAAATGATCAATAAATGATCAAAATGGCGGCGGATGAGAATGAAAGCCTGAAAAGTCCCGGTTTATGACGCTTTGACAAGGTTTTCCACAGCGCTTTCAGAGTTACACCCAATCTCTGTTGGCGGTTCTGTGGATAAGGTGTTTGCGTACTGCTACAGGCCACGGTTTAACTGGCGTCTGGAGATATGGTCAATAATTGATCAGGTGTGGGTTAAAACCGTGAAGTTGAATAAGTCACGGATTTTCTTGAGTTATTTAAGCCACGACAACGCAGTTGCCCACAATTGCTGTGGGTGGCTTTGTGGATAAGTTGTTGGAGAAAGGCTGGAGGGCAGGAGATCAGAGGGCTGCTCGGGAATTGCTTAAAGTTTGAACAGTGCGCAGAACTCAATGTGGGAGGGGGCTTGCCCCCGATGGCGGTGGGTCTGTGAAAGATGCTTAGACTGACACTCCGCTATCGGGGGCAAGCCCCCTCCCACAGAGCCTGCATTTACAGTTGGATTGACCTGAATGTTTATTCGTGTACGGCCACACCTTTGAGGTACGGCGCTGGCGCTGCCCCCAGATTGCTGAGCAAGCGCTCGCTGTACCAGTCAACGAAGTTCACCACGCCGAACTCATAGGTCTTGGAGTACGGGCCGGGTTGGTACGCAGTGGAGTTGATACCGCGCTGGTTTTCTTCAGCCAGGCGACGGTCCTGGTCGTTGGTGGCGTCCCACACCTGGCGCATACGCTCAACGTCATAGTCCACGCCTTCCACAGCATCCTTGTGCACGATCCACTTGGTCGTGACGATGGTTTCCTGCGCACTGATCGGCCATACGGTGAACACGATGATGTGGTCGCCCATGCAGTGGTTCCACGAGTGGGGCAGATGCAGGATGCGCATCGAGCCCAGGTCCGGGTTCTTGATGCGGCCCATCAATTTTTGGCAACCCTGCTTGCCGTCCAGGGTCATCGACACGGTGCCCTTGAGCAATGGCATGCGCACGATGCGGTTACGCAGGCCGAAGCTGGCGTGGGCATACGGGATTTTCTCCGCATCCCAGGCAGCAGCCGAAGCGGCCACGTGGTCTTTGAAGGCCTGATCGGCGCGGGGGTCGGTGACGTCGTCCCATTCCAACAGGGTCTTCAACAATTCGGGGTGCGACGCGTTGCAGTGATAGCACTCGCGGTTGTTTTCCAGCACCAGTTTCCAGTTGGCTTTCTCGACCAAGGTGGTGGTAATCGCCACCTTGGTGTTCTCCATGTCGTAGGGTTCCATGTAGTGACTGAGCGTCGACAGGAAGTCGTCGATGGCCGGCGGGTTCTCGGCCAGGCTGATGAAGATGTAGCCGCCGGCAGTCTTCACGTTCACAGGCTTCAAGCCGTACTGCTTCATGTCGAAGTCGGCGCCCATCTCGGTGCCGGCGAACAGCAAGCGGCCGTCCAGCTCGTACGTCCACTGGTGGTAGTGGCAGACCAGTTTGGCGACCTTGCCTTTGTCGCTGGTGCACAGGCGCGAGCCACGGTGGCGGCATACGTTGTGGAACGCATGCACTACGCCGTCAGCGCCACGGATCACGATGATCGGGTTTTTGCCGATTTGCAGGGTGATGTAGTTGCCCTTGGTGGGGATCTCGCAGGTCATGCCAGCGATCAGCCACTCTTTCTGGAAGATCTCCTGCATATCGATATCAAACAGCCGCTCATCAGAGTAAAACGGCTGCGGCAGCGAAAACGTACGCTCGCGCTCTTGCAGCATTTGCGCGGTGGCCTTGCGTGCGGGTTCCAGCGGATCGCCCAAGCTTAAGGTTGCGGTGACGTCCATCGTGTGTGTCCTCATGGCCATTCTGTGTGGCCGAGATAAGTGGCTAATCAGGTTTGCAGCAAGGCGTAAAAAATGCGTCGTTGTTGGGAGCGAGTGTGGGGCCGGCGTTGCGACGATCCTTATCCATGGGCGACATGGCCCAATCTGATCCCGACGCGCAACCCCCTGTCGTTGGGGGCTGGTCGCGATAAGTATGTGAATGTCGCAGATAGGTAAATGGGCGATTGCGGCGTTACGCAGAATCGCCACCATAAAGCCGAACATCGGCAGTGGAGAATCAGCATGTCCAACAGTTTCCTGAATCCAGTAACTACCCAGACCTGGGCCAATGGTCGGCACATCGTCCGTTGCGTCAAAGTCATCCAGGAAACCTGGGACGTGCGCACCTTTTGCTTTATGGCCGACCAGCCGATCATGTTCTTTTTCAAGCCGGGGCAATTTGTCACCCTGGAGCTGGAAATTGAAGGCCAGCCGATCATGCGGTCGTACACCATTTCCAGCTCGCCCTCGGTGCCCTACAGCTTTTCGGTGACCATCAAGCGCGTGCCGGGCGGCAAGGTGTCCAACTGGCTGCACGACACGTTGCACGAAGGCCAGGAGCTGGCAGTGCACGGCCCGGTGGGGCTGTTTAACGCCATCGATTTTCCGAGCCCGAAAGTGCTGTACCTCAGCGGCGGCGTCGGCATTACGCCGGTCATGTCCATGGCGCGCTGGTTCTACGACACCAATGCCAACGTCGACATGACGTTTATCCACAGTGCCCGCTCGCCCAAAGACATCATCTACCACCGCGAACTGGAACACATGGCGTCGCGGGTGGATAACTTCAGCCTGCACCTGATCTGCGAGAAACATGGATTGGGTGAGCCTTGGGCGGGGTATCGCGGTTACCTGAATCACAAGATGCTCGAACTGATGGTGCCCGACTTCCTCGAGCGCGAAGTGTTCTGCTGCGGCCCAACGCCCTACATGAATGCCGTCAAGCGCCTTCTGGAAGTGGCAGGGTTCGACATGACGCGTTATCACGAAGAGTCCTTCGGTGCGACGCCACCGGAAGCCCGTGCCGATGCGGTGGAGCAAGCCGAACAAGCGGCGGATGCGCCGGAAGTCGACCTGGCGGACCTGCATCAGGTGGAATTCATTGCCTCGGGCAAAAGCATCCGCGTGGCACCGGGCGAAACCGTGCACGCAGCAGCAGCCAAGCTCGGCTTGATGATCCCCAAAGCCTGCGGCATGGGCATCTGCGGCACGTGCAAGGTGATGAAGCTGGGCGGGGAGGTGGAGATGGAGCACAACGGCGGGATTACCGAGGAAGACGAAGCCGAGGGTTACATTCTGTCGTGCTGCAGTGTGCCGAAGGGTGATGTGCGCATAGAGTTCTGACTTTCCAGGCATGCACAATTCAAATGTGGGAGGGGGCAAGCCCCCTCCCACTTTTTGATTTGTGTACGTCAGTGAGGTTTAGGCGCCCATGACTTCGCGAATGTCCGCCGCCAGTTCCCGCACGCGTTCTTCCTCGGTATCCCACGCACACATAAACCGCGCGCCGCCTTTACCGATGAAGGTGTAGAACCGCCAGCCCTTGGCCGTCAGTGCAGCAATCGCCGGTTCTGACAGTTGCAGGAACACACCGTTGGCCTGCACCGGGAACATCAACTCAACCCCCGGAATATCCGCCACCAGGCTGCTCAGCAATTGGGCGCAGTGGTTGGCATGGCGTGCGTGCTTGAGCCAGGCGTCGTTTTCCAGCAGGCCGACCCACGGGGCAGACAAAAAGCGCATTTTCGACGCCAATTGGCCGGCTTGTTTGCAGCGGTAGTCGAAGTCTTCCGCCAGCTTGTGGTTGAAAAACAGGATAGCTTCACCCACGGCCATGCCGTTCTTGGTGCCGCCAAAGCACAACACGTCCACCCCGGCTTTCCAGGTCAGGTCGGCCGGCGAGCAACCGAGGAACGCGCAGGCGTTGGAGAAGCGTGCGCCGTCCATGTGCAAGTTCAGCCCCAGCTCTTTACAGGTGGCACTGATGGCGCGAATTTCTTCCGGGGTGTACACGCTGCCGACTTCAGTGGCCTGGGTCAGGGTGACGACGCGGGGCTTGGGGTAGTGGATGTCCTGGCGCTTGAGCGCGATCTCGCGGATCGACTCCGGGGTCAGCTTGCCGTTTTCAGTGCGGGCCACGAGCAGCTTGGAGCCATTGGAGAAAAACTCCGGCGCGCCGCATTCGTCGGTTTCGACGTGGGCGGTTTCCGAGCAAATCACGCTATGGTAGCTCTGGCACAAGGACGACAGCGCCAGCGAGTTGGCGGCGGTGCCGTTGAACGCGAAGAACACTTCGCAGTCGGTTTCGAACAGATTGCGGAAACCGTCGGCGGCGCGGTGGGTCCATTCATCATCACCGTAGGCGCGTTGATGGCCCTGGTTGGCTTGTTCCATGGCGGCCCAGGCTTCCGGGCAGATGCCCGAATAGTTGTCACTGGCGAATTGTTGGCTCTTGTCGGTCATGGCCCTGTCCTGTGGTCGATGTTGGTGCGCACTGTAACCAAGAATGTTGGCGCTGCGCACGTACTGTAAATGCAAAGTGGTTGGGGAATTATGCACGGCACTCACACCTTGCCTGTCGGACCCGTCCGAGACGGCGCCCTGGACCTGCTCAAGTGGCTGGCGCTGCTGTGCATGGTGCTTGATCACCTGCGCTATGTCGGTTTGAGCCTGGATGGCCTGTATGTGCCGGGTCGCCTTGCGTTTCCGTGGTTTTGCCTGGCGATCGCGGCGAATCTGCATCGTATGGGGAGCACCCCTTTCAATGGGCGATACCTGGGCTGGTTGCTGCTGTTCAGTGTGATCAGCGAAATACCGTATCGAATGTTTATCGAGGATGCCGATACGTTGAATGTGTTACCGACCTTGGCGCTGGGGCTTCTGGTTGCGCGAGGGTGGCAGCAGAAGACTCTTCCAGACCGACTATTGGCGCTGATCGCAATCACAATCGCGGCAGTCTTTTCCACGCATCTGATGTTTGGCTTCTTTGGTGTATTGCTGCCGCTGGCGATGCTGCTGGTGTTTACAAGGCCGTGGTATTTAAGCGTGTTGCCAGGGTTGGTGTGCGTGGCAGCCAACCAATGGCAGGTTTTGCTCAACAGCGGCAGTCTCGTGGCGCTGGCGGGATTGGCCAGTTGCCTGATTGCGCCATTGGCAGGCCTGGTCTTATTGCGACACGCTAAAAACGTCACGCCACCTGCCATGCGTCGCTGGGCCTATGGCCTGTATCCGTTGCATTTTTTACTCTTAATGGTCGTTCGACTGATCATCGGCAGCGCCTGATGCCCCTTATTGCTGATGCTCGCCAAGCCAGTGAGGTGGGAAAGGATGCCTGCGATAGAGTTCGAGCATTTTTTGTACATCGCTTTCGAACCACGCTCTTACCCACTGGTTATAGTGCCTTGAAATAACGGGTTCATTAGTTGGGTCGGCAGCTTCATCAATGATGCATTGGGCTGCCATCATTCCAGACATCAAGGCCTTGAGCACGCCGTGCGAGGTTCCCGGATCCAGCACATTGGCTGCATCACCAACGACAAAAAAACCGCTGCCGGCAGATTGATCGTAAGCTCTCCAAGTTACATCTGCGCCCTGTATCTTCCCTGCGCATGCCAGTTCGGATAACGCTGCCGGTATAGCAGTTGCCCTGCAGACGTGGTCGTGCAAGAAGTACAGTCGGGTCCAGTGATAAAGTTGTGGGCCTATTTGGGCGTTCCAATACCAGCCCAGTTTGTCGGTGAAGATACCTAGAGCACGCTCTTCCACGTCTCCCCGCTTATAGCCGTAGAGTGCAGTAAGGGGAGGCGAGTACCGACGCACTGTCAGTTGGAGTTGGCGCGCCAGCCAGGCATGAGCGCCGCTTGCATCCACCAACTGCCGGCAGAACAGTTGTTGTGCCTGAGTCTGGATGCCAACAACACGATTGTTTTTCATAAGCACTTTTTTGGCTTGGCATGGGTTCAGAAGATGCACACCGCACGCGATTGCCCTTTCCAATAAAATGCCGTCAAGCGTTGACCGTGGGATTTGAAAGCCTAGCCATGCCCCGGTGGTATCTTTTCCGAAGGGAACAAAATGTCGTTCTCTTTCCCACTTTACCCAGCTCCCCTTGGGCCGAATACGTGACGCTTCGAGCACTTTTTCAAGCACGCCCAGTTGCTGAAAAAGGGGCTCCATGCCCGGGTGAAGGGTCTCGCCAGGGCGGTGACGTGGAAAAAAAACGCGCTCGACAATAGCGACCTTCAGGCCACGTCGAGCGCACGAAATTGCCGCCGAGCAACCTGCAGGCCCGGCGCCTATTACGATTACGTCATAATTATTCATTGCGCCTGCTGTCAACCTTGTCTAGATACGCTGCCAGGGTTGCGAACCTTGTTGACGAAAGAGGGCGCGTGGCCAAACCAGGTAAGTGCAAGTTTCCATCACTTTAATATGAGCTTGATTGTACTGGGGCGTGGCCGCTGCCTCGTGACGAATGAGTTCGAATCGATAACCCTGGTCGGCGGTTGCGTTGTCTAGGCTTGCCTGAGGGTGGAGGGTATTCCAATCATCCTGCGAGGCGATGTTGAAGGCTTCGATTACCCAGTCGTCAACAGCGTTACCTAGGGAAAGTTTTACCCGACGAAAAGCGTCGACTCGGCGTTGGTACTCATGCGAATCGACCTTGCCGGTCTGCGCCAGCGAGAACTTGCCCGCCAGTGCGTTTTCGGTGTAGTCGCTGTAGAGGTAAGCCTGGTACGCAATATGGGTTGCATTACCTTCCGTGTATTTTTTTGGGGCGGGCGTACCGTCCCAGGCAACGCCGACACCTTTGCCTATTTCCTGGTCAAGCATCGGCTTGATTGTCGGGCCGGCACCGTCGTGCGGCTCGAAGGATTGGGCCGAGTCGGGTGCAACGGCTGGCCAAAATGAGCTGAGGGCTGCACACAGTTTGGCATCCTCCGGAAATGGGCTGCCCAATCGATAAGCCGCCAAATGCTTCAAATCACCCCCGTCAGTTTTATAATTTACCAGGCCTACATCCCAACCTGGCGCGAACACACCTGCCGCCGCGTCAGGAAGGCATGAGGCACGCAGCGCAGAAGCAACACTGGAGACGTTCAGCCCGCCGGAACCATGCGCGGGTTGCTGCTGGGAAACAATCGCAGTGATGCCGAGATCGGTGTGGGCAAAATGTTCTGGAAAAGATTGAATGTTTGCTGGATATCGAGAATCTGACAGGCATTCAGGTGCTATTGAAAATACCGTTGCGCGAATATCCGGAGTCAGGGTTTCCAGCCATTCGCTAAGGTGGCGCTGGTTGCACAAAGGATAAAAGTCGGGAGCGCAGATTAAAGAGTAGGCATTGACGCGTATTGGAAGGCTCGCGTCCAAAGCGGCGCACTGGGCTTGAATCCAACCGTCAGCAGTAAAGTCCAAATAGTGCAGGGCCTTGAAGCCCCCTTCTTTCAACTCTTCAAGCATGTTCGGTTGGTTGTTAAGATTAACTAAGTTTCCGGCGTCATCAACTTTATGTCGGATGTGAACATATTCCGGAGCATCCGAAATTATATTCAAGCTGGATGCGTGAAGTTCAGGTTTCTTAGGTACGCTGAAACTCAGGGGTTGTCCTTGGTAGCGTGCAACTTCAACCAGCTTTTCACGGGGCTGGGCTGCCATCCATCCGGGCCCTAACTCTCGCTCGGGGAGCCAGTCACCAAGGCCGGTGGTGATGGCAAATGGAGGGCGGCTGATATCGGGTTCCCCCCACCCGGAGGCGCTTCCCAGCACCTGATGAATGCGGCGTAGTTTCTCGTTTTTATGCTGCGCCTGGAGCTGAACATCAAGTGTCATGCCGGCGATGCACTCGCTGCCGTTGAACAACTTGTGCAATGGCACCCAAAAATCATGGTCAGGGTCTTTTTCGCCAAAACGCATGGGGCCGAAACTGGCGAAGTCCCCTTTGCGCTGGACTGCGATGTAGGCGCAGTAGCGAGCTGGCAAGACTCGAATGGCATGAGCGTCATCTGAGACAAACGGCAGGAAACCTCTGCTTTTGGCATCGTACAGCGGCGCCGTAGTGCCCACTCTCGATAGGCCTGTTCGCGAAAAACACAGGTCGGCATGTACTTTGTGAACCGTGTCTGGAGCGGGCCGGTATTCAACGGCATACACCACTACCCCCAAGGGTTTTCCATCGGCCTGTTCTGTTAATTGTTGAAGGCTAGGTGGCTGGCAGCCATACACGTAGTTAATGACGACTTCCAACTCCGCCGCCGTAGGGTAGGCCTTGAGTGGATTGCGTTGCGCATCAGTGGTGACGTTTGCGTGGGCCAGCGTGTGATATAGCAGGCTTCGCGCAGGATCGCCGGGTTCGATGCCACGGTCACCTGTCAGTGCGAAGTCTTCGAAACCTGGAAGAGTTCGGTCGGGTTTCAATGGTTTACGAAGTTCGCCTTCAAGATCGGTTGCGAGAATGTCAAGTCCGTGATGGAGCAGCAAGTTGTGCCAGCCACAAGGGGCTAGACGCTTACAGATACTTTTTACTTTCTCTATTAAAGCCATGCTCATTCCCCTCTGGTTTGAGTGCTAGCGAATTTAGAGTTGCCATTCGAACTCAATGCGCGTGGGGTAATTAAGTATGAAGTGCTGCAGGGTGTGCAAAAGAAAAAATGTAATGCCGTATTTGTAGGTTGGGTTTCAATGTTTAATTTGCATTTTAATGTTTAGTGCGGTGTAGGATATATCCTGCTGATTAATGCTCAGTATCGATATTATATTTTTACTGTGCGAAAACTATGGTTTTAAAGGCAGTCGTTCAGAGACGCAGCAGCGGCCTAGGCATCGGTTGTTCACATCACCATGTCGTAAACGCACCTTTGCGTGGCGTCCGTAGGCATTTGGCCTGCCTGCGCCAGCCCTACCATCGCATCAAAGGGCCCCACATGGGCCTTAACAATACGAAAGGCTGGGAGAGACGCGATGTTCAGCAAACAAGACCAGATTCAGGGATATGACGACGCACTGCTGGCGGCCATGAATGCCGAGGAGCAGCGTCAGGAAGATCATATCGAGCTGATCGCGTCAGAGAACTACACCAGCAAACGCGTGATGGAAGCGCAGGGCAGCGGCCTCACTAACAAATACGCCGAAGGCTACCCAGGCAAGCGCTACTACGGTGGCTGCGAGCATGTGGACAAAGTCGAGGCCCTGGCCATCGAACGCGCCAAGCAGCTGTTTGGCGCCGATTACGCCAATGTGCAGCCACACTCCGGTTCGTCCGCCAACAGCGCGGTGTACCTGGCCTTGATCAATGCCGGCGACACCATCCTGGGTATGAGCCTGGCCCACGGCGGTCACCTGACCCACGGCGCCAAAGTGTCGTCCTCGGGCAAGCTGTACAACGCAGTGCAATACGGCATCAACACCGACACCGGCCTGATCGACTACGACGAAGTCGAGCGCCTGGCGGTGGAGCACAAGCCGAAAATGGTCGTGGCGGGTTTCTCTGCCTACTCCAAGACGCTGGATTTCCCACGCTTCCGTCAGATCGCCGACAAGGTTGGCGCGCTGCTGTTCGTCGACATGGCCCACGTCGCCGGCCTGGTCGCCGCTGGCCTGTACCCGAACCCACTGCCGTACGCCGATGTGGTCACCACCACCACCCACAAGACCCTGCGCGGTCCACGGGGCGGCCTGATCCTGGCTAAGTCCAACGAAGAGATCGAAAAGAAACTCAACGCTGCCGTATTCCCCGGCGCCCAGGGCGGCCCGCTGATGCACGTCATCGCGGGCAAGGCCGTGTGCTTCAAGGAAGCGCTGGAGCCTGGCTTCAAGACTTATCAACAGCAGGTGATCGACAACGCCCAGGCCATGGCCGAGGTGTTTATCAAACGTGGCTACGATGTCGTGTCCGGCGGCACCGATAACCACCTGTTCCTGGTCAGCCTGATCCGTCAGGGCCTCACCGGCAAAGAGGCGGACGCCGCCCTGGGCCGCGCCCATATCACCGTCAACAAGAACGCCGTGCCGAATGACCCGCAGTCGCCGTTCGTGACCTCGGGCCTGCGTATCGGCACTCCGGCGGTGACCACCCGTGGTTTCAAAGTGGCGCAGTGCGTCGAGTTGGCTGGCTGGATCTGCGACATCCTCGACAACCTCGGCGACGCCGATGTCGAGGCCAACGTGGCCAAGCACGTGTCTGCCCTGTGCGCTGATTTCCCGGTTTATCGCTGAGCGCGGTTTTGGAGTAATGACTATGCAACGCTACTCAGGCTTCGGCCTCTTCAAGCACTCCCTCAGCCACCACGAAAACTGGCAGAAGATGTGGCGCACGCCCACCCCTAAAAAGGTCTACGACGTGGTCATCGTCGGCGGTGGCGGGCATGGTCTGGCGACCGCCTACTACCTGGCCAAAGAGCACGGCATCACCAACGTGGCCGTGGTCGAGAAAGGCTGGCTGGGCGGCGGTAACACCGCGCGCAACACCACCATCGTGCGTTCCAACTACCTGTGGGACGAGTCGGCGCACCTTTACGAACACGCGATGAAACTGTGGGAAGGCCTGTCCCAGGACCTGAACTACAACGTGATGTTCTCCCAGCGCGGTGTGTACAACCTGTGCCACACCCTGCAAGACATCCGTGACTCCGAGCGTCGCGTCAGTGCCAACCGCCTCAACGGCGTGGACGGCGAACTGCTCAACGCCAAGCAAGTGGCAGACGAGATTCCTTACCTCGACTGCTCGAAAAACACCCGGTACCCGGTGCTCGGCGCCACTGTGCAACGTCGCGGCGGCGTCGCCCGTCACGATGCCGTGGCCTGGGGCTTTGCCCGTGCTGCTGACGCACTGGGCGTGGACTTGATCCAGCAGACCGAAGTGATCGGCTTCCGTAAGGAAAACGGCGTGTGCATCGGCGTAGAAACCAACAAGGGCTTCATCGGCGCCAAGCGCGTCGGTGTGGTGACCGCCGGTAACTCCGGGCATATGGCCTCGCTGGCAGGCTTTCGTCTGCCGATTGAATCCCACCCGCTGCAAGCGTTGGTGTCGGAGCCGATCAAGCCGATTATCGACAGCGTGATCATGTCCAACGCCGTACACGGTTACATCAGCCAATCCGACAAGGGCGACCTGGTGATCGGCGCCGGTATCGACGGCTACAACGGCTACGGCCAGCGCGGTTCGTACCCGGTGATTGAGCACACCATCCAGGCCATCGTCGAGATGTTCCCGGTGCTGTCGCGCGTGCGCATGAACCGTCAGTGGGGCGGCATCGTCGATACCACGCCGGATGCGTGCCCGATCATCTCCAAGACCCCGGTACCGAACATGTTCTTCAACTGCGGTTGGGGCACCGGCGGCTTCAAGGCCACGCCGGGCTCAGGCAACGTGTTCGCGGCAAGCCTGGCCAAGGGTGAAATGCACCCGTTGGCGGCCCCTTTCTCCATCGACCGTTTCCACAACGGTGCGTTGATCGACGAACACGGCGCTGCGGCTGTCGCCCACTAACAGGAGAAATTTCCTATGTTGCATATCTTCTGTCCTCACTGTGGCGAACTGCGCTCCGAAGAGGAATTCCATGCATCCGGCCAAGCGCACATCCCGCGCCCGCTGGACCCGAATGCCTGCACGGATGCCGAGTGGGGCGACTACATGTTCTTTCGCGATAACCCCCGTGGCCTGCACCACGAGCTGTGGATTCACGCTGCCGGTTGCCGCCAGTATTTCAACGCCACCCGCGACACCCTGACTTACGAAATTCTTGAAACCTACAAGATCGGCGAGAAGCCGCAATTTACCGCCAAGGCTGCTGGAGAGAAGGTATGAGCCAGACCAATCGCCTGTCCAACGGTGGCCGGATCGACCGTAATAAAGTCCTGACGTTTACCTTCAACGGCCAGAGCTACAAGGGATTTGAAGGCGACACCCTGGCCGCAGCCTTGCTGGCCAATGGCGTGGATATCATCGGCCGCAGCTTCAAGTATTCGCGCCCTCGCGGCATCTTTGCCTCGGGTGCCGAAGAGCCGAACGCGGTGTTGCAGATCGGCGCCACCGAAGCGACCCAGATTCCCAACGTGCGCGCCACCCAGCAGGCGCTGTACCAAGGCCTGGTCGCCACCAGCACCAACGGCTGGCCGAACGTCAACACCGACGTGATGGGTATTCTCGGCAAGGTCGGCGGCAAGCTGATGCCGCCGGGTTTTTACTACAAAACCTTCATGTACCCGCAATCGTTCTGGATGACCTACGAGAAGTACATCCGTAAGGCTGCTGGCCTTGGCCGCTCGCCGACCGAGAACGACCCGGACACCTACGACAACTTCAACCGTCACTGCGACGTGCTGGTGGTCGGCGCCGGCCCTGCTGGCCTGGCCGCTGCACTGGCGGCCGCACGTAGCGGTGCCCGCGTGATCATCGCCGATGAGCAGGAAGAGTTTGGCGGCTCGTTGCTCGATTCACGCGAGAGCCTCGACGGCAAGCCTGCCGCTGAATGGGTCGCCAGCGTTATCGCTGAACTCAAGGCCCTGCCTGATGTGGTGCTGCTGCCCCGCGCCACCGTCAACGGCTATCACGACCACAACTTCCTGACCATCCACGAGCGTCTCACCGATCACCTCGGTGACCGTGCGCCGATTGGCGTGGTGCGCCAGCGCATCCACCGTGTGCGCGCCAAGCGTGTGGTGCTGGCCACCGGCGCCTGCGAGCGCCCGCTGGTGTATGGCAACAACGATGTGCCGGGCAACATGCTGGCGGGTGCGGTTTCGACTTACGTGCGTCGCTATGGCGTGGCACCGGGCAAGAAACTGGTGCTGTCGACCAACAATGACCACGCCTACCGCGTTGCCCTGGACTGGCTCGATGCCGGCCTGCAAGTGGTGGCCGTGGCCGATGTACGCCACAACCCACGCGGCGCGCTGGTTGAAGAAGCCCGCGCCAAAGGCATTCGCATCCTCACCGGCAGCGCCGTGGTTGAAGCTCGCGGCACCAAGCGCGTGACCGCTGCGCGTGTCGCTGCGATTGACGTCAAGGCGCATAAAGTCAGCAGCCCCGGCGAATGGCTGGACTGCGACCTGGTTGCCAGCTCCGGCGGTTATAGCCCGGTGGTTCACTTGGCCTCGCACTTGGGCGGCAAGCCGACCTGGCGTGAAGACATCCTCGGTTTTGTACCGGGCGAAGCCCCGCAGAAACGCGTGTGCGTCGGTGGCATCAACGGTGTCTACGGCCTCGGTGATTCCCTGGCCGACGGTTTTGAAGGCGGCGTACGCGCGGCCAGCGAAGCCGGCTTTGCCCCGGTGGAAGGCACCTTGCCAAAAGCCCTGAGCCGTCTGGAAGAGCCGACCCTGGCGATCTACCAGGTACCGCATGACAAACCCACTGCACGGGCGCCGAAGCAATTTGTCGACCTGCAAAACGACGTCACCGCGGCCGCCATCGAGCTGGCAACCCGCGAAGGGTTTGAGTCGGTCGAGCACGTCAAGCGCTACACCGCGCTGGGCTTCGGCACCGACCAGGGCAAGCTGGGCAACGTCAACGGCTTGGCCATTGCCGCCCGCTCCCTGAACGTGACGATCCCGCAGATGGGCACCACCATGTTCCGCCCGAACTACACGCCGGTGACCTTCGGCGCGATTGCAGGCCGTCACGTTGGGCACATCTTCGAGCCGGTTCGCTACACCGCGCTGCAAGCCTGGCACGTCAAGAACGGCGCCGAGTTTGAAGATGTCGGCCAGTGGAAACGCCCGTGGTACTTCCCACGCAACGGTGAAGACCTGCACGCTGCGGTCAAACGCGAATGCCTGGCCGTGCGCGACAGCGTCGGCCTGCTGGACGCGTCCACTCTCGGCAAGATCGACATCCAGGGCCCGGACGCGCGTGAGTTCCTCAACCGCATTTACTCCAACGCCTGGACCAAGCTCGACGTGGGCAAGGCGCGCTACGGTTTGATGTGCAAGGAAGACGGCATGGTCTTCGATGACGGCGTGACCGCCTGCATCGCCGACAACCACTTCCTGATGACCACCACCACCGGCGGCGCGGCCCGCGTGCTGCAGTGGCTGGAAATCTACCAACAGACCGAATGGCCAGACTTGAAGGTGTACTTCACCTCGGTCACCGACCACTGGGCAACCATGACCCTGTCCGGCCCCAACAGCCGCAAGCTGCTGGCAGAGGTCACCGACATCGACCTGGACAAGGACGGCTTCCCGTTCATGACTTGGAAAGAAGGCTTGGTGGGCGGTGTACCGGCTCGTGTATTCCGGATTTCGTTTACCGGTGAGCTGTCGTACGAAGTCAACGTGCAGGCCGACTACGCCATGGGCGTGCTGGAAAAAATCGTCGACGCCGGCAAGAAGTACAACCTGACCCCGTACGGCACCGAAACCATGCACGTGCTGCGGGCCGAGAAGGGTTTCATCATCGTCGGCCAAGACACCGACGGCTCGATGACCCCGGACGACCTGAACATGGGCTGGTGTGTCGGTCGTACCAAGCCGTTCTCGTGGATCGGCTGGCGCGGCATGAACCGTGAAGACTGCGTGCGTGAAGAGCGTAAGCAACTGGTGGGCTTGAAGCCGATTGACCCGAACGTGTGGCTGCCGGAAGGCGCGCAGTTGGTGTTTGATCCGAAGCAGACGATTCCGATGAAGATGGTGGGTCACGTCACCTCAAGCTATGCGCACAACTCCCTGGGCTATTCGTTTGCCATGGGTGTGGTGAAGGGCGGCTTGAAGCGCATTGGCGAGCGGGTGTTTTCGCCGCAGGCCGATGGCAGCGTGATTGAGGCGGAGATTGTGTCTTCGGTGTTCTTTGACCCGAAAGGCGATCGCCAGAACATCTGATGGACCGCGTCGCCTGCATCGCAGGCAAGCCAGCTCCCACACTTGAATGTGTTCACAAATCAAAATGTGTAAATGCAGTCAATGTGGGAGGGGGCTTGCCCCCGATGAGGCCAGAACAGACACCACAGCATTCAGAACAGGTGCTTTATGACAGCAGCCAATGTGTACCAACAACGTCCCACCACCGGCGCCAAGGCCGAGTCGTCGCTGCACCATGCCGACCTCGCCAGCCTGGTCGGCAAGGGCCGCAAGAACGCCGGCGTGACCGTGCGTGAAAAGAAACTCCTGGGCCACCTGACCATTCGTGGCGACGGGCATGACGCGGCTTTTGCCGCTGGCGTGCACAAGGCCCTGGGCATTGAATTGCCTGGCGCCCTGAGCGTGATCATCAAGGGCGAAACCAGCCTGCAATGGCTCGGCCCGGATGAGTGGTTGCTCATCGTGCCAAGCGGTGAAGAATTCGCTGCCGAGCAAAACCTGCGTGCCGCCTTGGGTGAGTTGCATATCCAGATCGTCAACGTCAGCGGCGGCCAGCAGATTCTTGAACTCAGCGGCCCGAACGTGCGCGATGTACTGATGAAGTCCACCAGCTATGACGTGCACCCTGACAACTTCCCGGTGGGCAAGGCCGTGGGCACGGTGTTCGCCAAGTCACAACTGGTGATCCGTCATACCGCCGATGACACCTGGGAACTGCTGATTCGTCGCAGCTTCTCGGACTACTGGTGGTTGTGGTTGCAGGATGCGTCTGCCGAATTCGGCCTGAGCGTCCAATGACCCTTGTAGGAGCGAGCTTGCTCGCGAAGAACGTCAACGATGACGCGGGCATCCTGAATGAGCGCGGTGCCCTTGAGTTTTTCGCGAGCAAGCTCGCTCCTACAGTCGATAGCGTTGTTTGAGGAGTTCTTCGCAATGAGCCGCGCACCTGATACATGGATTTTGACCGCCGACTGCCCCAGCGTGCTCGGCACGGTGGACGCGGTCACCCGCTACCTGTTCGAGCAGGGTTGCTACGTCACTGAGCATCACTCGTTCGATGACCGGCTCTCCGGGCGGTTTTTTATTCGCGTGGAATTCCGCCAGCCCGACGGGTTTGACGAGCAGGGTTTCCGCGATGGCCTGGCCACTCGCGGCGAAGCCTTTGGCATGATCTTCGAGCTGACGGCGCCGAACTACCGGCCAAAAGTGGTGATCATGGTCTCCAAGGCCGATCACTGCCTGAACGACCTGCTGTATCGCCAGCGCATCGGCCAACTGTCGATGGACGTGGTCGCGGTGGTGTCCAACCACCCTGATTTGAAGCCGTTGGCCGACTGGCATCAGATTCCCTACTACCATTTCCCCCTCGACCCCAATGACAAACCGTCCCAGGAGCGTCAAGTGTGGCAAGTGGTGGAAGACACCGGTGCGGAGTTGGTGATCCTTGCGCGCTACATGCAAGTGCTGTCGCCAGAGCTGTGCCGCAAACTTGATGGGAAAGCCATCAACATTCACCACTCGTTGTTGCCTGGGTTCAAGGGCGCCAAGCCTTATCATCAGGCGTACAACAAGGGCGTGAAGCTGGTGGGCGCCACGGCGCATTACATCAATAACGATCTGGATGAAGGCCCGATCATTGCCCAGGGTGTGGAAGTGGTGGATCACAGCCACTACCCCGAGGATTTGATCGCCAAGGGTCGGGATATTGAAGGGCTGACACTGGCCCGGGCGGTGGGGTATCACATTGAGCGGCGGGTGTTTTTGAATGCCAATAGGACTGTGGTGCTCTGACTGACGCCATCGGGGGCAAGCCCCCTCCCATATTTTGATCGCGGCGCCTATCCAATGTGGGAGGGGGCTTGCCCCCGATGAGGCCCTAACAAACAACACAAGAAACAGCATCTGTACCCGAGCATTTAACGCGCTGCCCACCCAAGGGCAACGCGGTTCCATAAAAACAACAGCGAGGTGAAAGCATGTCTGGTAATCGTGGTGTCGTGTATCTCGGCAACGGCAAGGTCGAAGTACAGAAAATCGACTATCCCAAAATGCAGGACCCCCGTGGCAGGAAGATTGAGCACGGCGTCATCCTGCGCGTGGTTTCCACCAATATCTGCGGCTCCGACCAACACATGGTGCGCGGCCGCACCACTGCCCAGGTCGGCCTGGTGCTCGGTCACGAGATCACCGGTGAAGTGATCGAGATGGGCAGCGGGGTCGAGAACCTGAAAATCGGCGACCTGGTCTCGGTGCCGTTCAACGTCGCCTGCGGTCTCTGCCGTTCTTGCAAAGAACAACACACCGGTGTGTGCTTGAGCGTCAACCCGGCCCGTCCGGGCGGTGCCTACGGCTACGTCGACATGGGCGATTGGACCGGCGGCCAGGCCGAGTACGTGCTGGTGCCGTACGCTGACTTCAACCTGCTCAAGCTGCCGGACCGCGACAAGGCCATGGAGAAAATCCGTGACCTGACCTGCCTCTCCGACATCCTGCCTACCGGTTACCACGGCGCCGTCACGGCCGGTGTTGGTCCAGGCAGCACCGTGTACATCGCCGGTGCCGGCCCGGTTGGCCTCGCCGCTGCAGCCTCGGCACGCCTGCTCGGCGCTGCGGTGGTGATCATCGGCGACGTCAACCCGATCCGCCTGGCCCACGCCAAGGCCCAGGGTTTTGAAATTGCCGACCTGTCCCAAGACACCCCGTTGCACGAACAGATCGCCGCACTGCTGGGCGAACCGGAAGTGGACTGCGCGGTTGACTGCGTAGGTTTCGAAGCGCGTGGCCACGGCCATGACGGTGTCAAGGCAGAAGCGCCGGCCACTGTGCTCAACTCGCTGATGGGCGTGGTGCGCGTGGCCGGCAAGATCGGTATCCCTGGCCTGTATGTCACCGAAGACCCGGGTGCGGTGGATGCCGCTGCGAAAATGGGCAGCCTGAGCATTCGCTTTGGTTTGGGTTGGGCTAAATCCCACAGCTTCCACACCGGGCAGACGCCGGTGATGAAGTACAACCGTCAACTGATGCAGGCGATCATGTGGGACCGCCTAAACATCGCTGACATTGTTGGCGTGCAGGTGATCAGCCTGGACGATGCGCCACGTGGCTATGGCGAGTTCGATGCGGGCGTGCCGAAGAAGTTTGTGATCGATCCGCACAAGCTCTTCAGCGCTGCATAGATCCCGGATACACAGGGATCCAAATGTGGGAGGGGGCTTGCCCCCTTCCACATTTTTTTTGGCGTTTGGGGGATCAGTGGTAGGCCAGGGCGCCTTGGTAGACGGTTGGCCCTGTGGGCTGCTTGCTCAACGACCCGCCTTTAACCTCCGAACTCACCATCAATTCCACCGGCTTGCTGATGCTGGCCTGCTGGCGCGGGTTCAGGCCGATGATGCCTTTGCCATCTTCCGGCAACAGCCCCAGTGACACCGGCGCCTCTCCCTCGGGCATCGCCCACAGCTCCAGGCTGCGATCGGGCTCGGCTGCGGCGGTCGCAATCGGTTTGACTTCGAGATAGTCCTTGTGCGCCATCAGCTGTGCAGCCGGTTGTTGGGTGGTTGTCAGCAGGGTAGCGGCGGATTGCACAGTGTCTTGGGTGTAGAGCGCGCCGCCCACACCTGCGACGATGGCCAGGCACACGCCGATAAACACACGGGGGCGATTCCAGAATGGTTTTTTTTGCTCAATCTCAATCACGGCGTGGCGTGTGGCACTCATTTGGCAGGTCCTGGCAAGTATCGAGTTCATTCCATTGACTGCGCACCTGCCATTGGGTTCCTCGACCGGGCAGGAACAATGTGCCGGATGCCCAGTCAAACGCCTGCTTTCGCACCTACATCCAGAGGTTGTTTCAATGAAGATTTCACGCGGTTTCGCCCTTTCCTGCCTGATGACCCTGGCAGCCGGCCCGGTGTTTGCCGCAGGTTTTAGCCTTGGCGACGCGGCCAATGCCATTTCCGGCATGCAGGGTGGCAATAACAAGGCCGCTGCCGCCGCACCGTCGTCCGAGACGGCCGGCTTGCTGAGTGCGCTGACCTCACAGTTGAACATCACCCCGGAACAAGCGGTGGGCGGTACTGGCGCCATGCTGGGCCTGGCTAAAAACAAGCTGAGCGGCAATGACTATTCGCAACTGGGCAACAGCGTGCCGGGCCTCGACCAGTTGTCGGGCAACAATGCCTTGGGCAGCCTCGGTGCCCTGAGCGGGATGCTCGGCCAGACCGGCGGTAGTAAAACCAGCGGCCTGGATGGCCTGCTGGGCAATGTGAAAAGCACCAATGACCTCAACACGGCTTTCAGCGCGTTGGGCATGGACAGCGGCATGATCGGCCAGTTTGCGCCGGTGATCCTGCAATACCTGGGCGGCCAGGGTGCCAGCGACTCCGTACTGGGCAAATTGGCCCAGGCCTGGGGCACTGGCAGCTAAGAGCGCTCTGCGCGCAGTTGGTCGATGCGCGCGTCTTTCTCCACCCAGAGTTGGTTCACCCAGCTCTGGACGGTCTGGCGAAACGCCGGATCATTCTCGTAATCCCCTTGCCACAACGCCGGATCCAGTTCGCGGGTGCGGATATCGATGATCACTTTTGGCACCGCGCCGCTGATCAAATCCCAGAACCCCGGAATCCTGGCCTGTGGATAAACCACGGTGACGTCGAGGATCGCGTCCAACTGCTCGCCCATCGCCGCCAATACAAACGCCACGCCGCCCGCCTTGGGTTTGAGCAAGCGTGTAAATGGCGAATCCTGCTGCTTTCGCTTGGCTTCGTTGAACCGCGTGCCTTCCAGGTAGTTGACCACCGTCACCGGCTGGCGCTTGTACAGTTCGCAGGCTTGTTTGGTGATCTTCAAGTCTTGCCCCGCCAGCTCCGGATGCTTGGCCAGGAACGCTTTGGTGTAGCGCTTCATGAACGGGTAATCCAATGCCCACCAGGCCAGGCCCAGGAAGGGCACCCAGATCAGTTCTTTTTTCAGGAAGAACTTGAAGAATGGCGTGCGGCGGTTGAGTGCCTGGATCAGCGCCGGGATATCCACCCAGGATTGGTGGTTGCTGATCACCAGGTAAGAGGTGTCGCCACGCAGGTTGTCGCCGCCGCGAATGTCCCATTGGGTGGGAATGCACAGGGCGAAGATAAGTTTGTCGATCTCGGCCCAGGTCTCGGCAATCCACATCACTGCCCACGACATGGAGTCGCGCGAGCGTCCGGGGGCTACCAGCTTGAGCAGGGCAAACACCATCAGTGGGCCGATCAGCACCAGGGTGTTGAGCAACAGCAGCAGTGACACAAAACAGCCGGTGAGCAGGCGGCGCATAAGCAACTCTTGAGATCGTGTGGGCGGGCCATGATAAGAGAGGTGAGTCTAGAGGCCAAATCCCGATTCGCCAGAGCATCTAACTAAAGAAGGTCTTTGCGGTCTAGAATTCGCCTACTTCTTTCCGAGGAAATCACTTCGTGAAACTGCTCCTAGCTGCCTTCGCCCTGGTTGCCTTGCCCGTCATGGCCGCCGAACCGACCCTCTACGGTCGCTACGAATACATCCAACTGCCGGAGATCGGCGAAACCTTCAAGGCCAAGATGGACACCGGTGCCCTGACCGCTTCGCTGTCGGCCCGTGATATCGACACCTTTACCCGTGACGGCGACGACTGGGTACGCTTCCGCCTCGGCGGCAAGGATGCCAGCGACAAAGTCTACGAACACAAGGTGTCGCGCATCAGCAAGATCAAGAGCCGCGCCGACGAAGACGACGACAAGGACGAAGCCAGCGTGGCCAAGCGCCCGGTGATCGACCTGGAAATGTGCCTGGGCAACGTTAAGCGCACTGTCGAGGTCAACCTCACCGACCGCAGCAGCTTCAACTACCCGCTGCTGATCGGCGCCAAGGCCCTGCGTGAATTTGGCGCTGCGGTAAACCCGGCCCGTCGCTACACTGCCGACAAACCGGACTGCTGACAGAGCCCCATGCCCCACATCCTGATTGTCGAAGACGAAGCGGCGATTGCCGATACGCTGATATTCGCCCTGCAAGGCGAGGGCTTCACCACCACTTGGCTGAGCCTCGGCCAGGAGGCGCTGGCCCATCAGCGCCAGACCCCGGCTGACCTGATCATCCTCGACATCGGCCTGCCGGACATCACTGGCTTTGAAACCTGCAAGCAACTGCGGCGTTTCACTGAGGTGCCGGTGATGTTTCTCAGTGCTCGCGACGGCGAGATAGATCGCGTGGTGGGGCTCGAAATTGGTGCCGACGATTATGTGGTCAAGCCGTTCAGCCCTCGGGAAGTAGCGGCGCGGGTGCGGGCGATCCTCAAGCGAGTCGGCCCTGGTGTGACACCGGCGGTGTTCCAGGTGGATCTGGAGCGTATGCAGATCACCTATCGCGGCCAGCCCCTGAGCCTGACGCGACACGAATTCCGCCTGCTGCAAAGCCTGCTGGAACAGCCCGAGCGGGTGTTCAGTCGCGAGCAGTTATTGGACGCGGTGGGCGTGGCGGCCGATGCCGGTTACGAGCGCAACATCGACAGTCACATCAAAAGCCTGCGCGGCAAACTGCGCAGCGTGGCCGCTGACGCCGAGCCGATCCAGACCCATCGCGGCCTCGGCTACAGCTACAGCCCGAGCAATAGCTGATGCGCCTGGGGCTGCGGATCTTCTTGGTGTATGCGCTGTTTATCGGCCTTACCGGTTATTTCGTGCTCAGCACGGTGATGAAGGAAATCCGCCCTGGCGTGAGGCAGTCTACCGAAGAAACCCTGGTGGACACCGCCAACCTGCTGGCCGAGATCCTGCGCGATGATGTGAAAAACGGCACCCTGGGCCAAAGCCACTGGCCCGAGCTGCTCAAGGCCTATGGCAATCGGCAGCCGGGGGCGACCATCTGGGGCTTGCCGAAAAATCAGGTCAACCATCGTATCTATGTGACCGATGCCAAGGGCCGCGTGCTACTTGATTCGACTGGCGAAGCAGTGGGCCAGGATTATTCCAAGTGGAACGACGTGTACCTGACTCTGCGTGGCGAGTACGGCGCCCGTTCAACCCGCAGCGACACCGATGACGCCACCTCATCGGTGATGCACGTAGGCGCGCCGATTCGCGATAACGGCCAGATTATCGGCGTGGTCACCGTGGCCAAGCCCAACAGTTCGCTGCAACCCTATGTTGATCGCACTGAGCGCCGCCTGCTGTGGTACGGCGCCGGCCTGGTGATTCTTGGCCTGCTGCTCGGCGCGTTGTTGTCGTGGTGGCTGAGCGTGGCGCTGCGACGGCTTACGGCCTATGCCGAGGCGGTCAGCGAAGGCCGGCGCGCCGAGTTGCCCCATTACCGGGGCGGCGAGCTCAAGCAACTGTCCACCGCCGTTGAACACATGCGCACGCAGTTGGAAGGCAAGGCTTACGTCGAGCATTACGTGCACACCCTGACCCACGAACTGAAAAGCCCCCTGGCAGCGATACGCGGCGCAGCCGAGCTGTTGCAGGGCGAGATGACGCGCGAGCAGCAGCAGCGTTTCGTCGGCAATATCGACAGCGAAAGCGCGCGTTTGCAGCAACTGATCGAGCGCCTGCTGAACCTGGCGCAAGTGGAGCAGCGCCAGGGGCTTGAACAACAGGTCAACATCCCGCTGGCGGCCATGGTGGACGATGTGATCAAGGCTCAATGTGCGCGAATCGAACGGGCCGGCTTACAGGTTGAACAGACCATTGCCGCCGACGTGAACGTCTTTGGTGAACCCTTCCTGTTACGCCAGGCCCTGGGCAATCTGTTGGAAAACGCGCTGGATTTCACCCCTCAAGGCGGCACGTTGCGATTCAGTGCACACACACGGCACAACGACGTGCAGGTCAGCCTGTTCAACCAGGCTGCGCCGATTCCGGACTATGCCCTGCCGCGCCTGAGCGAGCGTTTCTACTCCCTGCCGCGCCCGGCCAGCGGGCGCAAAAGCACCGGCCTTGGCCTGAACTTTGTCGAGGAAGTGATGAAGCTGCACGGCGGTGCGTTGCAGATCGGCAACGTACCCGGTGGCGTGCAAGTGGTGCTGCATCTCCACACAGTCTCCACATTGCCCACATAAAGCCCCCACACAGGTTGCCCAGACTCTGCCCATCAAAACAGGGAGAGTCCCATGAACCGCAGCCTGCTTTTCAAACTCGGCGCGATTGCGCTGCTGATGTTGGTGTTGTTGATTCCATTGCTGATGATCAACGGCATCATTGGCGAGCGCCAGCAAACCCGCGACGCCGTGCTTGAAGACATCGCCCGCAGCTCCAGTTACAGCCAGCGCCTCACCGGCCCGGTGATGGTGGTGCCGTACCGCAAGACCGTGCGCGAATGGAAGCTCAACGAAAAGCTCAACAAACGCTACGAAGTCACCCGTGAAGAACGCGGCCGTTTGTACTTCCTGCCGGACCGGTTTGAGCTCGACGGTAAAGTACAGACCGAACTGCGTGCCCGGGGGATTTACCAGGCGCGGCTGTTCCATGCTGACAACCGCATCAGCGGGCGTTTCGAGTTGCCTGCGCAGTGGGGCATCACCGAAGACTTCGCCGATTACCGCTTTGAACCGGCATTCCTGGCGGTGGGCATCAGCGATATTCGCGGCATCGAAAACGCCTTGAAGCTTGAACTGGGCAACCAGCAACTGGACTTCGAGCCAGGCTCCCAAGTGGACTGGCTGGGTGAGGGCGTGCACGTAGCATTGCCTGCGCAAGACAGCAAAAAGCCGTCGGCAATCGACTTCGCCTTCGACCTGCGTCTGCAAGGCACCGAACAACTGCAAGTGGTGCCGGTGGGCAAGATCAGCCAGGTCTCGCTCGCCTCCAACTGGCCGCACCCAAGCTTTATCGGCAACTTCCTGCCGGCTCAACGTGAGGTCACCGCCACAGGCTTTACCGCCAACTGGCAGACTACGTTCTTTTCCACCAACCTCGAACAGGCCCTGCAAAGCTGCCTGGACGGGCAAGGCTGTAAAGACTTCAACAACCGTAGCTTCGGCGTGAATTTCATCGACCCGGTGGACCAGTACCTCAAGAGCGACCGTGCGATTAAATACGCGCTGCTGTTCATCGCCCTGACCTTTGCCGGCTTCTTCCTGTTCGAAGTGCTCAAGAGCCTGGCGGTGCACCCAGTGCAATACGCCCTGGTGGGCTTTGCCCTGGCGTTTTTCTACCTGCTGCTGTTGTCGTTGTCCGAGCACATAGGTTTTGCCATGGCCTATCTCATCTCAGCGAGTGCCTGTGTGTTGTTGATTGGTTTCTACGTGTGCCATGTGCTGCGCAGCGTCACCCACGGCCTGGGTTTTTCGGCGGGGTTGGCGGCGTTGTATGGCTTGCTGTACGGGTTGTTGAGCGCCGAGGATTACGCGTTGCTGATGGGCTCGCTGTTGCTGTTTGGTTTGCTGGGTACGGTGATGGTGCTGACGCGCAAACTGGACTGGTACGGCGTGGGCAAGCGCAAGACGGTGGAGCCGTTGCAGTTTGATCTGGAGGCGGTGCAATGATTGGGTTGCGGGAGGATCAGCAGATGAAGGCGCGGATGGTCAATTTCCTCAACGATGTCGCCGGCCAATGTGGGAGGGGGCTTGCCCCCGATGGCGGTGGATCAGCTATACAGATATCAACTGACAGTCCGCTATCGGGGGCAAGCCCCCTCCCACATTTAATTGTGGTGGACTTCAGACCGGGGGCTGGGTCTGCTGCATCGAAGGCCGCTCGCTGACCTCGGCATACCAGGCCGCAAGCTTCGGGTTACCCAACCGCCATTGCATATCCGGATGGCGAAAATCCAGATAACCCAACGCACACGCCACGCTGATGGCGGCGATGTCGAAGTGGCTGGTCAGCTCGGCAATCGCATCCGCTTCCAACTCGGCGAGGGCGCGGCGGATCTTGTTGCGCTGCTCGTCGAGCCACGGCGTCCAGTGTTTTTCTACCGGGCGCAGGGCGCTTTCATAGCGCACCAACACGGCGGCATCCATGATGCCATCGGCCATCGACGCCAGGGTCAGGCGGCGCCAGCGGGCCGAGCCGTCGCGGGGGATCAGCAGGTTGCCGACATGCTGGTGGTCGAAGTAATCGAGGATCACCCGGCTGTCGTGCAGTACCGAGCCGTCGGCCAGGCGCAGCGCGGGGATCTTGCCCACGGGGTTGCCTTGCACCACATCGGCGTCCGGAGCAACGGGGGTTGGAACGCAGGCTTGCAGGGTGACGCGGTCTTGCTGGCCCGTCTCGATCAGCAGCACGCGGACTTTGCGCACGAAGGGTGAGGCAGGGTTGTGGAACAAGGTCATGCTGGCGGCAGACATGTACATCCCTCTGTAGGAGCGAGCTTGCTCGCGAAAGGCGTCAACGATAACGCAGTGCATCAGGTTTGACGCGGCGCTCTCGGTTTTTTCGCGAGCAAGCTCGCTCCTACAGGAGTGCCCTTATGGCAATGACAGCGGGGATGCCCAGGCCAATCCAACTGAGCGAATCCCACCACCCATCCCCCAGCAACGCCGCAAATAACCCGGTGGCACTGAGCAGGCCAATCCCCAGCGGAATCCCAAACACCCTCCAGAAGCTCGACTGACGCGGCTTCATGCCTTACGCCTCACAATCCACAGGTAAACCCCACTGCCCAGCACGATAATGGTCAGCACATCCAAAACGGCCCACAGGATCTTCATCGGCATGCCGCCATAATCACCAAAGTGCAGCGGTTGCGACATGCCCATGGCGTCCATGTACCACGGCCGTTCGGCGATGGCGGTGACGGCCAGGGTGCTGGCGTCGATCAGCACCGGGGTGAGCAGGTGCGAGGTGAGGTGGGTGCTGCCCTTCATAAATACCGCGTAATGATGCTCACTGGAAAAGCGCGTGCCGGGGAAGGCGATAAAGTCCGGCTGCATACCGGGCGCGGCCTTGGCGGCGATGGAGAGCAGTTCTGTGGCCGGTGCGCGCTGGGTCAGCGGCGGTGCATTTTTGTACGGCTCGATCATGGCGCTGAGGCTGTCCTGGCGCCAGGCGGCGATGATCAAGTCGGCGCAGGCGCTGATCACGCCGGTCACGCCCACCACCAGCGCCCAGGTCAGGGTGATCACGCCGATCAGGTTATGCAGGTCGAGCCAGCGCAGGCGCGTGGATTTGTCCTGGCGCACGGTGGCGAACTTCAAGCGGCGCATAAACGGCAGGTACAGCACCGTGCCCGAGACTATTGCCACTACAAACAAAATGCCCATGAACGCCAGCAGCAACTTGGCCGGCAGGCCGGCGAACATATCCACATGCAGACGCAGCAGGAACAGCGTGAACCCGCCATTGGCCGACGGCATCTCCACGGCATCACCGGTGCGCGCATCGAGCATGAAGGTGTGGGACGCGTTGGGCTCGGTGCCTGCCGTGGCAGCCATGATTGCGATCACGCCGTTCGGGTCGTCCTCGTCCCAGGCCAGGTACTGCATGGCTTCGCCAGGGCGATGGGCCTGGGCTTTGGCGACCAGCTGCTCCAAGTTGAGCTGCGGCGTGTCGGCGGGCATCTGCGCCAATTGCGGCTCGTTGCCCAACAGGTGATCGATCTCGTGGTGGAACACCAGCGGCAGGCCGGTAAGGGCGAGTAGCAGCAGGAACACCGTGCAGATCAGGCTGGTCCAGGTGTGGATAAAGGACCAGCGGCGGATGGTTTTGCTTTTCATCGTTCATCCAGATGCAAAAGGGCCACGGCATGACCGTGACCCTTGGGGCAGTGCGATCAGCGTATTACCACTTGTAGTTAACGCTGGCGACGACGTTGCGCTCATCACCGTAGTAACACCAGGACCCATCACAAGTGGACAGGTATTCCTTGTTAAATATGTTCTTGGCATCCACCGCCAACGAGGCGCCCTTGAGGCTGTTGCTCAGGCGGCCGAGGTCGTAATGCACCGAAGCATCGTAGACGGTATTGGAACCGACATGGCCCAGGTAGGTATTGGCCGCGTCGCCGTAGGTATCGCCGACGTAACGCACACCCGCACCTACGCCGAAGCCATCCAGCACACCGGCGTGCCAGGTGTAGTCACCCCACAGGGAGGCTTGGTTGCGTGGGATCTGCTGCATGCGCTTGCCGGTGCTCAGAGTGTTGCCCTCCAACACTTCGGTGTCGGTGTAGCTGTAGGAGCCAACCAGCTTGAGGTTGTCGGTCACGTCCGCCGTGGCTTCCAGTTCAAGCCCGCGAACCTGCACTTCGCCTTGCTGGGTGGTGACCAGGCCTTCGGTGACTTGCACGTTCTTCTGACGCAGATCGTAGACCGCCGCCGTAAAGAGCGCGCGAGTGCCCGGTGGTTGATACTTCAGGCCTGCTTCGTACTGGCGCCCCTCGGTGGGCTTGAACGAACGGGTGGCGCTGATGGCGGCGCCTGTCGCTGGCTGGAACGACTCGGTGTACGACAAATACGGCGTAAAACCGTTTTCAAAGACGTAGCTCAAACCGACGTTACCGCTGAAGGCTTTGCTGCGATCGGTGTCCGTCACGCCGGTGGCGTTGAAGGTGGTTGCGGTATGAATCCAGTCTTCACGGCCGCCGAGCGTGAGGCGCCATTGGTCGAGGGCGATCTGGTCCTGGATGTACACGCCGGTTTGATTGATCTTTTGTCCGTAATCGTTATAGGTGCTGAAGTTGACGTTGGAGAAGTCTTGCCCATACACCGGGTTGTTGACGTTGGAGGTCGGTGCGTTGGCGTAGGCGTACATCCATTTGTAGTTGGTGTTGGAACGCTGGTGGTCCAGACCCAGCAGCAAGGTGTGGCTCAGCGCGCCGGTCTGGAAGTCGGCTTGGAAGTTGTTATCTACGGCAAACTGGCTGATGTCTTCATCAATCTTGCTGGCATCACGTACCAGCGTGCCGTCAGCACTGACGGTGTTTGCGCCCAGCGACGCCGTCACCCCTTGGAATGACAAGTCGCTCTTGGTGTAGCGCAGGTTCTGCTTGAACTGCCAGACGTCATTGAGACGATGATCGAAGGCATAACCCAGGGCGTAGTAGGTGCGGTCGTAGTGTTCCCAATCCGGGTCGCCAAGGTTTTTGTGATGGGAAATCTTGCCGGCAGCGGAGGCCAGTTTGGTGCCCTGCAGCGGCAGGAACTGCCCCGTGATACCAGTATCGTCGCGGGTGTATTGCGAGATGAACGTCAGATGGGTGTCGTCACTGATATTCCAGGTCAGGCTGGGTGCGATGTTGTAGCGCTTGTCCGGAATGTGATCGACGGGCGCGTTGCTGTCACGCACGACGCCGCTGACGCGATAGAGGAATTGACCCTCATCGTCGAGCTTGCCGGTGGAGTCGAAATTGATCTGTTTATGCTCATTGCTGCCCGCCTGCACTTCCACTTCGTGGCTGCTTTCGGCCTGAGGGCGGCGGCTGACCATGTCGAGCATGCCGCCCGGAGGCGTTTGACCATAGACCGAGGAGGCTGGCCCGCGCAGTACGGCAATGCGCTCAAGGTTCCAGGGCTCGACCTTCGGGTTGGCAAACGAGCCCTTCGGCAGTGGCAGGCCATCGAGAAACTGGGAGGGGTCGAAGCCGCGGATACGCAGCCAGTCGGAGCGCGAGTCCGAGCCGTAGCCGCTGCTCATTACGCCAGCGGTGTAGCGCAAGGCATCGTTGAGGCTAAGCACGGCGCGGTCATCCATCTGCTCGCGGGTGACCACGGAGATCGAGCGCGGGGCTTCGACGATTGGCGTGTCTGTCTTGGTACCCGCAGCAGTGCGAGTCGCCACATAACCGTCCACCGGGCCCCAGGCGCTTTCATAGCTGCCCTGGCCGGTGATATTGGTTTCAGGCAATGCCACCACGCCCTCCGGGATGGCCACCAACGTGTAAGTCCCGGCACTGCTCTGCTCCAGTTGCAGCCCCGTGCCACGCAACGCCTCACGCAGTGCGCCCTGTGCATCGAACTGGCCCTGCACCGGCGCCGAGGTCTTGCCCGCTGCGAGTGACGGGTTAAGCGTGAGCGCGAGGCCGGCTTGGCTGGCGATCTGGTTCAGGGTGCTGGCCAGTGGCGCCGCCGGCAGGTTGTAGGCGCGCACGCTGGACGCTTGCTCGGCGGCGATCAGCGAAGTGCTGGCCAGCGGGGCGCTGAGGGCGATGGCCAGGGCCAACAGGCTGGGGCGCAACAGCGTATCTAGCGTGCGGGACATGGAGCGGCTCCTGAATAGAAATATTTCTCAATTGCCTAGGTGCCGAGCGAGAATTAAAAAGTGATAGGGCTGAGGGGAAATATTTTTGCCTGGAGCTTTTGAGGTGTTCTTGAGGGCCTCATCGGGGGCAAGCCCCCTCCCACAGTTTGATGTGTGAATACCTTCAAATGTGGGAGGGGGCTTGCCCCCGATAGCAATCGCCCAGGCACCACAGAACCTAAGGCTTGGCACTCACCGTCACCCACCACGGCGTGTGCTGCTCAATCTTCACCGGCAAGGTCGGCAGCAGCGCATTCAACGCCAGGGTGGTGTCATGCAGCGGGAAGCTGCCAGTGATGCGCAAATCCCCCACACTCTTTTCCACTCCCAAATGCCCGGTGCGATAACGGGCCAGTTCCTCGATCACATCCCCCAGGCGGGCGTTGTCCACCACCAGCATGCCGCGGGTCCAGGCGTCGGTGGCGGGGGTAACGGCCAGCGTTGGGCCCAGCCCGTCACTGCGCATCAGCACTTGCTGGCCTTCCTTGAAGATCTGCTCTTTTTGCACCGCTTCAGGTTGGGCGCCCACCGCCGATTGCAGCACGCTCAAACGCGTGGCGTCGTCTTCACGCCTGACGATAAACCGCGTGCCCAGCGCCCGCAGGCTGCCGTCGCGGGTTTGCACATAGAACGGCCGCGCATCGTGATGGCCGGTCTCGACCAGGATCTCGCCCTCCTGCAGCACGATCAGTCGTCGCTTGTCATCAAAACGCACATCGATGGCACTGTGGGTGTTGAGGTTGATCAGTGTGCCATCCGCCAGTTTCAACGTGCGCTGCTCGCCGGTGGCGGTGCGTTGGTCGGCGAGCCAATAGTGGATGGGCACATAGCGTTCGCCGGCAAACAGCGCCAGGCCAATGACCACGGCGATACTCGCCAAGCCGCTGCCGAGCTTACGTACGCGCTGGCGAATGCCTTCGCGCGATTGCAGCAACGCAACACGCGCCGGGCCCGAGGCTACGCTGAAACGCCGGTCGAGCATGCCCAGTTGGCGCCAGGCGCGGGCGTGTTCTTCATCGCTGGCCAGCCACTGGTCGAACGCTTCCTGCTCAACAGCGCTGCCGTCGCCCGAATCGAGGGACAGTTGCCAGGCAATCGCCGCATCCAGCACGCGGGACGACACCGGCTTGGAACTGACCACGCTCACTGCGGCTCGCCATACAGGGCGATGTAGCACTGGCGAATGCCCTGGGCCAGGTACTGGCGTACACGGGGCACCGACACGCCGAGGCGCTGGGCGATTTCAGCGTGGGCCATGCCATCAAGGCGGTTATAGAGGAAGGCGGCGCGGGCCCTGCTCGACAGCTTGCCGAGCAGGCGGTCGATGGCTTTTAGATCTTCGAGGATCAGTTGCTGTTCTTCGGGCGAGGGGTGCTCGCTTTCGGGGATCAGCATCAATTCGGTGAGGTAGGCCTGTTCCAGGGCGGCGCGACGGAAGTGATCGAACAGCAGGCCCTTGGCGATCGCCACCAGAAACGCCCGTGGCTCACGGGGCTCGCGCAATTCGTCACGGCCCAGCAGGCGCATGAAAGTGTCCTGGCTCAGGTCTTCGGCGCGGCTCGGGCAGGCCACGTTGCGCCGCAGCCAACCCAACAGCCAGCCACGATGGTCGCGATACAACGCGCCAACCAGCTCACTGTGTGGGTTAGGGACCGACGACAAGGCATCACCGAATAAACAAGAGGTTTAAACTAACGAGAATTATTCGCGATTGTCGCAGAGCCGTGGGGGTGGGCGCAATTGGCGTCTGTCGGGAGATGACATTAAAACGATGGCGCTTGTTTACGCCGTTTCCATTGGCTTAAACGCTCCTGCAACGCCTGCGGCGTGTCGATGTGCTGTTGGCGCGCGCGGCTAAACAAAATCAGCATCAACTCAGCCGTGGCCAGGGCATCGGCGCTGGCGTGGTGGCGCTCGCCTACGTGCAGGTTGAAGTGGTTGATCCAGTCGTCCAGCCCGGCTTCGCGCAGAGGGGCTTCGGGGCACAGCAGCGGAGCAATTTCTGCAACATCGAGAAACGGATGGGCCAGCCGGTAGCCCAGGCTGTCCTTGAGCGCTCGACCCAACATGTGTTGATCGAATGGCGCGTGGAACGCCAACAACGGGCTGTCGCCGACGAAGGCCATGAAGTCCAGCAGCGCCTCCACAGGATCGCTGCCGGCGGCGATGGCGCTGGGGCCTAGGCCGTGGATCAGCACGCTGGGGCTGAGCTTGGTCTCGGCCCGTTGCAGGGTGCGCTCGAACATCTGCGAAAAATCCACCGCGCCGTCTTCAATCACCACCGCGCCGATGGACAGCACTTGGTCACGGTTGAGGTTCAGGCCGCTGGTTTCCAGGTCAACCACCACCCAGCGTTGGTTGCGCAAGGAGCCATCCCCCCATACGGCGGGTTTGGGCAATTGCGCCAGGCGTTGCTGTTGTTCAGTGTCGAGGCCAGGTTTTTTCGCACGTAACCAACTGAACAAGCTCACAGCTGGTACCGCAACGTCAGGCTGCTTTGCAGGCGCTGGGCCTGGCGCAGGGATTCACGCAGGATGCGCCGGTCCAGGTGGTTGAGGCTGTCGGGGTCGACACGGTTGGAATACGGCTGGTTTTCGCGGGTTTGCAGTTGGTGCTGTTGCATGCGGGTTTGCTGGATAAAGTGATAAGCCTCCTCATAGGCCGCGCCGTCGAGCGGCTCGATGACTTCCTTGACCACCAGTTGGCGCAGGCGCTCCAACGTGTTGTTGGCGTGGATACCGTTGGCCAGGGCCAGTAGGCGAGCGCCGTCGACAAAGGGGGTGAGGCCTTGCACCTTGAGGTCCAGCGTGGCTTTTTCCCCACCTTTGCGCGTGAGCACAAACTCGCGGAAACGTCCTACGGGTGGGCGTTGGCGCAAGGCGTTCTCGGCCAGCATGCGTTGGAACAGGCGGTTATCCCCCACCTGGTCGAGAATGCCTTGGCGCAGTTGCTCGCAACCACGTTCATCGCCCCACACCACCCGCAGATCGAAATAGATGCTTGAGCCCAGCAGATTCTCGGGCGTTGCCTCGCGGATAAACGCCGCGAAACGTCGCGCCCATTCGCCCCGCGACAGGCACAGCTCCGGGTTGCCAGCCATGATGTTGCCCTTGCACAGGCTGAACCCGCACAGCGCCAGGCTCTGGTTGATCTGTTGTGCCAATGGCAATAGCCGGGCACGGATTGCTGCCGCTTCGGCGGCGTCCTTGGCGTCGAACAGAATGCCGTTGTCCTGGTCGGTAAACAGCGTCTGCTCGCGCCGGCCTTCGCTGCCGAAACACAACCAACTAAACGGCACACCGGGGTCGCCTTTTTCGGCGAGCGTCAGTTCGATCACCCGGCACACGGTGTGGTCGTTGAGCAGGGTAATGATGTGGGTGATCTGGGTGGAGGACGCACCGTGGGCGAGCATGCGCTCTACCAGTTGACCGATTTCGCCGCGAATCGCCACCAGGTTTTCTACCCTCGGCGCGTTGCGGATGGTGCGGGCCAGGTGCACCAGGTCCACACGTTGCAGCGAAAACAAGTCGCGCTCGGACACCACGCCACACAGGCGCTGCTCTTTGACCAGGCATACATGGGCGATATGCCGTTCGGTCATCGCAATCGCGGCGTCGAAGGCGCTGTGGTCGGGGCTCAAAAAGAACGGCGCCTGGGTCATATGCCCTTTGATGGCCTGATTGAAGTCGCTGGTGCCATCGGCCACCACCTGGCGCAGATCGCGCAGGGTGAAAATCCCCAGGGGCGCCTTGTGTTCGTCGACGATCACGATACTGCCCACCTGCTGCTCATGCATCAGCGTGACCGCTTCACGCAGCGGTGTTTGCGCGCTGCACGTGACCGGGTGGCGCATGGCCAACTCGCCCAGGCGGGTGTTCAGGGAGTATTGGGTACCGAGGGTTTCCACGGCTTTTTGCTGCACTTGCTGGTTAACCTGGTCCAGCAGGCTGCTGACGCCGCGCAGGGCGAAGTCGCGAAATGGGCTGGAGAGGGCAAATAGCTTGATAAAGGCCGGTTTGTTCAGTTGCAGGCAGAACGTGTCTTCGGCGGCTTTATGCTCGGTACGGGTGGCGCGTTCACCCAGCAAGGCGGCGAGGGGGAAGCACTCGCCGGTGGTGATTTCGAAGGTGGTCTCCGCTGATTCCGGTCGCTCGCCCACAACGCGGCCCTGCTTGACGATGTAAAAGTGCTCCACCGGCCCACCCGATGGTTTGAGGATGCTTTCGCCAGGGCCGAAGAAACGCAGCTGGCACTGCTCGACCAGAAACGCCAGGTGAGCGTTTTCCATTTGGTTGAAGGGCGGGAAGCGTTGCAGGAACTGCAGGGTGCCGTGGATATTTTGCAACACAGCAGTTTTCCCCGCCTGGGCGAAGGCATCAGCTTTACTCATAACAGTGACCGCATTTTTTTTGTCGTTATCGTGCCCCATGGTCGACTCCTGCGCGGCAGGTGCCCATTGGACGTAAGTCTAGGTCGATACAAAGGCCACATACCTAGGGAAAAACCTTACATGAATATCGTCCAAACCCCGTAGAACACCCACTAGGCAAACTTTCCGACGAAGTGCACATTGTTCGCCCTTCCGCAGATGTCTGACGAGTGTGCTGGGAGATTGATGAGAACTGCTGAGAACCGTATGTCCGACCACGATATTTTGAGTGATGCCGAGCGCGAGGCGCTGAGCGCCGTGATGCTGGAGCCAGATTTGCCGCCGCAACGGGTGTTGATCGTCGACGACGATAAGGACGCCCGTGAACTGCTGGCGGAAATCCTGGGGCTGGACGGTATTCGCTGCATGACTGCCGACAGTGGTAAGGCGGCGTGGGAATTGTTGAAGTCCAGCAGCTCCATTGGTTTGCTGATCACCGATTTGCGCATGGCGCCCAGCAATGGCCTGGAACTGATCCGCCAAGTGCGCAGCTCTACACGGGCGGCGCTGCCGATCATCATCATGTCCGGGGACGCTGAAGCGCCGGATGTGATCGATGCGATGCATCTGAGTGTGGTGGATTTTTTGCTTAAGCCGATTGATAGCGTGAAGTTGGCGAAGATGGTGAAGCGGGAATTGGGGATGGTGCCCTGATTCTGTGGCGGGGTTGAGGGCCTCATCGGGGGCAAGCCCCCTCCCACCTTTGACTGTGTTCACAAATCACAATGTGTAAATACAGTAAATGTGGGAGGGGGCTTGCCCCCGATGAGGCCCTCACAGTCACTACAATGCCCAAAGAAAAAGCCCCGATCTCTCGACCGGGGCTTTTTTCATTTACAGGCCATTCTTGGCCTTGAACTCCCGACGCCGGCGGTGCAACACCGGCTCGGTGTAGCCGTTAGGCTGCTTGGTCCCTTCAATCACCAACTCCACCGCTGCCTGGAACGCGATGTTGCTGTCGAAATCCGGTGCCAGCGGGTTGTACAACTTATCCCCGGCATTCTGACGGTCTACCACCGGCGCCATGCGCTTGAGGCTTTCCAGCACCTGGGCTTCATTGACGATGCCGTGGCGCAGCCAGTTGGCGATGTGCTGGCTGGAGATACGCAGGGTAGCGCGGTCTTCCATCAGGCCTACATCGTTAATGTCCGGCACTTTCGAACAACCCACGCCCTGGTCGATCCAGCGCACCACATAACCCAGGATGCCTTGGGCGTTGTTGTCCAGTTCGTTGCGGATTTCTTCGTCGGACCAATCGGTGTTGCTGGCCAGAGGAATGGTCAGGATGTCGTCCACCGATGCGCGTTCGCGCTTGGCCAGTTCAGCCTGGCGGGCGAAGACGTCGACCTTGTGGTAGTGCAGCGCGTGCAGCGCAGCGGCGGTCGGCGAAGGCACCCAGGCGGTGTTGGCACCGGCCAGCGGGTGGGCGATTTTCTGTTCGAGCATCGCCGCCATCAGGTCGGGCATGGCCCACATGCCTTTACCGATCTGCGCACGGCCTTGCAGGCCGGTGCTCAGGCCGATATCGACGTTCCAGTTCTCATACGCGCCGATCCATTTTTCCGCCTTCATGGCCGCCTTGCGCACCATCGCGCCGGCTTCCATGGAGGTGTGGATCTCGTCACCGGTACGGTCGAGGAAGCCGGTGTTGATAAACACCACGCGCTCGCTGGCGGCCTTGATGCAGGCCTTGAGGTTGACCGTGGTGCGGCGCTCCTCGTCCATGATCCCGACTTTGAGGGTGTTGCGCGGCAGGTTCAGCACGTCTTCGATGCGGCCGAACAGCTCGTTGGTGAACGCGGCTTCTTCTGGCCCGTGCATCTTCGGTTTCACGATATACACGGAACCGGTGCGGCTGTTTTTGCGGCTGTTGTTGCCGTTGAGGCTGTGGGTCGCGGCGAGGCTGGTGACCAGGCCGTCGAGGATGCCTTCCGGGACTTCGTTGCCGTCTTTGTCCAGGATGGCGTCGATGGTCATCAGGTGACCGACGTTACGCACGAACAACAGCGAACGCCCGTGCAAGGTCACGTCATTGCCATCCACGCCGGTGTAAGCGCGGTCAGCGTTCATGGTGCGGGTGAAGGTCTTGCCGCCCTTGGCCACTTCTTCGGCCAGGTCGCCCTTCATCAGGCCGAGCCAGTTGCGGTAGATCACCACTTTGTCATCGGCATCGACGGCGGCGACGGAGTCTTCGCAGTCCATGATGGTGGTGAGCGCGGCTTCCATCAGCACGTCTTTGACGCCGGCGGCGTCGGTCTGGCCGACCGGGGTGCTGGCGTCGATCTGGATTTCGAAGTGCAGGCCGTTGTTTTTCAGCAGGATCGCAATCGGCTCGGCCGCAGGGCCCTGGAAACCTATCAGTTGCGCATCGTCACGCAAGCCGCTGTTGCTGCCGCCTTTGAGGCTGACGATCAGTTTGCCATCGACGATTTTGTAGCCGGTGGACTCAACATGGCTGCCGGCGCTGAGCGGTGCGGCCTCATCAAGGAAGGCGCGGGCGAAGGCAATTACCTTGTCGCCGCGCACTTTGTTGTAGCCCTGGCCCTTTTCGGCGCCGTCGGCTTCGCTGATGGCGTCGGTGCCATACAGCGCGTCATACAGCGAGCCCCAGCGCGCATTCGAGGCGTTGAGGGCGAAGCGGGCGTTCATAACCGGTACCACCAGCTGGGGGCCGGCCATGCGGGCGATTTCGTCGTCGACGTTTTGGGTCGTGGCCTGGAAATCTGCAGCTTCTGGCAGCAGGTATCCGATGTCTTGCAGGAAGGCTTTGTAGGCCACCGGGTCGTGGGCCTGGCCGGCATGGGTCTGGTGCCAGGTATCAATCCGCGCCTGGAAATCGTCGCGTTTGGCGAGTAGGGCTTTGTTCTTCGGTGCGAGGTCGTGGATGACCTTGTCGGCACCGGCCCAGAACTGGTCGGCAGTAATGCCGGTGCCGGGAATGGCTTCGTTGTTCACGAAGTCGAACAGGACTTTGGCGACCTGCAGGCCACCGACTTGAACGTGTTCAGTCATTGCTTGCCTCACTCTACGGAGCTTATGCGCTTTTTCAGATTTTCATTATGTAGTGCACGGTTGGGCATACTACATGATGACTTGCGGTTGTGAAAATTAGACTAAATACGTCGTTTAGCGACCCACTTTGGTCGTACGGTCACAGCGGAGAACGGGATGTTCTCAAAAAACTATTGGATTGTTCCAGATAAATATAAAAATGGTACACGATTTGTTTTCGAGTAATCCTGCGTCCACCTTGTAGGAGCGAGCTTGCTCGCGAAAAACGTCAACGATGACGCGGCATTCTGGATTTGCGCGGTGTCTTGAAGTTTTTCGCGAGCAAGCTCGCTCCTACAGGAATAACCACCAGCGGAGTTTCGCCATGGACCATCTTGTACTCACAATTATCGCCGCCGACAAACCCGGCTTGGTTGAACGCATCGCGCAGAACATTGCCGCCCACGGTGGCAACTGGCTGGAAAGCCGCATGGCGCACATGGCCGGGCAGTTTGCGGGCATTTTGCGGGTCAGCGTTCCGACGGAAAATCGTCAGGCGTTGGTATCGGCGCTGGAGGACTTATCCACACACGGCATTCGCGTGTTGGTGGGTGAGGGCAGCAGCGGGCAGGCGTCGGCATCCAAGTCGATTGTGATGACGCTGGTGGGCAATGACCGGTCGGGCATCGTGCGAGAGATCACGGCGTTGCTGAGCCAGAAGGGCGTGAACCTGGCGAGCCTGAGTACCGATGTGCGCCCGGCGCCCATGAGCGGTGACCCGTTGTTCACGGCTGAGGCGCTGTTGCAGGTGCCAGCGACCTTATCCCTGGACACCTTGCAGCTGTCCCTGGAAACCTTGGCCGATGACTTGATGGTGGAGCTGCACCACGAGGAATAATCCGACCACAAGGTTATGCATCTAAATCTTGCATGGGCCTGTGGATAACCTGTAGAGACCCGGCGCCAGGCCACGCCAGTCGGGCTTTGCGCTGATTTGAGCAAAAAACGAGCAATTTCAAAAGCTTGTGCACAAATGGCGGGGACCAGGCTGTGGATAACCTTGGGGTGGATGTCTGCAAGCCACGTCCGCTGTGGCTTGCAGAGGTTTGTACGTTATTTGATCAGCGTTTGCGCACGCTCAACCAGATATCCACGCTGTACACCACCAGGCCGGCCCAGATAAAAGCGAACGCGGTGAGGGTGCTCGGCGCCAGGTGTTCACCGAACAGCAGCACCGCTTCGAGCAACACCAGGGTCGGCGCGACGTACTGTAAAAAGCCCAGGGCGGTGTAAGGCAAATGCCGTGCGGCGGCGTTGAAACATACCAGCGGGATCAACGTAACCGGGCCGGCGGCGACCAGCCACCAGGCTTCGGATGTGCTCCAGAATTCCAACTGCGCACTGTGGGCGGTCGGGTTGAACACGAGCCAGGCGATGGCAATCGGCACCAGCATCCAGGTTTCCACCACCAAGCCCGGCAGTGCTTTGACTGGCGCCTGTTTGCGAATCAGCCCGTAGAAACCAAAGGTCAACGCCAGTACCAGCGACACCCACGGCAAACTGCCCACCTGCCATACCTGTTGCGCTACACCCAGCGCTGCCAGTCCCACCGCGACCCACTGCAGGCGACGCAAGCGCTCACCCAGAAGCAACATGCCCAGCACCACATTCACCAGCGGGTTGATGTAGTAACCCAGGCTCGCTTCCAGCATGCGCCCGGTGTTTACCGACCACACGTAGGTCAGCCAATTGCCGGCAATCAACGAACCGCTAAGGGCCAGGATCGCCAGGCGCTTGGGGTTGTCGCGCAGTTCGCGGAACCAACCGGGGTGCTTCCACACCATCAACAGTAAGCCGCCGAACAGCGCCGACCACAACACGCGGTGCACGATGATTTCGGCGGCGGGCACGCTGGCGATGGCTTTGAAGTAGAGCGGGAACAGACCCCAGATGACATAGGCGCTCAGGCCCAGGAGGTACCCCTTGCGGGGGTTGGCGGCTTGCATTGCAGAATCCTTGCTTAGGCAGCTAACAAAGGCGTGATTGTAATTAAATTTATCAGGGGTATGGGGTCTGCTGTATGTGGGAGGGGGCTTGAACTGGCCTAATAATCCCGGACACCTCTTAAGGGCGATATGATTTCGCCAACTTGGAGGTTCCATGAGCAAGAGAAAGGTCTACACCCGCGAGTTCAAACTGCAAGCTACCAGTATGGTGCTCGA
>NZ_UTKY01000106.1 GCF_900583165.1 Pseudomonas viridiflava | reverse complement strand
TCACCGCGCCGTACAACCCGTACGAACCCGCTGTCATGCTCGTAGGCTGTCGGCTCATCGTCCCCCGGAAACACCGCCACCAACCGCCCAGCATCGTCGTACTGATACGCCGTCACCGCCCCCAGCGGGTCTTGCTCAACCGTTAGCCGACCGTTGTCATCGTAGGATTTGAAGTACTCCGCACCATCCAGATCAATACGTTGCACCAGCCTTGCGCGCTGGTCATGCACATAGACTTCTTGGCTACCATCGGCGTTAAACACCGTGACGCGGCCGTTGTCATCCCAGACATACCGCGTGTCCATCTGCGAAAAACTGGCCCAATGCCGAACACATCGCGCCGCTTTGCCAGACCGTTCCCATTCCCAGAAGA
>NZ_UTKY01000036.1 GCF_900583165.1 Pseudomonas viridiflava | reverse complement strand
AGGTCGTGCTCTACCAACTGAGCTATTCCCGCAAATGGCGTCCCCTAGGGGACTCGAACCCCTGTTACCGCCGTGAAAGGGCGGTGTCCTAGGCCACTAGACGAAGGGGACACGCTACTGAAACACAGGGTGTGTGTTCCAGTGCCCAGAGGTTAGATCCGAAGATCATGCCCTGGTTTCACTCAGTGCCGCCCGAGGGCAACACTGCTTAAATTGGAGCGGGAAACGAGACTCGAACTCGCGACCCCGACCTTGGCAAGGTCGTGCTCTACCAACTGAGCTATTCCCGCAAATGGCGTCCCCTAGGGGACTCGAACCCCTGTTACCGCCGTGAAAGGGCGGTGTCCTAGGCCACTAGACGAAGGGGACACGCTACTGAAACACATGGTGTGTATTCCAGTGCCCAGAGGTTAGATCCGAAGATCATGCCCTGGTTTCACTCAGTGCCGCCCGAGAGCCACACTGCTTAAACTTGGAGCGGGAAACGAGACTCGAACTCGCGACCCCGACCTTGGCAAGGTCGTGCTCTACCAACTGAGCTATTCCCGCATATGGCGTCCCCTAGGGGACTCGAACCCCTGTTACCGCCGTGAAAGGGCGGTGTCCTAGGCCACTAGACGAAGGGGACACACGTACAACATTCACTACCCGCCGCGTTTCGCTGTGTGCTTTACGCTTTAAGTGGCGCGCATTCTATGGATGGATTGGGGGGTCGTCAACCCCCAAGGATAAATTTATTAAAATCAATGACTTCCCCCTGCTTAACGGCCTGTACGAGGATTGTGCCCATGCGGGCCTTGACGCCTATATTCTGGCGCTCGACAAGACGTTATAGTTGCCGACTGCAAATGATGGCAATGTGCATCTACTCACGGAACGATTACCTATATAGAAGCATCTACCTGAGCAACTGGTCGATCAGCCCTATCCGTCGGATGGCCCAGTCACTACACTCCACAGCAAACCCTATAAAGAGGTCACACCGGTGACACCACTCATGATCACCCTGCTGGTAATAGCCGGGATCGTAATACTGATCGCCATTGGCTACATGAACCACGTGGTGGAAAACAACAAGCTGGAGAAGAAACGCACCGAGATCGAGCTCAACGATCGGCTGCGTCGTTGCGGCGAAATCACCGAGACCTTCCCCGGCCAATTGATGACCCCGGCGCTTAAATTGTTGCTGACGCGCCTGGAGCTCAACGTCAATCAGCGCTTGCTCAACCTCAATAAGACCAGTGCACCGATCAAGGCCCGTATCACCGAGTTGAATACCCAGGTAGCCCAAGGCGAATCGATCCCGGTGAACAACCCGCCCGCTCCGATCCAGACTGAAGCCAAGGCCAAGGACGTGCGCTTTTTGCTCGAAGCCTTGCACGGCCAGGTGACCCGCGCAGCCCAGGACGGCTTCCTGCCGGCCAACGAGGCCAAGCACTGGATCAAGGAGATTCGCCACATCCTCGTGCTGCTGCACATCGAATTCTTCAACAACCTCGGCCAGCACGCCCTGCAGCAAGGCCAACCCGGCCAGGCACGTCTGGCATTCGAACGTGGCGTGCAATACCTGCGCAAGCAGCCGGAGCCAGTGGTCTACAGCGCACAACTGCAACAGCTTGAAGCGCAACTGGCCCGCGCCAACTCCACGGTGCTGACCAATAGCAAGCCTGCCGAGGACGAGGTCAATGAATTGACCGAAGGCTTGAAAGAAGCCGACGCCGACGCCGAGTGGAAAAAGAAAGTCATCTACGACTGATCGCCCCCCTCCCCTGTGGCGAACCCGGTTCGCCACATGCCATCACTTTGCACCTATCCCCGCGCCCACGACTAGCGTAAAAAATGCCCCTCACTCCGTGAAGTCAGAGGCCTGCTATGCCTGTCGCCGTCATTGATGGACAACCGCTGCACTATATCGACCAGGGCAACGGCCCCGTCGTCCTGCTGGGGTCAAGCTACCTGTGGGGTGTTGAAATGTGGGCGCCGCAGATCGAAGCCCTGTCGCAGCAGTACCGCGTGATCGTCCCCGAGCTATGGGGCCATGGCGAATCGGGGCCGCTGCCTGCACAAACCCGCTCGCTCGACGACCTGGCGCGCCAGGCCCTGGCCCTGCTGGACCACCTGGATATCGAGCAGATCAACCTGGTGGGGCTGTCGGTGGGCGGCATGTGGGGCGCACGCCTGGCACTGCTGGCACCGCACAGGGTCAACAGCCTGGTACTGATGGACACCTACCTCGGTGCCGAACCGGAATCCACGCGCCAGTACTATTTCTCGTTGTTCAAGATGATCGAAGACGCTGGCGCCATCCCTGAGCCGCTGCTGGAGGTGATCGCACCGATCTTCTTCCGACCAGGTATCGACCGTGAATCGGCGCTGTATCAGGACTTTCGTATGTCGCTGCAAACTTATTCCCGCGAGCGCCTGCTCGACAGCATCGTGCCGCTGGGTCGGTTGATCTTCAGCCGAGAGGACGTACTGGAGCAATTGCCGCACCTGGACGCCGACACGACTCAGGTCATGTGCGGTGAACACGACAGGCCACGACCACCCGCCGAGGCCAAGGAAATGTCCGAACTGATCGGCTGCAGCCTGATCCTGATTCCAGACGCTGGCCATATCAGCGCCCGGGAAAACCCGGAATACGTCAATGAGGCGCTGCTGACTTTTCTCGCCAACAACGCTTGATCGCCCTGCCCCTATGCAGCCATGCGCGGGCGGCGATCAGAGGCGAAAGTGCCCCACCATGCCTTTGAGCTCCGTGCCCAATTGCGCCAACTGGATACTCGATGCGGCATTGCCCTGCATGCTTAAAGCCGACTGATCGGCACTGGCGCGGATGCTGGTAACACTGCGGTTGATCTCTTCGGCCACCGAGCTTTGCTGCTCGGCTGCAGCGGCAATCTGCTGGTTCATCTGCTGGATCAATGACACCGCCACTGCAATGCTGCCCAAGGCACTTTCGGTCTCCAGCGCGTCACTGACGGCCAGCTTCACCAACTCACCGCTCTGCTGGATCTGTTGCACCGAGGATTGCGCCGCACTGCGCAAGGTACTGACCAGCCGCTCGATTTCCTCGGTGGACTGCTGGGTGCGCTTGGCCAGCGCCCGCACCTCATCGGCCACCACCGCAAAGCCGCGCCCCTGCTCACCGGCGCGGGCAGCTTCGATGGCGGCGTTAAGCGCCAGCAAGTTGGTCTGTTCGGCCACGCTTTTGATCACACTCAGCACGGTGCCGATGTTCTGGATCTCTGCGCTGAGGCTTTCGATGCTGGCGCTGGCGCTGGTGCTCGACATCGCAAGTTGCTCGATGCGCTGCAAACTCTGACGCACCACCTGCTGGCCGCTGTCGACTTTGTCATCCGCCGTCTGTGCGGCTTGAGCTGCCTCCTCGGCATTGCGCGCCACGTCGTGCACGGTGGCGGTCATCTGGTTCATCGCCGTGGCGACCTGCTCGGTTTCTTCCTTCTGGCTGCTGACCTCGACATTGGTTTGTTCGGTCACGCTGGACAACGAATGCGCAGACAGCGCCAGTTGTTCGATACCGGTCTGCAGGCCGCTGACCATATGACTCAAGCCATTGCCCATCTGCTGCATGGCCTGCATCAACTGACCGATTTCATCGCGCCGGTTGATCTCCATCCGCCCGCTCAGATCGCCGGCAGCAATCTGCTGGGCCACCGCAATCACACTGCGCAGCGGTGCGACGATCAAGCGGGTGATCACCCACGCCGCAATCAACCCCACCACTAGAGCCAGGGCCGACGAGCCGACGATCAGCAGTGTGCTTTTCTTCAATTGAGCCTGCATCGACTGGTCTTCGGCATCGTAGGCCAGCTTGACCCGGCTCACCACTTGGGCCGCCCGATCATTGAGCTGTTTGTAGACGACCTTTTCCTGGGCCAGCAGGCCGGTATATTCCCCCAGTTTTTCGCTGAAGGCGGCGATATGCCCGGAGACTTCATTCAGCACCGTCTGGTAGCCAGGGTCTTTGACCGAGGTCTTCAACTGTTCGACCTGGGCCAGGGCTTGGTCAGCCTGCTCGATCTTGCCTTGCTCGGCCTCGTCTTCGCTCACTCTGCGGCTCTGGTCCAAACGCACCCGCGCTTCGTTCATGGCTTGCAGCATCAAGCGCGAAACCTGGCTCACCTGCCCCGCCTGCTCGATAAATTCGGCGCCCTCTTTGCCCTGGCTTTCCTTGAGGCCGTAGGCACCGTCGTCTGCCAGCCCGGCCTGCAACACGTCGAGGTTATTGGCGACGCTGGACACCGACCAACTGGCCATTTCCAGGGCCAGGTCCTTGGTTTGCGTCAGTTCTACAAACTCATCGAAGGCCTTTCGGTAAGCCGCCAACGCCTGCTCGACATCCGTCATCACCGGCACATTGACCGCTGACTGGGCCTTGAGGGTAGTCGCCAGGGCCGTCAAGGCATCGACACTGTCGTGCAGGGCGTCAACGGCCTTGGGGTCGGCATGCAGTGCGTAGTCCTGCTCGATCAAGCGCACCTTGAGCAAACCACTGTTGAGCGACGACATGGCGTTGAGGCCTTCGAAGCGTTGGGCAACGGTCTGCAGGGACCACACACCGATGGCCGCTACCAGGGCCGTGAGCAGCAGGACCAGGGCGAAACCCAGGCTCAGTTTTTTTGCCATACCCAGGTTGGCGAAACGTCGTTGCACGGCCGAAATCATTGCACTTGAGTCCTCTTGCAATGGCGGATGCCATCGAGCCCGATTTACCAGAAGTCAGATTGGCAACTGCAAGGCACTGAACACAAGACGTTGGCGCCACAATAATGGCAAAAAGCTACATCCTCGTCGCTTTCAGAATGGTCGAGGTCGATCTGGCGGGCCCCAGGTCACGGAACAATGCCTGCGCCCGCTGATCTCCGGCGTAGGCCACATTGATGCGCAGCCAGTCACTGTGCTCAGCGTTCGGGGTGAACAGCGCCCCCGGCGACAACAACACGCCCAGACGCTGGGCACACGCCGACAATCGCGAGGCGCGCGCTGCCCCAGGTCGAGCCCAGAGGAACATGCCGCCGGCCGGCACCGCAAACACCTCCCACTCTTCATCCTCCAGCACCTGCAACGTAGCGGCCATTTCATTGTTCAATCGCTTGCGCAAGCGCTGCACCCACTTGCGATAGGTACCGTTGACCAGCAGCGTCATAACCACCGCCTCGGCAAACCGTGACGTGCCGAAACCGGTCAGGGTCTTGAGGTTGGCCAGTTGCGTAACGATTGCCGCACTGGCGCTGAGATAGCCCACCCGCAACGCACTGCTCAGGGTTTTTGAAAAGCTCGCGACATAGATCACCCGGTCATTGTGGGGCAATGCCGAAAGCCGCGTGCAGCTGGGATGCTGCAGGTCGCCCAGCACGTCTTCTTCGACGATCAGGAAATTTTTACGGTGGGCCAGTTCCAGCAGGCGCTCGGCAACCTCATGGCACAGACTGGTGCCAGTAGGGTTGTGATACAGGCTGTTAATAAACAGACACTTGGGCTGATGCGCTTGCAGCAGTGCCTCCAACGCCGGGATGTCCGGCCCGCCACGGGTGCGGGGCACCTCCAGCAAATGGACGCCCTGGAAGGCCAGTTGCCGGTAGAGGTTGCCGTAGCCTGGGGTTTCCACGACCACGTAATCGCCGGGCTTGAGCAACGTGCGGATCAACAGATCCTGGGCATGGCTGGCGCCGGCCGTCGTGAGGATGCGTTCGAGGCTCGAGGGAATACGCAGCTGAGTCAGGCGCTTGAGCAATTGCTCGCGCAGGGCAGGCAGCCCAAGGGGCGTGCTGTAGTTGAACAGTCCGGCAGTGTCGGTGCGGGAGACTTCGCGGATGGCGTAACTGATGTCGTCGCTTTCGCGCCAGGCGTCCGGCAACCAGCCGCAACCTAATTTCAGTTCCCCCAAGGGATTATCGACAAAAGCACCCCAGCCCCGCTCCGCCCCCTCATACCATTGACCTTCGTGCAACGCGGCTGGCTGAGCCACCACAAACCCAGAGCCTTGCCTGGACGCCAGCATGCCTTGGGCGACCATGCGCTCGCAGGCTTCGATCACGCTGGACTGGCTGAGCAGGTTATCCAAGGCCAATTGCCGAATGGACGGCAGACGGGTCCCAGGGCTTACGCCGCTCTCGCGAATCCAGTGCGCCACCGCGCTGACGATTTGCGGTACCACCGGTACCGAGGCTTGTCGATCGATCCCTAAATCCATGAGCCACTCACTTGAACTGTCTGTTATTCAACCCGGCGCAGTTAAGCACAGAAGCTCAAGGAAACTGGTGGCTAAAAGTTATTAAAGTATTGATTTTATTAAGTTATTTACCTAGTGATACACATTCTGACAAGGCAATTTGCCAGCCGCGGAAAAACCTCACAAACCCCTGGACGTTTTCGAATAGCGGCTGGCGCGAGGTCCTAGATCGCCGTGGCACCCCCGTCTACCGCCAACGCCTGCCCCGTGGTAAACGCCGCCCCATCACTGCACAGGTATAGCACTGCGCTGGCAATCTCTTCGACGGTGCCGATGCGCCCGACCGGGTGCATGGCGGCGGCGAAATCCGCCTTGCGCGGGTCAGCTTCATAAGCGCGTCGGAACATATCGGTATCGATCACTGCCGGGCAGACGGCGTTGACCCGAATGTGCTTCTTTGCGTATTCGATGGCGGCCGACTTGGTCAGGCCGATCACCGCGTGCTTGGAGGCTGCGTAAATGCTCATCTTCGGCGCCGCCCCCAACCCCGCCACCGACGCAGTGTTGACGATAGCCCCACGGCCTTGGGCCAGCAGCAGTGGCAATTGATGCTTCATGCACAACCAGACGCCTTTGACGTTGACGCCCATGATCGCGTCGAACTCGTCCAACGTGCCATCCGCCAGCTTGCCCTTCTCGATCTCGATCCCGGCGTTGTTAAACGCGTAGTCCAGACGCCCGAAGGCTGCGAGGGTCTGCGCCATCAATTGCTGCACGTCCGCTTCCAGTGTGACGTTGCAACGCACAAACACCGCTTCACCTCCGGCCTGCTGGATCAGCGCAACGGTGCCCTCACCGCCCGCCACATCCAGGTCGGCAACCACGACCTTCAAGCCTTCGGCGGCGAACGCCAGCGCGGTGGCGCGACCAATACCGGCGGCGGCGCCAGTGACCAGGGCGACCTGGCCGGAAAACGTCATGCTCATGGAGGATGTCCTGTGGGAAAAGTAACCGTAGAGCGAGTCTAGCCAACACCGTGATAAGCGCGTCAGCACTATTAGCAGCGCCTATCAGCCTGCATTCGCACCTGCGCCCGGTCTTGCTTCAAAGGCACTGAAGGTCTATCACTCTAGGTTCATTTTCATCAAGAGTCCCTGCCATGACCGCCCAGACCAATCGCCAATTCCTGCTCGCCAAACGCCCGGTTGGCGCGGCCACGCGGGAAACCTTCACCTACCAGGAAGTGCCCGTGGGCACACCCCAGGATGGCCAGGTGCTGGTGCGCAATGAATACCTGTCCCTGGACCCGGCCATGCGTGGCTGGATGAATGAGGGCAAGTCCTACATCCCACCGGTAGGTATTGGTGAAGTGATGCGTGCATTGGGGGTGGGCAAAGTAGTCGCGTCGAACAACCCTAAATTTGCAGTCGGGGACTACGTAAATGGCGCCCTGGGCGTGCAGGATTATTTCCTGGGTGAACCGCGAGGTTTCTATAAAGTCGATCCGACATTGGCGCCGCTACCGCGTTATCTGTCCGCCTTGGGCATGACTGGCATGACGGCCTACTTTGCCCTGTTGGACACCGGTGCCCCCAAGGCCGGCGAAACCGTGGTGATCTCCGGCGCGGCCGGCGCGGTGGGCAGCATTGCCGGGCAGATCGCCAAGATCAAAGGCTGCCGCGTAGTGGGCATTGCCGGCGGCGCCGACAAGTGCAAATTCCTGGTGGATGAACTGGGTTTTGACGCTGCCATCGACTACAAAAGCGAAGACGTGCCTGCCGCCCTCAAGCGCGAGTGCCCCAAGGGCGTGGATGTGTATTTCGATAACGTCGGCGGGGATATTCTCGACGCCGTTCTCAGCCGCCTGGCGCTGAAAGCGCGGGTAGTAATCTGCGGTGCCATCAGCCAGTACAACAACAAGGAAGCGGTCAAAGGCCCGGCCAACTATTTGTCACTGCTGGTCAACCGTGCACGCATGGAAGGTTTTGTGGTGATGGACCACGCGGCAAACTTTGCCGCTGCTGGCCAGGAAATGGGTGGCTGGATGGCGCAGGGCAAGCTCAAGAGCAAGGAGGATATCGTCGAGGGCCTGGAGACGTTCCCGGAGACATTGATGAAGCTGTTCAACGGCGAGAACTTTGGGAAGTTGGTGCTGAAGGTCAGCTGACACACCGCAAATCTATCTGGTGATGGGTGATCTAAATGTGGGAGGGGCAAGTCGAATCGTCGCACCGCCCCTCCCACATTTGGAACTGTGTTTACTTTAGAGATCAGGCGATCTCGGCAACCACAGCCGCCAACGCCTTCGCCGGGTCCGCCGCCTGGCTGATCGGACGACCAATCACCAGGTAATCGGAACCTGCATCCAGTGCCTGACGCGGGGTCAGGATACGGCGCTGGTCATCCTGCGCGCTGCCCGCAGGGCGAATACCCGGAGTCACCAGTTGCAGCGACGGGTGGGCGGTCTTCAACGCCTGGGCTTCCAGGGCCGAACACACCAGGCCATCCAAACCGGCCTTCTGGGCCAGGGCCGCCAGGCGCAGCACTTGCTCTTGAGGTTCGATGTCCAGGCCGATGCCGGCCAGGTCTTCGCGCTCCATGCTGGTGAGTACGGTCACGCCGATCAACAACGGCTTGGGGCCGCTGCGCTGTTCCAGCACTTCGCGGCAGGCGGTCATCATGCGCAGGCCGCCGGAGCAGTGCACGTTGACCATCCACACGCCCATTTCAGCGGCGGCCTTGACTGCCATGGCGGTGGTGTTGGGTATATCGTGGAATTTCAGGTCGAGGAACACCTCGAAGCCTTTGTCACGCAGGGTGCCGACGATTTCCGCGGCGCAGCTGGTGAACAGTTCCTTGCCGACCTTGACCCGGCAAAGCTTGGGGTCCAACTGGTCAGCCAGCTTCAGTGCGGCGTCACGAGTGGGGTAATCCAGGGCGACGATGATAGGAGTCTGGCAGACGGACATTGGAATGGGCTCTCAGGCAAGTCGAAATCGGCGCGGATTGTAGCGCAAGCTGCGCCATTACGGGATCCGATGATCGGTAAATACTGACCAAGCGCACTGCGGCGTGCATTTGAGCCAATTATTTCAAAGCTGATACATTCACGACATCCCCCCAATACGCCCCACGGATAGGCTCGCCCGCACGACCCACCGACCAGCACTACCAGCCATGTGGCTGGGCGCCTATGCTGACCGCAACAACCAGGCAGATGATCGCATTATGCATACCCCTTCCGTCCCGCTGAACGACGAGCAAAAAAGCGCGGTGATCGCCGACGACAAACGCTGGAACACCCGCGCATTGATCGTCGATGACGATGTGCCGATTCGCGAGCTGCTGATCGACTACCTGGCGCGCTTCAATATTCTCGCCACCGGCGTGACCGATGGCGCTGCAATGCGCCTGGCCATGCAAGCCGAAACCTATGACGTGGTGGTGCTTGACCTGATGCTACCGGGCGAAGATGGCCTGTCGCTGTGCCGTTGGCTGCGCTCGGAGTCGGACATCCCGATCCTGATGCTCACCGCCCGCTGCGAACCCACCGACCGTATCATCGGCCTGGAATTGGGCGCTGACGACTACATGTCCAAGCCGTTCGAGCCGCGTGAACTGGTGGCGCGCATCCAGACCATCCTGCGCCGTGTGCGCGATGACCGCACCGATCAGCGTGCGAATATTCGCTTCGACAACTGGCGCCTCAACAGCGTACTGCGCCAGCTAGTGGCCGACGATGGGCTCGTGGTGCCGCTTTCCAACGCTGAATTCCGCCTGCTGTGGGTGTTTATCGAACGCCCGCGCCGCGTATTGAGCCGCGAACAGCTGCTCGACGCTGCCCGAGGCCGCTCCATCGAAGCCTTTGATCGCAGCATCGACTTGCTGGTGTCGCGCCTGCGGCAAAAACTGGGAGACGATCCCAAGGCGCCGCAGTTGATCAAGACCGTGCGTGGCGAAGGCTACCTGTTCGACGCCCGAGACATCGGCTAATGCGTGCCCCCTTCAACACGCTGTTCGGTCGTCTGTTTGGCGTGTTGCTGGTGGGCATCGTGCTGGCCCATGTGCTGGCGATTTCCTGGTTCCGCTATTACGGCCCTCCACCGCCGCCGCCCCAGGAAACGTTTATCGAACAACCGGACGGCACGAGGGTGCCGCTGAACAAGGAGCGCCATCGCCCTTGGTTCGGCGGCCCGCTGGTGCCGCTGACGTTCCAGTTTATCTCGCTGATCATTGCCGCTTGGTACGGTGCCAAGCTGTTAAGCCGGCCGATCCAACGCCTGAGCGATGCGGCCGAGCAACTGAGCCTGGACCTCGACAGCCCACCGCTGGACGAGTCCGGCCCCCGGGAGGCGCGACAAGCGGCGTACACCTTCAACCTGATGCAGCGACGTATCCGCGAGCAGGTCAGCCAACGTGCGCGCATGCTGGGCGCGGTCTCCCATGACCTGCGCACCCCGCTGTCACGCCTCAAGTTGCGCCTGGAACAGATCGAAGACACCCGGCTGCAAGGCCAGATGCGCCAAGACCTGAACGATATGATCGGCATGCTCGACGCCACCCTGAGCTACTTGCACGAGCAACGCACCAGCGAAACCCGGCATTGGCTGGACGTGCAGGCGCTGGTGGAATCCATGAGCGAAAACGCCCAGGACCAAGGCTGCGACGTGCAATTCGCCGGCACCTGTGCACCCTTGCAGGTGCAACCGATGGCCTTGCGTTCAGCCCTCAACAACCTGATCGACAACGCGTTGCGCTATGCCGGCACGGCGCGCGTTGCGCTGGAGGACAGCCGTGAGGCATTGCTGATTCGTGTGATCGACCACGGCCCTGGGATTGCGGCAAATATGCACGAGGCGGTATTCGAGCCGTTCTATCGGCTGGAAGGCTCGCGTAACCGCAACTCCGGTGGCGTTGGGTTGGGGATGACGATTTCCAAGGAAGCGGTTGAGCGCCTAGGCGGGCGTCTAACCCTGGAAGAAACGCCAGGTGGTGGCCTGACGGCGGTCTTGTGGCTACCAAGGGCCTAGAAAACACACATTGACCTAGCCCTTTCAGTTACAGCGGTTTGTCCTCCCGGCGACCTTGCGCTTGGGTCGCACTCCAATCCATCAACAGGCTATACGCCACCGCCAGCAACGTCGGCCCGATAAACAGGCCGATAAAGCCAAAGGCAATCAACCCGCCAAACACACCCAGCAAGACGATAACCAGCGGCAGGTTGCCGCCCCGGCTGATGAGGTAGGGCTTCAGCACGTTGTCCACGCCGCTGATGATGAACGTGCCCCAGACACCGAGGAACACCGCGTAGGTGTAGTCGCCTTTCCAGGCCAACCACGCCGTGGCGGGGATCCACACCAGCGGCGGGCCCATGGGGATCAGGCTGAGCAAGAACGTGACGATCCCCAGCACCAGCGCCCCCGGCACGCCGGCGATCATGAAGCCGATGAGCGCCAGCAGCGCCTGGGCCGCAGCAGTACCGATCACGCCATTGACCACCCGCTGCACGGTGCCCGCCACCAGCTCGATGTAATAGCCCGCACGTTCGCCGATCAAACGCTCCAGCAGACGGTGCACAAACATCGCCAGGCGCGGGCCATCGCGATAAAAGAAGAACACGAACACCAGGCTCAAGGTCAGTTCAAGAATGCCGCCGCCAATCTGTGCGCTGCGCGCCAGCAACCAATTGCCCACCTGCCCCAGGTACGGCTTGATGCTGACCATCAACGCCGCGCCCTGCTGGTCAATGCTGTCCCACATCGCCACCAGGCGCTCGCCGACAAAAGGAATCGAACCCAGCCAGGTAGGCGCCTCGGGCAGGCCATCGACCTGGATATCCTTGATCAACGCCACGGCATCGCGCACGTGGTCCGCCAGGTTGAACCCCAGCCACACCAACGGCACGGCCACCAGCAACATCCAGCCCAGGGTCAGGATGCCGGCCGCCAAGGATTCGCGGCCACCCAGGGCGCGGGTGAGCAGCCGCATCAGCGGCCAACTGGCAAATGCCAGTACCGCGCCCCAGAACAGCGCCGACCAGAACGGTGCCATCACCCAGAGGCTGGCACCAAACAGCACCAGCAGCAGGATTTGCACCAGCAGGCGATCGTTATTAAGCATGGGGGTTCTCTAGAAACAGATGTTAAGAAGACAGCTTAGGCGAACGGCGCGGGTCCGTTCGCCCTGTGGCGCTTAGCGTATCAGATGCAGGTGCAGGCCTTTGGCATCACCGGTACCCGTTTCCAGGCGCGCGGCGCGCACGCCGCTGTCGACCAGGCCCTGGCGCCAGGCTTCGGCGGTTGGCCCGGTCAAGCTTACGCGCAAGGTGGTGTCGAGGTTCAACCCGCGCGAAATCAAGGTCAGCCAGGTTGCATCGGGTTCGGCGCCCAATGCAGGGAAATCCAGCTCGCCGGTGCTCTTGAGCTCACGCAGCAAGGTTGCCGACGTGGGCAGCAATTCACCCAAGGGGGCGCTGGCGTCCAATTGCTCTACATGCAGATAGGCGCGACGGTTGCCGCGGGTGATGCCGTACAGCGCCACTAAGGAATTATCTTGCGGCGCAGCCAGGCGCAGCAGCAGGTATTCCTGCTGGCCATCGGCGCCTACCAGCTTGGCGTTGCCGAAGACCTCATTGGCCCACAGGCTGCTTTCGCCGCAATCACGGGCCTTGCACCAAAACAATAACTGCGCGCCCTTTTCCTGCAGCCCCTCACGGGTGGCGGTAAACGCAGCGCTGGAAGTGTGCTCGGCGGGTAATTCATAGGTGATAGCGGTGGTTTGGCCGCGTGCGATGGCTTGGCCTTCGTAGCGCAGTTGGCCACTGATCTTGCGGATAGCGCCCATGGGGTAGATGCGTTCTTTTTCTTCGGCGGGGCGGTAATCGACAATTTGCGCGTCGACCTGACGGACAACCGTGGGCAGGTCCTGGCTACCCGGGATATCAGCGGCGAACACCAATGGGCTGAAAAGGCCCAGACCCAGGATACGGATACATCCTTTACGCACGCTCATAGGATCAACGAGCCCTGGCCATCGGAGGTCGAAGCAATGTTGAGTTTATTCATGGTTGACTCCCTTTCAATCCGCCCAGCCTCGGCAGTTGACCGCCCCAAGTCAAGGCGCGCGGAAGAACCGATTGAAACAGTCTGCAACAAGGAGAGCGCCAGGCTCATCATTCAGGTGCAAATGATGGCCGCCTGGCAACGTGGTTACCGTGAAGGGAAGCTGAGAAAGCAATTCGGGATGTTTCGCCAGCAGGCCGTCAGCGGCTACCACCAGCTGCGTAGGGCAACCCACACGCTGCACGAATGCCATGGCTTGTTCGTCTGTAAGACGCATCGGCGAGGCCAGGGTAAGGCGGTTGTCAGTGCGCCAGGTATAACCGCCCGGTACCGGCATTAAACCGCGCTGGGCCAGCAGTTCAGCTGCTTCGCGGCTGACGGCCACCAGGCCTTTCATGCGCGCTTCGACCGCACGGTCCAGGGTGCTGTAGACCGGTTTGCGTTTGTCTTGCAGGTTCAACTGCGCCTGCAGGGCCATGCCCAGGCGCTCTGCGGCGCTCTCGCCGCGGGCGGTTGGCGGGATCACCCCGTCGATCAATCCGAGGTGTGTTACCCGCTCCGGCAGAGACCCCGCTAATACCAGGGAAACGATGGCACCGAGGGAGTGACCAAGTAATGCAAAACGTTTCCAGCCCAGTTGTTCGGCGACGTGCAGCACGTCATGTACGTAATCCCACAGGGCATACCCGGCGCCGACTGGACGATGAGCCGAGTGTCCATGCCCCGCCATATCCAGGGCCACGATACGTAAGCCCTCAAGCTTGGGCGCCAGGCGCGCGAAGCTGTTGGCATTGTCCAACCACCCATGCAAAGCAATGACGGGCAAACCGTCCTCGGGACCGAACAGGTGGGCTGCCAACTCAATGTGCGGCAGGCTCAGGCGTACTTCCTCGACCGAGGTACTCATGCGCAACCGCGCTCACGGGCTTCCCAGCGGCAAAACAGGTTCTTGATCAAGGTGGCGGTGTCCTGGGGGCGCTCAAGGGGGAACATATGGCCGCCGGGCATGGTGAGCATCTCGCCCATGGGCAGGCGGTCGACACCGCTGGCATGGTGACGCATCACGACCCGACTCTGGCGACCGCGCACCACGGCCAACGGGACTTTCAATTGGCGCACCTGACCGGGGCTGGTGTGGGGCACGCCCCGGTAGATGCTGATTTCGGTGGCCGGGTCGAACCGCAATCGCAGGCGATCGCCCACTTGCTGCAAGCCATGTTGCAGATAAGCGTCGAAGCATTCCGGGTCAAAGCCACGGAACAGGGTCTTGCCGGCAAAATAGCTGCGGGCAGCGGCCAGGTCACTGAATTCTTCACGCCGACCCAAGGTGCGCCCCGCCGGGGTCAGGCGGTCGATAAAACCGAAGCGCTTGGCCGCGCGGATCACCCAGCGATCAGCACGGGTCAGCACCGGTGAGTCGAGCATCACCACCCCGCGATACAACTGCGGGCAGCGCATGGCGGCGTGCAGGTGCAGCACGCCCCCCAAGGAATGGCCCACGCCCCACACCGGCTCGGGTTGCAGCTCGAGGTGGTGGATCAACTCGTCTACCAGGTTCTGCCAGTTGTCATCCACCGGAAACCGGGGGTCGTGACCGTGCTGCGGCAAGTGGGCCACTGCATATTCCGGGGCCAGGGCGGCAAACAGCTTGCCGTAGGTGGCCGAAGGGAAGCCATTGGCGTGGGCAAAAAACACATGCTGCGACATACCGGCCCCATCTATTTAAAACAGACATCGATTGTCACCAGCCCCGGGCAGCACAGCAATGACTGTAACTGCCAGGAATGATGACACTCACGCCATGTCTATCGAACCGGCGGGTTCTCGCCCAGGGGCACCACCGCCATCGTCAGGCGCGACACGCAGCTGGCTTTGCCCTCATCGTTGGTGAGGCGGATATCCCACACTTGGGTCGTGCGGCCAATATGGATCGCCCGCGCCACCGCCGTCACCCGCCCACTGCGCACCCCACGCAAATGGTTGGCATTGACCTCCAGGCCCACGCAATAGAACTTGCTGGGGTCGATACACAGATAGGCGGCCATCGAGCCGATACTTTCTGCAAGCACTACCGACGCGCCGCCGTGCAACAGGCCAAAGGGCTGATGGGTACGAGGGTCGACCACCATGCTGGCGGTCAGGGACTCGTCGTCAAAGCTTTCAAAGCGAATATCCAGCAGTTCACCGATGGTGTTTTTCTGAATCGCGTTGAGTTGTTCGATATTCGGTTGGGTGCGCCACACGCTCATGGGGATCGTCCTTATTGGTTTTATTACGCCCCTAATACTGCCACAGAAATGTTTTGGAACGCTCGCTGCCTATTTGTAAATTCGATCGGCAGGCTGACCAACCAACCTGCACATGGCCGCGATCACCCTACGGGTTTTTAACACTGACCAGGCTCATCAGCCCCGCCAGCGGGAAATCCCCTTCGAGTTCCGCCAAGCTGGCGGTGTACATCGGTTGCGGCTGACGCTGATGACCGTGCTGCAGAAAGCTGATCAGGCTGCCGACCAAGGGCTGATGGCTGACCAACAGCATGTTGTCATCGGTGTCGAGCTTCTGCAGGACCTGCTGGGGACTGCCCTCGGGTGTCAGCCACGGCACCGTGCGAATATCTGGTTCGAAGCCCAGGGCTTCACGTACCAGATGGGCAGTTTGCTGCGCGCGTACATAAGGACTAGCAATAATGGCGCTGATGGGCTGGCCAATCAGGTGCGCGGCGCTGCGCAATACTTCGCCACGGCCATGCTCGGTGAGATTACGCTCAGCATCCGTGCGGGCATGCCCCTCGGCCTCACCGTGACGCAACACCCAGAGCTTCACAGCTTGGGCTCCTCATCACGCGCCGGATGCGGTGCTGGCGGCACGCTATGGGCGGCTTCGCCTTCGGGTGCACGTGGGGTTGGCCAATCGGCGAACGGCCACGGTTTTTGTTCGGTATGGAAGCTACCGAAACGGCCGATCTGAGCCAGAAACTGGCTGAGGCTGTCGCCAAAATTCATCAGGCCCAGGTTCGGTGCGCTGTAGACCAGACGGTAAATCAATTGCACGATCACCAATGCACCCAGCAGAAACTGCGCAACTTGCCACACCAGGGCAAACACCAGCATCCACACGATGCGCAGAATAATGGACTCGTACTTGGGGGCTGCTTTCGGATCATTCATGGCGCGTTCCTCAGTTGAAACCGCTGGTGGAAATAAAGTCGACATCGGTTTTCGGCTCGGCGCGCATCAGCAGCTCGATGACCTGGTTCAAGGTGCGCCCTTCAAACAGAATCGCATGCAACCCGGCGACCAATGGCATGTACACGCCCGCTTCCTGGGCCTTGGCCTTGAGCACCTTGAGGGTATTGACGCCTTCGGCGACTTCGCCCAAACGCGTCACCGCGTCCTCCAGGCTCAAGCCCTGGCCGAGGGCAAAACCCACCTGGTAGTTACGGCTTTTAGGCGATGAGCAGGTGACGATCAAGTCGCCAACGCCCGCCAGCCCCAGGAAGGTCATCGGGTTGGCACCCTGGTTCACTGCAAAACGCGTCATCTCGGCCAAGGCGCGGGTGATCAGCATGCTTTTGGTGTTTTCGCCCATGCCCAGCGCTACGGCCATGCCGGCGATAATGGCATAGACGTTTTTCAACGCGCCGCCCAGCTCGACGCCGAAGCGGTCGCTGCTGGCGTAAACGCGGAAGGTACGGCCATGCAGCACCGCTTGCACGCGCTCACACAGCGCCTCATCCTCACTGGCAACCACAGTGGCCGTCAGCGCGTGCTCGGCAACTTCCCGCGCCAGGTTCGGCCCGGACAGCACACCAATGCGCGCTTGCGGGGCGATCTCTTCAAGGATTTCGCTCATCAGCTTGAAGGTCTGCGCCTCAATGCCCTTGGTCAGGCTGACCAGCAGCTTGCCGGCCAAACGCTCAGCATGGGGCGCCAGCACCGAGCGCAACGCGCTGGACGGCAATGCAACGAAGCTCAGGTCGCATTCGTTGAGGGTGGCGAGCAAGTCCGTCACGGGCTCGACCGCCGGATGGATCTTGATGCCTTTGAGGTAACGCGGGTTTTCCCGGTTCACTCGAATCGCTTCGGCCTGCTCGGGATCACGCATCCACTGGCGCACGGCATGACCATTCTCGGCCAGCAGGTTAGCCACGGCGGTACCAAAACTTCCGCCTCCCAGGACCGCGATAGGGCGCTGTTCAGTCATATGCAATCCGTTAATCCATACCAGTGGCGATGGCGGCATTATACGGAGCGACCCGCTTGCGGCCAGCCCCCGTGTCAATTCACACGCTTGTCGGAAAATGCCACGCGTGTGTGAAGTAAATGCAAGTCTCACGACTGGCAAAAGGCCCCACCTCAGTTAACATGGGCGGCTATCCGCAATTATCAAGGCCGTTCCGTGTATTTGGGCCCTCCTCCCCGTTCATCCCTGTGGTTGATGTTGATCTGCGGCGCACCGGCGCTGGCCGATGATCTGTTCCTCGACAACCAGCCCCTGCCCCAGGTATTGACCGCCACGCGCCTCAAGCAATCGGCCGCTGCCGTGCCCGGCAGCATGACCGTGATCGACAGCGAACTGATCAAGGCCAGCGGCGCGCGAGACATCAGTGAATTGCTGCGCCTGGTGCCGGGGATGATGGTCGGCTATACCACCGGCAACCAAGCCGCCGTGAACTACCACGGCACCAGCGCCAGTGATGCACGGCGCATGCAGGTGTTGATCGATGGCCGCTCGGTATACCGCGCCGGCCTGGCCACGGTGGACTGGAGTGACATCCCGGTGGCCATGGAAGATATCGAGCGTATCGAAGTGTTTCGCGGCCCCAACACCGTCAGCTACGGCGCCAATGCCTTGATGGCGGTGGTCAATATCCTTACGCGCTCGCCCGCCAACAGCCAGGGCACACGGGTCAAAGTGGTGCGTGGCGAACGCGGCATCAGTGACTTCTATGCCAGCCAGGGCGTGGGCTGGGAAACCGGTGATTTGCGACTGTCGCTGTCGGGGCAACAGGACGATGGCTTCGACAGCGACGCCGCCGGCGCCGACCGCCGTGACAGCCGCCGCCTCAACCGCTTCAGCCTGGCGGTGAGCCAAACGCTGAACGCGCAGCAAAGCATCGACTGGCAACTGGATGCGAAGGAAGGCACTAACCAACGGCCCTATACCTACACACCGGTATTCGCCGGGATCACCGAAGGCGGCGACAATTCTGACGTCTCCGCCAAAGACTACGCCGGCTCCCTGCGTTGGAACTTCGACTTCAACCCCGACCACAGCCTGTATATCCAGGGCTCGGCGCAACAGTGGGAGCGCCGGCAAATCTGGAAAGCCTGCGACGCCAAGGTCTCGTTCAGCCCTGAGTTGACCCAATTGTGGCAACTCAACCCCAATTACGCCGAATTGCTGGCCCGGCATATGGACACCTACAGCCAGGGCAGCGCACCACCCGGCAGCGCCGCCGAGCAAGCCTTGGCCAATGCGGTGCTGCAGCAATGGCGTAACGGTGCCAGCGAAAGTGTGTGCGGCAACATCGATCAGAGCACCCGCGAAAGCCGTTACGACCTGGAAATCCAAGACACCCTCAGCCTGTCCGACAGCCTGCGCCTGGTCAGCGGCATGAACTATCGCTTTGACCGTGCCGACTCCGACACCTATTTCAACGGCACCCTGGACGATTCCACCTGGCGCCTGTTCGGCCAGATGGAATGGCGTGCCAGCGAGCATTGGCTGCTGCAGGGCGGCGCCATGTACGAAGACACGCGCCTCTCCGGCAACTCGCTCACGCCACGGGTGGCGGTCAACTACCTGATCAACCCCCGCCATGGCCTGCGCGCCGTGTACTCCGAAGCGATCCGCTCGCCAGACATGTTCGAAAACAATGTCAACTGGAGCTACCGTGTCACCAACCTCAGCTCCCCGGCCTATGGCCAGACGAGTGGGCAATACTTCGTAAAGACCCGGGGCCCGGGCAACCTCGACAAAGAGATGATGAAGTCACGGGAACTGGGCTATAACGGGTTCTTTGCCGACATCGGGCTGAACATGGACGTGAAGGTGTTCTACGACGAAATCACCGACATGATCAGCTCGCCGCTGCGCAATAACCAATACATTGCCAGTAACGCCAACAGCTCGCGGTTTACCGGGGCCGAATCCCAGTTCGACTGGCGCGTGAGCAACGCCGACCGCCTGCGACTCACCTATGCTTACGTCGACGCCACCACCAGCAACCCGCGAGACAAAGCGCAGACCGCACGCAACAGTGGCTCGGCGGGCTGGTTGCGCGAATGGGGGCAAGGCTGGTCCAGCGCGCTGTTCTACTATGGCGACGACGCGCTCAATCAATATCGTTTCGAACGGGTCGACCTGCGGGTGGCCAAGCGCATTGCCCTAGGCAAAGCCAACGTGGAGCTGGCCGGCATGTTGCAACAACGTCTCGATCACCAGCCGACCACTTGGGCCGATAACAACTATGACCATCGCCACGTACTCTACTTCAGCGCGGAGCTAGAGTTCTGACATGGGCGACTCGTCACGGATGACCTTGTTCTTTATCTCTAACGTTTGGCGACGCGCTGCGCTGCTGGTGTGCCTGCTGCTGGCCGCGCCCGCATGGAGCGCCGATATCCTGCTGACCGCCGCCGAAGACAGCCCCGGGGTCCAAGCCTTTACCCAGGCCCTGGCCGCACAGCGCCCGGAAGACCGCGTCACCTTTACCGCGCTCAAGGATTTGCCGACACCCAGCCGTTTGCCCGCCAGCACACGCCTGATCCTGCTGGACCTGCCGGGTCTCGACTGGCGCCTGCAAGATGCCCAGGGCCCGCCAACCCTGGTACTGCGCATCAGCCGCCTCCAGGCCCAGCAACGCCTGGGCACCACACCCCACGCCCGTATCAGCCTGTTGTGGAGCGACCCTCCACTTGAACGCCAACTGCACCTGATCGCCACTGTCCTGCCCCAGGCACGGCGTATCGGCGTGCTTTACGGCGCCGACAGTGAATTCCTGTTACCCGAACTGCACCAGCTCGCCGGCCCCATGGGCCTGCAAATCGTGCCCCAGCGCTGGGACAGCATTAATGACAGCCGCCCGCTGCAAACCTTGTTCAGGAACAGCGACGTGCTGCTCGGTCTTGACGACCCGCAGCTGTACAACTCCAAAACCGCAAAAAACTTGTTACTGAGCAGTTATGCCCAGCAACTGCCGCTGGTGGGCCCTAACGCGGGGTTCGTTCGCGCCGGCAGCCTGGCCAGCACCTACAGCGACCAGGCCGACTGGCTGGCCGTGCTGGATCGGCTGCTGGATCACGCGCCCGCCAGTTGGCCTCACTCGCTGTACCCGGAGCACTTCAAAGTCGTGGGTAACCCGCAAGTGGCACGCTCACTGGGGATCGAACAGGTGAATGAAGCCAGCGTCGCCGCCCGACTGGCCGAAGGAGAAAAACGCCCATGACCTTGCGTCGACGTTGGGACATCAACACCCGCACCCAGCTCATCACTTTGGGCCCGGCGCTGTTGCTGACGCTGCTGTTGATCAGCTTCTTCACCTTCGTGCGTATCCAGGATTTGCGTCAGGAGCTGGACCACACCGGCCAACTGATCGCCAACCAACTGGCGCCTGCCACCGAATACGGGGTCATATCGGGCAACAACGACGTGCTCGAAAGCTTGTTGCGCGCCACGCTGGCGACGCCTCACGTGCGTTTCTTGGAGATTCAGGACAGCAGCGAAAACATCCTGGTGTACGTCGAACAGCCATCGGAGCGACATGACCGTTCGCTGTCGGTGAAAGTGTTCCAGGCGCCGATCCGCCTGCAACATATTCAGTTGGGCAATGACTTTTTCCAGGACAACCTCAATGAACCCAAGGCGCCCCGTGCGGATTACCTCGGGCGGGTGATCGTCGGCATGTCCAACGATGCGTTCAGCCAGCGCCAGCAGGAGATTCTGTTCAAGGCTGGCATCCTCGCGCTGTTTGCCCTGCTGTTTACCTTCCTGCTGGCCCGACGCCTGGCGGCGAGTTTGTCGCAACCCATCAGCGCCATGGGCAATGCCGTGAAGGCCATCCAGCAAGGCGACTACAAGACCCCGCTGCCGATTGTGGATGACTCGGAGCTGGGCGACCTGTCGCGGCATATCAACAACCTTGCCGAAGGCCTTAACCATGCCAGCCGCGAACAGCAGCAAGCCATGGCTCAGTTGATCCAAACCCGCGAAGAGGCCGAACGCGCCAACAATGCCAAGTCCGACTTCCTGGCAATGATGAGCCACGAATTGCGCACGCCAATGAATGGCGTGCTGGGCATGCTGCAGTTATTGGAAACCACCGAGATGACCGAGGAGCAGACCGAGTACGCGGCGCTGGCCTCCGAGTCCACCGAGCATTTGCTCAAGGTGATCAACGATATCCTCGATTTCTCACGTATCGAACGTGCGGCGCTGGAGCTGGAGCACATTCCGTTCAACCTGGCAGACCTGCTCAACAGCTGCGGCCAAGCCTTCCAGCACAGCGCCCAGCAGCGCGGCCTGGCACTTGAACTGTCGATGCCCTCTGGCTTGGACACGCTGCGGGTACAAGGCGATCCGACGCGTATCCGCCAGATTCTGGTGAACCTGATCGGCAACGCGCTGAAATTCACCGAGCACGGCACCGTGACCGTCGAGCCGCATTGGCAGGCCCTGGACCATGAGCTCGTATGGTTCACCTGCACAGTTCGCGACAGCGGCATCGGCATCTCAGCCGAACGCCTGGAGTTAATGTTCGACGCGTTCCAGCAGGCCGACAGCTCCATTTCAAGGCGTTACGGCGGTACCGGCTTGGGCCTGCCCATCGCCCGCACTCTGGCCGAACGCATGGGCGGCACGCTACGCGCCCAGAGCGAAGAAGGCCGGGGCTCGGTGTTCACGTTGGAGATACCGCTGGCCATTGACCAACACAGCCTGCCCGCCGAAGCCACCGATGGTGAAGGCAAAGCGAGCGCCGGGGAAGGCCGCCATGTGCTGCTGGTGGAAGACAACCCGGTCAACCGCACCGTGGTCGAAGCCATGTTGCGCAGCCTGGGCTTTGAAGTCAGCCTGGCGATCGACGGCGTCGAAGCGATCCGCAGCGCCGAGAGCCTGATTTTTACGGCGATCCTGATGGATTGCCGTTTACCGCTGATCGACGGCTATGAAGCCACTCGTCAAATTCGCCAGTTACCGGGCTGCGCCGACCTGCCGATTATCGCCCTCACCGCCAATGCCTTGCAGGGCGATCGCGAAGCCTGTCTTGCAGCGGGAATGAACGATTATCTGGCCAAGCCGTTCAAACGCACGGATTTGCAGCAAATCCTGCAGCGCTGGGTGCAATAGCGCTGGGCCATTAGCCAACTCCGACTGGCGTGAAAGACGAAAGTGCGGCAGTCTTAGGCACCCGAACGGGCCGATAAACAGGCCCGGTTTAAAATTTCAGTGAACAAGTGTACATTGAGTACCTTACCGCTGTGACTTTCACTACAACGCAATAGTCTATGTGTAGGCTGCCGACATGAGGCATGAACGCTTCATTCGGTTCGGGAAGATTTGCCCTACCCTGCCGCATGGGATTATTGAGGAGCTCGCATGACCAAACAAAACGCCTTTACTCGGGAAGACCTGCTGCGCTGCAGTCGCGGTGAGCTGTTCGGCCCAGGTAACGCGCAACTGCCCGCCCCGAACATGCTGATGGTGGATCGCATCACCCATATCAGCGAAGAGGGTGGCAAGTACGGCAAAGGTGAATTGGTCGCCGAGCTGGATATCACCCCGGACCTGTGGTTCTTCGCCTGCCACTTCGAAGGCGACCCTGTGATGCCAGGTTGCCTGGGCCTTGATGCCATGTGGCAGCTGGTCGGCTTCTTCCTCGGCTGGCAAGGCCTGCCGGGCCGCGGTCGCGCCCTGGGTTCGGGCGAAGTGAAGTTCTTTGGCCAGGTCCTGCCGACTGCCAAGAAAGTCACTTACAACATTCAGATCAAGCGCGTCCTCAAGGGCAAGCTGAACCTGGCCATCGCCGATGGTTCGGTGAGCGTCGACGGTCGCGAGATCTATACTGCCGAAGGCCTTCGGGTCGGCGTATTCACTTCCACTGACAACTTTTAAGGGTTATCCGCATGCGCCGCGTCGTTATCACTGGTCTGGGCATCGTTTCTTGCCTGGGCAATGACAAAGAGACCGTCACCGCTAACCTGCGTGCAAGTCGCCCTGGCATCCGCTTCAACCCGGAATATGCCGAAATGGGTCTGCGTAGCCAGGTTTCCGGCTCCATCGACCTGCCCCTCGAAGAGCTGATCGATCGCAAGATCTATCGCTTCGTCGGCCACGCTGCCGCCTACGCCTACCTGGCGATGAAAGACGCGATCGCCGACGCCGGCCTGAGCGAAGACCAGGTTTCCAACGTACGCACCGGCCTGATCGCCGGCTCGGGCGGCGCATCCACCCTGAACCAGATGGAAGCGCTGGACATCCTGCGCGAAAAAGGCGTGAAGCGCGTTGGCCCGTACCGTGTAACCCGGACCATGGGCAGCACCGTTTCGGCCTGCCTGGCCACGCCATTTGCCATTAAGGGCGTGAACTACTCGATCTCCTCGGCTTGCGCCACCAGTGCTCACTGCATCGGTACGGCGGTTGAGCAGATCCAACTGGGCAAGCAGGACATCGTGTTCGCCGGCGGCGGTGAAGAAGAGCATTGGAGCCAATCGTTCCTGTTCGACGCCATGGGCGCACTGTCCACCCAATACAACGAAACCCCGGAAAAAGCCTCCCGCGCCTACGACGCCAAGCGTGACGGTTTCGTCATCGCCGGCGGTGGCGGCATGGTGGTGGTCGAGGAGCTGGAACACGCTCTGGCCCGTGGCGCGAAGATCTATGCCGAAATCGTTGGCTACGGCGCGACGTCCGATGGCTACGACATGGTTGCGCCAAGCGGTGAAGGCGCCATCCGCTGCATGGAGATGGCAATGTCCACCGTTGATACTCCAATCGACTACCTGAACACCCACGGCACGTCGACTCCGGTCGGCGACGCCATGGAAATGAAAGGCGTGCGGGCGGTATTCGGCGACAAGGCTCCGGCCATCAGCTCCACTAAGAGCTTGTCGGGTCACTCCCTGGGCGCCGCTGGTGTTCACGAAGCGATCTACTGCCTGCTGATGATGGAAGGTAATTTCATCGCCGGCTCGGCCAACATCGATGAGCTGGACCCAGAAGTGGCTGACATGCCGATCCTGCTCAAGACCGTTGAAAACGCCAAGATCGACACCGTGATGAGCAACAGCTTCGGCTTCGGTGGCACTAACGCCACCTTGGTGCTGAAACGCTGGCAGGGTCAGTAAGACCTGTAGCTTGATCGCATGAAAAAGCCCCGACTGGTTCGGGGCTTTTTTATGGGTGATGGACTTGTTTGGCAGGGAGGGCCTCATCAGGGGCAAGCCCCCTCCCACACTTGACCTTATTCACAAATAGAAATGTGTAAACCCAATCCAATGTGGGAGGGGGCTTGCCCCCGATAGAGCCACCTCGGTGCCCAGCCCTACACGGAAAACCGCGCCACCATGCTATTGAGCCCCACCGCTAACCGTGACAACTCCTGGCTCGCCGCGCTCGTCTGATTGGCCCCGGCAGATGTCTGATGCGCCAAATCGCGAATATTCATCAAGTTGCGATCCACCTCCCGCGCCACCGCCGCCTGTTGCTCCGACGCACTGGCGATCACCAGATTGCGCTCATTGATCAAGGTAAACGCTGACGCAATCGCCTCCAGCGCACTCCCTGCCGACTTGGCAATATCCAACGTGGACCGAGCACGGGTGTTGCTCTGCTGCATCGAACTGACCGCCTGATCAGTGCCTTGTTGAATCCCGCTGATCATCTGCTCGATTTCCCGGGTTGACTGCTGGGTGCGATGAGCCAGCGCCCGAACCTCATCGGCCACCACCGCAAAACCACGGCCGGCATCCCCGGCCCTTGCGGCTTCAATCGCCGCATTCAGCGCCAGCAGATTGGTTTGCTCAGCAATCGAACGGATCACATCCAGCACCTTGCTGATGCCATAGACTTTCTGCGCCAAGTCTTCGACCTGCGTTACGTTGTCGGTGACATCGGTGGCCAGCGCTTCAATCGATAAGACCGTCTGCTGCACCTGCTCACGCCCCTGCTGGGCGATAACGTCGGACTCGCGGGACGCCTGAGAGGTGGCCACCGCATTGCTCGCCACTTCTTCCACTGCGGCCGTCATCTGGTTGACCGCTGTGGCGGCCTGCTCGATTTCCTGGTTCTGCTGGTTAAGGCCGCGGGTCGCATCCTCGGTGACGCAACTGAGCTCTTCGGAAGCGGAGGCCAACTGGTTCGATGACTCGGCAATCTGGCGAATCGTATCGCGCAAATTCTCTTGCATATCCTTGAGGGCCTGCTGCAAGCGGGCCGGCTCATCCTTGCCACTCACGCTGATCTGCGCAGTAAGGTCACCACTGGCAACGCCCTGGGCGACTTTGAGCGACTGTGCCAACGGCAGCACAATGCTGCGGGTCAGCCACACCGCCAAACCGATGGTAACCAACGCCGCGAGCGCGATCATGCCGATCACCCAACTGCGCGATTGGCTGAACACGCTTTGTGACTGACTTGCCGCCAGGTTGGCATTGGCTTTATTGAGGCTTACCAGCTCGTACAGGGTCTTAGCCATCTCATCGGCAAGTTGATTCATCTCGCCGTTGACCACCTTGATCGCCTCATCCAACTGATTGGCCGTGGAAAAGCCCATGACTTGTTCTTGGCGTTGCAGGTACTGCTGCTCCTGAGCCTTGAAACGATCAAATAAAGCGCGCTCTTGCGGTAATACAATCAGCGCTTCATACAGGGTCTGGGCCTGGTGCAAACCATTTTTAAGGTCGGTGAGTTTCTGTTCGTTCTGCGTCAATGATTGAGGGTCGCGGTTGATCAACAGCCGCAGCGTCAGCGCACGAATTCGCAACAGGTCCTGGCTGATCTCGCCCACCGCCATCACGCTGGGCAGCCAATTGCTCTCCACTTGCTCCGACTGCTGGCGCATATTGGCCATCTGCAACAGGGCAAAGGCGCCCAGGGCAAACACCATCAGCCCCAATACGCCAAACCCCAAACCTGCCCGTGGGGCGATACTCAAACTTCTGATACTCATGCCCTGGCTCCTTCCAAATGCGCTGCATCCAATTGCAGCTGGCTCTTGAAAGGTATCGGCGCCTCAGCTTGTTTGCGTAAGACGAAAACGCGATATCAACGTGTAAGCTCATCGCGAGTGGTTTTGGGCAGGACGCTCAGGAAATTGTCGCGGGCGACTCTTTGGGCGACGGCCTCGGGCAATGCATCGAGAAAGGGATCAAAACGGCGCATTTCCTTACCTAGCTTGCCAAAACGCCCTACCACGTCCGACCCCAGCATAAAGCGCTCCGGGAAGCGCTCCACCAGCTTTACCCACTCCGCGCGGGGCTTGCCTGCCTCATCGAGCAAATATGGCGTGAGCATGCTCCAGGACAGGTCAATGTACAGATTCGGGTAGGCTTCCAGCAGGCGACTCAAGGTCGGCAGTAAAAAGTTCATTTGCACCTGGTGCCGGTGGATCTCCTTACTGGTACCGCCGTGGGCCCAGATAAAACGGGTATTCGGATGATTGCGCAGCGGCTCTTCTACTTCTGCCAGGTAGAGCGGGTTGCGCTCACGCTTGGAGGTGATGTTGGAATGCAGCATCACCGGCAAATCGTTTTCGGCCGCCAGGTGGTAAATGCGCGTCATCGCCTCGTTGTTGGCACGTGGCGTATCGCCGGACGTGAGGGCTGTAAGGTCGTCATGGCGGGTAAAGACCTCACCAATGCCCTGCCAGAGGCCGGGGTTGAGGTCGAGCATGCGCTGGATATGCGCAGCAGAATTCTTGTCATTGGGATTGAAACCCGACAAAAACGGATGCAACTGCCGACGCTGTTCGGGTGCCAATTGGTTCACGGCAGCCGCGACGATCACATCGGTGGCACTGTACCAATAGGCATCGGCGTCATCGCCGGCGTAGTAGCGCGGGCGTTTGGGTTCGTCCTCGTGCCACTTCTTTGCGACCGGGATACCAGAAATCATCACATGCTCGATGCGATTGTCAGCCATGGCCTTGAGCAGTGCGTCCATGCCTGCGGTTTCCTGGAAAAAATCCACGTAATGCAGGTGCGCATCGCTGTAGGCATAGTCGCGAGCCTGGGAGGGAAGGCTACTGACAGCAAGCAACAGGGCAAGGCTCAAGCGAGTCCAGGGCACGATAAAACCTCGATAAGGGCTGATACGGGTAGACCTTGCGTGCCCCGCCGGGGTTCATCCAACAAAAAACACGGAACACCTAAGTGCCAGCATGCTCTATAACTGCATGACCTTCATCCTGCCAGCTCGTGAGGTTTGCCATGCCTGTTACCGTCAATACCCTGAACCACGACAATTTTCGCCACAGCGTGAATATCAATAATCACGAACTGTTTACCGACCTGCCCAAGAGCCTGGGCGGCGATGACTCAGCGCCCTCGCCCCACGACTACTTCGACGCGGCCCTGGCCTCATGCAAAGCGCTGACGGTCAAGCTCTACGCTCAGAAGAAAGACATCCCCCTCACCGGCGTCACTGTGGAAGTCACCCACGACAGCACCGAGGAGCAGAAAGGCAAATACAAGCTCAACGTCAAGCTCACCCTCAAGGGCGTACTCACCGACGAACAACGCGATGAACTGCATCGCGTCGCCGATCGTTGCCCGGTACACAAATTGATGACCACCGCTGAAGTCACCATCGAGACTAAATTGTCAGAAGGCGCCTTCAGCCAATAGCGCCAACGTCCCGTCGAGCGGGTTATGCTCAGCAGTATCTAACCCGCTCAGTCAGGGACGCACCATGACCACCCTTACCGTGATCCGCCCTCGCCCCGAAGACGTCGAAGGCCAACCGATCCTGCGTCCGCTGCCCGCGCGGGAATGCCGAAGCGTAGGGCCCTTTGTGTTTTTCGACCATATGCTGCCCACCCAATATGCACCAGGCAGCGGTATGAATATCCGCCAGCACCCGCATATCGGGCTCTCGACCCTCACCTACCTATTTGAAGGCGCCTTGCAACACAAGGACAGCCTGGGCTCGGACCAGGTGGTACAGGCCGGAGACGTGAGCTGGATGACCGCCGGCAGCGCGATTGCCCACGTCGAGCGCACGCCCGAGGCGCTCAAGGCCAGCGGCTTCAGCCTGCACGGTTTGCAAGTGTGGCTGGCCTCGCCCCAAGACCATGAAACCGGCCCCGGCCATTACAGCCATCACCCAGCGGCCAGCCTGCCGGTCAGTGACAACCTGGGGGTGCAGATCCGGCTGATTGCCGGCAGTGGTTTCTGCCTCAAATCCCCGGTACCGGTGCTATCACCTACGTTGTATGCCGAAGTGCAGATGCAGACGGCCACTACCTTGCTGATTCCTGACGAGCATGAGGAACGGGCGGTGTATGTGCTGGAGGGTGAGGCGCAGCTGGACGGCGAGCCGCTTGAGGTGCGCAGCCTGGTGATATTGCCGGCAGGCCAGGAAATGACACTGTTCGCCGAAAGTGATTGCCACTTGGTGGTGTTTGGCGGCGCGCCGTTGGATGGGCCACGGCGGATCAACTGGAATTTTGTCGCGAGTGATCCGGCAAAGATTGAGCAGGCCAGGCAGCGGTGGGCGGCCGGGGATTGGCCGACGGTGCCGGGTGAGTCTGAAAGGATTGAGTTGCCTGTGAGATAGCAATCGGGGGCAAGCCCCCTCCCACATTTTGACCGTATTTCTTCAGAAGGAACGCGGTTAAATGTAGGAGGGGGCTTGCCCCCGATGAGGCCGGACTAGACGCTGAAAAACTCAGCCCCCGAACACTTCATCCAACAAATCATGCATCGACTTGAATGCCCGCTTGGCGGTCTTGGCGTCGTACATCATCTTGCCCGGCACATTGGCATGCGGGTCGGTAAAGGAATGCACCGCACCGCCAAAGCTGTGCAATTGCCAATCCACACCGGCTGCATTCATCTCCTCTTCAAACGCAGGCAACTGCTCTTTCGGCACCAACGGATCGGAAGCGCCATGCAGCACCAACACTGAACCCTTGACGTGTGTCGCGCCCGCCGGGTTCTGGGTATCGATGGTACCGTGGAACGAAACCGCTGCCTTCAAGGGCGCACCGGTACGCGCAAGCTCCAACGAGCAGAAACCGCCAAAGCAGAAACCGAAGGTCGCCAACTTCGACGTGTCGACTTCGGCCTGGCCTTGCAGTTGCTCCAACGCAGCCTGCATCAGCTTGAGCAGCTTCGGGTTGTCATTCTTCAACGGCATCATCGCCGCCCCGGCTTCATCGCCATTGGACGGGCGCACGGTCTGCCCGTACACGTCAGCGATCAACACCACATAGCCTTGACTGGCCACGCTCTTGGCGATCTCTTCGGCACCCGCACTCACCCCCATCCAGTTCGGCGCCATCAGCAGGCCGGGCAGCGGGCCCTTGTGGCTGGCATCGAATGCCAGGCGGCTTTCGTAGGACTGGCCATCAATCTGATAGACCACGGAACGTACAGTGACTTGGCTCATCATTTACTCCAGTTGAGGTGCACATCATCCCACCTGTAGGAGCGAGCTTGCTCGCGAAAAACGTCCAGTCGACGCGTTGAACCAGCATGCCCGCGTTATCGTTGACGACCTTCGCGAGCAAGCTCGCGCCTACAGGGGGGCTAGAACGAAAAAACCCGCCGAAGCGGGTTTTTCTACAACGGGGTTAAACCGACAGTTCAACCAGCAGCTTGTTCAGGCGGCGCACGTACGCGGCCGGGTCTTTCAAGCTGTCACCGGCGGCCAGGGCTGCCTGATCAAAGAGGATGTGCGACAGGTCGCCAAAGCGCTCTTCACTCTGCTCGCTGTCGAGTTTCTCGATCAGCGGGTGAGCCGGGTTGAATTCGAAGATTGGCTTGGAATCCGGCACCTTCTGGCCGCTGGCCTCGAGGATCTGGCGCATCTGCATGCCCAGGTCCGCTTCGCCGATGGCCAGGATCGCCGGGGAATCGGTCAGACGGTGGGAAACCCGCACTTCGCTGACGGCATCACCCAAGGACGCCTTGATGCGCTCGACCAAGCCTTCTTTGGCCTTGGCGACTTCTTCGGCTTCTTTCTTCTCTTCTTCGGAGTCCAGGTTACCCAGGTCCAGGTCACCACGGGCCACGTCGACGAAGGACTTGCCGTCGAACTCGTTGAGGTAGCTCATCAGCCACTCATCGATACGGTCGGTCAGCAGCAGCACTTCGATACCTTTCTTGCGGAAGACTTCGAGATGCGGGCTGTTCTTGACCTGGGCGTAGGTTTCGCCGGTCAGGTAGTAGATCTTGTCCTGACCTTCCTTGGCACGTGCCAGGTACTCGGCCAGGGACACCACTTGCTCGCCGCCCTCTTCGTGAGTCGAGGCAAAACGCAGCAGGCCAGCGATTTTTTCCTTGTTGGCGAAATCTTCAGCCGGGCCTTCTTTCATGACCTGGCCGAAGTTTTTCCAGAAACCTTTGTATTGCTCAGGCTCGTTCTTCGCCAGTTTTTCCAGCATGTCGAGTACGCGCTTGGTCAGCGCCGACTTCATGGAATCGATGATCGGGTCTTTCTGCAGGATTTCCCGCGATACGTTCAGCGACAGGTCATTGGAGTCGACCACGCCTTTGATAAAGCGCAGGTACAGCGGCAGGAAGGATTCTGCCTGGTCCATTACAAACACACGCTGGACGTAGAGCTTCAGACCCTTCGGCGCTTCACGCTGGTACAGGTCGAACGGCGCACGGGCCGGTACATAGAGCAGCGAGGTGTATTCCAGCTTGCCTTCGACCTTGTTGTGGGTCCAGCTCAGCGGGTTCTCGTAGTCATGCCCGATGTGCTTGTAGAACTCCTGGTATTCCTCGTCCTTGATCTCGGTACGCGGACGGGTCCACAAGGCGCTGGCGCGGTTGACGGTTTCCCATTCCAGCGCAGGCTGCTCTTCGCCTTCGGCGGCGATTTGTTCTTTCGGCAGCTCGATCGGCAAGGCGATGTGGTCGGAGTACTTCTTAATGATGTTGCGCAGGCGGTAGCCGTCGGCGAATTCCTCTTCACCGTCCTTGAGGTGCAGCACGATGCGGGTACCACGGTCAGCCTTGTCGGTGGTGGCGATTTCGAATTCGCCCTCACCTTGGGAAGACCAATGCACGCCTTCACTGGCAGCCTGGCCAGCACGACGGCTGAACACTTCAACTTTATCGGCGACGATAAACGCCGAGTAGAAGCCCACACCGAACTGACCGATCAGGTGGGAATCTTTTTTCTGGTCGCCCGACAGATTTTTCATGAAATCAGCGGTGCCGGATTTGGCGATGGTGCCCAGGTGGGTGATCGCGTCTTCACGGCTCATGCCGATGCCGTTGTCTTCGAGGGTGACGGTCTTGGCGTCTTTGTCGAAGCTCACACGGATTTTCAGTTCGGCGCCACCTTCCAGCAACTCAGGCTTGGACAGGGCTTCGAAACGTAATTTGTCGACAGCGTCAGAGGCGTTAGAGATCAATTCGCGAAGGAAGATTTCCTTGTTGGAATACAGCGAATGGATCATGAGGTGCAGCAGTTGCTTTACCTCGGTCTGGAAGCCCAGGGTTTCCTTTTGAGTTTCCACGCTCATGGTCATCAAACTCCAATTGGATGGCAGTGGCCGCGCCCTTGAGGGTTGGCGGCGGGTTGTCATCAAAGTTGGGGGCTAAGACCAGGATTTCAAGAGCGACTCGCCTCCTCGATTTTGAAATGCGCGCGGGCGGTGGCGATCGGCTCGGCGGCCGTGCTTTGCCAGGCAGTGATCGCCACATTTGCCACCCTACGGCCCTGGCGCCATACCTGGCATTTGGCATAGGTGTCGCGAAACTGGCCGGCGCGCAGGTAATCCAGGGAGAAATCGATGATTTTGGGCAGGCCTGGGGCGCCGGTGAAAACCAGCAGATGCAGCGCCGCAGACAGCTCCATAAAGCCAGCAATCACCCCGCCATGGAGCGCCGGCAATATGGGGTTACCAATATTGTCCTTGCTGGCCGGCAAGCGAAACAGCAATTCATCCCCCTGACGCGTGCATTCGATGCCGATCAGCTTGGCGTAGGGAATCAACTCCAGCAGCACGTCGTAGTTACCCCGCACATGAGCCTGCTCCAGGCGAGTCTTGAATCGATGGCTCATGCTTGCGCTCCCTTAATCGTGCTGCTCAGTCCTTGTGTACCTTTGAGACGCTTGCCCATGCGCATAAAGGTGCCGACGACATGCGCAATGGGTTGTTGCGGGTCATCCTGATAGGCGAAGCCTCGGGTGAAGATCACATCGGTGGTCACCCGGTAGCATTGGGCGAAGCCATACACGGGCTTGTGCGGTTCGGCCGGATGCATGTAGTCGATGCGCAGGTCGAGGGTCGGGCACACCTCGAACTCCGGTAATACGCACAGGGTGGCCATGCCGCAGGCGGTATCCATGAGGGAGGTCAGGGCGCCGCCGTGGATCACACCGGTATGGGGGTCACCGACGAGTTGCGGGGCATAGGGCATGATCAATGTGATGCCCTCCTCGCTCGCATCATGGGCGGTAATACCCAGAACCTGACAATGGCGCAGGGCGGAGACAAAGCGCGACGCGCGCTCTAACAAAGGGTTTTCGGTCATTCGTTCGAGACTCTTATTAATAGTGATCGGCTGAATCAGCGGTGCAGCGGAAAGTTCCTTTAAGTCATTGGTTTATATATCTACAGAATAAAAGGAACTAATGCCGAACCGCCATGCTCGAAAGGCCAGTAGATATCTTCAATAAGGAGAAACAACCCATGCGTAAGACTTTAGCTATTTCCATGATGCTCGCCGCTGCCCTCGGTCTCGCTGCCTGCGACAAAAAATCCGAAGACAAAGCCCAAGACGCCGCTGCACATTCTGAGCAAGCTCAGCAAGACATGGCAAAGGCTCAGGATAAAGTGAACGACGCTGCGAAAGAAAACGCCGATGCTGCCAAAGCTCAGGCTGAATCGAACGAAGCCGCCGCAAAAGAAGCAGCACCTGCTACCCCTGCCACCGGTTCTTAAGACCGCGGCTTGAAATAGCTTTGCTGTAAAAAGAAAGCCCGCTTAGATAGCGGGCTTTACTTTGCCTGCTGTTTTTATTCGCGCCACTCGAGGGCTGAATGGATTAAGCCGGCTCTTTATTTGGCTCAGGCAGCGGCATGTCAGTTGGCGTATAGACCATCACTTGCAGTACGTCGGAATGAAACTCTCGGCGATACAGCACCACCACCACCCCGCTGCTCATCAACATAAACAGCCAAGGGCTGACAAACCAAGCCAGCATGGTCATGCCGAAATAATAAGAACGCAGGCCAAAGTTGAACTGGTTGGCAGCCATTGAAATGACCCGTGCCGCCCGCAAGGCAAAGGCATTGCGCTCCTGCTCCGACACATGCCGCTCACCAATCATCGGTGCCGACCCCACCAGCACGGCGGCGAAGTTGTACTGACGCATGCACCAGCTGAACGTAAAGAATGCGTAGACAAACACCAGCGCCAGGCAGAGCAGCTTGATTTCCGACATGCCTTGGGAGGCTTGCTGCACCATCGGGATATCCGCAAGCAACGACACCGCCCGCTCCGAGGCGCCCAGCACGGTGAGAATGCCAGCGAGAATGATCAAGGTGCTGGAAGCAAAGAATGAAGCGTTGCGCTCAAGGTTGCCGATAACGCTGGCGTCGGCGATGCGGTTGTCCCGCAGCAGCATGCGGCGCATCCAGTCTTCGCGGTAGAGATGCAGCACGCTGGCCAGGCACGCGGTGTCCCGGGCTTTCCAGGTGGCATAACGGGTGTAGCCACCCCAGCACAGGGCAAACCAGAAAGCGGCGAGCAGGTGGATCTGGTTGGCTTCGACGAACGACATGTAGGTCCTTGTACATAATGAATGAAGGTTAACGCGATCAAAATGTGGGAGGGGGCTTGCCCCCTCCCACATTTCAAAGCATTCCAACTGTAGAAGGTGTTGCCTCATCAGCATAAAAAATGCCCCGTATCGATTGATACGGGGCATTTCGGTACAGCGTCAAACCCGCTTAAGCAATCGCTTCGCTACGCTTGCCCAACATGCGGTCAATCACCACCGCCACCACCAGCACCATCACCGATGGCACCAGCCACGCGAGGCCCTGCTCGCTCAGCGGCAGGTTCAGCAACTGCGCAGGCATCCAATCTGCCAGGCCTGCGCCCTTGAGCGCATCAATGCAGCCGAAGATGAACGACACCAGCATCACCGGGCCAACGATGCGGCCCTGCTCCTGCCAGAAGTCTTTGCAGAAGCTCAGGGCCACCAGCACGATGCACGGCGGGTAGATCGCGGTAAGCACCGGGATCGAGAAGGCAATCAGCTTGGTCAGGCCCAGGTTGGACACAAACAACGAGAACAGCGCCAGAATCACCACCAGGGTCTTGTAGGACAGCGGCAGGACTTTGCTGAAGTACTCCGCGCAAGCGCAAGTCAGGCCCACTGCCGTCACCAGGCACGCCAGGGAGATCAGCACGGCCAGGAAACCGCTGCCCAAGGAACCGAACGTGTGTTGCACATAGGCGTGCAGCACAGCAGCGCCATTGGCCGCACCCGCAGCGACTTCATGGCTGCCCGCGCCCAAACGGAACAAGCTGACATACACCAGCGCCAGGCCCACGCCGGCAATCAACCCGGCGATGATCGCATAGCGGGTGATCAGCTTGGGCGACTCAACGCCACGGGAGCGGATCGCGTTGACGATCACGATGCCAAATACCAGTGCGCCCAGGGTGTCCATGGTCAAGTAACCATTGATAAAGCCCTGAGAGAACGGCGCAGCGACGTATTCCGGGGTCGCAACGCCCACGTCACCGGCTGGCAACGCGAACGCGGCAATGCCGAGTACGGCCAGCGCGATGATCTTCAGCGGCGCGAGAAAGCGACCCACGGTGTCCAGCAGTCGACCTGGGTACAGGGACACGAAGAACACCACCAGGAAATACACTGAACTGTAGAGGAACAGTGCCAGCGGGCTCTCGCCGGTCAACGGCGCCAGACCCACTTCAAACGACACGGTCGCCGTACGCGGGGTGGCGAACAGCGGCCCTACCGCCAGATACGCCGCCGCCGCGAGCAGGCCACCGGCGATCTTGCCGATCGGGCTGCTCAATGCGTCCATGCCACCGCCGACCTTGGCCAGGGCGACCACGGTCACCACCGGCAGACCAACCGCGGTAATCAGGAAGCCCAACGCTGCCATCCAGACATGGGGCCCGGACTGCAAACCAACGATTGGCGGGAAGATGATGTTGCCGGCGCCCACAAACAGGGCAAAGGTCATAAAGCCCAACGCCAGGATATCCTGGCTTTTCAACACTTTCATTTCGGGAAATACCACACTACTGAATCGGAATTTAGAGAGGGGTTCCCTGTGGATGAGGGAAATACTGCCAGCCCTGATGGGGGCCGACCGGTCTAGCGCGGGGCTTCCTTTTGGGAGGCACACGCATAAAGAGGCGGCTAGGGTACAGAAATCGGCTGACAAACGCACTGTTGCGGGGCGAACTGTCCGATAAGCGACATTTACATGTCGCGTTTTCATACTAAAGCTGTGAATGAGGACAAATGTGGGAGGGGGCTTGCCCCCGATGACAAAGTGTCAGCTGAAGTAGCTGTGACTGACACACCGCCATCGGGGCAAGCCCCCTCCCACATTTGAACAGTGTTTGATCTAACATTTATATAAACCCAGAACGCACAAAGGCCACCCGAAGGTGGCCTTTGCTTGGTGAAGCGTCAGTTAAGCGCGAGGCTTACTTGACAGCCCAACCGGTCAACTCGGACAAAGCCTTGCCGATGTCTGCCAGCGAACGCACGGTTTTAACGCCTGCGTCTTCCAGGGCAGCAAACTTCTCGTCTGCAGTACCCTTGCCGCCAGAAATGATTGCGCCAGCATGGCCCATGCGCTTGCCAGCAGGGGCAGTCACACCAGCGATGTAGGAAACAACCGGCTTGGTCACGTGTGCCTTGATGTAGGCAGCCGCTTCTTCTTCAGCCGAACCGCCGATCTCACCGATCATTACGATCGCTTCGGTCTTCGGGTCTTCCTGGAACAGCTTCAGGATGTCGATGAAGTTCGAGCCTGGGATCGGGTCACCGCCGATGCCGACGCAAGTCGACTGACCGAAACCGGCGTCAGTAGTTTGCTTGACAGCTTCGTAGGTCAGGGTGCCGGAACGGGAAACGATACCGACTTTACCTGGCAAGTGAATGTGACCTGGCATGATGCCGATCTTGCATTCGCCTGGGGTGATCACGCCTGGGCAGTTAGGGCCGATCAGGGTAACACCCAGCTCGTCGCACTTAACTTTAGCGTCCAGCATGTCCAAGGTAGGAATGCCTTCGGTGATGCAAACGATCAGCTTGATGCCGCCGAAGGCTGCTTCCAGGATCGAGTCTTTGCAGAAAGGAGCCGGTACGTAGATCACGCTGGCAGTAGCGCCAGTTTGAGCAACAGCGTCTTTCACGGTGTTGAACACTGGCAGGCCCAGGTGCTCGGTGCCGCCTTTGCCCGGAGTTACGCCGCCAACCATCTTGGTGCCGTATTCGATGGCTTGCTGGGTGTGGAAACTACCTTGCGAACCGGTAATACCCTGGCAGATAACTTTGGTGTCTTTATTGATCAGGACGCTCATTACTTGCCCTCCGCAGCTTTGACAACTTGTTGAGCAGCGTCGGTCAGGCTGGTAGCCGCGATGATGTTCAAACCGCTTTCTGCCAGTACTTTAGCGCCCAGTTCAGCGTTGTTACCTTCAAGGCGAACAACAACCGGGATTTTAACGCCGACTTCTTTCACTGCACCGATGATGCCTTCGGCAATCATGTCGCAACGAACGATGCCGCCGAAGATGTTGACCAGTACTGCAGCGACGTTGGAGTCGGACAGGATGATCTTGAAGGCTTCGGTAACGCGTTCTTTGGTAGCACCACCGCCCACGTCGAGGAAGTTGGCTGGCTTGCCGCCATGCAGGTTGACGATGTCCATGGTACCCATGGCCAGGCCAGCACCGTTGACCATGCAACCGATGTTACCTTCCAGGGCTACGTAGTTCAGTTCGAACTTGGCAGCGTGCGCTTCGCGCGGATCGTCTTGCGACGGATCGTGGAAAGTCTTCAGCTTAGGCTGACGGTACATGGCGTTGGCGTCGATGTTGATCTTGGCGTCCAGGCAGTGCAGATCGCCATCAGCCTTGATCACCAGCGGGTTCACTTCCAGCAGGGCCAGATCGTGATCCTGGAACAGTTTGGCCAGACCTACGAAGATCTTGGCGAACTGGGCAACTTGCTTGCCTTCCAGGCCCAGTTGGAAAGCCAACTCGCGACCCTGGAATGGCTGAGCGCCAACCAGTGGATCGATGGTGGCTTTCAGAATTTTTTCTGGGGTTTCTTCGGCGATCTTCTCAATGTCCACGCCACCTTCGGTGGAGGCCATGAACACGATGCGACGGCTCGAACGGTCAACGACAGCGCCCAGGTACAGCTCTTTAGCGATATCAGTGCACGATTCAACCAGGATCTTGGTGACTGGCTGGCCATTGGCATCAGTCTGGTAAGTCACCAGACGCTTGCCCAGCCACTGCTGTGCGAAGGCCTTGGCGTCTTCTTTGCTGCGAACCAGCTTAACGCCGCCCGCTTTACCGCGACCACCAGCGTGGACCTGGGCCTTGACAACCCACTCGGTGCCACCGATTTTGTCGCAAGCTTCTGCTGCTGCTTCCGGGGTGTCTACTGCGTAGCCCTTGGATACTGGCAGGCCGTATTCAGCGAACAGCTGCTTACCCTGATACTCGTGAAGATTCATGCTTTTTACCGTCTTCGTTAGGTACTGCGCATTCGGCGCTGCGCTCATTATGAGTGCCGCGCCACCTGTGACTGCTGCTTGCACAACCTGCAGGGCTTATGGCCCGTAAAGCTGTGCAAGACTGCGTCCAGCGGATATTCCGCGGTGAGTCTTGCTCGCAAGGCTCACGACGGGCAACTCCGCCGTGGTTTCTTATTATCTCGCTTAGCGCTTCTTGCGGTTGGCGATGTGGATGGCGCCGCCATTCACTGCCAACGCTGCTTCGTGCAACGCTTCGGACAGGGTCGGATGGGAGAAAACCATCATGCCCAGGTCTTCAGCACTGGTGCCGAATTCCATACCGATTGCGCCTTGCTGTACCAGTTCTGCAGCGCTCGGGCCAATCACGTGGACGCCCAATACGCGGTCAGTCTTGGCATCAGCGATGACTTTGACAAAACCACCGGTGTCGTTCGCTGCCATGGCACGGCCAGAAGCGGCAAACGGGAAGGTGCCGACGTTAACTTCAACGCCTTCAGCTTTCAACTGCTGTTCGTTCTTGCCGACCCATGCAATTTCCGGGTGGGTATAGATAACCGATGGGATCAGGTCGTAGTTCATCTGGGTTTTGTGGCCCTTGATGCGCTCGACAACCATGATGCCTTCTTCGGAAGCCTTGTGCGCCAGCATCATGCCGCGTACCACGTCACCAATGGCGTACACGCCAGGCACGGTGGTCGCGCAGTGATCGTCGACGTGGATGAAACCACGCTCGTCGATGTTCACGCCGCTGTCGGACGCCAGCAGGTCGGTGGTCACTGGACGGCGACCCACGGCTACGATCAGCTTGTCGAAAGTGATGGTTTTCTCGCCATCCTTGTCGGTGTAGTTAACGACAACTTCTTCGCCGTTGACTTTCGAGCCGGTCACGCGAGCGCCCAGCTTGATGTCCAGACCCTGTTTGGTCAGGGTTTTCAGCGCTTCTTTCGAAACAGCGGTGTCGGCAGCCAGCAGGAACGTGTCCAGGGCTTCCAAAACGGTAACTTCCGAACCCAGGCGGGACCATACCGAACCCAGTTCCAGGCCGATCACGCCAGCGCCGATCACGCCCAGACGTTTTGGAACCGATTGGAATTCCAGGGCGCCGGTCGAATCGACGATCACGTTCTGGTCAACAGGAGCAGGCGGAATGTCGATTGGGCGCGAACCTGGAGCCAGGATCACGTTTTCAGCTTCGATGACTTCAACCGAGCCGTCTGGCTTGGTGATTTCAACTTTCTTGCCGGCCAGCAGTTTGCCGTGGCCTTGCAGGGAAGTAACGCCGTTGGCCTTGAACAAGGTGGCAACGCCAGAAGTCAGGCCTTTAACGATGTTGGCTTTACGGCCGACCATTGCTGGCACGTCCATGGTCACGCCAGCGTGGTTGATGCCGTGGATCGCGAAGCCGTCTTGGGCTTCGTGGAATTTCCAGGAGCTGTCCAGCAGCGCCTTGGAAGGAATGCAACCAACGTTCAGGCAGGTGCCGCCCAGTGCCAGTTTGCCTTCCTTGTCGGTGTATTTTTCGATGCAAGCAGTCGAGAGGCCCAGTTGTGCGGCCTTGATAGCGGCAACGTAGCCGCCAGGACCTGCACCAATCACTACAACGTCAAATTTCTGCGACATGAAAATAGTTCCTCTATTTAGCAGCAAGCTTTCAAGCCACACGCCCCAGGTCAAGCCGCCCTATTGTGGCGGCTTGCCCGGAGCCTGCAGCTGCTTCTATCAGATATCCAGCAACAGACGAGCCGGATCTTCCAGCAGGTTCTTGATGGTCACCAGGAAAGTCACGGCTTCTTTACCATCGATCAGGCGGTGATCGTAAGACAGTGCCAGGTACATCATTGGGCGGATCACGACTTGGCCGTTGATGGCCATCGGACGCTGGATGATGTTGTGCATGCCCAGGATCGCAGCTTGCGGCGGGTTGACGATCGGCGTCGACATCATCGAACCGAAGGTACCACCGTTGGTGATGGTGAAGGTACCGCCGGTCATCTCGTCGATGGTCAGCTTGCCGTCACGGGCTTTCTTGCCGAAGCCGGCGATGCCGCCTTCGATTTCAGCCAGGCTCATCAGTTCGGCGTTACGCAGAACCGGAACCACCAGGCCACGGTCGCTGGACACGGCAACGCCGACGTCTGCGTAGCCATGGTAAACGATGTCGCCGCCGTCGATGGAAGCGTTGACTGCCGGGAAGCGTTTCAGCGCTTCGGTGGCCGCTTTCACGAAGAACGACATGAAGCCCAGGCGCACGCCATTGTGGGACTTCTCGAACAGGTCCTTGTACTTCGAACGCAGGGCCATGACTTCGGTCATGTCGACTTCGTTGAAAGTAGTCAGCATCGCCATGTTCGACTGAGCTTCAACCAGACGCTTGGCCACGGTGGCACGAACGCGGGTCATCGGTACGCGCTTCTCGGTGCGATCGCCAGCAGCGAAAACAGGCGCAGCGGCAGCTGGGGCAGCAGCCTTGGCAGGTGCAGCGGCTGGCGCGTTTTTCTTGGCCTCAACAGCAGCAACCACGTCTTCCTTGGACACGCGGCCATCTTTGCCGGTGCCTTTGATGGAAGCCAGGTTAATGCCGTTTTCTTCAGCCAACTGACGCGCAGCTGGCGCAGCGATCGGGTCTTCAGCGCCAGCAGCCGGGGCGGCAGCAGGAGCCGAAGCAGCTGGTGCAGCGGCAGCAGGAGCGGCAGCAGCAGCGCTGCCCGCTTCGATCGAGCCCAGTACTTGGTTCGACAGAACGGTAGCGCCTTCTTCGGCAACGATTGCGCCCAGCACGCCGTCAGCTTCGGCCAACACTTCCAGAACGACTTTGTCGGTCTCGATGTCGACGATCAGGTCGTCACGCTTTACAGCGTCGCCTGGTTTCTTGTGCCAGGTGGCAACGGTGCCATCGGCAACCGATTCCGGGAATGACGGGGCTTTGATTTCGATAGCCATTATCTGTGTGTCCTTAAAATTCGGTTTCAGTCAGCGCGAAGGCGTTAAACAGTGAAAGCATCTTGCAGCAGTTTTTCCTGCTGCTCGGCGTGCATCGACGCATAACCACAAGCAGGTGCGGCCGAAGCATCGCGACCGGCGTACTCCAGGTTCAGCGCCTTGTTGTGATTACCCATGCTGCGACGCAGGTGATGCTGGCTGCTGTACCACGCGCCCTGGTTCATCGGCTCTTCCTGGCACCACACCACATGGGTGAGGTTGGTGTAAGCCGCGATGGCTTCCATCAGGTCGTCTTCCGGGAACGGGTAAAGCTGCTCGATACGCACGATGGCGAGGTCTTCGCGGCCTTCGGCACGACGTTTTTCCAGCAGGTCGTAATAGACCTTGCCGCTGCACAGCACCAGGCGAGTCACTTTGGCCGCGTCCAGCGCGTCGATTTCTGGAATCACGGTCTGGAACGAACCGTCCGCCAGATCTTCCAGGGTCGAGATGGCCAATTTGTGACGCAGCAGCGATTTCGGAGTCAGCACTACCAGCGGCTTGCGCAGCGGGCGGATGACCTGGCGACGCAGCAAGTGGTAGATCTGGGCCGGGGTAGTCGGCACGCACACCTGGATGTTGTGCTCGGCGCACAGCTGCAGGTAACGCTCCAGACGGGCCGAGGAGTGCTCCGGACCCTGACCTTCATAACCGTGTGGCAGCAACATAGTCAGACCGCACAGACGGCCCCACTTGTGCTCACCGCTGGTGATGAACTGGTCGATAACCACCTGGGCACCGTTGGCGAAGTCGCCGAACTGGGCTTCCCAGATCACCAGCGCGTTAGGCGTGGTGGTGGAGTAGCCATATTCGAACGCCAGTACGGCTTCTTCGGACAGGAACGAATCGTACAGGTCGAAACGTGGCTGGCCTTCGTACAGGTTCTGCAACGGGATGTAGGTGCCCGCGTCTTTCTGGTTGTGCAATACCGCGTGACGGTGCGAGAACGTACCACGGCCGATGTCCTGGCCGGTCATGCGGATCGGGTGACCTTCAAACGCCAGGGTCGCGTACGCCATGGTTTCGGCGTAACCCCAGTTGATCGGCAGGCCGCCGGCTTGCATTTTTTGACGGTCTTCGTAGATCTTCGCAACCTGGCGCTGAACCACGAAGCCGTCTGGAATTTCCAGCAGCTTGGCAGACAGTTCCTGCAAGGTTTTCAGGTCGAACGAGGTGTCGTGACGAGCGGTCCAGGTGTGACCCAGGTACGGGCGCCAGTCAACGAACAGCTCTTTGTTCGGCTCTTTGACCAGGCTTTTCACTACGTGCAGACCGTTGTCCAGCGCGTTGCGGTATTCATCGATCTTCGCCTGAACGCGCGCATCATCAACCACACCGGCCTTGGTCAGGCTTTCGGCGTACAGCTCACGGGTGGTGCGCTGCTTGGTGATCTGCTGGTACATCAACGGCTGGGTGCCGCTAGGCTCGTCCGCTTCGTTGTGACCGCGACGGCGGTAGCAAACCAGGTCGATCACCACGTCACGCTTGAACTGCATGCGGTAGTCGACTGCCAGTTGGGTCACAAACAGCACGGCTTCCGGATCATCGCCATTCACATGGAGGATCGGCGCCTGGATCATCTTGGCAACGTCGGTGGCGTACTCGGTAGAGCGCGCATCCAGCGGGTTGCTGATGGTGAAGCCAACCTGGTTGTTGATGACGATGTGAACGGTACCGCCGGTCTTGAAGCCGCGAGTCTGCGACATCTGGAACGTTTCCAGGACCACGCCTTGACCGGCGAATGCCGCGTCACCGTGGATGGAAATCGGCAGAACCTTTTCACCGGTGGTGTCATTACGACGATCCTGGCGAGCACGGACCGAACCCTCGACCACTGGAGAAACGATTTCCAGGTGGGATGGGTTGAAGGCCATGGCCAGGTGAACTTCGCCGCCGGTAGTCATCACGTTGGACGAGAAGCCCTGGTGGTATTTAACGTCACCGGAACCCAGCTCGACCTTCTTCTTGCCTTCGAACTCGTCGAACAGTTCACGCGGGTTCTTGCCGAAGGTGTTGACCAACACGTTCAGGCGACCACGGTGAGCCATGCCGATCACGATTTCCTTGGTGCCGTAGGAACCGGAACGCTGGATCAGCTCATCGAGCATCGGGATCAGGCTTTCGCCGCCTTCCAGGCCGAAACGCTTGGTGCCTGGGTATTTGGTGCCCAGGTATTTTTCCAGGCCCTCGGCAGCGGTTACGCGCTCAAGCAGGTGGCTGCGTACGTCGGCGGACAACACCGGACGGCCACGCACACCTTCCAGGCGATGCTGGAACCAGTGGCGTTGCTCGGAATCGGTGATGTGCGTGAACTCAGCGCCAATGGTGCGGCAATATGTCTGCTGCAACGCTTCGTGAATTTCGCGTAGGCTCGCTTCCTCTTTGCCGATGAACAGGTCGCCGGCACGGAAGGTCGTATCAAGATCGGCATTGGTCAAGCCGTAATGATTGATCGACAGGTCAGCAGGTGCAGGACGCTGCCAGAGCCCCAGCGGGTCGAGCTGGGCCGCCTGGTGGCCACGCATCCGGTAGGCCTGGATCAGTCGCAATACTTCAACTTGCTTCTTCTCATGCTCACTGCTCACGCTACCGGCGGAAACCGGTTGGGCGCGGCGCTGGTTCTTTGCCAGCAGCACAAATTGATCGCGAATTGTTGCGTGCGATACATCGGTGGCAGCGTTGCCGTCTGAAGACAACGTCTGAAATTTGGTGCGCCATTCTTCTGGCACAGCGTTAGGGTCGTGCAGGTAGAGCTCATAAAGCTCTTCCACATAGGCAGCGTTACCACCTGAAAGATAGCCGCTGTTCCACATGCGCTGCATCACGCTTTCTTGCATGCTTGGTCACCCTCGATTTGGGGACACCACCGGCGAAAACACCGAGTTTGCTTGCAAAAGGCCAAGTGCAGCGACCAAAACAAGCCACTTAGGATCACGCTGATAGTTCGGGTACCAACCCGAATGCCCCTGCTTGTCTCATTTCTTCAAAATAAGAGCTGCGGCTTTGTAAGTCGCTGCTCAAGTTAAAACTACGGCGCCGGTTGAAGCCTGCGCCGTAGCATTTACGGGCACAACGGTCCTGCTTTTACTACAACGTCGTTACACGCCGTTTTGCAGCAGCATGTTACGGATGTGACCAATGGCCTTAGTCGGGTTCAGGCCTTTGGGACATACGTTGACGCAGTTCATGATGCCCCGGCAGCGGAATACGCTGAACGGGTCATCCAGCGAAGCCAGACGCTCGGATGTCTTGGTGTCACGGCTGTCTGCCAGGAAGCGATACGCTTGCAGCAGGGCAGCTGGGCCCAGGAACTTGTCCGGGTTCCACCAGAAGGACGGGCAAGAGGTCGAGCAGCAAGCACACAGGATGCACTCGTACAGACCGTCAAGTTTCTCACGCTCTTCCGGGGACTGCAGACGCTCGATGGCCGGAGCCGGCGTGTCGTTCTGCAGGAACGGCTTAACTTTCTCGTATTGCTTGTAGAAGATGCTCATATCGACGACCAGGTCACGGATAACCGGCAAACCTGGCAGCGGACGAACGATCAGCTTGTTGCCTTTAACCACGGCAGACAGCGGCGTGATGCACGCCAGGCCGTTTTTGCCGTTGATGTTCATGCCGTCGGAACCGCACACACCTTCACGGCAAGAGCGACGATAAGAGAAACCTTCATCCTGCTCTTTGATCAGTGCCAATACATCCAGCACCATCAGGTCTTTACCACCGGTATCGACCTGGAACTCCTGCATGAACGGCGCAGCGTCCTGATCAGGGTTGTAGCGATAAACACTGACTTTCAACATGGCAGCCACCCTTAGTAAGTCCGAATCTTCGGTTCAAACGTCGGCACCGTCTTCGGCGAGAAGTTCACGGCACGCTTGGTTACGCGCTTGTCACCCGGGAAGTACAGGGTGTGGCACAACCAGTTTTCGTCGTCGCGGTCTTCAAAGTCTTCACGGGCGTGGGCACCACGGGATTCTTTACGAACCTCGGCGGCGATTGCAGTCGCTTCAGCCACTTCCAGCAGGTTTTGCAGCTCAAGGGCTTCGATACGAGCGGTGTTGAACGCCTGGCTCTTATCGTTGATCTTGACGTTGGCGATGCGCGTACGCAGATCGGCCAGCTGGGCGATACCCTTCTGCATGTATTCGCCGGTACGGAATACACCGAAGTAGTTCTGCATGCAGCTTTGCAGCTCGCGGCGCAGGGTAGCTACGTCTTCGCCATCAGTGCGCTCGTTCAGCGCGTTCAGGCGTGCCAGGGCAGCTTCGATGTTGGCGTCGGTGGCGTCATCGTATTCGATGCCGTCGGTCAGCGCCTTTTCCAGGTGCAGGCCAGCAGCGCGGCCGAACACCACCAGGTCGAGCAGCGAGTTGCCGCCCAAACGGTTGGCACCGTGGACCGATACGCAAGCCACTTCGCCTACTGCGAACAGACCGTGGATGATTTCGTCCACGCCTTCAGCGTTCTGGGTGATGGCCTGACCATGAATGTTGGTCGGCACGCCGCCCATCATATAGTGGCAAGTCGGAACGACCGGAACTGGCGCCAATACCGGGTCAACGTGAGCAAAGGTCTTGGACAGTTCGCAGATACCTGGCAGGCGGCTGTGCAGCACTTCTTCGCCCAGGTGATCGAGCTTGAGCATCACGTGGTCGCCGTTCGGGCCACAGCCGTTGCCGGCGATGATCTCTTTAACCATCGAACGAGCAACTACGTCACGGCCAGCCAGGTCTTTCGCGTTCGGAGCATAACGCTCCATAAAACGCTCGCCGTGCTTGTTGATCAGGTAACCGCCTTCACCACGGCAACCTTCGGTAACCAGTACACCAGCGCCGGCGATGCCGGTTGGGTGGAACTGCCACATTTCAATGTCTTGCACCGGAACGCCAGCACGCAGGGCCATGCCGACGCCGTCACCGGTGTTGATCAGGGCATTGGTAGTCGACGCGTAGATACGGCCTGCACCGCCGGTCGCCAGCACGGTGGCTTTGGCGCGGATGTAGGTGGTTTCACCGGTTTCGATGCAGATAGCGATCACACCGACGAACTCGCCTTGCGCGTTCTTCACCAGGTCGACAGCGTAGTACTCGTTCAGGAACGTGGTACCGGCTTTCAGGTTGCCCTGGTAAAGGGTGTGCAGCAGTGCGTGACCGGTACGGTCGGACGCGGCGCAGGTACGGGCAGCCTGCCCGCCTTTACCGTAATCCTTCGACTGGCCGCCGAATGGACGCTGGTAGATACGACCTTGCTCGGTACGGGAGAACGGCAGACCCATGTGGTCCAGCTCGAACACCGCAGCCGGGCCTTCCTGACACATGTATTCGATAGCGTCCTGGTCACCGATATAGTCGGAACCCTTGACGGTATCGTACATGTGCCAGCGCCAGTCATCGTTCGGATCGGCGGAGGCGATGGCGCAGGTAATGCCACCCTGGGCCGATACGGTGTGGGAACGAGTCGGGAACACCTTGGTGATCACGGCAGTCTTGTGACCGCCCTGGGCCAGCTGCAATGCAGCGCGCATGCCAGCACCGCCGCCACCAATAATGATGGCGTCGAATGAAATAGTTGGAATGTTAGCCATGAATCAGATACCCCAAAGAATCTGCACACCCCAGACGAAGTAAGCGAACATCGCGACGCCGCAGACTGCCTGGAAGAGAAAACGTACTGCCGTCGCGGACTTGCCCAGCGCCATCGGCGTCAGGTAGTCGGTCGCGATGGTCCACATGCCAACCCAGGCGTGTGCGCCCAGGGCTACAAGGGCCAGCAGACTGAAGATTCGCATCGCATTGTGGGCAAACAGGCCGTGCCATTGCTCATAGCCGATGCCCGGGTTTGCGACGAGGTATCCGATCAGGAAAATGAAATAAGCCGCGAGAACGACCGCAGACACACGCTGCGCCATCCAGTCATAGAGGCCCGAACGCGAAAGGTTCGTAACGCTGGTTACCATATCCAAACTCCTGCCAGAACGATCAGCACCACGGAAATGGCGATGATGATTTTCGAGCCCAGGCGGCCGCCTTCCAGCGTCTCACCGATCCCCGCATCCATGATCAAGTGGCGCACACCGGCTACCAGGTGATACAGCAGAGCGGACAGGAGGCCCCATGCTACGAACTTGGCCAGCGGGCTGGTCAAGCATGCCTTCACCTCGGCGTAACCTTCCTCGGAACCCAGGGATTTGCTCAATGCGTAAAGCATGATGCCCAAGCCCAGGAACAGGATGATGCCGGAAACACGGTGCAGGAACGACGTAACGCCGGTGATGGGGAGTTTGATGGTCCTTAGGTCTAGGTTTACAGGTCGTTGGCTATTCTTCACGGCTTTTTTTTCACACTGAAGAGCCCCTAACAATCAGGGCAAAGTTGTAGGGGAGTGCACTGGTCAGGTAGCACCACCCAGGGAGTGCGACCCCCAATGAAAGCAAGCCCAAAAGCCCTTGGCGGTCGGTGGCCGAGTATAGACAGTTAGGTTACTAATGACAACGCGCCTGCCTCACCCTAATAGCGGATTGCGCTGGCGAGATAAAAGGCGTAAATGGCAGTCAATTTCGAGGAAAAAGTACGGTTAAAGCCTTCTGGCGCAAGACTTTAGGCAAATTGACATCTGGATTTATATCAATATAGTGGTGCGGGCCCTGCGTGGGGGGTCTGTCTGATGATTTGAAGCATAAATAGGAGGCCACATGGCTGACAAAAAAGCGCAGTTGATCATCGAGGGCGCAGCCCCCGTCGAGCTGCCCATTTTAACCGGCACCGTTGGTCCCGATGTTATCGACGTACGGGGCCTGACGGCCACGGGCCGTTTCACTTTCGACCCAGGCTTCATGTCGACCGCCTCTTGCGAGTCGAAGATCACCTATATCGATGGCGACAATGGCATCCTGCTTCACCGCGGCTACCCGATCGAACAACTGGCCGAGCAATCGGACTACCTGGAAACCTGCTACCTACTGCTAAATGGCGAATTGCCAACAGCCGAGCAGAAAGCCCAGTTCGTCAGCACCGTGAAGAACCACACCATGGTTCACGAGCAGTTGAAGACTTTCTTCAACGGCTTCCGTCGCGACGCCCACCCGATGGCCGTCATGTGCGGCGTGGTCGGCGCCCTGTCGGCCTTCTATCACGACTCCCTCGACATCAATAACCCGCAGCATCGCGAAATCTCCGCGATCCGCCTGGTTGCCAAGATGCCGACCCTGGCCGCAATGGTTTACAAGTACTCCATGGGCCAACCCATGATGTACCCGCGCAACGACCTGACGTACGCGGAAAACTTCCTGCACATGATGTTCAACACGCCGTGCGAGATCAAACCGATCAGCCCGGTGCTGGCCGCTGCGATGGACAAGATCTTTATCCTTCACGCCGACCACGAACAGAACGCCTCGACCTCTACCGTACGCCTGGCGGGCTCTTCGGGTGCCAACCCGTTCGCCTGTATCGCCGCCGGTATCGCCGCACTGTGGGGCCCTGCCCACGGCGGTGCGAACGAAGCCGTATTGACCATGCTTGATGAAATCGGCGATGTCTCGAACATCGACAAGTTCATCGCCAAGGCCAAGGACAAGAACGATCCGTTCAAGCTGATGGGCTTCGGTCACCGGGTCTACAAGAACCGCGACCCGCGCGCCACCGTCATGAAGAAGACCTGCGACGAAGTGTTGAAGGAACTGGGCATCAAGAACGATCCGCAACTCGAACTGGCCATGCGCCTGGAAGAGATCGCCCTGACCGACCCGTACTTCATCGAACGCTCGCTGTACCCGAACGTCGACTTCTACTCGGGGATCATCCTCAAGGCGATCGGCATTCCAACCAGCATGTTCACCGTGATCTTCGCCCTGGCGCGGACCGTGGGCTGGATCTCCCACTGGAAAGAAATGCTCTCCAGCCCGTACAAGATTGGCCGCCCGCGCCAGCTGTACACCGGCTACGAGTCGCGTGACATTACCAAGCTGGAAGATCGCAAGTAAGCGTTACGCTTAGCTGCAACTGAAAACGGCCTCCCTTAGTGGAGGCCGTTTTTGTTTGTGCAGGATTAGGGAAACTGTTTTGTCTGACATGACGCCATCGGGAGCAAGCCCCCTCCCACACTGGACTGTGTTTACCATTTGGATGTGTGAATACAGTCAAATGTGGGAGGGGGCTTGCCCCCGATAGCAATAGACCAGCCACCCCATAACCCCCAGACAAAAAAATACCCCGGCCTTTCGACCGGGGCATTTCTTACCCAACTACAACCTTAGTGATTAACCGCCCCACTCGCCCCCAGGCCAGTCTGCGAACGCACAAACTGCGGGAAGTACAGCGCACGCTCTTTCTCTGCCGCCGCCGACTTGTCGGTGATGGAGAAGAACCAGATGCCGACGAACGCAATGATCATCGAGAACAGCGCCGGGTACTCGTAAGGGAAGATGGCTTTTTCATGATGCAGGATCGACACCCAGATGGTCGGGCCCAGCACCATCAGGCCAACGGCACTGATCAAGCCAAGCCAGCCGCCGATCATGGCGCCACGGGTGGTGAGGTTTTTCCAGTACATGGAAAGCAGCAACACCGGGAAGTTACAGCTGGCAGCAATGGAGAACGCCAGGCCAACCATGAACGCGATGTTCTGGCTTTCGAACAAGATACCCAAGCCGATCGCCAGTACGCCCAAGGCAATAGTGGTGATCTTCGAGACGCGAATCTCGTCCTTGTCGTTGGCCTTGCCTTTCTTGATCACGCTGGCATACAGGTCATGGGACACCGCCGAGGCACCGGCCAGGGTCAGACCCGCAACCACCGCAAGAATGGTGGCGAACGCAACAGCCGAGATGAAGCCCAGGAAGATACTGCCGCCCACCGCGTTGGCCAGGTGCACCGCCGCCATGTTGTTACCACCGAGCAAGGCGCCTGCCGCATCCTTGAACGCCGGGTTGGTGCTGACCAGCAGGATCGCGCCGAAGCCGATGATAAAGGTCAGAATGTAGAAGTAACCGATGAAACCCGTGGCGTAGAACACGCTTTTGCGCGCTTCTTTAGCATCGCTGACGGTGAAGAAGCGCATCAGGATATGCGGGAGGCCAGCGGTACCGAACATCAGTGCAAGCCCGAGGGAGAACGCCGAAATCGGGTCTTTCACCAAGCCGCCGGGGCTCATGATCGCCTCACCTTTAGGGTGAACCTTGATCGCCTCGGCGAACAGCGCATTGAAGTCGAAGTTGACGTGTTTCATCACCATCAGCGCCATGAACGAAGCACCGGACAGCAGCAACACTGCCTTGATGATCTGCACCCACGTGGTCGCCAGCATGCCGCCGAACAGCACGTACAGGCACATCAGGATACCTACCAGGATCACCGCAACGTGGTAGTCCAGGCCGAACAGCAACTGAATCAACTTGCCTGCGCCGACCATCTGCGCAATCAGGTAGAACGCCACTACTACCAGCGAGCCACAGGCCGACAGGCTGCGGATCTGGGTTTGCCCGAGGCGGTAGGACGCCACGTCGGCAAAGGTGTACTTGCCCAGGTTACGCAGGCGCTCGGCGATCAGGAACAGAATGATCGGCCAGCCCACCAGGAAGCCAATCGAGTAGATCAGGCCGTCATAACCGGAGGTATACACCAGCGCGGAAATCCCCAGGAAGGACGCCGCCGACATGTAGTCGCCGGCAATCGCCAGGCCGTTCTGGAAACCGGTGATCTTGCCGCCGGCCGCATAGTAGTCGGCGGCCGATTTGTTGCGCTTGGAAGCCCAGTAAGTGATGCACAAGGTGGCGCCGACAAACGCGACAAACATCACGATGGCCGACACGTTCAGAGGTTGCTTGTGCACTTCACCAGTCAATGCGTCCGCGGCCCAAAGGGCCGGGGCAAAGAACGAAGCGCCGAGTATTGCCAATAGACGACCGATCATTGCGCAGCCTCCTTGAGAATCGCATTGTTCAGGTCGTCAAATTCACCGTTGGCCCGACGCACGTAGATACCGGTCAGAATAAAGGCGGACACAATCAGTCCGACGCCCAGGGGAATGCCCCAGGTAATCGAGGAACCGGGGCTGATCTTGGCCCCCAGCACTTGTGGCCCGTAGGCGATCAACAGGATGAAAGCGGAGTAAAGCCCTAGCATGATCGCCGAGAGAATCCAGGCGAATCGTTCCCTTTTTCTCACCAGCTCCTTGAAGCGCGGGCTGTTTTGAATCGAGAGGTAAATGCTGTCGTTCATTGTTTTTATCCTCGCAGCACAGCTTTTTTATTATTTTGGAACGTATCCACTGTATGCGGCTGCGGGACAGGTTCCAGACGACCTTAGTCTTAGATCGAGTGTAGCGAGGGATTGAGGGACCACTGGAAGATTTACTGGATATGAAATCAATGTGGAAGGGGGCTTGCCCCCGATGGCGGAGTGTCAGTCATGAATGCTTCAACTGACACTCCCTCATCGGGGGCAAGCCCCCTCCCACAGGGGTTACAGCTACAGTCTTACTTACCGGTCCACTCAGCTACACGCTCTGGGTGCTTGGCCACCCAATCCTTGGCCGCCGCATCCGGCTTGGCACCCTCTTGGATCGCCAGCATGACTTCGCCGATCTCATCCTTAGAGGCCCACTGGAATTTCTTCAGGAAGGCCGCGACTTCCGGCGCTTTCTTCTCCAGGCCTTTGCTGCCGATGCTGTTAACGGTTTCAGCAGCACCATAAATCCCTTTTGGATCTTCCAGGAAACGCAGTTTCCACTTGGCGAACATCCAGTGTGGCACCCAACCGGTGACGGCAATGGATTCCTGCTTGTCTTCGGCACGGGTCAGTTCGGCGATCATCGCGGCGCCAGAACTGGCTTGCAGCTTGTAATCAAGGCCGTATGCCTTGATGGCTTCGTCGGTCTTGAGCATCACGCCCGAACCTGCGTCGATGCCGACGATTTTGTTCTTGAAGGTGGTGTCGGTCTTGAGGTCTTCGATGGACTTGGCTTTCACGTACTCCGGCACGATCAGGCCGATTTTCGCATCCTTGAAGTTGGGGCCGTAGTCGACCACCTTGTCTTTGTTCTTGGTCCAGTATTCGCCGTGGGTCACGGGCAGCCAGGCCGAGAGCATGGCATCGAGTTTGCCGGTGGCCACGCCTTGCCACATGATCCCGGTGGCTACCGCTTGCAGCTTGACGTCATAACCGAGCTTTTGTTTGATCACCTCTGCCGCCACGTGGGTGGTGGCCACGCTGTCGGACCAGCCATCTACATAGCCGATGCTCAGGGTTTTGCTGTCGGCGCTGGCCAGTGTGGAGCTCATCGCAACTACCAGAGTGGCAGCTGCGCCCAAGAGTCGTCGCATCTTCATCGTACTTCCCCGAAAGTGCTGCGCCCGACGGATGCCGAGCGACGTCAACCTGTTGTTATATGGTGCACCGCGCCCCCTTCACGCGCATCGATCCGGCTGCAATGCCATCAGTGGAGTGCTGACGCCTTGATCATCAACCTGACGCCGCCTTCGACCTGCTCTGTCAGCGACCTCATACAAGCCGTAAACGACATCACAACGCCAGTAGAAGGGTTTGTAGGACTTGACGTCAAAATCCCGCCCGAACTTTGCATGTCAAAATTATGCAGCCCAACTGGGACGGGTGAATTACGGGTAAGATGCGCGCCTTTGCTCCCCCAGATAAGCTGACCATGCCTGCGAATGCCCGCTTCCCTGCCCTACCCTATTTCTTCGCCTTGCTCCTTGGCCTGCTGGCTATGATCGGCTACTGGTATGGCCTCGGCCGCCCGGTGATGTTGCCGGATGTGGCCAGTGCCAGCCACAAGATGCAGTGCGCGTCCTATACGCCTTTCGATAAAGACCAATCGCCCTTCGACCAGCCACTCAAGCTGCGCCCAGAGCGCATGGATGCCGACCTGGCGTTGCTGGCCACCCGCTTTGAATGCATTCGCACCTACTCCATGACCGGCCTCGAAGCCTTGCCGGACATGGCGCGCAAACACGGCCTGACCGTCATGGCCGGCGCCTGGGTCAGCAGTGACCCGGTGGCGACCGAGAAAGAAGTCAACCAACTGATAGCCTCGGCCAACGCCCATCCAGACGTGATCACGTCGGTCATCGTCGGCAACGAGGCGCTGCTGCGCAAAGAAGTCACCGCCAAGCAGTTGGTGACGCTGATTCAAACCGTCAAAAGCCAGATCAAGCAGCCGGTGACCTACGCAGACGTGTGGGAATTCTGGCTGCAACACCCCGAAATCGCCCCGGCGGTGGACTTCCTCACCATCCACCTGCTGCCATACTGGGAAGACGACCCGTCCAGTATCGACCAGGCCCTCAAGCACGTGGGTGATGTACGCCAGACCTTCGGCAACAAGTTCGCCCCCAAAGACATCCTGATCGGCGAAACCGGCTGGCCCAGTGAAGGCCGCCAGCGTGAAACCGCGGTGCCCAGCCGCGTCAACGAAGCCAAGTTCATGCGTGGTTTCGTGGCCATGGCCGAAGCCAATGGCTGGCACTACAACTTGATCGAAGCCTTTGACCAGCCGTGGAAGCGCGCCAGCGAAGGTGCGGTGGGCGGTTACTGGGGCTTGTTCGATGCAGACCGCCAGGACAAGGGCATCCTCGCCGGGCCGGTGACCAACCTGCCGTACTGGCCGCTGTGGCTGGGAGTCGGTGGGATCATCCTGCTGGGCACCCTGGTGTTGGGCGGGTGCGTCCGTGGCACGCGCGCTGCCATTGCCCTGCCGCTGCTGGGCGCCGTGGCTGCATGCTCCATGGGCGCCTGGGCCGAGCTGACCCGTGTCACAGCGCGCTTTAGTGATGAGTGGGTATGGGCAGGGTTGCTGCTCGCACTTAACCTGCTGGTACTGGCCCATGGCGCACTGGCTTTGAGCGCTCGCGAACACTGGCGCGGCCGTGCGTTCACCTGGCTGGAACAACGGGCAGGCTGGCTGCTGGCGATTGCCGGTTTTGCGGGGGCGGTGATGATGCTGATGTTGGTATTTGACCCTCGCTATCGCAGCTTCCCGAGTGCAGCGCTGGTGTTGCCGGCCTTGGTGTACCTGGTACGTCCGGTGACCGGGCCGCGTCGTGAGATTGCGCTGCTGGCCTTTATCATCGGGGCCGGGATTGCGCCGCAGCTCTACCGTGAAGGTCTGTTGAATCAGCAGGCTTGGGGTTGGGCGGTGGTCAGCATGTTGATGGTTGCAGCTTTGTGGCGGTGCTTGCGGGTGCGCAAGGCCTAATATCGCTATCGGGGCGATGCGGCGACCCGACAAGCCCCCTCCCACATATTGATTTGTGAATACAGTCAAAATGTGGGAGGGGGCTTGCCCCCGATGAGGTCCTATCAGACGCCGCGAGGCTTCCTGACCAACCGCAACCCCGCAATCACCACCGCAAACACCGCAAAAGTCGTGTTGTACAACGCCAGCGCCGGCAACCCGAACACCATCCCCAGCACCGCCAACCCCCACCCCGCGCGACCCGGCACGATAAACGCCAGTACCGAGCTGATCAGCGCCGCCCAGCCCAGCACCTTGAAGTGAATCATCCAGCCCAGGTTCCCGCGCAACTGGCATTCCCAGCGGCTGGCTTCGTCGGCGCAGATGCCCACCCAACTGCCATCCTCCATAAAGCCATAGCGCGCGCCATAACTGGCGGCCAGCCATAGCGGCAGCGCGATAAGCAACAAAATCAGCGGCAAGCGACGGGACATGGGGTACTCCGATAGGCAAAAACGGCGCTCAGCTTAATGCCCCGGCGGCCGTTAGCAAGGCGCAAACACACAATTAGTGTTCATCAAAGCGTGGCAAAGTGTATCGTCTGGCTACTATTACCCCGATTCCGACGTTTTTTCCGACTTTTCGTGCCGAGTGCTGGCACTTCGGCAGCGACGCGGTGGTCATAGCCTGCGAACTTCATTAAGCACGTTTCCTCCTAGGGATTAAGTCATGCTCCGTTCCTTGCGCTGTGCTGCCTTACTGGGCAGCCTTTTTCTGAGTGCGTCAGCACTGGCCGTCGACATCGACCAAGCCAGCTATGGCTACCCTTTGACCAACCCGTTTGAAGCGACCATCGCCACTACGCCGCCGGACCTTCGGCCGACGTTGCCCAGCGACGACCAGATCAACCAGTCCGACTACACCCTGAATATGCGCCCCGAGCGTGAGTTCAGCCTGCCGGACAACTTCTGGGCAGTAAAAAAGCTCACCTACCGCATCGCCAAACAGGATCGCGCTGCGCCGCTGATTTTCCTGATCGCAGGCACCGGTGCACGATTTGACAGCAGCATCAACGAATACCTGAAAAAGCTGTATTACCAGGCCGGTTACCACGTGGTGCAGCTGTCATCGCCCACCAGCTTCGACTTCATCAGCGCTGCCTCGCGCTTCGCCACTCCGGGGATCACCCAGGAAGACGCCGAAGACATGTACCGCGTGATGCAAGCGGTGCGCGCGCAGAACGCTTCGTTGCCAGTGACCGACTTCTATCTCACCGGCTACAGCCTCGGCGGCCTGGACGCAGCCTTCGTGGCCAAACTGGACGAGACTCGCCGCAGCTTCAACTTCAAGAAAGTCTTGCTGCTCAACCCGCCGGTCAACCTCTACACCTCGATCACCAACCTCGACAAGCTGGTGCAAACCGAGGTCAAGGGCATCAATAACTCCACCACCTTCTATGAGCTGGTGCTGAACAAACTGACGCGCTACTTCCAGCAAAAGGGCTATATCGACCTTAACGACGCCCTGCTCTATGACTTCCAGCAATCCAAGCAGCACTTGACCAACGAGCAGATGGCCATGCTGATCGGCACCTCGTTCCGCTTCTCGGCGGCCGACATTGCCTTTACCTCGGACCTGATCAACCGCCGCGGCCTGATCATCCCGCCCAAGCACCCGATCACCGAAGGCACCAGCCTCACGCCGTTCCTCAAGCGTGCGCTGCAATGCGACTTCGATTGCTACCTCACCGAACAAGTGATTCCGATGTGGCGCGCGCGCTCCGACGGCGGAAGCCTGTTGCAACTGGTCGACCAAGTGAGCTTGTACGCCCTCAAGGACTACCTGCACACCAGCCCGAAAATCGCGGTCATGCACAACGCCGACGACGTGATCCTCGGCCCTGGCGACCTGGGTTTCCTGCGTGAAACCTTCGGCGATCGCTTGACCGTCTACCCGCTGGGCGGCCACTGCGGCAACCTTAATTACCGCGTCAACGCCGACGCCATGCTGGAGTTCTTCCGTGGCTAAATATCTTCTGCTGCTTGCCGCAATGATGTGCGCAGGCGTGGCCAATGCCGATAACAGCAAGGCTCACGAACCCACCGTGGTGGGCGCCGACGGCTTCAAGCAACCGCTGACCAAGCTCAAGTTCAATCCCGGCTTGGACCAGCGTGAGTTCGAGCGCTCGACGCTCACTGCACTCAACGTCTACGACCCGCTCGAGGCCTGGAACCGTCGCGTCTACCACTTCAACTACCGCTTCGACCAATGGGTGTTCCTGCCCGTCGTCAACGGCTACACCTACGTGACCCCAAGCTTCCTGCGCACCGGTGTGAGCAACTTCTTCAACAACCTGGGCGACGTGCCCAACCTGTTGAACAGCCTGCTGCAACTCAAAGGCCACCGTTCCCTGGAAACCACCGGCCGCCTGCTGGTCAACACCACCATCGGCATCGCCGGCCTGTGGGACCCGGCTACCGCCATGGGCCTGCCGCGCCAGAGCGAAGACTTCGGCCAGACCCTGGGCTTCTACGGCGTACCTGGCGGCGCGTACCTGGTGCTACCGGTGTTCGGCCCGTCCAACCTGCGCGACACCACCGGGCTGATCGTCGACTACACCGCTGAGACGCAGATCAACTTCCTCAATGTGGCTGAAGTCAGTTCCAACCACCCGGAAATCTGGGCCCTGCGCGCCGTCGACAGGCGTTACCAGACCAGCTTCCGTTACGGCCAGATGAACTCGCCGTTCGAGTATGAGAAGGTGCGCTACATCTACACGGAGTCGCGCAAGTTGCAGATTGCCGAATAATCATGCACCACAAAAAAAAGGCCATTCGATTGAATGGCCTTTTTTTCACCCTCGATTTCAGTGTTTAACAGCTTTCCAGGCTTTGCCAAGCACGCTGACCAGCACCAGTACGACGGCTCCCGCGATAATCCCCGCCACCCCATTCAGCAGCACCGGCACCAACCACGCCAGCCCACCCGCACCTTGGCTGACGGTCTCGATCCAGTGATGCACCAACGGCACGCCGTGGGTGAGAATCCCGCCACCCACCAGGAACATCGCCGCCGTGCCAATCACCGACAGGCTCTTCATCATGTACGGCGCCGCACGCAAAATCGCGCCGCCGATACTGCGCGCGATCTGGCCGGGTTTCTGGCTCAGCCACAGGCCCAGGTCGTCCAACTTAACGATGCCCGCCACCAGCCCATAGACACCGACGGTCATGACGATAGCAATGCCAGACAGCACGATCACCTGTTGCATCAAGGGCGCGTCAGCCACGGTGCCGAGGGTGATGGCGATGATTTCGGCGGAGAGGATGAAGTCGGTGCGGATCGCGCCTTTGATCTTGTTCTTTTCGAAAGCCACCAGGTCGGTGGCCGGATCGGCCACGGCTTCGACCAGTTGCGCGTGCTCGGCCTTATCTTCGTCCTTGCTGTGGAGGAACTTATGCGCAAGTTTTTCAAAGCCCTCGAAACACAGGTAAGCACCACCGATCATCAACAACGGCGTCACCGCCCAAGGCGCGAATGCGCTGATCAATAGCGCGGTGGGCACCAGGATCAATTTATTAATGAATGAGCCCTTGGCAACCGCCCACACCACGGGAATTTCGCGCTCGGCGCGCACACCGGAAACCTGTTGGGCATTAAGCGCCAGATCATCACCGAGCACGCCGGCGGTCTTCTTCGCGGCCATTTTTGTCATCAGGGCAACGTCATCGAGGACTGCGGCGATATCGTCGATTAACACCAACAAGCTGCTTCCTGCCATAAATCGGACTTCCGTAAGGGGGGATAAGCCGAGCATAGCGCGGCGCAGAGCATTGCGGGTGCATTGTTGAGGCTCGCGGATAGCCGGTGCTACCATGCGCAACCGCCGGTCTTGGCAAGGAATCACCTGGTTTATGAGCAGCATTCGCGAGCGCAACAAAGAAAAAATCCTGCGGGCGGCGAGCGAGGAGTTTGCCGACAAGGGCTTCGCCGCGACCAAAACCAGCGACATCGCCGCCAAGGCCGGGCTGCCCAAGCCCAATGTCTATTACTACTTCAAGTCCAAGGACAACCTCTACCGCGAGGTGCTCGAAAGCATTATCGAGCCGATCCTGGCCGCCTCAACGCCGTTTAATCCCGAGGGCGCCCCCCAAGAAGTACTCAGCAATTACATCCGCTCGAAAATCCGCATCTCCCGCGACCTGCCGTTTGCTTCCAAAGTGTTCGCGAGCGAAATCATGCACGGCGCGCCGCACCTCAGCGCCGAGCAGGTCGAACAGCTGAACGCCCAGGCCAAGCACAACATCGCGTGCATCCAAAGCTGGGTAGATCGCGGCCTGATCGCGGCCATTGACCCCAACCACCTGATGTTCAGTATTTGGGCAGCGACCCAGACCTATGCCGATTTTGACTGGCAGATTTCGGCGGTGACCGGGAAGGCGAAGCTGGATGAGGCTGACTATGAGGCGGCGGCGCTGACCATTATTCGGCTGGTGTTGAAAGGGTGTGAGCCGGACTGAAAAACCGAGGTGCCTGTGCCAATCGGGGGCAAGCCCCCTCTCACACTCGACCGGGTACACCCCTTGGAACACGGTTTAATGTGGGAGGGCGCTTGCCCCCGATGAGGCCCTGACAGTCAGCAAAAAATCAAGCCGACACCCCCGCATCCGCCAACAACCCCACCCCCTCGATCGCCGTAATCGCGCACTGCTCATCAATATCCGACGTATCCCCGCTGATGCCGATCGCCCCCAACACCACGCCCTGCTGATCCCGAATCAACACTCCACCTGGCGCCGGCACCACGCTGCCCTGCCCCAGGCTGTTCAACGCCGCGATAAACGCCGGCCGTTGCTGCGCGTCGAGCGCCAACAGGCGCGAGCCCTTGCCCAGGGCTATCGCGCCCCAGGCCTTGCCGATGGCGATCTGCGGGCGCAGCAGGCTGGCGCCGTCTTCGCGCTGAAGGGTGACCAAGTGGCCGCCGCTGTCGAGTACGGCGATGGTCAACGGCGCCGCTGAAATGGTGCGCCCTGCGGTAAGGGCCTGGCTGGCCAGTTGGGTAGCAATTTTCAAGGTTAAAGCGCTCATGGTGCCGTCCTTCTTTTGTTATTGGGAATGCGGTGGAGATCTGAATGATCAGATGCTCGATCAAACAAATAGAACACAATGACATTTGTTTTTGTATACAATATTTTCGCACAAAGCTTCCATACGTCGAAAAAATGCCTTCCGACGAACGCAAAGGCTCACCCATAAAATGGATTGACCTAGGCAGCCCGCCGTGAATACACTTTGACCAGACACCACTTGTATACAATTACAAAACGCAAGAGGCACCAAAATCATGAGCAAAATGAGAGCAATCGAAGCCGCCGTTCTGGTAATGCGCCGTGAAGGCGTGGACACCGCCTTCGGTATCCCAGGCGCCGCGATCAACCCGCTGTACTCGGCCTTGCAGAAGGTGGGTGGCATCGATCACGTCCTTGCTCGCCACGTTGAAGGCGCCTCCCACATGGCCGAGGGTTACACCCGCACCAAGGCCGGCAATATCGGCGTGTGCATCGGCACCTCGGGCCCGGCGGGCACCGACATGGTCACGGGCCTGTACAGCGCCTCGGCGGATTCGATCCCGATCCTGTGCATCACCGGCCAAGCGCCCCGTGCACGGATGCACAAGGAAGATTTCCAGGCCGTTGATATCACCAGCATCGTCAAGCCGGTGACCAAGTGGGCGACCACCGTTCTGGAACCCGGCCAGGTGCCGTATGCCTTCCAGAAAGCCTTCTATGAAATGCGCTCCGGCCGCCCTGGCCCGGTGCTGATCGACCTGCCGTTCGATGTGCAGATGGCCGAGATCGAATTCGATATCGACGCTTATCAGCCGCTGCCGCTGGCCAAGCCACTGGCCACCCGTATCCAGGTTGAAAAAGCCCTGGCCCTGCTGGATCAGGCTGAACGCCCACTGCTGGTGAGCGGCGGCGGCGTGATCAACGCCGACGCCAGCGAATTGCTGGTGGAATTCGCCGAGCTGACCGGCATCCCGGTGATCCCGACCCTGATGGGCTGGGGCACCATCCCCGACGATCACCCGCAGATGGTGGGCATGGTCGGCCTGCAAACCTCTCACCGTTATGGCAACGCGACGATGCTCAAGTCGGACGTGGTACTGGGCATCGGCAACCGCTGGGCCAACCGCCACACCGGTTCGGTTGAGGTGTACACCGAAGGCCGCAAATTCATTCACGTCGACATCGAACCGACGCAGATTGGCCGCGTGTTCACCCCGGACCTTGGCATCGTTTCCGACGCAGGCTCTGCCCTGACGATGTTCATTGAAGTCGCCCGCGAGTGGAAAGCCGCCGGCAAGCTCAAGGACCGCAGCGCCTGGCTCAATGACTGCCAGCAGCGTAAAGCCACCCTGCACCGCAAGACCCACTTCGACAACGTGCCGGTCAAGCCGCAACGCGTCTACGAAGAGATGAACCAGGTGTTCGGCAAAGACACCTGCTACGTCAGCACCATCGGCCTGTCGCAGATTGCCGGCGCGCAATTCCTGCATGTGTACAAGCCGCGCCACTGGATCAACTGCGGCCAGGCGGGCCCACTGGGTTGGACCATCCCTGCCGCACTCGGTGTGGTCAAGGCTGACCCGAGCCGCAAAGTGGTGGCGCTGTCGGGCGACTATGACTTCCAGTTCATGATCGAAGAGCTGGCCGTGGGCGCGCAGTTCAAGCTGCCATACATCCACGTGGTGGTGAACAACTCCTACCTGGGGTTGATCCGTCAGGCGCAGCGCGGGTTTGAAATGGACTACTGCGTGCAGCTGTCTTTCGACAACCTCAACGCACCCGAACTGAACGGCTATGGCGTCGACCATGTCGCTGTCGCCGAAGGCCTGGGTTGCAAGGCCCTGCGTGTGTTCGAGCCGGGCCAGATCCAGCCGGCACTGCGCAAGGCTCAGGAAATGATCGAAGAATTCAAGGTTCCGGTCATCGTTGAGATTATTCTGGAGCGCGTGACCAATATTTCGATGGGCACCGAGATCAACGCCGTCAATGAATTCGAAGATCTGGCATTGGTGGGCAACGACGCCCCGACTGCCATTTCCCTGCTCGATTAAGGAGAACCTTATGCCGCGCTTTGCCGCCAACCTGTCCATGCTGTTTACCGAGCAGGACTTTCTCGCTCGCTTCAAAGCGGCCGCCGATGCGGGCTTCGAAGGTGTGGAGTATCTGTTCCCGTATGAATTCAGCTCGGCTGAAATCAAGGCGCAGCTGGACGCCAACGGGCTGACCCAAGTGCTGTTCAACCTGCCGGCCGGCGACTGGGCCAAGGGCGAACGCGGCCTGGCGTGCCACCCGGATCGGGTCGAGGAGTTCCGTGCCGGGGTCAAGCTGGCCATCGCCTACGCACAAGTGCTGGGTAACACCCAGATCAACTGCCTGGCGGGGATTCGGCCGCAGGGTGTAGACGATCAAGTCCTGGAAGACACCTTCGTCGCCAACCTCAAGTACGCGGCCGACAAGCTGCAGGCGGCGGGTATCAAGCTGGTGATGGAGATGATCAACACCCGCGACATCCCGGGTTTCTACCTGAACAACACCGCGCAGGCCTTGTCGATCCGCGAGCAGGTGGGCAGCGCCAACCTGTTCCTGCAATACGACATCTATCACATGCAAATCATGGAAGGCGATCTGGCCCGCACCATGGCCGCACACCTGTGTGAGATCAACCACATTCAGCTGGCGGACAACCCTGGGCGCAATGAGCCGGGGACTGGCGAGATCAACTATCGGTTCCTGTTTGAGCATCTGGACCGCATTGGTTACCAGGGTTGGGTGGGTTGCGAATACAAACCGCTGACCACCACCGAAGCCGGATTGGGCTGGCTCAAAACCCACAACGCCATCTAACAAACACACCACCAAACCCATGTGGGAGGGGGCTTGCCCCCGATGGCGGCGAACCAGTCAATACACATTCGCCTGACACACCGCTATCGGGGGCAAGCCCCCTCCCACACTGGGTCTGGGGTGCACGGACAAGAGGATTTCATCATGGCTAAAATCGGATTTATCGGCACCGGCATCATGGGCCAACCCATGGCCGCCAACCTGCAAAAAGCAGGTCACCAACTGTTTCTCTCCGAACACCATGGCAAGGCCCCACAAGCCCTGATCGACGCCGGCGCCATCGCCCTGGCCAGCCCCCAGCAAGTCGCCCAGGAAGCCGAATTCATCATCGTCATGGTGCCAGACACCCCACAAGTCGATGACGTGCTGTTCCGCGCCGATGGTGTGGCCGCCGGCCTTTCGCCAAACAAAGTGGTGATCGACATGAGCTCGATCTCCCCCACCGCCACCAAGGCCTTCGCGGCCAAGGTCAACGAGACCGGCGCGCAATACCTCGACGCCCCGGTGTCCGGCGGTGAAGTCGGCGCCAAGGCCGGCACCCTGAGCATCATGATCGGCGGCGAGCCACACACCTTTGAACGCGCTTTGCCGCTGTTCCAGGCGATGGGCAAGAACATCACCCTGGTGGGTGGCAATGGTGACGGCCAGACCGCCAAGGTGGCTAACCAGATCATCGTGGCGCTGAACATCCAGGCGGTGGCCGAAGCACTGCTGTTCGCCGCCAAGAACGGCGCCGACCCGGCCAAGGTGCGTGAAGCGCTGATGGGTGGGTTTGCTTCGTCGAAGATTCTGGAAGTGCATGGCGAACGCATGATCAAGGGCACCTTTGATCCGGGTTTCCGTATCAACCTGCACCAGAAGGATTTGAACCTGGCGTTGGCCGGGGCCAAGGAGCTGGGGATCAACTTACCGAATACTGCCGGTACGCAGCAGGTGTTCAGCACGTGCACCGCAATCGGTGGCGGCAACTGGGACCACTCGGCGTTGATCAAGGGCTTGGAACATATGGCCAACTTCTCGATCCGCGACAAGTAACCCCTGATCTGAAATGCGATCAGATGTGGGAGGGGGCTTGCCCCCGAGTGCAGTGGGTCAGCTACAGATGTGCTGACTGATGCACCGCCATCGGGGGCAAGCCCCCTCCCACAGTTTGATTGCATTTCAATGCCTGCCATTGCTGCACCTCTAATAACAAAAAATCCCCGGGAGCCCGCTTATGTCGGTCGATCCGCAACACCTGCTTCGCGAGCTGTTTGCCACAGCCATCGACGCCGCCCACCCCCGGCAAGTCCTTGAACCTTATCTACCTGCCGACCGCAGTGGCCGTGTGATCGTGATCGGCGCCGGCAAGGCGGCCGCTGCCATGGCCCTGGTCGTCGAAAACTGCTGGCAGGGCGAAGTCACCGGCCTGGTGGTCACCCGCTACGGCCACGGCGCGCCCTGCAAAAAAATCGAAGTGGTCGAAGCCGCTCACCCCGTGCCCGACGCTGCCGGCCTGGCCGTGGCCAAGCGCGTGCTGGAGCTGATCAGTGATCTGGGCGAAGACGACCGGGTGATCTTTTTGCTCTCCGGCGGCGGTTCGGCCCTGCTGGCCCTGCCGGCCGAAGGCATCACCCTGGCCGACAAACAAACCCTTAACAAAGCCCTGCTCAAGTCCGGCGCCACCATTGGCGAGATGAATTGCGTGCGCAAGCACCTTTCGGCGATCAAGGGCGGCCGACTGGCCAAGGCTGCGTGGCCGGCGACGGTCTACACCTATGCGATTTCCGATGTGCCGGGCGACCTGGCCACGGTGATTGCGTCCGGCCCCACCGTCGGCGACCCGAGCACCTCGGCGCAGGCCTTGGCGATCCTCAAACGCTACAACATTGACGCCCCCACTGCGGTGCGCAGTTGGTTGCAGAACCCCGCCTCAGAAACCGTCAAGCCCGGGGACCCAGTGCTCGCCCGCAGCCACTTCCAATTGATCGCCCGCCCCCAGCAATCCCTCGAAGCGGTGGCAGTCAAAGTACGCCAAGCCGGGTTCAGCCCGTTGATCCTTGGCGACCTCGAAGGCGAAGCGCGGGACGTGGCCAAGGTGCACGCCGGTATCGCCCGGCAAATCGTGCAACACGGCCAGCCGCTGGCGGCGCCGTGCGTCATCCTCTCCGGCGGCGAAACCACCGTCACCGTGCGCGGCAATGGCCGTGGCGGGCGCAATGCCGAGTTTTTGTTGAGCCTCACCGACAGTCTTAAGGGCCTGCCCGGCGTGTACGCCCTGGCCGGTGATACCGACGGCATCGACGGCTCGGAAGACAACGCCGGCGCGATCATGACCCCGTGCAGTTATTCACGCGCCGAAGCCCTCGGCCTATCGGCCAGCGATGAGTTGGACAACAACAATGGCTACGGCTATTTCGCTGCCCTCGACGGGCTGATCGTCACCGAGCCGACGCGCACCAACGTCAACGACTTCCGCGCCATTCTGATTCTTGGGAACCCGACACATGACGCCTGACAAGAAGGTCAAGATCCTCGCCACCCTAGGCCCGGCCACCGACGGTATCGATGACATCCGCGAGCTGGTGGAAGCCGGGGTGAATATCTTCCGCCTCAACTTCAGCCACGGCGACCATGCCGACCACGCTCAGCGCTACCAGTGGATTCGCCAGGTCGAGCGCCAGCTCAATTACCCGCTGGGCATCCTCATGGACCTGCAAGGGCCGAAGCTGCGGGTCGGGCGTTTTGCCGAGGGCAAGGTGCAACTGGTGCGCGGCCAGGCATTGCGCCTGGACCTGGACGAAACCCCCGGCGACCAACGCCGAGTCAACCTGCCCCACCCTGAGATCATCGCGGCGCTGGAGCCGGGCATGGACCTGCTGCTGGACGACGGCAAGCTGCGCCTGCGGGTGATCACCAAGCATGCCGATGCCATTGACACCACCGTGCTCAACGGCGGTGAATTGTCGGACCGTAAAGGTGTGAACGTCCCACAAGCGTTGTTGGAACTGAGCCCATTGACCGCCAAGGATCGGCGCGACTTGAGCTTTGGCCTGGAGTTGGGGGTGGACTGGGTGGCGCTGTCGTTCGTGCAACGCCCGGAAGACATCCGCGAAGCCCGCGAGCTGATCGGCGACAAAGCCTTCTTGATGGCCAAGATCGAGAAGCCTTCCGCCGTGCTGCGCCTGCAGGAAATCGCTGAGCTGAGCGACGCGATCATGGTGGCCAGAGGGGACCTGGGGGTTGAAGTGCCGGCCGAGAGCGTGCCGCAAATCCAGAAAGACATCATCAGCACCTGTCGCCAGCTGGGTAAGCCGGTGGTGGTGGCAACGCAGATGCTGGAGTCGATGCGCTTCTCCCCGGCACCGACCCGAGCGGAGGTGACCGATGTCGCCAATGCCGTGGCAGAAGGTGCAGACGCCGTGATGCTGTCGGCCGAAACCGCCTCCGGTGAGTACCCGCTGGAAGCCGTGCAGATGATGAGCAAGATCATCCGCCAGGTGGAAAACGGCCCGGACTACCAAGCCCAGCTGGATGTGAGCCGGCCCAAGGCGGATGCCACGGTGTCGGACGCCATCAGCTGCGCGATCCGCCGTATCAGCAGCATCCTGCCGGTGGCGGTGCTGGTGAATTACAGCGAGTCCGGCAGCTCCAGCCTGCGCGCGGCGCGGGAACGGCCGGTGGCGCCGATTCTCAACCTCACGCCGAACTTGTCCACGGCACGGCGCTTGAGCGTGGCGTGGGGGGTGCACTCGGTGGTCAACGACCGGCTGCGCCAGGTGGATGAGGTGTGCTCGACGGCGCTGGAAATTGCCCAGGCCCAAGGCATGGCGGAGCGTGGGGATACGTTGGTGATTACGGCGGGGGTGCCGTTTGGGCAGCCGGGGTCGACCAACTCGCTGCGTATCGAAACCCTACTGTAGGAGCGAGCTTGCTCGCGAAGAACCTCAACGATGACGCGGACATCCTGGATGCACGCGGCGCTCTCAGGTGTTTCGCGGGCAAGCCCGCTCCTACAGGGAGCTGCCATGCACAACCCAACCTGCCCCGACTGGGCCGAAGCCCTGCTCAATGGCTTCAGCCAAATCTTCCTGCAACGCCATCCACTGTGCGGCCTGCTATGCCTACTGGCGATCCTCATTGGCGCCCCTGCCTTGTTCGGCGGGGCGTTATTGGGTGGCGTCGCGGGTTTACTCACGGCCCAGCGCCGGGGCTATCCCAAGGCCGAGCGCCAGGCCGGGCTGTATAGCTATAACGGCGTGCTGCTGGGCTTGTTGATCAGCCAGCATTTCGCTTGGTCGGCCCTGTTGCCACCGCTGATCCTGGCGTGCGGCGGCCTGGCGGCAATGCTCACGCGCCAATGGTTAAAACACGCGAGCCGCCCCGATGACCTGCCTGCCTACACCGCGCCGTTTGTGGGGCTTGGCTGGTTGCTGCTGGGTACGGTGCCAAACAGTGCGTTTGCCCTGACCGCGCCGGATACGCTGTCGATCCTAATTGCACCCTTCACCGGACTCGCTCAAATCATGCTGCTGGATCAGCCGCTGGCCGGGGCGTTGATCGCCGCTGGCCTATGGCTGGCGAACCGGCGCGCCGCCTTATGGGCACTGGCGGGGGGCAGTGCTGGCGTGATCGTTGGGCTGCTGCTGGGCGACTCCACCAGCGCCCTGCTCGGCCTGCACAGTTACAACCCGGCGCTGGCGGCCTTGGCCCTGAGCCAAATGCGTCGCCAACCCTGGCTGCCACTGTTCGGCATCCTGCTGGCGATCGTCCTCACGCCAGGCTTCGCCGCCCTGCACCTGCCTGCGCTGACCGCGCCGTTTATCCTCGCCTGCTGGTTGGTGCACGCCGGCCGCCGAATCCTCAGGAATCGCCGCATGGACAGCCCCTTCGAATCCCCCTAGGCTTGCTCGATATCAGTTTCAGGCGGGATTTATGGACAGCAACAACGACTGGCGCCAGCGGCTCTACGTCATGGTTTTCCAAAGCGACACAGCGGCCGGGCGGCGCTTTGACGGCATTTTGCTGCTGATCATCCTTGCCAGCCTTGTCATCGTAATGCTCGACAGCATCGACCAGGTACACCGCGATTACGCCGATGTACTGGCCTATATCGAGTGGGGCTTCACCCTGATCTTTGCCATCGAGTACGGCCTGCGCCTGTATTGCTCGCCCAAACCGTTGCGCTATGCCTTCAGCTTTTATGGGCTGGTGGACTTGCTGGCGATCGTGCCCGGCATCCTGGCGTTGTATTACAGCGATGCGCAGTACCTGTTGATCATCCGCATTATCCGCATGCTGCGCATCTTCCGCGTACTCAAGCTCAGCCCGTACCTCAAGCAGGCAAATTACTTGATGGCGGCGCTGCGGGGCAGCAAGCAAAAGATCGTGGTGTTTTTGGTGAGCGTGTGCACCTTGGTGACGGTATTCGGCACCTTGATGTACGTGATCGAAGGCCCGGAGCACGGCTTTACCAGCATCCCCAAGGGCATCTATTGGGCCATCGTGACCCTGACCACCGTGGGTTTTGGCGATATCGTGCCGAAGACCCCGCTGGGGCAGGTGATTTCGTCGCTGGTGATGATCACCGGTTACTCGATCATCGCCGTGCCCACCGGGATTTTTACCGCCGAACTGGCCAGCGCCATGCGCGGTGAACAGCTGCAACATGACTGCCCGGTGTGCAAGAAGAACACCCACGAGCCCAATGCGGCGTTCTGCTCGCGATGCGGCAACGGGCTTTTCAAAAAAGTGGAATAAGCAAAGTTCTTTTTAATCTTTAAGCGACTATGCGGCCCCGGCTATAGTCGCTGGCATTGTGCCTTATCCCAATTCTCGAACAACAAGGAATGAGCAGTGAAAAAACTCGTTAGCGCCTCTCTTCTGGCCGCCGGCCTTGCCTTGGCGGGCGCCGTGCAAGCGGCCCCCGTCACACTGCTCAACGTCTCCTACGACGTGATGCGCGATTTCTACAAGGACTACAACGCCGCCTTCCAGAAGCACTGGGAAGCCGAGCACCCGAACGACAAGCTGACCCTGCAGATGTCCTTCGGTGGCTCCAGCAAACAAGCGCGTTCGGTGATCGACGGCCTGCCGGCTGACGTGATCACCATGAACATGGCCACCGACATCAACGCCCTGGCGGACAACGGCAAACTGGTGCCAGACAACTGGGTTACGCGCCTGCCCAACAACAGCGCGCCGTTCACCTCTGCCACTGTTTTTATCGTGCGCAAAGGCAACCCGAAAGCCCTGAAAGACTGGCCGGACTTGCTCAAGGACGGCGTGCAAGTGATCGTGCCCAACCCGAAAACCTCGGGTAACGGCCGCTACACCTACCTGTCGGCCTGGGGCTATGTGCTCAAGAACGGCGGCGATGAAAACAAGGCCAAGGCCTTTGTCGGCAAGCTGTTCAAACAAGCGCCCGTACTGGACACCGGTGGCCGTGCCGCCACTACCACGTTCATGACCAACCAGATCGGCGATGTGCTGGTGACCTTCGAGAACGAAGCCGAAATGATCGCCCGTGAATTCGGCCGTGATCAGTTTGAAGTGATCTACCCAAGCGTCTCCGCCGAGGCTGAGCCGCCGGTCTCGGTGGTCGACAAAGTGGTCGAGAAGAAAGGCACCCGTGTGGCCGCTGAGGACTACTTGAAGTACCTGTGGTCGCCCGAAGGCCAGCAAATCGCGGCCAACAACTACCTGCGCCCGCGTGACCCGACGGTGCTGGCCAAGTACACCGACCGCTTCCCTAAAGTCGACTTTTTGTCGGTCGAGAAGACCTTTGGTGACTGGCGCACCGTGCAGAAGACTCACTTCAATGATGGTGGCGTGTTCGACCAGATCTATAGCGGTCAATAACTGACCTCAAAAACGCAGCAACCAAAGTGGGAGGGGGCTTGCCCCCGATTGCGGTGCATCAGTTGGAGCTTCCTTCGCTGACACACTGCAATCGGGGGCAAGCCCCCTCCCACTTTGGTCTGTGCACAAAGTCGGAAGATTGCAGTTGTTTCTGAATGTATCATTGCCAGGCATGAGTGTTATCACTGCCAACGGCCTACCCGAGCCACGGCCATGGTTTTAGGCTCGCTGCACTTTCTTCCGCTTCTATGAGAACACCATGAACGCGACTTCCCACGCTACAACCACCATGACCCGGAGCATGGTGATGCTGTTTGCGTTTTGCTGCGGCGCCATCGTCGCCAACATTTACTATGCGCAGCCGATCATCGAGCTGATCGCGCCCGACATCGGCCTTACGCCGGCGATGGCCAGCCTGATCGTGTCGTTGACGCAAATCGGCTACGCCCTGGGCCTGTTCTTCCTGGTGCCACTGGGTGACCTGCTGGAAAACCGCAAGCTGATGATCGCCACCACGGTACTGGCCATTGCCAGCCTGCTGGGTGCGGCAGTGACCGAGCAGCCAAACCTGTTCCTGCTGGTGTCGTTGTTGATCGGTTTCAGCTCGGTGTCGGTGCAGATCCTGATCCCGTTGGCGGCGCACCTAGCCCCGGCTGAGTCCCGTGGTCGAGTGGTGGGCAGCATTATGGGCGGCCTATTGCTGGGCATCCTGCTGGCGCGGCCGGTGTCCAGCGTGGTAGCCGATCACTTCGGCTGGCGGGCGATGTTCATGGCGGCGGCTGGGTTAATGGCGTTCATCAGCGTGGTGCTGTTGATCACCATCCCCAAGCGTCAGCCCGATCACAGCGCCAGCTATGGTCAGTTGTTGCGCTCTCTAGGCACTTTACTGCGCAACCAGCCGGTGCTGCGTCAACGCGCGTTTTACCAAGGCTGCATGTTCGCTACTTTCAGCCTGTTCTGGACTGCCGCCCCACTGGAACTGGTGCGCAACCATGGCCTGAGCCAGACCCAGATTGCAATCTTTGCACTCGTAGGTGCCATCGGCGCCATCGCCGCGCCCATCGCCGGTCGCCTGGCGGATGCCGGCCACACCCACCGCGCTTCGCTGCTGGCCATGCTGTTTGGTGCCTTGAGCTTCCTGCCAGCCTTTGTGCACCCGCTTTACAGCGTGATCGGCCTGGCCGTCACCGGCGTGGTGCTGGACTTCTGCGTGCAGATGAACATGGTGCTGGGCCAACGCGCCGTCTACGCCCTCGACGCCAACAGCCGCAGCCGCCTGAACGCGTTGTACATGACCAGTATCTTCATCGGCGGCGCGTTCGGTTCGGCGATTGCCAGCAGCGTGTACGAACACGGCGGCTGGCTGGGCGTGATGCTGGTGGGCAGCGCGTTCCCACTGATCGCGTTGTTGCGCTTCTTGAGTGCTTCCCGTGAGGTTTCGGTGGCGACGGCCTGATCAGCCTCAGGAACGCAGCAATTTCTCCAACGCCGCACCCGCCAGGAATGACGAGCGGCGTTTAGGGGGTCGCCGAATCCTGGTGATCCAGGCAGTACAGCAAGCGCTCGACCGTCTGTTCCAAGGGGCCAGAGTTATCTAACAAAAAGTTATCTAACAAAAGGTTGTCCCCGAAGGGGCTCCCCCCGTTACCGGCGATCAGCTCAGCAGTGAACCGCGCATTGCGCGCCAGTCGTTCTTCGATATCGGCCAACGTCTCACGCCCGCGTGCGATCAAGCGTCGGCGCAACACCGCCTGATCAACCGTCAACAACAGCACCCGCAGAGTCGGGTAACGCTCGCGGGTCTGCGCCAGGTGAGCACGGGAGCCGTTGACCAGCACGTCGTCGCCCGCCGCCAGCCACTCATCGATGTGCTTGGGAATGCCATAGCACAAGCCATTGGCCTGCCAACTGAGCGCAAACGCGCCTTCGGCGTCCATCGCGGCAAACTGTTGTGGGGTCACCCCCTGTGCCGCCTCCCCGACCGCTTCCGCCGAGCGGGTGATAACCCGGCGCACAATGCGGCAGCCGCGCTCGGCCAAGCGTAGGCGTGCGGCATCCAGCAGGCTGTCCTTGCCCGAACCGGATGGCCCGATGAGATAGATCAACCTGCCTGCCATCAAACCGCCCTCTTGCTGTGTGGCCACCCTTGTAGCACCACCAAGAGCCCTCGCCAACCGTCAACACGGCACCTCGCAAAGCACTTTTTCAGGTTTCGACAGGTAAACCAGGATTATTCCTACCGACCGCCCTCGATCCTTTACTCATTATTCCGGTCGAGCAGTGCGCAGGCCGGCATACCCCTACCGGTTTCCATCCCCGGTCGTCGTGCCTGTGTGCAGCTCGTCTTTCTTAGCCGCTTCGTGGCCTGTAACCGATGTGTCCGTTAATCAACCACCTGCACAGGCGCCAACATGCCGGACTCAATACAAGAACAAATACGGGATAACGCCCAAACCGAGGCAACCAAAGAAGACATGATCTTCGCCACTTTGGCCGGAATTGCCGGGTTACACCGCGCCATGTCGGCCATAGGTCTGGCCCGCAGCTATATGAAGGTCTGCGATAAAAGCGGGCTGAAGATGAACCCTTACTTTGTCCACGATGGCCATTGTGGCCCATCGCCTAAAACCGACCGAATGCTTGCCAACCGCAAGCTCAAGGGCCTGAGCGTCGCGGGAACCCGCGTCGGGCTGGCCGCCATAGGCCCGGCTATCGCCCCCGTCCCGGCGCCTTTTGGCACCGTCATCCACACCTCGGCAGCCGCCTCGACCACCGTCCACCTGCACAAGCTTTCCACGTTGCTGCGGGCCTATAAACCCTTTGTAATCGGTGACGAGCAAATGGCGATGGCGGTCAAATGGTTGCAACTGGCAATTGAAGTGAAGCTGCGCAAACTGGCCTTCCGGGGGACCGAAGCGGCACTGTCAACCGCGTCGACGATTCTGTCTTTTACCGGCGTGGGGATAGTCGGAAATATACCGATCCTTCTGGTCAGCGTGCAGCTTGAACTGGCCAGGCTTGGGGTCAGCAACAAATACGCAATGCTGTGCAAAATCGCCGCGATGGAGCTGCATTGGGCGGCCTACCTTGAGCAACGAGGCGACGCTACCCATATGCCGACCGTGCACAATCCGCTGTTCCATCAAAACGCCGATATCAACGCACTTAAACAACGCACCTCGGTGCTCGGTGCGGCAATCACCCAACAAATGCGCAGGGATGGGCTTGACGCTCGAACAGGCAACAAGGGGCTGGGGCCTGCTACGCGAATCGTCAAGGAAATCATGGCCAAGCACACCCTCCAGGGGCAGTTTGTGGCGGGGCATGATTACCTCGCCATGATCAACGAACCCGCAGGTTGGAACGCAATTGCGGCGAAACTGATGAACCTGTGAAAACGTGCTGATCGCGCAGAGGATCTCCATCAAGTTGCAGCGCGCATTTGAAGGCCAAAGAAAAAGGCGACCCGAAGGTCGCCTTTTGTCATTGCGCGTATTTTTTGCTTAAACCGGGCGGTACGCCCTGCACGTTGGTGTCTTCCCACGGCCCATTCGGGCTGATGGAACGGCTCCAGCCGTTGCTCCAGCGATAATAGGTGCGCTGGCGGTAGAAGGTGTCGGGTTGGTCGTCCAGCACATAGACCTTCATATTGCCGTCCCAGTGGCTGGCAGCACCCGGCGGCGGCGCGAAGGTGGGCGAAGAAGTCGGCACAGGCTTTTTCGGCGCTGGGGTTACCGGGCCGGAGGGTTTGGTGCTGGGTTTAGTGCTGGGCTGCGTCGACGGCCCTGACGGCGGGATGGTCGGGCCGGTCGGCGCCGGAGGTGGCCGGTGGACCGCACAAGCGCTCAGCCCCAATACCAGGCTGAGCAGGGTGATGCGTGCTAATGCGGTCATAGGCGTTTCCTCGAAATTACTTATCCGGACTGTCAATGGTCAGCTGCTGCAAGGCAGTGGTGGTGCTGGCCAAGGGTTGGCTGCGGCCGATCCACTCGCCAGCGGTCGGAAGACCGGCCCGGGATATGCGCGCAACCAGTTGGACTTCGGGGAAGTTCGACAGTTTCAACTGCGGCATCATCGCATCGGCATCGCCCAGCTCGACGGTGACCGGCAAATCGGCGACGGTGAAGCGCTTGGCCGCCAAAGGGGCCGGCGGGCCGGAGACAGCGCGGGCGAAGATGAATACGCTGTCACCCGGCAGGGACTTAGCCTTCACGTCCGCCGACAAATCCACGCGCACTTTCAGAAGTGCCTTAGGCGCTTGGGCAACAGTGCCACCGCTTTCCTTGAGCTTTTCCGCAGCGCGGTCGATGCCACCCTGCAGCGCGACACGGGAGTTATCGTCTGGCGGCAGTTGGGCCAGCAGGCGATTCCAGTAATCGATCGCTTCCTGATAGCGCTGGCCTTCAAACGCAGCGATACCCAACAGGCCGAGGCTGGTGACTTCTTTGGGGTCCAGCTTCAAAGCCTCGTCGGTCAAGGCCTGGACCTTGGGCGACCATTGTTTGTTATCTGCAAAGTACTGGGCCTGGGCCCACTGGCCGAGCAGTTCCGGTTGGCGACCCGCAAGGGCCACCGTGCGTTCGAAGACCTTGGCTGCATCGGCCGAGCGGTCCTGGGCCATGTAGGCGCGCCCCAGGAAGTACAAGCCTTCGGCAGAGTCCGGCTGGGCGGCGGCGGCGCGCTCAAGACGGTGGGTCATGTCTTCGATGGACACCGGCGGCTGGGAGAACTCGCGGGTCAGTTCGACCTTGTCGCTGGCGCCATAATGCAGATACAGCGCTACGCCCAATATCGGCACGAGGATCGCGGCAAACAAGGGCAGCGGCTTGCCCAGACGCGATTCGCGGGGTTTTTCCACGCCTTCGGTGTCGGCCAGCAATTCGCGGGCGGCTTCGGCGCGACCGGTATCAAGCTGGGCGGCATTGAGCACGCCTTCGTCCTGCTGCACTTGCAACTCGGCAACGCGCTCTTGGTACAACGCCACATTCAACGCGGTGCGGTCCTCTTCACGCTGGGCGCGGCGGCCGCGCAGCACAGGGATCAACAGAAAACTCAGGGCAATCAGGAGCAGCAAGCCGGCTGCCAGCCAAAAATCAATCATCAGTCTTGGTGTCCAGCAATTGGTCGAGGCGTTTGCGCTCGTCAGGGGATAGCGCGTCGAAACCATCGGTAGGCGCGGCACGGCGACGGCGCACGATCACCGCCATCACCACCACACCTGTCAGCAACAACCCGGCCGGGCCGAACCACAACAGCGCAGTCTTGCCGGTAAGGGCCGGTTTGTAGCGCACAAAATCACCGTAGCGGTCGACCATGAAGTCGATGATCTGCTGGTTGTCCTTGCCCTCCCCCAGCATGCGGAAGATTTCTTTGCGCAGGTCGGCGGCGATGGGCGCGTTGGAGTCGGCGATATCCTGGTTCTGGCACTTGGGGCAGCGCAGTTCCTTGGTCAGCTCGCGGAAGCGCTCGCGGTCACCGTCTTTGGCGAACTCGTAAGTGTCGATGGCGGCGTGGGCCACGCCGGCCAACCCAAAGGCCAACACAGCGGCGGCTAGCAGACGCTTCATGGCTTGGCCTCATCGACCAGGGCCTGGTACTTGCCGGCCAGTTGTTCACGCCAGACGACTTCGTCAATCACGCCAACGTACTTGTCGCGGATCACGCCCTTGGCGTCGATAAAGAAAGTTTCCGGCGCGCCGTACACGCCGAGATTGAGGCCGAGGTTGCCGTCCTCATCGCGGATGTCCAACTGGTATGGGTTATGGAATTCCGCCAGCCACTTCAAGGCTGCAGCGTTATCGTCCTTGTAGTTGATGCCGTAGATCACCACGCCTTTCTCGGCGAGTTTGTTCAGCACCGGGTGCTCGACGCGGCAGGAGATGCACCAGGTGCCCCACACGTTGACCAGCGCCGGCTTGCCCAGCAAATCGGCCTGGGTCAGGGTTTTATCGCCCTGCACCGTTGGCAGGCTGAACGCCGGGAACGGCTTGCCGATCATTGCCGAAGGCAGCTCGGAGGGGTCCAGATAGAGGCCCCGATACAGGATTACAGCGCCAAGCAAAAATACGATCAGAGGGATCGCCATCAACCAACGCTTCATACCGCCGCTCCCTGCATGCCAAGGGCTTCACGCACCCGACTCTTGACCTTGACCCGATAGCGTCGATCCAGCGCCGCCAGCAAACCACCCAATCCAGTGAGCAAGCCGCCGAACCAGATCCAACGCACAAACGGTTTCACATGCACCCGCACGGCCCACGCGCCATCACCCAACGGCTCACCCAGCGCCACATACAGGTCGCGGGTGAAACCGGCGTCGATACCCGCTTCGGTCATCATCGAGCTTTGCACGGTGTATAGGCGTTTTTCCGGGTGCAGCACGGCGATTTCCTTGCCGTTGCGTACGACGCGCACGGTGCCTTTGTCGGACGTGAAGTTCGGCCCTTCGAAGTGCTTGGCACCTTCAAAGATGAAGTGATAACCGGCCAGGTCCATGGACTCGCCCGGCGCCAGGCGCAGGTCGCGCTCGGCGCTGTTCTGGCTGGACAACACCACGCCCAGGGCACACACGGCGATGCCGATATGGGCGATCTGCATGCCCCAATAGCTGCGGGTCAAGGTTGGCAAACCCTTGATCAAGCCTTTGTGACGGGTCTTGTCGACGATATCGCGCACACCCGCCAGCAACACCCAGGCCGCCAGCAGGAAGGTGGCCAGCACCGCCCAGTCGAAGTCGCCGTAAGCAAAACCAGCGATCACCGCCAGCGCAACGCTGCCCAGCAACACCGGCATCAACATGCCCGCGAGCCATTTCACCGGGGTATCTTTCCAGCGCACCAATACGCCGACCGCCATCACTACCATCAACAGGCCCATCAATGGGATAAACAGCGCATTGAAATACGGCGGGCCGACGGACAGCTTGGCGCCGCTCAAGGCATCCAGCACCAACGGGTACAGCGTGCCGAGCAGGATCATCGAGGCCGCCACCACCAGTACCAGGTTATTGCCCAGCAGCAGGGTTTCCCGCGACCACAGGTTGAATCCGACCTGGCTCTTGACCACCGGCGCGCGCAAGGCGAACAAGGTGAGCGAACCGCCGACCACAAACAGCAGGAAGATCAGGATGAACACGCCCCGCGCCGGGTCGGAAGCAAACGCATGCACCGACGTCAGCACGCCCGAACGCACCAGGAAAGTCCCCAGCAGGCTGAGGGAAAACGCCGCGATGGCCAGCAGTACCGTCCAGCTCTTGAACACGCCGCGTTTTTCAGTGACGGCCAGCGAGTGGATCAGCGCGGTGCCCACCAGCCAAGGCATGAAGGAGGCGTTTTCCACCGGGTCCCAGAACCACCAGCCGCCCCAGCCGAGTTCGTAATAGGCCCACCACGAACCGAGGGTGATGCCGATGCCGAGGAAGGCCCAGGCGACGATAGTCCAAGGCCGCGACCAACGTGCCCAGGCCGCATCGAGGCGCCCCCCGAGCAACGCGGCGATAGCGAACGCAAAGGCCACCGAGAAACCGACGTAGCCCATATAGAGCATCGGCGGGTGCACGATCAGGCCGATGTCTTGCAGCAGGGGGTTGAGGTCATGCCCGTTCTGCGGAATCTGCGGCAGGATGCGCGTGAACGGGTTGGAGGTCATGATCAAAAACAGCAAGAACCCGATGCTGATCATGCCCATCACCGCCAGCACCCGCGCCAGCATCACTTGCGGCAGTTGGCGCGAGAACACTGACACGGCGAATGTCCAGCCGCCAAGGATCAACGCCCACAGCAACAGCGAACCTTCGTGTGCACCCCATACGGCGCTGAACTTGTAGTACCAAGGCAGTGCGCTGTTGGAGTTATTGGCCACATAAGCGACGGAAAAGTCGTCGCTCATAAACGCGTACGTCAGACAGCCGAAGGCAAACAGCAGGAACGCAAACTGGCCCCAAGCGGCCGGCTGCGCCAGGCTCATCCACAGCCGGTCACCGCGCCAGGCACCGAGCAGCGGCACCACCGCTTGCACGACGGCAAAACACAGGGCGAGGATCATCGCCAGGTGGCCGAGCTCTGGAATAAACAGTGCAGACGTCATCACTCAACCCTCCTTGGCGGGCGTGGGTGCGGACTGGCCGCTGTCTTTCAGGGCTTTGGTGACTTCCGGTGGCATATATTTCTCATCGTGCTTGGCCAGCACTTCATCGGCCACTACCACGCCTTGAGCGTTGAGCTTGCCCAGGGCGACGATGCCCTGGCCTTCGCGGAACAGGTCCGGGAGGATGCCGCGATAGCTGATGGTCACGGACTTGCTGAAGTCGGTGACCACGAAGGTCACGTCGAGGGAGTCGGCAGAACGCTTGAGCGAGCCCTGCTCCACCATGCCGCCGGCGCGAATACGCGTATCGACGGGCGCTTCGCCATTGGCAATTTGAGTCGGGGTGTAGAACAGATTGATGTTCTGCTGCAACGCGCTCAGGGCCAGGGCCACGGCAATGCCGACGCCGGCCATGATGGCAAGGATGATCAACAGACGCTTTCTACGCAGCGGATTCACTTTTCGGTCTCCCGGCGCAGACGACGCGCCTCTTGTTGCAAGTAACGCTTGCGGGCCAGGATCGGCGCGGCGACGTTGAGGGCCAGCACCGCCAGGCAGATGCCATAGGCCGTCCAGACATACAGGCCGTGATGGCCCATGGCGAGAAACTCGCTAAACGATGCAAAACTCATCCACGCGCTCCCAAGCTGCTGTGCACTTCGGCCTTGACCCAACTGGCGCGGGCTTCACGCTTGAGCACTTCAAGCCGCATGCGCATCAGCAGCACGGCGCCAAAGAAGCAGTAGAAACCCAGCACCATCAGCAGCAGCGGCGCCCACATTTCGACGGGCATGGCTGGCTTTTCGGTAAGGGTGAAGGTGGCGCCCTGGTGCAGGGTGTTCCACCACTCCACCGAGTACTTGATGATCGGGATGTTGATCACACCGACAATCGCCAGCACCGCGCAGGCCTTGGCGGCGCTGTCACGATTACTGATGGCGTTGCCCAGTGCAATGAGACCGAAGTACAGGAACAGCAGGATCAACATGGACGTTAGTCGCGCATCCCACACCCACCACGAACCCCAGGTCGGCTTGCCCCAGATCGCGCCGGTGACCAGTGCGACGGCGGTCATCCACGCACCGATGGGCGCGGCGCATTGCAGGGCCACGTCCGCCAGTTTCATCTTCCACACCAGGCCAACGATGCCGCACACGGCCAGCATCACGTAGCAGGACTGGGCCAGCATCGCGGCGGGTACGTGGATATAGATGATGCGAAAGCTGTTGCCTTGCTGGTAGTCCGGCGGCGCGAAGGCCAGGCCCCACACCAGGCCGATGCCGATCAGCAACACCGCAGCGATGCTCAACCACGGCAGCAGCTTGCCACTGATGCCGTAGAACCATTTGGGCGAGCCGAGCTTGTGAAACCAGGTCCAGTTCATTGCTGTTTCCATCACGGTTGCTGCTTGTCTGTGCAAGCAGCGTAGGGTCTTTACTGGCCAAGATCACGTGGCCAGACCTCATTATTCACCGACGCTGATCTTCAGGCCGGCCGCTATAGCAAAGGGTGTCAGGGTTACCGCCAAGGCGGTCAGGCTACCAAGCCACAAGAGGTAACCGGTCGCCGGCATACCCATGAGCGCGGCTTGCAACGCACCGCTGCCCAGGATCAACACCGGGATATACAAAGGCAGAATCAACAGCGCCAGCAGCAGGCCGCCCCGCTTCAATCCAACCGTCAACGCCGCGCCGACTGCACCCAACAGGCTCAGGATGGGCGTGCCGAGCAACAGGCTCAGCAGCAGGATCGGCAGGCACTCGGTGGGCAAGCCGAGCATCATCGCCAACAGCGGCGAAAGCAAGACCAGCGCCAGTCCGGAAAAAGCCCAGTGTGCCAGTACCTTGGCCAACACCAGTAGTGGCAAAGGGTGCGACGAAAGGACCCACTGTTCCAGGGAACCGTCTTCAAAATCACTGCGAAACAGCCCGTCCAGCGAGAGCAGAACCGATAAAAGCGCGGCCACCCACACCAGTCCCGGAGACAAGGTTTGCAACAGTTTAGTCTCAGGACCGACCGCCAACGGGAACAGCGCAATCACGATGGCAAAGAACACCAACGGGTTGGCTAGTTCGGCCGGGCGACGGCACAACAGCCGCGCTTCGCGGGCGACCAACAGGGCAAACACACTCATGCTGACCACCGCCCCAGATCCAAGTCGCGGTAACCGACGGGCATGCGGCTCAGGGTGTGGTGAGTGGTGAGGACCACCAGGCCGCCCTGCTCGCAGTGTTGGGCAAGGTGTTCTTCCAACTGAGCGACACCCTGTTTATCAAGGGCGGTGAACGGCTCATCGAGAATCCACAACGGCGGGCCCGGCAAATACAAACGGGCCAACGCCACGCGGCGCTGCTGGCCGGCGGACAGGGTATGGCAGGGTACGTCTTCAAAACCCTTGAGGCCCACGGCGGCCAGGGCCTGCCAGATGGCATCGCGGGAAGCAGGATGATGCAGGGCGCTGAGCCAGCTAAGGTTTTCTTCGGCGGTGAGCACATCCTTGATACCGGCGGCGTGGCCAATCCATATCAGGTTGCGCGCCAGCTCGGTGCGTTGTTCGGCCAGGGGTTTAGCGTTGAGCCGAACCTCTCCAGCCGTCGGCTGCATCAACCCGGCCAGCAGGCGCAGCAAGCTGGTCTTGCCGCTGCCGTTGGGGCCACTGATCTGCACCATATCGCCGCCCGTCAGCCGCAGTTCGAGGTGTTCGAACAGCAGGCGCAGGTCGCGTTCACAGGAGAGCGCTACGGCTTCAAGAAGAGGGCTGGTCAAAAGATCGCGGGCCTTTACGGTTCAAGTCGGCGGTGCAGCGGCCGTTAAAGAGAAATGCACAATAACGGCTTTGGCGACCGATTTTAGAGAGCTGGATCAAATAGTTGTGAGGTTTTCAGCGCTCTCTTTGCAGACGGGCGGCATTATACATGCGATGCCCTACTCTAAAGAGGGCAATTTCCTTCAAGACGGCGTAGACGATGACCGGCGAGATCAACCTTCCTGTGCTCCCACCTGCCCCAGCCAGCGGGGCGGCGACCGCGCCTGCGGCCGGTGAGTTGCTCAAGCTGCTGGAGCCGCAGATCGGCTTGATCACGCCGGGCAAAACCGTGAACGCCGAGGTAATCGCCCTCAAGCAAGGCGGTGAAGCCTTTCAGTTGCTGCTCAAGCTAACGCTGGAAGGTGGCCGGCAGACACTGGTGCAGGCCAGCAGCGCGCAACCGTTGCCGCTGGGCAGCAATGTGGCCGTGGGCCAGACGCCCGCTGGTAACCTGACCTTGAGTTTGCAACAGGCGATCAGCGCCAATGTGGCCGCCCTCACCCACATCGACACTGCCAAGCTACCTGCTGGCACGCTGTTGCAGGCCAAGGTACTCACCACGCAAATGCTGCCCCAAGGCACTGCGCAGCCGGCGATCTACCGTTCGCTGGTGACCGTGCTCAATAACGCCTTGGCGGGCGCGACGCTGACGCTGGAGAGCCCGCAGCCGTTGCGGGTCGGCAGCTTGCTCAGCGCCGTGGTGCAGGACGCGCAGACCCTGAATTTCGTGCCTCTGAGCGGGCTCAAGGATCAGTTGGCCGTGACCCAGCAACTGTCGACCCAGCAAAGTCGTCAGGGCTCGCTGGATGCGGTCTTCACGGCCCTGCAAAACCTGCCGCGCAACGAAAGCACCTCTGCCGAACTGCGCAGCGCCGCCGACCGCTTACTGTCGGCCTTGCCCGATTTGGCTCAGGTGAGTAACCCCAAGGTGCTGGCGCAGGTGGTGCAAAACAGCGGGGCCTTTCTTGAAGCCAAACTGCTCGCCGGGCAGAACCCAGGAGTGCCACCGCTGGACATGAAAGGCGCGCTGCTGCGCCTGGTGGCCGACTTGCTGCCCGCCCTGCCCACCAGCACCAACCTGAATGCGATCCTCGCAGCGAATACCCTGGCGCAAATAATGCCCAACTTCGTGCGCAGCCCGCTCAATACACTCGGCCAGGTCAGCGCCCGTCAGGCACCCGCCAGCTTTCCGTTGCCTGAACGGCTGATGGCAAAACTGGAAGGTGAAGGCGACCTGGAAAACCTGCTGCGTCTCGCCGCCGGTGCAATTGCACGTTTGCAGAGCCATCAACTGTCGAGCCTGGAACAAACCGGCACCACCGCCGATGGCCGCCTACAGACCACCTGGCAGCTGGAAATCCCCATGCGCACCTTGCAGGATATCGTGCCGCTGCAGGTCAAGTTCCAGCGCGAAGAGCCCTCGCCAGACAAAGACCAACCCGAACGCAAAGACCGCAAAGACCCCAAGCACATGCTCTGGCGCGTCGATTTAGCTTTCGACATGGAGCCACTTGGGCCGTTGCAGGTTCAGGCGCAATTGAGTCAGGGCAAGTTGTCGAGCCAGTTGTGGGCCACGCGAGCATTTACCGCGAGCTTGATCGAAAGTCACCTGGGCCATTTGCGCGAACGCCTGGTGACCTCGGGCATCAACGTTGGCGATCTGGACTGCCACGTCGGCACCCCGCCACGCGGGCCGAAAACCGGATTGGAGCAACGCTGGGTGGATGAAACCGCATGAAAGAAACAAACCCACCGCGTCAGGCGATTGCGCTCAAATATGACGGGCAGCAAGCGCCCACGTTGACGGCCAAAGGCGACGACGCCCTGGCGGAAGCGATCCTGAAGTTGGCGCGTGAGCATGAAGTGCCGATCTACGAGAATGCCGAGTTGGTAAAGCTGCTGGCGCGCATGGAGTTGGGCGACAGTATTCCCGAAGAGCTGTACCGCACCGTCGCGGAAATCATCGCGTTCGCGTGGACCTTGAAGGGCAAGTTCCCGGTGGGCTACGACCCGGATGCAGGGCCGGTGGAGCGGGATGTGACTGAGCGTGGGGATGATTACTGAGTAGTCACAGGCATACAGAGATCAAATGTGGGAGGGGGCTTGCCCCCGATTGCAGTGGGTCAGCCACTGCATCGTTAACTGACCCAGCGCCATCGGGGGCAAGCCCCCTCCCACATTTGAGCTGAGCACGGCTTCAGTTTCTGGCGAAAGCCAGTGTCGCCTGGAATGCTTAGCCCAACTGGAACAGGCAGAACTCGGTTAAAACTGTGGGAGGGGGCTTGCCCCCTCCCACATTTGAGCTGAGCACGGCTTCAGTTTCTGGCGAAAGCCAGTGCCGCCTGGAATGCTTAGCCCAACTGGAACAGGCATAACTCGGTTAAAACTGTGGGAGGGGGCTTGCCCCCGATTGCAGTGTGTCAGCCACTGCATTGGTAGC
>NZ_UTKY01000016.1 GCF_900583165.1 Pseudomonas viridiflava | reverse complement strand
TATTTTCAGAAGCTTTCGAAGAATTCTTCAACAACTTCAACCACTTGCGCTTCAGATCTCTCATCAGCGGGAGGCGAATTCTACAGCGTTACACGCTGCTGTCAACACCTCTTTTTCAACTTCCTGACGCTTCGATTAACTGAAGCAACCTGCTGCCGAAAACCGCGTAACTCATTGTTTACCAAGGAGTTTTCCGTTTCGACTGCGCCGGAAGTGCGGCGAATTATAGGCTTCCAGAATCTGCCGTCAAGGGTTAATTACACTTTTGTTGCAGTGGGCGGCTTTTTCGTAATAAGCCTCGGGATTCGACGCATCACCGAGGGCAAACGCAGTACTAGAAGGAGCGCACCTATAGAAGCATAGATAGCCCACTCCTTCAGGTCGGCACGCACAATCCACAACATATGCAGCAAACCCAAGCCAAGAATTACATACACCAGCCGATGCAGCTTCTTCCAACGACTGCCAAGCCTGCGTTGACTGTAGCGATTTGAGGTCGCCGCCAGCACTAACAGCGACAAGAAACCCAAAGCCCCCACAATAATGTAAGGCCGCTTACGCAACTCGACACCCAGCTGCGACCAATCCAGCCCAAGGACAAACACGCAATACGCCGCCAAATGCAGCGCTACATAAGCAAAGCACCACAATCCCAGTTGCCGGCGCACGGCAATCCACCCCGCCCAACCGCTGAGCTTCTGCAGCGGCGTCATACCCAAGGTGATCAACAACAAAATCAATGTACCCAAGCCTAAGCGGTCAACCAACACCTTGCCCGGATCAGGTCCGAGGGCGGAACTCCACGCCTCATACAGCCAGAATAATGGCCATACCGCCGCCGCTATAAAGACGCCCAGACGCCAGGCCGGGTAGCGCATCAGTAGTTCTTCCGCAGATCAAGGCCGGTATAAAGGGAAGCCACTTCATCCGAGTACCCATTGAACATCTGCGTCTCACGCACATTAGGGCTAAACAGGCCGCTCGGCAGACGACGCTCACGCGCCTGAGTCCAGCGTGGGTGGTCAACCGTAGGATTCACGTTCGCGTAGAACCCATACTCGTCGGCGGCAATGCTCTGCCAGGTGGTTTTTGGTTGTTCGCTCACCAGACTGATCCGCACGATGGACTTCACACTCTTAAATCCATACTTCCACGGCACCACCAGGCGCAGCGGCGCGCCATTCTGATTAGGCAGTTCGCGCCCATACATGCCGACCGCAAGAATGGCCAAAGGATTCATCGCCTCATCCAGGCGCAGCCCTTCTATATAAGGCCAATCGATCAAGCCAAAACTTGAACGTTGACCCGGCATGCTCTTGGGATCCTGAAGGGTCTCGAAGCGGATGTACTTGGCCTTGGAGGTTGGCTCAACCTGCTTGAGCAGAGCCGAGATAGGGAAACCCATCCAAGGAATGACCATCGACCACGCCTCGACGCAGCGCAAACGGTAGATTCGCTCCTCCAACTGATAAGGTTTCATGAAGTCTTCAAGGGCATAGCGCCCCGGCTTCGCCACTTCTCCGTCAATCACCACACTCCAAGGCTCAGTCTTGAGTGACCCCGCATTCTTCGCCGGGTCGCCCTTGTCGGTGCCGAACTCATAGAAGTTGTTGTAGTGCGTTGCATCCTTGAACGGCGTGATGGCTTCGTCTTTCACCGTCACGGCCTGCCATTTAGCCCCCGGCAGTTTCTCGGCGAACCATTTCGGCGCACTGCCCGGCTCGACATCGGCATAACGAGAGGGATCGTCAGCATTGGCCCAACGCGGCAAGCTGCTCGCGGCGATACCGGCAAGCGCACCGCCGAGCAAGCTGCGGCGAGAGAGGTAGAAGGATTCAGGCGTGACATCCGATTCGTGGCAATCGGACGCTTTGGGCAATTTGATTAACATGGCAACTCCGCAGCATTGGAGAACTGATGCACCAATAGACTGCGGAGTATGGGGGAAATTACATTAAGGCAATGTTTTGTCCCGACGCATGTGCAGCAAATACTGCACCGGACCCGAAGCGGCATAGATCAGGAAGGCCAACAGCAGGATACGCGGCGGATCACTGAAGACCACCGCGAACACCAGCACCACTGCCAGGATCGCCACGAAAGGAACCCGCCCTTTCAGGTCCAGTTCTTTGAAGCTGTTGTACTTGATGTTGCTGACCATCAGCATGCCCGCCGCCGCAACCATCAAGGCTACCAGGAACGACATCTTCGACCCCTGGATACCGTAGTCACTGAACGCCCAGACGATACCCGCCACTACACCTGCAGCAGCAGGGCTGGCCAGACCAATGAAATAACGCTTGTCGGCAGTGCCCACCTGGGTATTGAAGCGCGCCAGGCGCAAAGCAGCACCCGCGACATAGATGAAGGCAACCATCCACCCCACCTTGCCCATATCCCCCAATGCCCAGGCAAACGCCAACAGCGCAGGCGCAACGCCAAACGCAACCATGTCCGACAACGAGTCATACTCGGCACCAAAGGCGCTTTGAGTATTGGTCATGCGTGCCACACGTCCATCCAGACCGTCGAGCACCATGGCGACGAAGATTGCGATGGCAGCAAAGCCGAAATACTTGCTGGCATTGACCGCATCACCCGCCGCCAGCGCACTTTGGGCACTCATGGAGTTGATGATGGAGTAGAACCCGGCAAACAGGTTCGCTGTGGTGAACAGGTTGGGCAACAGATAGATGCCACGATGCCGGACCTTGCGGCCTTCAGCGTCATGCCCCTCTTCGACGTGTTCATCGATCGGCAACAGGCTTTCGGCGTCAGAAGCCTGGTTTGGCTCTTCGGGACGTTCGCTCATGGACTTTACCTTGCAACGGTGTGAAAAAATTCGACAGATACTTGCGACGCGCGTTCGCCCGCAAACGATGCAGCTTTATACCAGAACCCGCCTCCCAAACGAAAAAACGCGGCCTAAGCCGCGTTTTCTCTTGATACGTACGACTTAGTTTTTGGCTTTGTCGACGATCTTGTTGGCACCGATCCACGGCATCATGGAGCGCAGTTGCTCGCCGATGACTTCGATACCGTGAGCGGCGTTGTTACGACGCTTGGCGGTCATCGAAGGGTAGCCGGTAGCGCCTTCGGTGATGAACATTTTGGCGTATTCGCCGTCCTGAATACGTTTCAGGGCGTTGCGCATGGCCTGACGGGACTCGGCGTTGATCACTTCCGGGCCAGTCACGTACTCGCCGTATTCAGCGTTGTTGGAGATCGAGTAGTTCATGTTGGCGATACCGCCTTCGTACATGAGGTCAACGATCAACTTCAGTTCGTGCAAGCACTCGAAGTAGGCCATTTCTGGCGCGTAGCCAGCTTCAACCAGGGTTTCGAAACCGGCTTTAACCAGCTCAACAGTACCGCCGCACAGTACGGCTTGCTCGCCGAACAGGTCGGTTTCAGTCTCGTCCTTGAAGGTGGTTTCGATGATGCCGGTACGACCGCCACCAACGCCAGCAGCGTAGGACAGCGCAACGTTCTTGGCGTTGCCCGAAGCGTCCTGGTAGATCGCGATCAGGTCAGGGATGCCGCCGCCTTTGACGAACTCGGAACGCACGGTGTGACCCGGCGCTTTCGGCGCGATCATGATCACGTCGAGGTCGGCACGTGGCACAACCTGGTTGTAGTGGATCGCGAAGCCGTGGGAGAAGGCCAGGGTGGCGCCTTTCTTGATGTTCGGCTCGATTTCGTTCTTGTACAGCGCGGACTGGAACTCGTCCGGGGTCAGGATCATGACCAGGTCGGCAGCAGCAACGGCGGAAGCAACGTCAGTCACTTTCAGGCCGTGGGCTTCAGCCTTGGCAACAGTGGCCGAGCCTTTACGCAGGCCAACAGTCACGTCAACGCCGGAGTCTTTCAGGTTGCACGCTTGAGCGTGACCTTGGGAACCGTAGCCGATGATGGCGACTTTCTTGCCCTGGATGATCGACAGGTCACAATCTTTTTCGTAATAAACTTTCATGAGGTTCCTCTATATATCCAGGCCGTTAGGCCATTCACTAATTTGGGTTAGATGCTGAGTACTTTGTCGCCACGGGCAATCCCGGTGACACCACTGCGTACCGTTTCCAGAATCGAGGCCGTCCCGATCGACTGGATGAAGCTGTCCAGCTTGTCGCTTGTACCGGTCAGTTGAACGGTATAAACGCTGGCGCTCACATCGACGATCTGCCCGCGATAAATGTCGGTGGTGCGCTTGATCTCGGCACGTTGGGCACCCGTGGCTTTGACCTTGACCAGCATCAGCTCACGCTCGATGTGGGCACTTTCCGACAGGTCGACCAGCTTGACCACTTCGATCAGCTTGTTGAGGTTTTTGGTGATCTGCTCGATCACTTCATCGTGGCCCACGGTGGTCAACGTCAGGCGCGACAAAGTCGGGTCTTCGGTAGGGGCCACGGTCAGGCTTTCGATGTTGTAGTTACGCTGCGAAAACAGGCCGACAACACGAGACAGAGCGCCGGGTTCGTTCTCCAGAAGCAGGGAGATAATGTGCCGCATGATTAAGTACGCTCCGTCTTGTTCAGCCACATATCGCGCATAGAGCCGTCTTTGATCTGCATCGGGTAGACGTGCTCGCTGGTATCCACCTGAATATCGATGAACACCAGGCGGTCTTTCATGGCGAACGCTTCTTCCATCTTCGGCTTCAGATCTTTCAGATCGGTGATGCGAATGCCGACGTGGCCATACGCTTCAACCAATTTTACGAAATCTGGCAGCGATTCCATGTAGGAATGGGAGTGACGGCTACCGTAGCTCATGTCCTGCCACTGGCGAACCATGCCCAACACGCCGTTGTTCAGGCAAACGATCTTCACGGGAAGACCGTACTGCAGGCACGTCGACAGTTCCTGGATGTTCATCTGAATGCTGCCTTCACCGGTGACGCACGCCACGTCGGTGTCTGGGAAGCTCAGTTTCACACCCATGGCAGCCGGGAAACCAAAGCCCATCGTGCCCAGGCCGCCGGAGTTGATCCAGCGATTAGGCTTGTCGAACTTGTAGTACTGCGCGGCGAACATCTGGTGCTGGCCCACGTCGGAGGTCACAAAGGCGTCGCCCTTGGTCACTTCGCACAGGGTTTCGATCACGGTTTGTGGCTTGATGATGCTGCCGTCGCCCTTGTCATAAGGGAACAGGCCGCGGTCACCGCGCCATTCGTCGATCTGCTTCCACCAGCTGGCAACGGATTCCTTGTTCGGCGCTTCGCCGATGTCTTTGAGCGCGGCGACCATTTCGGTCAACACGCTTTCAACAGGCCCCACGATCGGCACATCGGCCTTGATGGTCTTGGAGATGGACGCCGGGTCGATGTCGATATGGATGATCTTGGCATTCGGGCAGAATTTGCTCGCGCCGTTGATCACTCGGTCGTCAAAACGCGCGCCCACGGCCAGGATCACGTCAGCGTGGTGCATGGCCAGGTTGGCGGTATAGCTGCCGTGCATGCCGAGCATGCCGACGAACTGACGGTCCGAACCCGGGAACGCGCCGAGGCCCATCAGAGTGTTGGTCACCGGCAGGTTGAGCAGCTTTGCCAATTCGGTCAGCGGTGCAGAGCCGCCACCCAAAATGACACCACCACCGGAGTACAACACTGGGCGCTTGGCCGCTAACAGCATTTCTGCCGCCTTGCGGATTTGCCCCGAGTGCCCACGAACGGCCGGACTGTAGGAACGCAGCTTGGCTTTCTTCGGGAAGATGTATTCGAATTTTTCCGCCGGATTGGTCATGTCTTTCGGGATATCGACCACGACAGGGCCCGGGCGACCGGACTGTGCGAGGTAGAACGCCTTCTTCATGACTTCCGGGATTTCCGACGCATGCTTGATCATGAAGCTGTGTTTCACGATCGGCCGGGAGATACCGATCATGTCGGTTTCCTGGAATGCATCGGTACCAACCATGGTGCTTGCCACCTGGCCAGAGATGATCACCATCGGGATGGAGTCCATATACGCAGTCGCGATGCCAGTAATGGCATTGGTTGCGCCTGGACCGGACGTAACCAGTACCACACCGGCTTTACCGGTGGCACGGGCATAACCGTCAGCCATATGGGTTGCAGCTTGTTCATGGCGAACCAGGATGTGGGTAACAGCCGGTTCCTTGAACAGTGCGTCGTAGACATGCAGCAGAGCACCACCTGGGTACCCGTAGATATAGTCGACGCCTTCGTCACGCAAAAAGCGGACGAGCATCTCACCGCCAGATAAAAGCTCCACGTTGTTCACCTCTAAAACGCCAGAATACCGTCCGTTGAAAACCGACGGGTCTTAATAGGTTTACTTCTCAACAGAGCATGAGCGACGGTGGTCGCCGACTACGTCAGCACTGACTGAGCAAGTATTGGGATCGTCCCAAGTGTTGCGGGCTTTTCCCACCCAGCGCGAGGTAACGCGTTGCGGGTGTAACAGGTCGGCGCGGATGTGCGCCTCATGATCTGCTGAGCGGGCCTGCTTCTGGCAGTCCCGATACAGCGGACTTTGGATTCTTCTGTTTCAGGCCGTTCAAGTCAAGCAATAATTGCGCTTTTTTCCAACTAAGCGCATGAGAACGTAGGAGAAAGGGCTTTGAGGAGGGATAAAACTCGCCTGAATGTCGTCAAGCGGTAGAAATGTGCGCAAGACTGCTGGAAAACCCGGCAGTCAGGCAATTAACGAGCGTCGACGATCAGTTGATCGAACTTTTTCAGCGCATTGCGCAAACCAAGGCTCTCTCGCGGGCGATCGGCGTAGACCATCTCGGCCATTTCCAAAATCCCTGAAGCGTTAGGCAGCGGCAAGTCCTGCTCGAGGATCTGCTTCATTCGTACAAGGAAGATCCATTGCAACCACTGGTGAAAGTCCAGGGTGTCGACCGAAAAAGGCTCGACACTGCTGAGGGCTTCAGCACTGGGGGACACCTCGTCCCACCAGCCCTGTACGCGCAACTCGCGCTCGATCATCAATAACTGTTCGGCGATGGCCGGAAAGCGCACGTCCATCAGTAGGTAACCTTGCCTTTCTGACGCGCCTGGGCGGCACCGGCCGCATCGCCTTGCGCAGCCCGGGCATCACCGATCAAGGCCCACAGGTTGGCTTGTAGGTCGGGACGACCGTTGGCCAAGGTCAGGCCGCGGCGGGCGAACTGCTCTGCTTGTGGCGCATCGCCCTGGGCCATACGCACCTGCGCCAGGCGATACAGTACTTGCGGCTCGCGGGGCGCAACGCGCTGGGCACGCTCAAGACTCGACGATGCACCGTTCAGGTCACCACCGGCTTGCTGCTGCTGGGCGGTGGTCAGCAGCGCCAAAACCGGGCCGTCCAATTGTTCGTCAGCCGACAGGCCGCCAGAATTGGACGACGAAGGAATTCCGCTTGGCGTCGACGGCATGTTGTAGGTGCCCTGATTGATCGGCGCCGTTTGAATCGGTGTGGAATCAACCGGCCCCGACGAGCTTGGCCCTGGCGTCCATGGCTCGGCGCTGATCGGAGCGGCGGTAGCAGCACCGCTGCCCGGCACCATCACCACGACACCCGAATCCTGTGGCACGGCCTGGGCCTTGGCCTGGGCTGGACGATTGGTCACGGTCTGACGGAATCCGCCATTGGCCGAGATCCGGTCGTTATTGGAGACGGCCGTGCTCGAGTCCACCACGGGAATGGAACCGCGCTGCACGCTGGAGCAACCACTGAGCAACGCCAGAGCTGTCATAGCTGGAAACAACCACTTGTTCACGTGAAACCCTCTTTGCTTAATTCATCCAGCCCTTGACCCAATCCATCACCGACTCCGCGTCAGCAGGCGTACTGCCTCCGCACGCGGCGCCGGGTGGTGGCTCGCTGCCGCGAATATACGGCATCTGTACCGCACCCGGACAATTGGCATCGGAGCCCTGCCCTGTGTGCGGATCAATCCAGGCCTGCACAATGTTATCCGGCTGCGGCATGTTCAACGGCAGCGGATCAGCCTTGCGCATGAAACTGGTCCAGACCTGCAATGCTCCGGTCGCACCGGTAAACGGTGTCTTGCCGTTGTCATCGCGACCCATCCACACCACTGCGAGCACATCCTGGCCGAAACCTGCGAACCAGCTGTCACGCGAGTCGTTACTGGTACCGGTCTTGCCCGCCAGCGTCAGGTTGGACGGCAACACCTTGTAAACCGAAGCCCCCGTACCTTCACGCATCACACGCTGCATGGCGTTCTGAATCAGATAGATGGAGCCCGCATCGAACCGTTGCTGAATCTGGAACGGATAGCGCTTGAGCGGCTCTCCCTCGGCGGTCAGCACGCTGCGAATGCCGCGCATCGGGGTGTTGAAACCACCGTTGGCGAGGGTTTGGTACATGGTCGCCACTTCCATCGGCGTCATCGCGCCGGCGCCCAACAGGATCGAAGGGAAGGCCGGGAATTCACGGGTGATACCCAGGCGCCCCATCGTCTTAAGGACGTTCGGCACACCCACTTCAAGCCCGAGGCGCGACGTGGAGATGTTGTAGGAATGCGCCAGCCCCTGATACAGGAACACCGTACCGTGGGAACGACGATCAAAGTTTTGCGGCGTCCACACTTGGCCATCGCCGCCCTTGACCGACAACGGGTCGTCGGACAGCCAACTGGTCAGCGTGTATTTGCTCGGTTTTTCCAATGCCGTCAGGTAAACCGCAGGCTTGACCAGCGAGCCGATCGGCCGCACCGCATCCAGCGCACGGTTGAAACCGGCGAAACTCGCCAGGCGACTGCCAACCAAAGCCTGAACCTCACCCGTCTCCGGATTGGTCACAACCATGGCGGCCTCAACCTCATCGGAGCCTTTGCGACCCGTCATACGCTTGAAGGTGTCAGTCACCGACGCTTCAGCTTTCATCTGCAGGATCGGATCGAAACTGGTGAAGATGCGCAGGCCTTCTTCGGTCAAGTCTTCGTCGCGATAGTCTTCACGCAGCTGGCGTTTGACCAAATCGATAAAGCCTGGGAAGGAACTGTCCGCGAGCTTGCCACGCGTCGTGACGCCCAATGGCATCTTCTTCGCCGCCGCCACTTGTTCAGCCGTGGCCACACCCTGCTGCTCAAGTACGTCGAGTACCAGGTTACGGCGCTCGAGCGCACGTTCAGGGTTACGGCGCGGGTTGTAGTAGGACGGCCCCTTGACCATACCCACCAGCAACGCGACCTGATGCAGTTTCAGCTCAGACAGCGGCTGGCCAAAGAAGAATTGGCTGGCCAAGCCGAAACCGTGCACGGCGCGCTGGCCATCCTGGCCGACGAAGACCTCGTTGAGGTACGCCTCAAGGATTTCCTGCTTGCTGTAGTGCATCTCCAGCAGCATCGCCATCATGGCTTCGGTGAGCTTGCGAGTCAGGCTTCGCTCGCTGGTCAGGTAGAAGTTCTTGACCAATTGTTGCGTGAGCGTACTGCCGCCTTGAGTCATCTTGCCGCCCGACGTATTGACCCAAACGGCGCGGGCAATCGACTTCGGCGAAACGCCCCAATGGCTGTAAAAATCACGGTCTTCTACCGCCACCAAGGTTTCGAGCAGGTACGGCGGCACCTGATCCAGCTTGATCAGGATGCGATCTTCAAGGTTCTTCGGGTAAATGCCGCCGATCATCAGCGGTTCCAGGCGCACCACCGGCAGCTTGGCGCCATTGAGCGACGACAGCTCGGCGACATAGTCGCCGGAGAAACGCACGCGTACAGGCTGGGCTTTTTCCAGGCCTTCGTAGAACTGGAAGCCACGGGTATTCAGGTCGACGGTGTTGCCGCTGACGGCTGCGGCGCCGGGGCCATTGCTCACGGGTTCGCGGCGATAGCCTAGGGCATCGAGTTCGGTGAGGAAGTCGTCCTTGCTCAGCTTCTGGCCGGTGAACAGTTCCAGCGGGCGTGCATATACCTTGGCCGGAATGGTCCAGCGCTTGCCGGAGAACTTCTCCTGCACCACGGCGTCGAGGTACACCGCAAAGCCGGCGAGCACCACAAGGCCAACCAGGCTGAGCTTCAACGCCCAGCCCAGCCACGGACGCAGGCCGCGGGAAGGAGGTTTTTTACGGGTACGGGGAGATCGGGTTCGAGTCATGGCGGCGGATTATACGCACTTTATTGATGATCAACATGAGCCGGACAGCGGTTTGCACAGCAAGCCTCAGCAGCCATAATGCCCGCCATGATTTCCCCCAGACTTTGAAGGATCGCCCGTGAGCCAGTCCCTGATCGCAGCCCTGCAAAACCCGGCTTTGTTCCCCCACCCAGTTGAAGCATTCCAAGTCATCGAAACCCATATTTCCTGGGTCATTCTGACCGGTCCTTATGCCTATAAACTGAAGAAACCGATGAACTTCGGGTTTCTGGATTTCACTGATCTGGAAAAGCGCGGCCACTTTTGCCGGGAAGAGCTGCGCCTCAATCAGCGCCTGACTGAAGATTTGTATCTTGAAGTGTTGCCAGTCACCGGCACTGCCGAAGCACCGCAATTGGGCGGCGATGGCCCAGTGATCGAGTACGCCTTGAAAATGCGTCAGTTCCTGCAAAGCCAACTGCTCAGCACCTTGCAAGCCAATGGCGAACTGACAAGCGCGCACATTGATGAAATGGCCCAGCAGATCGCGCACTTCCACCTCAACGCTCCGAAAGTCCCGCAGGATGATCCAGCCGGCACCCCGGACGAAGTGATGGCGCCAGTACGGCAGAACTTCGACCAGATCCGCCCGTTCCTCAGCGACAAGGCTGACCTGGTTCAACTTGAAGCTCTGCAAGCCTGGGCCGAAAGCAGCTTCGAACGCCTCAAGCCCCTGCTGGCACAGCGCAAGCTGGATGGTTTCACCCGTGAATGTCACGGTGATATCCATTTGGGCAATGCCACCTTGATCGACGGCAAGGTCGTAATCTTCGACTGCATCGAGTTCAACGAGCCGTTCCGCTTCACCGATGTGTACGCCGACACTGGCTTCCTGGCCATGGACCTAGAAGACCGTGGCCTCAAGTCCCTGGCACGCCGTTTTATCAGCCAGTACCTGGAACTGACCGGCGATTATCAAGGCCTTGAAGTGCTGAACTTCTATAAAGCCTACCGCGCGTTGGTGCGCGCCAAGATCGCACTGTTCAGCATGCCCGGCGACGCGAGCCCGGTGCAGCGTGCCACCAGCCTGCGCCAGTACCGCAACTACGCCAACCTGGCCGAAAGCTACAGCACCATCCCATCGCGTTTCCTGGCAATCACCCATGGCGTTTCGGCGGTGGGCAAGAGCCAGGTCGCCATGCGCCTGGTAGAGGCACTGGGGGCTGTGCGACTGCGTTCGGATGTGGAACGCAAGCGCCTGTTCGGCGAGCAGCAGGTTGAAAACACGCCGCAGGCTGGCATCTACGCGGCCGACGCCAGCGCAGCCACCTACGCGCGGTTAAATGAAATCGCCAGCATTGTGCTGCGCGCCGGCTTCCCGGTGGTACTGGATGCGACCTTCCTGAAACGCGCACAGCGCGACGCCGCCGCAAAAGTTGCCGAAGCCACGGGTGCGCCGTTCCTGATCCTGGATTGCAATGCACCACCAGCGGTAATCGCCAGTTGGCTGGCGCAGCGTCAGGCAGATAAAAACGATCCGTCCGACGCCACCTTGAGCGTTATCGAAGAACAACAGGCGAATCGCGAGCCACTCACCGCCGAAGAATTGCTCCTCAGCAAGCGCGTCGAGACCAATGAAAGCGGAACCCTTGACGCATTGGTGGCCCATGTTCGCCAATGCCTGCCGGGCCTGTAAGAAAAACTTCTCGGTCGTGTCGTCGACTAAAGCACACGGCCGAGAGATAGTGGCACTATAATGGCGTCATAAAACCAACAGGAGTCGCCGTCATGAGTCAGCCCAAGCTTCTTGATACCCCGCTCTACTCGCTCCTGCACAAAGACGATATCCGCGGCTTCAACCATGAGCGCCCGAAAGACGGCGTCATTGACATGCGCGGCGGCGACTTTCGTGGGCTTGACCTCAGGGAGCTGAATGCCTCAGGCGTCGATTTCACGGATGCGTACTTTCGCTCCACCGATTTGCGCGGGCTGGATCTACGCGGCTGTTCATTGGAGGGCGCAAGCCTCGCCCATGCGCAGATCTCAGGCACGTACTTCCCGCCTGAACTGACCGCCGATGAGATCCTCATGTCGGTTAATTTCGGTACTCGCCTGCGCTACCGCACCAAATAACGCTCACTGCTCATGCACCGGCTACGCTCAAGCGTGCCGGCGCTTAAGCGTGCCTGGGGTAAATTCCCAGCATCATTCTTATAAGCTTTTAAGCCGCTTTCTACCAAAGAACTACACTTTTCCTACTGAGCGCTACACTCCTTTTCAGGCTTGCCTGGTCACGATACCCACCGCACCATTCGGCCGTCGCAAGGAGGCTTGATGAACGATGAGCTGCAACACCTGAAAAACCTCGGCAAGACGTCAGCACAGTGGCTGCATGCGGTGGGCATCCACAGTGCATCCGACTTGAGGCGCCTGGGAGCGGTCGATGCTTATCGAGCTGTGCGCACGCGCGGCTTTCGGGCTTCGAAAGTGCTGCTGTATGCGATTGAGGGGGCTTTGATGGATGTGCACTGGAACGATGTGCCTGCTGAACGCAAGGAGGCGTTGAACCGCCAACTGGACGCTATTTCGGCTCGTCAGAAAAACTAATTCAACCACTAAAGTCCAGCATTTCCAGGTATTCCAAACGGGCGTTTGAGGAAAGCAGAGCGCCGAGCAAAAACAAATGTTGACTCTCAAATGAGAATCGTTATGATTATCACAACTGGTCGCGAGATCAGCCGATAACTGACAGACCATTGGTTCGGACTCTCAGATTATCTCCTCATCAGGCTAATCACGGTTATTTGACCCGGCTCTTGCCGGGTCTTTTTTTGCCTATAAAAAGCCAGTCTCAGCGCGCAATAATCAACGGATGCCCACGCTCCGGATGCGGCTGCACCAACACGTCCAACCCAAACACCGCTTTCAACGGCTCAGGGCGCATAACCTGAGCTGGCGCGTCCAGAGCGTGGGGACGCCCGTTTTCGAGCAATAGAATCCGATCACAGTAGCGAGCCGCCAGGTTTAGGTCATGAAGAATCACCATAACGGCTGCTCCGCGATCGGCAAAGGTTCGGATAGCTTGCAGAGTTGTATGTTGGTGCAAGGGATCAAGCATCGAAGTCGGCTCGTCCAGCAACAGCGTCTGCCCCGTTTCACCTGGCCATAACTGCGCCAGCACCCGCGCCAGATGCACACGCTGTCGCTCGCCGCCGGACAGCGCCAGGTAACTGCGACCGCTCAAGTGCCCGACATCTGCGGCCTGAAGCGCCGCCTCGATAACTTCGTCATCGCGCACCCGGCCGGTCTGGTGGGGTAAACGGCCCATGCCAACGACTTCTTCGACCCGAAAGGCAAAGTCCAAGGTCGAGGTTTGAGGCAACACGGCCAAACGTTGTGCCCGCTGCGCCCCACTCCACGTGTTCAGCTCGCGCTGATCCAGCCACACCTTGCCCTGGTCAGCAGATAGCTCACCGCACAAGGCGCCGAGCAACGTGCTTTTGCCCGCGCCATTGGGGCCCAATACACCGAGCACTTCACCGGGTAACAGCTCAAGCGTGACATCCGCCAACACCGTTTTATGACCACGGCGTATTTGCAGGTCTTCAACACGCAACATCAGGCACGCCCCCGCAACAACAGGTACAGAAAAAACGGTGCACCGATAAACGCAGTGACGATCCCGATAGGCAATTCAGCGGGCGCCAGGGCAAGCCGGGCGACCAAGTCAGCAAACAGCAACAGGCTCGCACCCGCCAATACCGACGCTGGCAAGAGCACGCGGTGATCCGGCCCCGCCAGCAACCGCACCAGATGCGGCACCACCAGCCCTACAAAACCGATCATACCGGCGGCAGCCACTGCGGCGCCCACGCCCAGCGCCGTACAGAACACCAATTCACGCTTAAGCCTTTCAACATCGACCCCAAGGTGACTGGCCTCGGATTCACCAAGCAACAGTGCATTCAATGCCTTGGCCCGGCGCGGCAACCACAACGCCACGCCAGCGCTCACCAGCAACAAGGGCCACAGCCGTGCATAACTGGCGCCGTTGAGGCTACCGAGGTTCCAGAACGTCAGGGTGCGCAGGGTGGCGTCATCCGCCAGGTAGGTAAACAGGCCTACCGCCGAACCGGCGAGCGCGGTAAGGGCAATGCCCGCGAGCAACATCGTCGCGACATTGGTCTGACCGTTGCGACGCCCCAGTCGATAGACCAGCGCCGTCACGCCCAACCCACCCAAAAATGCGCACAATGACAACAGGTATGGCCCGAACGCATCCGGCAGACCGCCAAAATACGACCCACCGACAATCGCAACGGCCGCGCCCAATGCTGCGCCACTGGACACCCCAACCAACCCCGGGTCTGCCAATGGATTGCGAAACAACCCCTGCATCGCCACACCCGACAATGCCAGCACACCGCCAACCGCCAGCCCCAGCAACGTGCGCGGCAAGCGGATCTGCCCCAGGATCAGTTCCGCCTGCTCCAACCCCTGAGCGTCAATCGGCGCGCCCATCATGCGCAAGGCGGCCTTGAGTGTGTCCAACAACGGCAAGCTGACCGGCCCCAAGGCCAGTGACAGCCAGATCGCCAACACGCATAACAGCGCCAGCCCGATAAATAAGGTGCGTGGTTTAACCAAAGTGGTCATTGCGCAGGATTAGCCTGAGATGGGTAGAAATCGCCAAACAGTTTTACCAGGCTTTGCGGTAAACGCGGCCCCAGGCCACCCACCAACAGGGTTGGGTCCAACTCAAACACCCGCCCACTTTTGGCCGCTGGGGTTGAAGCCAGAATCGGGTTTTCCTTGAATAACGCTACACGCGCCGCATCACCGGTGAGCGCGCGATCGGCAAACACCAATACGTCAGGGCTCAACCCCGCCAACGACTCCAGCGAAAACGGTTTGTAACCATTGTGGCTGGCCAAGTTGCGCCCGCCGGCCTTCAGCAACACCCAATCGGCGGCCGTGTCTTTGCCGGCGATCAGCGCTTTACCACCCGCATGCCCGATCAGCACCAGCACGCCCGGCGCCTTTTGCGCGGCCTGGGCCTTCACAACCCTGTGTTTTTGCTGGTCGAGTGCGTGTTCATACTCGCTAAACAATTCGTCGGCCTTCACCTCATTGCCGAGCAACTTGCCCAGGTGTTGCAGATTGCCTTTCAAGGCCTGCAGATCGGGTTGTGCCGAGAACATCTCCACCTGCACGCCCGCACTGCGAATCTGCACCAACACCGGCGGCGGCCCCATCTCTTCAGTGCCCACGAGGATTTGCGGGCGCAAACTCAGAATGCCCTCCGCCGACAACTGACGCTGATAGCCGATACTCGGCAACGCCTTGAGGGCCTCAGGGTGCTGACTGGTGGTATCCACCCCGACCAACTTCGACTCCCCGCCCAAGGCCGTGACCCATTCCGACAGCGCCCCACCAGCACTGACCCAGCGTTGTGGCAGTTCAGCGGCGTGCGCCACAGGGTTGACCAGCAGTAAGGCAACAAGCGCAATAGCGCTGGCACTCAGGCGCATAACAGGGTTTCCTTCCAGGGCAGGGCCGCTCAAACGCTCATCGATGTGACAGATTGCACCTGCCTGGCATCGTATTGAGCGCCCGGTCAGCCGATGGGCGAAGCCGGCATTTGATAATTGTTTGCATTTGAACATCAAGGCACTTAAGGATTGAAATGAAGTTTCTCTGCCCCTCCGACAGCCTTGCGCCAGACAGCAGCCTCGGTTTCGAAATCGATGGTTGCAAACTGTTGGCCGTGCGCCGCGATGGCGTTGCCTACTTCTATATCAACCGATGCCCGCACCGGGGCGTTGCGCTGGAGTGGCAGCCCGATCAGTTCCTGGATACGAGCGCGAGCCTGATCCAGTGCGCCACCCACGGCGCGCTGTTCCTGATTGAAAGCGGCGAGTGCATTGCCGGGCCATGCGCCGGCCAAAGCCTCAAGGCCCTGCGCGGGCGTGAAGACGCTCAAGGCCTGTGGGTGCAAATCTAGTCCAGAAGTACGTCCAGGCGGCGATCCACGTAGATCTCCTCAGACGTAACCCGCACGCCATACGCCAGCACCTCCACCCCTGCCGCCTTGGCCTCACGCAATGCAGCCGCGTAACCGGCATCTATCTCTACCGCCGGGCGCACGGCCTCGATTCCCGAGAGATTGACGCAATACAATTGCACCGCACGCACGCCATCACGCGCCAGATGGGCCAGCTCCCGCAGGTGCTTGGCGCCACGCTGGGTCACCGCATCGGGGAAAGCCGCCACCGTGGAACCGTCAAAGCCCAGGGTCACACTTTTGACTTCGACATAGGCCGCACCGTCGGGGTAATCCAATCGGAAGTCGATGCGGCTGTTTTCCTGGCCGTAAGGCACTTCGCGCTTCAAGGCCGTAAAACCATTGAGTTCGGCGATCACCCCGACACGCAATGCCTCCTCGACCAACTGGTTGGCGCGCGCTGTGTTCACACACGCCAGACGGCCTTGTGGCGTTTCTGCAATTTCCCAGGTACCGGGCAACTTGCGCTTAGGGTCATTGGAACGGCTGAACCAGACCTGCCCACCTTCTACCATGCAATTGAGCATCGAGCCGGTGTTGGGGCAATGAATGGTGAGCAACTCGCCAGTAACGGTTTCGATATCGGTGAGAAAACGCTTGTAACGGCGAATCAAGCGGCCTTCTTCAAGGGGAGGATTAAAGCGCATCAGCCTTGCCAGCTCCGCAAGCCACGGGCGATGCGTTCCACCGCCTCCTGTAGCCGATCCAGGTTTTGCGTGTAAGCGAAGCGCACATGATGGCTCGCTTGATAGCGGCCAAAATCCAACCCGGGCGTAAACGCCACATGCTCGGTTTCCAGGAAGTGTCGGCAGAACGCGAAGGCATCGCCGCCGAACTTGCTGATATCAGCATATAAATAAAACGCGCCTTCTGGCTCGACGGCGATGCCGAAGCCAAGCTCGCGCAACGCCGGTAGCAGGAAGTCGCGGCGGCGGCCGAACTCAGCGCGGCGCTCTTCCAGGATGCTCAGGGTCTGCGGCGTGAAACACGCCAAGGCGGCGTGCTGGGCCATGCTAGGAGCGCTGATGTAGAGGTTTTGCGCCAGCTTCTCCAATTCCCCCACTGCTGCCGGTGGTGCCACCAGCCAACCCAGGCGCCAGCCAGTCATGCCGAAATACTTGGAAAAACTATTCAGGACGAAAGCGTCGTCGTCCACCTCCAACACGCTGGCGGCATCGGTGCCGTAGGTGAGGCCGTGATAGATCTCGTCCACCACCAAGTGACCGTTGCGCGCCTTGATTACGCTCGAGAGCCCGGCCAATTCGTCGCGTGTGAGAATTGTGCCGGTCGGGTTGGCCGGGGATGCTACCAGCGCACCAACACTGTCTTCGTTCCAATGTTTGGCCACGAGATCGGCAGTCAATTGGTAACGCACGTCAGGACCGACGGGCACCAGTTGCGCCGCGCCCTCAACCAAACGTAGGAAGTGCCTGTTGCACGGGTAACCCGGATCCGCCAGCAGCCAGTGCTTGCCCGGGTCCACCAGCAGGCTGCTGGCGAGCAACAAAGCACCGGAGCCACCCGGCGTGATCAGGATGCGCTCGGGGTCAACATTCAGCCTGTAGCGCTGCTGATAAAAACCACTGATCGCCTCACGCAACTCAGGCAGGCCGCGGGCTGCGGTGTAACGCGTCTTGCCATTGGCCAGCGCTGCCTGGCCAGCCTGGATGATCGGTTCGGCGGTGGTGAAATCCGGCTCGCCAATCTCCAGATGGATCACATCATGACCGGCGGCCTGCAGCTCATTAGCATGCGCCAGCAACGCCATGACATGAAAAGGTTCGATGGCGCGACTGCGCGCACTGTAGGGCTGAGCCATTAGCCTTCCTTAACGGTGAGGACAAAATCAGGATTCTACCGAACCCGCGCGTTAAAACATGTTCTATTGCCTGCCCGGCCGCCTCTGCGGTTCGGGCAAGCGCCAGCAAAACGACTAAAATCAACATTCGAGACGAGACATACCCAGCCACGACGGGCTATCGCAGTTTGCGACCCGGCCGCGACGGGCTCGACAACCGGGAGTGGCGCACCCCGAATCTATCTGGTAAGTTCGCCCGCTTGCAGCCGCAGGGCCGGCAGGTGTCGGTGACGTTGCAATCCTGCGCAATGGATTAGAAGAGTGAGAGGCGGTCTATTCATGTCCACCCAAGCAAAGCAACAGCAGACTCAAGGCCTCGGCGGCTTCGAACCCTATGTGGAAAAAAAGGGCGAAGAGTACATGGGTGAACCCATGCGCGAGCACTTCACCAAAATCCTGAACAAGTGGAAACAGGATTTGATGCAGGAGGTCGATCGTACCGTTGACCATATGAAGGACGAAGCTGCCAACTTCCCTGACCCGGCAGACCGTGCCAGCCAGGAAGAAGAGTTCGCCCTCGAACTGCGCGCCCGTGATCGCGAGCGCAAGTTGATCAAGAAGATCGACAAGACATTGCAACTGATCAAAGACGAAGAATACGGCTGGTGTGAATCCTGCGGCATCGAGATCGGTATTCGCCGCCTGGAAGCGCGTCCTACCGCAGACATGTGCGTGGACTGCAAGAACCTTGCGGAAATCAAGGAAAAACAGGTCGGCAAGTAATCCTTCCGAGCTGAACGAATGGGGCGTACCAACGCCCCATTTTTGTTTCTGGCGTTTACCGATTTTCCAGTAGTATCCGGCCCATGACAGCCTCTACCTATATTGGGCGTTTCGCCCCCACGCCCAGCGGCCACCTGCATTTTGGCTCCCTGGTCGCCGCCCTCGCCTCCTACCTCGATGCCCGTGCCAACAAAGGCCGCTGGCTGATGCGCATGGAAGACCTCGACCCCCCGCGTGAAGAACCCGGTGCCCAAGCAGCGATTCTGCACGCCCTGGAAAGCTACGGCTTTGAATGGGACGGGGAATTGGTCCGACAAAGCGAGCGACATGATGCCTACGCCAAGGTGCTGAACGATATGTTCAACCACGGTTTGGCCTACGCCTGCACTTGCTCACGCAAACAACTGGAACCCTACAACGGGATTTACCCAGGCTTATGCCGTAATGCTGGTCACGACCAACAAGATGCAGCGATCCGTTTGCGCGTGCCGGAATTGGCGTATCACTTTACAGACCGCGTACAGGGCGAATTCCGACAGCATTTGGGCCGTGATGTCGGTGACTTCATCATCCGTCGCCGCGATGGCCTGTACGCCTATCAACTTGCCGTGGTGCTTGATGACGCTTGGCAAGGTGTGACCGATATCGTACGCGGCGCCGACTTGCTGGATTCCACGCCCCGCCAACTCTATCTGCAAGAACTGCTGGGGCTGCGCCAACCACGCTATCTGCACGTGCCGCTGATCATCCAGCCGGACGGTAACAAATTGGGCAAATCCTACCGCTCCCCGCCGTTGACGCCTGACCAAGCCACGCCTTTGCTGTTAAGAGCCTTGCGCGCCCTCGGCCAACAACCCGGCACCGAGCTGCTGCACGCCAGCCCACGGGAACTGCTGGATTGGGGCATCGCGCACTGGGATCCGTTGCTGATCCCGCGCACACTCACGCTGCAAGAAGCGCAATTGAGCTGAAGGCGCTTGCAGCCTGCCAGCCATCCGTTACCATCGCCGCAGTTTTTCAATCAGAGGCCAACATGTACATCTATCGATTGGTCCTATTGCTGGTCGTCGGGATCTACCTGTTTTCTCCCGCCATCATGGATTGGTGGATCGACGCCACGGGCGCCTGGTATCGCCCCTATCTGCTGTGGCTGATCCTGATCGTCGTGACTTTTATCCTGCAGAGCCAAAAAGATGCCGATGAGCTTTAGCCTCACCCAGATGCTGCTGATCAGCGCCGCCTACCTGGCCGCGTTGTTCGGAGTGGCCTGGATCAGTGAGCGCGGAATGATTCCGCGGGCGATCATTCGCCATCCGTTGACCTACACCTTGTCCCTTGGCGTTTATGCCAGTGCCTGGGCGTTTTACGGCACGGTGGGCCTGGCCTACCAGTACGGCTATGGCTTTCTTTCCAGCTACCTCGGCGTGTCTGGCGCGTTCCTGTTGGCGCCGGTGCTGCTGTACCCGATCCTGAAAATCACCCGCACCTACCAGCTATCGTCCCTGGCCGACCTGTTTGCCTTCCGCTTTCGCAGCACCTGGGCCGGCGCACTGACCACCGTGTTCATGCTGATCGGCGTACTGCCGTTGCTGGCCTTGCAGATTCAGGCAGTGGCCGATTCCATCAGTATTCTCACCCGCGAACCGGTGCAGCACCGAGTCGCCCTGGCGTTCTGTGGACTGATCAGTCTGTTTACGATTTTCTTCGGCTCACGCCATATTGCTACCCGCGAGAAGCACGAAGGCTTGGTCTTCGCCATTGCCTTCGAATCGGTGATCAAGCTGATCGCCATCGGTGGCGTGGGCCTTTATGCGCTCTACGGCGTGTTTGACGGCCCGCAACAGCTGGAACTGTGGCTGCTGCAAAACCAGACCGCCCTCGCCGCGCTGCACACCCCATTGCAAGAAGGCCCATGGCGTACGCTGCTGCTGGTGTTCTTTGCCTCGGCCATTGTGATGCCGCACATGTATCACATGACGTTCACCGAAAACCTCAACCCGCGCTCATTGGTCAGTGCAAGCTGGGGCTTGCCGCTGTTCCTGCTGTTGATGAGCCTGGCAGTGCCGTTGATCTTATGGGCGGGCCTGAAACTGGGCGCCACCACCAACCCCGAGTACTTCACCCTGGGCATCGGCATTGCCGCCAACAGCCCGGCCCTGGCGCTGCTGGCCTACGTTGGCGGGTTGTCGGCGGCCAGCGGACTGATCATCGTCACCACCCTGGCCCTCTCGGGGATGGCGCTCAACCACTTGGTGCTGCCGCTGTACCAGCCGCCTGCCGAGGGCAATATCTACCGCTGGCTGAAGTGGACGCGCCGTGCGCTGATCGTCGCGATCATCATGGCCGGTTACGGGTTCTATCTACTGCTCGGGGCCGGCCAAGACCTGGCCAACCTGGGCATCGTCGCGTTTGTGGCGACCCTGCAGTTCCTGCCCGGCGTGTTGTCGGTACTGTACTGGCCGACGGCCAATCGTCGGGGCTTTATTGCCGGGCTGCTGGCGGGAATCCTGGTGTGGATCGTCACCATGCTATTGCCGCTGGTCGGCAACCTGCAGGGCTTCTACATCCCGCTGCTGAACATGATCTACGTGCTGGACGACACCAGTTGGCACATGGCGGCAATTGCTTCGCTGGCCGCCAACGTGCTGATGTTCACCCTGATTTCGCTGTTCACCAACGCCAGCCCCGAAGAAACCAGCGCCGCTGAAGCCTGCGCGGTGGATAACGTACGCCGCCCGCAACGCCGCGAACTGCATGCCGCCTCGCCCCAGGAGTTCGCCACGCAACTGGCCAAGCCCCTGGGTGCCAAGGCAGCGCAAAAAGAAGTCGAACAGGCGCTGCGCGACCTTTACCTGCCGTTCGACGAGCGCCGCCCTTACGCCTTGCGTCGCCTGCGTGACCGTATTGAAGCCAACTTGTCCGGCCTGATGGGCCCCAGCGTTTCCCAGGACATGGTGGAGACCTTCCTGCCTTACAAGGCCGGTGGCGAAAACTACGTTACCGAAGACATCCACTTCATCGAAAGCCGGCTGGAGGACTACCACTCGCGCCTCACCGGCCTGGCCGCCGAGCTTGACGCCCTGCGTCGTTACCATCGCCAAACCCTGCAAGAGCTGCCAATGGGTGTCTGCTCCCTGGCCAAGGATCAAGAGATCCTGATGTGGAACAAGGCCATGGAAGAACTCACCGGCATCGCCGCGCAACGGGTGGTGGGCTCACGCCTGAACACCCTGGGCGATCCGTGGAAAGAATTGCTGCAAGGTTTTATCAACCTGCCCGATGAGCACTTGCACAAACAACACCTGGCCCTCGACGGCCAAACGCGCTGGCTCAACCTGCACAAGGCCGCCATCGACGAACCCCTCGCGCCTGGTAACAGCGGCCTGGTGTTGCTTGTAGAAGACCTGACCGAAACCCAGATGCTCGAAGACAAACTCGTACACTCCGAGCGCCTGGCCAGCATTGGTCGCCTGGCGGCCGGCGTTGCCCACGAGATTGGCAATCCGATCACCGGTATCGCGTGCCTTGCGCAGAACCTGCGGGAAGAACGCGAGGAAGACGGCGAAATCACCGAGATCAGCGGGCAAATCCTCGAACAGACCAAACGCGTGTCGCGCATCGTGCAGTCGCTGATGAGCTTCGCCCACGCGGGCGCCCATCAAAATCAGGATGAAGCGGTGTGCCTGGCCGAGGTGGCGCAGGATGCCATTGGGCTGTTGGCCTTGAACCGGCGCAATTTCGAAGTACAGTTCTTCAACCTGTGCGATCCGGATCATTGGGTCGATGGCGACTCACAACGCCTGGCCCAAGTACTGATCAACCTGCTGTCCAACGCCCGTGACGCAACGCCGGCGGGTGGCGCGGTACGCGTCAAGACCGAGGCTTTCGAGCACACGGTCGACCTCATCGTCGAAGACGAAGGCAGCGGTATTCCACAGAACATCATGGATCGATTGTTCGAACCCTTCTTCACCACTAAGGACCCGGGTGAAGGTACCGGTCTGGGCCTTGCACTGGTCTATTCCATCGTTGAAGAGCATTATGGACAAATCACCATCGACAGCCCGGCTGACACCGAAAGCCAACGCGGCACCCGTATTCGGGTGACCTTGCCGCGTCATGTCGAAGCGACGTCCGCTGTGAACTGAGACCGTCGAGAGAATTGAATCAATGCCGCACATTTTGATCGTCGAAGACGAAACCATTATCCGCTCTGCCTTGCGTCGCCTGCTTGAACGTAATCAGTACCAAGTCAGCGAAGCCGGCTCGGTGCAGGAAGCCCAAGAGCGTTTCAGCATTCCCACGTTCGACCTGATAGTCAGCGACCTGCGCCTGCCGGGCGCGCCGGGTACTGAGCTGATAAAGCTGGGCCAAGGCACTCCGGTGCTGATCATGACCAGCTACGCCAGCCTGCGTTCGGCGGTGGACTCCATGAAGATGGGCGCGGTGGACTATATCGCCAAGCCGTTCGACCATGACGAAATGCTCCAGGCCGTAGCGCGCATCCTGCGTGACCGTCAGTCGGCCAGCAGTGCGCCTGCCGAGCAGCGCCCTGCCGGCAAAACCGCTGAGAAGCCGGGTGTCGATAACAGTAATGGCGAGATCGGTATTATCGGCTCCTGCCCACCCATGCAGGACCTGTACAGCAAGATCCGCAAAGTGGCGCCAACCGACTCCAATGTATTGATTCAGGGCGAGTCGGGCACTGGTAAAGAGCTGGTAGCACGCGCCCTGCACAATCTTTCCAAACGTGCCAAGGCACCGATGATCTCGGTGAACTGCGCAGCCATCCCTGAATCCTTGATCGAGTCCGAGCTGTTCGGCCACGAGAAAGGCGCGTTTACCGGCGCCAGCGCTGGTCGTGCAGGCTTGGTAGAAGCGGCAGACGGCGGCACGCTGTTCCTCGATGAAATCGGCGAGCTGCCCCTGGAAGCTCAAGCGCGCTTGCTACGTGTGCTGCAAGAAGGCGAGATTCGTCGCGTGGGTTCGGTGCAATCGCAGAAGGTCGATGTGCGCCTGATCGCTGCGACCCACCGTGACTTGAAGAGCCTGGCCAAGATCGGCCAGTTCCGTGAAGACTTGTACTACCGTCTGCACGTGATCGCCCTCAAGCTGCCGGCCCTGCGCGAGCGTGGCGCTGACGTCAATGAGATCGCCAGTGCGTTCCTGCTGCGTCAGAGCGCGCGCATCAACCGCACCGATCTCAAGTTTGCGCCGGATGCCGAGCAAGCGATTCGGCACTACTCGTGGCCGGGTAATGTGCGTGAGCTGGAGAACGCGGTCGAACGCGCGGTGATTCTGTCGGAAAGCCCGGAGATTTCCGCTGAGCTGCTGGGCATCGACATTGAACTGAGCGACTTGGAGGACGACGACTTCATCGGCCTAGCCCCGCAGCAGGGCGGCGGTAGCAATACCAGCCATGAGCCGACTGAGGACTTGTCACTGGAAGACTACTTCCAGCATTTCGTCCTGGAGCATCAGGACCATATGACCGAGACCGAACTGGCACGCAAACTGGGCGTGAGCCGCAAGTGCCTGTGGGAACGTCGCCAGCGCTTGGGCATCCCACGGCGCAAGACCGGGGTGGCCAGCGAAAGCTGAGGGTGTGCCCCCACAGGTAACACCCTCAGATGTGAAAAAACTGTTACCGCTGATTTTTTGCGTAACAAAAGCCGGGGCTTACGGTAACGAAGTCCCGGCTTTTTTTGGCCCGTCAAAAACCCGAAAACGCCTCAAACCCCCGTTTCTATTGGGCGGCGCAAAAGTTGGCACGCACCCTGCTATATGCTTAGTACAAAAACAATAACAAGCTTTGTACAAGACAATAAAAATAAGACGAATCGACTCACGCATAACAAAAACAACACGGCGGAGGCGCAGCTAACTGATTCTTTTGGAGAGGCGTTGCATTTGGGGCTTGCCCCGCAACCAGGCCGAGAACAACAAAAACTGCCCTAAGGCAGAGCCTGAACTGGTTGGATCGTAGATCAGCAACACAGCGACCAAAGCAATCCGTTTGCTCTTGGCTCCCGATTGGGAGTGTCATGAAGGTGAAGCTTCATGGCGAGGGCGATCAACAAAAACAAAAAGCCCGAAACCATAATAAAAATAGAGCACGCAACTACTTCTGGGGGAGCTTCGGCTCCCCTTGTAGTTTCCGGGTTTTGACCTTCAAACGCTTATGGCGCAATGCCTGTAGCTTGTTCCTACACCATCCCCTGACTAAATGCTAGAATCCCCGCCCATCATGCGGTCATTCTTCGTTATGGCCGAACATTCCTTCAAACAGTGCATCCCATGCTGAAGAAGTTGTTCCAGTCATTCCGTTCTCCCTTGCGTCGTACGCAACACAAACGCAGCACGCCTGAAGTGCTCAATAGCAGCCAGCATTCGCTGCAACGTGCCCAATTCAGCCGTTATGCGGTGAATATCGTCGAACGTTTGCAGAACGCCGGCTACCAGGCCTACCTGGTCGGTGGCTGCGTGCGTGACATGCTGCTCAATATCACGCCCAAGGATTTCGACGTCGCCACCAGCGCCACACCTGAACAGGTGCGCGCCGAGTTTCGCAATGCGCGGATCATCGGTCGCCGTTTCAAGTTGGTTCACATCCACTTCGGCCGCGAAATCATCGAGGTCGCGACCTTCCGTGCAGGCCACTCGCAAACCGATGGCGAGGAAGACACCAACCAGTCCTCCAGCAACGAAAGCGGGCGCATTCTGCGCGACAACGTCTACGGCACGTTGGAAGAAGACGCGCAGCGCCGCGACTTCACCATCAACGCCCTGTATTACGACCCGGTCAGCGAGCGCATCCTCGATTACGCCAATGGCGTACACGACATTCGCAACAACCTGATCCGACTGATCGGCGACCCGGTCAAGCGTTACCAGGAAGACCCGGTGCGTATGCTGCGGGCCGTACGCTTCGCCGCCAAGCTGAACTTTGGCATCGAGAAGCACACCGCCGCGCCGATTCGCGAACTGGCGCCGATGCTGCGGGAAATCCCTTCGGCACGTCTGTTCGAAGAAGTGCTCAAGCTGTTCCTGTCGGGCTACGCCGCCGACACCTTCGAAATGCTGGTCGACCTGCAGCTGTTCGATCCACTGTTCCCGGCCAGCGCCGAGGCACTGGAGCAAAACCCGACCTACACCCACACACTGATCAGCGAGGCGTTGATCAACACCGACCTGCGCATCAAGCAGAACAAACCGGTCACCCCGGCGTTCCTGTTTGCCGCCCTGCTGTGGCCGGCCCTGCCAAAACGCGTACTGCGCCTGCAAGACCGTGGCATGCCGCCGATACCGGCCATGCAGGAAGCGGCTCACGAGCTGATCGCAGAACAGTGCCAGCGCATCGCCATTCCGAAACGCTTCACCATGCCGATCCGCGAGATCTGGGACATGCAAGAGCGCCTGCCGCGCCGCAGCGGCAAACGTGCCGACCTGTTGCTCGACAACCCACGCTTCCGCGCCGGTTACGACTTCCTGCTGTTGCGCGAAAGCGCCGGTGAGCAGACTGACGGCCTCGGCGAATGGTGGACTGACTACCAGGACGCCAACGACAGCGAACGCCGCGACATGATTCGCGACCTCGGCAGCAAAGGCGATGGCGAAGCCCCGAAAAAGCGTCGTCGCAGTGGTAGCAAGCGCAAACGCAGTGCGGCCGACGCCTCGGGCGAATAAACGTGGAACGCATCTACATCGGTATGGGCAGCAACCTGGCTGCCCCGGACCAACAATTGCGCAGCGCCATCGAAGCGCTGGCGCATTTGCCCGGCACCACCGTCGCCGGCGTCTCCGCCTTTTATCAAAGTGATTCCCTGCTACCAGGTCAACCGCGCTACACCAATGCGGTTGCAGCCCTCGACAGCAGCCTTGCGCCGCTCGAACTGCTGGACGCCTTGCAGGCCATCGAGAACGATCAAGGCCGCGAACGTCTTGAGCGCTGGGGCCCTCGCACGCTCGACCTGGATATCCTGCTGTTTGGCAATCACTTGATCGACGAGCCGCGCCTCAAGGTGCCGCATTACCAAATGCATGTGCGGGCGTTTGTGTTGTATCCGCTGGCCGAACTGGCGCCCGAGAACCTCCAATTGCCTGACGGCCAACGCCTCAGCGACCTGCTGACAGCCTGCCCGTTTGTCGGCCTGGAACGCATACCTCAAGCCTGACGCGGTAAATGTGGGAGCGGGCTTGCTGTGGTGAGGGGGCTTGCCCCCCGACGGGTTCACCGCAGAATCAAAAGGGTCTGCTTCGCAGCCCAGCGCGGGGCAAGCCCGCTCACCACAGTAAGCCCGCGCCCACATTTGATCTCCAGCGTCTTCAAAAACCCGTTGAACCTGCTGAATCGCATCAGTAACACGGGTAACACCCCGCGCGTAACAATGCGGTAACACATCCAATTGACTTCCCGTGCCCTCCTCACGACTATAGGCGTCCCGCTGCCGCCAACCCGGCGCTGAAGGGCGCAATCCAGGCCTTATAAGCACTGCTCTCAAGACAGTGCGCCTGTATAAACGAAGACTCACGCGCGTTACTCGCTGTTTCCAAGCGCCTGAACGAGGACCCTTTTCATGCCAGACGTTACCCTGACCACCTTGCAGAGCCTTAAGCTCAAAGGTGAGAAAATCACCATGCTGACCTGCTACGACGCCACCTTCGCCCACGCCAGCTGTCAAGCCGGCGTTGAAGTGTTACTGGTAGGCGATTCCCTGGGCATGGTGCTTCAAGGGAATGACAGCACCCTGCCCGTGACCACCGACGAACTCGCTTACCACACCGCCAGCGTCAAACGCGGCAATGATGGCGCGTTTATCATTGCCGACCTGCCATTCATGGATTACGCCACCGTCGAACAGACCTTCCATAATGCTGGCAAGCTGATGCGTGCTGGCGCGCACATGGTCAAGGTAGAAGGCGCGGTGTGGCTGGCCGAGTCGATTCGCCTGTTGGCAGAACGTGGTGTGCCAGTCTGTGCGCACATGGGCCTGACGCCGCAGTCGGTCAACATCCTCGGTGGCTACAAGGTGCAGGGCCGTAACGAAGCCCAGGCGCGTCAGATGCGTGCCGACGCCATCGCCCTGGAACAAGCGGGTGTGGCGATGATCCTGCTCGAATGCGTTCCCAGCGAGCTGGCGGCAGAAATCACCCAGGCCGTTAAAGTGCCGGTGATCGGCATTGGCGCCGGCTCGGCCACCGACGGCCAGGTATTGGTGTTGCACGACATGCTTGGCCTGTCGATTACCGGTCGCGTGCCCAAGTTCGTGAAAAACTTCATGACCGGCCAGGACAGCATTCACGCCGCCCTGAGCGCCTACGTCGCTGAAGTCAAAGGCGTGACCTTCCCTGGCGCCGAACACGGATTCTCTGCATGAACACTGTAAAAACCGTACGCGAACTGCGGGCCGCTGTAACCCACGCCCGCAACGCCGGCAAACGCATTGGTTTTGTGCCTACCATGGGCAACCTGCACAGCGGCCACGCCACCCTGGTGACCAAGGCAGCACAACAGGCGGACTTTGTCGTCGCCAGCATCTTCGTCAATCCGCTGCAATTTGGCGCCGGCGAAGACTTGGACAAGTATCCGCGCACTCTGGCCGCCGACCAGGAAAAGCTCCTGCAATCGGGCTGCAACCTGCTGTTCGCGCCCACCGTCGAAGAAATGTACCCTGGTGGCACCACTGGCCAGACTCGCGTCAGCGTCCCGCAACTGTCCGAAGGCCTCTGCGGCGCCAGCCGTCCGGGGCACTTTGAAGGCGTGGCGACGGTGGTGAGCAAGCTGTTCAATATGGTCCAGCCGGACATAGCTGTATTTGGCCAGAAGGACTACCAGCAACTGGCTGTGATTCGCGCCATGGTCCATGACCTGAACATGCCGATCCAGATCATCGGCGAGCCCACTGTGCGTGCCGACGACGGCCTGGCGCTGTCTTCGCGCAACGGTTACCTCACGGAAGAACAACGTTCCATCGCGCCGGTGCTGTATCGCAGCCTCAGTCAGATTGGCGATGCGATCAAAGCCGGTGACCACGACTTCGCCAAGCTGCGCGCCGAACAAGTCCGCCAGATCGAGGCCGCAGGGCTGCGCATCGACTACCTCGAAGTGCGCCAAGGCGTGCACCTGCACCCCGCCACGGCCGCAGACCGCGACATTGTGATCCTGGTAGCTGCCTATCTAGGCGCCACTCGCCTCATCGACAACCTGCACCTGAACCTCAACTGACCCCCTCCCCGCTGTGCCGGTATAAAAAAGTACCGGCCACAGCGCAGACAAAGCCAAGACATATTCCCACGCTAGGTTTAATGTAATCGCCCTGCGCTTATAGTTAGCGCTGTCCGGAACCCAATCCTCGATGAAAGACTGGACGTTCCGGGCCTAGAAGTGTCCTAAAGGCAGTCCCCGTAATAAAAGGAAACCCGCAGCGATGGCGTACTACCGCACTCCTCATGACGTTACCGCTCTGCCCGCCTGGCAAGCGCTCAATCAACATCGCCAAGCCATGCAGGATTTCAGCATGCGCGAAGCGTTCAATGCCGATCCTCAGCGCTTTTCCCAATTCACTTTGAGCAGCTGCGGACTTTTCCTCGATTACTCGAAAAACCTGATCACCAGCGAAACCCGCGACCTGCTGGTGGGCCTGGCCAAGGAAGTCAATCTCAAAGGCGCGATCGACGCGCTCTACGCCGGTGAGCCGGTCAACTCGTCCGAAGGCCGCCCGGCCCTGCACACGGCCCTGCGCCGCCCTGTGGGCGACAAGCTGTCGGTCAATGGCGTGAACATCATGCCGGACGTGCACAAGGTGCTGAACCAGATCACTGACCTGGTCGGCCGCATCCACGACGGCCTGTGGCGTGGCTACACCGAGAAGCCGATCACTGACGTGGTAAACATCGGTATCGGTGGCTCGTTCCTCGGCCCGGAGCTGGTCTCCGAAGCACTGTTGTCCTACGCCCACAAAGGCGTGCGCTGCCACTACCTGGCCAACATCGACGGCAGCGAGTTCCACGAGCTGACCATGAAGCTGCGCGCCGAGACCACGCTGTTTATCGTCTCGTCCAAATCCTTCAACACCCTCGAAACCCTGAAAAACGCCCAGGCCGCCCGCGCCTGGTACCTGGCCCAGGGTGGCTCGGAAGCCGAGCTGTATCGTCACTTTATCGCCGTCTCGAGCAACAACGCGGCAGCCGTGGCGTTCGGTATCCGTGAAGAGAACATCTTCCCGATGTGGGACTGGGTCGGCGGCCGCTATTCGCTGTGGTCGGCCATTGGCTTGCCAATCGCCCTGGCGATCGGCATGTCCAACTTCAAGGAGCTGCTGTCCGGCGCCTACACCATGGACCAGCACTTCCAGAACGCTCCGTTCGAGCAGAACATGCCGGTACTGCTGGGCCTGCTCGGCGTGTGGTACGGCAACTTCTGGGGCGCGCAGAGCCATGCGATCCTGCCGTACGACCACTACCTGCGTAACATCACCAAACACTTGCAACAGTTGGACATGGAATCCAACGGCAAGAGCGTGCGCCAGGACGGCACGCCCGTGTCCACCGATACCGGCCCGGTGATCTGGGGCGGCGTAGGCTGCAACGGTCAACACGCGTACCACCAGTTGCTGCACCAAGGGACTCAGCTAATCCCGGCCGACTTCATCGTGCCGATCGTCAGTTTTAACCCGGTGTCCGACCACCATCAGTGGCTGTATGCCAACTGCCTGTCCCAAAGCCAGGCGCTGATGCTCGGCAAGACCCGCAGCGAAGCCGAAGCCGAACTGCGCGACAAGGGCATCCCGGAAGACGAAGTGCAAAAGCTGGCACCGCACAAGGTGATCCCGGGCAACCGTCCGAGCAACACCCTGGTAGTGGAGCGCATCAGCCCACGCCGTCTGGGCGCGCTGGTGGCCATGTATGAACACAAGGTGTTCGTGCAGAGCGTGATCTGGGGCATCAACGCCTTCGACCAATGGGGCGTGGAGTTGGGTAAAGAGCTGGGCAAAGGCGTGTACAACCGCCTGACCGGCGCCGAAGAAACCTTGGCCGACGACGCGTCGACCCAGGGCCTGATCAACTACTTCCGCGGTCGTCACCGCGGCTGAAGCCGGTCACTCAAGGCCAACGTCCGTTTGGACGTTGGCCTTGAACCCTCCCCCTACTGCGTGCATCTTTATGACTTGTCCCTAAAACAAGAATAAGGACCGCACATGTTCGATATCAGCACATTTCCTGCCGCCGATGCCGTGCGCCGGGCTGCGCAACTCAGTCAAGAGGACTATCAGCGCCTCTATCGCCAATCCATCGAGCAACCCGATACATTTTGGGCTGAGCAGGCCAAAAGCTTTCTCGACTGGTTCAATCCCTGGCACACCGTCCACAGCTCAGACATCAAGACTGGCGCGGCCCAATGGTTTGCAGGCGGCCAGCTCAACGTGAGCTACAACTGCATCGACCGCCACCTGGCGCAGCGTGCCGATCAGCCGGCCTTCATCTGGGAGGGTGATGATCCTACAAAGTCCGACAAAATCACCTACCGCCAACTTCATCAAAACGTCAGTCGCCTGGCCAATGTGCTGAAAAGCCGTGGCGTGAAAAAAGGCGACCGCGTGTGCATCTACATGCCGATGATCCCGGAAGCGGCCTACGCCATGCTGGCCTGTACACGTATTGGCGCGGTGCACTCGGTGGTGTTTGGTGGTTTCTCACCGGATGCTTTGCGTGATCGTATCCTCGATGCGGACTGCCGTACCGTGATCACCGCCGACGAAGGCGTACGCGGCGGCAAGCCGGTAGCGCTTAAACAGAATGTCGACAAAGCCCTGGCCAGTTGCCCGAATGTCAGCACGGTGCTGGTGGTGGAACGCACCGGCACTAGCGTGAACTGGAGCGAAGGCCGCGACCTCAAGTACCAGCAAGCCCTGGACGCAGCCAGCGACGACTGCCCACCCGAGCCGATGGACGCCGAAGACCCACTATTTATCCTCTACACCTCCGGCAGCACCGGCAAGCCCAAAGGCGTGCTGCACACCACCGGCGGCTACCTGCTACAGGCAGCGATGACCTTCAAATACGTGCTCGACTACCGCGATGGCGAAGTGTTCTGGTGCACCGCCGATGTCGGCTGGGTCACCGGCCACAGCTACATCGTGTACGGCCCGCTGGCCAACGGCGCAACCTCGTTGATGTTCGAAGGCGTGCCCAGCTACCCGGACAGCTCGCGCTTCTGGCAGGTAATCGACAAGCATCAGGTGAATATCTTCTACACCGCGCCCACCGCCCTGCGCGCCCTGATGCGCGAGGGTCATGGCCCGCTGGAAAACACCTCCCGCGCCAGCCTGCGCTTGCTGGGCAGCGTCGGCGAGCCGATCAACCCGGAAGCCTGGGACTGGTACTTCAACGCCGTCGGCGAACAGCGCTGCCCGATCGTGGACACCTGGTGGCAGACCGAGACCGGCGGCATCATGCTCAGCCCCCTGGTCAGCGCCCAGCGCATCAAGCCGGGCTGCGCCACCCAGCCGATGTTTGGCGTACAACCCGTGCTGCTGGACGAACAAGGCAAGCCGTTCAACGGCGCAGGCAGCGGTGTATTGGCGATCAAGGCGAGCTGGCCTGGGCAAATTCGCAGTGTGTACGGCGACCCTCAGCGCATGATCGACACCTATTTCAAACCCTTCCCCGGCTATTACTTCACCGGCGACGGCGCACGCCGCGATGAGGACGGCGACTACTGGATCACCGGGCGTATCGACGACGTGATCAACGTCTCTGGCCATCGCATCGGCACCGCCGAAGTGGAAAGCGCGCTGGTGCTGCACGACCAGGTCGCCGAAGCCGCTGTGGTGGGCTACCCCCATGACGTCAAAGGCCAGGGCATTTATGCGTTTGTCACGCCCATGAATGGCGTGGAACCCAGCGACGCGTTGAAAAAACACCTCTTGGAGCTGGTCAGCAAGGAAATCGGCAGCTTTGCCAAGCCGGAACTGATCCAATGGGCGCCCGCATTGCCCAAAACCCGTTCCGGCAAGATCATGCGGCGCATTCTGCGCAAGATCGCCTGCAACGAACTGGACAGCCTCGGTGATACCTCGACCCTGGCCGACCCAAGCGTAGTGGACGGCCTGATCGACGAACGCCTGAACCGCTAGGAAACCCTGAGTCGCCATGGAATTTATCCGCAGCCGCATCGAAAACCAGCTGATGAGCCTGACCGGCTTATCGCTGGGCCAACTGGACCTGGAAAACCCCAAAGGCGATCCCGGCCTGTTTGGACCGGACTCGGTAAGCTGGCAAGTCCATGGCGATTTCAGCAGTATGCTGATCGGCGGCATCAGCGCCTTGATGCTGCAAGCCTTGCACCCACTGGCCCTCGCGGGCGTGTGGGACCATTCGAACTTTCGCCAGGACATGCTCGGGCGCTTGCGGCGTACGTCGCAGTTCATCTCCGGCACCACCTTCGGCTCGCGGCGCGACGCCGAGTGGCTGATCGAAAAAGTGCGCACCATCCACCTGCAGGTGGCAGGCCATGCACCGGATGGGCGGCCTTATGCTGCCAGCGATCCGGAGTTATTGACCTGGGTGCATGTGGCGGAAGTCAGCAATTTTCTCGCGGCGCACCTGCGTTATCGCAACCCGCACCTTAGTGGTCGAGATCAAGATCGCTACTACAGCGAGATAGCCTTGGTGGCCGAACGTTTGGGCGCGCGGCATGTTCCGCGTTCACGGCAGGAAATTTCGGATTACCTCGCGCGCATCCGCCCGCAGTTGCTCTGCGATGAGCGCAGCCGCGAAGTCGTACGCCTGCTGCTCAACGCGCCCTCCCCCAGCATGATGGCCAAGCCCTTTGGGACCTTGATGATGCAGGCGGGCATTGACCTGCTGCCGGATTGGGCCAGTGCCATGCTTGAGCAACACCAGAGCCCGCTGCAACGTCAAATGATCCGCGCCGGGGTCCAGCGCAGTGCGCCATTGTTGCGATGGGCGATGCGCAATGGTTCGGTACAACGCGCCCATCGGCGGATGGGTCTGATGTAGCTGGCGGCCCATAGCTGTTAAACTCCGCGCCCTCATTACCCCTACTCTCCTATTACCTAGCAAGGCGCGCTCCATGTCACCCTTGAATCAGGCGCTGCGCGCCGCCCTCGATCATCGCCAAGACTTGATCAACGAGTTGCATGCCCAGGGCACCGATTGCTATCGACTGTTCCATGGCAGCCAAGAGGGCGCCGGTGGCCTGACCATCGACCGCTATGGCCCGCAATTACTGGTGCAAAGCTTTCACCAGTCGCTGCACACCGAAGAGCTGTTGGAGCTGCATCAACTGGTCAATCAGTTCACCGGCCTGGAATTGCTGCTGGTGTACAACGATCGCGCCCGTGGCAATTCGCGGGTCGATCGCGAAGACACGGTTTACCGCGCCGAACCTGCCGCGCTGGCAGACCTGGTCGGCCACGAATGGGGCCTTAACTACCGTGTGCGCGGGCGGCATGCCGGGCAAGACCCGTTGCTGTTCCTCGACCTGCGCAACACTCGTGGCTGGGTCAAAGACCACAGCGCCGGCAAAAGCGTGTTGAACCTGTTTGCGTATACCTGCGGTGTAGGCCTCAGCGCCGCCGCTGGCGGTGCCCGCGAGGTGTGCAACCTGGACTTTGCCGAGGGCAACTTGGCGGTCGGGCGCGAAAACGGTCTGCTCAACCCGCAACTACCGACCATGGAGTTTGTGCAGTCCGATTACTTCCCGGCGATTCGCCAGCTAGCCGGCTTGCCGATCACCCAGCGTCGCGGGCAAAAACTGCCGAGCTACCCGCGCCTGGAACAACGCCAATACGACCTGGTATTGCTGGACCCTCCGGCCTGGGCGAAGAGCGCGTTCGGCACCGTCGACCTGCTTCGTGATTACCAAAGCCTGCTCAAACCGGCATTGCTGACCACTGCAGATAATGGCGTACTGATCTGCTGCAACAACCTGGCAAAAGTCAGCATGGAGGATTGGCGCGAACACGTGCTGCGCTGTGCGGAAAAAGCCGGACGCCCGGTACGCGATTGGCAAATCATGACGCCTGGCGCAGATTTCCCTTCGCAAGATCAGCAACCGCCGCTAAAGACGCTGATACTCCAACTGTAGGACGTTTCCCAAGAGCCTGGATCTTCGGAACCGAAAACCCGTGCCATACTCAAAGGCACTCCTGTTTGACATAGATGGCGCCGCCCCATGCCCAAAGGATTGATCCGCGCCGCTGGCGCATTGTTGACCGCCCTCGCTTTATACAGTTTGCTGGGTTTCTTGATTCTGCCGGGCATTGCCCTTCGCATTGCCAACCAGCAGCTGGCCAATTACGCCACAGTGCCGGCGCGCATCGAACGTATCGAGCTCAACCCATTCAGCCTGGAGCTGACCGTATGGGGCCTGAAGATCGGCGAACCCGGCAAGGAGCAGCTGGGTTTCGAACGCCTCTATGCCAATCTGCAGATCGATAGCCTGTGGACCCGCGCCCTGCACCTGGCTGACGTTCAACTCGACCAGCCCAAGACCGAAGTGTTGTTCGACAAATCCGGTCAGCTCAATCTGGCGCAGCTGTTCAAGCTGCCACCCAGCGAACCCACCCCGGCCGATCCGGAGGCCAAGCCATTCCCTTTGCGTATCGACGGCATCAAGCTGGCCGGCGGTTATGTGCACTTCGAAGACTTGCGCCCCAGCGAGCCCATTGAATTCCTCTACGACAAACTTGATTTCGAGCTGAAAAACCTCAGCACCTTGCCCGAAGACAATGCAGACATGACCCTGGTCGCCGCCGGCCCGGAAGGTGGGCAGATCGACTGGAAAGGCAATTTCAGCCTGGTACCGATCACCTCCCAAGGCACGTTGAAAGTCACTGATGGCAAAATGAAAGCTTGGTGGCCGTATGTACGTGATGCCCTGCCACTGGTACTCGAAGACGGTGTGCTCAACTTCAGCACCGAGTACACGTTCAGCCTGGCCAAAGAAACCCAGCTAAACCTGACCAACACTGCCGCCAGCATCGCACCGTTTGCCATTAAGGCCCCGGATGGCCGGCCGTTGGTTCGCCTGGAACGTCTGGACGTCAGCGAAACCACGGTCGACCTGGCCAAGCAGCAAGTGGTGGTTGGCAAAATCCGCAGCAACAAGCTGGAAACCTGGGCCGCCCTAGAAGCCGACGGGAAACTGGACTGGCAGAAACTCTTCGCCAGCCAGCCAAGCAAACCAGCCCAAGCGCCGGAACCTGCTACAGCACCGGCCACCGCTGACTCGCCAAAACCCCAACCTGCTGCCCCAAGTAAACCGTGGCAAGTGCTGCTCAAGGACGTGCAACTGCGCAACTATCAAGTGCACTTGGCGGACCGTCAGGCCAAGCCTGCCGTCGCGTTGGAACTGGGCCCCCTGAATGTCGATGTGCAGAACTTCGACAGCCTTAACCAGAGCCCGTTTACCCTGAAGGTCGATAGCGGCCTGGGCAAGCAAGGCAAGATTGCTGCGACCGGCGAGGTCAACCTCAACCCCGTCAGCGCCAAGCTGAAAGTGACGACTCAGGACATCGACCTGCGGGTCGCGCAGTCCTACATCAGCCCGTTTATTCGCCTGGAACTGCGTAGCGGCATGCTCGGCAGCAACCTGGACGTGAACCTTAAGAGCACTGACCCGCTCAAGCTCCAGATTACCGGCCGCGCGCAGGTCGACCAACTGCACACACTCGATACCCTCAAGACTCGCGACTTCGTCAAATGGCAGCGCCTGATGGTAGAAGGCTTGAACTACCAACACGGCGAGAGCCTGACGATAGACAAGGTCAATCTGTTGCAACCCTATGCGCGCTTCATGATCAATGACGACCGCACCACCAACGTCGATGACCTGCTGATTCCACAACCGGCAGATAAAAGCGCCAAGCCAGCCAGCAAAGAGAAGCCCTTGGGCATTCGTATCGGGCAGATTGCGATCAACGACGGTTCTGCCAACTTTGCCGACTTCAGTCTTACACCTAACTTCGCCACGGCGATTCAACAGCTCAACGGCCAGATCGGCACCATCGACAGCCGCCAGGCCAAACCGGCCACCGTCGATATCAAGGGCAAGGTTGACCGCTATGCGCCGGTCACCATCAAGGGCAGCGTGAACCCGTTTGACCCGATGGCCGCGCTGGATATCGCTACCAGCTTCAAACGTGTCGAGTTGACCACGCTTACGCCCTACTCCGGCAAGTTTGCCGGGTTCCGCATCCGTAAGGGCCGGCTCAATCTGGATTTGCACTACGTCATCACCAAAGGTCAGCTGAAGGCCGAAAACAAGGTGGTGGTGGAGCAATTGCAACTGGGTGAGAAAGTAGACAGCGCCGACGCGGTGGACTTGCCGATTCGACTGGCCATTGCACTGCTTAAAGACGTCGACGGCAAAATCTCTATCGAGCTTCCGGTGACCGGTGACTTGAACAACCCGCAATTTAGCGTGATGCCGATCGTGTGGCAGACCCTGCGTAACCTGGTGGTGCGTGCAGCAACGGCGCCTTTCAGGATGCTCGGCGGGCTAGTGTCCGGCGGCGGCTCGGAAGACCTGGGCAATGTGTCGTTTGCGGCCGGCTCCAGCGACTTGAGCAAAGATGCCCAGGCGGCCTTGGACAAACTCGCCAAAGCACTCAAGGAACGCCCGACCCTCCGCCTGGAAATTGAAGGCACAGCGGCCGCCAACAGCGACGGCGCCTTCCTCGCCGCTCAGCGCCTTGAACGCGAATATCAATACAACTTCTACAAGATTCTTCAGCGCCGTGGGGATAAGGTCCCTGCCCAAGCGTCATTGCTTGTCGTACCGGAGAAAGAAAAGGCGCCGTTGCTGGAAGGAATTTACCGCACGCGCTTGAAACAGCAACCGCCGGCCGAATGGAAAGACCTCAGCGACGACGACCGCACCGTCAAGCTGCGTGATGGCGTCATTAAGTTCTGGAGCGGCAGTGATGTGTTACTGCGCCAACTTGGTCAGGACCGTGCAAGCACCATCAAGGACTATCTGGTGGACAAAGGCCAGCTGGAAGATGACCGTGTGTACTTCATTGACGCCAACCTGGGTCAGGCGGAAAAGGATGGCCGGGTTGTGACACCGATGCATCTGGATGCCGAGTAAGCAGCGAGTATTGCAAATCTAAGTGTGGGCAACTGATGTGTGGCTGACACACTGCATTCGCGAGCACGCCCGCTCCCACTTTGGTTCCCATCGCCTCGAAATCCTTATTCCAAGCCACAATAGAACAGGCCCCGGCACGAATGCCGAGGCCTGTAATGACCACATCCTTGTGGTCGGTCGCATGAACACGTGAGGTGCATTGAGCGGATATCTAGCTCGCTCGCTGCCGCCGACGCTTGGTTCAAAGCGATAAGCGAAGCGTTACTCTGCTTTCAGGCCGTCGGCCGATACAGCTTTAACGCCTTTGATTTTCTTGGCGATATTCACCGCGGTAGTTTTCTGCGCATCGGTCACCGCAGCGGTGGACGACAGGGAAACTACGCCTTTGTTGGTTTCAACTTTGATGTCGGTACCAGGAATGCCTTTTTCGGTTACCAGATCAGCTTTCACTTTGGTGGTGATCCAGGTATCCGAGGTAGCGCCTTTAGCGTCAGAAGCAGCAGCCTTGGTTTTGTCTACGTTGTCAGCTTTGTAACCGCCGCCTACATGCATGCTGTCAGCAGAAACAGCGGTCACACCTTTGATTTTCTTGGTAATCGCTACAGCGGTAGCTTTCTGCGATTCGGAGATCTCTACGTCAGACGACAGGGTAACCACACCTTTGTTGGTCTCAACCTTGATGTCCGAACCTGGAATGCCTTTCTCGGTCAGCAGGTCAGCTTTGACTTTGGTGGTGATCCACGTGTCAGAGGTGGACTCTTTGGCTTTGGTCACTTCACCAGCGGCCAGGGTCATCGGCGCTTGGGAAGTTTGAGCAAAGGCAACGTTAGCACCCATAGCCAGGGTCAGAGCGGTAGCAGTAGCGAGAGCGAACTTCTTCATACGAGTAACTCCTGTTTTATTAAAAGTCTGCAGTGTGTGTACCTTGATGCTGCAGCGTTAACAGGGATATTGCAGGCGCTGTGCCAAGTTTTTAAAACCAATAAAACCGATTTAAATCAATGATTTACGAATTTCGTCGGTTTTCGAAATCGTGCAACTTGCATGAAGCCCATCGTGCCTGCATGCAAGTTGCGGTTTTTGCGTTGAGCTAAACGGCTGATTTCCCTTCACTTTCCCGCGCGCATAAAAAAAGGACTCCGAAGAGTCCTCTTTTTCAACGTAAAGCCCAGGGGTGATTAAACGCCCGAAGCCTTGGCTGCTGCTACGTCCTTGATGGACAGCTTGATACGGCCGCGGTTGTCCACGTCCAGTACCAGCACTTCCACTTCCTGACCTTCTTTCAGAATGTCGGTCACTTTCTCAACGCGAGCGTCGCTCAACATGGAGATGTGAACCAGACCGTCTTTGCCCGGCAGGATGTTAACGAATGCGCCGAAGTCGACGATGCGCTCAACCTTACCGACGTAGATCTTGCCGATCTCAGCTTCAGCGGTGATGCCCAGAACGCGCTGACGCGCTGCTTCTGCCGCTTCTTTGGTTTCGCCGAAGATCTTGATCGAGCCGTCGTCTTCGATATCGATCGAAGCCTTGGTCTCTTCACAGATCGCACGAATGGTCGCGCCGCCTTTACCGATGACATCACGGATTTTGTCGGTGTCGATTTTCATCGCGATCATGGTCGGAGCATTTTCCGACAGTTCGGTACGGGACTGACCAATGATCTGGTTCATCTGGCCGAGGATATTCAGGCGCGCTTCCAGGGCTTGGCCCAGGGCGATTTCCATGATTTCTTCGGTGATGCCTTTGATCTTGATGTCCATCTGCAGCGCGGTAACACCTTTAGCGGTACCGGCTACTTTGAAGTCCATGTCGCCCAGGTGGTCTTCGTCGCCCAGGATGTCGGTCAGGATGGCGAACTTCTCGCCTTCTTTAACCAGGCCCATGGCGATACCGGCAACCGGCGCCTTCATCGGCACACCAGCATCCATCAGCGCCAGGGAAGCACCGCAAACGGAAGCCATGGAGCTGGAACCGTTGGACTCAGTGATTTCCGACACTACGCGGATGGTGTACGGGAACACGTCAGCAGCAGGCAGCATGGCAGCGATCGAACGACGGGCCAGACGGCCGTGACCGATTTCGCGACGACCAGCACCACCCATGCGACCACACTCGCCCACCGAGAACGGAGGGAAGTTGTAGTGCAGCATGAACGGGTCTTTTTTCTCGCCTTCCAGGGTGTCTAGCAGCTGTGCGTCACGGGCGGTGCCCAAGGTCGCGACTACCAGAGCCTGGGTTTCACCACGGGTAAACAGCGCCGAACCGTGAGTCTTCGGCAGAACGCCGACTTCAATGTTCAGCGGACGTACAGTGCGAGTGTCGCGACCATCGATACGTGGCTTGCCGTTAACGATGTTTTCGCGAACGGTGCGGTATTCGATCTCGCCGAATGCAGCCTTGACGTCGCTGGAAGAAGGCTGGCCTTCTTCACCGGACAGCTTAGCGACAACCTGATCCTTCAACTCGCCCAGGCGAGCGTAACGGTCGGCCTTGACGGTGATCGTGTAGGCGTCGGAGATGGCAGCGCCGAACTCGGAGCGGATTGCGCCCAGCAGCTCGGTAGCTTCAGCTTGAGGAGCCCAGCTCCAAGTTGGCTTGGCAGCTTCAGCAGCCAGCTCTGCGACCGCTTTGATAACGACCTGGAATTCGTCGTGGGCAAACAGTACGGCGCCCAGCATCTGGTCTTCGGTCAGTTCTTTGGCTTCCGACTCAACCATCAATACGGCTTCCGAGGTACCGGCAACGACCATGTCCAGGCTCGATGCTTTTTGTTGCTCGTAAGTCGGGTTCAGCAGGTAGCCAGTGCTTTCGTGGAAAGCAACGCGAGCTGCGCCGATCGGGCCATCGAAAGGAATGCCGGAGATGGCCAGGGCAGCCGAGGTACCGATCATCGCAGCGATGTCCGGATCGGTCTTCTTGCTGGTCGAAACGACGGTGCAGACAACCTGCACTTCGTTCATGAAACCTTCTGGGAACAGCGGACGGATCGGACGGTCGATCAGTCGGGAAGTCAGGGTTTCTTTCTCGGAAGGACGGCCTTCACGCTTGAAGAAACCACCAGGGATCTTACCGGCAGCGTAAGTTTTTTCCTGGTAGTGAACGGAAAGAGGGAAAAAGCCTTTGCTCGGGTCAGCGGTCTTCGCGCCGACAACGGTCACCAATACGGTCACGTCGTCGTCAACGGTAACCAGCACTGCGCCGGAGGCTTGACGGGCGATACGGCCTGTCTCGAGGGTAACGGTCGACTGACCGAACTGGAATTTTTTGATAACCGGGTTCACGGTGTCCTACCTTCTTTGTGGCTCTTGGGGAACTTGTCTTCTTGCGAAATTCTTGGGCAATGGCGGGAATCGGCCCGTCGCTCGTCCAGGGTAAAACGTGTATCCAGATAAAACTTGAGGCTGGGAGCCTGCCATGGGCCAGCGGGAAACCCACTGACACACGGCAGACAACCAACCTCTAGCGCAATCGCTTATTAGCGACGCAGACCCAGGCGACCGATCAGAGTCTGATAGCGACCCAGATCCTTGCCTTTCAGGTAGTCCAGCAGCTTACGGCGCTGGTTTACCATGCGGATCAGACCACGACGGGAGTGGTGATCTTTACCGTTGGCCTTGAAGTGACCTTGCAGCTTGTTGATGTTGTGGGTCAGCAGTGCAACTTGCACTTCTGGCGAACCAGTGTCACCAACAGCTTGCTGGTAGTCAGCTACGATTTGTGCTTTTTCTTGAACGTCGAGAGCCATGAGGCAATCCTTTTATCAGGAAACTGTTTCAGAAAAACAGCTTCAACAGGCCAGGGACAAATCCCTGTATCTAAAAATGAGAAGTGACCGTGCCTGTTAACAGCCACCCTCGTTCGGTCATTCTGACCGAATCAATCGACGCGGCGCGATGCGCCCGTCTTCGCTCACTTCACCGATACCGATAAAGCGACCATTGTGATCTTGTACCCGCACCATGCCGAACTTCGGGGCATCCGGGGCACGTACCGGTTGGCCGTTGAGCCAATAGAACGCGCTGTGCTCCGAGAAGTGCAGCAAAGGCCAGTCCAGCAAACCGCTGTCCGACGGCATCAGGAAGCGATCCACCGCTTCGTTGCCACCTTCGGCGTGTACCGCTTCCAACTCTTCCAGCGTGACCGTCTGGGCCAGGCTGAATGGGCCGGCCTGGGTGCGTCGCAGTTCTGCAACGTACGCGCCGCAACCGAGCTGTTCACCAATATCTTCCACCAGGGTACGGATATAGGTGCCTTTGCTGCAGTCCACGGCCAGACGGGCGGTGTCGCCTTCACAGGCAAGCAATTCCAAGCGCGCAATAGTAACAGAACGCGGTTCGCGCTCCACTACTTCACCCGCACGTGCCAGCTTGTAAAGAGGTTGGCCATCACGCTTGAGCGCCGAGTACATCGGCGGTATCTGACTGATTTGCCCACGAAAACCGGGTAAAGCAGCTTCGATATCAGCACGACCAACGGTCACGTCGCGAACCTGCAAAACATCACCTTCGGCGTCGGCCGTGGTGGTGGTCTTGCCCAGTTGCATCAGGGTTTCGTAACCCTTGTCGGAATCGAGCAGGTATTGCGAGAACTTGGTGGCCTCGCCGAAGCACAGCGGCAAGACGCCGGTGGCCAAGGGGTCGAGGCTGCCGGTGTGACCGGCCTTCTCGGCATTGAGCAGCCAGCGAACCTTCTGCAAAGCAGCATTGGAGGTAAAGCCAATGGGCTTGTCGAGCAAAATGATGCCGCTGACGTTGCGACGGATACGTTTGACCTGAGCCACCGCTTACTCCTTGGCGTCTTCAGGTGTGGACGGGTGCTGGCTGTCTTCCGCCACGGCGCGCTCGATCAGTGCCGACAGGTGCGCACCACGCACGACGCTTTCGTCGTAGTGGAAGTGCAACTGCGGAACACTGCGCAGCTTCATTTCACGGGCCAACTGCATGCGCAGGAAGCCTGCGGCCGAGTTGAGCACCTTGATGCTCTGCGCGATTTCTTCGCTGTTGTCCTGCCCCATGACGGTGATGAAGATCTTGGCGTGACCCACGTCACGGCTCACTTCAACGGCGGTGATGGTGACCAGGCCAACGCGCGGGTCTTTGACTTCGCGACGGATCAGTTGGGCCAGCTCGCGCTGCATCTGATCGCCGATACGTTGGGTACGGCTGTATTCTTTTGCCATGTCTTGTTACCTGTTACTGCCACACGGTGAAACCCGTGGGGTCTGAAAGCGGCAAACGCCCGGCCTGACAAAAGCCAGACCGGGCGTTGCGTTTAGAGTCCGTACGCTGCGCGGGGCATTTGCATGCCCACACGCCGCGTGGCTCCGGAAGTGCGCGAGTTAGAGGCTGCGAGCAACCTGAACCTTCTCGTAGACTTCGATCTTGTCGCCAGCCTTGACGTCGTTGTAGCTCTTGACGCCGATACCGCATTCCATGCCGGCACGTACTTCAGCAGCGTCATCCTTGAAGCGGCGCAGGGATTCCAGCTCGCCTTCGAAGATAACGATGTCTTCACGCAGTACACGGATTGGACGGTTACGGTACACGGTGCCTTCGACAACCATGCAACCGGCGATCGCGCCGAATTTCGGCGAGCGGAACACGTCACGTACTTCGGCGATACCCAGGATGTTCTCCCGGACGTCACTGCCAAGCATGCCGGTGAGGGCCTTCTTGACGTCTTCGATGATGTCGTAGATGACGTTGTAGTAACGCATGTCCAGGCCTTCCTGCTCGACGATCTTGCGAGCGCCAGCATCGGCACGCACGTTGAAGCCGAACAGTACAGCGTTGGAAGCCAGTGCCAGGTTGGCGTCGGACTCGGTGATACCACCGACACCGCCACCGACAACGCGCACTTGCACTTCGTCGTTACCCAGGCCATTCAAGGCGCCGTTCAACGCTTCGAGAGAACCACGTACGTCAGATTTGAGGACGATGTTAAGCGTCTTCTTCTCTGCCTGGCCCATGTTCTCGAAGATGTTTTCCAGCTTGCCGGCGTGAGCACGAGCCAGTTTGACTTCGCGGAACTTGCCTTGACGAAACAGCGCCACTTCACGGGCTTTCTTCTCGTCCGACAGCACGCTCATCTCGTCGCCAGCGTCCGGGGTACCGTCCAGGCCGAGGATCTCGACAGGGATGGAAGGACCCGCTTCCTTGATTGGCTTGCCGTTCTCGTCGAGCATGGCACGTACACGGCCATAGTTCGAACCGACCAGCACCATGTCGCCTTGGCGCAGGGTACCGTCTTGAACCAGAACGGTCGCAACCGGGCCACGGCCCTTGTCGAGACGCGACTCAACCACAACACCACGACCTGGGGCCGATGGCGTTGCTTTCAGCTCGAGTACTTCAGCTTGCAACAGGACCGCTTCGAGCAATTCGTCCACACCAGTACCGACTTTCGCCGAAACCGAAACGAACGGCGTATCACCGCCCCACTCTTCAGACGTCACGCCGTGAACCGACAGCTCGCTACGGATGCGATCGAGATCGGCGCCCGGCTTGTCGATCTTGTTCACTGCAACAACCAGTGGAACACCAGCGGCCTTGGCGTGCTGGACAGCTTCAATGGTCTGCGGCATCACGCCGTCGTCCGCTGCAACTACCAGGATCACGATGTCAGTCGCCTTGGCACCACGGGCACGCATTGCGGTAAACGCGGCGTGACCCGGGGTGTCGAGGAAGGTGACCATGCCGCGTTCGGTTTCAACGTGGTACGCACCGATGTGCTGGGTGATACCGCCGGCTTCACCAGCAGCAACCTTGGCACGACGGATGTAGTCGAGCAGGGAAGTTTTACCGTGGTCAACGTGGCCCATTACGGTCACAACTGGCGCACGGGAGAACGTCTCACCTTCAAACTTCAGGGATTCTGCCAGGGAATCTTCCAGGGCCGTGTCGCTGACCAGGGTCACTTTGTGGCCCAGTTCTTCGGCTACCAGCTGAGCAGTTTCCTGATCAAGCACCTGGTTGATGGTCGCTGGAGTACCCAGTTTGAACATGAATTTGATGATTTCAGCAGCCTTGACCGACATCTGATTGGCGAGATCGCCAACAGTGATGGTCTCGCCGATCTGCACATCACGCACTACAGGGCCGGTTGGGCTCTGGAAACCGTGGGCGTTGCGCTTCTTCAGCTTGGCCTTGCCGCGACCACCGCGACGGAAGCCATCGCTTTCTTCGTCGGTAGTACGTGGGGCAACGCGTGGAGCAGGCGCTTTCTCTTTGACCGAAGCACGATGCGGAGCGTTTTTGCGCTCGCCATCGCCACCACCGCCGCGACGATTGTTATCGTCAGCACGTGGTTTGTCCGGACGACGAGGTTCGTCGCGTTTGCGAGCGTCAGCAGCAGGAGCTGGTGCAGCGGCAGCCGGAGCGGCCTCACGCACAGCTTCAACCGGCGCGCTAGGCGCGGCAACCGCTTCAGTTCCAGCAGGTTGCGCAGCAGCAGGCTGGCGACGCGCTTCTTCTTCGGAGCGACGCTTGGCTTCTTCTTCAGCCTTCTGACGAGCAGCATTTTCTACTGCGCGACGTTCATCCAGTTCGCGTTTGCGCTCGGCTTCGATTTCTTCCGGGCTGCGCTGTACGAAGACTTTCTTCTTGCGTACTTCAACGCTGATGCTCTTGCTACCAGCAACACGCAGGGTGCTGGTGGTTTTGCGCTGCAATGTAATCTTGCGCGGTTCTTCCACTTTCGCCTTGTGGCTGCTCTTCAAGTGAGTCAGCAAAGACTGCTTCTCACTATCGCTCACACCTTCATCGGCGGCGGTGTGCGGCAGACCTGCCTCACGCATCTGCTGCAACAGGCGCTCTACCGGTGTTTTGACCTCATCGGCCAGTTGTTTCACCGTGACTTGCGTCATGCACTTCTCTCCTCAGGCCGCGCCTAGTTACTCGAACCAATGGGCTCGGGCGGCCATGATCAACTTGCCGGCACGATCATCGTCAATGCCGTCGATGTCGAGCAGATCGTCAATAGACTGCTCGGCCAGGTCTTCGCGGGTAATTACGCCGCGCACCGCCAGTTCCATCGCCAAATCCTTGTCCATACCCTCAAGCGAGAGCAGGTCTTCGGCCGGATGGGCGTCTGCCAGCTTTTCCTCAGTAGCGATGGCTTTAGTCAACAAACGATCCTTGGCCCGAGCGCGAAGCTCGTTGACGGTGTCTTCGTCAAAGCCGTCGATGTTGAGCATTTCTTCCAACGGTACGTAGGCAATCTCTTCCAGACTGGTGAAGCCTTCATCTACCAGCACCTGCGCCAGGTCTTCGTCGACTTCCAGCTCGTCGATAAAGTTGCGCAGAATGTCACCGGTTTCAGCTTGCTGCTTAGCCTGGATGTCCGATTCGGTCATCACGTTCAGGGTCCAACCGGTCAGTTGGCTGGCCAGACGCACGTTCTGACCACCACGACCAATGGCCTGAGCCAGATTGTCTGCGCCAACGGCGATGTCCATTGCATGGGCATCTTCGTCAACGATAATTGCCGCCACTTCAGCCGGCGACATGGCGTTGATCACGAACTGCGCCGGGTTATCGTCCCACAAGACGATGTCCACACGCTCACCGCCCAACTCACCCGACACTGCCTGGACGCGCGAACCGCGCATACCAATGCAAGCGCCTTGCGGGTCAATGCGTTTGTCTTTGGAGCGGACCGCGATCTTGGCACGCGAACCCGGGTCACGGGACGCAGCCATCACTTCGATCAGGCCTTCGGCGATTTCCGGCACTTCGATACGGAACAACTCGATCAGCATTTCTGGCGCGGTACGCGACAAAATCAACTGAGGGCCGCGGTTCTCGGTGCGGATTTCCTTGAGCAGCGCGCGCAGACGCACGCCAACACGGAAGGTTTCGCGCGAGATGATGTCTTCGCGGGCCAGCAACGCTTCAGCGTTGTTACCCAAGTCGACGATCACGTTGTCGCGAGTTACTTTTTTCACGGTGCCGGAGATGATTTCACCCAAGCGCTCGCGATAGGCGTCAACGACTTGAGCGCGCTCGGCTTCGCGGACCTTCTGCACGATGACCTGCTTGGCAGTCTGTGCAGCAATGCGGCCGAATTCGATCGACTCGATCTTTTCTTCGACGACATCACCGACCTGGGCGCCAGGATGCGTTTCGGCAACCTTGCTCGGCCAAGTCTCGATGGCCGGATCATCAAGATCGGCTTCTTCGACGACCGTCCAGCGACGGAAAGTCTCATAGGCACCGGTGTGGCGGTTAATTTCCACACGCAGATCAACTTCGTCTTCAAAACGCTTTTTGGTAGCAGTGGCCAGGGCCAGCTCCAGCGCTTCAAAAATCACGTTTGCCGGTACGCCCTTTTCATTGGATACCGACTCAACAACCAGCAGTACTTCTTTGCTCATCGTACGCCTCGCCTTTCGCAAGCCATTGGATCCGCGGGATCCGCGTCTCAGTCAAAACTGGGAATAATGTTGGCCTTGTCGATCATATCGATCGGCAACAGGAACTCATGGTCTTCTACCTGCACCACAACATCCTGTTCTTCTACACCGCGCAGAAGGCCCTGAAAGTTGCGTCGCCCTTCAAAGGGAGATCGCAGCTTGATCTTCACTTGTTCACCGGCAAATTTTGCAAACTGCTCAATAGTGAACAGTGGGCGTTCCATGCCTGGCGAGGAAACTTCGAGGGTGTATTCAACGGAGATCGGATCTTCAACATCCAGGACACCGCTGATCTGACGGCTCACAATGGCACAATCGTCCACCAGCACACCGCCCTCTTTATCGATATAAACGCGCAACATTGAGTGGCGACCTTGAGCCGAAAACTCAATACCCCAGCATTCATAGCCTAGGGCCACGACCACCGGGGCCAGCAAGGCCTGCAACTCTTCTAGCTTGCTCGACACCTGAACCCCCTCGTGCATGTATGTGCATGCTGTGCAAAATAAAAAAATGGGCGAAACGCCCATCCTTGAAACGCCGTCGAACAGCGGCGTTGAAAGTGTCCAGCTAACAAAAAGCCCCTTAAAAGGGGCTCCGCTAAAACTGGTTGCGGGGGCCGGATTTGAACCGACGACCTTCGGGTTATGAGCCCGACGAGCTACCAGACTGCTCCACCCCGCGACAAAGCTGGGGCGGAAGTATACGACCGATCCCTTACAGGGTCAATGTAACCTTCCACCTACAAGAAAGCCCGCAACAGCGGGCTCTCCTGATAATTGGTACCGAGAAGGGGACTCGAACCCCTACACCCTATGGGCACAACCACCTCAAGGTTGCGTGTCTACCAATTCCACCACCTCGGCAATACAGCGTTTACAACCCTTCTTACTTTTGCTCTTGAGCTGGAGGTACGTCAGTCGCTGGAGTAGCCGACTTTTGCTCTTGAAGCACCGGGACATCATCAGAAGCCGGTTTTGCTTTTGGTACTTCCAACACTGCTGGGTTTGGGAGACCTACTTGAGTCAGCACATGAGCTTTCTCTTTAGCAAAGTAACCTAACCCCAAGCTGGTTATGAAGAAACCGGCGGCAAGTATAGCAGTAAACTTACTAAGAAAGGTAGAGGAACCTTGGCTTCCGAATACAGTATTTGAAGCACCTGCACCGAAAGACGCACCAGCATCCGCACCTTTACCCTGTTGCAACAAAACCAGGGCAACTACGCCCAGGGCAGCCAACAGATGAAAAACGACTACGACTGTTTCCAGCATTTTTTCAGTTTCCCGCGGCGCGACAAATCGCACCGAACTCATCTGCATTCAGGGAAGCTCCACCAATGAGCCCCCCATCGATATCCGGCATGCCGAACAGTTCGACCGCATTGGCCGCCTTCACGCTGCCGCCGTATAGAAGACGCACACCTTGTGCGACTTCAGAATTCTCTGCTGCCAACTGCGCGCGGATGGCTGCGTGCACATCCTGCGCCTGTTGCGGTGTAGCAGTCAGCCCGGTGCCAATGGCCCAGACCGGCTCGTAAGCAATTACCGCCTTTGCAAACGCACCAACACCCAGCTCCTCGATGATGCTGCCCAGCTGACGCGAGACAACCTCTAGAGTCTTGCCCGATTCACGCTGTTCCAGGGTCTCCCCTATGCACAACACTGGAATCAAGCCACAAGCCTGTGCTGCTGCGAACTTGCGATTGAGTGTCCCATCACGCTCGCCCATCATTTGACGGCGCTCGGAGTGCCCGACAAGCACATAGGAACAACCCGCATCGACCAGCTGACTCGGCGCAATCTCACCGGTCAACGCACCCTGCATGGCTTCCACCGCAGAATTCTGCGCGCCGACCTGAATCGACTTGCCTTTCAAGCCATCAACCACTTGGGTGATATGCAAGCAAGGCGGAAAAACCGCGATATCAACACCGCTAGGCAAGGCCAAGTGACGAAGGCCATTGATCAGCTCAGCGACACTGGCGCGGGTACCGTGCATCTTCCAGTTACCAGCTACCATAGTGCGACGCATGCTGTACCTCGTCGGTCAAAGTGGGCGCAGATGTTACCCAACCACATCATTACTGGCAAGCCGAATTCAGGCGCAAACTTCAGTTACCAGTTTTGCCAGGTCTTCGGCATGGCCACGAACCTGTATTTCGTCGTCCCCTTCGACCATGACACGCACCAAAGGCTCTGTACCGGACTTGCGCAACAACACCCGCCCACGCCCAGCCATCGCAAGGGTCACGCGCTCACACGCCTCTTTGACAGCTGGATGCTCGATCGGGTTATCACCGCCAGCAAAACGCACGTTCAGCAGCACCTGAGGGCACTTGCGCAAAGCCTGACGCGCCTGGGCAAGACTCTCTTCGCGACGACGCAGTGACAGCAATACCTGCAATGCGGCGATAATTGCGTCACCGGTAGTCGTGTGCTGGAAGCAGACGACATGCCCGGAGTTCTCGCCACCGACTTGCCAGTTGCGCTCCAACAGCTCGGCAATGACGTAACGGTCGCCGACGTTCGCACGCACAAAGGGAATACCAAGGTCACCCAGGGCCAGCTCCAACCCCAGATTGCTCATTAAGGTACCGACCACTCCCCCTTGCAGCTTGTCACGCTCATGCAGGTCACGAGCGATGATGAACAACAAGTCATCGCCATCTACCACTGCACCGGTGTGATCCACCATCAGGACCCGGTCGCCATCCCCATCAAAGGCAATACCCAGGTCGGCATGTTCAGCCAGCACGGCAGCCTGCAACTGCTCCATATGAGTGGAGCCGCAATTTTCGTTGATGTTTAAGCCGTTAGGCTGAGCCGATAGCACTGTGACATCCGCGCCGAGCTCCTTGAACACGCTCGGCGCAACTTTGTAGGTCGCACCATGAGCGCAGTCGACAACAATCTTCAGCCCAGCAAAGTTTGTACTGGTCGGCACACTGCTTTTGCAAAATTCGATGTAGCGGCCAGACGCGTCGTTGATTCGCGACACCTTGCCCAACTTGCTGGACTCAACCACCGTCATCGGCGCATCCAGCAACTCTTCGATCATCAATTCAATCTCGTCTGGCAGCTTGGTGCCCTGACCAGAGAAAAACTTGATGCCGTTGTCATCATGGGGATTGTGCGACGCACTGATCACGATACCGGCTTCAGCGTGGAAGGTACGCGTCAGGTAGGCGATCGCCGGTGTCGGCATCGGGCCCAGCAACATGACATCTGCACCAGCAGCAGATAGACCCGCCTCCAGCGCAGACTCAAACATATACCCGGAAATCCGGGTGTCCTTGCCAACAAGGATGCGGCACGCGCCCATGCTACGGAACGCCATGCCTGCCGCCCAACCCAGCTTGAGCATGAAATCAGGAGTAATCGGAAACTCGCCGACACGACCACGGATACCATCGGTACCAAAGTATTTTTTAGTCATAAGTGCTCCATCATTCTTATTCGGCTGATTCTACGGCGGCAATCATGCGCACCACATCCACGGTCTCGGCAACATCGTGCACGCGCAAAATTCGCGCGCCCTTGGTCACAGCAAGCGCCGCCAGTGCAAGACCGCCATATAGCCGTTCACCCACCGGGCGACTCAAGGCCAGCCCAATCATGCTCTTGCGCGAAACGCCGACCAACAACGGCCGACCAAGGGCATGCAGGGATTCCATGTGTTTGAACAGGCTTAAATTATGTTGCAGGCTTTTGGCAAAGCCAAATCCGGGATCGAGGATGATCTTTTCAGCAGAAATCCCCGCCGCAACGCATTGATTAATGCGCTCGGAAAGAAAACCGCTGACCTCACCCACAAGGTCATCGTAGTGCGGGCTGTCCTGCATATTGCCGGGCTCACCAAGCATATGCATCAGACACACCGGCAGGCCGGTAGCAGCGGCAGCGTCCAGCGCACCGTCCCGCTGAAGGGAGCGCACATCGTTGATGAACCCAGCGCCCAAGCGTGCGGTTTCGCGTATCACCGCAGGCGTCGAGGTATCTACCGAGATGATCACGTCCAGCTCACGCGCAATACGCTCAACAATCGGCGCGACTCGCTCCAGCTCCTCCAACGGGGAAACAACTCGAGCCCCCGGGCGGGTTGACTCGCCACCGACGTCGATCAACGTCGCACCCGCGACCACCATCGACTCAGCATGACGCAATGCGGCGTCAAGCTGGCTAAAGCGGCCACCATCGGAAAAGGAGTCGGGGGTTACATTAAGAATGCCCATGACATGTACACGGGCCAAATCAAGAACCCGATTGCCGCAAGGCAACCGGGTGGAGGACAACGCAGAAGTCATTTCAAACCTTAGTGGTCAGCTGCCGGGCCGCCGATCGGGGTTTCAGGGCGTTCGTTCTGAACCACAGGCGGAGTGCCCGAAGTTCCCGAACCACCTTCCCAATCGCGAGGCTCACGAGGTGCGCGACCGGCCATGATGTCGTCGATCTGATCGGCATCAATGGTCTCGTACTTCATCAGCGCGTCAGCCATTGCGTCCAGCTTGTCGCGGTTGTCAGTCAGGATCTGCTTCGCCGTGCCATAGCATTGATCGATGATGCTGCGCACTTCTGAGTCGATGAGCTTAGCTGTTTCCCCGGAGAAACTGGCGCTTTGACCGCCACCACCACGACCCAGGAATACTTCACCATCGTCCTCGGCATACATCAGAGGACCCAGTTTTTCCGACAAGCCCCATTTGGTCACCATGTTACGTGCGATCTGGCTGGCACGCATGATGTCGTTGGAAGCACCGGTGGTCACACCATCGAACCCCAAGGTCATTTCTTCAGCAATCCGGCCGCCGTACAGCGAGCAAATCTGACTGATCAACGCGCGCTTGGAGAGGCTGTAGCGATCCTCTTCCGGCAGGAACATGGTGACACCCAGCGCACGACCACGAGGAATGATCGAGACTTTGTATACAGGATCGTGCTCAGGCACAACACGGCCGACAATGGCGTGACCGGCTTCGTGATAAGCGGTGTTCTGCTTCTCTTTCTCGGACATGACCATGGACTTGCGCTCAGCGCCCATCATGATCTTGTCTTTCGCCAGCTCGAATTCTTTCATCTCAACGATGCGCTTGCCGGTACGGGCGGCGAACAACGAAGCTTCGTTCACCAGGTTAGCCAGGTCGGCACCGGAGAAACCAGGTGTGCCACGGGCAATCACCGCCGGAGCCACGTCGTCGCCCATCGGTACTTTGCGCATGTGCACTTTCAGAATCTGTTCGCGACCACGAATATCCGGCAGACCGACCACGACTTGACGGTCGAAACGGCCTGGACGCAGCAACGCAGGGTCCAACACGTCAGGACGGTTGGTCGCGGCGATGACGATGATGCCGTCATTCATTTCGAAGCCGTCCATCTCAACCAGTAACTGGTTAAGCGTCTGCTCGCGCTCGTCGTGACCGCCCCCCATGCCAGCGCCACGATGGCGACCAACGGCATCGATTTCATCAATAAAGATGATGCAAGGCGCGTGCTTCTTGGCTTGCTCGAACATATCGCGAACACGACTGGCACCGACACCGACGAACATCTCGACGAAGTCAGAACCGGAAATAGTGAAGAACGGCACCTTGGCTTCGCCAGCAATTGCCTTGGCCAGCAAGGTTTTACCGGTACCTGGTGGGCCAACCATCAGCACGCCGCGCGGGATGCGGCCACCCAAGCGTTGGAACTTGCCCGGATCGCGCAGAAACTCAACCAGTTCGCCGACTTCTTCCTTCGCTTCATCGCAACCTGCGACGTCGGCCAAGGTAGTCTTCACCTGGTCCTCGGACAACAGGCGCGCCTTGCTCTTGCCGAAACTCATCGGCCCGCCCTTGCCTCCCGCGCCGCCTTGCATCTGGCGCATGAAGAACATGAACACAGCAATGATCACAAGGATCGGGAAGCTGGCCACCAGGAGCTGGGTCCAGATGCTCTGCTGCTCAGGCTGCTTGCCCTCGACAACCACATGATTGTCTACCAGATCACCGATCAGGCCGTTGTCTGGAATATTAGGACGAATAGTCTTGAAACCATCGCCATCATTGCGTTTGCCGGTGATTACAGCGCCATCAACCGTGACGCGCTCGACCTTGCCATCCTTAACTTGCTGGATGAAGTCGGAATAGTTGAGGGTCTGCGGCTCGTTAGGGCTGGAGAAGTTGTTCATCACCGTCACCAGGACAGCCGCGATGATCAACCACAGGATCAGATTCTTTGCCATATCGTTCAATTAACTACCCTCTGAAGCAAGCTCCGCTACTGGCGCGCGCTTCGCATGATATTCACCGGCCTAACTTACTACATTACCTACAACTCTGGCAGGCGCCGTCTGTAACCCTTTGTGAAACTTTGACTACACAATATTCGTAAAGCTTCGTGACGAAAGCGACATAAAAAAACCTATCGCCTCCCTCGAATTTCTCAAAAACGCTCTTCACTCTCCGCGCCTTCTACACCACGGAAGCCGCGGCATAGCAGGTACTGCTCCCTGGACCTGTCCCGGGAGGAGTCCGGTTTACGGGTCTGCACCTTGTCGAACAACTTGCGGATGTTCTTGTGGTACTCGTCGAAACCTTCACCCTGGAACACCTTCACCAGGAAATCACCACCAGGACGCAAAACGCGGCCTGCCAAGTCCAATGCCAATTCGCAAAGGAACATGGCTCTCGGCATATCAACAGCCGGTAATCCACTCATATTGGGGGCCATGTCGGAAATCACAAGGTCTACCTGCGAATTTCCCACAGCTTCCAAGATCTCGGCCAGCACGGTGTCCTGAGTAAAGTCACCATGAACAAAGGTCACATCCGGAATGCTGTCCATCTCAAGGATGTCGGAAGCAATCAGACGACCCTGCCCACCAATCAGACGACTGGTCACTTGGGACCAACCACCCGGGGCCGCGCCAAGATCGATCACGCTCATGCCTGGACGAATCAGTTTGTCCTTGTCCTGGATCTCCAACAGCTTGTAGCTGGCCCGGGAACGGTAGCCGTCCTTCTGCGCCTTTTTGACGTAAGGATCGTTGAAATGTTCTTGTAGCCACTTAAGGCTGGTTTTGGAACGGGCCACGGGCCACCTCGAAAAATAAAACGGGTCGTGATTAACTGGGCGGTCCCGGACTCGCTCGGGTAAACTGGCCGCCGCTTTTTACAAGATCAGACGCAGGGGTCAGATTATGCCGCTCACTCAAGAGCAGAAGAAACAGTACAAATCCATTGGCCACCATCTGAAACCAGTTCTGATTGTGGCAGACAACGGTTTGACTGAGGGTGTGTTAGCCGAATTCGAACGCGCTTTGAACGATCACGAACTGATCAAGATCAAGGTCAATATTCTTGATCGCGAAGCGCGCCTGGCTGCCGTTGCAGAACTGTGCAAGGTTGGCAAGGCGGACCTGGTTCAGGTTATCGGCAAGATGGCGCTGCTGTATCGCAAGAACTTCAGCGTCAACAAGCAACTGTCGAACGTTCATCGCTTCAAATGATTCAAAGGGTCACGGGCGTGCTTCGCGCGCCCTGCCGCTCCATCCTGGTGCCGGTTGCATAACCAACACCAGACCGGAGAACCCTAGCACAAGATAGCTGAATAACTGCCAGCGCAACGCTTCCGGCAGCCAGACGTGCACAATGCAGAACATTGCACACGCATACAGCGCCATCAACAGCAGTTGGCCACGAATATCCCGCCACAAACTCTCCAAACCCTCGGCCTTGACCAGCACCAATGCCTGGAGCGTCACACACGCCGCCGCAAAACCCACCAGCAGCGCACTCAGTAATCCGTCGATCTCATTGATCAGCAACGGTGCCAGGCCAATCAGGCCCAGCGCCGGTAAAACACCAATGTGCAACAACCACAGGCCGCCCACCCAAAGCATCTGGGAGAGCTGCCAAAGCATGGCGCCCGCACGCAGCGGGCGCCGCCTTTCAGACGTGACGAACTTCGACAATCTCGTACTCGATCACGCCACCAGGCGTCTTCACGGCCACCACATCACCCTCTTCCTTGGCAATCAAGGCGCGAGCAAGCGGAGAGCCGACGGAGATCTTGCCGAGTTTGAAGTCAGCCTCGTCTTCACCCACGATGTGGTAAACCACGCTTTCGTCAGTCTCAACGTTGGCAATTTCCACGGTGGTGCCGAAGATTACCTTACCGGTCTTGGGAATGGTCGTCACGTCGATAACCACCGAGTTCTGCAGGCGGCCTTCGATGTCACGGATCCGCGCCTCGACCATACCCTGCTGCTCACGAGCAGCGTGGTATTCGGCGTTCTCCTTCAAGTCACCCAACTCGCGGGCCGTACCGATGTCCTGGCTTAGCTTCGGACGGACGACCTTGGTCAGATGGGCGTGCTCCTCTTCCAGGGCCTTGAAGCCCTGGACGGTCATTGGGTATTTGGTCATGCCTTCAATCCTGCGTGTAGATCCTGCAAGCGACGCACGGTTTTTTCAGGACCGAACTTGAGCGCTTCACAGATGGCTTCGCCAGCAGCAATGGTGGTGGTGCAGTAGATCTTGTGCTGCAAAGCGTTACGGCGAATGGAGTAGGAATCCGCGATCGACTGGCGACCTTCGGTGGTGTTGATGATCAGGGTGACTTCGTCATTCTTGATCATGTCGACCACGTGCGGACGGCCTTCTGTCACCTTGTTCACGCGGCGCACTTTCAGGCCGGCAGCTTCAATCAGCTTGGCGGTCCCGGCGGTGGCCACGACTTCGAAGCCCAAGTTGATCAGATCACGGGCGACGCCTGCAACCAGTGGCTTGTCGTCATCACGCACGCTGATGAACGCAGTACCGCCGGTCGGCAGCACTTCGCTGGCGCCCATCTGGGCCTTGGCGAATGCTTCACCAAAGGTGTCGCCCACGCCCATCACTTCACCGGTGGACTTCATCTCTGGGCCCAGGATCGGGTCCACACCCGGGAATTTGGCGAATGGGAACACCGCCTCTTTCACGCTGTAGAAGTTCGGAATGATTTCCTTGGTGAAGCCGATTTCCTTCAGGGTCTTACCGGCCATCACGCGGGCAGCGATCATGGCCAGGGAGACACCGATGCACTTGGAAACAAACGGCACGGTACGGGAAGCACGCGGGTTGACTTCAATGACGTAGATGTCTTCGCCTTGCAGCGCCAACTGTACGTTCATCAAGCCGACCACGCCCAGCTCCAGGGCCATTTTCTTGACCTGTTCGCGCATCTCGTCCTGGATGTGCGCCGGCAGCGAGTAAGGCGGCAGCGAGCAAGCGGAGTCACCGGAGTGAACACCCGCCTGTTCAATGTGCTGCATGATCGCGCCGATCACTACATCGGTACCGTCGCAAACAGCGTCCACGTCCATCTCGATGGCGCAGTTGAGGAAGTGATCCAGCAGCACCGGGCTGTCGTTGGAGACTTTCACCGCGTCGCGCAGGTAACGCTTGAGCTCTTCTTCTTCGTAGACGATTTCCATCGCACGACCGCCCAACACGTAGGACGGACGCACCACCAGCGGGTAGCCGATCTTGCTGGCAGCACGGATGGCTTCGTCTTCGCTGCGCACGGTGGCGTTTGGCGGCTGACGTAGGTTCAGGCGCTCAACCATTTGCTGGAAGCGCTCGCGGTCTTCGGCACGGTCGATGGCGTCTGGGCTGGTACCGATGATCGGTACGCCAGCGGCTTCCAGGGCGCGGGCCAGTTTCAGCGGGGTTTGGCCGCCGTACTGGACGATCACGCCTTTTGGCTTCTCGACGCGCACGATTTCCAGCACGTCTTCCAGGGTCACTGGCTCGAAGTACAGGCGGTCGGAGGTGTCGTAGTCAGTGGAAACAGTTTCCGGGTTGCAGTTGACCATGATGGTCTCGTACCCGTCTTCGCGCAGGGCGAGGGCGGCGTGTACGCAGCAATAGTCAAACTCGATGCCTTGGCCGATACGGTTCGGACCGCCACCCAGGATCATGATCTTGTCGCGACCCGACGGCGCAGCTTCGCACTCTTCCTCATAGGTGGAGTACAGGTACGCGGTATCGGTGGAGAACTCGGCCGCGCAGGTGTCAACGCGCTTGTAGACCGGGAAGATATCCAGCTTGTGACGATGAGTACGCAGGTTTTTCTCGGTCACACCCAGCAGCTTGGCCAGACGCTGATCGGAGAAGCCTTTGCGCTTGAGGCGGAACATCATGTCGCGGTCGATGCTGGCCAGACCCAGGGTCTTGACCTTCTCTTCTTCCTTGATCAGATCTTCGATCTGCACCAGGAACCACGGGTCGATCATGTTCATGCCGAAGATGTCTTCGACGCTCAGGCCGGCACGGAAGGCATCAGCCACGTACCAGATACGCTCGGCCCCCGGCACGGTCAGCTCGCGCTTGAGCACGCTCATGCTTTCCGGGTTGGTCAGGTCGAGCTTCTCGTCCAGGCCGCAAACGCCCACTTCGAGGCCGCGCAGGGCTTTTTGCAGGGATTCCTGGAAAGTCCGGCCGATGGCCATGACTTCACCCACAGATTTCATCTGGGTGGTCAGGCGCGCGTCAGCCTTGGCGAACTTCTCGAAGGCAAAACGTGGCAGCTTGGTGACGACGTAGTCGATGGACGGTTCGAAAGACGCCGGGGTCTTGCCGCCAGTGATGTCGTTCGACAATTCGTCCAGGGTGTAACCCACGGCCAGCTTGGCCGCGACCTTGGCAATCGGGAAGCCGGTAGCTTTCGAAGCCAGGGCCGACGAACGGGAAACACGTGGGTTCATCTCGATCACGACCATACGGCCGGTGTCCGGGCAGATGCCGAACTGAACGTTGGAGCCGCCGGTTTCCACACCGATCTCGCGCAGTACCGCCAGGGAGGCGTTACGCAGGATCTGGTATTCCTTATCGGTCAGGGTCTGCGCAGGCGCAACGGTGATCGAGTCACCCGTGTGCACACCCATCGGATCAAAGTTTTCGATGGAGCAGACGATGATGCAGTTGTCCTTCTTATCGCGGACAACCTCCATCTCATATTCTTTCCAGCCGATCAGGGATTCGTCGATCAGCAGCTCTTTGGTCGGCGACAGGTCCAGACCACGGGCGCAGATTTCTTCGAACTCTTCACGGTTGTAAGCGATACCACCACCAGTGCCGCCCATGGTGAAGGACGGACGAATGATGCACGGGAAGCCCAGGGTCTCGAGGACCGCATTGGCTTCTTCCATGCTGTGGGCGATACCGGAACGCGGGCACGCCAGGCCGATGGACTTCATGGCCTTGTCGAAACGCGAACGATCTTCAGCCTTGTCGATGGTGTCGGCATTGGCGCCGATCATCTCTACGCCGAATTTTTCCAGGACGCCTTCGCGCTCCAGGTCCAGGGCGCAGTTAAGGGCAGTCTGGCCACCCATGGTTGGCAGCAGCGCGTCCGGACGCTCTTTCTCGATGATCTTGGCAACGGTCTGCCACTTGATCGGCTCGATGTAGGTGGCGTCGGCCATGGCCGGGTCGGTCATGATGGTGGCCGGGTTCGAGTTCACCAGGATGACGCGGTAGCCCTCTTCGCGCAGGGCTTTGCAGGCCTGGGCGCCGGAGTAGTCGAATTCGCAGGCCTGGCCGATAACGATCGGGCCAGCGCCGAGAATCAGGATGCTTTTTATGTCTGTACGTTTTGGCATGGGTTTGTCACTCAAATCCGCAGGTCAGTCGGCAAGCCGTCTTGAACAATCTTTGAAGAGCCTGCGGGGGCCACCGAGGTTCGGGGCCGCCCGCAAGCCGCTCAGTCAGCGTCGCTTGGCCATCTCATTGATGAAACGGTCGAACAGCGGCGCTACGTCGTTCGGGCCCGGGCTGGCTTCAGGGTGGCCCTGGAAGCTGAACGCGCTCTTGTCAGTGCGCTCGATACCTTGCAGGGAACCGTCGAACAGCGACTTGTGAATGGCGCGTACGTTGCTCGGCAAGGTCGCTTCATCCACCGCAAAACCGTGGTTCTGGCTGGTGATCATCACTACGCCAGTGTCCAGGTCTTGTACTGGGTGGTTGGCACCGTGATGGCCGTGGCCCATTTTCAGGGTCTTGGCGCCCGAGGCCAGGGCCAGCAGTTGGTGACCGAGGCAGATGCCAAATACCGGGATCTCGGTTTCCAACACTTCCTTGATCGCCTGGATAGCGTAGTCGCAAGGCTCAGGGTCGCCTGGGCCGTTGGACAGGAACACGCCATCCGGCTGCAGGGCCAGCACGTCGCTTGCAGGAGTTTGCGCCGGCACCACGGTCACGCGGCAACCGCGCTCTACCAGCATGCGCAGGATGTTGTACTTGACGCCGTAGTCGTAAGCCACCACATGGTAAGGCAGGTCAGCGGCCTCGATGGTCGCGTGGCTGTCGGTTTTCAAGTCCCAGACAGTGGAGCGCCACTCGTACTTCTCTTTGACGCTGACGACTTTCGCCAGGTCCATGCCTTTCAGGCCAGGGAAGCCTTGCGCTGCGGCAATCGCCGCCTCTTCGGAGATATTGTCACCGACCATGATGCAGCCGTTCTGCGAGCCTTTTTCACGCAGGATGCGTGTCAGGCGGCGCGTATCGATACCGGCGATCGCCACAACATTGTTGGCTTTCAGGTAATCGGACAGTGACATCGTATTACGCCAGTTGCTCGCAACCAGTGGCAGGTCACGAATGACCAGGCCGGCGGACCAGACACGATCAGACTCGACGTCTTCCGGTGTAGTTCCGGTGTTGCCGATGTGCGGATAGGTCAGGGTAACGATCTGTTGGGCGTAGGAAGGATCGGTAAGGATTTCCTGATAGCCGGTCATGGCGGTGTTAAACACCACCTCTCCAACGGTTTGACCGTCGGCTCCAATGGCTTCGCCGCGAAAAATGCTGCCATCAGCAAGGGCGAGTATGGCTGGCTTAGTCAAGAAGACCTCCCGTAAATAAAGCCTGAAAGGGCGATCGCAGGTGTAAAAAAGCGGAGTGACGTATGGACACGTCACTCCGCTTATTCACTGAATTATTCTGCGCGCTTTTAGTGAACACACTAAAGCTGTAGCTTACAGAAAAAGGCTTTTTTGGTCCACCGCTAATGAGCCGAAAAGGCAGGGGAATGCGACAGGACGTCGCTTAGCGGGTAAAAACGGGGCCTAAGCATAAGCTTGAGACCCCATTTAAGCTACGGATTAGTGCAGATTCAGCACATCGCGCATGTCATACAAGCCCGGTTCGCGACCTTCCAACCAGAGCGCAGCACGTACCGCCCCCTTGGCAAAGGTCATGCGACTCGAAGCCTTGTGCGTGATTTCCAAGCGCTCGCCTTCTGTCGCGAACAGCACGGTGTGATCGCCGACGACATCACCGCCACGAACAGTCGCGAAGCCAATGGTGTCACGCGCACGCGCACCGGTATGCCCCTCACGCCCGTACACCGCCACCTTCGACAAGTCGCGCCCCAGCGCATCGGCAATCGCCTCGCCCATGCGCAGCGCAGTACCCGACGGAGCATCGATCTTGTGACGATGGTGGGTCTCGATGATTTCGATATCCGCCTCATCGCCCAGCACGCGCGCAGCCAGGTCCAACAGCTTGAGCGACAGGTTCACACCCACGCTGAAATTGGCGGCGAACACGACAGGTATATCCTTGCCCGCCTCCACCAGCAATTGCTTCTGCTCAGCCGTCAACCCCGTGGTACCGATCACCATGGCCTTGCCTGCCTTGCGGCAGAACGCCAGGTTTTTCAGCATTACCTCCGGCAGAGTGAAGTCGATCAGCACATCGAACTCGTCCGCGACCTGCTCTAGATTGCCCGACAACGAAACGCCGATACGACCCAACGAGGCCAACTCGCCCGCATCTGCGCCGATCAATGTGCTGCCAGGGCGAACGATCGCCGCCGTCAACCCGGAAGCCGGAGAGCGTTGCTGCACGGCCTCGACCAGGGTCTTACCCATGCGCCCAGCAGCGCCCATTACGGCTATACGTCGCATATTCAATTCCTTACAGATCGCCGAAGAAGCGCTTCACGCCGTCGAAGAAGCCCGCGGTTTTCGGCGAGTGAGAGTCATCACCCTCCATTGAACTGCGAAACTCTTCAAGCAGCTCACGCTGACGACGGTTCAGATTGACCGGAGTTTCTACCGCCACACGACACATCAGGTCGCCCGCACCGCCACCACGCACCGGCGCAACGCCCTTGCCACGGATACGGAACTGCTTGCCGGTCTGGGTCCCCTCAGGGATCTTGAGCTTGACGCGACCATCAAGGGTCGGGATTTCCAGCTCGCCACCCAAGGCCGCATCGACAAAGCTGATCGGCACTTCGCAGAACAGGTGCTTGCCATCACGCTGGAAGATCGAGTGCTCACGCACATTGATCACCACGTACAGGTCGCCGGTCGGCCCACCCTGAGTGCCCGCCTCGCCTTCGCCCGACAATCGGATACGGTCACCGGTGTCAACGCCCGCAGGCACCTTCACAGACAGGGTCTTGTACTCTTCTACGCGGCCTTCGCCGTGGCAGGAGTCGCACGGATCAGAAATGATCTTGCCCTGGCCATGGCAACGCGGGCAGGTCTGCTGCACCGAGAAGAAGCCCTGCTGCATGCGAACCTGGCCAATACCGCCGCACGTCGGGCAGGTAATGGGCGAAGAGCCTTTCTTGGCACCCGAGCCGTCGCAAGGCTTGCAGTTGACCAGCGTCGGCACACGGATGTTGACGCTGGTGCCACGCACGGCTTCTTCGAGGTTCAGCTCGAGGGTGTAGCGCAAGTCGCTGCCGCGCTGGGCACCGCCACGCTGGCCACCACGGCCACCGCCGAAGAAGTCGCTGAACACATCACCGAAAATATCGGAGAAATTCTGACCACCAAAACCGGCACCGCCGCCACCCATGCTCGGGTCGACACCGGCATGGCCATACTGGTCGTAGGCCGCACGCTTATTGGGATCAGACAGACATTCGTAGGCCTCATTGGCCTCTTTGAACAGCTCTTCGGATTCTTTGCTATCCGGATTACGGTCCGGGTGGTGCTTCATCGCCAGGCGACGGTAGGCCTTCTTCAGGTCCGCCTCGCTGGAGCCACGCTCCACACCCAACACTTCGTAATAGTCACGCTTTGCCATAAGTCTTTGCACTCTTAAGGACGTTCAGCCCGGCCCTCCTGAGCCTTGCCAAACTCGTTGAGCCCCAATACAGGCCCGGACCCAACTCACGTCAATTCAACGATCCTGGTCATTACTACTTTTAGCCAGGGACCCGGCCAAAAATGCGGTATTTACTGCTCGGAAAGCAGGAGCATTCCCAATCACACCGCCAGCATCCGAACGTTGTCGCATGCTGTAAAAATTCGCATACCCCAGACACGCCAACGCGGGAGCAAGCTCCCGCGCGGCGACATCCTACCAGTCACCGCTTGATAGCGGTCAACCGGGCGACCAACTTACTTCTGGTCTTTGACTTCTTCGAACTCAGCATCGACAACGTCGTCGTGCTTGGCTTCAGGCTCTGCCTGCTGCGCGCCGCCTTCAGGCTGAGCCTGTTGCTCGGCGTACATTTTTTGAGCAACCGGTGCGGAGACTTTCGACAGCTCCTCAACCTTGGCTTCAATGGCAGCCTTGTCGTCGCCTTTAATGGCGGCTTCCAGGGCAACCACGGCAGCTTCGATCGCGGTCTTCTCTTCGGCAGTTACTTTGTCGCCAGCATCAGCAACCATTTTGCGCGTAGAGTGAACCAGGGCATCACCTTGGTTACGCGCACCGGCCAGCTCAGCAAACTTGGCATCCGCATCAGCATTGGCTTCAGCATCACGAATCATCTGTTGAATTTCTTCATCAGACAGACCGGAGTTGGCCTTGATCGTGATCTTCTGCTCTTTGCCGGTGGCCTTGTCTTTCGCGCCGACGTGCAGAATGCCGTTGGCGTCGATGTCGAAGGTCACTTCAATTTGCGGCACGCCACGGGGTGCTGGTGGAATCTCAGCCAGGTCGAACTTGCCCAGGGACTTGTTCTGAGCAGCCTGCTTACGCTCACCTTGCAGCACGTGAATGGTCACAGCGCCTTGGTTGTCGTCTGCAGTCGAGAACACTTGCGATTTCTTGGTAGGAATCGTGGTGTTTTTCTCGATCAGCGCAGTCATCACGCCGCCCATGGTTTCGATACCCAGAGTCAGCGGGCTGACGTCCAGCAGCAGCACGTCTTTCACGTCACCGGCCAATACCGCGCCCTGGATGGCAGCACCCATGGCAACCGCTTCGTCCGGGTTCACGTCTTTACGTGCTTCTTTACCGAAGAACTCGGTCACTTTTTGCTGAACCAGTGGCATACGGGTCTGACCGCCCACCAGGATCACGTCGTTGATCGCGCCAACGTCGATGCCTGCGTCTTTCAAAGCAATACGGCAAGGCTCGATGGTGCGCTGAACTAGATCTTCAACCAGCGATTCCAACTTGGCGCGAGAGATCTTCACGTTCAAGTGCTTAGGACCGGTGGCGTCTGCAGTGATGTACGGCAGGTTCACGTCGGTCGCATTGCTGGACGACAGTTCAATCTTGGCTTTCTCAGCGGCTTCTTTCAGACGCTGCATTGCCAGCGGGTCACCCTTAAGGTTCATGCCGCTTTCTTTCTTGAATTCGTCAACAAGGTAGTCGATCAGACGAATGTCAAAGTCTTCACCACCCAGGAAGGTGTCGCCGTTGGTGGCCAACACTTCGAACTGGTGCTCACCGTCAACTTCAGCGATCTCGATAACCGAGACGTCGAAAGTACCACCACCCAGGTCATAAACGATCACGGTGTGGTCGCCCTTGGCCTTGTCCATACCGTAAGCCAGAGCGGCTGCGGTCGGTTCGTTGATGATACGTTTTACATCCAGGCCCGCGATACGGCCGGCGTCTTTAGTCGCCTGACGCTGGCTGTCGTTGAAGTAGGCCGGAACGGTGATGACCGCTTCAGTCACTGTTTCGCCCAAATAGTCTTCGGCAGTTTTCTTCATCTTTTTCAAGACTTCAGCCGAGATCTGCGGAGCCGACATTTTCTGGCCGTTCACTTCAACCCAGGCGTCACCGTTGTCAGCCTTGGCGATTTTGTACGGAACCATCTTGATATCTTTCTGTACGACTTCTTCGTCGAACTTACGACCGATCAGACGCTTTACCGCGTACAGGGTGTTGTGCGGGTTGGTTACAGCCTGGCGCTTGGCCGACTGACCAACAAGAATCTCACCGTCATTGGCGTAAGCAATGATCGACGGCGTAGTACGCGCGCCTTCAGCGTTTTCGATAACTTTAGCTTTACCGTTTTCCAGAACGGAGACACACGAGTTGGTGGTCCCCAGGTCGATACCGATAATTTTGCCCATGATTTACTCTCCCGAAACTTGAATTTGGTTGCCGCAGTAGTTGTGGCTAACTGCGGTAGCACTTAATCGCTTGACTTATAGATGGGGGCCTTGCGGCGGATTTCAAGCCTGCTCATCAATAGAGGGCGAAACCGGCGCAGCCGCCTTGCTCACTACAACCATCGCGGGGCGCAACAAGCGACCGTTGAGCAGATAACCCTTCTGGAACGTTTTGAGCACGCTGTTCGGCTCCAGGTCATGGCTTTCCTGCATGGCCATGGCTTGATGATGCTCAGCGTTGAACGGCTCGCCGCCTTGAGGATCGATCGCTTCCAACTGATAACGCTTCAGAGTGTCCTGGAACATTTTCAGGGTCAGCTCGATCCCTTCGCGCATCGGGCGAATGTTTTCGTCATCCGGGTTGGACAATTCAAGGCCACGTTCCAGGCTGTCGATAATCGGCAGCAAGTCATTGGCGAATTTTTCCAGCGCGAATTTATGCGCCTTTTCTACATCCTGCTCGGCACGACGGCGGACGTTCTGCAGATCGGCGGCAACACGCAAAGACTGGTCCTGCGCTGCAGCCAACTGCTCTTCGAGCACTTGCACACGGGTCGCCAGCTCATCACCGGCAGCCGAATTGGCGTCTGGAGTTTGCGTATCCTGCGTCTGTTCGTCAGCCATAGATTTCTCCTTTCAAAATCATGCGCGATCTCAACTCGCGCTTCTGTTCCGGTATATGGGGCCACAATTTCCAGGTTCAAGGGTGCAGGCGTTACCAAAAGTCTTTCCAGTGCGCGGGACCAATTCCTGCTCGTTCATTCCTCATTGCGCTAAAAAAAACAGCTGAGCGAGCAAATCGAGCTAAGCATCAGGATTGTCAGCCCCAAACAAAACACTGTATAAATAACCAGACCTAACACCTGGGAGCGGCCGTCATGCTCGTGCACCTGTCTGTACATAACTACGCCATCGTTGAACATCTGGATCTCGAATTAGATCGCGGGATGAGCGTAATCACAGGCGAAACCGGCGCCGGCAAGTCGATCATGCTCGACGCCCTGGGCCTGACGCTGGGTGACCGCGCCGACAGCGGCGTCGTACGCCCCGGCGCCGACAAGGCCGACATCCTGGCCACCTTCGACCTAGCCGACATACCCGAAGCCGAAACCTGGCTGGCCGAGCGCGACCTTAATAATGACGGGCCGTGCATCCTGCGCCGAGTGATCACCGCTGAAGGGCGCTCCCGAGGCTATATCAATGGCACGCCCTGCCCCCTTGGCGACTTAAAGGCTTTGGGCGAGCTGCTGATCGATATCCACAGCCAGCACGAACACCAATCCCTGCTGAAAACCGACACCCATCGCCGCCTGCTCGATGAATATGCCGGCGCCACCGACCTGGCCCGACAAGTCCAGCTGGCTGCCCAACGCTGGCGCCAGACTCGCCATGAGCTCGAGCGCCTCTCCAACTCCGGCGATGAACAGCGCGCCCGCCACCAATTACTCAGCTATCAGCTTGAAGAGTTGGAAAGCCTGGGCTTGGGTGAGACCGAACTGGAGCAGCTCGAGCAGGAACAAAAAAACCTGACAAACGCCGAGACGCTGCTGGGCATCTGCCGTCAGGTCGTCGAGCAGTGCAGCGAAAGCGATTCCGGCAATGTGCTCAATGCGCTGACTGCCAGCCTCAATCGCCTGTCCAGCGTGAACAGCGCCTCCGGCTCTTTGAGTGAAGCGACCACCCTGCTGACCAGCGCACAGATCCAGGTAGAAGAAGCCGTCGGTGAGTTGAATCGCTTTCTGGATCACTTCGACGCCGACCCGGCCCGCCTGCAAGAAATCGAAGAACGTCTGGACACTATCTATACCCTGGCGCGCAAACATCGAATCCAGCCCACCGAAGTGGCAACGATGCAGCAAAAACTGCTGGATGAAATTGAAACCCTGAATGCAAACGATGAATCCATCGAGCGTTTGGGTGATGAGCTCGCTGCCTTCGCGCGCCACTATCATGAGAAGGCCCGAGAGCTGAGCGACCTGCGCCAACAATCAGCAACCGGTCTGGCCAGCGCCGTGGAACTGGAGATCCAGCGCCTGGGCATGCCGGGCGGGCGCTTCACCATTGAATTACGCAACAACGCCAGCAATGAGCTACAGCCACATGGGCTGGAACAGGTCGAGCTATTGGTCAGCGCCAACCCTGGGCAGCCCCTTAAAGCACTGGCAAAAGTAGCGTCAGGTGGCGAACTGTCGCGGATCAGCCTGGCGATACAGGTGATCACCGCGCAAACCTCGCGGGTGCCGACATTGGTGTTCGATGAAGTGGACGTGGGGATCGGCGGGCCGACTGCAGAAATTGTCGGCCAGCTATTGCGTCGCCTGGGGGATCGAGGCCAGGTGCTTACCGTAACCCACTTGCCACAAGTGGCCGCCCAAGGGCATCAGCACCTGTTTGTGCATAAGGTGCGGGGCAGCGATGCAACGCATACCGCCGTATCGAAGCTGAACAAGTCAGAACGCGTCGAAGAAGTAGCGCGCATGCTCGGGGGTATCGATTTGACCAAAGAGTCGTTGGCACACGCCAAGAAAATGGTCGTGGCCGCTAAAGCCTGAACTGAATATTTTCCCTCTATATAAAGCACGAAGGCGACCCTAGGGTCGCCTTCAATCGTTTTGCAGAGCGAATCTGCAGCGATTTTTACTTTTTCTTACGGATGTACAGCACGAGATTGTGGTCAACCAAATCGAAGCCATGGTCCTCAGCAATCTTGTGCTGCAGCGCTTCGATCTCTGGGCTGGTGAACTCGATAACCTCATTGGTATCCAGGTCAACCATATGGTCGTGATGACCACCGTCAGCCAATTCGAACACTGCATGACCGCCGTCGAAATTATGACGAACCACCAGCCCTGCGGCTTCAAACTGGGTAAGCACACGGTAAACCGTGGCCAGGCCAACGTCCTCGTTAGACTCCATCAGTGCCTTGTAGACATCCTCGGCACTCATGTGGCGCTGCTCAGCAGAATCGAGCATTTGTAGAATCTTGACGCGTGGCAGAGTCACTTTAAGACCGGCTTTGCGTAGTTCGCTATTTTCAACCATGGTTAGCTTTCTCGCGGATGCTGCTTCGCAGCTTCTCTTAATACGGGTATGATCGGCGTTTACGTTGTCCCAGCCAAGATAGTGGAAGTCGCCCACCGATGCAAAACACCAAGCTCTTGCTAACCAGTTTCACCTTTGTGGGACTGCTCGCACTCGCCGGTTGTTCATTCCCCGGGGTTTACAAAATCGACATCCAGCAGGGCAATGTCGTCACGCAGGACATGATAGACCAGTTACGCCCGGGAATGACCCGACGGCAAGTACGGTTTATCATGGGCAATCCCCTGCTGACCGACACGTTCCATGCTGATCGCTGGGATTATCTCTACAGCCTGCAGCCTGGTGGCGGTGAACGCCAACAGGAACGCGTCAGTGTCATTTTCAATGGCAATGACCAGCTTGTGAGCCTCTCCGGCGACTTCATGCCCGGCGTAAGCCGTGATGAAGCCTTGCTCGGCAAGGACAACGGCACCAACGTGACTGCGCCAGCGCAGAACGCCGAGCAGCCGAAATCCGAAGTGCCAGCCAAGCCTGGCTCACTGCTCGACAAGATCCAGAAAGACGTCGACGGTGTAGAGACTGTGCCCGTCCCAACGCCACAGCCTCTGGACACCAGCCCGCAGTAAGTTTGCGGCGACCAACAAAAAGCCCGGCATGCCGGGCTTTTTGCTATCTGCGAATTGGCAGATTTATGAGTGTTGCTGCCTGGCCAACGCCGCCTTGGCAGCACGCAGCCTGCGCACTTCTTTAGGATCGGCCAGCAAGGGCCGATAGATCTCGATACGATCACCGGCCTGCACAATACGCACGTCCGCGTCCGCAACCGCCTTGCCGAATATTCCCAGAGCGCAGCCCGCAAGATCCAGCTCAGGAAATTGCGCCGCGATCCCTGATGACTGTACTGCGGCGCGCAAACTGGTACCCGCTGGCACCGCCACCGCCAACAACAACTGACGATCCACGGCGGCGTAAACCACCTCTATCTCAACCATGCAGTTGCTTGGCCCGCTGACAAAAGGCATCCACCAGCGTATTCGCCGCCTGGTTAAACAAAGGCCCCAGCGTCGCTCGCACGATTGGCCCTGCGTAGTCGAATGACAAATCCAGGCTGATCTTGCAGGCCTTGTCGGTCAGCGCCTTGAATACCCAAACACCATGAAGTTGAGTAAACGGCCCCTCCTGCAGGTTCATCTCGATGGATTTGCCCGGCACCAGTACATTGCGCGTTACAAAGTGCTGGCTAAGGCCGCCCTTCGCCACACCAACGCTGGCGACCATATGCTCATCGCTACCCTCCAGCACCTCGGCAGTTGAGCACCACGGCAGGAATTCCGGGTAACGCGCCACGTCGTTGACCAGGTCATAGAGCGCCTGTGCCGGATAAGGCAGCAGCGCTGAACGTTGAATATGCGTCGTCATGTGTGCGTTATTTCCACTGCAGAGGCAAACATCGCGAAAAAACAGCCCGATCCGCGAGAGAAAAAAACCAAAGAACTGCCCGCATTGTCCGGGATTCGTCCAACACGCTCAAGCACGCAGGTTGACCGTAGCCGACACGCTCGCAACTCCCTATAATGCCGCCCCTATGGCTAAACAAAAGAAACACCCTACAGGGACCATCGCGCAAAATAAAAAGGCGCGACACGATTACTTCATCGAACATCGTTTCGAGGCTGGTCTGGTCCTGGCCGGCTGGGAAGTAAAGAGTCTGCGTGCCAGCAAGTTGCAGCTGGTCGACAGCTATGTGCTGCTCAAGGACGGCGAGGCATGGCTGCTTGGCAGTCATATCACCCCGCTGACCACCGCGAGCACCCACGTGATTGCCGACCCGGTGCGCACGCGCAAGCTGCTGCTCAACGCCCGCGAGCTGGAAAAACTCGCCGCCGCCGTCCAGCAGAAGGGCTATGCCTGCATCTGCCTGTCCTGGTACTGGAGCAAGCACCTGGTCAAGTGCGAGATTGCACTGGGCAAGGGCAAGAAGGAATACGACAAGCGTGATACCGAGCGCGAGCGCGATTCCAATCGCGAACTGCATCGCGCCGTGCGCAACAAGGGCAAGGAAGACTAACCCTTGCAGCTATGTGGCCCTGAGCTCACCGCCAGGGCTACATTCCCTTACGGCGTTCCGCACGCGCCACGCGCTGAACCTCCTGACGCACCTCCTCCAACACTTCCTGCACATACAGCAGATGACGCGTAGAAACTTCACGCGCCTGCTCTGCTCGCCCCTCGATAATCGCCAAATATAGATCCCGGTGCTGACTGATCAGCATGTCGCGGGTTTCCGTGCGCTGCTGATACATCCCACCAATGTTGGTCACCACGTTACGTTTGAGCAGATCAAACAAGCCGCGAATGGTGTGCAGCAATACGGCGTTATGACTGGCCTCGGCGATCGCCAAGTGGAACCGCGCATCTGCCGCGCCCTCTTCCACTCGACTCACCTCATCGGAGCGCGAGTAACAATCCTGCAGCGCCTCGAAGGCCGCCTTCAGCCGCTCACGATCCACTTCAGTAGCGCGTAACGCGGCGTAATAAGCACAGGACGCTTCGAGCGTCTGACGAAACTCCAGCAAATCGCGCTGGGCTTCAGGGTTATTTTCCAGCAGATGCAGCAGCGGATCACTGAAGGTCGACCCCAGGGACTCGGCCACATAATTACCGCCGCCCTGGCGACTCACCAGCAACCCCTTGGCCGCCAGCTTCTGGATCGCCTCACGCAGCGAAGGCCGCGACACGCCAAACTGCTCCGCCAACGCACGTTCGGCCGGCAAACGTTCACCGGACTTCAGCGTGCCCTCGAGGATCATGCCCTCAAGCTGCTCGACAATATCGTCAGACAAACGGCGCTGACGCACCTGATCAAACCCCATAACCCACTCTCCACCATCCCGACCACTCGCCGGGCCTTCTATTCTCGCCTATCCCGGCACGCGCGACACCTATCAGAACACCCTCGTTTTGCCTGATCAGCACTGCTCACCACCCGAACTACGACCAAAGTTTCGCAGGCGGCAAATTGACACATCCCCCCGAAGGCTTTTAACCTAGCCAACCACGATTGTAAATTGGTATTACCAATTACCCAAATCGACTACGCAGTGCCTGACCAACAACAATTAGGGGCCACCCCATATGCAAACCTGGCAACAGCTCTACAGCCCGCTCGGCAGCCTCGGCCTGTCCGCACTGGCCGCCGTTATCCCGATCGTGTTCTTCTTTTTGGCCCTGGCCGTGTTTCGCCTCAAAGGTCACGTCGCCGGCAGCATCACCCTGGCGCTATCAATTCTGGTGGCGATCTTCGCGTTCCAGATGCCGGTAGACATGGCGTTGGCCGCCGCCGGTTACGGCTTTGCCTATGGCCTGTGGCCTATCGCGTGGATCATCGTCGCGGCGGTGTTTCTCTACAAACTGACCGTCAAGAGCGGTCAATTCGAGATCATTCGCAGCTCCGTCCTGTCGATCACTGACGACCAACGTTTGCAGGTGCTGCTGATCGGATTCTGTTTCGGCGCGTTCCTCGAAGGTGCAGCCGGCTTCGGCGCTCCGGTAGCGATTACCGCCGCACTGCTGGTAGGCCTGGGCTTCAACCCGCTCTATGCCGCCGGCCTGTGCCTGATCGCCAACACCGCCCCCGTTGCCTTCGGCGCCTTGGGCATCCCGATCATCGTGGCGGGCCAAGTGACCGGCATCGACGCGTTCAAGATCGGCGCCATGACCGGCCGCCAGCTGCCCCTGCTATCGCTGTTCGTCCCGTTCTGGCTGGTATTTATGATGGACGGCCTGCGTGGCGTGCGCGAAACCTGGCCGGCCGCACTGGTCGCGGGCCTGAGCTTTGCCATCACCCAATACTTCACCTCCAACTTCATCGGCCCGGAACTGCCGGACATCACCTCGGCCCTGGCCAGCCTGATCGCCCTGACCCTCTTCCTGAAAATCTGGCAACCCAAGCGCACCGCCGACGCACAAATTGCCGGCGCCACGTCCAGTGCAGCGATCACCGCCAGCGCAGGCGGCTTCGGCCTGCCTCGCAGCACCGTCGCGTCGCCCTACAGCCTTGGGCAGATTTTCAAAGCCTGGTCGCCGTTCCTGATCCTCACCGTGCTGGTCACGATCTGGACCCTCAAGCCCTTCAAGGCGATGTTCGCCGCCGGCGGCTCGATGTACAGCTGGGTATTCAACTTTGCAATCCCGCATCTGGATCAGTTGGTAATCAAGGTTGCGCCAATCGTAACCAACCCTACCGCGATCCCGGCGGTGTTTAAGCTGGACCCAATTTCCGCGACCGGTACCGCGATTTTCTTCTCGGCGCTGATCTCCATGCTGGTGCTCAAGATCGACATCAAAATTGGTCTGACCACTTTGAGAGAGACCTTTTATGAGCTGCGCTGGCCGATCCTGTCCATCGGCATGGTGCTGGCCTTTGCTTTTGTCACCAACTACTCCGGCATGTCTTCGACCATGGCGCTGGTATTGGCCGGCACGGGTGCAGCCTTCCCGTTCTTTTCGCCATTCCTCGGTTGGCTGGGCGTTTTCCTGACGGGCTCCGACACCTCCTCCAATGCCCTGTTCAGCTCGCTACAAGCCACCACCGCCCATCAGATCGGCGTCAACGACACGCTGTTGGTAGCGGCAAACACCAGCGGCGGCGTGACCGGCAAGATGATCTCGCCGCAGTCGATTGCCGTGGCCTGCGCCGCCACCGGCCTGGTGGGCAAGGAGTCCGACCTGTTCCGCTTCACCCTCAAGCACAGCCTGTTCTTCGCCACGATCGTAGGGCTGATCACATTGGCCCAGGCTTACTGGTTCACCGGTATGCTGGTGCACTAAGGCCAACGCCTAAGTCATAGGGTAAGAATCGACGCCGGACACCCATGCCGGCGTCAGCTATTTCTGGAGGACCGATGAGCCTGCCTGCTGCTTTTCTAAGCGACGTCGCACAACTGATCCCGAAAAATCGGCGTTTTGACGATGCCCTTTCCACCCTAGCCTTCGGCACCGACGCCAGCTTTTACCGACTGATCCCACAGCTGGTGATCCGGGTGGAGTCCGAGGACGAAGTCGTTGCCTTGCTGCAATTGGCTCAACGCGACCATGTCCCGGTAACCTTCCGCGCAGCCGGCACCAGCCTCTCAGGGCAAGCCATCAGCGATTCGGTATTGATCGTACTGGGGGACAACTGGAACGGCCGCGACATTCGCGGGCAAGGCACGCAGATTCGCCTGCAACCCGGGGTAATCGGCGCCCAGGCCAACGCCTGGCTGGCGCCGTTCGGGCGCAAGATCGGGCCTGATCCTGCCTCGATCAACGCCTGCAAGATCGGTGGCATCGTCGCCAACAATGCCAGCGGCATGTGCTGTGGTACGGCACAAAACACCTATCACACCCTCGCGGGCATCCGCCTGGTACTGGCCGACGGCAGTTGCGTGGACACAGAAGATGCGGCCAGCGTCGCCGCCTTCCGACAACAGCACAGCGCGCTGCTTGAGCGCCTGGCAACACTAGGCCGTGAGACGCGAGCCAATGCTGAATTGGCTGCAAAAATCCGCCACAAATACCGTCTGAAAAATACCACCGGCCTGTCACTCAATGCCTTGGTGGACTTCGATGAGCCGCTGGATATTCTCAGCCATTTGCTGGTGGGCTCCGAGGGCACACTGGGGTTTATCAGCGCAGTCACTTACGACACCGTGATCGATCACCCAAACAAGGCGTCGGCACTGATCGTATTCCCGGACGTAGAAACCTGTTGCAACGCAGTCACCGTGCTGAAGACCCAACCCGTTTCCGCTGTCGAATTGCTAGACCGCCGCAGCATGCGCTCGGTACAAAACAAACCGGGCATGCCGGCTTTCGTACAGCACCTCTCGGAAAATGCCTGCGCGTTGCTGATCGAATCACGTGCCGCATCGCCATCGTTGCTGCATGAACAGTTGGCGCTGATCATGGCGTCGCTTGCCGGCTTCCCCGTAGAGAAACAGGTCGACTTCACCGAAGACCCTGTGGAAAACGCCCGCCTCTGGGCGATCCGCAAAGACACGTTCCCCGCCGTCGGTGCCGTGCGCAAAACCGGCACCACGGTGATCATCGAAGACGTCACCTTTCCGGTCGAACAGTTGGCCATTGGCGTCAATCGCCTGATCGCACTGTTTGACAAACATCACTACGACGAAGCCATCCTTTTTGGACATGCCCTGGAAGGCAATCTGCACTTCGTGTTCACCCAAGGCTTCAACAGCGCGCAAGAAGTCACACGCTACCAGGCGTTCATGGACGACGTGGCGCAACTGGTGGCTGTGGAATTTGGCGGCTCACTGAAAGCCGAACACGGCACTGGCCGCAATATGGCGCCCTTCGTTGAGCTGGAATGGGGCAGCGATGCCTATCAGCTCATGTGGCAACTCAAGCGCCTGCTAGACCCCAACGGCATTCTCAACCCGGATGTGGTGCTCAGCGAAGACCCGCAGATTCACCTCAAGCACCTCAAACCCCTGCCCGCCGCCGACGAACTGGTAGATAAGTGCATTGAGTGCGGCTTCTGTGAACCGGTGTGCCCATCCAAAGGCCTCACGTTGAGCCCGCGCCAACGCATTGTGATCTGGCGCGACATCCAAGCAAAAAAGCGCGCGGGCATCGACACCACCGAGCTGGAAGCGGTCTACCAGTACCAAGGCATCGACACATGCGCCGCCACAGGCTTATGTGCCCAACGCTGCCCTGTAGGAATCAATACCGGCGACCTAGTAAAAAAACTGCGCAGCCGCGACGCCGACCGTACGAAAACCGCCGAATGGCTCGCCACACATTTCGCCACCGCACTGCAAGGCGCACGCTTTACCCTGCATGTCGCCAACGGTGCGCGCATGCTGCTGGGTGCGCCACGCTTGGCAAAATTGTCGGCAACGGTCACCCGACTGTCCAAGGGACAAATCCCGCAGTGGACCAACGCGATGCCCCAGCCGGAAAAAGCCATCCGCTTCAGCCCGGCAGTGACCGATGAGCGCCCTCGAGTGGTCTACCTATCGGCCTGCGTGTCACGCGCCATGGGCCCGGCGGCCGGTGATAAAGAGCAAATGTCCCTGTACGAAAAAACCCGTGGCCTGCTGGAAAAAGCCGGTTACCAAGTCGTATCGCCCGATAATCAAGACAGCCTGTGTTGCGGCCAACCCTTCGCCTCCAAAGGCTATGCCGAACAAGCCGAACACAAACGCCAAGAACTCCTCGGCGCCCTGCTCCACGCCAGTCGTGGCGGGCTCGACCCGATCTATTGCGACACCAGCCCCTGTACCCTGCGCCTGGTCCAGGACCTGGGCGAAACGCGCCTGGATCTCTACGACCCCGTACGATTTATCCGCACACACTTGATGGACCGCCTCGACTTCACCCCGCAGGAGGCCCCCATCGCCATCCACGTCACCTGCAGCACCCAACACCTGGGCGAAAGCCAGGCCCTGATCGACCTGGCCCGGCGCTGCTCGAAAACCGTGGTCATCCCCGAAGGGATTCATTGCTGCGGTTTTGCCGGAGACAAAGGCTTCACCACCCCCGAACTCAATGCCCACGCCCTGCGCTCGCTGAAAGACGCGGTGCAATATTGCAGCGAAGGCATCTCCACCAGCCGCACCTGCGAGATCGGCCTGAGCCAGCACGGGGGCATTGATTATCACGGGCTGGTCTATCTCGTGGACCGAGTAACCCAGGCGCGCGCGCATTAGTCCTGCAAAAAAACAGAACCCCTGCGCGCTGGCGCAGTCATCTGCATAGGCCTCGGCGAACGAGGCCCATCAGTGATGTCGCTGGCAGCCCTTGAACGCCAGCAGCGTCGAGCCCTTTTTGCAAGGAGATACCCTATGAAGCGTTCCGCTCTTGCTGGCTTGTTCATTACCGCTGCGATGCTGGCTTCCCCTGCCTTTGCAGCGGGCGACAAAGACCTGTGCCAGATCAACCTGGACAAAATCAACAACGGCAAAGCGCTGCTCGCCACCGATACCAGCGGTAAAAGCGGCGAAGTTGACACCGCGGTGTCCTCGGCCAAAGCGGCCCAGGCCGCAGGTGATGACAAGAAGTGCATCGAGATCACCTCCAAGGCCCTGCAAGACCTGCAGAACAGCGAAAAAGGCGGCCAATAACCGCCCCAGTCACAGAGGGCCAAGCTTCGGGTTGGCCTTCCGTGACGGTTTGGCGTACACTGCACAGGCTTGTCACTCACTAAGAAACAACGAGTTACAAGCACGGGGCCGTTTAGGATTCGACGCCGGTCGCGAAACTTTAGGTGCATGCCGAGTTGGTAACAGAACTCGTAAATCCACTGTTGCAACTTCTTATAGTTGCCAATGACGAAAACTACGGCCAGGAATTCTCTATCGCTGCGTAAGCAGCCTTAGACCTGAGCTTCTGGTACCTTCGGGTCCAGCAATCACCAGGGGATGTCTGTAAACCCAAAGTGATTGTCATATAGAACAGAATCGCCGTGCAGTACGTTGTGGACGAAGCGGCTAAAACTTACACAACTCGCCCAAAGCACCCTGCCCTTCGGGTCGCTGAGGGTTAACTTAATAGAAACGGCTACGCATGTAGTACCGACAGCGGAGTACTGGCGGACGGGGGTTCAAATCCCCCCGGCTCCACCACTTCATCATCTAAAGACGTCCACGGACGTCTTTTTTTGTGCCTGAAATCCAGTAAATACGGGGGTTTCAGGGCCACGGGAGGCTTTCCAGGCTTTGTGAGTTCCAGGCAGTTTGGTATTCCCAATGGTATTCCCGGCTACCCGGCGCTAATCTTGGGAATACCAAAAGGTGTCATGGAGTACTTCTCATGTGCGCTCAAACCACCCGCCTCTCCGACCGCCAGCTCAAGGCGGTCAAACCGAAAGACAAGGATTACGTCCTCACGGATGGCGACGGGCTCCAACTGCGAGTCAGGGTCAATCGCTCGATGCAGTGGAATTTTAACTACCGGCATCCAGTCACCAAAAATCGAATCAACATGGCACTCGGCTCTTATCCCGAGGTTTCTCTCGCGCAAGCGAGGAAGAAAACCGTTGAGGCCAGAGAGCTGCTTGCACAGGGCATCGATCCAAAAGCTCAGCGTAATGAGCTACAGGAAGCCAAACGAGCGGAAACGGAACACACCTTCGAGAACGTGGCCACCGCCTGGTTCGAGCTGAAGAAGGATTCCGTCACGCCGGCGTATGCCGAAGACATTTGGCGTTCCCTCACACTGCATGTTTTTCCGAGCATGAAATCAACGCCTATCTCCGAAGTCAGCGCCCCAATGGTCATCAAGCTCCTTCGTCCGATTGAGGCCAAAGGCAGCCTCGAGACAGTTAAGCGAGTGAGCCAGCGCCTTAACGAGATCATGACCTACGGGGTCAATTCCGGAATGATCTTTGCCAACCCTCTCAGCGGCATTCGAGCGGTGTTCAAGAAACCTAAGAAAGAGAACATGGCAGCGCTACCACCAGATGAGCTTCCGGAGCTCATGATGGAAATCGCGAACGCCAGCATTAAGCGGACGACCCGCTGCCTGATCGAATGGCAGCTACACACTATGACCCGCCCTGCCGAAGCGGCGACTACCCGATGGGCAGACATCGACTTCGAAAAACGCATCTGGACCATCCCTCCGGAGCGAATGAAAAAGCGTCGTCCGCACACAATCCCGCTGACCGAACATGCACTCTCGTTATTGGAGACGCTTAAGCCCCATAGCGGCCACAGGGAATATGTGTTCCCGTCAGATAGAAATCCGCGCACCCACGCGAATAGCCAGACAGCCAACATGGCATTGAAACGAATGGGCTTTCAGGACCGCTTAGTCAGCCACGGCATGCGCTCCATGGCCAGCACAATTCTGAATGAGCATGGATGGGATCCGGAGCTAATCGAAGTCGCGCTGGCGCATGTCGATAAAGACGAAGTTCGAAGCGCCTACAACCGGGCGGATTACATCGAACGCCGGCGTCCGATGATGGCCTGGTGGAGTGAACATATCCAGAAGGCAGCCACCGGCAGCCTGTCGGCATCCGCCGTCAATCAAAACAGGGACCGTAACGTCGTGCCGATACGCTGAGCAAGCGACAATTCGTGCCGTGCAGCAGGGCGACTGTCGCTAAATCAGCTGCATGCCTGCGCTTCTTCGGCCAAGCCCCTAAGTATGGGAAGGCTCCGCATTCCCATACTTAGGGGCTCACGCTTAAAGATCTATCAGACAACCACGAGTTGCGCCTTTCTGCGGCGGATCAGCCCTGCTGTTAACTGATAGTAATAGATGGTCGCTGGTGCTGAGCTACGCAGGTAGTGCTCTAAAAACCATCTGGTGTGCTTTTCCTTCCAGGACCAAGGGGTCGCACAACTCCAACGTTCACGAATCGCCTCGTGCATCCTTTCTGCCTGCCTGATATGCCGCTGCCGCGTGGCATGCGCACCTTTGAGCACGGGGCTCAGAAACAACGCCATATCGAACTCGGACTTCATCGACGACCTCCGATGTAGGCACTCACCACGTCGATGCGGTTATGCCCCAACTCGTGGCTGATCTGCTGACGTGCACGCTGATCGAGTGCTCGATCCTCTCGTTGACCACGACCGCCATTGATGGGCGCGGAGAAGCCGGTCAGTTGTTCATAACGCTCACAGGCGTAAGCCGCCCGCAGTTCATGAAAGCCTTTCAATCCATGCTCATGCATGATGTCCCGCGCCGGTCGTACGATTGTCTGTAAGAAATCTTTGTAGCTTTCATCAGGTGTTAGCAGATTCCGACTGCCCTTGGGTGAGGCCTCGCTGGCCCTGTCGAGGGCGCCACGAACTTGATCCGTGACCGCAATCCAACGCGGTGCCGATGCGCCTGATCGACCGCCTTTGGTGCCGTCCTGGATATTGATCTTGCTCAGTTGCCGAGCCTCAAGTTGCAGCCGGGGCAAGTCCGCCAAGATCGCTTCACGCAGGCGCATGCCGGTCTCCCGAGCGAGGAACACAATGGCACTCACCCTCAGTTGCTGTCGCTCTGACAGCGCTTGCGCAATCAGCCTGACCTTCACACGGTCTTGACCTTGTGGCGCCTCACTACGCACGCTTGAGCGCTGCAAGCCAAGCGCCTTACTTGGACTCGGGATTTTGACGTATTGATCACCGCGCAGCGCAGCCATCGTTCGGTTCACGCTGGACAGTCGGTTCTGCGCGGTAGCGATGCCGACGTTGCCCTGATCAACCTGCTCCCGCACGTGGACGGCGTACCGCATTAGGACTTCGCGGTCGATCTGTCGCGCATCATTGAGCCTCGGCCCTTCCTCGAATAGACACCAACGCACGAAAGCCTGCCAGCGATCACTATGGGCTTTGACGGTAGCAAAATGGCCATCGCCAAATAGATCTTTCAGAGCTTGAGGGCCGGCATAGCTGAGCTGGCGACCAAAGCCAAAATTACGCCCCGCTCGCTTACCGACTCGAACCATTTTCCTGCTCCTGATCGACTGCCGCGAGATCATGCAAAAGGGCTCGCCAGTGCACACTCACGATAGCGAACTGAGCCCAATCAGTCGGGCGAAAACACAGCGTGTTGTCGGTGACGTAAAGATGCGCGCCCTCCTCTTTCAACCACTGAAGGATGGCCGTCGTCGAGGTGATAGTTTTACGGAGGGTGGCGACATCGGCGACACCGGCGACAACCCTTGCCTTGTTTGGTTTTGGGCGTGGCGACAAAGTGGCGACAGTAGCGGCGACAAACCGCACTTTCGGCTCATTGTGACGTTGAGCTAAGTGGTTGCGCAGTGCTTCATCAAGATTAAACATGGCGCACCTCGAAGGTGTGGCCGTCAGTGATCAGCCACTGATGCTCAAGCAACTCGACTAACAGCTTGGTGGCATGGCGACTGCTTTTACGGGCAAAGCGGGGACCGTTGCGATTCAATTCACGAATACTGAAACGCTTCCAATCTTTGACCTGTAGCCATCGCAGCAGTCGGTCTGCCTCCTCTTTTACTCGACACACTGGCTCCTGCTCAGTCAGGCGCTGGATCTCGGTGAGGTAGTAGCCAACCAAGGCCGACGCCCGCTGGATATGGTCGACCTCCACGACGGTGCTCTCCTCCACAACTGCCAGAATGCCGGCGACACGCAGTAGATTCTCGGCGGCCTTCGATCCGCTAGGTCGCACGCTGGCCAGTTCGCCAAACTCACCCAACTGAGCTTCGATGGCATCATGCAAATCAATCCAGCGACGGCGGGCTAACGGACTGAGGGTTAGCGGTGATAACTGTAAAGCACCATCAGGAGACAGTGACCAAGGCTGATAAAACAGAGCCGAAAGGCGGTGATGATAGCGCTTGAGGGCGGGGTCTTTGGACAAGTCGACAGCCTGGTAACTGCGTTGTCCGGCCAGGCTGGTGGGCCAGGTCATGAGGCAGCGCCCTAGAATGCCTTGCCCCTGCAGCAACGGATCACTGAGTAACTGCATGGCCAAATACGGTTGCAGCATCAGGTGCAGGCTCAGGCGTCGGTCATAGGCGCGTAGGCTTTCACCAACCATGGAGCGCGCGCGATCTATCGGACTGCCATCCCAAAGTGACGACAAGGTCGTGACCGCTTTCAAACGGTTATCCCGACTCATGGTGCTGCTACCGAGGAACTGTCCGCCTTCGTCACAGAACAGCCCCATGCTGGGCAGGTCATGACAGAGCCCCTTGATCAGGGCCTCGATCGTCGGGTCCGTAGTGATCAGCCTAGGGGCCGAAGGCCCCGCCTCGAGCGGTACGCTGTTTGTGGGGGAGGGATCGGCAGGCTCGATACGCGGCGCCTGCCGCTGTGCGGCACGGTACAGGGCGAGTTGTTCGCGGTAGCGCTGCCACTGTTCACGCTCCCATTGCCGTGCCGGCAGCAATGCACATCGGTCTGCGGCGGTCTTGCGATCACCTGACGCAGCCACCGTGATCAGGTACAGCGACAGGGGATAATTTCTCCCGTCGAGCTGTAAGCCCGCATGACCTTGAGTGGCCAGCGCCGAGGCAGCCAACACTGATTGCGCGGCCAATGCCTGGGGCACGCCGATGACCTCGGCCATTCGCTCTACGGCAGGCCCAAGAATCCCACCCAGTGCCTGCACTGGATAAGGCTGGGCCACGGGATTCGACTCAATCAGCGGTCGAGGTGGTCGCGGTAGTTCAAGCTTCGGATCTAACTGCTGCATGGGCCCTCTCCTCGTTCATTGCTGGTTGTCCTCACGTAGTCCCGCCACGGATGTTGAGTGTTATCAGGGATCAAGGCCCCTGCGGCCTGTGAGGTGTTCACTGACGTGGAACGAACGGCTCCTTACGACCGGGAGCAAGGGCATGACCCCATGAATCTGGCCTCCTTAGACGCATCCGAAGATGCGGGCGGGTGGAGGCTGTGCCGACTGACGAGTTCGGCACCTGGAGACCCTGAGCGGGAGAAGGCAACAACATCGACACCTGGGGCATGCCTGACTGTCAGTCAGATGCAGCCGTTCCTTAGGCTGCGGCACCGGTGCCTGTGTTATTGCGGATGGCAACGAATCGGATTTGTCAGGCCGATTGTCACGAAGAGAGTTGCGGCAAGGCCCTGTACGACATGGCTTGCAGCAGTGGTACGAGCGCCCGTCTCTTTCCAGAAGAAAGAGACGGGCGCAGTCTGGCGCAGCGAAGTGCGTCGAGAGGTGAGGTTGCTGCAGCGCAGCGAGGAGGGTCCATCGTCTGCCGCAGCGGACAGATAAGTCGAGTAGGCATCCATCACTCTTGGGGAGTGACCGTGCGAGCCGCCGGACGCTAATCGCACTTCGGGAGAACCACCACCAAGTGGCGTAGCCTTGAAGGTTCTGGCTACCTGGGCAGGTGCTGTCAACGACAGCGATCCGTGCGCCAATTTTTATACCCGCTCGTAAAGACGGTCAAGCGTCACGACCAAGGCGTGCAAAAAGTGGCGACTGTCGCCACTTTGTCGCCATGCTCCAGGCCCCATTCTGTATGGGTTGTCGCCGGTGTCGCCGATGTCGCCACCTCTCAAGCCATAGCCCTACGACGAGCTTGGCTCTGACGCTAAAAATACGTCGCGCTCAATAGCAATCGTGGGCAGTTACTGACGGGGACAAGCAGGCGACGCCAATCAAATTTGAAATGGGGCGGTGGAATAAAATGGCTTCGAGAAAAAGCGAGTGAACCCTCCGATCGGCGCGATCAAAGATCGCTGGATCGGAGGGTTTGGCGGGAAAGGCAAAGTCTCAAACGTCAATTAGAGCCTCAAGCATCGAAACCGGTTGGTCGAGATGCAGCAGCTTCACGAAGGTTGAGCAGCGTCTGCTGCAAACGCAGCAAAAAACCGGCCTCAAACGCTTCCTGAAAATCCCCTGGGCGATGACGTTTTCGGTTCTGCGACAGTGCCCACCATAACGGTAATGATGAGCCTTCAAGCCAGGAATCAGCACACCGAACTCCATCCTTAATCGCCGGAGCGAACTCATCACCCCAGGGGGTTTGGATCGCGGGAGAACCTTCAGCAGACGGAACAGAGACGTACTGACCAATCTGTGGATGAGCGCGCTGAGCTGGGATGCCAGTCAAATATCGAAAGGCCCTGTCGAAAAGCACTGCCGCGTCATCCAGCAGCTCTACAGCCAGCTCAACGTCATTAGGGAAATGAAGCAGAATACTCTGCGCGCCGTTGAGTCGAAGCGTTGCAGCCTGCCTTAGCTTAATCGCGGCATCTTCAGGGGTAAGCGATGCTGTATCGATGGTGCTGGGTTTGGGAAGGCCAATTAGAAGCATGAGATCAAACATCACGGAATCCTCCGAGATGGTTTGATGCACGAAACAAACGGTCAGGGTGGGGCACGAGCTTAAAAGGGGGACAGGCCATTTTCCTTATCTCCTCGGACAAGTAAAAACTGCCATCAACCGTTGTCACGCGATTGGGTGGCAGACCGTACGGGGGTGACAAACCGGCGTCCGAGGGTACCGGCCAGGCGTGAGCCTGCCCCGCACGATCCACCATAGAAAAGCAGCAGCTAAGCCTGTGTTAGCACTTGCTATTAGCTATGGCGCCATGCGCCTCGAACAATTCGGGTTGTCACACCCGGTCACGGGATTGACCGCGACGGAGCAAAGCGTAAATGTGAACCAGTGACAACACAAGCTCGCAGTAGCAATAAGACCCTCAAGCGAATGAAGCCCCCGCTAACACTCGTAGGCTTTTAGGTATTCTGAACCTCCCGGACGCTTTTTCTTTCTGGCAGTCGGTTAATGCAGCTACGCCGCCACTGGTGGTTACTCGCCCAAATTGGCTACCACGTTGAAGCGTTATCGACATTGCGATCGATATCGAAATACACACTGCTATTCCACTAAGCTCGATGACCCTCAATCTTAATCTGAACTGCGGTTTTTTGATCGATTCAGGTATCGAAAACGCCACACCATAGAACGTATATTTACGTTAACTTAAAGAGAGCTGATAAATCATGAACAGTTTCGATAAGATTGCGAAAAACCACCGACTATAGCCTTGCAGACTTACATCATACGGAGCCCAAAATATATATTTCCGTACAGAGCCATAAGCATAGTTTTCTGAAAATATTAGGCGAATATTTTACACAAAAATATTTCACGGAAGAGCCCGCTACTATTTGCTAGGGTCTTGCGCGATGAGCGCTGGCGTTTCACTCTTTGGTTGGAGAAGGATTTCCCTGGGATCTGCCAAAGGCTTGGTATCAGGATCAAAGTTTAGCCTTATAGTGCGCAGCGCTTTAAAACGAACGATAAGCTCTATAAGAGTATCGGCGAAATCATAGTAGACGTCGGACGGGATCTGGCTGGATGCCATATACCCCTCCCAGTATTTTTCAGATTTCATCTCGTTTGCTTCAGACGTCATCTGCACAATCCCGGCCGCCCCAACATACTCCTTGCAGTACGGATAATAGTCGAGAAACCAATGCGCCTTGCCCCTGAGTAGAAGTGACGCCATGGGTGATCCTTTAACCGTTCCATCTGGCAGGAGAGTGTTTTCAAGACGCTTTTCAAGAAGCTCTAAAGCTGCTTCGATTTTAGGAAGTACAACTCTATCGTTAAGCGCAGTAGACGGTGTGCGTTTTGTTTGGGAATGGAATGCAATTGATAAAACGACTAGATAAGCATCCGCTGCAGTGATCAGAGGATCTAGGGCATTTTTCAATGCATCCTCCCGAAAATTCCTGCACAAGTAGGGATTGAACTCTGTTAGCGCCTTCTTAAATGCACCTCCAAATTTGGGTGCCTCTTCGGTGCACAGATATTGCGTGCGGACTAATGTCTCTAGGTCGCCGTGGTCAACATACGTTTGAAAAGTGTCTAGGATCGCCTCATAACTCAACCTAAGTTCCTGCAGGCGATTACCTTCAAGCATTCCCCAAATCGCCTCGATGATCCGCTCTTCATTCAGTTTCTCAACCACGATTATCTGATAGCAATTGAGCGTAGGAACAAGGTCTCCGACGACTCCGAGCCTTGGACCGATTTGGCCAGCAATATCGCGCGGGTAGATTTCGTCCTTTGGACTGACTTGGTTACCGTTGCGTAGAACGAGGGGGCTATCTGTCATGGTGTACCTCCGGAGCTGTCGCTGACCCTAGCAGTTCGAGTTAGCTACGCAGTTTACCCGATTGCTGCAGCGTAAACATTGGCAGGGAAAAATAACGCTGCAATAATGGGCCCCATTGGATGCTGGGCTTATCGGATACACAAATTAGGCTCGAATGGTTTTAAATAAAAAAACCAAGCGCTGATAAAAAACTTGATACATAAACCCCTTACTTCTCTGCGTTATTTTTTAAATGAACGCAGAGAAACAAAGAGCATACTAAATGCCGAACGCCTCCCTTTCGCGGCCGGTGACTATCAGACCGCGGTGTAATTGACTAGATTGGCTAGTTCCAATCATGGCAAAAGGGGCAAACCCAGAGCGCTAAGGAATTCGTTATATTTTTTCGTTGCCTCTTTAATGGTTATCTCTAAAGATAGCAGCTCTTCATGGATCTCCTCGAGATCTACGCTTTCCTCGGCTTCTGCAGTACTTACATAGCGTGAGATATTTAGATTGAAATCGTGCTTTTCGATTTCATCCATGCGCACACACCTGGAGTAACGTATTTCTTCCTTGCGAAACTTGTAGGTATCGATAATCTTATCAATGTGCTCGGACAGCAACTGATTCTGTTTGCCTTTATCGAACTGTTCGGCAGCGTTAATAAACAGTACATCGTCCGTTTTTTTGCACTTCTTCAACACCAATATGCATACAGGGATGCCAGTGGAAAAGAAGAGTCCTGCTGGCAGGCCGATTACCGTGTCAATATGCCCGTCCTTGAGCAGCTTAGTGCGGATTCGACCTTCGACACCTCCTCGGAATAGCACTCCATGCGGCAGGATAATGGCCATCACACCATCCTCCTTCAGGAAATTAAAACCGTGCAACAGGAAGGCAAAATCGGCTGCGGACTTTGGTGCTACGCCGTAATTCTTGAAGCGAAAATCCTCACCCATCGCTTCAGTTGAATCCCAGCGGTAGCTGAAAGGTGGGTTAGCGACGACTGCGTCGAACTTAGGCATCTTCGACGGGTTGGTCTCGCGCAGCAAATCCCATTCATTTTCAAGCGTGTCGCCATGGAATATCTCGAACTCAGTGTCCTTCATTCCGTGAAGTAGCATATTCATGCGCGCTAAGTTGTAGGTGGTAATGTTCTTCTCCTGCCCATGTATTTTACCGATGCCGTGAGGCCCCATTCGGTGACGTACATTGAGGAGCAGGGACCCAGAGCCACAGGCGAAGTCCAATACGCTATCCAGGTGATGGCGCCTGCCAGTGGCCGGCTCCTGACTATCCAACGTGATGATGGCAGAGAGAATGCTAGAGATGGGCTGCGGTGTGTAGAACTCACCAGCTTTCTTGCCTGAGCCTGCAGCAAATTGGCCGATTAGGTATTCGTAGGCATCGCCAAGCGTGTCGCTGTCCGTGCTGAACTGTGTCAACCCCTTGGCGATTTCGCTAATGATCTTGCACAAACGCGCGTTACGCTCGTCGTAGTTTTTCCCAAGCTTTTCCGAAGCCAGACTGATCTCTGAGAACAGGCCGCGAAAAGCGCTAGCGAATGATTCATTTTCGATGTAGGCGAAGCCTTTTTGTAGCGTATCCAGTAGTTGCTTGTCATGCTGACGCGCCAATTCTGTGATGCGCCCCCATAGGTAACGAGGTTCAATCACATAATGCACCTTACGACGCATCTGCTTCTCGAAATCTGGCACATCCTCCAAATTATCGTCATACCAGATTGCCAACGGTGTACGCCTATCCTCCCCCAAAAGCTTGGGATAGTCCGCTCCTAACTCCTTTCGTGCTGCAGCTTCATAGTTATCGGACAGATACCGTAGGAACAAGAACGCCAACATATAGTCGCGGAAATCGTCCGCGTTCATCGCGCCACGTAATTGATCGGCAATAGCCCAGAGGGTTTTGCCTAATTTCTGTTTTTCAAAATCAGTCATGGATTGCCTGCCGCCTCAGCGGGCTGAGGGAATAAATCGGGATTGAATGGATAGCGATGCAGAAAGTCCCGCAGGATCTTTCGGAAGTATGCCTTATTCTCGCCAAGCATCTGCTGGGGCTCGTAAAGAGAATAATTGCCGTGACTCAAAATATTGATAAGTCGGGTGTGCAGGATCCCCTCCGGATCGTCATCTTCCTGCTTGATACAAACAGAAAAATTTTTGTGTCCGTGAAAGCTTGCTGTCTTCTCAAGTATTGTGCGAAGCATATTAAAATGGTGGGTGAACAGCCGGTCTTCCTGCGCAGCTATATGCAGCTCGCACAATGCACTCACATGGTGGAAGAAAGGCGTATCGCCAGTCTCCTCACGCAAGACGTAGTCACTACCTGTTGAGTTTTTACTAACAAAGTACTTGCGGGCTTTGCCCATCTCATTACACAACACATTGAAGAATAGTGTGTGGTGCGTCGAAATCACGGTCCTGAGCGAGCTCTCCGGACGCTTTAGTAATTGAGCTAGGTGATTAGCTACGGCAATGGCATTGTGCTCATCCAGCGATGAAATCGGATCGTCGATATAGAGGTACTTCACCCATCGATAGGCCTCGATCTCGGGGTCCATCGCCAGCTCCACAACGGCTAGGAAGAAGCTCCAGACAAAGATATTCTCTTCGCCCCGAGACACCTTGATGTTATCAATCGTCTCGGTAATGTCTTCATCTCCAACCTCAGCCTTGACCGTAAATGTCCTCGAGAATCGAACGGCCCACTCCTCAGTGTCTATGCGAAAATCGAAATCAGCATAGCGCTGCAGTAGTGGACGAATACGGTTGTCCATTTCCAGATCGATTAACCCGGCAAAGAAGCGAGAATCCGCATTGAGGGTAAGCTTGCGCTCGCTATCGCCATCCAGATCGTTATGCCATTGGAAGAGGTCTTCAGTGAAAGCGTTGAAATAGAGGGTGTCGGGCGCGTCGTCGTTTTTACCAATGTCTTTGAACGCCATGGACAGGCGAGTCTTGCCCGTGCCGTTGTAGGCATAGAGAAGGATGGCCTTCTTGTTTTCCAACTCCCGCCGCATATGGGTAGACACAGCGTGCAGGTCGGCGAAATGCTGGCCTGGCTTCATACTTGTGCCTCATCGAAGGCAGGGAAAATCTGCTGCATCAGGCCCTTTTTATGGACCGCCAGATCCTCGATCTTTTGGATCTGTGCGGTGATCAGACTATTAAGTGAAGTAAGACAATCAGCGATACGCTGCTGCTCAGCTGGCGGCGCGAGCATTACGTCAAAAAACTTCAACTTATCCGTATCAAGTCGCCCTGTTCCGTGACCGGCAATGTCAACCAAGCGTAGCAGTCGTTGCTTGCAACTACGCAATAGGTAAGCTAGAAAACGGCCGTCAATATCTCCCTTTGGCTCAAGCGCCTTTACATCTTGGTTAAAGCTCATCTGACGATTTAAAATGCAAACAGGTACGTCCTTAAGCAACGTCATCCCACGAGTCAGTATTAAGACAGTACCAGCTGGTACCTGCCTCGCACCTTCATCTGCGGCTGCAGTCGTGATGTGGTCTTCCGTATCATCCAAAAATAATTTCTTCATATCCTTCGCAGAAGCCCAAGGAATCGAGCCATTCCAAAATGCCGGATTTCCTTTAGAGGGCGTGCCACCCGACTTGAAATTTACAAGCTGGCCCACTGTTGTTGGCTCCCACTCATTTGCATCCAAGAACTCGGGGAAGCGTACCTGGGGTACGGTTTCGTCGTCTCGGGGGAAAAGCTGTCGCATCAAGGCACTTTCATAACTTTTGAGAGTATCCAGCTTTTGGCCTTCTACTAATATCAATTCATTAAGAGATGATAGACAATCAGCAATTCTTTTTTGCTCCTCTAATCCAGGAGTATTTATCTTTCCACTCAAGACATCCAAATTATTCACCTTCATGTCATTTTTCGCTCCTTTTCTGACAATAGGCTGCAAATAACTATTCAGATGATAATCCCTTGAGAAGTAATGATCCAGGTAAGCTGGATACCCCTTATCCGTAACACGATAAACAGCATAGAGGGTCGAAACAATTCCGGACTCCCCTTTATTTTCTTTAATAATCCCAAAAGGATTTTTTTTCAGCGGACTCTTCGTATAAACTATATCGCCAGTTTCAACAACATGATAATCCTTAACGCTCGCACCAGCATACGATCGGCCCAAAAGCTTTATCTGATTTACGCACCCATACTTCCCAGATACGGAAAGTACGTCTTTTGGGCTGTAGGAGAGCTGTCTATTTCTTTTTTTTGTCTCGACGAGAAGTTTATTTAAACTCTCGTTTTCCCACTCCCCTTTATCCCGAAATTCGGGAAAGCGCAGCCGCGGCACTAGAGAATTTTTTTCATACTTCACGTTGCTCATCGCTGCTATTTCCTTAATTCTCATATGCACTCAGCCCCGAAATCTCGCGCCCTAAGGCGAGCTTCTGCAGCAACGGCGTGAGGTCTTCCACCAGAGCCAATTCTTTTTGTGTGCGCGCCTTCCAACCGAGCCCCAACGGCGCCATTAGCTCGCTCAGGCGCTCACCGTCAAAGACGCGTCGGCGCAGCACCTCATCGACAAAGGTTTGCAGTGCGGCGGCTTCCAGAGCGTGCTTAAAGGCGATCTCGTTCAGTTCTCGGTTTTTCTTTTCTTCTTTGAACTTTTGATAACCGCTGCGGATAGCATTTTCCTCCAGCGCCTCCCCTATGGACAGGCTGCGGATGTAGTCGGCAATATCCTCCCGCTCATCAATAAACTTGGCGTCAGCCTGAATCAAGCCAATGAGCTGTTCGCGGGTGAGCGTGACCTTGCCAGGCTTTTGCTGTGTCATGCGAGCGATAAGCCCCATGATGTAGTCGTAGTCAATGACGGCTGAAGCAAAAAGCACAAACTCAAAGTCGAGATTGTCGATCTCAGGGCTAACGGCTCCACGCTGCTTGTCCTGACGTTCCTTGAGCCGCTTTGCAGTTTCCAAATACATGCCGCGAAATCCCTGCAATTGGTCCGAGGGGACGATTTTGCTGATCTGCGTTTTCTGGTTTTCGCTCAAATCGGTGTATTGGTCTAGCTGTGTCTTGAGGCGCTGCATTTCCTTGAAGAGGTTGACAAACTGGCCGCGAGCGGCGTCGCCCTTGAGGTTTGCTACTTCTTCTGGGATGTTGCTCAGCCCCTGGGACTGCATAAAGGCAGCAAGTTTTTCCGTAGCAGATTGTAAGTGGGTGATGACAGTAGGTGCTGGGTCCACAAGCCAAATTTCGCGCGGGTTATCTATCTTCTCTCCTGAGAAGTGAGCGATGGCCTCTTCCACCAACGTCTGTTGCTGGCGGAAGTCAAGTATGTTGCCATAAGGCTTACTGTCGTTGAGCACCCGATTGGTGCGCGAAAAAGCCTGAATCAGTCCGTGGTACTTCAGTTTCTTATCTACGTACAAGGTGTTGAGATACTTGGAATCAAAGCCGGTGAGCAGCATGTCGACCACGATGACTATGTCAATCTTCTGAGAGTGCGGCAGGTCGGCATTGGGATATTGCTGATCCTTAATGCGCTTCTGTATATCTTGGTAATACAGATCAAACTCCCCAATACGAAAGTTGCTGCAATAGCGCGCATTATAGTCGTCGATTATGGCTTTTAAAGCAGCCTTCTTACCTTCTGCGTCGTGTTGGTTGTCCTCCTTTTCCTGCGGCAAGTCCTCCTGAATCTGTTGCACATCTTTGTTACCCTCCGAAGGAGGGGAGAAAACGCAGGCTATGTTCAACGGTTGGAAGAATTCGTCTTCTGCCTTCTTTTTAATCTGTACTGCCATGAAGCTTTCGAAGTAAGAGATGGCATCATTAATACTGGCAGTTGCTAAAACTGCATTAAACTTACGCCCAGCAGTTGCAGCATCATGTTTAGCGAATATTGTGTCGATGACCTTTTCTTTTGCTAAACCTTCGCCAGACTTGGGAGGGTTTTTGCCCTCGGGCTTAAAATAATCTATATGAAAACGCAAGACGTTACGGTCTTCGATAGCGTGTGTGATGGTGTATTGATGGAGACAGCGTTCGAACAAATCATCTGTTGTGCGGTAGCTAGCCTGCTGGCCCTCGATTTGTACCAAGCTAGCGTTCTGTTTAAAGATCGGCGTACCGGTGAAACCAAACAGTTGCGCCTTAGGGAAAAACTCCTTAATAGCTTTGTGATTCTCACCAAATTGCGAACGATGGCATTCGTCAAATATAAACACCAAACGCTTGTTGCGCAGCGGCTCCAGACGCTCTGCGTAGTTACGCTTATTAGTTCCGTCTAGAGCAAGGCCCAGCTTCTGAATCGTGGTAACTATAACCTTGTCGGCGTAGTCGTCGGACAATAAGCGTTGCACGAGCGTATCGGTGTTGGTATTTTCTTCGACACAGCCTTCTTGAAACCGGTTGAATTCTTCACGTGTCTGGCGATCTAGGTCTTTGCGGTCCACTACGAATAGGCACTTGTCGATTTCCGGATTGTCCTTTAGCAAGGTGGACGCCTTGAACGAAGTGAGCGTTTTGCCACTGCCCGTGGTGTGCCAGATATAGCCATTACCACAATTTTGATGAATACAATCCACGATGGCCTTGACGGCGTAAATCTGGTAAGGCCGCATCATCAGCAACTTTTGCTCACTGGACACTAGTACCATGTAGCGGCTAATCATCTGGCCCAGAGTGCATTTAGCCAGAAATCTTTCAGCGAAGCCGTCCAGTTGCGTAACCTTTCTATTTGCTTCATTCGCAAACTGGTATACCGGAAGGAAGCGTTCCTCGGCGTTAAAGCTGAAGTGACGCGCATTATTATTTGCGAAGTACCAAGTATCAGTTCGGTTACTTACGATAAAAAGCTGAATAAAACATAACAGGGAATTGCCGTAGCCGTTACCTACATCATTTTTGTACTCCACGATCTGCTGCATAGCACGCCGCGGGCTGACAGAAAGCGCCTTCAACTCAATCTGAACTACTGGGACGCCATTGATGAGCAGCATGACGTCATAGCGATGATGGCTATTATGGGTGTTAATACGTAGCTGACTGACAACTTCGAAGTGGTTTTTACACCAATCGCGGATATTGACCAAAGTGTAGTTAAGCGGGGTTCCATCGTCGCGCGTAAAGGAGTTAATGCTTCGCAGTGCCTGTGCAGCACCAAAGACATCAGGGGTGGTGATACTATCCAGCAAACGTGAAAATTCGCTATCGGTAAGAGTAACGCGATTCAGAACCTCGAATTTCTCACGGAAATTTGCCTCTAGCATGACTCGATCGCGAATATCAGGGCGCCAGGTATATTTGAGTTCGTCCACCAGCTTGGTGATCAACTCCTGTTCGGTATCGTGTTCTGTAGTCATCATAAATTAGTTCCTGCCAGCAATATCCCGCTATTTCGGGGGGCGGCCCCATCTACTCGTGAATAGGGTGACTTCAGGCATCTCCTCGCGAGATATCCCCCTGGCTCCCGTCTGGCTTGAGACCATGTACCCGGGCGTACTCCAGAACAAGAATTTCAACCATGGATGCAACCGACCTACGCTCGTGCTCAGCAGCCGTACGCAGCAATTGCTTGATCTCGGCAGAGGTACGGATAGAAAGTGTTTCGTCTTTCAGGCGTGACATGACGGCGCCTCGGCGTTTATGTAGCGCAAATGTACTGCGTTTTGCATCACATTCCTATAAATGTTTCCTTGCTTCCCGCTGGCCAGAGCTCCAGGAGCATACGGATGCCGTTCAACAGCTGACTCGACCAGATGCGCCTAGTAAATAGAGCTCGGAAACTCCCTAGGAAACGCATGCAACGGGTAGGCGATTTTCCTTTCTGCAAATTCCCTACGTCGCTCAAGCTAACGTGGGCAAAAGTGCAGCTTTGGAATGCAAAGGTGTCTGCAAAACGCTTAGAGAGCCGGATAAGCTGTGGTGTAAAAATATCGCGCCTAAAATCGTTTTTCTTGAAACGGCTCGGCCATTACTCTGACCTTATCGGTGACTCCCCCACATCGGCTTTCGGGGGCGTCAGACGCTTGGCTTTCCGTTTCCAATCCTCAAGCTTCTCCGAACCCTCCAGCCCGCGATTTTGTAACCTCCTTTGCTTGGCAAATTTGAGGGAGGCGCCCCCCAATGCACACAACTCACCCGGAATTTGCACAATTGTCAGAACGAAAAAAGCTGTCATTGGTGGATTGCAATCTCTGGGGGTATTCCAGTTGGTATTCCTATCAAAACAAAAAATAGAAATTAGCGTTATTAATCAAAAGGTTAAAAAGCAAATTCAAATTACCCCGGCCCACCAATTCGAAGCATCAACAAAACCCGCCTTGTACGGGTTTTGTTGTTTCTAGCGTTTGAAAAAACGCCGCCCAAGGAGCTTCGGAATTTTCCTTCAATATGTCGCGCCATTGATGAACTGGTGCAACTCGCCCCGCATCGCTAACTTCCCTCAGTCGCTGCTCATCAGCGACCGGCTTTGACAGGCCGAAAAGTGTAACCTTTGACACCCCATGATTTAACGGCATGCTTCACGCATCCTGTCTCGTTCATGGCGGCTGTGCGTGGGGCATCTTCGGGTGCGCCGGGTTCCTACACTTCCGGTCTGTCAACCCGCGTACAGCTGCCACCCATTCCTGTTTGACAGCAGGGGGCGGTAGCTCCTTAAACAGTGTGGGAGCTTCATCATGAAAAAAATCACCCCCAATCCGCCCTCAACCACCCTCTTCACCATCGCCCCTGACATCTCCCCCGAAACCCTGCTCATCCAAGCCAGCGAAACCCTCTCTTCACTCAACGCCCTAACCACCGACCTGGCTTTCGAACTCGAAGGTGCCAACCGTTACAAGCTTCTGGCCAGCCAGCAGTTGCTCGTGCTCGCTGAACTGCTGGTCGAACGGGTGCTGACGCTCACCCAAACCACCCGCTAACAAAAAAGGCCGAGACGCTTTCCAGCGGCTTGGCCTTTTACTACCCTGCGACTTAGAAATTCCAGCGCGTGGACACATCACATTGCGCGGGGCCCCCTATGTCAGACAACCGGAAGTCCGATACCCGTGCTTAAGCCCTTAGCTGCCCTCACCCTCGCCTGCCTCCCCCTGCTTGCAACTGCTTCCGATCTGGCTGGCGTGTGGACGGGCACCCTGGGCAAGTCCGCTATCACGGTCTGCTTCAACGGGGCACACGGTGCCAATGGCAGCTATTACTATCAGCGCATTCTGACGCCCATTCAATTGACCCAGGCCAACACCAGCAAGCCCTGGGCGGAGGAAGGGCAAACCGGTTTCTGGCAACTGGACGACCCCCAAGGCGACTCACTGACAGGCGCCTGGAGCAAAACCATGGGCGGCAAAAGCTTGGTGCTGAGTCTGAAACGGGTTGACACGGACAGTTGCGCCAGCGATGCGTATAACAAACCCCTGGAGGCTTCTGCGCCACCAGCTACCGTGGAAAAGAGAACCTTCAACAAACACGCCTATCAGGTGAAAACCCAAGGTGGGCAAGTTACGCTGAAACTCGAGGGCGCCAACCCTGGCATCGATATGATCAACGCTGACCTCGCGCGCATGGCCGTCGCCGCACAAGGCCAGGCCGACTTTTACCGGGAGCGCCGCAATGCCCTGGACCAAAGCGGCGGCACCACCACCAGTGAAATCTCGGTGGAGCCGTTTTATTGGTCATCGCACTGGGTCACCGTGCGTTTCTATCAATGGACGGCGGGTTACGGTCGGGGCGGTATCAGTTGGGGCTTGCACACGTGGAACCTGCAGACCGGCGAAAGCGTCGACCCCTGGACCTGGCTCGGCGGCCATCAGGAATGGGACAGCCCCTACGCCGGCCAGATCAAGTTGCCCGCCACCTTCAGCGCATGGCTGGCCAAGCAGACCAGCGTCGATGAAGGCTGCCCGGCCGTCACCAGTTACTCCTCGTTTGACCTGAGCTTCAACACCCAGGGCATGCAGCTATCGACGCCCGCTCAGGGGGATGGTTGCGATAACGAGTTGAGCTTTACCTGGGAGCAATTGGAGCCCGTACTGACCGCAGAGGGCAGAGCCGCGCTGGCGAGCCTTAAGGTGCCGTAACGACCGACGCGGTCTTGGGGATAACTCCACCTTCGTTCACGAAATGTTCAGAAACGCCAATGGATACTAGCCATCTGCAATGACCGCTCACCCGACCGGTCCCCTGCCCCGGTCAGCCTTCATGACGCGTCCCGCTCCCCTGCTGCTCCTGCTTTCCGGCCTGCTGTTCTTCTTCGCCCTCGGCAACCACGAGCTCCAAGGCTCCACCGAAGCCCGCGTTGCTGGCATCGCCATGGCCATGCACCTGGACAATAACTGGGTGGTGCCCCAGTTGTTCCGTGAACCCTTCCTGGAAAAACCGCCCCTGAGTCTGTGGCTCGACGCCGGGGCGATTCGCTTGTTTGGAGGCACCACCTGGGCGGTGCGCCTGGCCTCAGCGTTCGCGGGGCTGTTCAGCGTGATGTTGCTGTATGCAATGCTGCGTCGGTTCGGGCGGCCGCAAACACTGGCATTCAGCGCGGCCTTGATGCTGGCAACCATGGCCAGTTATTGGAGCAATGTGCGCGGTGTGGGTGAGGATTCATTGCTCACCCTCGGCGTCACCGCTGCACTGCTCGCGTTCTACCAGGCCGTCAGGCCCGATCGCCAAGGCTCAACTGTTAGTGCATGGGCGCTGTTTACCGCAGGAATGGTGATAGCCACCCTCAGCAAAGGGGTGCTGGGGCTGGCAATGCCGGGCGTGGTGATTTTTGTGTATCTGGCCAGCACCAGCCTGATGGACAGGCGCATTAACCTTGGCGACTGGCTGAAACCTGGACTGTTTACCCTGCTGGCGTTGGTACCTTTGGTTATCTGGTTGGGCATTCTGTTCCAACGCGGTGGCATGCAGGCAGTGGCTGAAGTGGTGTTGACCAACAGCGTCGGGCGGTTCAGTGGTTCGTTTGTCGAGCCGGGGCATTACGAGCCGTTTTATTACTACATCGCAAAGCTGCCCGAGGCGTTTCTGCCGTGGAATATTTTGGTGTATTTGGGCCTGTGGCACTTTCGCAAAAGCCTGGTGCGCAATCGCTACCACTTGTTCTTCAGTGTCTGGCTGGTGGCGCAGTTCACCTTGCTGACGTTGGCGTCGAGCAAACGCACGGTTTACTTGATGGCACTCACACCCGCCGCCGCCGTGCTGGCCGCGGAGTATGCGCGGGTGCTGCTGGGCGGGTTGAAGGCATACCAACCCGGGCTGCACAAACATCACAGAGCCATGGTAGGCGGGGTTTTAACCTTCGCGGTCGGATGCTACCTGATAGCCGCTTTCTGGTTCGCCCCGAAAGCCGACATGCGTCAGTCATTTGTACCGGTGATCAGCCAAGTGCAGGCGTTGAAAGACGAAGGCAAGGACGTGGCGCTGTTTCAGCCCAATGAGCGCATCGCAGGAGCCAGCGTGTTTTACCTGCGGGCATATCTGCCGATCCTTAAGACCGAGGCTGAGTTACACAGCTATCTTGCCGCCAAGCCCGGCAACATTGCGTTGCTGGACCATACCAACGGCTTGAGCGCACCGGTGACGGTCATCAAGGCAATGTCGATCAACCGCCAGCCCTACTACTTCATCGAGCAATAAGGCCGGCGCGGTGCATCAATGCTTGGTGAGCTTGTCCAGGTAACCCATGGCAAACGCCGACACCACGAAGGTCATGTGGATGATCACGTACCACATCAGGTGATCCGGATCGACGTTCTTGGCATCCATGAAGATGCGCAGCAAGTGGATCGAAGAAATCGCCACGATGGAGGCCGCCACTTTCATCTTCAGGGACGAAGAGTCCATGGTGCCCAGCCAGTTGAGCTTTTCTTTGTTTTCATCGATATCCAGCTGCGAGACGAAGTTCTCGTAGCCCGAAATCATCACCATCACCAGCAAACCGCCCACCAGTGCCATGTCGATCAGCGACAGCAGCAGCAGGATCACTTCTGCTTCCAGCATGGTGAAGATGTTAGGAATGACGTGGATGATTTCCTGGAAGAATTTCAGCGCCAGGATCAGCAACCCCAGGGACAACCCGAGGTAGATCGGCGCCAACAGCCAGCGTGAAGCGTACATAGTATTTTCGATAAAGCGTTCCATGGGATCTCACACAGCTTGGCTAGAAATGGCGGCGAGTATACCAGCCGCTACAAGTCACCTGTAACCACGAGAAAACTGACCTGGGCGGCATCTGTAAGAGAATTTTTCTGATAGTGTCGAGCCCATCAAATCGGCTCAATGACGTCGAACAGGAAAACTCAGATGATGGATGTGCGATCCCCTTTGGCCAGCATTGGCCTGTTCGCAGCGTTGTTGATTGCCAGTGGCTGCTCCCCCAGTGATGAGAAAAAACAAGCCAGCCTCGAAGAGAAAACCGCCAAGTTCGAGCAGTCGCTGGACGCCATCCAAGACCCCAAGTTGCGCGACGCCATCGCCGACCTCGGCGGCTCGCTGTTGTTACTGGAACGGGCGCAGGCCAAGCTCGCGACCAAACCAATCGAGGCCGAGTACGGCGAAGACACCCTGGCCCTGCTCAAGCACTACCCTACGCCCAAGGCGCTGGTGGACACCTACATCAATGGCCTGTTCGTGCTGCACAAGGCCTCGCACTCCGATTACCTGACGGACTTGCAGCCAGTCTTTCCGTTCAGCTTCAACAGCCTTGAGCAATTCCCCTTCCCCCATGGTTTGGAATGGCAATCGGTGACTTTGAGCAACAACAAGGTCATCCCCTTTCAGCCGGAGTGGTCAGAAACTGACCCCGGCATCCAGTTGAGCCCAAGCAGCTCCAACCTCACCAACCCAGACGACCTGACGGTGACCTACCCGTTTATCGAAGGTATTGAGACCGAGAATAAAAGCCAGCCGCAACCCGTCAGCCTCAAAGGCGCGATCGAGGTGGTCGCGCCGGGCAAGGTGCTGACCTTCGATTTATCGAAAAAGGACGTTGGCCACACGCGCACCGACGGCACCGTCACCCTCAAGCTGCTGTTGCTTGAAAAGAACTACGCCGAAATCGAGCTGACCAACAGCGCACCGCTGGCCCCGGAAGTGGGCGATGAGTCCCCCAACCCAATGTTGGTACAGGCGCGCGACAGCACCGGGCAATTCCTCACCCGCTCAGGCTCGATCAACGAAAGTGCCGCCCAGGTGGCGTTCTACGAGCAACAACTGGCAGAGATGCAAAAGCAGAAGGCTTGGTCTGACGCGTTCGAAAAACAGCTCACCGACGAGCAAAAAGCCTTCGAACACAAACAGAGCAGCCATTACGCCAAGGTGTATTTCAATGGCCTGATCGACAACCTGCAGGTCAACGTGCTGGATTTCTCCACGGCCACCCTCACCCGCAAAGACCTCGACCTGCCGGTGATGCGTTTCGACAAAAATAGCCTGCAACACACCGTGCAGCCCTTACCGATGCCTGTCACGGTGTATGACGACGGCGCCGCCAGTTGGCTCAAAGACGCGTCGATGACCGAAGATCAGCTGAAAAACAGCGTCACTATCAGCCAGTCCACCGAAGACGCCAGCGCTGCGCATATCGTGTTCGACCACCCTTTCACCTTCAACGACGACCTGGTGGGTGCCGAGCGCAATAGCAGCGAATCACCGGTGACCTTTTTCACTGCCGACGATAAGGGTGAACGTGGCGAGCCCATCGAGCTGCCAACCGAAGCCTTTGAATTGAACCCGAGCCGGGGCACCCTCACCTACGACCTCAACCTGTTCCCGGAAAACCCGGGCTACGTGGTCGGCTCAATTCCACTGTTTCTCGCCAATATCGAGAAAGCCACAGTGGATGTCGCCAAGTTGCCCGAGGGGCTGACACTCAAGGACAACGCGCTGGTCGTCGACCAGAAGCAATTCCCGTCCGACAGCTGGCGCTTCTACGCCAAGGACGCCAGCGGCAATTACCTCAAGGAAATTCTCGGCGTAAGTCACCGCGCTGAGGAGTACGGCACGGCGACGTTTGATGTGCATTATTTCTACGGCCAGCCGACGTCGCTGGAAAGCTACCAGCGCACCGACCTGAGCACCGTGCAATACGGTTTCGAGGTCAAGCTGGACAAACCCCAGGCTCAATAGCCGTCAGTGATGGGTGTCACTGAGAGCCTGTGAGCGCCCACCATTAAGCTGTCGCAGATGGGCCTGCATGTGCAGGCACCAGATCTGCGGGTCGCCCGCTTTCTCATAGCCGTGCAGCGTCAGGCTGTCGACGATAGATTCCAGAATGGTTTCTGCCACGAACGGCCCGGCGAACGGGCCTTGTGACTTGATGGTGGAAGGCTGCTCGCCGGTCATGCCGGCGGCAAATAACAGCGTCCACATGCCGTTATCCCCCGCTAGAGGGCGAATGGAGCATTCGATACGGGTGACCAGGCCCAGGCACTGGCGGGTAAGGCAAAGGTTGCGCGGCATGGCGGCGACCCTCGGTAGATCGGTGTTCAACCTCAACGCTTGGCGAGGCTGTCTCTATCCTGCGACTCCTGTAGAGATCCCTTGAGCTGAGAATAGAAGAAAACCACAACAAACCAAGGTTGTAGGGACCAACGGGCGCTGGAGTCTCGAATCAAAGTCAATTTTGTGGCGAATGCCATTGCTCGGTTGATCCTGGTCCAATGTGGGAGGGGCTTGCCCCCGATGGTGGCGTATCAGCCCATAAAGGTTCAACTGACACTCCCTCATCGGGGGCAAGCCCCCTCCCACACTGACCGCGTCGAGACGAAAATCAGGTCGGCTTGGCCTCAGCCAGCGCCTGCTGCGCCAGCTCTTTCTCCGCCTCCTTCAAATCTTCTTCGCTGATCATCTCCGCAATTACCCGCAGACGCTCCACTACCCGCGCATTCACCGAGCCTTCGGGGAATTGCCCTTCAGCATCCGGCTCACCAGCGGGCTCGCCCACCAGCAGGCTCAACGCCTCATCCGCCTGGCGCACCGCATAGATATGGAACTGCCCGGCACGCACGGCCTGCAGCACCTTCTCATCCAGCATCAGCGTGGCGACGTTGGCCTGGGGAATGATCGCCCCTTGCTCACCGGTCAAGCCGCGAGCTTCGCAAAGACGGAAGAAGCCTTCGATCTTCTCGTTAACCCCGCCCACCGCCTGCACTTCACCAAACTGGTTGATCGAACCGGTGATGGCAAAGCACTGCTTGAGCGGCGTTTTTGACAGAGCCGAAATCAAAGTGCACGCCTCGCCGAGGGAGGCACTGTCACCGTCCACATAACCGTAGGATTGTTCCAACGCGATACTCGCCGAGATCGCCAGCGGGAATTCCTGGGCATAACGGCTGCCCAGGTAACCGGTAAGAATCATCACGCCCTTGGAGTGGATCGGCTGGCCGAGGTTGACCTCACGCTCGATGTCGACGATACCGCTGCCGCCCGGGTACACCGTGGCAGAAATACGCGCCGGCACACCGAAGGCCGAGTCCCCGACTTCCAGCACCGTCAGCCCATTGCACTTGCCCACGGCGGCACCGGCGGTGTCGATGAGGATCACGCCAGCGAGCATGTCATCGAGAATCCGCGCCGACACCCGCCCGGTACGCGTGGCCTTGGCCTTGAGCGCCCGTTCGATATGGCCGGCATCGGTCATTTCATCGCCTGCCAGGTGACGAATGAAATCCGCCTCGCTGACCAGTTGGAACAAATCCCCGATACGCGCCGACAAACGGCCCTGATGCTCCGCCAGGCGTGCGCTGTAAGTCGCCAAGCGCGCCACCGCGTCCGAGGTCAGCGGCGCCATGCCTTCTTCCGAGGTGCGGGTTTTGAGCAACTGGGCGAACTGCTCCAGGCTTTCGTCGACCATCGGGATATCTTCGTCGAAGTCCACCAGTACGCGGAACATCTCCTGGAAGTCCGGATCGGCGTCCTGCAACGCGTAGTACAGCTGACGCGAACCGATAATGATCACCTTGACCTGCAACGGGATCATCTGCGGGTTGAGGGTCACAGTGGCCAGGCGGCCCAGCTCGCCCAGGGGCGATTCCATCTTAAGCTTGCGCGATTGCAGGGAGCGCTTGAGGGCGTCCCATACAAACGGTTCGCTGAGCATCTTCTCGGCTTCAAGGATCAGGAAACCACCGTTGGCGCGGTGCAGAGCACCCGCACGCAATTGGCGATAGGTGGTGTACAGCGCGCCTTGGTCGGTGCTGTATTCGATACGGCCAAACAGGTTGTCGTAGGTCGGGTGCGGTTCGAAAACCACCGGGGCGCCGCCGTTGACCGGGTGGCCCACTACCAGGCTTGGGCAATATTGCTCTTCGAGCAGCTTGCGGGCCTGGGCGTCGGTCTTGGCGTCATCCACCAATTGCTCGACCACGGTCTTGAGCAGGTACACCTGCATGGCTTGCAGGTAACCGCACACGGCAGCGTTCTCGGCGTATTTTTCTGACAACGGGGCGAGCAAAGGCTGTAGCGCCAGGGTAATGGTTTCTTCGTTGAACTGGCGCAGTTGGTTGTTGGACTCGCGCTTCCACTGCGGCAGGCTGGCCAACTCTTCGTTGAGGCGTTCTTCCAGCTCGGAAATATCCGTGTGGAAGCGCTCGCGATCGGCTTCCGGTAGTTGCGAAAATTCAGCTTCGTCCAACGCCTTGCCGTCGAGCATTGGGGTGAAGGCGATGTTGGTGCTGTCGCGGTACAGCGCCACGTCCTTTTCCAGGGCCAGGCGCTCGATCACGTCCAGGGCCTTGTCGTAGCGCTGGTTGAAGGCGCGGTCGATGGCGCTTTTGCGCTGTTGGTAGGTCGGGTGTTCGAAAACGGCCGGGAAGGTCGCCACCAGGTTGTCGATCAAACCGTTGATGTCGCTGATGAACGCTGCTGCGCCGCCGGCTGGCAACTCCAGTGCGCGCGGCTCGCGAGGCTCATCGAAATTATTCACGTAGACCCAGTCCGCCGGGGTCTGCAGGCGTTTGCCTTCGGCTTTCAGGTAGCGTTTGACGAACGAAAAGCGACCGGTACCGGGCTCGCCCATCACAAACACGTTGTAACCGGGGCGTGGCATCGCCACACCGAACTGCAAGGCTTCAACCGCACGTTCCTGGCCAAGCACACCGCGAAAGGGCTCCAAATCATTGGTGGTCGAGAAGCTGAACTGTTCAGCGGAAAAAGGACGAGTCAGCGCTTCGGGCGCTAGACGCAAGCTGGCAGCAACAGGATCAGGCATCGGGCTTCCTTACATCAGGCGGGGCAGATGACGGCATTCTGGCTCTCGGTCACGCGCTCTGGCAAGGCGCGCTTTTGGGAAAGCGTAGACCGGGCATACGTCCTACAAAAAAATCGCGACAACTCTGATTGTTTTATAAAAACACACGGAACCCTTGGAACGTGCCTAAACTCCAAACTGCGCGGGTTGGACTAATAACCGATCCCTCAGGGCGCTGCGACGCGCCTGAACCCTTGTCCATTGGTTTGCACACAAAGAGAACAAAGCTATGAAACGGATCCTTCTCGGTACTCTTTTCACCGTCGTCTCCCTCAATGCAATGGCAGAAGCACCAGGTGGCCCGAACTGCGGTTGGGGCAACATGTTGTTCGAAGGCCAGCGCGGCACTCCGGCTCACTTCCTGGCGTCCACCACCAACGGCACTTCGGGTAACGCCACGTTCGGCATGACCTCGGGCACCAACGGTTGCAGCACCAACAGCGCGCTCTCCTATGGCGGCAAGTCCTGGATTGCCATGAATGGCATGATGAACGAGCTGTCCGAAGACATGGCCAAGGGTAACGGCGAAGCGCTGACCACCTACGCCGTGGTACTGGGCGTGGCTCCAGAAGACCGCGAGCACTTCGCGGCCGTGACCCACGAACACTTCCAGCAAATCTTCAGCAAGGCTGACGTCACCGCTGACGACGTGCACAACAACACCATTGCAGTACTGAAAAGCGATTCCCGCCTGGCGAAATACGCTACCCAGGCTTAAGCTCGACCGACCCGCGCCTCCCCAGGCGCGGGTTTTATTTTTGGGCCCGCCTCCCCTTTGGGTCTCACTTTTTCCGACTTAAGTTGCCCCTATGCTCAAACGCTTTGCCTGGATGGCACTCTTCGCCTGCGCCCCGCTGTACGCGGCACCGCATATTGATGATCAACGTTTGCAGCAATTGGCCAACGACCCGTTCTGGCTTTCCCTGGGTCATTACGAAGCCGGCAAGATCAGTGGCTGGCGCAGTTATGTCAGCGAAAAGAAATTCTTCCTTGCTGCCGACGGTGCCCACCACCCAGACGCCGAACTCAAGGCCACCGTGGAAGCGCTCTATGCTCCGGCGAGCCTCGGTGAAAAACACGCCCAATGCGTTTACCCCGCCCGTACCCGCTGGCTCAAGGATCAGTTGCACCTCGCTGACCTGCCCGCCGTGGACTGCGCAGAATTCAAGCAATGGTTCAAGGACGTCGCCCCCCACAGCGCGGTGATGATCTTCCCGGCCGCCTACCTCAACAGCCCGTCGTCGATGTTCGGCCACACTCTGTTGCGCATCGACCAGGCCGACGTGCAGAGCAACAACACGGCGCTGCTCAGCTATGCGATCAACTTCGGCGCCTATATCGAAGGCTCCGATAACAGCATCCTGTATGCCTGGAAAGGCCTGATGGGCGGTTATCCCGGCCTGTTCGCCCTGGTGCCGTACCAGGAGAAACTTTCCGAATACCGTAGCCTCGAGAACCGCGACCTGTGGGAATACCGCCTCAACCTCACCCAGGTCGAGACCGAGCGCATGGTCGAGCACGTGTGGGAACTCAAGCAGATCCAGTTCGACTACTTCTTCTTCGACGAAAACTGCTCCTATCGCCTGCTGGAGCTGCTGCAGGTCGCCCGCCCCGGCCTGCGCCTGACCGAACAATTCCCGCTGACCGCCATCCCTACCGACACGGTCAAGGCCGTCAAGGAAGCAGGACTGGTGGAAAAGATCGACTACCGCCCTTCCCGCGAGCGCGAATTGCTGGAGCGTGCCAAGCCGCTCGACAGTGACGAACAACAGTGGGTACTCAAGGTCAGCGATGACCAGAAGCAATTGCAGGAACCCGCGTTCAAGGCCCTGCCTCGTGAGCGTCAGGCCCTGATCATCGACGCCGCCTACCGCCTGGGCCGCTACCGCGCCAATGGCCTGGAGCGCGACACCGCACGCGCCCAACGCAGCTTCGAACTGCTGCGCGCCATCAACCAGAACCCGGCACCCGACTTGAAGATCGAGCCGCCCGGCCTGCCAGAGAACGGTCACGAGTCGCGCACCTGGCAAGCCGGCATCGGCACCCGAGGCGACAAGGCCTACGGCGAATACGGCCTGCGCATGGCTTACCACGACCTCAATGACAATGCCGAAGGCTTCCCCCTGGGTGCACAGATCGAAATCCTGCAGATGAAACTGCGCCAGTACGAAGGCAACCACTGGCAACTGCAACAACTGGACCTGGCCACCATCCGCTCCCTGACCCCGCGCAACGCCCTGCTGCAGCCTTGGTCATGGCAAGTTACCGGCGGCCTGGAACGCGTGCCCGGCAAACACGACGACGAGACCCTCGTCGCCCACGTCAACGGCGGCGCCGGCGGCACCTGGCAACTGCGCAATGACATGCTCGGCTTCGCCCTGGGCACCGTGCGCGTGGAACACAACAACGACTTCAGTGAAGCCATTTCACCCGCTGCGGGCTTCAACACTGGCGTACTGTGGAGAAACCCACTGGGCAACCTGAGCCTGGAGGCCAAAGGGGATTTCTTCACAAATGGTGAAGTACGGCGCAGTATCAGCCTGAACCAACAGTGGGAGCTGTCCCGCAACCTGGGCTTGCGCTTGAGCGCACAGCGCGAATACAGCCACCTGTCGACACCGGTGAATGAAGTGATGCTTGAAGTGAAGTGGTATCACTACTAGCTGACGCCTGACACAGGTCCAAATGTGGGAGGGGGCTTGCTCCCGATGGCGGTGTGTCAGTCACTGGATACTGGGCTGACACACCGCTATCGGGAGCAAGCCCCCTCCCACATTTAGTCCGCATTTATTCAGTTTCATCCCAAGGAGCTCCATCAACATGGCCGTTACCTGCACCACCCTCGAGCAAGTCCGCAGCAACATCGACCGCCTCGACCAACAAATCGTCACCCTGCTGGCCGAGCGCGGCCAATTTGTATCCCAGGCCGCCCGCTTCAAAAAAGACACCGACAGCGTCAAAGCGCCCCAGCGGGTTGAACAGGTGATTGCCAAAGTTCGGGACCTGTCCGAGTCAGTCGGTGCAAATCCGGATGTCACCGAGCAGGTGTATCGCGCAATGATTTCGGCCTTTATTCAGCAGGAATTGGCTGAGCATGCTGCGCTGTCGAAGTAACGCCCAACACCTTTCTCACCTCCCTTTCACACCGCTCCAACAATCCGCTAACTAGACTTCTCCCCATCAGCCGTGAAACGGCCAGGGAGTACGCCATGTGGCGGTATGCGCTAATGCTGTATGCGGCCGTGTGGCTGGCGGGTTGCCAATCCACTCATCAGGATTTATTGGCCAAGGGCTACCCCCCTGCGTTTGCCGATGGCTTTGATGATGGCTGCAGCAGCGGTCGTCAGGCGGCGGGGGTGATCACCGGCGAGTTTCGCAAGAATGTGCCGCGTTATCTGAAAGACAGGCAATACGCCGAAGGCTGGGAAGACGGCTTTCGCCAGTGCAAGGCCATGCGCGAAAACGAAGAGCTGCGCGACTACAAAGACAACCACTGGGACGACCGCGAACGCGCCTGGCAGCAGGAGAAAGATCGGGACGCCGCGCGAGCCTATCGCTCGCAATAGGTCGCTTTCAGACATCCATCGAAACTAAAGCGCGGTGAACATGGCCCAAACTCCATTGAGGGAGAATGTCATGAGCCGAGCTTTTGTAAATGAGGACAACGCTGCCGCCCAGGCTGATCAGCCGGTGGAGCGTCAGGTCAGCGATCAACCCAATCGCTTAACCGCGCAAGGTTTGGCGCAGTTGCAGGCCAAGGTGGCGCAGCTGCAGCACGAATACAGCATGGCCTCTGTCAAGGACGACAAGCAGCGCCAGGCGGATCTCGAAAGGGATTTACGCTACTTCAACCAGCGGGTGCAAAGCGCTCAGGTGGTGGCACCGGCCACGTCCACCGACAAGGTGCAGATCGGCAGTTGGGTCACCTTCGCCAACGAGCAGGATGAGCAGCAGCGCATCCAGTTGGTGGGCGAGGACCAGGCCGATGCCAATGCAGGCTTGATCAACTGGGGTTCGCCGTTGGGGCGCGCATTGCTGGGCGCCCAGGTGGGTGACGAAGTGCTGTGGAAGCGCCCCGTCGGCGATCAGTTGATCGAAGTGCTGCGCATCGAACCTGAGGCTTAAACGATGCCTTGGGCCAGCATTGCGTCGGCCACTTTCACGAAGCCCGCAATGTTCGCGCCTTTGACGTAGTTGATCCGGCCGTTTTCTTCACCGTAGTGCACGCACGCATGGTGGATCGACTGCATGATGGCGTGCAGCTTGCTGTCCACTTCACCGGCGGTCCACAACAGGCGCATGGCGTTCTGCGACATTTCTAGGCCACTCACGGCGACGCCGCCGGCGTTGGAGGCCTTGCCCGGCGCGAACAGAATGCCCGCGTCGATAAAAATATCCACAGCCTCCAACGTGGTCGGCATGTTGGCGCCTTCGGCCACGCAGATGCAGCCGTTGCGCAGCAAGGTGCGGGCGGCGTCGCCGTCGAGTTCGTTCTGGGTCGCGCAGGGCAGCGCGATGTCGCAGGCCAACTCCCATGGAGCTTTACCCTTGCGAAATTCCAGGCCGAAACGCTCGGCCAGTTCGCTGATGCGCCCGCGCTGTACGTTTTTCAGCTCCAGCAGAGCCGACCACTGTTCCTCGGTCAAGCCGCTTTCGGCGTACAAGGTGCCTTCGGAGTCGGACAGCGAGATCACTTTGCCGCCCAGGTCCATGACCTTGCGCGCCGCGTACTGCGCCACGTTGCCCGAACCGGACAGCGCCACGCGCTTGCCTTCAACGCGCTGCCCGTTGCGCTTGAGCATTTCCTCGGCGAAGTACACGCAGCCGAAACCGGTGGCTTCCGGGCGAATCAGGCTGCCGCCGTAGGTCATGCCCTTTCCGGTCAGCACGGAGGTGAACTGGTTGCTCAGGCGCTTGTACTGCCCAAACATAAAGCCGATTTCACGGGCGCCCACGCCGATATCACCGGCCGGTACGTCCACGTCTGCGCCGATATGGCGATACAGCTCACTCATAAAGGACTGGCAGAAGCGCATGACTTCGGCATCGCTCTTGCCCTTGGGGTCGAAGTCCGAGCCGCCCTTGCCGCCGCCCATGGGCAACGAGGTCAGGGAGTTCTTGAAGGTCTGCTCAAAGGCGAGAAACTTGAGCACGCCCAGGTTCACCGACGGGTGGAAGCGCAAACCGCCTTTGTACGGGCCGATGGCGCTGTTCATCTGGATACGGAAACCGCGATTGACCTGGACCTTGCCGTGATCATCCACCCACGAAACCCGGAAGGTAATCGCGCGTTCCGGCTCGCAGATGCGCTCCAGGATGCCCGAGGTCAGGTAGTGAGGGTTGGCTTCAAGAAACGGCCACAGACTGCGTAGGACTTCTTCCACGGCTTGGTGGAATTCAGGCTGGTCAGGGTCGCGTTTCTTGAGGCGGGCGAGGAAGGATTCGACGGATTCGATCATGAAAAGTCTCGGCAGATTTTTAGTTTTTAACGGAGATTGAGCCGGACTTTATCAATTCGTTTCGCACTGCGACAGGGCGAAATGTCGCTTTTGTGAATTTAAATGGTGCATTGGATATAACTGTATCCAGTTTTACAGGGTTTTATGCACTTAAAAGGGGATTTCAAAGCCAGGTAATGCACCAGCAGAGAAATCGCTATCGGGGGCAAGCCCCCTCCCACATTTAAAGGCAAAAAAAAACGGAGCCCGAGGGCTCCGCTTTTTTTCAAACCTGCCCGAATCAGGCCAGTTTTTTGTGACGCACGCGGTGTGGCTGGGCAGCGGCCTCGCCCAGGCGCTTTTTACGATCCGCCTCGTACTCGGTGTAGTTGCCTTCGAAGAACACCGCTTGGGAGTCGTCTTCGTACGCCAGGATGTGAGTCGCGACGCGGTCAAGGAACCACCGATCGTGAGAGATCACAATGGCGGCGCCCGGGAAGTCCAGCAGGGCTTCTTCCAGGGAACGCAGGGTTTCAACGTCAAGGTCGTTGGACGGTTCGTCGAGCAGCAAGACGTTGCCGCCTTCTTTCAAGGTCAACGCCAGGTGCAAGCGACCACGCTCACCACCGGACAGGTCCTTGACGAACTTCTGCTGGTCGCCACCCTTGAAGTTGAAACGGCCCACGTAGGTGCGCGACGGGATTTCATAGTTGCCGATACGGATCTGGTCGGAGCCGTCGGAAATCTGCTGGAACACGGTCTTGCTGCCGTCGAGGTCTTCGCGGCTCTGGTCCACACAGGCAAGTTGCACGGTTTCGCCGACTTCAATGGTGCCCGAGTCCGGGGTTTCCTTGCCCATCAGCATACGGAACAGGGTGGATTTACCCGCACCGTTACCACCGATAACGCCGACGATCGCGCCTTTTGGCATGGAGAACGACAGGTTGTCGATCAACACGCGGTCGCCATAGCCTTTGGAAACATTCTTGAACTCGATGACCTTGTCACCCAGGCGTGGGCCGGCCGGGATGTAGATCTCGTTGGTTTCCGAACGCTTCTGGAATTCCTGCGATTGCATTTCTTCGAAGCGTTGCAGACGAGCCTTGGATTTGGACTGGCGGGCCTTGGCGCCTTTGCGCACCCACTCCAGCTCTTCCTTCATGGCTTTTTCGTGGGCCGATTGCTGCTTGGATTCGGCGGCCAGACGGTCGGACTTGGCTTCCAGCCAACCGGAGTAGTTGCCCTCGTAAGGGATACCGGCGCCACGGTCGAGCTCGAGGATCCAGCCGGCAACGTTGTCCAGGAAGTACCGGTCGTGCGTGATCGCTACCACGGTGCCCGGGAAATCGTGCAGGAAATGCTCCAGCCAGGCGACGGAATCGGCGTCCAAGTGGTTGGTTGGTTCGTCGAGCAGCAGCATGTCAGGGGCCGACAGCAGCAGACGGCACAGGGCCACACGGCGCTTTTCACCACCGGACAGGAATTCAACCTTGGCGTCCCACGCTGGCAGGCGCAGGGCGTCGGCGGCGACTTCCAGCTGACGCTCCAGGTTGTGACCGTCGCCGGCCTGCAGGATGGCTTCAAGCTTGGCCTGTTCGGCGGCCAGCTTATCGAAATCCGCGTCTTCTTCGGCGTAAGCCGCGTAGACCTCGTCCAGGCGGGCCTGGGCGTTCTTGATCACGGCAACGGCTTCTTCGACCACTTCACGCACGGTCTTGGTCGGGTCCAGGATCGGCTCTTGTGGCAGGTAGCCGATGTTCAGCTCGGGCATCGGGCGGGCTTCGCCTTCGAACTCGGTGTCGACGCCGGCCATGATTTTAAGCAGCGTGGACTTACCCGAACCGTTGAGGCCGAGCACGCCGATCTTGGCGCCAGGGAAGAAGGACAGCGAAATGTTTTTCAGGATTTCCCGCTTCGGTGGAACAACTTTTCCCAGCCGATGCATGGTGAAGACGTATTGAGCCATGGTAAACCTAGCGTCAGTGACGGATGAATTAAGCGGGCGAAGCCCGTGTCAGGCCATGCGCCGCGCGGGCCTTTGACTATCATCAATGCCAGCGAGCGGAAGAAACCTGATTATCTGGGGCTGGAACGCCCCCGCGTAACCGGCAAAGCTACCTGAATGCGCTTGGTCAGTCCAGCCAGGCGGGGCTGGCACTTTGCCACAACTCAAGGCATGCTAGCCGCCCTCCGGGCGCCCGGCTTATAGTGCACGTCGCGCGCCAGTCCAGCCAAACCGCAGGATCACAGCTTGTCCAAAGTCACGCCGCCAACTCCCTTGCGCGCCGCTCATCTAGCGCCGGGAGCGCCCCTGCACGGCACCCTTAAAGGCGCATTGGCGACGCTCGTCCTCATGTTGCTCGCCTTATTGTTCTGGCAACTGCTCGACCAGCTGCAACAAAACCAGAAAGACCAGCAGCAATACACCATCGACTACAGCGCCGACCTGGCTGAACAGATCAGCCTGAACATGGCCCTCAGCGCAAAAATCGCCCTGAACCTGCTGCCAATCGTCGAACCGCCGCGCGACAGCGAGCAGCAACAAGCCCTGATGCACACCTTGCAGCGTTCCCTGCCGGAACTGCGCAGCATTGCCCTGCTCGCCCCCAGCGGGGCAATGATCAGCGACAGCGCCGCCGACAGCCAGGACGGCGCCTGGCTCGAAGAGTTGGTACAACGCAGCCACTCCCAGTCCTATTACCTGAGCAACAACAGCGACGGCACCCTCATCTATCTATTGCTGCACCAGCCCAGCGGTGGCTCGAAAGTGTATTGGGTGCTGCGCCTGGCCCCCAACTACCTGGTCAACCTCACCCGCCAGGACGGCCAGGGCCAGCGCCCGATGTGGGCCATCGAGAACCGCCTCAACCACCGCGTTATCAGCCGTGACAGCGGCATGCCGGCCCAGTGGGCCAGTGCGCTCACACCAGATGAGCTGAATAAAAGCGTACTGGTCACCCCTCTGAGCAAAAGCGACTGGCAATTGCGCGGGCTGTTTGACCGCACCGCCGTGCTGGAGCAACTGCTGCCGGCGTTCATTGGCAAATGTCTGCTGGGCCTGGCGTTTTCGCTGATCCCGGTGATCGTGCTGCTTAACATGCGCCGTCGCCAGCGCCAGGTGCATGAGGGCCGGCGGCGTTACCAGGATATTTTCGAAGGCACCGGCGTGGCGCTCTGCGTTCTGGACCTGTCGAGCCTCAGCGCGTTCTTCGCCAAGGCCCACTTCCAGACCCGCACGCAACTGCACGCCTGGCTGGAAGACAACCTCCTCGCCCGCCAGCAATTGCTCAAGGAACTGCGCATCACCGAGGTCAACCAGGTGGCGGTACGCCTGCTGAACGTGGGTTCGTGCGAAGAAGCGTGGGAACGGCTGATCGATGATTGCCCGCGCAACCCCACGTCTATTGGCTACCAGATACTCGAAGCCGTCCTCACCCAACAGAGTCAGCTTGAACTGGAAATCCAGCTCAAGGACGTGGCCGGCAACGATCAATACCTGTGGCTGGTGATGCGCCTGCCCGAGCAGCGGGATGACTTCAAGGCCGTGATCCTCAGCATCAGCGACATCACCAGCCGCAAGCTGATCGAGCTGTCGCTGGTGGAGCGTGAGAGCTTCTGGTCGGACGTGGTGCGCACTGTGCCCGACCACCTGTATGTGCAGGACGTGATCAGCCAGCGCATGATTTTCAGCAACCACCATTTAGGCCACACCCTCGGCTATAACAAAGCCGAACTGCAGCAAATGGGCGAGTACTTCTGGGAAATTCTGCTGCACCCTGAAGACGCCGAGTATTACCACGACTTGCGCCTACAGCAGCGTCAAGCGGGCTACGGGACCCAGTTGCAATGCCAACTGCGCTTCCGTCACCGCAATAACCAGTGGCGGCGTTTTGAAATCCGCGAACAAGCCCTGGCCCGGGACAAGTCGGCGCAGGTCACCCGTATCATCGGCGTGGCCAAGGACATCACCGACCAGATCGAAGCCAGCGAATCCTTGCGCGACAGCGAGCAGCGCTACCGGATGCTGGCCGAGAGCATCAGCGATGTCATCTGCTCCACCGACAGCCAGTTGGCCCTCAACTACATCAGCCCATCGGTGAATGCCGTATTGGGTTATGACGTGGACTGGGTATTCAAGAACGGCTGGCAGTCAATCATCGCCAACCCGCAGCAACTGAGCGGTATCTACAGCCTGGTGGAGCACGTCAGCCGCGCATTGGGCGACGCCGAGGCCTTGAACAAGCTGCGTGATGAAGCGCAGACCCAGTTGTACCTGTTCGATTGCCTGCGCGCCGACGGCCGCAAGGTGCCGATCGAGTTACGCCTGGTGCTGGTGTGGGACGAACACGGCGCCTTCGAGGGCATCCTCGGGGTCGGCCGCGATATCAGCCAGCAACGCCGCGCCGAGAAAGACCTGCGCATGGCGGCCACGGTATTTGAGCACTCCACCTCGGCGATCCTGATCACCGACCCGGCGGGCTATATCGTGCAGGCCAACGAGGCGTTCAGCCGAGTCAGCGGCTATGAAGTGGCCGACGTGCTCGATCAGTTACCGAACATGCTCACCGTCGACGAGCAACAGGAAGCCCACCTGCGCTACGTGCTCAAGCAGCTACACCAGCACAGCACCTGGGAAGGCGAAGTGTGGCTCAAGCGCCGCAATGGCGAACACTACCCGGCGTGGGTCGGCATTACCGCCGTGTTCGACGATGAAGGCGACCTGGCCAGCTACGTGTGTTTCTTCAGCGATATCAGCGAGCGCAAGGCCAGCGAACAGCGCATCCACCGCCTGGCCTACTACGACGCCCTCACCCACCTGCCCAACCGCACGCTGTTCCAGGACCGCCTGCACACTGCGCTGCAATCGGCGGAACGGCAGAAGTCGTGGGTGGTGTTGATGTTCCTTGACCTCGACCGTTTCAAGCCGATCAACGACTCCCTCGGCCACGCCGCCGGCGACCGCATGCTCAAGGAAATGGCCACGCGCCTGCTCGGCTGCGTTGCCGAAGATGACACCGTGGCACGCATGGGCGGTGACGAGTTCACCCTGCTGCTGCAACCCCGGGTCAGCCGCGAAATGGCGCTGAACCGGGCGATTCATGTGGCCGAGCAGATTCTCGCCAGCCTGGTGAAGCCGTTTGTGCTGGAAGGCCGCGAGTTTTTTGTGACCGCCAGTATCGGCATCGCCCTGAGCCCGCAGGACGGCAACGAGCTGAGCCAGCTGATGAAAAACGCCGACACGGCGATGTATCACGCCAAGGAACGTGGCAAGAACAACTTCCAGTTCTACCAGGCGGACATGAACGCCAGCGCCCTGGAGCGCCTGGAGCTCGAAAGCGACCTGCGCCATGCCCTGGACCAAGACGAATTCGTGCTTTATTACCAGCCGCAATTCAGCGGCGACGGCAAACGCCTGACCGGGGCCGAAGCCCTGCTGCGCTGGCGTCACCCGCGACGTGGCCTGGTGCCGCCGGGGGACTTCATTCCGGTGCTGGAAGAGCTAGGCCTGGTGGTGGATGTGGGCGACTGGGTGATTCGCGAGGCGTGCCGCCAGCTCAAGACCTGGCACCAAAACAAAGTACGCGTACCGAAGGTCTCGGTGAACATCTCGGCGCGGCAGTTCTCCGATGGCCAACTGGGTACACGCATCGCCACCATCCTCAAGGACACCGGCCTGCCGCCGGCGTGCCTGGAGCTGGAGCTGACTGAAAGTATCCTGATGCGCGAAGTCAACGAAGCCCTGCACATCCTCGACAGCCTGAAAAACCTGGGCCTGAGCATTGCGGTCGACGACTTCGGCACGGGTTACTCGTCGCTCAACTACCTCAAGCAGTTCCCCATCGACGTGCTGAAGATCGACCGCACCTTCGTCGATGGCTTGCCGTCCGGCGAGCAGGATGCGCAGATCGCCCGCGCCATTATTGCCATGGCCCACAGCCTGAACCTGGCGGTAATCGCCGAGGGTGTGGAGACCCATGAGCAGCTGGATTTCCTGCGTGAACACGGTTGCGACGAAGTACAGGGTTACCTGTTCGGGCGGCCGATGCCGGCGAATCAATTTGAGGCGCAGTTCAGCAATGATGCGCTGTTCATGTTCGATTGAGATTTTGAGGTGAGGCCACTGGCCTCATCGGGGGCAAGCCCCCTCCCACCTTGGAATGCATTTCAAATGTGGGAGGGGGCTTGCTCCCGATGAGGCCTGCACTGGCACCGCTTGTCTCCAAGTGAATCCCACTTGTCCGCGACATGATGTCCTTTCATATGCCATCTAAAACCCATTGGGTTAGAATGCCCTCCTTTTCTGCCCCCGATCCTTGAGGACCGCCATGTTCAGCCGTGATTTGACTATTGCCAAGTACGACGCCGATCTCTTTGCCGCCATGGAGCAAGAAGCCGTGCGCCAGGAAGAGCACATTGAGCTGATCGCTTCGGAAAACTACACCAGCCCTGCGGTCATGGAGGCTCAAGGCTCGGTTCTGACCAACAAGTACGCCGAAGGCTACCCAGGCAAGCGCTACTATGGCGGTTGCGAGTACGTCGACGTGGTTGAGCAACTGGCCATCGACCGTGCCAAAGAACTGTTCGGCGCCGATTACGCCAACGTCCAGCCGCACGCCGGCTCCCAAGCCAACAGCGCCGTGTACCTGGCCCTGCTGCAAGGCGGCGACACCATCCTGGGCATGAGCCTGGCCCACGGCGGTCACCTGACCCACGGCGCCAGCGTTTCGTCCTCGGGCAAGTTGTACAACGCCGTTCAATACGGCATCGATGCCAACGGCCTGATCGACTACGACGAAGTCGAGCGCCTGGCGGTTGAACACAAGCCAAAAATGATCGTGGCCGGTTTCTCTGCCTACTCGCAGATCCTGGACTTCCCACGCTTCCGCGCTATCGCTGATAAAGTCGGCGCCTACCTGTTCGTCGACATGGCTCACGTAGCCGGTCTGGTCGCCGCTGGCGTCTACCCGAACCCAGTGCCGTTCGCTGACGTCGTGACCACCACCACCCACAAGACCCTGCGTGGTCCACGTGGCGGCTTGATCCTGGCGCGCGCCAATGCCGAGATCGAGAAAAAGCTGAACTCCGCCGTATTCCCGGGCGCCCAAGGCGGCCCACTGGAGCACGTGATCGCCGCCAAAGCGATCTGCTTCAAGGAAGCTTTGCAGCCTGAGTTCAAGACCTACCAGCAACAAGTGGTCAAGAACGCCCAGACCATGGCCAGCGTGTTCATCGAACGCGGCTTTGACGTGGTGTCCGGCGGGACTGAAAACCACCTGTTCCTGCTGTCGCTGATCAAGCAGGACATTTCCGGTAAAGATGCTGACGCTGCCCTGGGCAAAGCTTTCATCACCGTGAACAAAAACTCCGTGCCGAACGACCCACGTTCGCCGTTCGTCACCTCAGGCCTGCGCTTCGGCACCCCGGCTGTGACCACTCGTGGTTTCAAAGAAGCAGAGTGCAAGGAACTGGCTGGCTGGATCTGCGACATCCTGGCAGACCTGAACAACGAAGCCGTGATCGACGCGGTCCGTGAGAAGGTCAAGGCCATCTGCAAGAAGCTGCCGGTGTACGGCGCTTGATTGCAATTGCTTGAATGAAAAGCCCGGCTCTAGAACCGGGCTTTTTTATGCCTGAAAACACTGCTTTCTCAACCTGCAATGCATTCAAAAATGTGGGAGGGGGCTTGCCCCCGATAGCAGTATGTCAGGCACTTATCTGTCACTGACATGCCGCTATCGGGGGCAAGCCCCCTCCCACATTGGATGGCATTTCAAGTCAGGGTTGATAGACGCGCTGGAAGCCTTCGCGAATCTTGTCCTCCGGCAACTCATCAGCAATAAATACGATCACACTCTCCCGCGCCTCGCCCTCGGCCCACTCGGTATCCCAGTCGAAGCCGTAGAGCTTCAGCACGCCCTGAAACACCATGCGCCGGTCTTCGCCGGCAATGTTCAGTACGCCTTTGTAGCGCAGCAGTTGCTTGCCATGGTCTTCCAGGAGTTCGTTCATGAACTCGCTGAGGCGGTCGATATCCAGCGGCTGGTCGGTGCGCAGTACCAGGCTGGAAATCCGGTCGATGGACGGCGCAGCGCTGACCGGGCGCAGGCTCATGCCGGCGTTGAGGTTGAAGCCACGCACGTCGAGCAATTCGGCCAGGTCGATGTTGCCATGGTCCACCACACGAATCGGCGCGCGGCGATTGATGCGGGTCAGGCGTTCGCTGAGCGCATCGAAGGTGGCATCGTCCACCAGGTCGCGCTTGCTGATCAGCAGGCGGTCCGCGAAGCCAATCTGGGCCTGGGCGATGGTCTGGGTCAGGTGGTGCTCGGCATGGGCCGCGTCTACCAGGGTGATGATGCCGTCGAGGATGTAGCGCTCGCGCAGTTCCTCGTCGATGAAAAAGGTCTGGGCCACGGGTGCCGGGTCGGCCAGGCCGGTGGTCTCGATCACCAGGCGATCAAAGGCGATCTCGCCGCTGTCCAGGCGTTCGAGCAACAGGTACAGGGCTTTGGTCAGGTCGGTGTGGATGGTGCAGCACACGCAGCCGTTGGACAGGGTCATGACTTGCACCGGCTCAGCGCCCAGCAGTTGGGTGTCGATACCGGCATCACTGAATTCGTTTTCGATCACGGCGATTTTCAGGCCGTGCTCGGCTTTGAGCAGGTGACGCAGCAAGGTGGTTTTGCCGGCGCCGAGGAAGCCGCTGAGGATGGTTACCGGAATGGGAGAGGACAAAGACAGTTCTCCTTATAACTGAAGGAACATAAAACAAATGTGGGAGGGGGCTTGCCCCCGATAGCAGTGTGTCAGGCACTTATCTGTCACTGACATACCGCTATCGGGGGCAAGCCCCCTCCCACAGGGGATATAGCATTAACTCAACAGCACTTGGGCCCACCCTTACCGCCGTAACGAGCCTCCTGGCGTTCCCGGAAGAACGCCTTGTAGTCCATCATCGGCTTGTCCGGGTGCTTGGTTTGCATATGCTCGACGTACGTGTCGTAGTCGGGCATGCCGACCATCAGGCGGGCGGCCTGACCGAGGTATTTCCCAAGACGACTGATGTCATTGAACATGGCTGCAATCCTCTATCACGCGTCCGGCTGGGCCTGGAACGGGGCTTCTTTATCCGTACGTTCTTTGTTGCCCCAGGCGGCGACGCCGACCTTGAGCGCATAGAACAGGATGCTGAATACCACGAACAGGAACAGCGCCGTCAGCGTTGCGTTGGTGTAGGCGTTCCAGATCACGTGTTGCATCTGGTCGATGCTCTTGGCCGGCGCGAGGATCTGGCCGTTGGCCAACGCATCGCTGTACTTCTTGGCCAGCGACAGGAAGCCAATCGCTGGGTTGGCGTCGAACAGCTTGATGAAGCCTGCGGTGGTGGTGCAGATCAGCAGCCATACCGCTGGCAGCATGGTCACCCAGATGTAGCGCTGGCGCTTCATTTTGATCAGCACGACGGTGGCCAGCATCAGCGCGATACCTGCCAGCATCTGGTTGGAGATACCAAACAGCGGCCACAAGGTGTTGATCCCGCCCAGTGGGTCGATCACGCCTTGGTACAGCAGGTAACCCCACATGGCCACGCAACCTGCGGTGGCGATCAGGTTGGCCGTCCACGATTCAGTGCGTTTGAGCGCCGGCACGAAGGAACCCAGCAGGTCTTGCAGCATGAAGCGACCGGCACGGGTACCGGCGTCGACTGCGGTAAGAATGAACAGCGCTTCGAACAGAATCGCAAAGTGGTACCAGAATGCCATGGTGTTTTCACCCGGCAGCACACTGTGCAGGATCTGCGCGATACCTACCGCGAGCGTCGGCGCACCGCCGGCACGCGCCAGGATAGTGGTTTCACCGATGTCACGGGCCACGGCCGACAGCGCCTCAGGCGTAATCGCAAAGCCCCAACTGCTGACCGTTTGCGCAACGGTCACCACGTCAGAACCGACCACCGCAGCCGGGCTGTTCATGGCGAAGTACACGCCTGGCTCGATCACCGAAGCGGCAACCATGGCCATGATGGCGACGAACGACTCCATCAACATGCCGCCGTAACCGATGTAACGGGCGTGGCTTTCGTTGGCCAGCAACTTCGGCGTCGTGCCCGAAGAAATCAGCGCATGGAAACCCGAGACCGCGCCACAAGCGATGGTGATGAACAAGAACGGGAACAGACCGCCCTTCCACACCGGGCCGGTGCCGTCGATGAACTGGGTCAACGCAGGCATTTTCAAGTCTGGCATGGTGACCAGGATGCCGATTGCCAGGGCGATGATGGTGCCGATTTTCAGGAAGGTCGAGAGGTAGTCACGCGGCGCCAGGATTAGCCATACCGGCAGTACTGCCGCGACAAAACCGTAGCCGATCAGCATCCAGGTAATTTGAATGCCGGTGAAGGTGAAGGCCTTGGCCCAGACCGGGTCAGCAGCAATCTGCCCGCCCAGCCAGATCGAACCCAGCAGCAACAGCACGCCGATGATCGAGATCTCACCGATGCGGCCCGGGCGGATGTAGCGCATGTAAATGCCCATGAACATCGCGATCGGGATGGTCGCCATCACCGTAAAGATGCCCCACGGGCTCTCGGCCAGCGCCTTCACGACGATCAGCGCCAGCACCGCGAGGATGATGATCATGATCAGGAAGCAGCCAAACAGCGCGATGGTCCCCGGAATGCGGCCCATCTCTTCGCGAACCATGTCCCCCAGGGAACGGCCGTTGCGACGAGTGGACAGGAACAGGACCATAAAGTCCTGCACCGCACCAGCCAGCACCACGCCGGCAATCAGCCAGAGCGTGCCGGGCAGGTAACCCATTTGCGCAGCCAGTACCGGGCCGACCAGCGGACCTGCACCGGCAATCGCCGCAAAGTGGTGACCAAAAAGGATGTGTTTGTTGGTCGGCACATAGTCCAGACCGTCGTTGTTGATCACTGCGGGGGTGGCCCGCCGTGGATCGAGTTGCATCACGTTATTGGCGATGAACAGGCTGTAGTAGCGGTAAGCAACCAAGTAGATGGCCACAGCAGCGACCACAATCCACAAGGCGTTGATCGCCTCGCCGCGGCGCAAGGCCACTACGCCCAGGGCGCACGCTCCTACGATTGCCAGCACCAGCCAGGGTAAGTGGCGTAGCAGGCTATTATTATTTTTCATTTTTATATTCCAGCCAGGGTGGACAGAAAGGACAGCCGTTCCGAGTTTAGCGCTGTTGGCCTTAAAGGCCACCCCCCTACGTTGGTCTAGAGCCTTCTACGGGCAAAAAAAGCAGAAATAAATACCCAATAATGGCTAATAGCTACACTCCCCTTATCCACAGAGGGTTTGACCATGACCGAACACGCGTCTGATCGCCGCCGTTTCCGCAGGATCGCCTTTGACGCCAAGACCGAACTTCGGCAAAACGGCCGGGAATGGGCCGTGCAATTGGTGGATTTGTCATTGAAGGGATTGTTGGTGCAACGGCCCGAGCCGTGGCTGGGGGATAGCGCCCAGCCATTTGATGTGGATATCCACCTGGATGCCGAGACCGATGTGCACATGCAGGTGCGACTGGCCCATGACGATCATGGGCAGTTGGGGTTTGTGTGTGAGCACATCGATTTGGATTCGATCAGTCATCTAAGGCGCTTGATCGAGTTGAACCTGGGTGACGAAGAGGAACTGCACCGGGAATTGGCGGCCTTGCTGGAGATCTAACAAGCAACACCATTCAAATGTGGGAGGGGGCTTGCCCCCGATGGCAGTGGGTCAGCCAATACTTCAGTGATTGGCAGACCGCTATCGGGAGCAAGCCCCCTCCCACATGGGTTTTGTGGGGTTGCTGAGTTATTCGAACAGCGCATCCAACGCCTGCTCCAAGCGCGTCACCCCGATAATCTTGATCCCCGGCGGCGACTCCTTCGGCGCATTGCCCTTAGGCACGATCGCTCGCTTGAAGCCATGCTTGGCCGCTTCCTTCAACCGCTCCTGCCCGCTCGGCACCGGGCGCACCTCACCCGACAACCCAACTTCACCAAACACCAGCAGGTCATGGGGCAATGGCTTGTTACGCAGACTGGACATTACCGCCGCCATCAACGCCAGGTCGGACGCGGTCTCCAGCACCTTGACCCCGCCCACCACGTTAAGAAACACGTCCTGGTCGTGGGTCGGAATGCCGCCATGCCGGTGCAATACCGCTAGCAACATCGCCAACCGGTTCTGATCCAAGCCCAAGGTGACACGCCGTGGGTTAGCCAAATGGCTGTCATCCACCAACGCCTGCACTTCCACCAGCATTGGCCGGGTGCCTTCCCACGTGGCCATTACCACACTGCCTGGGACTTCTTCCTGGGCACGGGTAAGAAAAATCGCCGAGGGGTTGGAGACCTCTTTCAGCCCTCGGTCGGTCATGGCGAATACGCCCAACTCGTTGACCGCGCCGAAACGGTTCTTGACCGCCCGCAACAAGCGCAAGCGTCCATCGGACTCGCCCTCGAAATACAACACGGTGTCGACCATATGCTCCAACACCCGCGGCCCGGCCAGCGCGCCCTCTTTGGTCACATGGCCCACCAGGAAAATCGCCGTGCCGCTCTGCTTGGCATAGCGCACCAGCAGCGCCGCGCTCTCGCGCACCTGGGACACGCCGCCCGGCGCCGATTGCAGTTGCTCGGTAAAAATCGTCTGGATCGAGTCGATCACCATGACCTTGGGCTTTTCGATACGCGCCGTGGCGATGATGCTTTCGATACAGGTCTCGGTCATGACCCGCAGTTGGTCTTGGGGCAAGCCCAGGCGACGGGCGCGCATGGCCACTTGCTGCTGTGATTCTTCACCGGTGACGTACAGCGCCGGCATGCGGCTGGCGATGCTGCACAGGGTTTGCAAAAGAATCGTCGACTTGCCGATGCCTGGGTCACCGCCGATCAGCACCACCGAACCGTCCACCAGGCCGCCACCGAGTACCCGGTCGAGCTCACCGGAGGCGGTGGAAAAACGCGGGATTTCTTCGACGCTGACTTCGGCCAAGGTCTTGATCTGCGCCTGCTGCCCAGTCCAGCCGGCACGGCCGGTGGGGGCCGCTGCGCCGCCGCTTTCGATCATGGTTTCAGTCAGGGTGTTCCACGCACCGCACTCGCCGCACTGGCCGGCCCACTTGGGAAAGGTCGCGCCGCACTCTGTGCAGCCGTACATGCGCTTGGCCTTTGCCATTTGAGAACCTCCAACCGAAAAACCGCGATGATAGCTCAGCGCGGCGCCGGGGTCCGGATTTCACCGCTGGCCAATCGTGAAGCGCTGTTGCCGATCGGGTCTTCGGCGTTGAGGTCGGCGCCCTTGGCTTTTAATGCATCCAGCAACTCAACGCGCTTGAACAGCCCGGCGTACATGGCGGCGGTTTGCCCGGCGCCGTTGCGTTGGTCGGGGTTGCAGTCGGTGGCCAGCAGGCGCTGGGCGATGTTCAGCTCGCCCTTGAAGATCGCGCCCATCAGCGCGGTGTTGCCGCGTTTGTCCTGCACGCAGGCGTCGGCTCCCGCATCAAGCAGACGGGCCACAAACGGCCCTTGGCCATGGTAGGCCGCCAATATCAGCGCGGTGTAACCCTTGTCATCCTGGGTGTTGAGGCTGTAGCCGGCGTCGATAAAGGTGTTGAGCCTATCGAGGTCGCCATGGCGGGCGGCGTCGAAATAGTAGTCCTGCAACTGTGTCTTGATAGCCGCAGGATCGGTTGCAGGAGGCTGTGCAGCCAGCGCATTGATCGACCAGCAGGCCAACAGCAACCAAATAAATGTTCGCATAATCCAGATCCTCTCCATAACCCTTTGTAGGAGCGAGCTTGCTCGCGAAAAACGCATTGGCGACGCGGACTGACTGATAGCGCTGCGTTATCGTTGACGCCTTTCACGAGCTCGCTCCTACAAGGGGGGTCGCAGTTAGTCGGTGAGTTTTTCCGCCAGCGCCTTCACTCGCGCCAGGTCACCCTTGGCCACCTTGGCCACGCCGGTGCCGTACTCCGGGTCGGCCTTGTAGAGGAACGACAGAATGATGTGCTTGCTCTCGTCATCGGTAGTGGCCAGGGAGCCGCCGAAGTTTTCGATCAAGTCCTGACGCTCTTTCTTGCTGTAGGAGCGGTACAAATCACCCGCCTGCTTGAAGTTCTGCTCACGCTGGATCTTCGCCTGCTGGGTGCTGCCGGCCAGTGCCGACTGGCTGTAGCGCGCAGCCTGCAGCTCTTCCCGTGGTTCAAGACGGCTTGGCTGATAATTCACGCCGCTGCTGGTCTTGCCCAGGTTCATTGCACCGTCCTGATTGCCGTTATTGACGCTCACCCGTGGCGCGTTGATCGGCAGTTGCAGGGCATTGGCGCCCAGGCGATACATCTGGGTATCGGCGTAGGAAAACACCCGGCCTTGCAACAGGCGGTCTTCCGACGGCTCGATGCCCGGCACCAGGTTGGCCGGGGCCATGGCCACTTGCTCGGTCTCTTGGAAGACGTTGGCCGGGTTGCGGTTCAACACCATCTGGCCGACTTTGCGCTCGGGCACGTTCGGCCAGATTTTGGTGGCGTCCAACGGGTCGAAGTCGAACTTGGCCAGGTCATCAGGCTTGAGCACTTGCACGTACAGATCCCACTTAGGGAAGTCGCCCTTGTTGATGTGGGTGACCAGGTCGTTGGTCATATGGCTGTAGTCGCGACCTTGCACCTCGGTGACTTGCTTGGGGTCGAGATTCTTGATGCCTTGCAGGCTCTTCCAGTGGAACTTGACGTAGTGCACCTCGCCCTTGGCATTGATCAGCTTGTAGGCGTGCACGCCATTGCCGTCCATTTCCCGGTAGCTGGCCGGGGTGCCGGAGTCGGAGTACAGCTCAGTCAACGTGCGGGTGGCTTCGGGCACGTGGGAGAAGAAGTCGAAGCGACGGGAGTCGTCATCCAGGTTGGTGCGCGGGTCTGGCTTGAAGGCGTGGACCATGTCAGGGAACTTGATGGCATCGCGGATAAAAAACGTTGGGAAGTTGTTGCCCACCAGGTCCCAGTTGCCGTCAGCGGTGTAGAACTTGGTGGCGAAACCGCGTGGGTCGCGTAGGGTCTCCGGGGAATGGTTGCCGTGGACCACGGCTGAGAAGCGCACGAACACCGGCGTGGCCTCGCCCGCTGCGAACACCTTGGCCTTGGTCAAGTCGCTGAGGTTGTCAGTGACGGTGAACGTACCGTGGGCGCCGGTGCCACGGGCGTGCACGACGCGCTCGGGGATGCGTTCACGGTCAAAGCGTTGCAGTTTCTGGATAAGCTGCACGTCTTGCAGCAGCACCGGGCCGTTGGCGCCGGCGGTTTGCGAATTTTGGTTATCGCCCACGGCAGCGCCGTTGTCGCGGGTCAGGTTGGCGGCGTGTACAGACAGGGAAAGCAGGCTGGCAGTCACCAGTACCAACGCGTTTCGCGCGGGTACAGGCCTGCGGCTCATTGGAGTGTTCATCGAGGTGTCCTCTGGTTTTTTTAGTGCACATTCAGTTGTGCTCCCCAGAGGCTAGTGACCCAAGACGCAGAAGATAAATAGAAAAACCATACCAACCCGATTAATAAATTAGTCTGGTAAGCCACTGAATTTACGGCTAATTCGCGCGCGATTAATGGCACTTTGCAAACTATTTACGATTTAATGTGTCGATAAAAACTAACAGTGTTAACAGTTGTATCAGGCAAGCCCTCTACGACTGACTTACACTGGGTTCCACCCTTCTAATCTGTAACAAGGAATAACCTATGGGCGTGATCAGTGAGTTCAAGGCCTTCGCGGTCAAAGGCAATGTGGTCGACATGGCCGTCGGTATCATCATCGGCGCCGCCTTCGGCAAAATTGTTTCCTCGTTTGTGGGCGATGTGGTGATGCCGCCACTAGGCCTGTTGATCGGTGGCGTGGATTTCGGCGACTTGGCGGTGACGCTCAAGGCGGCCCAAGGGGATATCCCTGCGGTGGTGCTGGCTTACGGCAAATTCATTCAGAGCGTGGTGGACTTCCTGATCGTCGCGTTTGCGATTTTCATGGGTGTGAAAGTCATCAACCGTCTCAAGCGCGAAGAGGCCGTTGCGCCGAAGCTGCCGCCGGTGCCGACCAAAGAAGAAGTGTTGCTGGGTGAGATCCGTGATCTGCTCAAGGCACAGAACGACAAGTCGCTCTAATAAAGCCGGTTTGAAAAAGGCGCCTGCATAAGGCGCCTTTTTTATTACCAGTAGTTTTCCACCGCCACCTGGCCAGGTCGTCGGCTCAGGCTCAGTTGCATGTCTCGCTGCTTGAGCAACTGGCGGGTGTCATCGACCATTTGCGGGTTCCCGCAGATCAACACGCGAGAATGTTCCGGGGTCAATTCAACGCCGGCGGCACGTTCCAACTCGCCGTTTTCGATCAGCGTGGTAATGCGCCCGTTCAGCGCGCCGGGGTGTTGTTCGCGGGTGACGGTAGGCAGGTAAGTGAACTTGTGGGCATATTCGGCCAGGTACTCACGCTCACCGAGTTGTTGGATCAACGATTGGTACGCGAGCTCCTTGGCTTCACGAGCGCTGTACACCAGCACGATACGCTCGAATTTTTCCCATACTTCGAAGTCCTGCAAGATCGACAGGAACGGCGCCACCCCGGTGCCGGTGCCCAGCATCCACAAATCACGCCCGTCAACAAACCGGTTCAAGGTCAGGAACCCCGTGGCCTGGCGCTCCACCATCAAGGTATCGCCAACCCGCAGGCGGCTCAGCTCGCTGGTGAACTCCCCGCCCGGCACGACAATCGAGAAAAAATCCAGGTGCTCGTCAAACGGCGACGACACGACGGAGTAGGCACGCCACACCGTGCTGCCATCGGCCTTGACGACGCCCAGGCGCACGAACTGACCTGCGGTAAAACGAAAGCCCGGGTCACGGGTGGTGCGCAAGGTAAACAGGCTGGGGGTCAGCGATTGCACATCGAGCAAGGTTTGGCGGGTAAATTTCTCAGCACTGGCCGTCATGGGGGGCTCCGTTCTACAGGTGCCCTAGTGTCCCTCAAAGCGATGCAGGTAAACACCTGCGGTGTGTAGTGGCATACAAAATAGCACTTTGAGATCACCCCTAATCATTTTGCTATTAGCGAGGGGCTCCGTGTTATTTACAGAGTGTTAGATAAAGTTTACAGCCGCTACAAAGCACTAATAAACCGGGATAAGTACGCCAGGACAATGATTTCATTAAAACACGTTGCTTTAGAAAAATTCTTAAACCCTGCCATGCAAGAACGAAAATTTCCTCTCGCAATGTAGGCTGTGTCCTACACTCAATTTCGTGCCGCTTTGGGGGTGAGGACGTACCCCAGGAAGGCCTGAATATCCATGGAGCGTAACCAATGATTAACTGGCGCAATACACGACTCCCCAAGCTGGAGGACGAGAGTAAGGTCAACAGCCTCTTTGAAATGGCTCAAAACTGGACCTATGAGCTCGGCTTTCAATATTGTTCCTTTACCTTGAGCTCACAACTAACCAACGATCAGACGAAAGCATTTCGAATCAACAACTACCCAAATGAATGGAACAAACTGTATCAACAAGGCCACTTCGTTGATGTCGACCCCATCGTTGAACACTGCAAGCGCAGCGTCTTGCCGATTGTCTGGGAGAAACAAGTATTTGGCGCCGCGCCGAGTTTGTGGGAGCTTGCCCAATCCTATGGTGTGCACAATGGGTGGTCGCAGGCCGTGCATGATTTTCAAGGCGTCTACAGTACGCTGACCCTGGGACGGGGCGAAGGCGAGGTCACTCCCCAAGAGCTTTATGAAAGTGCGGGCCAAGTATTGTGGCTATGCCATGCGCTACACGCCGCGGTTATGTTCGAATACGCCAATCGGCCCAGTATCAAACCGCCCAGCAGGTTGACGCCGCGAGAGACGGAAATTCTCAAATGGTCAGCGATGGGTAAGACAGCCTCAGACATCGCTATCATTCTTAACATTTCGGAACGAACCATAGGCTTTCATATCAGCAGTTGTTTCAAGAAATTAGGGGTTAATAACAAGATCGGCGCAGTGCTCGCTGCCTCGAAGATGGGATGCCTGGATTAGGGCGTAGTGAAACAGCACATGTAATCCCCACGAAAAAAACGTAACATTTACGGCCAATTCTGAGTGTTGACGCAGCCCTACGGGCGCCGCATCGCAGTTCACTCAGACGGTTCGGCCGCAGACTTCGGCGAACACCCATCGATGACCCAGAGCCTCCCCCGCCATGCCCCTGCTCGAAAGCCCTTTCGCCCAGCTCGATCTGATTCGCCAGCCAGAGCAACATAACGATCCGCTGCAAGCCTTTGATGCCGCCGACGAGTACCTGCTCAGTTATTTGGCCGATCAGCAGCCAGCGACAGCCACCCGCGTGTTGGTGCTCAATGACAGCTTTGGCGCGTTGGCGGCCAGCCTTGTAGGCCAGGTGCAAGTCACCTCCAGCGGTGACTCGTTCCTCGCAGCCCAAGGCTTGGAAAAAAACCTGGTGCGTAACGGCAAGGCCTTCGATGCCGTGCGGTTCATACCTGCCAGCCAAGTGCCAAGCGGGCCGTTCGACCGGGTATTGATCCGCGTGCCTAAGACCCTGGCACTGTTGGAAGAACAACTGATTCGCCTGCAAGGCCAACTGGCGCCAGGCGCCGAAGTCATCGCCGGGGCGATGGTCAAGCACCTACCCCGCGCGGCCGGTGAATTGCTGGAACGCTACATTGGGCCTATGCACGCTTCATTGGCCGTCAAGAAAGCGCGCCTGTTGATTGCCACCGCTGCCGAACGCCCCGTGGCCATTTCGCCCTACCCGACCCGCTACACGCTGGACACGCCGGCCATCGAGCTGCTTAACCACGCCAACGTGTTCTGCCGCGAAAGCCTGGACATCGGCACCCGCGCGTTCCTGCCACACCTGCCTAAAAATCTAGGCAGCGCCCGTGTGGCCGACCTGGGTTGCGGCAATGGCATCCTGGCGATTGCCAGCGCGCTGCAAAACCCCGACGCGCAGTACACCCTGCTGGACGAGTCCTATATGGCCGTGCAGTCGGCAACCGAGAATTGGCGGGCGGCCCTGGGTGAGCGCGACGTCACCGTGCGCGCCGCCGATGGCCTGGCCGGGCAAGAGGCCGACTCGCTGGACGTGGTGCTGTGCAACCCGCCCTTCCACCAGCAACAGGTGGTGGGCGACTTCCTCGCCTGGCGCATGTTCCAGCAGGCTCGGGAAGCCCTGGTAGTGGGCGGCGCCCTCTATATAGTCGGCAACCGTCACTTGGGTTATCACACCAAGCTGGCGCGCTTGTTCCGTGGCGTCGAGCAGGTGGCAACTACGCCAAAATTCGTCATCCTCAAAGCGCGTAAATAAAAAAACCCTGCCGCTCTCGCAAGGGGCAGGGTTGGAAAACCGGGCCGCAAAGCCCGGATGGGATGTCAGTGGGTGGTCAGGCCGGCCGCATTCATAAACATGCGCATCAGGCTGGCCACGACAAACAGGGCCAGCACGCTGCCAGTCCAGATCATCGCCAGCCACCCCAGGCGCCGCCACAACGGCTGTTTCTCGGCCTGTTCGATCTCGTGCAACGTAGGTTTACCGGCCATGCAACGCCCCTCCTAGTGGTAGCCGTCTTCATGGGTGACCTTGCCGCGGAACACGTAGTAGCTCCAGAAGGTGTAGCCCAGGATAAACGGGATGATGAATAACGTGCCCACCAGCATGAAGCCCTGGCTTTGCGGCGGCGCGGCGGCATCCCAGATCGAGACTGACGGCGGGATGATGTTCGGCCATAGGCTGATCCCCAAACCGCTGTAGCCTAGGAAGATCAGCACCAGCGTCAGTAGGAACGGCGTGTAGTGCGCATTACGCGCCACGGCCCGTATCAAGCCGTACATGGTCACCAGCACTAACACAGGCACCGGCAGGAACCAGAACAGGTTCGGCAAGGTAAACCAGCGTGAAGCGATTTCCGGGTGGGTCAGTGGGGTCCAGATGCTCACGATGCCAATGACTGCCAGCACCACGAAGGCCAATGGGCGCGCCAGGTTGTGCATCTTTTCCTGTAACGGGCCTTCGGTCTTCATGATCAGCCAGGTGCAACCGAGCAAGGCATACGCCACGATCAGCGCCACGCCGCAAAACATCGTAAACGGCGTGAGCCAGTCCAGCGAGCCGCCGGCGAACTGGCGGTCGACCACCGGGATGCCATCGATAAACGCCCCCAGCGCCACGCCCTGGAAGAAGGTCGCCGCCAGTGAGCCGCCGATAAACGCCTTGTCCCACAGGTGCCGCTTGTGGTCCTTGGCCTTGAAGCGAAACTCAAACGCCACGCCCCGGAAGATCAGGCCGATCAGCATCAGAATCAGCGGCAGGTACAACGCCGACAACACCACCGAATAGGCCAGCGGGAAGGCGCCAAACAACGCCGCACCGCCCAGGACCAGCCAGGTTTCGTTGCCGTCCCACACCGGGGCGACGGTGTTCATCATCACATCACGGTCGACTTTGCCGGGGATAAACGGAAAGAGAATGCCGATGCCCAGGTCGAAGCCGTCCATCACCACGTACATCATGATGCCGAAGATGATGATCACGGCCCAGATCAGCGGAAGATCAATACCCATCTCAATTCCCCTTGTGCTGGATGTCGTCGTGATCGTTGTCGGTGCCGTCATCGGCAGCGGACAGCGGACGCGCTGGGGTGCGTTTCTGGCCAGGGCCACCGTGGGTTGGCTCGGTCACGTCATGGGCCACAGGGCCTTTGCGAACCAGGCGCATCATGTAGCCCAAACCCGCGCCGAACAGCGCGAAGTACACCACCACGAACAGCACGAGGGTAATGGTCATCTGCGCCAGGCTATGCCCCGACGACGCATCCGCCGTGCGCATCAAGCCGTAGACCACCCACGGCTGTCGGCCGATCTCGGTGGTGAACCAGCCGGCGAGAATCGCGATCAGCCCCGACGGGCCCATCCACAGCGCCAGGTACAGGAACGGCTTGGACGTGTACAGCTTGTCGCCACGGCGCAGCCACAGGCTGAACAGACCGGTGAAGATCATCAGGAAGCCCAGGCCAACCATGACCCGGAACGACCAGAACACGATGGTCGAGTTAGGGCGATCTTCAGGCGGGAACTCCTTGAGGGCCGGCACCTGTTTATCCAGGGAGTGGGTGAGGATCAGGCTGCCCAGGTACGGGATTTCGACCGCGTACTTGGTTTTTTCGGCCTTCATATCGGGCCAGCCAAACAGGATCAACGGGGTCGGCTCATTGCCGATGTTTTCCCAGTGACCTTCAATCGCAGCGATTTTCGCCGGCTGATGCTTCAAAGTATTGAGGCCATGGAAGTCACCGATCACCGCCTGGATCGGCGCGACGATCAGCGCCATCCACATGGCCATCGAGAGCATTTTGCGGATTGCCGGGTTGTCCTTGCCACGCAACAAATGCCAGGCCGCCGAAGAGCCAACGAAGAACGCGGTGGCTACAAACGCAGCCGTGGCCATGTGCGCCAGGCGGTAAGGGAACGACGGGTTGAAGATCACTGCCAGCCAATCGGTAGGAATCACGCGGCCATCGATGATTTCAAAGCCCTGGGGCGTCTGCATCCAACTGTTGGACGCCAGAATCCAGAAGGTCGAGATCAACGTACCGACGGCAACCATAACGGTGGAGAAGAAGTGCAGCTTGCGCCCCACCTTATTCCAGCCGAACAGCATTACCCCCAGAAAACCGGCTTCCAGAAAGAAGGCCGTGAGCACTTCATAGGTAAGAAGTGGCCCAGTGACGGCGCCGGCGAAGTCCGAGAAGCGACTCCAGTTGGTGCCAAACTGATAGGCCATGACCAAACCGGAGACCACACCCATGCCGAAGTTGACGGCAAAGATCTTCGACCAGAAATGGTAGAGGTCACGGTAGGTGTCGTTGTGAGTCTTGAGCCACAAGCCTTCCAGCACCGCAAGGTAACTGGCCAGGCCGATGGTGATCGCCGGGAACAGGATGTGGAACGAGATGGTGAATGCAAATTGAATTCGGGCGAGATCTAGCGCCTCCAAACCGAACATATGTCTTCCTCTGTCAGGTAATACCGGCTGCTGGCGGAAGCCTGCACCCACTGCCCCCACTGATATGGAGTCTGGCGAATTTCAATTCGTTTCTTTTTTTAACCACCACGTAGGGATTCTGGCCCTTCGGCCGCCAGAGCAATCCCTGGGGAGGTTTTGATCTGGATCAAGCATTGCTGAAAGAGTAGTCCGGTTTTCGCTGTAGGACGGCGTGGTCTTTTGCCGCGTGACAGACTGCCTCAGCTCAGTTGTTGCAACCATCTGTTACAACTTAATGATAATCTCGGTGCTCCCTCCGGCCTTGACCCGAATTCCCGATGCCTAGTGAACCCGCGTTGTTGTTGCGTCACCACCGCCCTTTCATCGCGTTCTGGCTGGCGCGCATCTTTACCGCCAGCGGCTTCCAGATGCTCACCGTGGCGATTGGCTGGAACCTCTACCAACTGACCGGCAACGTGCTCGACCTGGGTTTGGTGGGTTTGGTTGAATTCGTGCCGCGCGTGCTGTTTATGCTGCACACCGGGCATGTGGCCGACCGCTATGAGCGACGCAAGGTCGCTGCCATCTGCCAGACCGTGCAGGCGCTGATTGCGCTTTCGCTGGCCATCGGCGGGCTGACCGGCAACGTGACCCGCGAGATGATTTTTATCCTCGCGTTCCTGCTGGGCGCGGCGCGCTCGTTTGAAATGCCTACCACCCAGGCCATGCTGCCGAGCATTGTGCCCAGTGCGTTGTTCCCACGGGCGGTGGCCTCGTCGCAATCGGCCCAGCAACTGGCAACCATTGTCGCCCCGGCCTTGGGCGGTCTGCTGTATGCCTTTGGCAGCGTGTGGGTCTACGGGCCCACCGTGGTGCTGTACATCATTGCCTGCGTGCTGACCCTTAACCTGCCCGCCCGCCAGACCCCGCTCAACAAGGGCAAAGCCACTCTGGACTCGCTGCTGGCCGGCATCCGCTTTATTCGCAGCCGCCCGGACATCCTCGGCGCCATCTCCCTGGACCTCTTCGCCGTGCTGCTGGGCGGCGCCACCGCATTGCTGCCGGTGTTCGCCAAGGACATCCTGCTCACCGGCGCCTGGGGCCTGGGCCTGCTGCGCTCGGCGCCGGCGGTGGGGGCGTTGTTGATGTCGCTGTGGCTGGCGCGCTTCTCGGTAGACCGCAAAGTCGGCCGCGTGATGTTCACGGCGGTGGGCGTGTTTGGCGTAGCGACCATTGCGTTCGGGCTCTCCACCTCGTTCTGGTTTTCGTTGGCGGTGCTGGTGGTGTTGGGCGCGGCAGACATGATCAGCATGGTGATCCGTGCGTCGTTTGTGCAGTTGGAAACCCCGGATGAAATGCGCGGACGGGTCAGTGCGGTCAACGGGCTGTTTATCGGCGCGTCGAATCAGTTGGGGGAATTTGAATCGGGGATCACCGCCCATTGGTTCGGCACCGTGCCTGCGGTGGTGATGGGCGGGATTGGTACGTTGGTGGTGACGGGGGTGTGGATAAAGCTGTTTCCGACCCTGGCGAATCGGGATCGGATGCATGTGCCGGTGGAAGAGCCGGCTCTCAAAACCACCGCCTAGCTCAATGTGGCAATGCGGTGAATGTGGGAGGGGGCTTGCCCCCGATTGCAGTGTGTCAGCCAGCACATGTGGCAGCTGATACACCGCTATCGGGGGCAAGCCCCCTCCCACATTTGGATATCCATAATCTGGAAAATCGGGTTAAAGCACCTTATCCAAGGTGATGGGAAAGTCCCTTACCCGCTTGCCAGTGGCGTGATACACCGCATTCGCCACCGCCGCCGCCACCCCGACAATACCGATCTCACCCACGCCCTTCGAACCCAACGCGTTGACGATCTCGTCGTGTTCCTCGACAAAAACCACATCAATCTCGCCGATATCGGCATTCACCGGGATGTGGTACTCCGCCAAGCTATGGTTCATGAAACGCCCCAGCTGATGGTCGGCCTGCGTCTCCTCATGCAAGGCCATGCCGATGCCCCACACCACGCCGCCGAGAATCTGGCTGCGGGCCATCTTCGGGTTGACCACACGCCCTGCGGCAATGGCGCTGACCACACGGCTGACCTTGATGGTGCCCAAGTCTTCATCCACCCGCACTTCGACGAATACCGCCGAGTGAGTGGCGGTTGAATACCCTTCGCGCTTTTGGTCGGGCTCGCTGTCGACCTGTACTTCAAGCGCGTCTTCGCCTGCGTCCTTGACCAGCTGTGCCAACGACACACTCACGTCGCCGGTATGCAGTTGGCCGTTTTCAAAGCGCACGGCCTCGACGTCCTTGAACACGGGATAGGTCTGCCTGGCAACTTCCAGCAACTTGGCATTTAGCGCTTCACAAGCTTGCTGCACGGCCGTACCGACCGAGGAAACAGTAAACGAGCCGCCTTGCAAGGGTGCGGTCGGCAATGACGAATCGCCCAGCAGGAAGGTAACGTCCTCGACCGCCACGCCGCTCGCCTGCGCGGCGATCTGGGTCATGACTGTATAAGTGCCGGTGCCGATATCCGTGGTGGCGCTGCTCACCGTCAGCTTGCCTTGGGCGTCGATACGCGCCTTGGCGCTGGCCTTCATCTGCATGGCTTCCCACACGCCGCCGGCCATGCCCCAGCCGATCAACTGGCGGCCGTCGCGCATGCTGCGCGGTTCCGGGTTGCGTTGCGACCATCCAAACCGCTCGGCGCCTTCGCTGTAACACTCGCGTAGGGCTTTGCTGGACCAGGGTTTGTCTTCGTTTTGATTGCGCTCGGCGTAGTTGATCAGCCGCAGCTGTACCGGGTCGAGCCCCAACGCGCAGGCCACCTCGTCCATGGCACATTCCAGGCCGATTACGCCGAGGGCGGCACCGGGGGCGCGCATGTCCAACGGCGTGAACACATCCAGCGGCACCAGGTTGTAGGTCAGCTGCACGTTATTGCAGTGATAGAGCATGCCGCTCCATTCCACCACGTGCTCGCTAAAGTCCTCGAAACGCGAGGTCTGGCCGATGGCCGTGTGACCGAGCGCGAGTAATGTGCCGTCGGTGGCAGCGCCCATTTGCAGACGCTGCAAGGTGCGCGGGCGATAGCCGAAGGTGAACATCTGCTGGCGAGTCAAGGTCACGCGCACCGAGCGTTTCAGCGCCAAAGACGCCATCACTGCCAACGGCAACTGGTACTGCGGGCGCAGGCCAGAGCCAAACGCGCCGCCTACGAATGCGGCGAAGATGCGCACCTGGCTTTTATCCAGGCCGAAGACTTTTTGCACATAGGCCTGGCAGTTCTGCGGGCCTTGGGTTTTGTCGTGGATATGCAGGCTGCCATCGGCTTGATACAACACGGTGCTGGCGTGGGGTTCCATGGGGTTGTGGTGTTCGACCGGGGTGCTGTAATGCAGGTCGAGGCTGACGGCGGCCGCACTCCATTGGGCCTGGAAGTAGCCGCGTGGCGCGGGCGGCGTTTGCGGCGAGGGGTGCGCATGTGACTGCTGGGCGACCAGATCGGTGTCAAAAGCTTCGGCTTCGTATTCGATCTGCACCAAGGAGCCCGCATGCCGCGCCAGCTCCAGGTTGTCGGCAATCACCAGGGCCAGGGGCTGCCCGCTGTACAGCACGCGGTCGTTGTACAGCGGGCGAAACGGCGAGCCATCCGCCGCATCGTCGTCAGCAAAGGCCTCGTCGTAACTGGCGATCTTGGGTCGGTTGAGGTGGCTGAGCACCCTCACCACCCCCGGCAGCGCGAGCGCCTTGGACGTATCGATACTGATCACGCGGCCCTTGGCGATAGTGCTAGACACCACACTGCCATGCAGCAAGCCCGCTTCGGGAAACTCACCGGCATAGCGTGCCTGGCCGGTGACTTTGAGCAGACCGTCGACACGGTCCAATGGTTTGCCGATGGCGGTCATGGGCGTTCTCCTGCGACAGCGGCGTCACTTAACGCTCGAATGATTGCGCGGCGCGCCAACTTGATCTTGAAGCCGTTGTGTTCCAACGGCTCTGCGTCTTGCAACAGGGCGTCGGCGGCGTGGCTGAAGGTTTCGCGGCTGACCGTCTGGCCGATCAGCGACGCTTCAACCGCACGGTCACGCCAAGGTTTGTGGGCCACACCGCCAAGGGCCAGTCGCGCGTCGATGATCTGGTCGCCGTCCAACTCCAGGGCGGCGGCAACAGACACCAAGGCGAAGGCGTAGGAGGCGCGGTCGCGAATTTTCAGGTAATTGCTATGGCTGGCCAGGTTATCGGCGGGCAATTCAACAGCGGTGATCAGTTCATCGTCGGCCAGAAGGTTGTCGCGCTGCGGTGCGTCGCCAGGCAGGCGATGAAAGTCGGCAAACTCGATGATTCGCGCGCCGCCACGCCCTTGCACATGCACCCGCGCCTCCAGCGCAGCCAGGGCCACGCACATATCCGAGGGGTGAGTGGCGACACATTGGTCGCTTGCGCCAAGGATCGCGTGAATACGATTCAAGCCGGTACGCGCCGGGCAGCCGCTGCCGGGCTCACGCTTATTGCAGGGCACGGCGGCGTCGTAAAAGTAGTAGCAACGGGTACGCTGCAACAGGTTGCCGCCGGTGCTGGCCATATTGCGCAGTTGCGGCGAGGCGCCGGCGAGGATCGCTTGGGACAACAGCGGGTAACGCTGCTCAATCAGCGGGTGCCAGGCCAGGTCGGCATTGCTGACCAACGCGCCGATGCGCACGCCACCGTGGGCGGTTTCTTCCACTTCGTGCAACGGCAGGCCGGTGATATCTATCAGGTGCTCGGGACGGCTGATGTTTTCTTTCATCAGGTCCAGCAGGTTGGTGCCGCCGGCGATAAAGCGCGAGGCGGCACTGCTCAGGTGCACGGCTTCGTGTACATCCACGGGCTTGCTGTACTGGAAGGGATTCACTGTTCACCTCCCAACACAACATCTTCAATCGCATCACGGATGTTGCCGTAGGCACCACAGCGGCACAGGTTCCCGCTCATCAGTTCCTGGATTTGCGCCGAGTCACATGCCCGGCCTTCATTCATAAGGCCCACGGCGGAGCAGATCTGGCCGGGGGTGCAGTAACCGCACTGGAAGGCATCGCGCTTGATAAAGGCTTGCTGCATCGGGTGAAGCACGTCACCGCTGGCCAAGCCTTCGATGGTGGTCAACTCGGCGCCGTCGCACATCACCGCCAACGTCAGGCAGGCGTTGACGCGCTTGCCATCGCGCAACACGGTGCACGCGCCGCATTGGCCGTGGTCGCAGCCCTTTTTGCTGCCGGTCAGGTCGAGCTGTTCGCGCAGCAGGTCCAGCAGCGTGGTCCAGGGCAACACGTCCAGTTGGTGGTCCTGGCCATTGAGGCGCAGGCGAATCGAGTGACTGACGAACGGCTGGGCCGCCGCGCCGTTGGGAGTTGCGCTCATAAACACCTCACGGGTTGGTGTACATCCGCGGCGTTCAGGAAAGTCGCCGTCTCAGGGGTACGACTGCCCGGGGTTATGAGCGTTCAAGGGGATTGATCAGCGGATATTGAGCAAGGTCTTCAAGGTGTTCTGCGGGCCGTTGATGGAAGAGTTGGTGTATTCGAACCAACCCTGAGCCTCAACATTCACGTCAAATACGTAGATATAACCCATCACCGTGCCCGCCCCATTGCACACCTGGCTCTCAGTGCCGACCTGGCAAACCGGGGTGCGCTGCCCGTTGAGCACAGCGCCATTGAATTTGCCTAAAGGGTTATTGCCCAGGCCGACCTCCATTACCGACACCTTGGTCGGCCCACGGTGCGTACACATCTGCGTGCCCTGCGCCCGCTCCGGGATGGTTTCGGTGCAACGCGCCGATTCGACTTTGAACACACGCACCTCGCTCAAAGGCGGTGCAGTCGCGCTCCACACCGGTGCTGCGCCGAGCCACAGGCCGAGAATGGGGATCAGAGCTAGACTCCACGCGGTGGCTTTTTTCATGCGGGCGGCGACCTTGGTTTAAACGTCGGCGCAGTATGCCTCAAGGCCCCGGCTGCTGGTATCATGCGCCGCTTTTTCCGATCCTCTCTGAAACCAAAGGCGCTTGGCGCAGTTTGTGCTTTGACTTAGAGGTCAACAAATCACGACGCAAAATAGCGTCACAGGGAGCCGGCATGCTGGAAAAGCTGTTTCAACTCAAAGCCCACAACACCAATGTGCGCACTGAAATTCTCGCGGGTATCACCACATTCCTGGCCATGGCCTACATCCTGTTCGTGAACCCGAGCATTTTGGGTGAGACCGGCATGGACAAAGGTGCGGTGTTCGTCGCCACCTGCCTGGCCGCCGCCATCGGTTCGACCGTGATGGGCCTGATCGCCAACTACCCGATTGCGCTGGCACCGGGCATGGGCCTGAACGCCTTCTTTACCTACACCGTGGTTTTGCACATGGGCCATACCTGGCAGGTAGCGCTGGGTGCGGTATTCATTTCGGCGGTGCTGTTCTTCCTGCTGTCGATCTTTCGCATTCGCGAGTGGATCATCAACGCCATCCCCCTGCCCCTGCGCTCGGCGATTGCTGCCGGTATCGGCCTGTTCCTGGCGCTGATCGCGCTGCATAACGCCGGTATCGTGGTGAGCAACCCGGCCACCATGGTGGGCATGGGCGACCTGAAACAACCGGCGCCGATCCTGGCCACCCTCGGTTTTGTGCTGATCGTCGCGCTGGAAGCCCTGGCCGTACGAGGCGCGGTACTGATCGGTATCCTGGCGGTGACCATCGCCTCGATCGTGCTGGGCTTCACCCCGTTCATCGGCGTGACCTCGATGCCGCCATCTCTGGCGCCGACGTTCCTGCAGCTGGATATCAAAGGCGCACTGGATATCGGCCTGGTCAGCGTGATCTTCGCGTTCCTGTTCGTCGACCTGTTCGACAACTCCGGCACCCTGATCGGCGTCGCCAAGCGCGCCGGCCTGATGGGCAAGGACGGCCACATGCCAAAAATGGGTCGTGCGCTGATCGCCGACAGCACCGCCGCCATGGCTGGTTCCCTGTTGGGCACCTCGACCACCACCAGCTACATCGAATCGGCTGCGGGCGTCAGCGCCGGTGGCCGTACGGGTTTGACCGCCATCGTAGTGGCGATCCTGTTCCTGCTCGCCTTGTTCTTCTCGCCACTGGCCGCCAGCGTGCCCGCCTACGCCACCGCGCCAGCGCTGCTGTTTGTGGCCGTACTGATGACCCAAGGCCTGGCCGAGATCGACTGGGATGACATCACTGTTGCAGCGCCGGTGGTGATTACCGCCCTGGCGATGCCCTTCACTTACTCCATCGCCAACGGCATCGCCTTCGGTTTCATCGCCTGGACCGCCATCAAGCTGCTTTCGGGCCGCTACCGTGAGCTGAACCCGGCGCTGGTGATTCTGTCGATTCTGTTTGTGATCAAGCTGGGCTGGTTCAACGCATGACTTTTGACGCCGCAAGCTACACCGTTCAACTGCAAGACAAGGTCACGCGTTTGCGTGACCTGCTCGCCCCGTTTGACGCGCCGGAGCCGCAGGTATTCGACTCGCCGCTGCAGAACTTCCGCCTGCGGGCGGAGTTCCGCCTATGGCGCGAAGGCGGTGAGCGCCACTACGCAATGTTCTCCCAGGACGACAAGCGCACGCCGATCCTGATCGAAGAGTTCCCCATCGCCAGCCTGCGCATCAACCAGTTGATGCCCCAACTCAAGGCCGCCTGGCAAGCCAGTGCAGCCTTGAGCCACAAGCTGTTCCAGGTGGAGTTCCTCACCACCCTGGCCGGCGATGCGATGATCACCCTGTGCTATCACCGCCCGCTGGACGAGCATTGGCACACTGCCGCGAACCAACTGGCCGCTGACTTGAACGTGAGCATCATCGGCCGCTCCAAGGGCAAGCGTGATGTGATCGGCCACGACTATGTGGTCGAGCAACTCGACGTTGGTGGGCGCACGTTCAGCTATCGCCAACCCGAAGGCGCGTTCACCCAGCCCAACGGCACAGTGAACCAGAAGATGCTCAATTGGGCATACGAAGCCTTGGGCGATCGCCCGGATGACCTGCTGGAGTTGTACTGCGGCAACGGCAACTTCACCCTGCCCCTGGCGACCCGCGTGCGCAACGTGCTGGCCACCGAAATCAGCAAGACCTCGGTGAACGCAGCGCTGAGCAACCTCGATGAAAACGCGGTAGATAACGTCACCCTGGTGCGCCTCTCTGCCGAAGAACTCACCGAAGCGCTGAACGAAGTGCGCCCGTTCCGTCGCTTGCATGGCATCGACCTGAAAAGCTACGAATTCGGCAGCGTCTTCGTCGACCCGCCGCGCGCCGGTATGGACCCGGACACCTGCGAACTGACCCGCCGCTTCGACAACATCCTCTACATCTCCTGCAACCCGGAGACGTTGGCGGCAAACATTGCGCAGCTGCATGACACCCATCGGATTACGCAATGCGCGATGTTTGACCAGTTTCCGTGGACGCATCATATGGAGTCTGGGGTCCTGCTGACTCGACGCTAAGTCTGTAGAACACCGAAAATCAGAAATGTGGGAGGGGCGGTGTAATGGCAAATATATTTGTCATGCCGAAGGCTGGAAATACCCAGCCAACGCCCCTTAAATCCTGCTGGCTCAATAACCCCATGTAATACCTGATCTGACTCGAACGCCCGTTAGGCCGGATTCACCGTTCGGTAATCGAACAGATCCGTTGCTATTAATTGACCAAATTAACCATTCAGTACATTTTATCTCCACAACAAACAAGAACAGTGGAGATACTCCCATGCAGCCCATCGTGCTGGTGCTCAACGGCCCCAACCTCAACCTGCTCGGCACCCGCGAGCCTGCCACCTACGGCCATGAAACCCTGGCCGACGTCGCCGCCCTGTGCGGTCGCAGCGCAGAAAAGCTTGGACTCAAAATCGAATTTCGCCAAACCAACCACGAAGGCGAACTGCTGGATTGGATTCACGGTGCCCGTGCCCGTTGTGCCGGTATCGTGATCAACCCGGCAGCCTGGACCCATACGTCGGTGGCGATCCGCGACGCGCTAGTGGCCAGTGAAGTACCGGTGATCGAGGTGCACTTATCCAACGTGCATGCCCGCGAAGCGTTCCGGCATCACTCGTTTGTGTCGCCCATCGCCAAGGCCGTCCTCGCGGGCTTCGGTAGCCACGGCTATCACCTAGCCCTGGAGCATTTCAGCCAGGTGTTGAAGGGATGAAGCCGCGCATTCTCGCGGGCCTGATCGGTTCCGGCATCCAGGCGTCCCGCACCCCAGCCCTGCACGAACAGGAAGGCGACGCCCAAGGCCTGCGCTACCTGTATCGCCTGATCGACCTTGAGCCCCTGCACTTGGACATCAACGCCCTGCCTGACCTGCTGGACGCTGCCGAGTTGATGCACTTCACTGGCTTGAACATTACTTACCCATGCAAGCAGGCGATCCTACCGCTGCTCGATGATTTGTCTGACGAAGCTCGCGGGATTGGCGCAGTCAACACTGTGGTGTTCAAGGGCGGCAAACGCATCGGCCACAACACTGATTGCCTGGGCTTTGCCGAAGGTTTTCGGCGCAACTTGAATGATGTGGCGCGCCACCGCGTGGTGCAGATGGGGGCCGGTGGCGCAGGCGCCGCAGTCGCCCACGCGCTGTTGGCCGAGGGCGTGGGGCACCTGAGTATTTTCGACGTAGACCCGGCCCGCGCCCACGATCTGGTAGACAACCTCGCCCAGCGTTTCGGCGCCGGGCGTGCCCAAGTCGGCACGCAGTTGGAAAATGCCATGGCCGAGGCGGATGGCTTGGTGAATACCACGCCGATGGGCATGGCCAAGCTGCCGGGTACACCGGTGCCTGCGGCGTTGCTGAGGGCCGAGCTGTGGGTGGCCGAGATTGTGTATTTTCCGCTGGAAACCCAACTGCTAAGCGACGCCCGCACCTTGGGTTGCCGCACGTTGGATGGCGGCAACATGGCGGTTTTTCAGGCGGTGAAGGCGTTTGAGTTGTTCAGTGGTGAGGCGCCGGATGCGGGCAGGATGTTGGCGCACTTTCAGAGCATGAATACCTGACTGGCGAAATGAAGATCCAAATGTGGGAGGGGGGCAAGCCCCCTCCCACACTGACTGCATTTCAACTTGGGAACTTAGGTGTACTCAGGCCTGCAAATACCGCATCACCGACTCACAAATCATCTCCCGATGCCGCTGTTTGATCGCCGCATCCGACAGCTCGATCTGAAAAATCTCACTGAACGTATGCCGGTTCGACACCCGGTAAAAGCTGAACGAGTTGATCAGCAGGTGCACGTCCAGCGGCTCCAGCCCTTCCCTGAACAAGCCCAGCTCGGCACCACGGCGCAAGGTTTCCCCCAGCCCTTCAAGGATCTTGCTGTTCATCGCCTTGATGGTGTCTGTGCGCTTCACGTACTCGGCATTGTGGATATTTTCGATGCTGACGATGCGCACGAAATCCACGTTCTGGTCATGGTGATCAAAGGTGAACTCCACCAGCCGCCGGATCGCTTCGCGCGGTTCCAGGGCGGTGAGGTTCATGCGGGTTTCGGTGTTGCGGATGTCGCCGTAGAGCTTCTCGAGCACCTCGACGTACAACTGCTCCTTGCTGCCGAAGTAGTAATAGATCATGCGCTTGGAGGTGTGGATGCGCTCGGCGATGGCATCCACGCGGGCGCCCGACAGGCCCTGCTGCACGAACTCCACGACCGCTTCCTGCAGTATGTTTTCGCGGGTCTTTTCCGGATTGTTCTTACGACTCTTGCGGGGTGCCTCAGCGGTCATGGTGCGCTCACAGCCAGTGTTATGCAGGCGCTGATTATGGGCCGCGATGCTCCCCGAAGGAAGCACCCGGCCAGCCCTTATAAACGTGCCTGACGCGCCGCGCCGCTGCGCGATTTGGCCATGGCCGCCAGACGCACCGCTACGTTGGCTGCACCGTAGCCGGCATAGCCGTTCTTGCGCTGAATGATCTCGAAGAAAAACCGCCCTTCGAACGGCTCGGTGTACACGTGAAACAGCTCACCACCTTGGGCGTCGCGGTCATACAGCACGTTGTAGTACGCCAGTTCGCTGAGGAATTCGTCATCGAAATCGAAGCGTGCCGCCAAGTCGTCGTAGTAGTTGAGCGGGATATCCAGCAACGGTACGCCCGCATCCTTGGCCCGGCGCACTTCGGCGAAGATATCCGCGCAGTCGAAGGCAATATGGTGCACGCCGGAGCCGCGATAACTCGATAGCGCGTGGGAAATCGCCGTGTTGCGGTTTTCGGAAATATTCAGCGGCAGGCGGATCGAGCTGCAACGGCTGCGCAGTGCGCGGCTTTTCACCAGGCCGTAGGGGTCGGGCAGCACCACTTCGTCATCGGCTTCGAAGTCCAGCAGGCTCTTGTAGAACAGTACCCAGCTGTCAAGGCTGTCGGCCGGCAGGGCCATGGCCATATGGTCGATGCGCAGCAGGCCGCCGCTGGAAGCCGAAGAGGCTTGCAGGTTGAAGTCGGTGTTGTAAATCCCGCCTTCATTTTGATCCACCAGGTAAATCAGGCTGCCATCCGGCGCACGTACGGCGGCCAACTCCAACTCATTGGGGCCCACCAGACCGCGATAGGGCTGGCCCTTGTAGGCCACCGCCCGTTCCAAGGCCTTGGCGCTGTCCTTGACGCGCACGGCCGTGGCACATAGCGACGGCCCGTGGGCTTCAAAAAAGTTGTGGGCGAAGGAATAGGGTTCGCAGTTGAGGATCAGGTTGATATCGCCCTGGCGCAACAGGCTCACGCTCTTGGAGCGATGTTGCCCGGCCTTGACGAAACCCAGGCGTTCCAGCCAATGAGTCAGCTTGGCGCCGAGGCTTTCATCCACGGCAAATTCAAGGAACTCAATGCCGTCGTATTCGCTGGCGGCCGGGGTATCGAACAGAATCTCGACCGGTTGCGCGGGTGCTTCCTGCTGCAAGCGCTCGCGGGTTTTCTCTTCCAGGTACAGCAACGAGCGCAGGCCATCCGCCGCATTTGCACGGGTCGGCGCGGCGCGGAAGCCGTCGTTGAAAATCTCCAGGGACAAAGGCCCGGTGTAGCCACTCTTGATGATCGGCGCCAGAAACCCTGCCAGGTCAAATTCGCCTTGCCCTGGGAAGCAGCGGAAGTGCCGGCTCCACTCCAGCACATCCATGGCCAGAATCGGCGCGTCGGCCATTTGTACGAAGAAGATCTTGTCGCCCGGAATCTCGGCGATCGCACTCGGGTCACCTTTGAGAGACAGCGTGTGGAAGCTGTCGAGCAATACGCCGAGCGCCGGGTGATCGACCTGGCGCACCAGGTTCCACACCTGCTGCCAGGTGTTCACATGCTTGCCCCAGGCCAGCGCTTCATAGCCAATGCGCAGGCCACGGCGCCCAGCGCGTTCGGCCAGCAGGCTCAAGTCATCGAGTAGAATGCGCTCGTCGCCAACACTGTCGGCTGACGCGTTGCTGCACACCAACACCAAGTCGGTACCCAGCTCCTGCATCAGGTCGAACTTGCGTTCGGCCCGCTCCAGGTTGCGCGCCAGACGGTCGCGGCGGCAGCCCTCAAAGTCGCGAAACGGTTGGAATAACGTGATAGCGATGCCGAGGTCGGCACACATCTGCCTAACTTCCCGCGGGCTGCCGTCGTAATACAACAAGTCGTTTTCGAAGATTTCGACCCCATCGAACCCGGCGGCGGCAATGGCTTCAAGCTTTTCCGGCAGGGTGCCGCTCAAGGACACAGTGGCAATAGAGCGTTGCATGGGGCGACTCCGTCTTTTGAGGCTGGTCTTATTTACGGCAAATTATTGGCCGGTAAACTATTCACAGCAATTGAAATGTACGAACCGGTTAGTTTTTGGTGCGATTATCGAACACAATGCCCCTTTGGCGAATTGACGATTTTTTAACCACTGCGCACCATCCATCACGTAACCAGCGTTAAACAAAGACCCAGACCACACCATAAAAATTTCAAAAAACGGGTACGACCTCATGCCTCTGCAAAATTCCGCCCTGGCCGCGCGCCCCGGCACCCCGCACGCCGGCATCGGCGACAAGATCCGCGGCGCCCTGGCCGTGGGTAAAACACGCTGGGGCATGTTGGCCCTGGTGTTCTTCGCCACCACCCTGAACTACATCGACCGCGCCGCCCTGGGCGTGATGCAACCGATCCTGGCGAAAGAGATGAGCTGGACGGCGATGGACTACGCCAACATCAACTTCTGGTTCCAGGTCGGCTACGCCATCGGCTTTGTGCTGCAAGGCCGCCTGATCGACCGCATCGGCGTCAAACGCGTGTTCTTCTGCGCGGTGCTGCTCTGGAGCCTGGCCACTGGCGCTCACGGCCTGGCTACGTCGGCAGTGGGCTTTATGGTCTGCCGTTTTATCCTCGGGCTGACCGAAGCCGCCAACTACCCGGCCTGCGTCAAGACCACCCGGTTGTGGTTCCCCGCGGGTGAACGTGCGGTGGCCACCGGTATCTTCAATGCCGGTACCAACGTTGGCGCGATGATGACGCCCATGCTGCTGCCGTTGATCCTGCACGTATGGGGCTGGCAGGCTGCGTTCCTGTGCATGGCGTCGCTGGGTTTGATCTGGCTGGTGTTCTGGGCGCTGAAGTACTACAACCCGGAAGATCATCCCACCGTTAAACAATCCGAATTGGACTACGTGCAACAAAACGTCGAGCCAGAGCAACCGGGCGTGCCGTTCAGCCGCATCCTGCGCATGCGCGGTACCTGGGCTTTCGCGATTGCCTATGCGCTGACTGCGCCGGTGTTCTGGTTCTACCTGTACTGGCTGCCACCGTTCCTGAACCAACAATACAACCTGGGCATCAACGTGACCCAAATGGGTATCCCGCTGATCATCATCTACCTGACCGCCGACTTCGGCAGTGTTGGGGGCGGGATTCTGTCATCGTTCCTGATTGGCCGTGGCATGAACGCGATCAAGGCGCGGCTGCTGTCGATGCTGCTGTTCGCCTGCTGCATCGTCGGTGTGGTGATGGCGGCAGGTTCCAGCCAGCTGTGGGTGGCGGTGTTTGCTATCTCCCTGGCGATTGGCGCGCACCAGGCCTGGACCGCCAACATCTGGAGCCTGGTGATGGACTACACGCCCAAGCACATGATGAGCACGGTGTTTGGCTTCGGCGGTATGTGTGCGGCCATCGGCGGTATGTTCATGACCCAGATCGTCGGGCACATTCTCACCGTGACCAACAACAACTACACCGTGTTGTTTACGCTGATCCCGGCGATGTACTTCCTGGCGCTGACCTGGATGTACTTCATGGCGCCGCGCAAGATCCCGACCGTAGACGTCTGAGCCAACGTCTGAGCTATCGGCGCCGCTGCTGCCAGGCAGCGGCCAATCCGCTCATGCAGATCACCCCGATGCCGACCACCGTGGTCACGTCGGGGGTATGACTGAACACCAGCCAGCCCAACAACCCCGCGAACACGATCTGGCAATAGCCAAACGGCGCCAGCAAGGCCGGCGCCGCGAAGCGGAACGCCTGGGTCAACATCAAGTGCGCCGTCATCCCGCAGGTGCCCAGTGCCAGCATCAACACGCCATGCCATAGCGTGGGGATCTGCCAGAAGAACGGCACCATCGCACTCATCACCAAGGTATTGCACAGCCCGGCAAAGAAGTTGCTGGTGGTCGGCGTGTCGACCTTGCTGAGAATGCGCGTGAGCAGTTGGTAGAAGCAGAAGAACAACGCCGAACACAGCGGCAGCAACACCGCAGGGGTGAACAGTTCACCGCCGGGATGGATGATGATCAGCACGCCGACAAACCCGCAGATCACCGCCAACCACTGGCCACGGGTGACGTGCTCGCCCAGCAGGGGCACCGACAGCGCGGTCACCAGGATCGGCGCCAGGAAGTTCACCGCCGTGGCTTCTGCTAACGGGATGTAGTGCAGCGCCGCCGTAAAGAACAGGCTCGTGCCCAGCAGGCACAAAGCCCGCACCACCTGCATCCCCGGCCGCTTGCTGCGCAGTACCCGCAGGCCCGATTGCGGCAGGAAGATCCCGGCCATCAGCAAGGTGTGCACCATGTAGCGCGCCCATACCACCATCACAATCGGGTAGAACCCCGCGAGGTATTTGGACAGGGCGTCGTGGCTGGAAAACAGAAACGTCGCCAGCACAATCAGCAGGATGCCTTTGAAGGGGTGGTTGACGCCGGAAAGCGGGGTACTGACTGTCATCGAATTCTCTTGCGTGGCGCACGATGGGACTCAACCCGGTAATCTAGCAGCCGGGCGTGGGTCTGCCCCAAGAGCATAACCAAACACCGGGCGAACAGCGCACTAAATCATGGGATTGAAGTCCAACGGTTCACGTTGACCGCCGTATTGCACACTTTTTAACCAAGGCCTTGCCGCGATGAAAAAATTTCTCTTTGTTCTGTCTGCCCTTGCCCTGCTCACCGCGTGCGACAAAGCCGCGAAAGAAGCGCCTAAACCCGCGCCTGCTTCGGTGCAGGCGACGCTGGTGCCAGAAACCCCGCCGACCGATAAATGGGTCGGCAAGTGGATCGGCGTCGAAGGCCTCAACCTCACCATCGCCAAGGACGATAGCATCGGCCGTGGGCACTACATCCTCACCATGCAGTACGGCCTCGACGCCGATGACTCGGGCACCTTCAAAGGTGAAGCGGCCGAAGACGGCATCGCCTTCACCCGCCCGGACGGCCCGCAACTGCTGCGCGCCGGTAACGGTGCAGACACAGGTCTCAAATGGCTGGCCGATAAAAAGGACTGCCTGGTTGTGGTGAGCGGCGAAGGCTACTGCCGCTAATAGCGTCCATACTCAATCATTCCACAACTGTAGGAGCGAGCTTGCTCGCGAAGATCGTCAACGATGACGCAGGGCGCCAGGTTTAACGCGGCGCACTTGAGCTTTTCGCGAGCAAGCTCGCTCCTACAGGCTACTTATCAAGAGGACCGCCCCCATGCTATGGAAAAAAGGCCGACGCAGTGACAACGTGGTGGATGCCCGCGATGGCGGCGGTGGTGGTGGTGGCATGCGCTTCGGCGGCGGCAAGGGCCTGAGCCTGGGGGCGATCTTGCTGATCGTCGGCATTGGCTGGATGACCGGCCAAGATCCGCTGCAGATCCTCGGCCAGCTCACCGGCCAGATGGAGCAGGCACCGTCCGTCAGCACCCAGACCCGCCAGGCACCACCGGCCAACGACGAACAAGCGGATTTCGTGCGCGCTGTACTCGGCGATACCGAAGACACCTGGGCCCAGGTGTTCCAGGAAAACGGCCTGGCCTACAAGAACCCGAAACTGATCTTGTTCCGTGGCCGCGTAAACTCCGCCTGCGGCGGCGCTACCTCGGCCAGCGGTCCGTTTTATTGCCCGGCCGACCAGCAGGTGTACCTGGACCTGGAGTTCTTCCGGGAAATGTCCCAGCGCTTCCAAGCCGCCGGCGATTTCGCCCAGGCATATGTGATCGCCCACGAAGTCGGGCACCACGTGCAGACGCTGCTGGGCATCTCGTCGAAGATCCAGGCCGCGCGCCAACAGGGTCGGCAGATGGAGGGCGATGGCGGCCTGCTGGTACGCCAGGAACTGCAAGCTGATTGCTTCGCCGGCGTATGGGCCAACCGTGCGCAAAAGCGCCTGAACTGGCTGGAACCCGGCGACATCGAAGAGGCACTGAACGCGGCCAACGCCATTGGCGATGACCGTTTGCAGCAACAAGGCCAAGGCCGCGTGGTGCCGGACTCCTTTACCCACGGCACCTCGGCCCAGCGAGTGCGTTGGTTCAAGACCGGCTTTGCCCAGGGCCAGATCACCCAATGCGATACCTTTGCCGCCAAGAGCCTTTGAATGAAGAAACGATTGGGACTATTGCTGGGCCTGTTAGTCAGCGGCTCAACCTGGGCCGCCGGCCATGGCGTCACTCTCGATCGCTTCCCCCTCAAGGCTGGCGATCTCAGCCTGGGGTTGAGCCAGGATTGGCGCCAGCCACTGCCCAACGTCACCCGTGCGTTGATCATCGTGCATGGCCGCCTGCGCGATGCGCAGGCCTATCTGGAAAGCGGCGAGAAAGCGGCCGAAAATGCTGGGCAAGCGTCCAACACCCTGGTGATCGCGCCAAGGTTTCCCACTGAGGCGGATGCTCATCACGAGCATCTGGATGATCAGCTGCTGCGCTGGACCGACAACGGCTGGATGGCCGGTGAGCCATCCACCGGCCCGGGCCGTATCAGCTCCTACGGTGCCCTCGACCAGATCATCAAACACCTGGGCAACCGCACCCTATTCCCGGCGCTGAAAGAAATCGTAGTGGCTGGGCATTCCGGCGGTGGTCAGGTGGTACAGCGTTTTGCCCTCACCCATCATGAGCATCCAAAGCTGCAAACCGAAGGCATCGGCCTGCGCTATGTGGTGGCCAATCCTTCGTCCTACGCCTACTTCACCGCGCAGCGCCCGGTGAAGTTCGACGCGGCCACCTGCCCCGGTTTCAACGACTGGAAGTACGGCATGCAAAACCTGCCGACCTATGCCAAGGGCCAAAGCCCTGCACAGCTTGAACAGGCGTACGTGTCACGCGACATCACTTACTTGCTGGGCCAGCAGGACACCGACCCGAATCATCATGCGCTGGATAAAGGCTGTGAGGCCGAAACCCAGGGTGCGTATCGGTTGATTCGCGGGCATAACTATTTTGACTACCTCAAGCGGCGGCATCCGCAGCTGGGGCAGAGGTTGGTGGAAGTGCCGGGGGTGGGGCACAACGGGGATGGGATGTTTACGTCGCCTGAGGGGCAGAAGGTGTTGTTTTCAGAGTAGCCCCTGAAGAAACCCAATCAAAATGTGGGAGGGGGCTTGCTCCCGATAGCAGTGGATCAGCCAACACATCTGGTGACTGACACACTGCTATCGGGAGCAAGCCCCCTCCCACATGTGATTTCTATTGTTTGGGCTGGATCATCCGACGCAGCACCGAGCAGTCTTTGGCATGCCAATCCGCCAACTCCGGCCACGGGTTCTCTGGCAAGTTCACCAACACCGTCCGCGCCCCCGCCGCCCGGCCGCAATCCAGGTCAAAACGATAATCCCCCACCATTACCATCTCGCTCGGCGACACATCCCACGCCGCTGCCAGTTTCAGCAACCCATCTGGGTCAGGTTTGGGCTGCGCATCATCACGCCCCAACACATCTTCGATGTCAAAGCAGTCCGCCAGGCCAATCGCTTGCAGCGTCACGTGGGCCAATTCCCGCGCGTTGCGGGTCAGGATACCCAGGCGATAACCCCGTGCGGCCAGCTCCCGCACCAACTCCACCGCGCCTTCGGCGGCAATCGAGCCCAGCGCCAGCTCGCGCTCATGCGCCAGCAACCACGCATGCTTGGCGGCCGCCACATCCGCCGGCAATGCCGCCAGGTGGGTGAGGATGTCATCCTCCGGTGGAATTTCCAGCGCCACGCGAATCGCTGCAAAGTCATGCACGGCCACCGTCAAGGTGCCGTCCATGTCGAACACCCAGTGCTTAACGTCAGTGAGGCTCATGCCCAATCCTTGCGATGACGGATCAAGCCTTCCTGAGTCACCGAGGCCACCAACTGGCCGGCGCGGTTGTACACGCTGCCACGGGAAAACCCGCGGGAATTGCCGGCCCACGGGCTGTCCATGGCGTACAGCAACCAGTCATCGGCGCGCAGGTCGGCATGGAACCACAGCGCATGATCAAGGCTCGCGACCTGCATGTCTTTCTGCCACACGGTCTTGCCGTGGGGCAGCAGCGAGGTCGTCAACAAGCCGAAATCCGAGGCGTAGGCCAGCAGGTACTTATGCAACGCAGGCGTGTCGGCCAACGCGCCGTCAGCACGAAACCACACGTACTTGACCGGGTCGGAAGGCTGCGGGTTAAACGGGTCTTTCTCGGTGACCGGGCGCACTTCGATCGGCTTGGGGCACAGCAGCTTGTCGCGCATATGCTCGGGGATCAGGTGTGCGCGCTGCTGGGTCAGTTCCAGCTCCGACGGCAGGTTTTCCGGGCCGACCACCACGGGCATGGTGGTCTGGTGGTCAAACCCTTGCTCGTCGTATTGAAACGACGTAGTGCAGGTGAAGATCGGGTGGCCTTTCTGGATCGCCGTGACGCGGCGCGTGCTGAAACTGCCGCCGTCACGCACGCGGTCCACCGAATACACCACTGGCAATGCAGCATCGCCAGGGCGCAGGAAATAACCATGCAGGGAATGCACATGCCGCGCTTCTTCTACGGTCTGGCTGGCGGCCGACAGCGACTGGCCAAGCACCTGGCCGCCGAACAGTTGGCGAAAACCCAGGTCCTGGCTGCGGCCGCGAAAGAGGTTTTCCTCGATCGGCTCCAGGGTCAGCAGGTCAACCAGATCTTCCAATACTTGGCTCATTCAAACTCTCCTCAGAGCAAAACAGTTTTTACTGTAGAAGCGAGCTTGCTCGCGAAAGTCGTCAACGATAACGCGGGGCGCCAGGTTTAACGTGGGGCCCTTGAGCTCTTCGCGAGCAAGCTCGCTCCTACCCGTGCAGCGTGTCCAACCATTGGGCGCGGGTGATGCGATACAAAACATGATGGCGCAGCGGATCATCAGCTGCGACCTTGGGGTGTTCAAAATCTGCCTGGGGATCGTAATGCATACCGATGGCCTGCATGACTTTTTGTGATGGCAGATTGGCCTCGGTGGTGAAGGCGACAATTTCATCCAGTTGCAACCGATCGAACCCTGCGCGCAAAGCGGTCCAGGCCGCCTCGCTCGCGTAACCCAGGCCCCAATGCTCACGAGCCAGGCGCCAGCCGATCTCGACCGCCGGGGTGAACGCCGCGTCAAAGCTGACATTGAGCAGCCCGGTGAGCCCGATGAACTCGCCTGTATCCTTGCGCTGCAAGGCCCACAGGCCAAAGCCATATTCGGCAAAGTGGCCGCGAATACGCCCGATCAGCGCAGCGCTTTGCAGGTGGCTCAGTGTATCCGGGAAATAGCGCATCACCTGCGGGTCGGCGCACATGCGTGCAAACTCCGGCAGGTCGCTGTCGCGCCATTGGCGCAGCACCAGGCGTGCGCTTTCCAGTTCCAGTATCGGCTCCATGGTCCCCTCCCCTTGCCATGTGCGTGAGTGTACAACGCGGGTAAGATGCGTCGCAGGTTCCCGTCAGAAAATCCCATGCCTTTGCCACTGATCTACCACGATGACTACAGCCCTGAGTTCCCGGCGGACCATCGCTTCCCCATGGACAAGTTCCGCCTGTTGCGTGACCACTTGGTGTCCAGCGGGCTAACCGAAGACAGCCAACTGCTGCGCCCGGCACTGTGCCCGCCCGAGATTCTGGCCCTGGCTCACGACCCCGGCTACATCGAGCGCTACATGGGCGGTGAATTGTCCCGCGAAGACCAGCGCCGCCTCGGCTTGCCGTGGAATGAAGCCCTGGCCCGACGCACCGTACGTGCGGTGGGCGGCTCGATCCTGGCCGCAGAGCTTGCGCTGGAACATGGCCTGGCCTGCCATTTGGCCGGCGGTACCCACCATGCTCACTACGATTACCCGGCCGGCTTTTGCATCTTCAATGACCTCGCGGTGATCAGCCATTACCTGCTGGCCAGCGGCCGGGTCAACCGCGTGCTGATTTTCGACTGCGACGTGCACCAGGGCGACGGCACCGCACGCATCCTGCACGACACGCCGGACGCCATCACCGTGTCACTGCACTGCGAAAAAAACTTCCCGGCCCGCAAGGCCCAAAGCGACTGGGACATTCCACTGCCCATGGGCATGGGCGACGCCGACTACCTCAAGGTGGTGGACGATGCGCTCAACTACCTGCTGCCGCTCTACCAGCCCGACCTGGTGTTGTACGACGCCGGCGTCGATGTGCATAAAGATGACGCCCTCGGCTACCTCAAGCTGACAGACCAAGGCGTGGCCGACCGCGACGAAAGCGTGATGCGCCACTGCCTGGGCCGCGATATCCCGGTGATGGGCGTGATCGGCGGCGGCTACAGCAAAGACCGCCCGGCCCTCGCCCGCCGCCATGGCATCCTGCATCACAGCGCACAGCGGGTGTGGACTTCATCAGGGTGTCATTGAGTTGTGGGTGTTACCCACAATGCCTGTGGAACGGCCTGTGGATAACTTGAGCGTAAGCGTCCAAGAGCTAAGCGCTACATGGCTTACAGAAAGCTGTACGTTTTTTGATCAGGCGTTTGCGCTGTCGTCGGGTAGAATGCTCGCCCTGTTTATTCGACCGTAGCCCTCGCCATGCCCCAGACCACACCTCACCACGTCTCCATTATCGGCGGCGGCCCCGCCGGGCTGATGGCCGCCGAAGTCTTGAGCCAGGCGGGCGTGCGGGTGGACCTGTACGACGGCATGCCATCGGTGGGGCGCAAGTTCCTGCTAGCGGGCGTGGGCGGCATGAACATCACTCACTCCGAAGCTTACCCGGCCTTTGTATCGCGCTATGCCGAACGCGCACCGCACATGGCGCCATTGCTGCGGGGCTTTGATGCCGATGCCTTGTGCGAATGGATACATGGCCTGGGTATCGAAACCTTTATCGGCACTTCTGGCCGTGTGTTTCCTACGGATATGAAAGCCGCCCCCCTGCTGCGTGCCTGGCTCAAGCGCCTGCGGGACCAGGGCGTGGTTATCCACACCCGCCACCGATGGACCGGGTGGAATGCCGAGGGGGATTTACTTATCCACAGCCCCGAAGGCGGAAAAACCGTGCACAGCAATGCCGTGCTGCTCGCGCTCGGCGGCGGCAGCTGGTCGCGCCTGGGCTCTGACGGCGCCTGGCTCAAGTTACTGGAAGACCAAGGCGTGCCCTATGTCCCGCTGCAACCGAGCAACTGTGGCTTTGAGGTGTCGGGCTGGAGTGAATTGATGGTCAGCAAATTCGCCGGTGCCCCGCTAAAAAATGCTGCGATCGGTCTGGGCGATGACAAACCTCGCCTGGGCGAATGCGTGATCACTGCCACCGGTATCGAAGGCAGCCTGATCTACGCGCTGTCGGCGCCGATCAGGGAAGCGATCAATCGCCATGGCTCGGCCACCGTGCATATCGACCTGTTGCCGAGCAAGCCTGTGGACAAGATTCAGGCGGCGCTGGCCAAACCCCGTGGCTCGCGCTCGATGAGCAAGCACTTGCACGGTCAGCTGGGGTTGGATGGGGTTAAGGCGGCACTGTTGCGTGAGCTGGCGCCTGCTGAACACTTCAACGATCCCGCGCAACTGGCTGTGGATATCAAAGCGCTGCCCCTGACCCTAGTGAAAACCCGGCCGATTGATGAGGCGATCAGCACCGCTGGCGGCGTGCCGTTTGAGGCGCTGGATGAACGCTTGATGCTCAAGCAATTGCCGGGGGTGTTTTGTGCGGGGGAGATGCTGGATTGGGAGGCGCCGACGGGGGGCTACTTGCTGACCGGGTGTTTTGCCAGCGGGCGGGCGGCTGGGCGGGGGATGGTGGAGTGGCTTAAGGGCTGAGATCTTTGTTGAATTCAAGGCTGCCATCGGGGGCAAGCCCCCTCCCACACTTAATTTGTGAATACCTTCAAATGTGGGAGGGGGCTTGCCCCCGATGAGGCCATCAGCTACACCGCAAAATCACTTCTTCTTACGCGGCCCAGTATTAAACACCGGCACCTTGCGTACCGGTTTGATCGAAGGCTCCGCCGGCGCAACCTCCCCACTGTCCACCCACTTGCCCAGGTTGCGCTTACCGCCACCACCGGACGCCTTAGGCTTCTTCGGTTTTTTCGGCTTCTTCACCACTTGCCCGCTGGCATCGGTATCGGGCACGCGGTGTTCCGGTTCGAAATCCTGCTCCATGTGGCGAGTCAAGGTCTGACGCGTCAACATCTCGATGGCCGACAGCATGTTCACTTCGTCGGCACACACCAGGGAAATCGCCTCACCGGTGTTGCCCGCACGACCGGTACGGCCGATACGGTGGATGTAATCCTCTGCAACGATTGGCAGGTCAAAGTTGACCACCAGCGGCAGGTCTTCGATATCCAGGCCACGGGCGGCCACGTCGGTGGCGACCAGGATCTGCACATCGCTCGACTTGAAACGGTCCAGCGCACGCTGGCGCGTAGCTTGCGGTTTGTCGCCATGGATGCCATCGGCATTGATGCCCAGGCCCTGCAATTTATCCACCAGCGCATCTACGCCGTTACGGGTCTTGGCGAACACCAGCACCTGCTTCCAGCGACCTTTGCGCATCAGGTGCACAAACAGCTCTGGCTTGCGCTTCTTGTCTACCGGCACCACCCATTGCTTCACCGTGTTGGCCGCCACGTTGCGCGGGCTGACTTCGATGCTCAGCGGGTCGTTGAGCATCTGCCCGGCGAGCAGGCGGATATCATCGGAGAAGGTCGCGGAAAACAGCAGCGTCTGGCGCTTTTTCGGCAGCATGCGGTAGATGTTCGCCAACTCTTCGGAGAAGCCCAGGTCGAGCATGCGGTCGGCTTCGTCCAGCACCAGGGTTTGCAGCTGATTGAGCTTTAGCGCGTTCTGGCGGAACAGGTCGATCAGCCGGCCCGGCGTGGCGACCAGAATGTCGACGCCCTTGCGCAGCTTCATCATCTGCGGGTTGATGCTCACGCCGCCGTATACCGCATAGGTGGTGAGCGGCAGGTTTTGCGCGTACTCGGCGACGCTGGCGTGTACCTGCTCGGCCAGCTCGCGGGTCGGGCACAGGATCAGCGCACGCGCCGAGTTGGCGGCGACTTTCGGCCCTTCCATGGTCAGCAGCTGCAGCAGCGGTAGGGCGAAACCGGCGGTCTTGCCGGTGCCGGTCTGGGCCGCAGCCATCAGGTCGCGACCGGCCAGCACCGCCGGAATGGCTTGCGCCTGCACCGGCGTCGGGGTCTGGTAGCCAAGCGTCTCAAGGGCGCGCAGCAAGGGTTCGATCAGGCCAAGGGAGGCGAAAGTCATGTGTTTACCGTAGGAAAATTCAGCGCAAGAAACGCAATGGGCCGCAGTTTACCTTATTTCCGGCTTCGGCTTGCGCCACTGGGGCAGGCTGATCAACAGCACCGCGCTGATGATCACCAGCATCGCCAGGGCTTCTTCCATACCGATGGTTTCGCCAACGAATACGATCCCCAGTAACACGGCAACCGCTGGGTTGACGTAGGCATAACTGGTCGCCGCCGCCGGGCGTACGTGCTTGAGCAGGTACATGTAGGCGTTGAAGGCGATGATAGAGCCGAACACCGCCAAATAGGCCAGGGCCAGCCAGCCCTCTACCGGCGGCATGGCGTGCAGGCGTTCACCGGTCAGCGCGCTGCCGATCAATAATGTCACGCCGGCCACCAGCATTTCGGCGGCACTGGCCATGGCGCCCTGGGGCAGCGGCAAGCGTCGGCTCCACACCGAACCGAACGCCCACGAAGCCGCGGCGAACAACAGTAAGGCCGCGCCGGTCGGGCTCGATTGCAAGGTGCTGCCCATGTTCAGCATGGCAATGCCGATCATCCCCAAAATCACGCCCGCCCATTCCAGACGCGTATTACGCGCGCCCCAAAAATAGCCGCAGAGCAAAGTGAACAACGGCACAGTCGCCACCGCCAGCGCGGCCACACCCGAAGACACGCCGGAATGCTCGGCCAACGTCACCGCGCCATTACCAAAGGTCAGCAACAAAATGCCGATCTTGGCCGCCGCCTTCCACTGCACCCACGTCGGCGCGGGCACCCCGCGCCAGCGCAAATAGCCGTACATCACCGCCCCTGCCGCCAGAAAACGAATCCCCCCCAACATCAGCGGCGGCCAGTACTCCACGCCAATACGGATCACGAGGTAGGTGGAACCCCAAATCACATACAGCGCAAAAAAGGCGGCGATCAACGGTAAGGGAAAACGACTTGGGCCAGGCATTGGGTGGCTCTATGGCAGGAGAAGGGATGCTTATTCTAAAAAGGCAGGCGATTAAACATAAGTTACAAAACCTGTTTAAACCGCCCATACACTTTTCAAAGCATGGTTATGAAGGCTATAAACCGTGCTTTCGAAAGCCACGTGCAACTGGAGCCTTATCATGGACAAATACGACCGCATGCTCCTCAGCGCCCTGCTCGAAGATGGCCGCGCGTCTTTCGCCCAATTGGCGCGCACGGTAAACCTCTCGGCCCCGGCCGTGGCGGAGCGTGTTGCCAAGCTGGAAGCCAGCGGGGTAATCACCGGGTATCAGGCCAAGGTGGACCTGTCCAAAGTGGGCTTGCCGATCCAATGCGTGATTGAACTGCGCCTGACCAATCATGGCAGCCAAAAGACTTACGACGCACTGGCGCAGATCCCTGAGCTGACCGAGTGCCACCGAGTGACCGGCGACCCGTGCGTGATCATGCAGGCGGCGGTGGGCTCGATGCCGGAGTTGGAAGACCTGATTAACCGGGTGGCGAAGTTTGGGTTCAGTAAAACCTCGATTATCTTGTCGAGTGCGATAGAGCGGCGGGTGCCGTTGGGGCAGTTGGAGGCCAATGGCAAAAGTGGCAACTGACCCGCCACCATCGGGGACCGCGTAGGGCATCAACAACGCGGTCAAATGTGGGAGGGGGCTTGCCCCCGATGGCAGTGTGTCAGCTAAAGATGAGCTGACTGATCCACCGCTATCGGGGGCAAGCCCCCTCCCACATTTAGAGCTTTATCATTCTTGAATGCGGGCTCGGGCTCAGAACCCGCGATGTTTCTTGAGGTGTTCGTTGATCTTCGCCGCCGGCACTTTCTGCAAGGTGCACAGCAAGTCATGGGACAGTTCGCGCAAGCCGTGGGTACCGCGCAGTTCTTGCGCCAGGTGGGCGGTCAGGTTGGCCGCCATTTCCGCATCCGCCATCGCCCGGTGAGCCTTGCCGGTGTGGGGCAGTTGGGCAAAGGTGTTCAGCGTGCCGAGTTTGTGGTTGGGCGCCGAAGGCATCAAGCGTCGCGCCAGTAACAACGAACAGGCGAATTTTTGCAGGCGGGTGCGACGGATCAGGCCCAGTTCGAAGTCCCAGAACTTCTGGTCGAACGCGGCGTTGTGCGCTAGCAGCGGCGTGGTGCCGACGAACTCGTTGACCTCATTCATTACCCGCTCAGCCGGTGGCGCGCTGCGCAGCATGGCGTTGCTGATACCGGTGAGTTGTTCGATGAAACCGGGCACGTGCACGCCGGTTTTCATCAGGCTCTGGTAGCGGTCCACGATCTGGCCACGTTCGAGGATGACCACGGCGATTTCGGTGGCGCGACAGTGGCTGCTCGGGGTAATGCCAGTGGTTTCAAAGTCGATGACCGCTATACGTTCCAAACCTGTTCCAACTCCGTCTAATCAATTTATTTGAGCAGCAATGCGCCTTCAATCGGCACGTAGCGGCTGGCGGCGCGTATCAACGAGTTCGCCGTCAACCCCGGTACGCCGTAGGCCACGGCTTCGACGCCATGCTTGTGGATAACCCGGTCGAGCAGCATGTCGAAATCACCGTCACCGGAGGCCAGCACGATTTCGTCGACATGGTCAGCGGCGTCCATGATGTCGATAGTGATGCCCACGTCCCAATCGCCCTTCGCCGAGCCGTCGCTGCGCTGGATGTAGGGCTTGAGTTTTACCGTGAAGCCCAAGTTGCGCAGGATCTGCTGAAACTGCTGCTGCTTGCTGTCGCCACGGTCGATGGCATAGGCGTACGCCTCGACGATCTGCCCGCGCGAGCTGATGTCAGCCCACAGGGCGGCGTAATTGAAGTGGCAGCCATAGGCCTGGCGAACGGTGTAGTAGAGGTTTTGCACATCGGCGAACACTGCAATTTTCTTCACCGCACTTTCCACCGCACTTCCCTCATGACAACCAGGCGTCAGGGCCCGGAAAGGGTGCCAGTATGCCAGCCGCGAGAAAGTTTCCGGAAAAAATCAGACCGGGGCGACGAGGCGCCCCGGGCTTAAGGGTGTCAGACGAAGGAATCGTCGTCGCCGAAGGAAGAGGAATCGTCGGAATAATCGCTGTCGGCGAAGCTGTCCGCGTTATTGCTGCCCCAGCTGTCATCGCCGGCAAACTTCTGGTCGTCGTTGCCCCAACCGCCCTGGTCACTGGCCGGAGCAGGTTGTTCGATGATTTCTTCTACCACCTGCGGCTGCTGGTTGTGGTGGAACAGGCTACTGATGCCTTCGGCCAACAACACGCCACCGGCCACGCCAGCGGCGGTTTTCATCGCACCGCCGAGAAAGCCGCTGCCAGCCGGCGCTGCGGCGGCAGGCTGTTGATAACTTTGTTGCGGCGCAGGCTGCTGGTTAAACGATGGCCGCGTCGGTTCACGCCAGCCGCCGCCAGAAGCAGGGTTTTGTGCCGGTTGCGAGTCGCGGGAAGCGCCACCGCCAAAAATGCTCGACAAGAACCCACCGCCGCTCGAAGGCGCCGGCGCTGCGGACTTGGCCCGCTGCAATTCCTCCTGCAACTGCTGGATCTGCTGTGCCTGCTGCTTGTTTTGCGCATCGAGGCTTTTAAGCGCGTGTTCCTGCACCAGAATCGACTGGGTCATGTAGTACCCGGCCGCCGGTTGGCGCGTCATGTGCTCCTTGATCCGCGCTTCGGCCTGGGCGTCGCGGGGGGCTGAGTCCGTTTCGGCTTGTTGCAACCGTGAAAACAGTCCATCGATCAGGGTTTGCTCTTCGCTGTTCATGGCGACCTCGTTAGATTGCCGGTAGAAATCGTGGTGCGGCCTTTATCAGGCGCCCTTCTAGTTATGGGGGTGTTACGAGTTGTTTCAATGCTCTTTACTCAAGGTTTACGTTTGCGCTCCAAAGGCCACGATCGGTTAAAGTGTCGCCCTTGCTTTCAGGCCTGCGATGAACTTGATGAATCCGTTAGACGTACTGCGTGACTCCTTGCGTTTCACCCTCGGCAACCTGGGCGCTATCGTCCAGTTGTGCCTGCCGCTGGTGATCCTCGAAGCCCTGCTGCAACAGGTGCTCAACCACGTGGTCGGCGCGGACGCCTTCCCCGGCTACAGTGTGGTGGTGGGGTTATTGGTGTACCCGCTGTACACCGGCGCGCTGATCCTGTTTCTCGACGCCCGCACCCGTGGCGAGTCGCCGCGCACCAAGGATGTGTGGGCCATGGCCCTCACCCTGTGGCCACGTTTCGCCCTGCTGACGGCCATGAGCACGCTGCTGATTTTGCTGGGGCTTTCGCTGTATTTTCTGCCGGGTCTGTTTCTGATGGTGGTATTGGCCTTTGCCGAATACCTGCTGGTACTGCGCGGCATGCCGGCGCTGGAGGCAATGAAGGAAAGTATCCGCCTGAGCCGTGGGCATTTCTGGCGAATCCTGCTGTGCCTGCTGTGCGTGATGACGCCGTTGTGGCTGCTCAAAGGTGCCAGCGTCGCGGCCTATCCCAACCCAGCGCCGCTGCTGGGGCTGGTAATGGACAGCGCCCATAGCTTCCTGCAACTGTTCACCAGTGTGGTCCTGTTCCGTTTATTCATGCTGATCGGTGGTGATGCCGACGCACGGTGATATGCTCCGTGCCACCTCTGAAACGCTATAAGCCGAGCCGATGACCCGTTTATTGCGCATAACCTTGCTGGGCCTGTTGATCATCGCAGGCCTGCTCGCCGCTCTTATCTACAGCCTGACCTGGCGCCCCGAGCCCAAGCAAACGCTGCCCGTGAGTTGCGTGGCGCCCCGTGCGCCGACACTGCTGCCGGGCCAGGCGCTCAAGGTCATGACCTGGAACGTGCAATACCTGGCCGGCAAAAACTACGTGTTCTGGTACGACACCAGCGATGGCAAAGGGCCCGACGACCGCCCAACCGCCGAAGACATGGCCGCCAGCCTCGACGAAGTGGCGCGGGTGATTCGCGACGAGCAACCCGACATCCTGCTCTTGCAGGAACTCGACGAAAACGCCAAGCCTTCCCACTATCAGGACCAGCTCGCCCTGCTGCAAGAACGCCTGGTCGACCTCTACCCCTGCAGTGCCCAGGCTTTTGACTGGAAAGCCGACTTCATCCCCGACTGGCATATTTTCGGCAGCGTCGGCCGCAAACTCGCGACCCTCAGCCGCTACCAGATCGAACACGCCGAGCGCCTGCAATTGCCGGTTTCGCCCGCCAACATCATCAGTCGCCAGTTCCAACCCAAACCCGCCCTGCTGCTGACCTATCTGCCGCTCAGTGATGGCGGCCAACTGGCCGTGCTCAACACCCGACTGGACGGCGACGCCTCTGGGCGCAGTGCCGTGCTGGAGCAGGTGCAAACCACCGTCAAGTTGTTGGACAAATTCGAAGGCCGTGGCACACCCTGGCTAATCGGCGGGGATTTCAACCTGCTGCCCCTGGGGCAATTCCTACGCCTGGATGCAGGCAAACGCGGCCAGTATTCACCGGACAGCGAGCTGCACCTGCTGTGGGACAAATACCCGATGATCCCGAGCAACAGCCAATCAAGCGGCATCGACCGTGAAAAATGGCTGACGAACTTCCCCAACGACCCCAGCGTCGATGGCCCGGATCGCACCGTCGACTACCTGTTCTACAGCCCGCGCATCAAACGGGTGGAAGCCAGGGTGCGGCAGGACGATACGCTGCGTATTTCCAACCATCTGCCGGTGATTGCGCGCTTCCTACTGCCCACCTTGTAACACCTCTCAAATTGTCCTCCAAAAGGGGACAATCAATCTCGAACCAGCCTAATTGTCGCTCACTCGATTAGGCCGTAAATTCACTCCCAAGCCAGCACGCAGACAGCCAGAGGCGCTGAAGCGGCCCTCCAATTCCAATATTTCAAGTGAGCGCAAACGACATGAACACTTTCAAAAAAGCCCTGACCACTACCCTGCTGGCCCTGTCGATCGGCAGCGCCTATGCCGCTGACAATGCCGTGCCTGAACACCAGACCCAAGCGTTTCTCAACGCCCTGGCAGCCGGCGGCGGTCGCCCGCTGGAACAGCTGAGCCCCAAGGATGCCCGTGCAGTGCTGACCGGTGCGCAGAACTCGGTGAAAGTGGACATGTCGGGCATTGAAGTCAGCGACAAGACCATCAAGGCCGATGGCCAGGACCTCAAGCTGACCATCGTGCGCCCGGCCAACGTCAAAGGCGAACTGCCGGTGTTCATGTTCTTCCACGGTGGCGGCTGGGTGCTTGGCGACTACCCAACCCATGCCCGTCTGATTCGTGACCTGGTAGTAGGCTCTGGCGCCGTGGCGGTGTACGTGGACTACACACCATCGCCAGAAGCGCACTACCCGACGGCGATCAACCAGGCCTACGCCGCGACCCGCTGGGTGGCTGAGCATGGCAAAGAGATCAACGTCGATGGCCAGCGCCTGGCGGTAGCCGGTAACAGCGTCGGCGGCAATATGGCGGCTGTGGTAGCGCTGAAGGCCAAGGAACAGAACACACCGAAACTGCGCTTCCAGTTGCTGCTGTGGCCGGTGACCGATGCCAGCTTCGACACCCCGTCGTACAAGCAGTACGCCGAAGGCCACTTCCTGACCAAAAACATGATGAGCTGGTTCTGGGACAGCTACACCACCGACGCCAAGCAACGCGCCGAGATCTACGCCTCGCCACTGCGGGCTACTAACGCGCAGTTGACCGGCCTGCCACCGGCACTGGTACAAACCGCTGGCCTGGACGTACTGCGCGATGAAGGCGAGGCCTATGCCCGCAAGCTGGATGCAGCCGGGGTGGACGTGACGGCGGTGCGCTACAACGGGATGATCCATGACTACGGTTTGCTCAACCCGCTGAGCAATATCCCCGAAGTTAAGGCCGCGATGCGCCAGGCGGCGGGTGAACTCAAAGCGCACCTGAACTGATCGACCCCGTGTAGGAGCGAGCTTGCTCGCGAAAAACGCCAACGATAACGCACGCATTCTGATTCAACGCGTTGTCTAGGCGTTCTTCGCGAGCAAGCTCGCTCCTACAGTTTTATTTACGCGGTTTTATGCGTGCCGTGGGCTCTGCCACCAGCGGGTCATCCGGCCAATAGTGCTTCGGGTACCGCCCCTTCAGATCTTTCTTCACCTCGATGTAGGTACTGCGCCAGAAGTTCGCCAGATCCTGCGTCACCTGCACCGGCCGGCGCGCCGGGGACAGCAGGTGCAGCTTCACCACTTGGCGCCCGCCGGCAATGCGCGGGGTGTCTGCCAGGCCGAACAATTCCTGCAAACGCACCGCCAGAATCGGCGGCACTTCGCTGTAGTCCAAACGCACTGAGGAGCCCGACGGCACTTTCACATGCTGCGGCGCCAGCTCGTCCAAGCGTTGCGGCAGCGGCCAGGGCAGCAGGTTGTGCAAAAAACTGGAAATATCCAGATTACCGAAATGGCTCAGGCGCGAGACTTTGCCCAGGTAGGGCATCAGCCAGTGTTCGAGGCTGTCGAGCAAGGCGTTGTCGCTGAGGTCGGGCCATTCGCTGGTTTTGCCGGCGTCGAGGTGGCGCAGCAGCATGACACGTGCTTGCCATTGGCGCAGTTCGGGCGTCCACGGCAGCAGCTCGAGGCCTTTGCGTCGCACCAGGTTGACCAGCGCCTGGCTGCGGGCGGACTCATCCAACCCGGTGAGGGGTTCGCGGCTGAGCACCAGTTCGCCGACTTTGCGTTGGCGCTCGGCGCGCAGTACGCCTTCGCGTTCATCCCAGTCGAGTTGGTCGACGTTGCGCACTTGCTCGGCGAGTACGGTGTCGAACAGCGCGGGATCAAAATCCGCCGCCAGGTAGATGCGCTCTTCACGCTGGCCCTGGCGGCTGCCGAGGTCAGCAATCACCAACCAGGGTTGTTTCATCAGGCTGTCGGCTTCGGAAAATAACGCGGCGCGACCATTGGCCAGACGATATTCAGCGCCGCCGGGGCGACGCTGTTGAGCGACGCGGTCGGGGTAAGCCAACGCCAGCAAGGCACCTAGCCAGCGCGGGTGGTCGGGGTCAGTTACCGGCTGTTTGGCCTGGCCTCTCAGATAACCGCGATATTGCCGCGCCAGTTGTTTGGCCCGCTGCACGCCGCCTTGGGTGCCGCGTGCGCGTTCTTCACCGGACATCAGCGCCAGACGACTGTGCAGGTCCGCGCCGCCACCGCGCAAGATATCGCGCTCACCCAGCAGCGCAGCCACATCACATGCCGTCGCCGCCAAGCCCAGTTCCTGGCCGCGTAGCAACAAATGGCCGATACGCGGGTGGGCTGGCAACTCGGCCATTTTCTGGCCGTGGGCGGTGAGTTTGTGGTCATTCAGGGCGCCCAGTCGCACCAGCAAATCCTGGGCCTGGGCATAGGCAGCAGTCGGCGGCACATCCAGCCATACCAATTGATTTGGGGTGACCCCCCAGCGCGCCAGCTGCAAGGCCAGACCGGCGAGGTCGGCGGCCAGGATTTCTGCACTGCTGTAGGCTGCCAACCCTTCATGCTGGTCCTCGGACCACAACCGATAACACACACCCGGCTCCAACCGCCCTGCCCGGCCGGCACGCTGGGTGGCGCTGGCGCGGGAGATGCGCTGGGTGTCGAGGCGGGTCATGCCGCTGCCAGGGTCGAAACGCGGCACTCGCGCCAGGCCGGCGTCGATGACCACGCGCACGCCGTTGATGGTCAGGCTGGTCTCGGCGATGTTGGTGGCCAGCACGACTTTACGTTTACCGGCAGGCGCCGGGTCGATGGCGGCACGCTGGGCGTTCAGGTCCAGCTCACCGTGCAGTGGGCACAACAGCACGTCGGTTCCATCACCCAACGCGTCAGCCAGTTGCTGATTGACCCGACGAATCTCCGCCTGCCCCGGTAGGAAAACCAGCACGCTGCCGGTTTCGTCCTGCAAGGCTTCAAGAATGGTCTGCACCAAACGCGGCTCGATAAATTCACCCGCTTGATACGGCCGCCCCCAGCGCATTTGCACTGGGAACATGCGCCCTTCGCTGCGCAGGATCGGCGCGTCGTCCAGCAAGCCCGCCAGGCGCTCGCCTTCGAGGGTGGCAGACATCAGCAGTATTTTTAGCGGTTGCTCATCGCGAAACAAATCGCGGCCGTTGAGGCTCAGGGCCAGCGCGAGGTCGGCATCGAGGCTGCGTTCGTGGAATTCGTCGAAGATCAGCAGGCCCACGCCGTCCAGCGCTGGGTCGTCCTGCAGGCGGCGGGTAAGGATGCCTTCGGTGACCACTTCAATGCGGGTGTTGGGGCCGACTTTGCTGTCGAGGCGAATGCGATAACCGACGGTCTCGCCGACCTTTTCCCCCAGCTCACTGGCCAGGCGTTCGGCAGCCGCGCGGGCGGCCAGGCGGCGGGGTTCGAGCATCAGGATGGTTTGCCCGGCCAGCCAGGGCTCGTTCAATAATGCCAAGGGCACGCGGGTGGTTTTACCGGCGCCGGGGGGCGCTTCCAGCACGGCTTCATGGCGATTCGCCAAGGCGTCACGCAGGGCGGGTAAAACATCATCGATCGGCAACGAATTCATACTGGCTCCAAAGCAGAGCGGCGAGTATAACGGCGAACGGCTGAGTGCCGACGCTGGTCATAGAAACACCGCTGAGCCGGGCGGTGAACACCGTCCTAATGTGGGAGGGGGCTTGCTCCCGATAGCGGTGTATTAGTAACAAATAAGTTGCCTGACACACTGTCATCGGGAGCAAGCCCCCTCCCACATTGGTTCAGTGTCGCCCGGTAGATCTGGCTTATAGTCACCTTTAAACATGTTCAGGAGATTCCCCCATGCGTATCGCTTCCCGTGTCATCGGCGGTGTCCTCGCCGTCACCCTGTTGAGCCAACTGACGGCCTGCGGTTCGATTTTCTACCCCGATCGCCGTGGCCAGATCGAGGGCAAGATCGACCCGACCATCGCCGTACTCGATGCCGTGGGCCTGTTGTTCTACGTGATCCCGGGCCTGATCGCCTTCGGTGTGGACTTCGCCACCGGGGCCATCTACTTCGAACCGGGCAAGACGGCTCAGGTCGCCCCCGAGAAGCTCCACGACGCTATCGGCGCCGACGGCAAGGTCGACAACGTCAAGCTGCAAACCATCATCCAAAAAGAAACCGGGCACCGCCTGCCGCTGGACGACCCGCGCATGATCCAGTTCAAAGGCAGCGTGCAACAACTGGCAGCCCTCGGCCTGCAGCCGGCTGCGTAAGCCATGACCAGCAGCCCCGAACACGCCAGGCTCTTGCGCCTGGCCACCCGCGCTTCGGTGGGCGTGGCCTGTGCGCTGATTATCACCAAGGCCATCGCCTGGTGGCTCAGCGGCTCGGTGAGCATGCTCGCCGGGTTGACCGACTCGCTGCTGGACGGCGTGACCTCGCTGCTCAATTTGGTCGCGGTGCATTACGCCCTGCGCCCGGCGGATGACGATCACCGTTACGGCCATGGCAAGGCGGAATCGTTGTCGGGCATGGCCCAGGCGTTGTTTATCGCCGGCAGTGCGGTGTTGATCGCGTTTCAGGCCTATGAGCGCCTGCAACACCCGGAACCCGTAGGCGCGCCGTGGTTGAGCATTGGCGTGATCATCTTCTCGCTGGTGCTGACGGTGGCGTTGCTGATGCTGCAACACCGGGTGATCCGCGAAACCGGCTCCAACGCCGTGCGCGCTGATTCACTGCATTACCGCTCGGACTTAATGCTCAACGGCAGCATCCTGGTGGCCTTGGTACTGGCGGGTTTCGGTTTTCATCAGGTGGACGCGTGGTTCGGCCTGGGCATCGCCGCCTACATTTTGTGGAGCGCGATCCAAATCGCCCGGGAAAGCTTTGCAGTATTGATGGATGAGGAACTGCCGCCAGACGTCAGCCAGCACATGCTGGAACTGGCCCGTGGCGTACCCGGAGTGTTGGGTGCCCATGACTTGCGCACGCGCATTTCAGGCAGCCACTGGTTTGTGCAGCTGCACTTGGAGTTGCCGGGGGAATTGACCTTGTCAGTGGCCCACGGCATCAGCGATCAGGCCGCCGATGCGATCCACAAGGCTTACCCGCGTGCCGAAGTGCTGGTACACGCCGACCCACGGGAAGTCGTCACCGGCAACAAGGCCTAATACTGCACCTGGTAGCCGCGACTGCTCAGGCAGTTGCCCTGAGCCTGGCGGTAGGTTTGCACCACCGCCGGGTCGGGGGCGTAGGTGACTTGCTGCGGGTCAAAACCGCTTTGTTGCACAGCCCAGCGATAACAGTCGTAACCGTCCTGCTGCACCTGGGCCGGTGATTGGCCGTTGGCCGGGTAGGCCACCACGTCATAGCCATTGCCTTGCGGCGCGGGCTGTGGCGCCGGCACCTGCGTCGGCGGCTGCACCACCACGTACTGCTGGGAGCTGGTTTCGTAGGTGTAATAGGCACCGGCGGCGAGGAAGAACAGTGCGCTGCCCACCCACACTTCGCGCGCGTAATCCGGCAGGTATTGCACGCGAATGCCATACGGCGGCCTGACCACGACGTAACGTGGGCCTTGCGGGCGATACCAATAGCCGCCAGAGAAGAAGTAGTCCTGACCACGGTAAGGCACGCGGTAGTTGCGGTCGGGGAAGCGGTCGATCACGTAGCCGGGGCGGTGCTGCGGGCCGGGGCCCCAACCATTGCCATGCCCATCCGGGCGACCCGGCCAGCGGTTATCGCCAGGACGATTATTGTTGTAACCGCCGCCGTTGTTACCCGGACGCGAACCGGGGCCGCCGGCCTCCCAATGCGGGTTGCCGTCGTTACGGCGCGGAATATCTCGGTAATAGCCCTGACGCGGCTCCTGGGTCTGGCGCACGGTATCGGGGCGGCTCTGGATCGGCAGATTGTTCGAGGGCTGCGGCGCCGGGCGCGGCTGTTCGGCATTTTGTGGGCGGCCTTGCCACTGCCCGCCGTTGCGCTGCTGTTGCTCGGCCCGCTCGAAATGCTGATTCTGCGGGCGCGGTTGGGCGTTCTCGGGGCGAGGCGCCTGCTGCTGGCGCGGCTGATTGTTTTCCGCTCGCGGCTGGTTGTTGCCCTGCCCTCGTTCATGCTGACCACCGCCATCAGGGCGCGGCGCGTTATCACGCTCGTCGGCCAACACGTGGTTACCCACGGCGGCCATCAGCAAACCTACACCTGCCAAACGCCAGATGCGCTTCATGCTATTCCTCACTGCGGATTAGGGCCTGTTCATGAGACTGGAAAAGCGCAGGCCGGTTCTCGGACAGGTTATCAGTCGCGCGAAACTTTTTCGCAGGCATAAAGAAAGGGGTGACCCGTCGGCCACCCCTTGAGAACTTCGTCCTGGCTCAACGCTTTTGACGTTGGCTCACCTCACGCCGTCTTGTGGACAGTGTGCAGCCTGGAGGCCGGCTCAACCCTGCTGGGGTGGCGGCCGCAGCGGGCCTGATTGGGCTCGCTGTAAGTGGACTGTTGTCCAGGCGGTGATTCTGTTGATAAAGATACAGGCCTGCGCCCGACGGATGATTGCGAAGATTGCGTCAATAAACAGTGCTTGCGCAATTTTTAACCCTTCATGGATAATTCACCGCAATAGTTACGACAAAGGCCAACCCAATGAGCAAGCTTGACCGATACGACCTGAGTATTTTGGCGGAATTGCAGCGCGACGCGAGGATCTCCAATCAGGAGTTGGCCGAACGTATCGGCTTGTCGCCGTCGCCGTGCTCGCGCCGGGTCAAGCAGCTGGAGGACGACGGCTACATCGCCCGCCAGGTCGCCCTGCTCGACCGCAAGATGCTCGGCCTGAGCCTGACCGCCTACGTCCTGATCGGCATGGACCGTCACACACCGGAGCGTTTCGAGAATTTCGAAGCGGCCATCCGCACCCTGCCCCAGGTGCTGGAGTGCAGCTTGGTGACGGGGATGGATGCCGACTATCAGTTGAAAGTGGTGGTGCCGGACATGGATCACTACCAGAAGCTGCTGCTGGGGCATCTGACGCGGATCGACGGCGTGACCAGTGTGCGGTCGAGTTTTGTGCTCAACCAAGTTTTGAACAGCACTGAACTGCCGCTGACTCACCTGCGCACTTGAAATCAATGAAAATCCAATGTGGGAGGGGGCTTGCCCCCGATGGCAATCTGTCAGTTGATGCATGTTTTGACTGACACACCGCCATCGGGGGCAAGTCGAATCGTCGCACCGCCCCTCCCACATTTGAATCGCACTTCGATCCAGGTCAATGTTGTGTCGGCAACGCTGCCATATACTTCGCGCCTGCCTTTGTCGGAAGTTTTTCCATGAACAACATCGACCCCGCCCTCTTCGAAGAATGGATGATGACCGGCCTGGTCACGATCCTGATCATTTTCATGGGCTTTATCGTCTGGGACCTGGCAAAGAAATCCAAAGCCGGGCGCTTTGGCTCCTTCATCTTGTTTTTCGTGCTGGGGCTGGGCGTGGCCGCGTTCATCATTAAAAGCGTGGTGATCGGCCTGATCGAGTCCGGCGCTTTATAAGCGCGCCGGCACTTCCTTCCACTGGCCTTGGTCCAGGCCATCGATTGACCAATCGCCAATGCGCACGCGCACCAGGCGCAGCGTCGGCAGGCCCACCGCTGCGGTCATGCGCCGCACCTGGCGGTTGCGCCCTTCACGAATGACCAACTCAAGCCAGTGCGTCGGTACGCTTTTACGAAACCGCACCGGCGGGTTACGCGGCCATAACTCGGGCTCATCCAATTGCCGCGCTTCGGCGGGCAAAGTCATGCCGTCGTTCAACTCCACGCCGTCGCGCAGGCGTTGCAGTTGCTCTTGCGTAGGCTCGCCTTCCACTTGCACCCAGTAGGTTTTCGCCAGTTTGTGCTTGGGGTCGGCAATCCGCGCCTGTAGCTGGCCATCATTGGTCAACAGCAGCAAACCTTCGCTGTCACGGTCCAGACGGCCCGCCGGGTAGATGCCGGGGATGTCGATAAAATCCTTGAGGGTCGCACGCCCGCCTTCGTCGCTGAACTGGGTCAGCACATCGAAAGGTTTATTGAACAGCACCAACTTCGGCTCGGCCGGCGGTGCCTTGGCAACGCGGCGCGCAGCGGAATACGGGGGTTTCACGCCAGGGCGGCGTGAATCGGGACGAGTGGGACGGGACATGGCAAAGGAACATCTAACGGTCAGGACCGACAATGCTAGTGGCCTGACCGTTAAATAACCATCCCAACCGCTTAGCGGAACGGCGGCTCGTCGAAGCTGCGCAGTTTGCGCGAGTGCAGCGAGTTGAGTTCGGTGCGCAGCAGATCCACTGCCTCGATGCCGATCTTCAAGTGCTGGCTGACCGCACGCTCATAGAACGCGTTGGCCGAACCGGGCAGCTTGATTTCACTGTGCAGCGGTTTGTCCGACACACACAACAAGGTGCCATATGGCACGCGCAGTCGATAACCTTGCGCGGCAATGGTGCCACTTTCCATATCCACCGCCACGGCGCGGGAGAGGTTGATCAGCGGTCGTTCCTGGGCCCAACGTAGCTCCCAGTTACGGTCGTCGTAGGTCAGCACGGTGCCGGTGCGCAGGCGTTTTTTCAGCTCTTCGCCTTTTTCGCCGGTGACGTTGGCCGCCGCTTGCTGAAGCGCCATCTGCACCTCGGCCAGGGCCGGGATCGGGATATTCGGCGGTACCACGCGGTCGAGAATCCCGTCGCGGCGCATATAGGCGTGGGCCAGTACGTAGTCGCCGATGGTCTGGGATTGGCGCAGGCCGCCGCAGTGGCCGATCATCAACCAGCAATGCGGACGCAGCACGGCCAGGTGGTCGGTGATGTTCTTGGCGTTGGACGGGCCGACGCCGATGTTCACCAGCGTTACACCGTGGCCATCAGTGGCTTGCAGGTGATAAGCCGGCATCTGGTAGCGGTGCCACACCACGCCTGCGGCAATGGCCGACGCTTCGCCGTGGTCCATGGCCTTGTCGATGACTACGTTGCCCGGCAGCACCATGCGGATAAAGCGCGGGTCGCTGCGCAATTGCTCCAGGCCATGCAGGATGAACTGGTCGACATAGCGGTGATAGTTGGTCAGCAGAATCCACGGCTGCACATGGCGCCAGTCGCTGCCGGTGTAGTGCACCAGGCGGCGCAGGGAGAAGTCCACGCGGGCCGCATCAAACAATGCCAGAGGCAGCGGGTCGGTGTTTTCCCAATCGTACAGGCCATCGGCGATGCCATCGGTGGCGGCCGACAGGTCGGTGCTCGGGAATACGCGGGCCAGGGTGGCGGCCGTCACGCCGGAGCCGGCGAGTTCGTCGCCCTGCTCCACCACATACGGGTACGGGATGTTCTGTTGGCTGACGCCCACTTCTACCGTCACGGTGAAGTCGTGCATCAGCGGCACCAGTTGCTCCAGCAGGTATTTACGGAACGCTGCAGGATGGGTGACGGTAACGCTGTAGGTCCCCGGCAGCTGGACCTTGGCATACGCCCGGGTGGTCTGTGGGACTTCGCCGTGGCAGTGGTAGGTCAGGCGCAGCTCTGGGTAGCGAAACAGCGCGCGTTGTTCGGCGTCGGGTTCCACGCGGTCTTTGAGGTATTGCTTGAGGGCCTGGTTGAGCGCGCCGGTAGCCCGCTCATGCAGGGCCGCCAGCCGGTCGACGGCTTCTTCGGCGGATTGAACGACAACAAAAGCTTCGGTCACGGTAAGCATCCTGTGTTCTGACGTGCAGGCCTTTATCTTGCCTGTATCCCGGCCCCACTGAAACACCGGAGTTGGAATGCAATCAATGTGGGAGGGGGCTTGCCCCCGATGGCTGAGTGTCAGCAAGCAGATACATAGCTGACACACCGCTATCGGGGGCAAGCCCCCTCCCACACTTAGACCACATTTACATAGACACAGTGGGCGTGGAGCGAGCGACGATAGCTTCAACATCCACGCCTCGTGGCAAGGTGCCATACACCCGCCCGGACGATCCGCCCAACCGGCTGGCAATAAACCCATCACTCACCGCCCTATTCCCCGCCTCCAGCAACAGCTTGGCCTGCAACGCCACAGCAATATCCTCGGTCAACTGCCGGGCACGGTACTGAATATCCTGGGTATCCATAAACGCCGCCTTCAACTGCTCGATATGCCGCGCCAGTCGCTTGTCGCCATGCCCATCCCCCAGTTCGACAAACAACGTTTCCAGCACGCCCGGCTCTTTCGACAGGGCCCGCAGCACGTCCAGGCACTGTACGTTGCCGGAACCTTCCCACGTCGAATTTACCGGCGCCTCACGGTACAGGCGCGGCAGGATGCTGTCCTCGACATAGCCGGCACCGCCCATGCATTCGGCGGCTTCGTTGATCATGGCTGGGGCGCGTTTGCAGATCCAATACTTGCCCACCGCCGTCACCAACCGCGCGAACTTGGCTTCTTGTTCATCCCCCAGGTGGTCCAGGGCGCGGCCCATGCGCAGGCTCAGGGCCAACGCGGCTTCGCTTTCCAGGGCCAAGTCGGCCAGTACGTTTTGCATCAGCGGTTGCTCGCTGAGCACGCGGCCTCCCACCAAACGATGGGCACAATGATGACTGGCCTGGCTCAACGCCTGGCGCATCAAGGCGCTGGAGCCGACCATACAATCGAAGCGGGTCATGGCGACCATTTCGATGATGGTGGGTACGCCCCGACCCTCTTCGCCGATCAGCCACGCAAGGGCGCCCCGGAACTCCACTTCGCTGGAGGCGTTGGAGCAATTGCCCAGCTTGTTTTTCAGTCGCTGGATATAGAACTCATTGCGCGTGTCATCCGGACGGTGCCGTGGCAGCAGGAAGCAACTGAGGCCTTTGTCAGTCTGGGCCAGGGTCAGGAACGCATCGCACATGGGCGCCGAGCAAAACCATTTGTGGCCCACCAATTCATAGGCTTGCCCTGGCCCGCCGGCGCCCACCGGGTATGCCCGGGTGGTGTTGGCGCGCACATCGGTGCCGCCTTGCTTCTCGGTCATGGCCATGCCGACAGTGGCGCCGCTTTTATGGGCGATACCGACGTTGCGCGAATCGTATTGGGTGCTGAGGATTTTCGGCAGCCAGATGCCGGCCAAATCCGGCTGCAAGCGCAGGGCTGGCACGCAGGCGAAGGTCATGGTCAGCGGGCAGCCGGTGCCCGCTTCTGCCTGGCTATGCAGGTAGGTCAAGGCGGCGCGGGCCACATGGGCGCCGGATTGTGGATGGACCCAGGGCAGCGACGGCAGGCCGTGCTCGACGGCGGTGCGCATCAACTCATGATAGGCCGGATGAAACTCCACCAGGTCGATGCGGTGGCCGTAACGGTCATGGCTGTTGAACACCGGTTTATTCTGGTTCGCCAGGAACCCGGCCTCCATCAGCGGCCCGCCGGCCAACGCACCGTAGGCGTCCATGCGCCCTTCGGCCCAGCCCGCACCAAAGCGCCGCGCCCAGTCTTGCAGGGGCAGGTCGATACGGTAGAGGTTGGTGCCGTCCAGGGATGGGGGCTGGTTGGTGACGTCGTGGGTTTCGGCAAACTGATGCAGGTTCATGACGGGCCTCCTGGAAAAAGGCCGCATTCAGTTGAGGCCCACATTTCAGTTAAGCACCGTCATCCCGCTTAAAAAAGTGACATAGGCGCCTAATGTCCGGCACTTTCGCCCTCTAGAGGGCACAGTAAGCGCCGCGCCAATACTGCCTGCAACGCCTCGAAACGCACCGGTTTGGCCAGCCGCTCCGTTACGCCAATGCCGTGGCAGTGCTCACGCTCAGAGACATTCAATGATGCACTCAACGCGATTACCGGTAGCTCGCCGCAGCCCGGCAGCGCACGGATCTGACAGCACAACGAGAAGCCGCCTTCAGGTAAGTCCAATAATACTGCGTCGAATCTGTCTGCCTGCAACGCCGCCAGTGCGTTGGCGGCGCTGTCTGCGGTTTTCACCCGATACCCGAGCTTGAGCAACATGCCGCGCACCACCCACTGGTTGACGCTACTGTCATCGACCAGCAGCACTGCACAGTCCTGCGGGGCACGCTGTTGGTCGAGCGCCTGCCTTGGCTCTGGCGGTACCGGGCTGACCTCCATTTCCAGCTGGAAACGACTGCCCTTGTGCGGTTCGGAATGATGGGTGAGGCGCCCACCGAGCAATTCGATCAGTTGTCGGCAGATCGCCAGCCCAATACCCAGCCCGCCGTATTCACGAGTGGTGGAACCATCGAGTTGGAAGAAGCGTTGGTACAGGGTTGCCTCATCGAGGTAAGCGAAGCCGATACCGGTGTCGGTCACGATAAAGCTCAAGCGCAGGCCACCATCACTATGGGGCACGCCGACGACGCGCAGGCGTACGGAACCTTCGTGAGTGAACTTGAAGGCATTGTCCAGCAGGCAGTCGAGGCACTGCGTCAGCTTGTCGGCATCGCCAATCATGCGATCCGGCAACTCCACGGCGACGTCGATGGAGAACTCCAGGCCCTTGCTTTGCGCGCTGGCGGTGAACTGCTGGCGTAGGGTGTGAAGCACACCGCGCAGACTGAACACTTGGGGCTGGGCACTCAACCGTCCGGCCTGCAGCTCAGTGAGGGTGAGGATGCCATTGACCATGCGCATCATATCCCGGGCCGAACCGGCGGCGGTTTGCTGGTACTGCGCGAGGTCAGTGTCCAGGGGCACGGTCTGCATCAGCTCAAGGGAACCGATCACGCCGTTCATAGGGGTGCGCAGTTCGTGGGTCAGGGTAGCGAGGAATTCGTCTTTGAGCCGGTTGCTGCGGGCCAGTTGCTGGTTGAGGACTTCAAGCTTTTGGCTGGCGTCGAACAGAATCTGCGCCTGTTGCTCGCGCATGCTGTTGATGCGGTCCGCCAGGGCCAGGGACAACAGCGCGACTTCGATGGCCGAACCGATCTGGCTGGCATACATGGTGAGGAACACATTGGGTAGGTAACCCAGCACCATCAACGTATTGACCACCCCGCCCAGCAAAAACGCCGACCAGGCAATGATGAAATACCGCGCCATGCGCTGGCCGCACAGCCAGGCCTTGATGGCGGCAATAAAGATGGTCACGGTAAACACCAGCGCCAGCCCGGTGGCCAGGCGCAGGGCCACGGCATAGCTGGTCAGCAGGGCCAGGGCCATCACCACTGCGCCACAGGCCGCCAGGGCCAGCAGCATGCGATCAAGCCAGCGACTGTGTTGCGCGGTGTGCAGGAAGCTACGGGCGAACAGGCTGCCGAACAGCGCGGCCGAACCGATCAGAAACGGCACCGCCGCATTCGTCCACCAGGGGCTATTAGGCCAGAAGTACTCGGTGGCCACGCCGTTGACTGAGAGCTGGTAGAGACCAAACGAGGCGATATAGAAGATGTAATAGAGGTAGCTGGTGTCGCGCACGCTTAGGTAGATGAACAGGTTGTAGATCAGCATCCCCAGCAATACGCCGTAGATTGCCCCCAGCACATAAAGGCGCAGCGGTTGTTCTTCCAAATAGGCCGTGCCGCTCCAGAGGGTCAATGGCGCCTGGATGGAGCCTTGGCTTTGCAGGCGCAGGTAAACCGTTTCTTGCTGATTGGGTACGAAGTTGAGCTTGAACAGGTAATTGCTCTGGCGCACTTCACGGCTGGAAAACGGCAAGGCACTGCCGGTTCGGGCGGCCAGTCGATAAGCGCCTGTGCCGTCTTTCTGGTACAGGTCCAAATGATTCAGCGGCGGGTAGGCCAGCTCCAGGAACCAAGTGCGCGGGGCACGCGGGTCTTTGGCCATGTAATGCAGGTCGACTTTGAGCCAGAACACCGAGCGCGAGTAGCCGGCATTGAGGGTAGCCTTGTCGTGGGGTTTGAATTGGCCGGCGTACGTGGGGGAACTGACTTCAGCGATGGTCAGGGCGTCGGTCGGGTCTTCGAGTACTTGCATGACTCGGCCCAACGGCAGGCTGCGCGTGTTTTGGTCGAACTCGACGGCGCTGGCGAGCATTGGTAGCCCGCACAACAATAAAATCAGCAAATAGCGCATAGAGCCCCAGCGTGGCCTGACCGGCGATGTCAAAAAGCCCCCCATTCCTTTTGAGAAGACGTAAACCGGCAATACAGTTAATGGTGGTTTGGATCCACTCTAGCATAGCCACTAAAGGCTATTGGACACCATTGAAATAATTTTTTGAAAGGCTCTAGATCGCGGCTTTCAGGGATTTTCACAACCCTTCAAAAGCGCCAGAAAAGCGTCACCCCGCACGCAAAATTCAACCACCGTCAGACATCCACGCAAAAAGCGTTTGGTGGTAAGCTCGCGCACCATGAATATCTACAGCTCTCGCCCCGTTGTTTTATGTCTCTCCGGCCATGATCCCAGTGGTGGCGCCGGCTTGCAGGCAGACATTGAAGCCCTGCTCGCCCAGGGTTGCCATGCGGCTCCGGCCGTCACCGCCCTGACCGTGCAGAACACGGTCAATGTCAGCGATTTCCGCGTGCTCGACCGCGAGTGGGTGCTGGCTCAGGCCAATGCCGTGCTCGGCGACTCTGAAGTGGCGGCGGTCAAGCTGGGCATGCTCGGCTCTACCGCAATGGTCGACACCGTGGTCGAGCTGCTGCAAGCGCACCCGCACCTGCCGGTGGTCTGCGACCCGGTGCTGCGTGCCGGCGGCGGTGGCAGCCTGGGCAAGGACGAAGTCGGTTATGCAATGCGTGAGCGGTTGTTCCCGCGATCGCTGATCGCCACGCCAAACCTGCCAGAAGCACGCATCCTCGCCGAGCTGCCCGAAGGCACCGCAGACGAATGCGCCGCCAAGCTGCTGCCGTTTATCAAGCACCTGCTGATCACCGGTGGCCATGGCGACGAGCACGAAGTGCACAACCGCCTCTACAGCCGCGACGGTATGCAGCAGACCTTTACTTGCCAGCGCCTGCCCGGCAGCTATCACGGTTCAGGCTGCACGCTGGCCAGCGCGCTGGCCGGGCGCATCGCCCAGGGCGAAGGCTTGGTGAGCGCGGTGCAATCGGCGCTCAACTACACTTGGCGCACCCTGCGTGACGCCGAACAACTCGGCCAGGGCCAGTTTGTACCGCGCCGGTTGCCGTTGGATTTCTGCTCGTAAGACTTAATAAGAGGCCTGCCCGATGAAACTACGTGGCCTTTACGCCATTACCGACAGCCAACTGTTGGCCGGCAAATTCCTCGCCTACGTCGAAGCGGCGTTGGACGGTGGCTTGACTCTGCTGCAATACCGCGACAAAAGCGGCGACGACGCCCGGCGCCTGCGTGAAGCCGAAAAGCTGCGGGAACTGTGCTCACGCTACAAGACCCAGCTGATCATCAACGACGACGCCGAACTGGCCGCGCGCCTGGGCGTCGGCGTGCACTTGGGCCAGACCGACGGCCCGTTGACCCCAGCCCGAGCGTTGCTGGGTTCCAAAGCGATCATCGGCGCCACTTGCCACAGCCAGATCGAACTGGCCGAGCAAGCGGCCAAGGAAGGCGCGAGCTACGTCGCCTTCGGTCGCTTCTTCAATTCAAACACCAAGCCCGGCGCCCCGTCGGCCACCGTCGACATGCTGGACCAGGCCCGTGCGCGGTTGCAGCTGCCGATCTGCGTGATCGGCGGCGTCACGCTGGAGAACGCCGAGCCATTGGTCGCTCATGGTGCTGACTTGCTGGCGGTGGTCCACGGCCTGTTCGGTGCTGACAGCACCCAGGAAGTCACGCGTCGTGCCCGCGCCTTTAACGACCTTCTTAAGATTTGATTTAGAGAGCCCCATCATGTCCCGTTCCGAAACCCTGTTTGCCAATGCCCAGAAGCACATCCCTGGCGGTGTGAACTCCCCCGTGCGTGCGTTCAAGAGCGTCGGCGGCACGCCGCTGTTCTTCAAACATGCCGAAGGCGCCTACGTCACCGACGAAGACGACAAACGCTACGTTGACTACGTGGGTTCGTGGGGCCCGATGATCCTCGGCCACAGCCACCCGGACGTGCTGGACGCGGTACGCAAGCAGCTGGAACACGGCCTGTCCTACGGCGCACCGACCGCCATGGAAACCGAGATGGCCGACCTGGTCTGCTCAATCGTGCCGTCGATGGAAATGGTGCGCATGGTCAGCTCCGGCACCGAAGCCACCATGAGCGCGATTCGCCTGGCCCGTGGTTTCACCGGCCGCGACAGCATCATCAAGTTCGAAGGCTGCTACCACGGCCACTCCGACAGCCTGCTGGTCAAAGCCGGCTCCGGCCTGTTGACCCAAGGCGTGCCGAGTTCGGCTGGTGTACCGGCCGCCTTTGCCAAACACACCCTGACCCTGCCGTTCAACGACATCGCTGCCGTCGAGCAGATGCTCAATGAAGTGGGTCAGGACGTGGCGTGCATCATCGTCGAGCCCGTGGCCGGCAACATGAACTGCGTCCCACCGGCGCCGGGCTTTCTCGAAGGCCTGCGCGAGCACTGCGACAAGCACGGCGTGGTACTGATTTTCGACGAAGTAATGACCGGTTTTCGCGTGGCCCTCGGTGGCGCCCAGGCGCACTACGGCGTCACGCCAGACCTGAGCACTTTCGGCAAAATCATCGGCGGCGGCATGCCAGTCGGTTGCTTCGGCGGCAAACGCGAAATCATGCAGCACATCGCGCCGCTGGGCCCGGTGTACCAAGCGGGAACCCTGTCGGGCAACCCACTGGCGATGGCCGCAGGCCTGACCACCCTGCGCCTGATCAGCCGCCCGGGCTTTCACGCCGAGCTGACCGACTACACCACACGCCTGCTGGACGGCCTGCAACAACGTGCCGATGCCGCCGGTATCCCGTTTGTTACCACTCAGGCGGGCGGTATGTTCGGCCTGTACTTCAGCGGTGCCGACGACATCGTCACCTTTGACGACGTGATGGGCAGCGATGCCGACCTGTTCAAACGCTTCTTCCACTTGATGCTGGAAGGCGGTGTGTACCTGGCGCCGAGTGCGTTCGAAGCGGGCTTTACCTCGATCGCTCATGGCGAAGCTGAGTTGAAGTTGACCCTCGATGCCGCCGAGCGCGCGTTCGCTGCCCTGAAGTAAAAAAAGGCCGCAAAAATCAGACACCGCGCCGAACGGTGTCTGATTTGCTACTTTGCTGACAGACTTTTCCGAGTTTTTTCGAGAATTCACCTGCAATCCGGCAGATAACTTGCCCAACCAGCAGAAAAACGAGTAAAGACTTTGTAAGCAGAGGCCTGCTTATTTCATAATGCGCGCTTATTGGATCCCGCGAGGGTCCGCGTGCCCCGTCAGAGGTAAGTCGATTCCCATGAAACGCACCGGCCGCACCCTGGTTCTGGGCTGCCTGTTGCTCCTTCAGCCGCTGCTGGCACATGCACAAGCAGGCGGCAACTCGTTGTTAATCCCAGCGATGGGTCGTTGCACCCTCAATACCCAGCCAGACAGCCAGGCCGAAGCCCTGAGCGCGTGCCAGAAACAGGCCGACGGCGGGGATGCGCAGGCGCAATACGAGTTGGGCGAGTACTACCACGACAGCCAGAACCCCGCCCGCGACCTCAACAAAGCCTTGAGCTACTTCGAGAAAGCCTCGTTGCAGGGCCATGCCGAGGCTCAATTCAAGCTGGGCACCATGTTTTTCCATGGCGAAGGCGTGCCGGCCAATAACGTCCAGGCGTATATCGTGCTGAAAATGGCGGCAGTCAACGGTGCAGAGGATGCGCTGGATACGGCTGATGAAGTGGCCGAGCATATGCAGCGCGATGAATTGGAGGTGGCGACCCAGGTGCTGGGGCAGATTTTCCGCAATTACCTGCAAGAATTGCAGAGTGCCGATGGGCGTTCGCCGTTCTCCCCCCTGCCCTGATTCGGGCCTGATCTAGGGCGATAACAGATCGCCCTGCCGATACGCCTCCCGGCCCGCCACATGGGCAATCGTCATGCCCGCCGTCGCCATTCGCCGCACGGATCGAACGTAAAGCAGCCCTTCACGCGCACACGCGATTGGCGTCACGCGGTCGGTGACCGGATCGATTATTTCCGCCAGAACCTGCCCAACCGCCAAGTAATCACCCACCTTCGCGCAAAACACAATCAAGCCGCCCACTGGGCTGACTATCGGCTCTACGCCCGCCAACGGCGTTGGCGAGTTCAGTAGCGGCGGCAAGGGTGGCACTTTCCCTTCAATCCCACCCAGCAGGATCAGGTAATTGATCAATGCCTGGCAATCCTGCCGCGCCAGCCCGTGGTCGACATCGGCAACCCCCCGCAACTCCACGGTCACGGCATACCCTGGGGCCGCAAAGCGTCCGGCGAAACGCGTCTGCATCTGCGCCCAGAACAACGTGAAACATTCATCAAACGATCGCCCGCCCGCTTCTTGCGCCAGAAAACACGCCCTCGCCCCCAGGTAACGAGCCAAAGGGTCGACTTGTGGCCAGAACTGCGCCGGCGCATACAAGTGCTGCACCGCCTCGAAATCACAATGCAGGTCCAGGACGACGTCGGCGTCACAGGCCAGTGCTTGCAGAATCAAGCGCATCGAGTGCAACGGGGTTGCCGGCAGTTGCCTGGCGAGCGCTTGGCGCAAGGCCAAGCGAATCAGCTGCAGATTGTTCGCCGGGTCATCCGTGAGCACGCCCTGGACGTCATCACCGACCTGCTGGCTGACATCCAGGAAAAACCGATTGAAGTTCTCCCGACTGGTGTTATCAAAGCGCCCCTGGGGCATATCCATCAACACTTGCTCCAGCCCCAGCGGGTTGGCCACCGGCACCAGCACCACTGCCCAGCGCAGTAACCCCTCCGCCTCCAGTTGCGACAGTTGTTGCTTCAAGTGCCACACCACCAGCATTCCCGGCAACTCATCGGCGTGCAGCGACGCCTGGATGTAGACCTTGCCCTGCGCATCCGTCGGGCCGTAGTGAAAGCTATGAACCTGTCGCGTCGTACCTGGCGCAGCCGCCAGCAACTCATGTCCGTGAACCTGCATATCAGCCCCCTATCGACCCGCATCAAGAAAGCGCAGCCAACGCCGTTCAGCCAGGCGAAACAGACCTACCAGGGCAAAGGTAATGCACAGGTAAAGAACTGCAGCCAGGCCGAAGGATTGGAACGCAAGGAAGGTGGCGGCATTGGCATCCCTTGCCACCTTGAGGATGTCCGGCACCGTGGCCGTGAACGCCAGCGTGGTGGAATGCAGCATGAAAATCACTTCATTGCTGTAGTACGGCAATGCACGGCGCAGGGCCGAGGGCATGATCAGGTGGGCATACAGCTTCCAACCGTCAAAACCCAGCGACCGTGCCGCTTCAATCTCACCACGGGGCATGGCGCGAATGGCCCCCGCCAGTATTTCCGTGGTGTAGGCCCCGGTATTTAGCGCGAATGCCAGCAGCGTGCAATTGAGCGCCTCACGAAAGAAACCGTCCAACAACGGTTGCTCGCGCACCGCGGCAATGCTGTAGAGGCCGGTGTAGAAGATCAACAACTGGATATACAGCGGCGTGCCACGGAACAGGTAGGTGAAGCCTTGTACCGGCCAGCGCAGGCAACGCCGTGAAGACACCCGGGCGATGGACAGCGGCAGCGCCAACAACAGGCCGAAACACAATGAAGCGCTGGTCAGCCATAAGGTCATCGCCAGGCCGGTCACCTGCTGACCGTCGGAATAGAGAAACGGCCGCCAGTATTCCTGGATCAGTTCGATCATCGCGGCGTCTCCTGCAACCCGCCGCTGTAACGTCGCGCCAACCAGCGCAAGGCAAGGTTCGAAAGGCTGCTGAGCAGCAGGTAGATCAACGCCGCCATCAGCAAAAAGGCCAATAGCTGCTGGCTGCTTTTACCCGCCACCTGGGCGACTTTGACCAGGTCCGCCAAGCCAATGATCGACACCAGCGCCGTAGCCTTCAGCAAAACCATCCAGTTGTTGCCCAACCCGGGCAGGGCGAACCGCATCATCTGCGGGAATACCACATGCACAAAGCCCTGGCTGGCAGTCATCCCAAGGGCCTTGGCGGCCTGGAACTGGCCGCGCGGCACCGCCAGCAATGCGCCGCGAAAGGTTTCGGTGAAATAAGCCCCGTAGATAAACCCCAGGGTAAGAACGCCCGCCGTAAACGGGTCGATTTCGATGTAGGCCCAGCCAAGCTGCTGGGTCAGACGGCTCAAGCCCGTTTGCGCGCCGTAGAAAATCAGCAACATCAGCAGCAGGTCCGGCACCCCGCGTATCAGCGTGGTATAGAGCTGCGCGCAAACGCGCCAGGCCCTGGCGCTGGACAGTTTGGCGCCCGCACCGAGCAGGCCGAAGGCCAGCCCCAGCAGTAACGACAGCAGCGCCAGTTGCACCGTTAGCCAGACACCGCGCAGCAACAACGGCGCGAACCCGTCCAAGGTAGAAGCGAATAGAAACATGGTCGTACCCTCGCGGTCACTGAACGGCGGTTAGAGACCGCTGAACATGTTCACACCCGGGAAGTACTGCTCTTGCAATCGGGCATAGGTGCCATCGGCGTGCAGTGCCGCCAGCCCCTTATCCAATGAGGCTTTTAGCGCGAGGTTGCCCTTGGCAAGGCCTATGGCGCTTTTGGATGGCATCAATTCGCTTTCGATCAAGGGGCCCATGACGAACCCCGCGCCCTGAGGCGAGCGCAGAAATCCGTTTTGCGCCTGCTGCGCATCCTGCAATGACGCCTGCAAACGGCCCGCCACCAGGTCGGCATAGACTTGCTCTTGGTCGGGATACGCCACGATCCTCATACCCTGCTTGGCGAGCACTTGCCGGGCGTAGGCTTCCTGCGTGCTGCCTTGCAAATAGCCAACGGCTTTGCCTTTGCCAAGTTCGGTGCCGGCACGAAACACCATGGCGGTGGGGCTGGAAAACACCTCCGAGGAGAAATCAATCACCCTTTGCCGCTCGACCGTCACGGTCATTGACGCCAGGATGGCGTCGATCTTGCCGGAGTTCAAACTGGGGACCAGCCCGTCGAAGTCGGTCTCAACCCATTGGCAACGGGCATTCAAATGCGCACAAATAGCATTGCCTATTTCAACTTCGAAACCCGTCAAAGTTCCTGTGCTGTCTTTATAGGCAAAAGGGGCGTAGTTGGGATCGACGCCAAAACGAATGACGCTGTAGTCACTGGCAAACAGTGGAGCACTCATAAAAAACAGGGCAAATAACATCAGGAGTATTTTATTCATTATTTTATTCCTCGTTATTGATTAAACAGCAGGACTTACTACACCTCGATAAATGGAATCTCCCGACGTACCAACAATGAACCGGCTGGCGCATCAAACTCTCGAGCCATTCGATGCCCCGAATACACGGCTGCGGCAATCGTGCCGGGCGCCACAGAGTCTCCGATCAATGTCACCGTACTGATGCCGGCCGCGTGCAGTTGCTCGGGCACGGCATTCAAAGCCTGGTACAGCGCCTGCTCGGGTTGTCGCGAGGTGACCAGCAGCAAGGAGGCGGCGGGAATAAAACGTTCGCGTTCGGTATAGATACAGCCGGCGACCAATCCGTCGGGCGTACACTCGACCAGGGTGTGGGACGCAATGATTGTGACGTTCAGCTCCAGCAGACGCCGCTGGATGCGGTGCTGCTCAAGGGTGTTGTGCGTCCAGGTCGCGATATCCGCCGCCGGGGTGACGAAGATGACTTCCACGCCCCGCGCGACCAAGTGCTCGGCCAACACGCTGCCCATGTAATAGTGATCGTCGTCGAACAACAGAACCGGTGACGGCGGTACGGCGCCCGACATCAAATCGTCCGGCGTCATGACGGGCAGGCACTCCAGCCCCGGCAACGTTTGCCGCAGGGCACGCCCCAACCCGTCACGCCGCCAGCGGGAGCCCGTGGCGACAAACACATGCTCGGCAGCCAAGTCCAGGACGTCCTGGACCCCCAGTTGGCTTTCCCGATAAATCTCTACGCTAGGCAGACGGCTCAAGGCATCCAGTCGATAGTCGATGACCCGCGACCAACTCGCCAGCCCTGGGAGCCGGGACTCCAACGTCACGCGCCCGCCCAGCGTGCGCAGGCTATCGGCCAGCATCACGTCCATCCCCCGCGCGCCCAGTATCCGCGCGCACTCCAGCCCCGCAGGCCCGGCACCGACCACCAACGCCTGCCCGCCGTGATGGCCAGGCACCGATTCGGGGTGCCAGCCGCGCCGCCACTCTTCCCCCATGGTTGGGTTCTGCGTGCAACGCAAAGGCGTGCTGGTGTGGTCGCCAGTGACGCAAACGTTGCAGCCAATGCACTCGCGAATCTCGTCCGCACGCCCTTGTTCAATCTTATTGGGCAAGAAAGGATCGGCAATCGAAGGACGGGCGGCGCCAATTAGGTCCAGTACGCCACGGCGCACCAGGGAGACCATGGTGTCCGGCGAGGTAAACCGACCGACGCCCACCACGGGTTTGCGGGTCAAGGCCTTCAGCCCCGCTAGAAAGGACTCCTGATAGCCCTCCGGGGCAAAGCGCGCCGTCACGCTGTCGTTGCCCCAATCGGCCACATTGACGTCCCATAAATCCGGCAGGTCCGCCAACATCGAGAAGATTTCAGCGCCTTCGCCGTCACGACTAAGGCCGCCTGCCGTCTGTTCATCCACCGCCAGGCGGACCGCCACCGCACATCGGTCACCCACCGCATCACGGGTGTCTTCGATCAGTTCGCGCAACAGGCGCACACGGTTTTGCAACACGCCCCCGTACTCGTCCGTGCGACGGTTGTTGCGTGGCGTCAGGAAATGGAACGGCACGCTCAGGTCATGCCCGGCATAGACATAGATGATGTCAAACCCTGCCTCCCGAGCCCGCAGTGCGCCGGCCCGGTGCATGGCGCGCAACTGCTGGATATCGGCGCGACTCATGGCACGGGCCTGCACCGGGTCATAACCGCGCACGGGCGTATCGGAGGGCGCCCATGGAATCTCACGGCTGTAGCGGTTGGGCGAAGAGTAACCATTGAACGCCAACTCCACGCCCGCCAATGAACCGTGTGCGTGGACGGCCTCGCACATCCGTGCCAGCGCCGGTATGTCACGCTCATCCCACAGGCGCGCCTCTATGTAGGGAGAGAACTCGCTCAACGGGCTGATCTCGCATTCCTCGGTGCAGACCACGCCCCACCCGCCTTCGGCTTTTATCCCGCGCATGTGGGCCATGGCCGATGGATGCACATGGCCCATACCATTGCAGTGGGGAACTTGATAAAAACGATTGCGGGTGCGAACAGGGCCTATTTGTACCGGTTCAAACAGAATGTCATAGCGAGGATCGCGCACAGGGCTACTCCCGAACAAATAAGTTCGTCAATGACTGCGTGATAAGAAACTCGATGCTAACTACTGGCGAGGTTTAACGGTATTGAGATACGGAATACGTCGAGGGCATTTATTGTTCAAGTGTTGATAGCGCCCTCTCGACATAGACAAAATCTGCTATTTTTCTAACAAAATGTCTACGCACAAGAGGTCAATTTCGGAAGGGTCCTACAAAATACTTGAGACTCACTTCTCAGGCATCGGCATCGGAAACGGCATCACATTGCTCACGCCCCGAGCCTCGCTGATCTTCGGCGTCCCCAAACGCTCCACCTCATCGATGCGCACAATCGAATGCATCGGCACAAAACTGCGCACCACGCCCTCGAACTGCGCCTTGAGCTTTTCTTCGCCCGGGTCGACGACCAACTGGGTGCGCTCGCCAAAGACGAACTCTTCCACTTCCAGAAACCCCCACAGATCACTTTGATAGATCTGCTTGGCGTACATTTCGAACACCTGGCCCTGGTTGAGGAATATCACCTTATAGATTGGAGCTTCACGTTTGGTCATGGTGGGCGGATAACACATCGGGGATATAAAAGAGGGCGCGAACTATAGCATGGCACCCGATGCACAACGCTAGGAACCAATGGGCATGCCCCCTATAATGCGCGGTTCTTTACCACCAGTTGACGATTCCCATGGCCAAGAAGCTTTACATCGAAACCCACGGTTGCCAGATGAACGAGTACGACAGCTCGCGCATGGTCGATCTGCTGGGCGAACACCAGGCCCTGGAAGTCACCGCCCGCGCCGAAGATGCCGACGTGATCCTGCTCAATACCTGCTCGATCCGCGAGCGCGCCCAGGACCGTGTGTACTCCCAGCTGGGCCGCTGGCGTGAATTGAAACTGGCCAACCCAGACATGGTGATCGCCGTCGGCGGCTGCGTGGCCAGCCAGGAAGGCGCCGCAATCCGCGACCGTGCGCCCTATGTCGATGTGGTCTTCGGCCCGCAAACCCTGCACCGCCTGCCGGAAATGATCGACGCGGCCCGCATCACCAAGCTGCCGCAAGTCGACGTGTCGTTTCCTGAAATCGAAAAATTCGACCATTTGCCGGAGCCGCGCATCGACGGGCCGAGCGCCTATGTGTCGGTAATGGAAGGCTGCAGCAAGTACTGCACCTTTTGCGTGGTGCCCTATACCCGGGGTGAAGAGGTCAGCCGGCCATTTGACGACGTACTGTCCGAAATCATCCACCTGGCTGAAAACGGCGTACGCGAAGTGACCCTGCTGGGCCAGAACGTCAACGGCTACCGCGGCCAGACCCATGACGGGCGCCTCGCCGACCTGGCGGAGCTGATTCGCGTGGTGGCTGCGGTGGACGGTATCGAGCGCATTCGCTACACCACCTCGCACCCGCTGGAGTTTTCCGACAGCCTGATCCAGGCCCACGCCGAAGTGCCGGAGCTGGTCAAACACCTGCACTTGCCGGTGCAATCGGGCTCAGACCGCATCCTGTCGGCGATGAAGCGTAACCACACAGCGCTGGAGTACAAATCCAAGCTGCGCAAATTGCGTGCGGCGGTGCCGGGCATCTGCATCAGCTCCGATTTTATCGTGGGTTTCCCAGGCGAGACCGAGAAAGACTTCGAGCAGACCATGAAGCTGATTGAAGACGTCGGTTTCGACTTCTCCTACTCGTTCGTCTACAGCCAGCGCCCCGGCACGCCAGCCGCCGATTTGCTGGACGAAACCCCAGAGGCGCTGAAAAAAGAGCGCTTGAACGCGCTGCAGCATCGCTTGAACCAACAGGGTTTCGAAATTAGCCGACAAATGGTCGGTTCAGTGCAGCGCATCCTGGTTACCGACTATTCGAAGAAAGACCCGGGCGAATTGCAGGGGCGCACCGAGAACAATCGGATCGTCAACTTCCGCTGCGATAACCCCACCCTGATCGGTCAGTTTGCCGATGTGCACATCGATGCGGCGCAACCGCACTCGTTGCGCGGGTCGTTGATCCAGTAACCCATCAATATGCCTGACTGATGGAGATCAAAATGTGGGAGCGGGCTTGCTCCCGATGGCGGTGTGCCGGTCACTGCATGTGTTGGCTGATCCACTGCTATCGGGAGCAAGCCCCCTCCCACATTCGACCAGCGCTAGATAAGTGCTTTCGCACACCGGCGGCTGGCGTTATTCTCTCTTTCACCTAAACAGCCAAAGGGCGGCTAAAAGCGACCTTGAACGCACCCACAGCAGAACCCCATCGTTTCCTCCTCGAGCCATTTGAGGCTCGCCGTTTCGCCAATCTGTGCGGACAGTTCGACGAGCATTTGCGCCTGATCGAACAACGCCTGGGCATCGAGATCCGCAACCGCGGCAATCAGTTCGAGCTCATCGGTGAGACCCAATCCACTCAATCCGCAGAAAACCTGCTGCGCCGCCTCTACCGCGAAACCAAGGGTAGCGAGCTGTCGCCAGAAACCGTGCACCTGTATTTGCAGGAATCGGCTGTGGAAGACTTGGCCAACAACCCTGTCGCCGAAGCCAGCGTGGCCCTGCGTACCAAAAAAGGCATGATTCGCCCCAAGGGCTTGAATCAGCAGAAATACGTCAAGGCAATCCTCGGCAACGATATCAATTTCGGCATCGGCCCCGCCGGTACCGGCAAGACCTACCTGGCCGTGGCCTGTGCAGTGGATGCCCTTGAGCGCGAGCAAGTGCGCCGCATCCTGCTGGTGCGACCGGCGGTTGAAGCGGGCGAAAAGCTCGGTTTCCTGCCCGGCGATCTGGCCCAAAAAATCGACCCGTACCTGCGCCCGCTCTACGACGCACTGTACGAGATGCTTGGCTTTGAATACGTGGCCAAGCTGATCGAGCGCCAGGTGATCGAGATCGCCCCGCTGGCCTACATGCGCGGCCGCACATTGAGCAACAGTTTCATCATCCTCGACGAAAGCCAGAACACCACGGTCGAGCAGATGAAGATGTTCCTGACCCGCATCGGGTTCGGCTCCACGGCCATTATCACCGGCGACATTACCCAGGTTGACCTGCCCAAGGGCACCAAGTCGGGTTTGAGCCATGTGATTGAAGTGCTCAAGGACGTGCCGGGCATCAGTTTCACCCACTTCTCGCCCAAGGATGTGGTTCGCCACCCGCTGGTGCAGCGTATTGTCGAGGCCTATGAGCGCTTCGAACACCGTGACGAAGGTTTGTCCAAGGACGCTCGCCGCGATGCTTGAGCTCGACCTGCAGCTGGCCACTGATGCGCCTGCCCCCAGCGAAGAACAGTTCCGCCAATGGTGCGCCCTGGCCCTGCGCCAGCGCACCGCTGATTCGGAACTGACTATCCGCCTGGTGGACGAGCCCGAAGGCCGCGAACTGAACCACACCTGGCGCCAGAAAGACTACGCGACCAATGTGCTGTCCTTCCCCGCCGACGTGCCCGATGAGTTACTGGATATTCCACTGTTGGGTGATCTGGTGATCTGCGTCGAAGTCGTCGAGCGCGAAGCGAAGGAGCAAGGCAAGGAACTTGAGGCCCATTGGGCCCATCTAGTCATCCACGGCTGCTTGCATCTCTTGGGTTACGACCATATTGACGATGACGAAGCCGAAGAGATGGAAACACTGGAACAAACGTTGCTAGCAGAATTGGGTCATCCGGACCCCTATGCCGACGACGAAGCGTAAAAACACTCAACTGTAACAATAAAGGATTCAGAGTAATCGCTATGAGCGAAGACCGATCGAGCAACGGGCAGAAGTCATGGCTGGGTAAACTGACCCAGGCTTTTGCCCACGAGCCGAAAAACCGCCAGGAGCTGCTTGAGCTGCTGCGCGAGGCCCACCAGAACAAGTTGCTGGACAGCGAAGCGCTGGCCATCGTCGAGGGCGCCATCCAGGTGGCTGACCTGCAAGTACGCGACATCATGGTCCCGCGCTCGCAGATGATCAGCATCAAGGCGACCCAGACCCCACGGGAATTCCTCCCGGCCGTGATCGACTCGGCGCACTCGCGCTACCCGGTGATCGGTGAAAGCCATGACGATGTCATGGGCGTCCTGTTGGCCAAGGACTTGCTGCCGCTGATCCTCAAGGAGAACGGCGACAGCTTCAACATCAAGGACCTGCTGCGCCCGGCCACCTTCGTGCCTGAATCCAAGCGCCTGAATGTGTTGCTGCGTGAGTTTCGCGCCAACCACAATCACATGGCCATTGTGATCGACGAATACGGCGGCGTGGCCGGCCTGGTCACCATTGAAGACGTGTTGGAACAGATCGTCGGCGACATCGAAGACGAACACGACGTTGAAGAAGACAGCTATATCAAGCCACTGCCTAGCGGTGACTTCCTGGTCAAGGCCCTCACGCCGATCGAGAACTTCAACGAGTTCTTCGACAGCGAATTTTCCGACGATGAATTCGACACCGTCGGCGGCCTGGTGATGAGTGCGTTCGGACATCTGCCAAAACGTAACGAAACCACTGAGATCGGCGCTTATCGCTTCCGTATCCTGAATGCTGATAGCCGTCGTATCCATTTGATTCGCCTGACCCCTATTGCCCGCTAAGGACTGAAATGCGCCGTCTCACCGCTCCCGGCTGGCCCGGTAATCTGCTGGCCGTGGTGGCCGGTGCTATCACCACCCTGGCGTTGGCGCCGTTCGACCTGTGGCCGTTTGCACTGCTGGCCGTCGGATTGTTCTATATCGGGCTGCGTGAACTGAGCCCACGCCAGGCCTTGGGCCGTGGCTGGTGCTTTGGTTTCGGCCTGTTTGGCGCCGGCACCAGCTGGATCTACTACAGCATCCACCACTTCGGCGGCGCTTCGGTGCTGCTGGCGGGGTTCTTGATGCTGCTGTTCACCGCTGCCATCGCCTGGTTCTTCGCCCTGCCCGCCTGGTTGTGGGCGCGCTGGCTGCGGCGCAATGAGGCACCGCTGGCGGATGCACTGACCTTCGCTGCGCTGTGGGTGGGCCAGGAAGCGTTCCGTGGCTGGTTTCTCACCGGTTTCCCGTGGTTGTACTCCGGCTACAGCCAACTCGATGGCCCGCTGACTGGCTTGGCGCCATTGGGCGGGATGTGGTTGATTTCTTTTGCCCTTGCACTGACGGCAGCCCTGTTGTGCAACCTGCCGCGCCTGTTGGCAGGCAAGCGCAACGCATTCATCGGCGCAGCCCTGGTGTTGCTGGTTGCGCCCTGGGCCATTGGCCTGGCGCTCAAGCATCATGCCTGGACCACCCCGTCCGGCGCCCCGCTGACGGTGGCCGCGATTCAGGGCAACATCGAGCAAAGCATGAAGTGGGACCCGGAACAGCTCAATGCGCAATTGGCGCTGTACCGCGACATGAGTTTCAGCTCCAAGCCAGTTGACCTGCTGGTATGGCCGGAAACGGCGGTGCCAGTGCTCAAGGAGTCGGTGGAAGGCTACCTGGGCATGATGGGCAAGTTTGCCGCCGACCGGCATACCGCGCTGATCACTGGCGTACCGATCCGCCAGGAAGTGCACCACCAGAAGCGCTACTTCAACGGCATCACGGTTGTGGGTGAAGGCGACGGTACTTACCTCAAGCAGAAACTGGTGCCATTCGGCGAGTACGTCCCGCTGCAGGAAATGCTGCGCGGCTTGATCGCCTTCTTTGACCTGCCGATGTCCGACTTCGCCCGCGGCCCCGCGGACCAGCCGATGCTGCAAGCCAAGGGCTATCAGATTGCGCCGTTCATTTGTTACGAAGTCGTGTACCCGGAGTTCGCCGCTGGCCTGTCAGCCCAGAGCGATTTGCTGCTGACCATCAGCAACGACACCTGGTTCGGCCGCTCAATCGGCCCGCTGCAGCACCTGCAAATGGCGCAGATGCGCGCATTGGAGGCCGGCCGCTGGATGATTCGTGCCACTAACAATGGTGTGACGGGCTTGATCAACCCATTTGGGCAAATCACCGTGCAGATCCCGCAGTTCGAACGCGGGATTCTGTATGGCGAAGTGGTGCCGATGCACAACCTCACGCCGTACCTGCAGTGGCGGTCGTGGCCGTTGATTATTGTGTGTGTGCTGTTGTTTGGCTGGGCGCTGTTGGCAGGCCGCATGTCCAAAACCGTCTAACAGCATCACATCGGACAAAATGTGGGAGGGGGCTTGCCCCCGATGGCGGCGTATCAGTATCAGATGTACTGACTGACACACTGCTATCGGGGGCAAGCCCCCTCCCACATTTGCCCTACGGTGTTACTAATAAAAGAGTCGGTAACCGATCTGCCCCACCGCCTCATTGATCAACTGCCCACTGCGCCATACCGACACAAATTCCGGCATCCACCCCCCCAGCGGCCGCGCATTGTCCACCCCCAGGAACCCCACCGGTGCCGGCACCACGGCGAAGCCAGCCCTTTCAAAACTCCACACCGCACGCGGCATATGCCAGGCCTGAGTCACCACAACCACGCGTTTGATACCTTGGGGCAACAGAATCTCGGCGCTCATCTGCGCGTTTTCCCAGGTGGTATGGCTGCGTTCTTCCTTCCAGCGCACGGTCACACCGAAGTCATCCTGCATCGACACTGCCATTAACTGCGCCTCGCTGGGCGGCGTGCCGTAATGCAAACCGCCCGTGGTCAGCACCGGCAGCCCGGAGGCCTTGGCCAGTCGCGCGGCATAACGCTGGCGCTCCAATCCGACACCCGTCGGCTGGTCGGTGCCCCAGGCCGGGTCGCCGCGCTCACGTCCCGAACCCAATATCACAATGGCGTCTGCGCGCTGGGCCAGCGTCGCCCAGTCATCCCGTGCCAACGCCGGCTCGGTCTCCAGCGCGCGTGCGCCCCACTCCATTATGACCGGCAGGCTCATCAACCACAGGCCGCCAAAGCCAAGGGCAAAGCAGAATGCTGCCAAGCGCGGACGACTGCGGCGAAACCACCACGCAAGAGCCAGCAACAGCAAGAGGATGCCGGGCGGCAAGAGCAATTGTTTGATTAAATAACGAATAGGCATCGGGCATCTCCATTGATGCCCGAAGCCTAAGGTGTAACGGGGTTTAGCGACAATCTCTACGGTGACATGGTGCTGTTTGGGGGAGTGAATTACTTGTAGCGGGCGGACCGGAGCTTTTCCGGGCCACGACCGGCCGACAAATCCTTGAGCCACACCACCTTGGCTGAATGCGTAGGCTCCTTGACTGGCGGGGTTGCCACCCAGGGAGGCGCACTGCGCCCATTGCGTTCCAGATAAGCGTTGATCAGTTCCAGCTCCGCGCGGCTCAGGCCACGCAGTTCCAACTCAACAGGCCGCTCATCACGCAATCGGCCTGCTGTTCTTACTGCATCCAATGCACGACCCAAACGGTCGATCAGTCCTTCGTAGATATCCGGTTTCGTTGCGATTCGCTGCGATTCAACCATCCCCTCACCTCATTGAAGAAAGACTTGCTCCCCAATAAACAGCGTAGCCCCCATGGCTGCGCGTGCCTGATGCCGCGACAGACGGCCCATGCCGTGTAATCAGGGTTTCCCTCGATAGAGTGGGGTCATGTATGCTACGGCGCTTCCTGTAACTCCACTTCCCGCAGGGTTTGGGCACGGACGCGCCGCTTTTTGGTGTCGATCAACCCGAGCACTGCACCGAAGAGGATTAGGCCACCCCTATTCAGTTCAAAAGTAGCCATGCACGAACAATATCAGCCCCGTGAAATAGAAAATGCCGCCCAAACCTTCTGGGACGAGCAAAAGTCCTTTGAAGTCAGTGAACAGCCAGGCAAGGAGACTTTCTACTGCCTATCGATGTTCCCTTACCCCAGCGGCAAGCTACACATGGGGCATGTGCGCAACTACACCATCGGCGACGTGATTTCCCGCTACCAGCGCATGCAAGGCAAGAACGTCCTGCAACCCATGGGTTGGGACGCCTTCGGCATGCCGGCAGAAAACGCCGCGATGAAAAACAACGTAGCGCCCGCCAAGTGGACCTACGAAAACATCGCCTACATGAAGACCCAGCTGCGCAGCCTGGGCCTGGCGGTGGACTGGTCCCGCGAAGTGACCACCTGCAAGCCGGACTACTACCGCTGGGAACAATGGCTGTTCACTCGCCTGTTCGAAAAAGGCGTGATCTACAAAAAAAGCGGCACCGTAAACTGGGACCCGATCGACCAGACCGTACTGGCCAACGAGCAAGTGATCGACGGCCGCGGCTGGCGCTCCGGCGCGCTGATCGAAAAGCGCGAAATCCCGATGTATTACTTCAAGATCACGGCCTACGCCGATGAGCTGCTGTCGAGCCTCGACGACCTGCCGGGCTGGCCTGAACAGGTCAAGACCATGCAGCGCAACTGGATCGGCAAATCCAAGGGCATGGAAGTGCAGTTCCCTTACAACGTCGACTCCATCGGCGTGGCGGGCGAACTGAAAGTCTTCACGACCCGTCCGGACACCCTGATGGGCGCGACCTACGTCGCCGTAGCCGCCGAACACCCGCTGGCTACCCAGGCCGCACAGAACAACCCTGAGCTGCAGGCATTCATCGCCGAATGCAAAGGCGGCAGCGTGGCCGAAGCCGACGTCGCCACCCAAGAGAAAAAAGGCCTGCCTACCGGGCTGTTTGTTGAACATCCATTGACCGGTGAGAAGTTGCCGGTCTGGGTCGCCAACTACGTGCTGATGCACTACGGCGATGGCGCAGTAATGGCAGTGCCGGCCCACGACGAGCGTGATTTCGAGTTCGCCACCAAGTACAACCTGCCGATCAAGTCGGTGGTGCGCACCAGCTCCGGTGACACCAACCCAGCCCCGTGGCAAGACGCCTACGGCGAGCACGGCACCCTGATCAATTCCGGCGAGTTCGATGGCCTGGACTTCCAGGGCGCCTTCGACGCCATTGAAGTCGCGCTGATCAAGAAGAACCTGGGCGCCTCGCGCACCCAGTTCCGCCTGCGCGACTGGGGCATCAGCCGCCAGCGCTACTGGGGCTGCCCGATCCCGATCATCCACTGCGAAAGCTGTGGCGATGTGCCCGTGCCAGAAGACCAATTGCCGGTCGTGCTGCCGGAAGACGTCGTGCCGGACGGCGCAGGCTCGCCATTGGCGCGCATGCCCGAATTCTACGAATGCAGCTGCCCTAAATGCGGCCAGCCTGCCAAGCGTGAAACCGACACCATGGACACCTTCGTCGAGTCGTCGTGGTACTACGCCCGCTACGCCTCGCCGCACTACGAGGGTGGCCTGGTCGAGAAATCCGCAGCCGACCATTGGTTGCCGGTTGACCAGTACATCGGTGGTATCGAACACGCCATCCTTCACCTGCTGTACGCGCGCTTCTTCCACAAGCTGATGCGTGACGAAGGCCTGGTGAGCTCTGACGAGCCGTTCAAGAACCTGCTGACCCAAGGCATGGTGGTCGCCGAGACTTACTATCGCCGCGAAGCCAACGGTGCCTTCACCTGGTTCAACCCGGCTGATGTCGAGCTTGAGCGCGACAGCAAGGCCAAGGTCATCAGCGCCAAGCTGATCGCCGACGGCCTGCCGGTAGAGATTGGCGGCACCGAGAAGATGGCCAAGTCGAAAAACAACGGCGTTGACCCTCAATCGATGATCGACCAGTTCGGCGCCGACACCTGCCGCCTGTTCATGATGTTTGCCTCGCCGCCTGACATGAGCGCCGAATGGTCCGACTCCGGCGTCGAAGGCTCGCACCGCTTCCTCAAGCGCGTCTGGCGCCTGGCCCACGCGCATATCAGCCAGGGCCTGCCGGGCACACTGGACGTCGCCGGCCTGACCGACGAGCAGAAAGTCATTCGTCGCAGCACCCACCTGGCCATCAAGCAAGCCAGCCAGGACGTGGGCCAGAACCACAAGTTCAACACCGCCATCGCCCAAGTGATGACACTGATGAACGTGCTGGAGAAAGCCCCACAAGTGACTGCGCAAGATCGTGCACTGATTCAGGAGGGCTTGGAAACGGTCACCCTGCTGCTGGCTCCGATCACACCGCACATCAGCCACGACTTGTGGAACCGTCTGGGTCACACCGGCGCCGTTATCGATGCCCGCTGGCCGGTGCAGGATGACAGCGCCCTGGTTCAGGACACGCTGCAGTTGGTGATCCAGGTCAACGGTAAATTGCGTGGCCAGATCGACATGCCGGCCACTGCCAGCCGCGAAGACGTCGAAGCCGCTGCACGCGTCAACGAGAACGTGCTGCGTTTCACCGAAGGCCTGACGATCCGCAAAGTGATCGTGGTGCCTGGCAAACTGGTCAATATCGTCGCTAGCTAATCGGATCAGGCGTGGGGTTCAAGCCCCACGCCGAACAAAGCCTTCAGGGCCTCGATAAGGCCCACATGGTTTCAAGGGGAGCAACAAAATGATCAAACGCAACCTGCTGGTTATGGGCCTCGCCGTATTGCTGAGCGCTTGCGGCTTCCAGCTGCGCGGTACCGGCACCAACGAATTGACCATCAAGGAACTGGATGTCAGCGCTCGCGACGCCTATGGCGAGACCGTGACCCAACTGCGCCAAGTGCTTGAGAACAACGGCGTGAACGTCTACACCGGCGCCACTTACAAGTTGTTCCTGGCCGACGAGAAGCAAACCCAGCGCAACCTGAGCTACGCCAGCGCCGGCCGTGCGTCCGATGTCGAATTGAGCACTGTGCTCACCTTTCAGATCCAGGGCCGCGACCATCTGCCTTTGATGGGCGACAACATCCAAGTTCAGAAAGTCGTCAGCCACGACGGCAACAACCTGGTGGGTTCGGACTCCGAAATCCTGCAAGTGCGCAAAGAGATGCGTCGTGAACTGGTGCAACGCATCGTCCTGCGTTTGTCGATGCTGACGCCGGAGCAACTTGAAACCTTGCAGCAACGCGCTGACGACAAGGCCAAGGCTGACGCCGACGCAGCGAAAGCCGCGCAAGAGTACGAAGACAACACGCCGAAACAATCGCCTGTTGAAGTCCCTGTCGAGTAAGCCAGACGGGGCGCCCCAGGCGCCCCGTTTACCCCGCCTATGAAACTCGCCCCTGCCCAACTCGCCAAACACCTGCAAGGTGGCCTCGCGCCTGTCTATATCGTCAGTGGGGATGACCCACTGCTGTGCCAGGAAGCCGCCGACGCCATTCGCAGCGCCGCACGCCAGCAAGGTTTCGATGAACGCCAGGTGTTCGCCGCCGACGCCAGTTTTGACTGGGGCACGCTGCTGCAAGCCGGCGCGAGCATGTCGTTGTTTGCCGAAAAACGCCTGCTGGAGCTACGCCTGCCTTCGGGTAAGCCTGGCGACAAAGGCGCGGCAGCCTTGATGGAATACTGCTCGCGGCCAGCCGAAGACACGGTGCTGTTAATCAGCCTACCCAAGCTCGATGGCAGCGCGCAGAAAACCAAATGGGGCAAGGCCCTGGTGGAAGGGGCGCAGACCCAGTTCATCCAGATCTGGCCGGTGGACAGCAACCAGCTGCCGCAATGGATTCGCCAGCGTCTGTCCCAGTCGGGGCTGTCAGCGACCCAGGATGCGGTAGAACTGATCGCCGCCCGGGTCGAAGGCAACTTGCTGGCTGCCGCCCAAGAGATCGAAAAGCTTAAGCTGATGGCCGAAGACGGGCAGATTACCGTCGAAACCGTGCAAGGCGCGGTGGCGGACAGCGCACGTTTTGATGTCTTCGGGTTAGTGGATGCGATCCTCAACGGCGAACCCGCCCACGCCCTGCGCATGCTTGAAGGCCTGCGCGGCGAAGGAGTGGAACCGCCGGTGATTCTCTGGGCCCTGGCCCGTGAGTTACGGGTGTTGGCAAATATTGCCTTGCAATACAGCCAGGGCACGCCGCTGGACAAATGCTTCAGCCAGGCACGCCCTCCTGTGTGGGACAAGCGCAAACCGCTGATGAGCAAGGCCCTGCAACGGCACTCGGCGCAACGCTGGGCGCAGTTGTTGCTGGAAGCGCAGCGTATTGATGCGCAGATCAAGGGCCAGGCGGCGGGCTCACCGTGGATGAGCTTGAGCCGGTTGTCGCTGTTGATGGCCGGTCAGCGCCTGACCCTCCCAGCCGAATAACCCCTCTCTCAACACACTGTAAATCCAATGTGGGAGGGGGCATGCCCCCTCCCACATTTTGATCGCATTTACATTTCCTGAAATTTGACGGTCTTTACAGCCATTCAATTTCGGCAGATTATTCGCACCGTTCCCACCCAAGCGAGTAAAAACCATGAGCAAAAAGCCATCCAAGCATGGCCCCAACAAGGCCAAATCCATCATCGCCCAGCCACTGTTCCGCAGCCGCCAGGAACGCGCCGGCAAGGGCAAAGGCAGCTACCGCCGCGAAGCCTTCCAGTCTAATAGCTGGGAGGCTTCTTACTTTCTGGCTGCCTGAAGGCAAGCGCCCCTCTGGCATGATAAGGTCTGCACCTGATTTGTAATCCCTGGACCTGTGCATGCCCTCTTGTCTTTCCCGTCGTTGGCACCTTCGCCAATTGATCGCTGCCTCCAGCCTCATTCTGCTCGTCGCCTGCGCGGAAAAACCCACCGCTGCCGACGCTCAACCCCTGCCCAAGCTCCAGACCGCCCCTGTGGTAGCGCCCGCTGTCGTGGCCCCGCTGGCTGTGGACAACCTGGACATCCAACCGACCCAGACCTTTGCCGAATGGCAGGCGGGCTTTCGCGAGCAAGCCTTGAAAGCCGGGATTACCCCCGCCGTCTTTGACAATGCCTTCGCCAACGTTTCCCCCGACATGGCCGTCATCCGCGCCGACCGCAGCCAACCGGAGTTTTCCCGCCCGGTCTGGGAATACCTCGACGGCGCGCTGTCGCCCTTGCGTGTGCGCAACGGCCAGGCGCTGCTGGTGAAATACGCCGATACCCTGCAAAGCATCGAACAACGGTATGGCGTTGATCGCCAGGCGCTGGTTTCGGTGTGGGGCATGGAAAGTAACTTTGGCCAGTTCCAGGGCAATAACTCGGTGATCCGCTCCCTTGCGACCCTGGCCTACGAGGGGCGTCGCCCTGCGTTCGCCCAGGCGCAATTGCTGGCAGCGCTGCAGATCATCCAGCATGGCGACATCCCCGCCGACCAGATGAAAGGCTCCTGGGCCGGCGCCATGGGCCAGACCCAGTTCATCCCAACCACCTACAACACCCACGCTGTGGATTTCGATGGCGACGGTCGCCGCGATATCTGGAACAGCCCGGCCGACGCCCTCGCCTCCACCGCGCACTACCTGCAAAGCTCCGGCTGGCAGAAAGGCCAGCCGTGGGGGTTTGAGGTGAAGCAACTGCCGGCGAATTTCGATTACGCCCTGGCTGATGGCGGCGTACGCAAGACCGTCGCCGAGTGGATGGCATTGGGCATCCAGCTGCCCTTTGGCGCGAGCATGCCGCCGAATGTCGACCAACTGTCTGCTGCTCTGCTGCTGCCGGCGGGTTACCGTGGCCCGGCGTTCCTGGTGCTGGATAACTTCCGCGCGATCCTCAAGTACAACAACTCATCGTCCTACGCGTTGGCGGTTGGGCTGCTGTCGGAGCGCTTCGGTGGCGGTGGTGTGATTCGCGGCGACTGGCCGAAGGATGAACTGCCGCTGAGCCGTTCTCAGCGTATGGATTTGCAGACGGCACTGAACGCCAATGGCTATGACGCGGGCAACCCGGATGGGATTATCGGTGCCAACACGCGTAAGGCGATTCGGGCGGCGCAGCAGGCGCTAGGGTGGCCGGCGGATGGGTTTCCGACGGTGAAGCTGTTGGAGTCGTTGCAGAGCCGTTAGATCTGCTTATGGCGACTGCCGCTATCGGGGGCAAGCCCCCTCCCACACTTTGATTTGTGAATACAGTCAAATGTGGGAGGGGGCTTGCCCCCGATGACGGCCTCACAAACAACAGTTTTTTCAGGGCTTAAAGACTACATCCTGCTCCAACACCACCCGCTGCTCCCCCGCATCCAACCGCACCAACGCCCCCATCGGCAGCGTCAGGTTCGGGTCACAATGCCCACAGCGCCACCCCGACAACACCGGAATGCACAACGGCTCAAAGATCTGCTTGAGCAAGCGCTCCAAGGCCATCGGGTCAACCCCAGCCACATCCCCCACCAACACGCCGGAAATTTGAGCCAGCTTGCCCGCCAGACGCAGATGGGTCAGTAGACGGTCGATCCGATAGATCGGCTCGTTGACGTCTTCAATCAGTAGGATGATGCCGTCTGCGTCAATCTCAAAAGGCGTACCCATTAGCGCCGCAATCATCGACAAGTTGCCGCCCACCAGACGCCCACAGGCGATGCCGGGCGCAATCGTGGTCAACGGGTAAGCCACTGGGTGCGCCAACACGCTGCCAGCGCCCAGTTGGCCGCGCAGCAGGCTGAGCAGTGAAGACTCGGTGGGGGGTTGTTTTTCACCGAGCAGGTCGGCATTGAGCATAGGGCCGTGAAAGGTCACGAAACCCGCATAACGGCTGATGGCCAGGTGCAAAGCGGTGATATCACTGTAGCCCACGAACGGTTTGGGGTTGGCCCGCAGCAGGTCGAAGTCGAGGCTGTCGAGCAGGCGTGGCGTACCGTAGCCGCCGCGCAGGCAGAAGATTGCGTCGATTTCAGGGTTGGCGAACGCGGCATGTAGGTCGCGCAGGCGTACTTCATCGCTGCCAGCGAGGTAGCCGTCGCGCTCGTAGACGCCAGGGAAGATACGCAGCTCGTAGCCACGGGTGCGCATCCACTGGCCGGCTTTTTCGACGTCCAGTGCGGCAGGGCCGGCGGGGGCGATCAGGGCAATGGTGCCCCCGGCACGCAGTGCGGGTACGGCAGCGGTCATCTACGAATCTCCCTGACTAACACGAAACGAAATGTGGGAGGGGGCTTGCCCCCGATGGCGGTGTATCAGCAACAGATCTACTGACTGACACACTGCTATCGGGGGCAAGCCCCCTCCCACATTGGACCTGCGGTGTCACGCAAATCAGAGTTACGAAACCAGGCTCGCCTTGACCAGCTTGGCCTGCTCATCAGCATGGTACGACGAACGTACCAACGGGCCCGATGCCACGTTCTTGAAGCCCATCTTGTAACCTTCCTCGGCAAACCACGCGAAGGTGTCCGGGTGCACGAAACGCTGCACCGGCAAGTGGCTGCGGGACGGTTGCAGGTATTGGCCCAGGGTCAGCATGTCGATGTCGTGCTCGCGCATGCGCTTCATGACTTCGATCACTTCTTCGTCGGTCTCGCCCAAGCCCAGCATCAGGCCGGATTTGGTCGGAATGTGCGGCATCATCTGCTTGAATTTCTGCAGCAGGGTCAGCGACCACTGGTAGTCCGAACCCGGACGCGCCGCCTTGTACAGACGTGGCACGGTTTCAAGGTTGTGGTTGAACACATCCGGCGGCTCGGCGGCGGTGATTTCCAGCGCAACGTCCATGCGGCCACGGTAGTCCGGCACGAGGGTCTCGAGCATCACGTTCGGCGACAGTTTGCGGATCTCGCGGATGCAGTCGGCAAAGTGCTGGGCACCGCCGTCACGCAGGTCGTCGCGGTCTACCGAGGTGATCACTACGTATTTGAGTTTCAGGTCGGCGATGGCGATGGCCAGGCTTTCCGGCTCGTTGACGTCCAGCGGCTTCGGTCGGCCGTGGCCAACGTCGCAGAACGGGCAACGACGGGTGCAGATGTCACCCATGATCATGAAGGTGGCGGTGCCGCCGGAGAAGCACTCGCCCAGGTTCGGGCAAGAGGCTTCTTCGCACACGCTGTGCAGCTTGTGCTTGCGCAACAGGGCCTTGATACGGTCGACTTCCGGCGAAACCGGGATGCGCACGCGGATCCAGTCGGGCTTCTTCGGCAGTTCGGTGGTCGGAATGATCTTCACCGGGATGCGTGCAACCTTCTCGGCGCCGCGCAGCTTGACGCCGGCTTCCACCTTGGCACGCTGGGCCGGGGCCGGACGGTCAGTAACGTCCACCGTCGGGATCATGGTTTGCACTGCATCAGTAGTCATAATCAGTCGATTCCGCCCGTAAGGGTCGTCTGCTCAGCATAGTCGAGGTGTTTGACGAGCTGCGCACGCAGCCGGGCACTTACCTCGGCAAATTTAATCGGTGTGGCATGTTCGCTCAGTTGGGTCATCGCCAACCCGGCATAGCCGCACGGGTTGATGCGCCGGAACGGCGCCAGGTCCATATCCACGTTCAGGGCCAGGCCATGAAAGGAACAACCGTGGCGGATCCGCAGGCCCAGGGAGGCGATTTTCGCGCCGTCCACGTACACACCGGGCGCATCGGGCTTGGCTGCGGCGCTTACGCCGTAACTGGCCAATAGCTCAATCAGGCAAGCTTCCATGCGGCTGACCAGGTCACGTACGCCAAAACCCAGCTTGCGCACATCCAGCAACAGGTATGCGACAAGTTGTCCGGGGCCATGGTAAGTCACTTGGCCACCTCGGTCGACCTGCACCACCGGAATTTCCCCCGGAACCAACAAGTGCTCGGCTTTTCCAGCCTGGCCCTGGGTGAACACCGGCGGGTGTTCCACCAGCCAGATCTCATCGGCGGCCGAACTGCCGCGCTCGTTGGTAAAGCGCTGCATGGCGTGCCAGACGGGCTCGTAGGCCATCTGGCCGAGCTCGCGAAAGCCCAATACCTGAGGCATCACAACACCATGTGCACGAAGCCGGTGGCCCGCAGTTCGCTGTTGATGTTGTAGAGCTGGTCTTGATCAATCGCAACGATGTGCAACTGGATCGTGGTGTATTTGCCGGTCGAGCTGGAACGCTCATCCACACGGTTGTCGTTGATCGTCGCGTGTTTACGCACGATCGCAAGGATCAGGTCTTTGCGACCTACGCCGGTATCGCTGATCACCTTGATGGGATAGTCCACCACCGGGAATTCGATTTTAGGCGCCTTTACTTCGGTATCGGTCATGGCGTAACGGCCTCGTAAGCGTATGCCTTGGCGACGACAAAACCCCGCGCCTGTTCAACGCGGGGCCTTGCAGATGCACTGTATCAGTTGAACAAGCCGTAGAAGAATAGACGGATGCTATCCCACACGCGGCGGAAGATACCACCTTCGTCGACGGCGTCCAGGGCGATCAGGTCGGCGCTGTGCACCACCTTGTCTTCCAGTTTCACTTCGACTTTACCGATCACGTCACCCTTGGCAATCGGAGCAACCAATTGTGGGTTCATGGTCATGCTGGCCGCGAGCTTTTTGAGCTGGCCTTTAGGCATGGTCAGGGTCAGGTCATCGGCCAGGCCGGCTTTGACTTGGGAGGTAGCGCCCTTCCAGACCGGCGCGGTCGCAAGCTCTGCACCCTTCTGGTAGAAGGTTTGGGTTTCGAAGAAACGGAAACCGTAGGTCAGCAGTTTTTGCGTCTCGGCCGCACGGGCCTGCTCGCTGTTGGTGCCGAAGACGACGGCGATCAGGCGCTGACCATCACGTACAGCGGACGACACCATGCAGTAGCCGGCTTCTTCGGTGTGGCCGGTTTTCAGACCGTCGACGGTCTTGTCGCGCCACAGCAGCAGGTTGCGGTTAGGCTGCTTGATGTTGTTCCAGAAGAACTCCTTCTGGGAGTAGATCGCGTAGTGCACCGGGTCGACGCGGATGATCGCGCGGGCCAGGATTGCCATGTCGTGAGCCGACGAATAATGCTCAGGGTTTGGCAGGCCGGTCGGGTTCATGAAGTGGCTGTTGGTCATGCCAAGGTCAGCCACCGTCTTGTTCATCATGTCGGCGAACGCGTCTTCGCTGCCGGCGATGTGCTCGGACAGGGCCACACTGGCGTCGTTACCGGATTGAATGATGATGCCGTGCAGCAGGTCGCTCACTGTCACCTGCGAGCCCACCTTGATGAACATCCGCGAACCGCCGGTGCGCCAAGCGTTTTCGCTGACGGTAACCGGGTCGTTTTCGCCGATCTGGCCGCGACGGATTTCCAGGGTCGCGATGTAGGCAGTCATCAGCTTGGTCAAGCTGGCTGGAGGCAGACGCTGGTCACCGTTGCTCTCGACCAACACGTTGCCGCTGGCGGCATCCATGAGAACCCAGGCCTTGGCAGCCAGTTGCGGGGAAGCTGGCACCATTTCAACGGCCCAGGCGGCCGGGGTGATGATCAGCGAAAGAAGCAGGCACGTGCGTTTGGCTAAGGTGGTGATGTTCATCCGTCTCTCGAAATTGCTTATGGAAACTTGCCCTCGCGGGCAAAACTATTCAGACAGCCCGTTTCCAGACTGTCACGTGTTCGGTTGCCCGCTCACCCCTTGCCCCTGGGTTTTGTTGTTCAACGAGCCAACAACCAAGGTTAAAGCCCGCGCACGGGCCAGAACCATCAATCTTTTTTATTCGGCGGTGACCACGCTGGGTTGCCCCAGGTTGGCCATGCGCACGCTGTTTTGCACTTGGGCGACTTCGCTTGGCGAGCCGATCGGGCCCATGCGTACGCGGTGCAGGGTCTGCTGGTTACGCACGATGGAGCTGATGAAAACCGGCGCGCTGACCATGCCGCTGAGCTTGGACCTTAACAGTTCTGCCGCATCCGGGTTGGCGAAAGCGCCGACCTGCAGGTATTGACCACCGGCCATTGAAGCGCCAGGCGCTGCACGGGGCACGGCCACCGTATCCGGCGCGTGCTGTGCCGGTGGTGGCGTCCACTGTTCGATCTTGCCGGTGGACGCGGTCACTTGCGGCTGCTGAGTCTGCGGCTCGTTGAGCATCAACGGTGCTGGCTTGCCTCGCTGAGCCCAGTATTGCGCAGGGTCGATGCCTTCGACCTTGACCCGTGCAGTGCCGGTTTCGGCATAACCGAGTTTCTTCGCAGCGGCGTAGGACAAGTCGATGATGCGGTCCGAATAGAACGGCCCACGGTCGTTGACCCGCAGGATCACCGTGCGGTTGTTGTCCAGGTTGGTCACCCGCACATAGCTGGGCAGCGGCAGGGTTTTGTGGGCCGCGCTCATGCCATACAGGTCATACACTTCGCCGTTGGCGGTGTTCTGACCATGGAACTTGGTGCCATACCAGGAGGCCGTACCCGATTGCACGTAGGTCTTGGATTCTTGCAGCGGGAAGTAATTCTTGCCCAGCACGGTGTACGGGTTGGCCTTGTACGGGCCGGTGTGCAGGGTCGGCGTGGCATCCGGGATCTTCGAGACGTCGACGTCCCACCACGGCGCGCCGTCTTTGTGCGCGCGGTTGATATCCAGGCCCGGCTGGGAACGGACCGCCGTGCCCCCGGACTTCTGCACCGGACCACGGCTGGTGGAGCAACTGACGACCAGCAGGGACAACGCGGCGAACGCCACCAGCTTGAGCGGTTGTTTGATCGGCGATACCCGCATTACTTGTTGCCCCGTGCTTGGACCAGCATGTCTGACAGCTGATGCACGGCCATGGCGTACATCACACTGCGGTTATAACGCGTAATTGCGTAGAAATTCTTCAGGCCCATCCAGTATTCCGGGCCGTTCTCACCTTCGAGGCGGAACGCTGTGACCGGCATATCGTCAGGCAGCGCATTCTGACTCGACCAGCCCAGCGCCCGCAACTCCCCGACCGTCTTGGCCGGCTCGATGCCCTGGGTCAAGCCTTCATCGGCGCGATCGCCAGTGACATCGGCGCGGATCACCACCGGTTCGCCCGCGACCCAGCCGTGGCGCTTGAAGTAGCTGGCCACACTGCCGATGGCGTCGTCCGGGTTGCTCCAGATATTGATATGGCCGTCGCCGTCAAAGTCCACCGCATAGGCGCGAAAGCTGCTCGGCATAAATTGCGGCAAGCCCATTGCACCGGCGTAGGAACCTTTAAGCGTCAGCGGGTCGACCTGCTCCTCGCGGGCCAGCAGCAGAAATTCGCGCAGCTCCTTGCGGAAGAAGTCGGCACGCGGCGGGTAATCGAAGCCCAGGGTCGACAGTGCGTCGATCACCCGGTAGCTGCCGGTATTGCGGCCGTAGAAGGTTTCGATGCCAATGATCGCGACAATCACTTGGGCCGGCACCCCGTATTCCTGCTCGGCGCGGGCCAGCACGGCCTCGTGCTGGCGCCAGAAATCCACCCCCCGAGCCACGCGGGCATCGGTGAGGAACATCGGGCGGTATTCCTTCCACTGTTTGACGCGCTCGGCCGGGCGGGAGATGGCGTCGAGGATCGCCTGCTTCTTTTGCGCCTCGCGGAACACGCCCATCAGTTGTTCACCGGCAAAACCGTAGTCGCGGGTCATCTCGCCGACAAATTCGGCGACCTGGGGTGAACCATCGTAGTCACCGGCCTGCGCCTCTTGCGTTGCACCCAGCAGGCCAATCAGGCCCATCCAGGATGCATGCCGAGTCGCCCAGCCGCGCATTACTTGCATTGACATCTTCACCTTATTCAAACCTGTGCGATCCATTTGCGATGCGTATGAATCGACATCAAAACCCCAAACGCTGACAGCAATGTCACCAGCGAAGTTCCGCCGTAGCTAATGAATGGCAACGGCACCCCCACCACCGGCAGCAGGCCACTGACCATACCGATGTTGACGAAAACATAAACAAAAAACGTCATGGTCAAGGCACCGGCCAGCAGTTTGCCGAACAGCGTCTGCGCCTGGGCGGTGATCACCAGGCCACGACCAATCAACAGCAGGTAGATCAGCAGCAGGGCGCAAATGCCCACCAGGCCGAACTCCTCGCCCAACACCGCAATGATGAAGTCAGTGTGGCTCTCTGGCAGGAAGTCCAAGTGCGACTGGGTACCCAACAGCCAGCCCTTGCCGAACACGCCGCCTGAGCCGATGGCCGCCTTCGACTGGATGATGTTCCAGCCGGTGCCGAGCGGATCGCTCTCCGGGTCGAGGAACGTCAGAATCCGCTGCTTCTGGTAGTCGTGCATAAAGAAGAACCACATGGCGATGGCCACGGGCACGGCGGCGGCCAGCACGCTGAGGATCCAGCGCCAGCGTAAGCCCCCCATAAACAGTACGAATGCACCGCCGGCCAGAATCAGCAGCGACGTACCCAAGTCCGGCTGGCGCACAATCAAAATGAACGGCACGCCGATCAGCATCAGGCTGATCCCCACGTGCTTGAGCTGCGGCGGCAAGGTGCGCTTGGACAGGTACCAGGCGATGGTGGCCGGCATCAAGATCTTCATGAATTCCGACGGCTGGAAGCGGATCACCCCTGGGATGTTGATCCAGCGGGTCGCGCCCATGGCGTTGTGACCCATGACGTCCACCACCACCAGTAGCAACACACCGGCGACATAACCCAATGGCACCCAGCGCGCCATAAAGCGCGGTTCCAACTGGGCGATCACCACCATCGACAAAAGGCCTAGGCCGAACGACGAGGCTTGCTTGATCAGCAGATCCCAGTTCTTGCCACTGGCGGAATACAGGACGAACAGGCTGCCGGCCGCCAAGGTCAGCAGCAGGATCAGCAACGGACCATCGATATGCATGCGCTGCAACAACGTCGCGCGGCGACGCATCACATCCTCGCTTGAGAGAATGCGGTCAAAATTACTCTTCACTGGCCGTAACCTCGGTGCTTGAAGGGGGGCCGCCATATTCGGGCTTGAGCCTGCCGTCGTCGGCCAACAGCCAGGCATCGAGGATCTGTCGCACCACAGGCGCGGCAACGCCGGAGCCAGACTCACCGTTCTCGACCATCACGGCCACGACGATTTTCGGGTCATCCGCCGGGGCAAAGCCCACGAACAAGGCGTGGTCACGGTGGCGCTCCTGAACCTTGGAGCGGTCATATTTCTCGCCCTGCTTGATCGCGACCACCTGCGCGGTACCGCTCTTGCCGGCAATACGGTACTGCGCGCCGATGGCTGCCTTGCGCGCGGTGCCACGAGCACCGTGCATCACTTGCTGCATACCGTGGTTGACCTTGGTCCAGTCCGACGGGTCACGCAGCACGATGTCTGGGATGGGGTTGTCATCCACCGGCTTTTCGCCTTCTATGGTCTTGGCCAAGTGCGGGCGGTTCCAGATGCCTTTATTAGCCACCAGTGCCGTGGCCTGGGCCAACTGCAAGGGTGTGGCCTGCATATAGCCCTGGCCAATCCCGAGGATCAGGGTTTCACCCGGGAACCACGCCTGGCGGCGGGTTGCGCGTTTCCACTCCCGCGATGGCATCAGGCCGGGGGATTCTTCGAACATATCCAGGGAGACTTTCTGACCCAGCCCGAACTTGCCCATATAGGCAGACAAGCGGTCGATACCCAGCTTGTGGGCCAGGTCGTAAAAATAGGTGTCGTTGGAGCGCATGATCGCGGTGTCCAAATCGACATAGCCGTCACCGGTGCGGTTCCAGTTACGGTATTTGTGATCGTAGTTGGGCAGCATGTAGTAGCCCGGGTCATACACACGGCTGGAGGCCGTGACCACGCCCGCATCCAGGCCGGCAATCGCCACCGCCGGCTTGATGGTCGAACCTGGCGGGTACAAGCCGCGCAAGACACGGTTGAACAACGGCCGGTCGATGGAATCACGCAACTCGGCGTAGGCCTTGAAGCTGATACCGGTGACGAACAAGTTGGGGTCAAAGCTTGGCTGACTGACCATGGCCAGTACTTCGCCAGTCTTCGGGTCCAGCGCTACCACTGCACCACGTCGCCCCCCGAGGGCCATCTCGGCCGCTTCCTGCAGCTTGATGTCCAGGCTCAGCACAATGTCTTTGCCCGGTACCGGGTCGGTGCGCTTGAGCACCCGCAGCACACGGCCACGGGCGTTGGTCTCGACTTCTTCGTAACCCACCTGGCCGTGCAGCTCGGGCTCGTAGAAACGCTCGATGCCGGTCTTGCCGATATGGTGGGTGCCGCTGTAATTCACCGGATCGAGGCTTTTGAGCTCTTTTTCGTTGATGCGCCCCATGTAGCCTACAGAGTGGGCAAAGTGCGGCCCTTGCGGGTAGTGGCGCACCAACTGCGCCACCACTTCCACTCCCGGCAAGCGGAACTGGTTCACCGCGATCCGTGCGATCTGCTCTTCGGTCAGCTCAAACAGGATCGGCACCGGCTCAAACGGCCGGCGCCCCTGTTTCATGCGTTTTTCGAAAATCACCCGGTCTTCCGGCGTCAGTTGCAGCACCTCGACGATCACATCGAGGATCTGCTGCCAATCGCCGGAGCGTTCGCGGGTCATGCTCAGGCTGAAGCTGGGCCGGTTGTCCGCAACCACCACGCCATTGCGGTCGAAGATCAGCCCACGGGTCGGCGGAATCGGCTGCACATGCACCCGGTTGTTTTCCGACAATGTGGAGTGATAGTCGTACTGGATCACCTGCAGGAAATACAGGCGCGCAATCAACACCCCGATCAGGCCCACCACCAAAAACGCGCCAAACACCACCCGCGCGCGTACCAGACGTGCGTCTTTCTCGTGGTCCTTGATGCGGATCGGCTGGGTCATCGAAAGGGGCGCAGACTATTTGTGGTAAGGGTGCCCGGACAGAACTGTCCAGGCGCGATACAGCTGTTCACCGATCAGAATCCTTACCAACGGGTGCGGCAATGTCAGCGCCGACAGCGACCAGCGCTGATCAGCCCGCGCGCAGACTTCCGGCGCCAGCCCTTCGGGGCCGCCGACCATGAAGTTGACCGTGCGCGAATCCAGGCGCCAGCGGTCCAGTTCCACCGCCAGTTGCTCGGTGCTCCAGGGCTTGCCGTGCACTTCGAGGGTGACGATGCGCTCGTTGGGGCCGACCTTGGCCAACATGGCTTCGCCTTCCTGACGGATAAAGCGCGCCACATCGGCATTCTTGCCCCGGGTATTGAGCGGTATCTCTACCAGTTCCAGCGACAGCTCAGCGGGCAGACGCTTGGCATACTCGTGCCAGCCTTCTTCCACCCACTTGGGCATGCGTGAACCGACAGCAATCAGACGCAGGCGCACAGCCGTTCCTTATTCCTGGTCTTTGTTCAGCTTGTCGAAGTGCGCGTGGCCCACTTCCGGGCTGTGGTGCTTGCCATCGGCGGCACGGCTCTGCTCAGCGCCTTTCCACAGGCGTTCCAGGTCGTAGAACTGACGGGCGTTGGAGGTCATCATATGAACGATCACGTCGTCCATGTCCAGCAGCACCCAGTCGCTGTCGCCCTTGCCTTCTTCACCCAGCGGCTTTACGCCTTGGGCTTTGACGGCTTCACGCACCTTGTCGAGCATCGCGCCGATCTGGCGGTTCGACGTACCGGTGGCAATGATCATGAAGTCGGTGATGCTTTGCTTGTCGCGCACGTCCAGCACCTGGATGTCCTGGGCCTTTACGTCTTCCAGGGCAGCTACGGCGACTTTTACCAGCTCTTCGCCAGCCAGCTCAGGGCCAACGTGGGCTTCTACTGGCAGCGGGGCGCTTTTGAAGGTGCCTTTGCGCTTAACTTTGCTTACGTCTTTGTTCGTCATATAAAACTCGTTTTGCTCGTATGTTCGGGCGCTTGCTGTACGAATGTTCGTACGTTCAAGCGCGCCTTTTCAGTTCGACGCACGGTAAAGCCCGTGCGCATCGATGTAGGCCAGGACCGCGTCAGGCACCAGGAAACGTACCGACTTACCGCTGGCCAGCAGTTGACGGATCTGGGTGGCAGACACCGCAAGCGGGGTCTGCCAGACGAATGCAATATTCCCGTTCGGCCCGGTCAGGGCCAAGGGGTCACTTACCGACCGCGCGGCCAGCAGGTTGCGCAAGGCATCCGGCGGTTCGCTGTCGGCATCCGGGCGTTGCAGAACCAGGATGTGGCAGTGCTGGAGGAGTTCCTCCCAGCGATGCCAAGAGGGCAGGCCGCAAAATGCGTCCCAGCCCAAAAGCAGAAACAACTGGTCATCTACGGCCAACTCGGCGCGCATCAGTTCCAGGGTGTCAACAGTGTAGGACGGTTTATCGCGCTTGAGCTCGCGGTCGTCCACCACCAACGGCGCGATGCCGTCAACAGCCAGGCGCACCATTTCAAGGCGTTGCTGCGGCGACACCTGTGGCGTATCGCGGTGCGGCGGCCGGAAATTAGGGGTCAGGCGCAACTCATCCAGCGCGAGGGCATCCGCGACTTCCAGGGCACTGCGCAAATGGCCGATGTGCACGGGGTCGAAAGTACCGCCGAGCAGCCCGATGCGTTTAGCCATCAAGTGCGCACATGACCGTCGCCGAACACCACGTACTTCTCGCTGGTCAGGCCTTCAAGGCCAACCGGGCCACGTGCATGGAGCTTGTCGGTGGAAATACCGATCTCTGCGCCCAGGCCATACTCGAAACCGTCGGCAAAGCGCGTCGAGGCGTTGATCATCACCGAAGCGGAATCCACTTCGTTGAGGAAGCGCCGCGCATCGCTGAAATGCTCCGAAACAATGGCGTCGGTATGCTTGGAGCCGTAGGTGTTGATGTGCTCGATGGCCTCGTCAAGGTCATCGACGATCTTGATCGACAGGATCGGCGCTGTGTACTCGGTGTACCAATCCAGCTCGGTGGCTTCGATCACGTCCGCGCCCAACAGCGCACGGGTGCGCACGCAACCGCGCAATTCCACACCTTTGTCGCGGTAGATGGCAGCCAGCGGCGGCAGCACGCGCTCGGCAATGCCGGCGTGCACCAACAGGGTTTCCATGGTGTTGCACGGCGCGTAACGGTGGGTCTTGGCGTTGTCGGCGATGCGAATCGCCTTGTCGATGTCGGCGGCGATGTCGATGTACACGTGGCACACGCCGTCCAGGTGCTTGATGACTGGCACCTTGGCATCGCGGCTGACGCGTTCGATCAGGCTCTTGCCACCGCGTGGCACGATCACGTCGACGAATTCGGGCATGGTAATCAGCGCGCCAACAGCAGCGCGGTCGGTGGTTTCGACCACTTGCACCACTTCGGCAGGCAGCTCGGCCACGGCCAGGCCCTGTTGGATGCAGGCCGCAATGGCGCGATTTGAATTAATGGCTTCGGAACCGCCACGCAGGATGGTGGCGTTGCCCGACTTGAGGCACAGGCTCGCGGCGTCGATGGTCACGTTCGGGCGCGACTCATAGATGATGCCGATCACACCCAGGGGCACGCGCATCTTGCCCACTTGGATGCCGGACGGCAGGTAACGCATATCGCGGATTTCACCAATGGGGTCAGGCAGCTTGGCCACCTGACGCAGGCCTTCGATCATGTCGTCGATACGTGCTGGGGTCAGCGCCAGGCGGTCCAGCAGGGCCGGCTCCAGGCCATTGGCGCGGCCGTTGGCGAGGTCTTGCTCGTTGGCAGCGGTGAGCTCGGAGCGCGAGGCATCCAGAGCGTCAGCGGCCGCCAGCAGGGCACGGTTCTTCTGCGCAGTGCTCGCACGGGCGATCAACCGCGAGGCCTGACGGGCAGCGCGACCCAGGCGGGTCATGTAGTCAAGAACGGACTCAGTCATGGTCAGGGAGTCTTGGCAAAGAGGAAAGCGGCAGATTATAGCTGTGACGCCGCTCGACTGACAGCGGTGTGGGGCGGATGGTCGAAATGAACTGTAAAAACCTGGCGTTCAGCGGTAATTAAGCGGGGAGTTGTTACTATTCCGTCACATTTAGCCGTATTAACCTCAGACCGCCATGCCCACTTCAGCCCCTGAACGCCCCGCCAGCGCCCTGCCCGACAGCTTCTTCGACCGTGACGCGCAAATGCTTGCGCGAGATTTGCTCGGAAAAGTCATACGCCATCGTGTCGGTGAAATCTGGCTTTCGGCGCGAATTATTGAAACCGAAGCCTATTACGTGGCCGAAAAAGGCAGTCATGCCTCACTCGGCTACACAGAAAAGCGTAAGGCTTTGTTTCTAGATGGTGGCCATATCTACATGTACTACGCCCGTGGTGGTGACTCGCTGAACTTCAGCGCCCAGGGGCCAGGCAATGCCGTGTTGATCAAATCAGCTTACCCGTGGGTCGATGAAATATCGGGGCCAGCAAGCCTGGCGCAGATGCTGTTGAACAACCCGACTGCCAATGGCAGCCCACGCACGTCGCAAAAGCTGTGTGCCGGGCAGACGCTACTGTGCAAGGCCTTGGGGCTGAAAGTGCCGGTGTGGGATGCCAAGCGCTTCGATCAGGAGCAGTTGTTCGTGGAAGACGTAGGGCAGACGCCAAGCCAGGTTATTCAGACCACGCGCTTAGGGATCCCAAGCGGGCGCGATGAGCACTTGATGTACCGCTTCGTCGATGCGGGCTACGCGCCGTATTGCACACGGAACCCGCTACGCCGGGGCCAGGTCGAAGGCCGGGATTATTTTTTGTTGTGAACCCGCTCGCAGCAACACAGAGAACCCCATGTGGGAGGGGGCTTGCCCCCGATGGCGGTGTACCAGTGAAGGGATGTTTGGCTGCCCCACCGCTATCGGGGGCAAGCCCCCTCCCACAGTTGATCTTCAGTGTCACAAGTTCTGTATTTCATGAATGGAGTTGAGTGTATGGGCCCATGGCTCGATAGCATTACCGGCTGGCTGACCCTGAACCCGCAATGGCTGGCGGTGGCGGTGTTTATCGTCGCCTGCGTGGAGTGCCTGGCCATCGCCGGGTTGATCGTGCCAGGCACGGTGTTGTTGTTTGCGATTGCCGCACTCGCTGGCAGCGGCGCCCTGTCGTTGAGTGAAACCCTGCTGCTGGGTTTTCTCGGCGGCTTACTGGGCGATGGGGTCTCCTACTTTCTTGGGCGGCATTTCCATCAGAACATCCGGCGCCTGCCTGGCTTGCGCCACCACCCGGAATGGATGAACGGCGCCGAAACCTACTTCCATAAATACGGTATCGCCAGCCTCTTAGTAGGACGCTTCATCGGCCCGCTGCGCCCCATGTTGCCCATGGTGGCCGGCATGTGCGACATGCCCTTCCCGCGCTTCGCCGCCGTCAGCATTCTGGCTGCCGCCGGCTGGACGGTGGCTTACCTGCTGCCAGGCTGGGCCACCGGGGCCGCATTCCGCCTGCCGTTGCCGGAGGGTTTCTGGCCGGAAGCGGGTATTGTCGCCGCGTGCATCGCGGTGTTGCTGGGCTTGAGCTTGAACAGCGGCCTGCGTGGCCATCGGCGCGCAACGTTGTGGATTGGCTGCGCCAGCCTGACGCTGTTGATCGCACTGTTTATCGGCTACCCGCACCTCAACGATTTCGACCAAGGCCTGAGCGCCCTGGTGCAGGAACACCGCAGTGCCTGGCTGGACCGCACCATGGTGATGGTGACGCAGCTGGGTGAGTTCAAGAAGATGTTCGTCGCCAGCGCCATATTTACCGCGCTGTTGGTGCTTGCCCGCCAATGGCGTCACGCGCTGTTCGTGGGCGCCACGCTGGCGGGTGCGGCGGTGATCAACACCGGCACCAAGCTGTTTTTCGCCCGTGGCCGCCCGGAAATTCTCACCGACCCGCTGACCAGTTTCAGCATGCCCAGCGGGCATGCGTCGGGGGCATTCGCGTTCTTCCTGGCGCTGGCAGTATTGGCCGGCTGCGGTCAGCCGACGCGACTGCGCATGACTTGGCTGTTGCTGGGCTGTATTCCTGCGGCATTCATTGCGCTGTCGCGGGTTTACCTCGGCGCCCACTGGCCGACGGACATCCTGGCAGGCACCTTGTTGGCGATGTCGGTGTGCGCGTTCAGCCTGACCGTTATCCAACGCCGCAGCCCGTTGCCGCCAATGTCGCAAAAAGCCTGGTGGCTGGTATTACCCGCCGTGGTCGCGGTGCTGGGCTTTATCGCCTTTACTGGCACACCCCACGCCTTGCTGCGGTATGCCTATTAAGTGAACAGCTCACCCTGCAACTCGTCGAGCAACATTTGGATCGCATCCAGGCGTTGCTGCGGATCGTCGAGTTGCAGCAGGTCGATCTTGTCGGCCTCAGTGAACGGCAGCAAATACGCCAACTGATTGCCAAGCGCCTGCTGGCCCTCGGCGTGGCTGCCCATGTCGAGTGAGGCGACCATCGGGTGTTCGGCCAGCGCCTGGAGCAAGGCCAGCAGGTCGGCGTCCTCTTCTTCCAGCGCCTGGTCGGGCAACTCTTCCAGCCATTGCACCTCGGCCACCAGTAACTGGTCCTTCTGCACGCCGGCGTCCCGCACGCGGAAACGCCGACCGCCCTCGATGCGAATGCCCAAGAGGCCGTTGTCCTGCTGCTTGAAATCACGGATAAGACCTTCACACCCGATCAAGGCGTAGCCGTCTGGAGCGGTGCCCACTTCACTACCGTCCAGGATGCAGACCACACCGAAGCTTTCGCCTTTTTTCATGCAGCGGCTGATCATGTCCAGGTAGCGCGCCTCGAACAGTTGCAAATCGAGGGTGCAGCCGGGGAACAGCACGGTATTGAGCGGGAACAGCGCCAGACTCATAAAGGTTTCCTTAAACCTGGTTTAAACGATCACCGACACGGCCAACGGCAGAAACACTGCCGTGGCCACGCCCATCAGACTCATGGCCAGCGCCGCAAAGGCGCCGCACTCTTCGCTCTCTTGCAAGGCCACCGATGTGCCAACGGCGTGGGCGGTCATGCCCAGCGCCATGCCCCGTGCTTCGGGGCTGTGCACACCGAGCCGGGAAAGGATCGTCGGGCCGAGCATCGCCCCCACTACCCCGGTAATCAGCACAAACACCGCCGCCAAGGCTGCCACGCCGCCGATCTGCTCGGCCACCAGCATGGCAATAGGCGACGTCACTGACTTGGGCGCCATGGTCATCAGCATCATGTGCTCGGCACCAAACCACCAGCCCAGCAGCACACACAGGCCGGTCGCCAATACGCCGCCTACCACCAGCGTAGTAAAAATCGGCCAGAACAATTGGCGAATGCGCCGCAGGTTCAGATAAAGCGGTACTGCCAGGGCGACTGTCGCCGGGCCCAGCAGGATGCCCATGATCTCGGTGCTCTTGCGGTATTCGGCGTAACTCAGCCCGCAGGTGAGCAAGATGCCGATCACCAGCAACATGGACACCAGCACCGGCTGCAGGAAAATCCAGCGGGTTTTCTCGAACGCCGCGAGTACCAGTTGATAGGCGCCAAGGGTGATGCCGATACCGAACAAGGGATGGTGAATCACCGCCGTCCACGCGCCGTGCCAGTCGAAGATCATTGATCCTTCTCCTTGCGCTTGACCATCTGCTGCATCAACACGCCGACAAAGCCCATGGCAATCACCAGCGACAACACCAACGCGCCCACGATGGCCCAGAAATCCGCCGCGATGTCCTTGGCGTACACCATCACGCCCACTGCGGGCGGCACCAGCAGCAATGGCAAGTAACGCAACAGGCTACTGGCCGCCAGGCTCAAGGGCTCGCCGACTTCGCCACGCCACACCAGGTAACCGAGCATCAGCAGCAAGCCAATGATCGGCCCCGGCAATACCGGCAGCAGCAAGTGATTGAGTGCCGTGCCGATCAATTGGAACAGCACCAGCCATGTCAGCCCACGTAACAGCATCCGCCCTCTCCTCCCTCTAAACGTGCCCGCATTATAAGCACGCCCGCCGTATGCACCGGCATTCGCCAAAAGCATGGTGGCTTGACCGGCCTCATTGCTCATGATGATCTACATTGGATCTCGCACATTTATAAAAATCGATGAACCAAGGAGAGACGCAATGCCCTATGTACCCGTAGCGCAGCTCAACGATTATGTCGGCAAGGAACTGGGACGTTCCGAATGGCTCACCATCGATCAGGACCGCATCAACCTGTTCGCAGAAGCCACTGGCGATTATCAGTTCATCCACGTCGACCCGGTCAAGGCCGCGCAAACCCCGTTCGGCGGCACCATCGCCCACGGGTTCCTGTCGCTGTCACTGATCCCCAAGCTGATCGAAGACATCCTGATCACGCCCGAAGGCGTGAAGATGGTTGTCAACTATGGCCTGGACAGCGTGCGGTTTATCCAGCCGGTGAAGGTCGACTCCAGGGTGCGCCTGAACGTCACCCTGACCGAGGTCACCGAGAAGAAGCCGGGGCAATGGCTGCTCAAGGCCGTCTGCACCCTGGAAATCGAAGGCCAGGAAAAACCCGCCTACATTGCCGAGTCGTTGTCACTCTGCTTCGTGTAAGCCCGACCCTGTGGCGAGGCATCAAAACTCGCCACTGGGTATGTAAATTTATGTATGAACCTTGCGGCTGCGGCATACTCGGCGCTCAATTACCCGGATCCCGCTATGCGCCCACTCGCCCCCCTTGCCCTTGCCCTGTTGCTCACCGCTTGCGGAGACGGCGAATCGCTGTTGCCGCCCGATGCGCGCCTGCCCGATGGCGGCCGATACCGGGGCGATGTGGTCAATGGCTTGCTGCAAGGCGAGGGCCGTGTGGACTACCCCAACGGCAGCTGGTATGCCGGCCAGTTCGACCAAGGCCAGTGGCACGGCCAGGGCGAATGGCATGGCAGCAATGGCGAAGTTTATAAGGGCCAGTTCCAGCAGGGCCTGTTCGACGGCCAAGGCAGCTTGACCACGGCGGGCAGCCACTATGTAGGCGGCTTCAAGAACGGTCGACGCAATGGCGAAGGCACCCTCAAAGAGGGGCAGATGACCTATCGCGGCGAATTCAAGAACGACCAGTATTCCGGCCTCGGCCGCCTGGAGCTGGCCGACGGCAGCCAATACCAGGGCCAGTTCGCCCACGGCAAACCGAATGGCGAAGGCCAGCGCAACGACGACAGTGGCAATCAGTTCAGCGGCCACTTCGTGGACGGGCAACTGGAAGGCAACGGCACCTTCAACAGCGCCGACGGCGATATCTATGTCGGCCAGTTCAAACAGAACCAGCTCAACGGCAAGGGCCGCTACGAAAATGCCGACGGCGACGTGTGGATCGGCCAGTTCAAGGAAGGCGCCCTGAGCGGCAAGGGCGAATTGATCGGCGTGGATGGCAGCCATTATGTCGGCCAATTCAGCGACTGGCGCTTCAGCGGCGAAGGTCGCCTGAACCTCACCGATGGCAGCTTCTATATTGGCGGCTTCGACAGCGACAGCTATCAGGGCCGTGGCACCCTGGTGCTGACTGACGGCACCGTACAGGCCGGCACCTGGGTCAACGGCATGCGCGTGCGTGACGCCGACGGCAAGCTGCTGCCCGACCCGCTGGAAATCGGCGTACTTGCCCAGGGCCACCTGCTGGATGCGGCCCTCGCAGCGGTACCCGCGTCCACCTCCGCCGTCGAGCTGTACACCCTGGTGCTGGCCGGCGACGGTAAGCAAAGCGTGTTTCTGCGCGAGGCCGATTACGTCAGCAACCTGCTCGCCACCCGCTTCGGCGCGCGCGGGCAGGTCCGCCTGGTCAACCACCGCGACCATATCGCCGACCGCCCCTTGGCCACTAGAGAAAGCCTTCGCCTTGCTGTGCAAACCCTGGCCGAACGCACCGGGCCCGAAGATCTGGTATTCATTTACATGACCAGCCACGGCACTCACGAACACGAGCTGGTGCTGGACCAACCGCGCATGGAGCTGGCCGACCTGCCCGCCGACGAGCTGGCCGCCGTGCTCGCACCGCTGAAAAACCGCGACAAGATCATCGTGATTTCCGCCTGCTATTCCGGCGGTTTCATCCCGGCGCTCAAAGACGAACGCACCCTGATCATGACCGCCTCCCGGGCCGACCGCGTGTCTTTCGGCTGTTCCGAGGAAGCCGACTTCACCTACTTTGGCGACGCCCTCTTCGCCCAAGCCTTCAACCAGACCGATGACCTGCAGCAAGCTTTCAAACTGGCGCAACTGCATGTGACCGAACGCGAACAGGCGGATAACTTCGAAGCCTCCGAGCCGCAGATCTGGGCCCCCAAGGGCGTCATCGCCCACTGGCAACTTTTACGCAAACAGCAGGCACGAAAGGCGCTCGAAAGCGTCTCAATGAATAGCAAGGAAGCCAAAGGCAACTAAGCTGTAACGTGTAACAAGGGGGAAACACTATGTACCTGACACCTCAACACATCCTGCTTGCCGGCGCCTCTGGCCTTACCGGCGAACACCTGCTCGACCGCCTGCTCAACGAACCTACCGTGACGCGCGTGTTGGCGCCCAGCCGCAAGCCATTGGCCGAACATCCGCGCTTGGAAAACCCGGTGGGCGACCCGGCGGTGTTCCTGCCGCAGCTGAGCGGCCAGGTGGACCTGGCCTTCTGCTGCCTGGGCACCACGATCAAACAAGCGGGCTCGGAAGAAGCGTTCCGCGCCGTGGACCTGGACATGGTCGTGGCCTTCGCCAAACGCGCACGGGAGATGGGCGCACGGCACCTGGTGGTAATCAGCGCGATTGGTGCCGACCCGAAATCCTCGATTTTCTACAACCGCGTCAAAGGCGAGATGGAACAAGCGCTCAAAACTCAAGGCTGGCCGCAACTGACCATCGTGCGGCCGTCGCTGCTGTTGGGCGAGCGCCTGGAGCCGCGCCTGGCCGAGCAACTCGCCGGGCCGTTGTCTCGGTTGATTCCGGGCAAGTACCACGGCATTGAAGTCTGCGAACTGGCCCGAGCCATGTGGCGCCTGGCGCTGGAAGAGCAGGATGGGGTGCGGGTGGTGGAGTCGGATGAGTTGCGTAAGCTGGGCAAGTAACCCGTTCTTAAGACCTGGCAGAGATTCAAATGTGGGAGGGGGCTTGCCCCCGATAGCGGTGGGTCAGGCAACAAATCTGTTAACTGACACTCTGCCATCGGGGGCAAGCCCCCTCCCACATTTGGATATTTGTCTATCAGAAGATAGGGGTTACAACCCGCCCGTCGCGTTGAAGCCAACCCCAAGCACCGTCAACACCGACAACGGCAACAGCAACGTGTCCAGCAACGCGCTGGCCGGCAGATCCACCTGGGGATAACTCGGCGCTTCGGCGCCAAACCGGTCCTTGGCACAACACCCGCCATTGATCGCATACAGGTCCAGCCTTGTGCCGGCGTACACCACTGGCGCACCGGGTTGCGCCGCATCCAGCGTGCGGGCGGTGGCGCAGCCTGCCAGTTGCAGCGCCAGCAGCATCACCAGCGCCTTATTCATCGCTGCTCAAATGGTGTTCGCCCCAACGCGGCAGCATGTCCTGGGGAATATTGAGCAGGTTGAGAATGCGCGCCACCACAAAGTCCACCAAGTCATCGATGGTCTGCGGCTGGTGATAGAAGCCCGGCGATGCCGGCAAAATCGTCACGCCCATGTTCGACAGCTTGAGCATGTGCTCCAGGTGAATGCTCGAATACGGCGCTTCACGCGGCACCAGGATCAACTGGCGACGCTCTTTCAACGTCACGTCCGCCGCACGCTCGATCAAGTTGTTGCAGGCACCGGTGGCAATCGCCGACAAGGTGCCGGTGGAGCACGGCACCACCACCATCGCTGCCGGCGCTCCGGAGCCCGAGGCCACCGGTGACATCCAATCTTCTTTGCCGTAGACCTTGATCTGCCCCGCCGCCGCACCGGTGTATTCGGTGAGGAAGGCCTGCATCATCTGCACCTTGGGCGGCAGCGCCACATCGGTCTCGGTGGCCATCACCAACTGTGCGGCCTTGGAGATCAGGAAGTGCACTTCGCGGTCTTCGCGTACCAGGCAATCGAGCAGGCGCAAGCCATACGGCGCGCCCGATGCGCCGGTCATCGCCAAGGTGACGCGTTCCGGGCCGCTCATTTCAGCGCCTCGGCCAGTTTGCCGTGCAGGCCGCCAAAACCACCGTTGCTCATCACCACCACATGGGTGCCTGGCTTGGCGAGTTGTTTGACGTGTTCGATGATGCCTTCGATGGAGTCGCAGACGGTGGACGGCACGGTGCACTGCGCCGCAATCGCAGGCAAATCCCAGCCCAGGTTGGCCGGTGCATACCAGACCGCCTGGTCGGCGTCGTTGACGCTTTCAGGCAGGCCATCGCGATGCGCACCGAGCTTCATGGAGTTGGAGCGCGGCTCAACAATGGCAATGATCGGCGCGTCACCCACGCGCTTGCGCAGGCCATCCAAGGTGGTGGCAATCGCCGTCGGGTGGTGGGCAAAGTCGTCGTAGATGGTAATACCGTTCACATCGGCGACTTTTTCCATACGCCGCTTCACGCTTTTGAACGCGCTCAATGCCGCTATCCCCATGGATGGCACCACGCCCACATGCCGCGCGGCCGCCAAGGTGACCAGGGCGTTGGCGACATTGTGCTGGCCGGTCATGTCCCACTCGACGATGCCTTGGGCTTCACCTTCGAACAGCACTTCAAATCGGGAGCCGTCTTCACTGAGCAACTTGACCTGCCACTGCCCGCCAGCGCCGGTGGTCTGCACTGGGGTCCAACAGCCCATCTCGATCACACGCTGCAAAGCGGGCTCGGTGGTCGGGTGAATGACCAGGCCTTCGCTTGGAATGGTGCGCACCAAGTGGTGGAACTGCCGCTCGATGGCCGGTAGATCGGGGAAGATGTCGGCGTGATCGAACTCAAGGTTATTCAAGATCGCCGTACGCGGGCGGTAGTGGACGAACTTGGAGCGTTTGTCGAAGAAGGCGCTGTCGTATTCATCCGCCTCGATCACGAAAAACGGCGTGTCACCCAAGCGAGCTGACACGGAGAAGTTCTGCGGCACGCCGCCAATCAGGAACCCCGGGCTCATGCCGGCATGTTCCAGCACCCAGGCCAGCATGCTGCTGGTGGTGGTCTTGCCGTGGGTACCGGCCACGGCCAGTACCCAGCGGCCTTGCAGCACGTGGTCCGCCAGCCATTGCGGGCCAGACACATAAGGCAAACCTTTATTGAGTACGTATTCGACCGCAGGGTTGCCACGGGACATGGCATTGCCGATCACCACCAAGTCTGGCACCGGGTCGAACTGCGACGGGTCGTAGCCTTGGGTCAACTCAATGCCCTGGGCCTCGAGTTGCGTGCTCATGGGCGGGTAAACGTTGGCGTCTGAGCCTGTGACGTGATGGCCAAGCTCCTTGGCCAACACCGCCATCGAGCCCATGAACGTGCCGCAAATACCGAGAATATGAATGTGCATAGTCGACCTCGTAAAACATCGAGGCAGGTTAGCGCAGGGGGGCGAAAATCGCACCCTTTAGCTGAGGGCGTGACGTGCGATGCCGTGCCTGCGCAGCTTGCGGTACAGGGTGTTGCGGCTGACCCCCAGTTGCTCGGCCGCATGGGTCATGTGCCAGCGCTGTTGCGTCAATACCGCCAGCAGCGCCAGGCGCTCGGCATCGTCGAGCGGCGACTCCACCGGCTTGGCGTCACTGGGCATTGATGGGCGAGCCTGGCGAATCTGCGCGGGCAAATCGCCCAGTGATACCCGACCTTCATCACATAACGCCACCAGCGTTCGCAGTACCGTGCGCAGTTGGCGCACGTTTCCCGGCCAGGCAAAGGCCAATAGCGCCCCACGCGCCGCCGGGTCGAGCAACACCGTCTCACCGTCGGCCTCCTGTGCCAGCAAGAAATCCAGCAGTTGGGACTTGTCACTGCGTTCGCGTAACGGCGGCAAGCCGACTTCCAGGCCATTGAGCCGGTAGTACAAATCCTCGCGAAAGCTGCCGTCCTGCACGCGCTCCAGTAAATTGCGGTGGGTCGCGCTGATAATCCTGACATTGACGGCCTGGGGCTCACCGCCGAGGGGCACGACCAGACGGTCTTCCAACACCCTTAATAGACGGGTTTGCAGGGCCAGGGGCATATCGCCGATTTCATCCAGAAACAAGGTACCGCCATCGGCTTGCTGCAATTTGCCCTGCATACCCTCTTTGCGCGCCCCGGTAAAGCTGCCGCCGCGATAGCCGAACAGCTCGCTTTCAATCAGGCTTTCAGGGATGGCGGCGCAGTTGAGGGCGACAAATGCCTTGTCGGCACGCTGGCTGGCATGATGCACGGCCTTGGCGAAGGCTTCTTTACCGGAGCCGGTTTCGCCATTGATCAGCAAGGGCACGTCGCGCTCGAAGACGCGCAGCGCCTTGCTGAAATCCTGCTGTAACGTTGGGTCGCCCAAGCAGATGCTAGGCAACTGCGGTCTTTCTGCGACTACGGGTTTGATCACGGGTAGCGGCGTACTGCGCGCCTGGCCGCGCAGTGCGGCGAACAGTTGGCGGCCATCACGGGTGCGCAGCGGCCAACTGGCGGTGGCATTGGCGCTGGCGCGACCGAGCAATTGGTCGAGGGAGCACTCGAAAAACGCCTCTACTGGCTGCCCCAGCAAACCGCCACGCATCTGCCCCAACAGATTCAGTGCGCTCTGGTTGACGGCACAAATGCGCCCTTCGCCATCAAACGCCAGCAGACCTTCGCTGAACAGGCCCACAGATTCGGCTTGCAGATGAAAGCGCAGCAACCAGTAGTTTTCAAAGTGGCGCAGGAAGTAGCAACTCTCGATCATCTTGGCCGACAGATTCACCAGCGCCATGGTGTGGACCTGACTTTGGCGCGACACCGCCTCGCGCGCGGACGACACATCCAACACCGCCAGCAAGTCGCCATGGGGGTCGAACACCGGGCTCGCCGAACAGGTCAGCCCTGTATGTCGGCCACGAAAATGCTCATCGCGATGAATCGTCAGCGACTGGCGCTCCACCAGGCAGGTGCCGATACCGTTGGTGCCTTCGCAGGCCTCGCTCCAGTCGGCGCCGAGCCACAGCCCGGCACGCTCGAAAATCTTGCGCTCGGACGGCGCGGTCACACAGTTGAGGATCACCCCACGGGCATCGGTGAGTAGCACCGCATGACCGGCGCCGGAAAGCTGCTGGTGCAGGCTGTTCATCTCGCTGCCGGCGATCTGCAGCACTTGCTGCAAACGCTCGCGACTTTCCAGCAAGCGGCCATGCTCAAGCACGGTGGGAGCAATGGTTTGCGCAGGGTCGAGGTGGTAGTCCTCCAGACAACGCAGCCAGGAGCGGGCGATGGACGGGTCGCTCGAAGGGTCGCGGCCATGGGCCACGGTGAGGACCTGCTGGGCATGGCGCGTGAAATGATCGCTGTGCATTTCTTATTATTCTCCCTGCATGAGAACACCCAGCATCCCTCAGGCACTCGACCAATGCAATCCCGGCCAGACCCACCGGTCACAGCCTGTCTCGTTTATGGCACAAACTGTCACACCCGCTGTATCAGCCCTGCCACAGCAACGCCTTGCAACAAACCCCAACCCCTTGATTTACCTAGCCCTCAAAGCAGTGGCCCAACCTTTGCTCTACGCTTTATAAGCGCTTGCTGCGCTGCACTCCCAATAAACATAAGAGCCAGGAGATACCCATCATGCGTTACGCACACCCCGGTACTGAAGGCGCCATCGTTTCGTTCAAGGCCAAATACGGCAACTACATCGGTGGCGAATTCGTTGCGCCGGTCGATGGCAACTATTTCACCACCACCTCGCCGGTCAACGGCAAACCCATCGCTGAATTCCCGCGCTCCACCGCCAAAGACATCGATAAGGCGCTGGACGCCGCTCACGCCGCCGCCGACGCCTGGGGCAAGACCTCCGCCCAGGACCGCTCGCTGGTGCTGCTGAAAATCGCCGACCGCATCGAACAGAACCTCGAACTGCTGGCCATCACCGAAACCTGGGACAACGGCAAGGCCGTGCGTGAAACCCTCAACGCCGACATCCCCTTGGCCGCTGACCACTTCCGTTATTTTGCTGGCTGCATCCGTGCCCAAGAAGGCACGAGCGCCGAGATCAACGAGCACACTGCGTCCTATCACTTCCACGAGCCCCTGGGCGTTGTCGGCCAGATCATCCCGTGGAACTTCCCGATTTTGATGGCTGCCTGGAAACTCGCACCGGCCCTGGCCGCCGGCAACTGCGTGGTGCTCAAGCCCGCCGAACAAACCCCGCTGGGCATTACCGTGTTGATGGAAGTCATCGGCGACCTGCTGCCACCGGGCGTGCTGAACGTGGTGCAAGGTTTCGGTAAAGAAGCCGGCGAAGCACTGGCCACCAGCAAGCGCATCGCCAAGATCGCCTTCACCGGCTCGACGCCAGTGGGCTCGCACATCATGCACGCGGCGGCCGAGAACATTATTCCGTCCACCGTTGAGCTGGGCGGCAAGTCGCCGAACATCTTCTTTGCCGACATCATGAAGGCAGAACCGACCTTTATCGAGAAAGCGGCCGAAGGCCTGGTGCTGGCGTTCTTCAACCAGGGCGAAGTGTGCACCTGCCCTTCCCGCGCCTTGGTGGAAGAGTCAATCTACGACGACTTCATGAAAGTGGTGATGAAGAAGATCGAGTCGATCAAACGTGGCGACCCGCTGGACACCGATACCATGGTCGGCGCCCAGGCGTCCGAGCAGCAATTCGACAAGATCCTGTCCTACCTGGAAATCGCCAAGGGCGAAGGCGCGCAACTGCTCACCGGCGGCAAGGTCGAGAAGCTCAGCGGTGACATGGAGGGCGGCTATTACATCCAACCGACCCTGCTCAAGGGCACCAACGAAATGCGCGTTTTCCAGGAAGAAATCTTCGGCCCGGTAGTGAGCATCACCACCTTCAAGGACGAAGCCGAAGCCCTGGCCATTGCCAACGACACCGAGTTCGGCCTGGGTGCCGGCGTATGGACCCGTGACATTAACCGCGCCTACCGCATGGGCCGGGCGATCAAGGCGGGCCGCGTTTGGACCAACTGCTATCACCTATACCCGGCGCATGCCGCGTTTGGCGGTTACAAGAAGTCGGGTGTGGGCCGTGAGACACACAAGATGATGTTGGATCATTATCAGCAGACTAAAAACTTGCTGGTGAGTTACGACATTAATCCGTTGGGCTTTTTCTAACTAACCCTCTCTCCCACATTTGAGATGCAATTAAAAATGTGGGAGGGGGCCTGCTCCCGATTGCAGTGTGTCAGCCACATTAATTTCACTGAACCACCGCTATCGGGGGCAAGCCCCCTCCCACATTTGAATCTTCATGCACTTAGATTTTGATAAGTACTTGCGATTTGCATTCGGCACACAGAGGCCGAGTTAAAAAACAATAACAACGAAAGGTACTTTCCCATGCCTAGCGAACCGACTGGATCTTCCGTCGACTTTGAAAAAGTCGACTCCCAATACTTCCAACAACGCGAACTAAAAAAAGGCGCCGCCGGCTGGGTGCTGTTAGTGGGCCTTGGTGTTGCCTATGTTATTTCCGGCGACTACGCCGGCTGGAACTTCGGCCTGGCCCAGGGTGGATGGGGCGGCATGTTTCTCGCCACACTGCTGATGGCCACGATGTACCTGTGCATGTGCTTCTCGTTGGCCGAACTGTCTTCGATGATCCCCACTGCGGGCGGTGGCTATGGCTTTGCCCGCAGCGCCTTTGGGCCGTGGGGCGGGTTCCTGACGGGCACCGCCATTCTGATCGAGTACGCCATCGCCCCGGCTGCCATCGCAGTGTTTATTGGCGCTTATTGCGAGTCGCTGTTTGGGATTGGCGGCTGGATGATCTACCTGGCGTTTTACATCATCTTCATTGGCATCCATATTTTTGGCGTCGGTGAAGCGTTGAAGCTGATGTTTGTGATTACCGCCGTCGCCGCTATCGCCCTAGGCGTGTTCCTGGTGGCGATGGTGCCGCACTTCAATGTCGCCAATTTGCTGGATATTCCAGTGACCGAAGCCAAGGGCGCCAGCACCTTCCTGCCGTTTGGCTACGTTGGCGTGTGGGCAGCGATTCCCTATGCGATCTGGTTTTTCCTCGCGGTCGAGGGCGTCCCCCTGGCGGCGGAAGAAACCAAGAACCCGAAACGCGACCTGCCCCGCGGCCTGATCGGCGCCATTGTGGTGCTGACCAGTTTTGCCCTGTTGATCCTGGTGATTGCGCCGGGCGGCGCGGGTACTTACGCGTTGATCAAGTCCGGCAACCCGTTGGTGGAGGCGCTGGCGTTGTCTTACGGCGGTTCGACGTGGATGGGCGGGTTCGTCAACCTGGTGGGCCTGGCGGGGCTGATCGCGAGCTTTTTCTCGATCATTTACGCCTATTCGCGGCAGATCTTTGCACTGTCCCGCGCCGGTTACCTGCCGCGCAAGTTGTCACAGACCAATAAGAGCAAGGCGCCGGTATTGGCCTTGGTGATTCCCGGCATCATCGGTTTTGGCCTGTCGCTGACCGGCCAGGGTGATCTGTTGATTCTGGTAGCGGTGTTTGGCGCGACCATTTCCTACGTGTTGATGATGGCGGCACACATCACTTTGCGCATCCGTCGCCCCAAAATGGATCGCCCGTACCGCACACCCGGCGGCATCTTCACCTCCGGCGTCGCCTTGGTGCTGGCTTGCGTGGCCGTGGTTGCGGGCTTCCTGGTCGATCCACGCGTGGTGATTGGCGCGGCGATCATCTATGGAGTATTAATTGCTTACTTTGCTTTCTACAGCCGGCATCACTTGGTAGCAGGCACGCCCGAAGAAGAATTCGCGGCGATCCAGGCCGCAGAGGCCGCCTTGCACTAACTGCCGTAAACCTCGACGGGGGCCGTTGCCCCCGTCGTCAAGGAGACACTGTATGGCAAGCTTTTCCCACGCGGTAGGTACACAAACCTACCGCTTCGACAGCCTCAAGGACGTGATGGCCAAGGCCAGTCCCGCACGCTCCGGGGACTTCCTCGCCGGCGTGGCCGCGCAAAACGACGGTGAGCGAGTGGCGGCGCAGATGGCGCTGGCCAACATTCCTTTGCAGCATTTTCTACAGGAAGTGTTGATCCCCTACGAAAGCGACGAAGTCACCCGGTTGATCATCGATACCCACGATAAACAGGCGTTTGCAGTGGTCAGTCACCTGACCGTCGGCGGCTTGCGTGACTGGCTGCTCAGCGACGCTGCCGATGAACACAGCCTACGGGCTTTGGCGCCAGGTCTTACACCGGAGATGGCGGCGGCCGTGTCCAAGATCATGCGCGTACAGGACCTGGTATTGGTGGCGCAGAAGATCCGCGTGGTCACGCAATTTCGCGGCACCATGGGCCTTCGCGGGCGCTTATCCACTCGCCTGCAACCCAACCATCCCACGGACGAACCCGCCGGCATTGCCGCGAGCATTCTTGACGGCCTGCTCTATGGCAATGGCGACGCCATGATCGGCATCAACCCGGCCACCGACAGCATCGCCTCCATCTGCGCGATGCTAGAGATGCTTGATGCGATCATCCAACGCTATGAAATCCCGACCCAAGCCTGCGTGCTGACCCACGTCACCACCTCCATCGAAGCCATCAACCGGGGCGTGCCGCTGGACCTGGTGTTTCAGTCGATTGCCGGCACCGAAGCGGCCAATGCCAGTTTCGGCATCAACCTGAACGTGCTGCAAGAAGGCTACGACGCGGGCTTGAGCCTGAACCGCGGTACCCTGGGCCAGAACCTGATGTATTTCGAAACCGGCCAAGGCAGCGCCTTGTCGGCCAACGCGCACTTTGGCGTCGACCAGCAAACCTGCGAAACCCGCGCCTACGCCGTGGCGCGGCATTTCAAGCCGTTTTTGGTGAACACCGTTGTAGGTTTTATCGGCCCGGAGTACCTGTACAACGGCAAGCAGATCATCCGCGCCGGCCTTGAAGACCACTTCTGCGGCAAACTGCTGGGCGTGCCGATGGGTTGCGACATCTGCTACACCAACCACGCCGAAGCTGACCAGGATGACATGGACACCCTGCTGACCCTGCTGGGTGTGGCCGGGATCAACTTCATCATGGGTATCCCGGGCTCCGACGACATCATGCTCAATTACCAGACCACGTCGTTCCACGACGCCTTGTACGCCCGGCAAACATTGGGTTTAAAACCGGCGCCGGAATTTGAACAGTGGCTGGCAAAAATGGGCATATTCACGCAAGCCGACGGCAAGGTGCGCTTCGGCGACAGCCTGCCACCGGCCTTTCGCCACGCGTTGGCGCAATTGGGATGAAGGAGCCGCCTGTGCAACTCGACCTACCCGACAACCCTTGGCTGGAACTGCGCCGCCTGACCCCGGCGCGCATCGCCCTGGGCCGCACTGGCACCAGCATTCCCACCCACGCACAGCTGGATTTTCAGTTCGCCCACGCCCAGGCGCGTGACGCCGTGCACTTGCCGTTCGACCACGCAGGCCTGCGCAGCCAGTTGGACGAACGTGGGCGTGACAGCCTGTTGCTGCACAGCGCTGCGGGGGACCGTCATCTGTATCTGCAACGCCCCGACCTGGGTCGACGCTTGAGCGATGAGTCTGCCCAGTTGCTGCGCGATCATGCGGCGGCCAATCCTGGCGGTGTGGATTTGGCCGTCGTGGTGGCTGACGGTCTGTCGGCACTGGCGGTGCATAAACACACGCTGCCATTTCTGGCGCGCCTGGAGGAGCAGAGCAATGCAGACGGCTGGTCGTTATCACCGGTGATTCTGGTGGAACAGGGCCGCGTGGCGGTGGCCGATGAAGTGGGCCAGTTGCTCGGGGCCAAGATGACCGTGATCTTGATCGGTGAACGCCCAGGGCTCAGCTCGCCGGACAGCTTAGGGCTGTATTTCACCTATAACCCCAAGGTCGGCCTTACCGATGCCTATCGCAACTGCATCTCTAATGTGCGCTTGGAAGGCTTGAGTTATGGCATGGCGGCCCATCGTTTGCTGTACTTGATGCGAGAGGCGTGTCGGCGGCAGCTCTCAGGGGTCAACCTCAAGGATGAGGCGCAGGTTCAGACGATCGAGTCAGACGACCCGGACCTGATGAAGGGCAACTTCCTGCTTAGCCCACCGCAGGACTGATACCCGCACGATTGCGCTTTTTCGAGTGTTTAGGCAGCATCAAGTTACGACCGCTCGCGTGGTCATACCCCATTTGGAAGTTGAGGCCTGGCATGCGGATCACTCAAGCGACCCTGGAACACCTGGACCTGTTGACCCCGCTGTTCGTCAAATACCGCGAGTTCTACGGGGCCCTGCCCTTCCCGGACTCATCCCGAGCCTTCCTGGAAAAGCGCCTGCGCCGTAAGGAGTCGGTGATCTACCTGGCCCTGGCCGACGATGACGACAAGAAATTGCTCGGCTTTTGCCAGCTCTATCCGAGTTTTTCGTCGTTGTCGCTCAAGCGAGTGTGGATTCTCAATGACATCTATGTAGCCGAGGATGCGCGCCGGCAATTGGTCGCGGATAACCTGATGCGCACGGCCAAGAAGATGGCCAAGGAAACCCATGCGGTGCGGCTGCGGGTGTCTACCAGCAGTGACAACGAGGTGGCGCAGAAGACCTATGAGTCGATTGGGTTTCGTGAGGATACGGAATTCAAGAACTATACGCTGCCGATCAGCGAGGACTGACCCCAATTCCCAAAACACCACTGTGCCAATGTGGGAGGGGGCTTGCCCCCGATGGCGGTGTATCAGTCAGACAATTTGTGACTGATACTCTGCCATCGGGATCAAGCCCACTCCCACATCTGGTTCTGTGATACTCCAGGGGCCGATAACTACGACATCCCCCGCTACAAAACCCACAGGCTTTTCACCTCTCAATCCGTATAATGCGGACCTTTCAGGACTGTAAGAAATACGGCATACGCTTGTAGCCTTACTTACCCTAGCGTCCGCACTGGCCTGCTGAGCCGGGCCATTCACACAGGTGCCATCCATGGATTTCAACCCGCTCGACCTTATTCTGCATCTCGATGTTTACCTCGACATGCTGGTCACCAATTACGGTCCGTGGATCTACGCCATTCTGTTCCTCGTCATATTTTGTGAAACCGGCCTGGTGGTCATGCCCTTCCTGCCGGGTGATTCGTTACTGTTCATCGCCGGCGCCGTAGCCGCGGGCGGTGGCATGGACCCCGTGTTGCTGGGCGGCCTCTTGATGCTGGCGGCGATTCTTGGTGACAGCACCAACTACGTGATCGGGCGAACGGTGGGCGAGCGCTTGTTCAACAACCCGAACTCGAAAATCTTCCGTCGCGACTACCTGCAAAAAACCCACGATTTCTACGACAAACACGGCGGCAAAACTGTGACGTTGGCGCGCTTCCTACCGATCCTGCGCACCTTTGCACCGTTCGTCGCCGGCATCGCCAGGATGCCCTACCCGCGCTTCTTCGGTTTCAGCGTACTGGGCACCATCCTCTGGGTGGGTGGCCTGGTGACCTTGGGCTACTTCTTCGGCAACGTGCCATTTATCAAGAAAAACCTGTCGCTGCTGGTGGTGTTCATCATCCTGCTGTCGCTGGTGCCGATGATCATTGGCGTGTTCCGCAGCCGGTTTGGTCGCACCTCCTCCGAAGCCAAGCCGCAGTAACCTGCGATGTGGTCCCTGAGCGCCTGGCGTCGCCGGCGCCTGCTGGCCAAGCACCCGATTGCCGATGACACCTGGCAGCGGGTGCGCCACCACCTGACCTTTCTCGACGGCATCAGCGCCGAGCAAGACCAGTGGCTGCGCGAAGCTTGCGTGGTGTTCCTCGCCGAAAAACACCTGACGGCCCTGCCCGGCGTCGATCTGCACCAGGAACAACGCCTGCTGCTCGCCGCCCAGGCCCAGCTGCCGCTGATGAACCTGGGCGATCTGGATTGGTACCAGGGCTTCCACGAAATCGTGCTGTACCCCGACGACTTCGTCAGCCCCCAGCGCCATCGCGACAGCAGCGGCATCGAACACGAATGGGACGGCGAGCACAGCGGCGAAGCCTGGCAGCAAGGCCCGGTAATTCTCGCCTGGCCCGGCGTGCTGGCCAGTGGCAATTGGGAAGGCTACAACCTGGTCATCCACGAACTGGCCCATAAGCTCGACATGCTCAACGGCGATGCCAACGGCCTGCCGCCACTGCACAACGATATGCGCGTGCAAGAGTGGGCCAACGTGATGCAAAGCGCCTACGACGACCTCAATCGCCAGCTCGACGCCCACCCGGACGCCGATACCGAAATCGACCCCTACGCGGCCGAAAACCCGGCGGAATTCTTTGCCGTCACCAGCGAATATTTCTTCAGCGCCCCGGATTTACTGGTCAATAGTTATCCACAGGTGTACGCCCAGCTCAGTCGTTTTTATCGCCAGGATCCCCTGGCCCGCCTGCTCCAACTGCAAGCCAGCGACCTGCGCTATCAGCCGCAAGGCGAATGACCGTACGACGTCTGGCGCATGGCATCGGCGCCAGAATGTGCCTATAATCGCCGCCACTTTTAGGCCAATCCGGCCAAGTTTCTTGGCCAACTAACGGGGGCAACGCCCAATGAGCTACAGCAAGATTCCGGCTGGCAAAGACCTGCCGAACGACATCTACGTCGCCATCGAGATTCCGGCCAACCACGCGCCGATCAAATACGAAATCGACAAAGACAGCGACTGCCTGTTCGTTGACCGTTTCATGGCCACCCCGATGTTCTACCCGGCCAACTACGGTTTTATCCCCAACACCCTGGCTGACGACGGTGACCCCCTCGACGTGCTGGTAGTAACCCCTTACCCGGTTACCCCAGGCTCGGTTATCCGCGCTCGCCCAGTCGGTATCCTGAACATGACCGACGACGGCGGCGGCGATGCCAAAGTGATCGCGGTCCCTCACGACAAGCTGTCCCAACTGTACGTGGACGTGAAGGAATACACCGAGCTGCCGCCACTGCTGCTGGAACAGATCAAGCACTTCTTCGAGAACTACAAAGACCTCGAAAAAGGCAAATGGGTGAAGATCGACGGCTGGGGTGATGCAGAAGCCGCCCGCGCCGAGATCATGAAATCGGTGGCTGCCTACAAAGGCTGAAACCGACTACTCATTGCCACGGCAATTGAAAAAGCCCCGATCATTCGGGGCTTTTTTTGTGGGAAAAATTAAACAACAAGTTCATTGGCTTATAAATAATGTTTAATAACTATTGAATTCCGCCCTATCAAGCTACAACTAAGCAATTCCTTACAAGCGCAACTCAACGCATGGTTTATTTGATCTGTTTTTCCGGCCAGTAAACTCTGCGTTTATGAATACATCAGGTGATCGCTTAAAAGCACTATTACGGGAAGTGCATCTTTCCGCCTCCGACTTCGCCAAAAACCGTGACGTCACGCCTCAACACGTGAACAACTGGTTCAAACGCGGCGTGCCCATGGGCCGACTCAACGAGTTTGCAGAACTGTTGTGCGTCTCCAGCCGCTGGCTACGCACCGGCGAAGGCCCCAAACACCCACCGGTCAACTTCTTGTTGGAAGGCCCGGAAGCCCGACAAGGACTGCCTACCACCCGCGAAGGAAGCGGAAAATACCTCGCAGGCCCCGCCTGCCTCCCGGAAAACGCTGATGTGGAGATCCCCCTCCACCCCACTTTCACCTCGACCGAACGTATCCGAATCTCACTGCACAGCCTTGAAACCCTCAACGTAAACGCCGACCGCGCACTCGGCGCCTACATGGTCGACAACAGCATGACCGACATCATCCAACAAGGTGCCACCCTCGCTTTTGACCGAGGCCGCACCCAAATCATTGACGGCGAAATCTACGCCGTCGAACACGACGGCATGCTACGCATCAAATACCTCTACAACCGCCCCGGCGGCGGCGTACGCATGCGCAGCCACAACGCCAGCGAACACCCCGACGAGTATCTGAACCACGAAGAACGCTTCGAACAAAACTTCAAGATTGTGGGCTGGGTGTTCTGGTGGTCCACCCTCAACAACCGCCGCCCGCCGGTACCGTTGGATGAGCATTTATTGGGTTGGGAAGGCTCTAAGTCGGAACCGGAGGTGGGAATTTAAAATGAATGTGGGTATCATGCGGCCCACATTTGGCAGGGGGTTGCTTTGCGCTATCCACCCTGCTCGGCGAAGCGGAGGAGTTCCCGCGGATGCCCCTACTATTCAGCCTGACGCAATGTGGGCTGAGCGATTTGAAGGCTGCTGAGGTTTGTCAAAAACAAGCTGAAGCAGTCCCCGAGAAGCCGGCCACAAGCCGGCTTTTTAATGCCCGCAAAACGAGTCCCCCGGCTACATTCCATCCCCCGCCTACCCTCTGCTTGAAGCCTCCCCCTGCACATTCAGTTACCCGGTGCGTCGCGTAACGGTTTCGAAACCGTAAACCGCGACTGTCTCCTTCAGGTTGACGGTATTACACACGCCACCCAATTTATCACTTCCACACACCCCATTAATCTATGCCCATGTTGAACGCAACGCCCTTCCTCAACTTAAACAAAAAGGATTCAACCATGAGCACTCCAACCTACAACCGCCTCAACAAAGACGACGCCGTAGTTCTGCTGGTCGACCACCAAACCGGCCTGATCTCGCTGGTGCAAGACTTCTCGCCCAACGAGTTCAAGAACAACGTGCTGGCTCTGGCCGACCTGGCCAAGTTCTTCGAACTGCCGACCATCCTCACCACCAGCTTCGAACAAGGCCCCAACGGCCCGCTGGTGCCAGAGCTGAAAGAGATGTTCCCGGACGCGCCATACATCGCTCGCCCTGGCCAGATCAACGCATGGGACAACGAAGACTTCGTCAAGGCGATCAAGGCCACTGGCCGTAAGCAGATCATCATTGCCGGTGTAGTAACGGATGTGTGCGTGGCGTTCCCGACCCTGTCGGCGCTGGCGGAAGGGTTTGATGTGTTTGTGGTGACTGATGCGTCGGGCACGTTCAACACCACGGTGCAGCAGGCCGCGTGGAGTCGCATGACTCAAGCCGGTGCGCAGATGATGAACTGGTTCTCGGTGGCCTGTGAGCTGCATCGCGACTGGCGCAACGACATCGAAGGCTTGGGCAACTTGCTGTCCCAGCGTATTCCTAACTATCGCAATCTGATGAATGGTTATTCGGCGCTGACGGCGCGTAAGGACTGACTAACCACGCTACACACAAAGCCTGCCCTAAAAAGCAGGCTGTTCTAATTGGCGTGCGCTTGACTCTCCCCTATACAGCACCCCCTACCCTGAAATCCCCATTTCAGGACCACACTCATGTCACAACGCATCCTCGTCATCCTCGGCCATCCCTCAACATCCAACCTCTGCTCCGCCCTGGCCGACATCTACATCCTCAGCGCCAAAACCGCCGGGCATGACGTCCGCGTCCTACGCCTGGGCGAGCTCACGTTCGACCCCGTCTTGCACCATGGCTACACGCAAATCCAGCCCCTGGAGCCGGACCTGCTCAGCGCCCAATCCGACATTCTGTGGGCGACTCACCTGACGTTCGTGTTCCCCATCTGGTGGGGCGGCATTCCTGCCTTGATGAAGGGTTTTCTCGACCGAATCTTTCTACCCGGCTTTGCTTTCAAATATCGGCCGGGCAAGGCTTTCCCCGACAAGCTGCTAGCCGGTAGAACCGCGCACTTGCTGGTGACCCTGGACACACCGCCCTGGTATTACCGCTGGTTCTACCGCATGCCCGGCATCCATCAAATGCGCAAGACCACCCTGGCGTTTTGCGGGATCAAACCCGTCAAGACGTTGCTGTTCGGGCCGGTGTTGGGCTCTACTGCGACGCAACGGGCCAAGTGGCTGAAGCAGGCAGGCCTACTCGCGGGAAAAGGGAGTTTTCATGTACATCGGCAAAGCTGCGCAGTTGTCGGGCACAACCATCAAAACCATTCGTCACTATGAGGCGATCGGGCTGCTGCCGGTGCCGCAGCGTCGGGGGCAGTACCGGGTTTATACGGAGCAATGTGTTGAGCGGCTGATGTTTATCAAGTGTGCGCAGCAGTTGGGGTTCAAGCTCAAGGAGTTGCAGGGCATTCTTCGAGACCATCAGGGCGATGGTTTGCCTTGGGCACGGGCAGATAAGGCCATTACTGACAAAAAGCAGGAACTGGCTGTTCAAATTGACCTGTTACAGAGCATGTACAGGGGTTTGTCGGAATTTGAGTCAGAGTTGAAGAACGCACACGGACGGTGCTCATCATCAGCAAAAAGCGATTGACGGCCCATGAGCCGAATAAAATGGCTATTCGGCTCATTTGGTGAGCCGAATAGCTCATTTGATCGGCTCATGCTCTCGATCCAGCCCCCCGCTCATTTGCCCAGAATCCCCATGTCTGCTAGTGTCGCGCCGGTTTACCGTCTACCGGAATAGCCGCCATGGCCCGCAAAAAAGTTGCACTCGATTTCGAACAATCCCTCGCCGACCTGCAAACCCTGGTCGAGCGTCTGGAGAACGGCGAGTTGTCGCTGGAAGACTCGTTGACAGCGTTTGAGCAAGGCATCGGCCTGACCCGCGACTGCCAGAGCGCCTTGGCGCAGGCGGAGCAGAAGGTGCAAGTGCTGCTGGAACGTGACGGGGAGTTGGCCGAAGAGCCTTTCGATGCGGAACAACCCGAATGATCGACGCGTATCAGGCCAGTAGCCAAGCCCGGGTCAATGCGGCGTTGGAACCCTTGTTTGTTGCGCCAAGCCCCGAATTGAATCGCCTCTATGCCGCCATGCGCTACAGCGTGATGAATGGCGGCAAGCGCGTGCGCCCGTTGCTGGCGTATGCCGCGTGCGAAGCCTTGGGCGCACCCGCCGAGCAGGCCAACGGCGCGGCGTGTGCGGTGGAGTTGATCCACGCCTACTCCCTGGTGCATGACGACTTGCCGGCAATGGACGATGACGATTTACGTCGCGGCCAGCCGACCACTCATAAAGCCTTTGACGAAGCCTGTGCAATTTTGGCCGGTGACGGCCTGCAAAGCCTGGCGTTCAGCGCACTGCTGGACCCAACGCTGAGCAGCGTCAATGCCGAGATTCGCTTGCGCATGGTCACCACCCTGGCCGTTGCTGCTGGCCCCGCAGGTATGGTTGGCGGCCAGGCCATCGACCTCGGTTCGGTCGGCCAGAAGCTCGATCAACAGGCGCTGGAATACATGCACCGGCACAAGACCGGTGCGCTGATCGAAGCGGCCGTACAGCTCGGCGCCCTGGCCAGTGGCCGCGCCGAAGCGGCGCAGTTGGCCGCGCTGAAGACCTACTCACGCGCCATCGGCTTGGCCTTCCAGGTGCAGGACGACATTCTCGACGTCGAAAGTGACACCGCCACGCTGGGCAAACGCCAGGGCGCCGATATCGCACGAGACAAACCGACTTATCCTGCGCTGCTCGGGCTCGACGCCGCCAAGGCCTACGCCTTGGAACTGCGCGACCAGGCCCTGGATGCCCTGCGACCTTTCGACGCGGCAGCCGAGCCATTGCGCGACCTGGCGCGGTATATCGTCGAACGCACCCACTGATCACCGCGGCCTTTACGGCCGCATATCGGCCAAGTTCGGCGCTCTGCGTGGGCAGTTTGCGATGCTTGAGGTAAACTGCCGCCTCTTCTATACCTATAACGATTCGCCTGATGCCCACGACGTTTCAAGAGATTCCCCGCAAGCGCCCGTCCACGCCCCTGCTCGACCGTGCTGCCACGCCGGACGGCCTGCGTCGTCTGGGTGAAGCCGAGCTGGAAACCCTGGCCGATGAGTTGCGCCTGGAATTGCTCTACACGGTCGGCCAGACCGGTGGGCATTTCGGCGCCGGCCTGGGCGTCATCGAGCTGACTATCGCCCTGCATTACGTGTTCGACACCCCGGACGACCGGCTGGTGTGGGACGTGGGCCATCAGGCGTACCCGCACAAGATCCTCACCGGCCGTCGCGAGCAAATGGCCACCCTGCGCCAGAAGGACGGCATTGCCGCCTTCCCACGCCGCGCCGAGAGCGAGTACGACACCTTTGGCGTCGGCCACTCCAGCACCTCCATCAGTGCAGCGCTGGGCATGGCCATCGCCGCCCGCCTGCAAGGCAGTGACCGCAAGGCAATCGCTGTGATTGGTGATGGCGCGCTGACCGCCGGCATGGCCTTCGAGGCGCTGAACCATGCGCCGGAAGTGAACGCCAACATGTTGGTGATCCTCAACGACAACGACATGTCGATCTCGCGCAATGTCGGTGGCCTGTCCAATTACCTGGCAAAAATCCTCTCTAGCCGCACTTACGCCAGCATGCGCGAAGGCAGCAAGAAGGTGCTCTCGCGTCTGCCCGGCGCGTGGGAAATTGCCCGTCGTACCGAAGAATATGCCAAGGGCATGCTGGTACCCGGCACCCTGTTCGAAGAGCTGGGCTGGAACTATATCGGCCCTATCGACGGCCACGACCTGCCGACCCTGATCGCCACGCTGCGCAACATGCGTGACCTCAAAGGCCCGCAGTTTTTGCATATCGTCACCAAAAAAGGCAAAGGCTTCGCCCCGGCGGAAGTTGACCCGATTGGCTACCACGCCATCACCAAGCTCGAACCGGTGGACGCTCCCGCGGCTGCGCCGAAAAAGGCCAGCGGGCCGAAGTACTCCGGTGTGTTCGGCGAATGGCTGTGCGACATGGCCGCCGCCGATTCGCGTCTGGTGGGTATTACCCCGGCGATGAAGGAAGGCTCTGACCTGGTGGCATTCAGCGAGCGTTTCCCGCTGCGCTACTTCGACGTCGCGATTGCCGAGCAGCACGCGGTGACGTTCGCCGCCGGCATGGCTTGCGAAGGCGCCAAGCCAGTGGTGGCTATTTACTCGACGTTCCTGCAGCGCGGTTATGACCAGCTCGTCCATGATGTAGCGGTGCAGAACCTCGACGTGCTGTTCGCCATCGACCGCGCAGGTTTGGTGGGCGAAGACGGCCCGACTCACGCGGGCAGCTTCGATCTGTCCTACCTGCGTTGCATCCCCGGCATGCTGGTAATGACGCCAAGCGACGAGAACGAACTGCGCAAGATGCTCAGCACCGGCCACCTGTACAACGGCCCGGCCGCCGTGCGCTACCCGCGTGGCAACGGTCCGAATGCGGTGATCGAGAAGGACTTGGCGCCTATCGAGATCGGCAAGGGCATCGTGCGTCGCCAGGGCAGCAAGACGGCGTTTTTGGTATTTGGCGTGCAATTGGCCGAAGCGTTGAAGGTCGCCGAGAAGATCGACGCCACCGTGGTCGACATGCGGTTCGTCAAACCGCTGGATGAAGCGCTGGTGCGCGAGATCGCCGGTAGCCATGAGCTGCTGGTGACGGTCGAAGAAAACGCAATCATGGGCGGCGCCGGTGCGGCGGTCAGCGAATTCCTGGCGCGGGAGAATATCCTCAAGTCAGTGCTGCACTTGGGCCTGCCCGATGTGTACGTCGAACACGCCAAGCCGGCGCAGATGTTGGCTGAATGCGGGTTGGATGAAGCCGGAATCGAGGCATCGGTGCGCGAACGCATGGCGCTATTGGGCCTGTAGACCGGCTTTAAAATGTGGGAGGGGGCTTGCCCCCGATAGCGGTGGATCAGTGAAAGATACTGAGTCTGACACACCGCCATCGGGGGCAAACCCCCTCCCACATTTGGTTTGTGTGCATTTGAAATAATATGGACAGCCCATGAAACGCGTGTACCTCGCCCTGCTGCTTCTGCCCGCACCCGAACTGTTCGCCGACACACGCGACCAAGCCCTGAACCTCCCCGACGTGGTCATCAGCGCCAACCGCCAGGTGCAGGCGCGCAATGACAGCAGCGCCGCCAACAGCGTCTTTACCCGCGACGACATTGACCGCCTGCAACCCACCAGCGTCACCGACCTGCTTGGCCGCGTACCCGGCGTGCAGGTGGCGCAAACCGGTGGGCGTGGCAGCCTGCCGGGCATTTTCATTCGCGGCACCAAGGCCGCGCAAAGCCTGGTGCTGGTGGATGGCCAGCGCATTGCCAATGCCACCTCCGGTGACAGCGGCCTGCAATTTTTGAGTGTCGACCAGATCGAGCGGGTGGAAGTGCTGCGCGGCTCACGCTCGGTGATCTACGGCAGCGACGCCATTGGCGGGGTCATCCAGATTTTCACCCGACGCAACGCACAAGCCGGGGTTCACCCGCGCTTGCACCTGGGGTTCGGCAGTAACCACACCTGGGAACGCAGCCTGGGTCTGTCGGGCGGCGATGAACGCACCCGCTTCAACCTCGGCGCCAGCCTGGATGAAACCCAGGGCATCAACTGGACCCACGAGTCGTTTGCCAGTGATGGCGACCACGATGCGTATCGCAACAAATCGTTGAGTTTGAACCTCAGTCACTCACTGAGCGATGACGTCGAAGTCGGCTTCAACCTGCTCGATGGTCGGGGCAAGTCCGAGTATGACAACCCGTCCGGACGCTTCATCAGCTTCACGGAGTCGGTCGGCCAAAAGCCCTACACCGACTACACGGTGAGCAGCGCCAGCGGTTATGTCGACGCTAAGCTCAACGACCGCTGGCAAACCCGTCTGGAGCTGGGCCACAGCGAAAACCGCGATAAAAAACGCGATGACCTGAGCGACAGCAGCAGCGCCTTTAACACCTACCGCGACTCGGTGAACTGGCAAAACGACCTGACCTTGAATGAACGCAACAGCCTGATCTTGGGCGCCGATTGGTATGAAGACCGCGTGCACGCCAGCACCGATTTCGATCAGGACAGCCGCTGGAACCGCGCGGTGTTTATCCAGCATCGCTTTGCAACCGACAGCTTCTCTACCGAGTTGGGCCTGCGTCACGACACCAACCAGCAGTTCGGCAGCCAGAACACCTGGAGCGGCACCCTGACTGTACCGCTCAACCCGAACAACGACGTGCTGCTGTCCTACAGCGAAGGCTTCCGCGCGCCGAGCTTCAACGATTTGTATTACCCCGATAGCAGCAACCCAAACCTCAAGCCCGAGCATTCAAAGAGCTATGAGCTGCAATGGCGCAGCCAGTTGACCGACACCATGCGCCTGGAAACCTCGCTGTACCGCACCGATCTCAGGGATGCCATCGTTGCGCAGTCAGAGAACTTGTATATCCCCTATAACGTGGCCGCTGCCCGTATCAACGGTTTCGAGGCCGCCCTCAAGCAGGAACTGTTTGGCTGGCAAGGCAACCTGGGGCTCTCGATCATCGACCCGCGCGACCGCGACAGCGGCCACACTCTGGCCCGGCGTGCACGGCGTACGTTGAGCCTGGATGTGGATCGGCAGTTCGACAAGCTGAGGGTCGGCGCTACTTGGCAGGCCGTCAGTACGAGTTATGACGATGAAGCGAATGCTCATCGCCTGGCGGGTTATGGCGTACTGGGGTTGCGCAGCAGTTGGGCGTTGAACCGGGAAGTGGCGCTGTCGGTGAAGGTGGATAACCTGTTGGACAAGGCTTATGCACGGGCGATGTATAGCTATCTGGACCCGGGGTTTGAGGTGAATCAGCGGTATCGAGAGCAAGGGCGGGTTTGGATGGTTGGGGTGACGTGGACGCCTGAGATTTGATCGGTGTCTGTGCCAGACTCATCGGGGGCAAGCCCGCTCCCACATTTTGAATGTATTCACAGATCAAAATGTGGGAGCGGGCTTGCTCGCGAAAGCGGTCTCACAGGTTTGGAGCAATCACCTGACACAACCGTCCCACCGCCTCCAACATCTGCCCACTGGGCCGCTCCAGCCCTTTATCCGGTACCAGGCGCACACGTGTCGCCACCGTGGGCCAGACTTTCCAGGCGTCCAGTTGCGCCTGATCCCCCACCAGTATCAACTCAGGATCACGCTGCAACACCGACTCGATACTCACCTGCGGCGCAGGCAACTTAAGGTCATCGAACACATTACGCGCACCGCAGACATTCAAGGCATCACTGATAATCTGCCCTCCGCCCACCGTGTACAGCGGCTGGTTCCACACCTGATAAAACACCCGCAGCGGCTGCGCTCGCTGATAGTGCTGACGCAGCGCGGCCAGGCGCTCACGTAACTGCGCAGCTAGTTGCCGCCCGGCCTCGGCACGGCCCAATTGCTCGGCGATGGTCTGTACCTGGGTGGTGAGTTGTTCAAGGCTGTGTGGCTCGGCGACGTAAACGGGGATATTCAAGCGCTGCAATTGCTCGCGCTGGGCCGGGCCGACGCTGCCGGGCCAGAGCAAAATCAGGTCGGGGTTAAGGCTGAGCAGGCGCTCCATATCCAGCTGGCCGTAATGCCCGACCGAGGGCACATTCGCCAACTCCACCGGCCGCTCGCCGCCATCGAGCACGCCGACCAGCACGTCGGCAGCGCCCAGTTCAACCACGATTTCAGACAGTGACGGCGCCAAACTCACAACGCGCTCAGCCGCCAGCGCCTGGGCACTAAACGCCAGCAGCAGAACGGCCAGCCAGCGGCGAATCATCCCAGTTGACGGGGGATGCGGTAGAGGTAGAAGAGCACCAGGGTCGACAGCGCCAGCAGAAACAACGGCACGGCTTCCAGGCCGACGAACACCGCCAGCGCACCGATCCAGGCGGGCGCGGCAGCCACCAACAGTGCGGTACGCCTACGGGCCGCCAGGGTGATCCAGGCAGCCGGTTCTTCGGGGGTGTCGAGGGCTTTGGAAGTGGCGATCAACGCGTGTTTATAGCCGTTGAAGTAGCGCAGGCTGAGGAACATCGAGGCCACGCCGGCGATAAAGAAAGGCATCGCCAGCACCGGGAGCAGGGATTGGGCTTGGCCAAACACCAGGTTGAGCACAAACAAAGGGAGTAAGGCCAAGGCCAGGTACTGCCACCAGTTGAAGGACAGTCGCCGTTTCACCTGGCCACGGGTCACGCGCGGTCGACCTCGCCCTGGTGCTCGTTGCCCATCATGTGGTCGAGCTTGCTGGCCTTGGTGGCCAGGTAGAGCTTGTTATGCGGGTTATGCCCAGTGTGCAGCGGCACACGCTCGGCCACGGTGATGCCCATGTCGGTCAAGGCTTTGACCTTGCGCGGGTTGTTGGTCATCAGGCGCAGGGAATTAACGCCCAGGTGCTCGAGCATCGGCAGGCAGATCGCGTAGTCACGCTGGTCGGCGGCGAAGCCCAAGCGCTCGTTGGCCTCGACCGTATCGGCGCCGCCGTCTTGCAGCTCGTAGGCGCGGATCTTGTTCATCAGGCCAATGCCCCGGCCTTCCTGGCGTAAGTACAGCAACACGCCACGGCCTTCGCGGGCGATGGCGCGCATGGCGGCTTCCAGTTGCGAGCCGCAGTCGCAACGCTGGCTGAACAGTGCGTCACCGGTCAGGCACTCGGAGTGCACACGGCCAAGCACTGGCGCGCCATCCGCGATGTCGCCCAGGCTAAGCACAACGTGCTCGCGGCCGGTGGCTTCTTCGAGAAAGCCGTTCATGGTGAACGTGGCAAAAGGGGTAGGCAGCTTGGAAGCGGCGACGAAAACGACGGGCACCGTGTGCTCCTGATTTCAGTTTTTACAAAGGCGGCCATTGTAACAGCAGGTTCCTACAGACGCTTAAGCTGAATTATCGCTGATAAAGATCAATCGGTTCGATTGGCCTTCGCCTTGGTTCTATGCAGGTCAGAACGGATACAACTGGTGCCAGCGCTCAAAAATAGGCTTGAGTTGACCATTTTTGATCAGTGTCTCCATGCGCCGGTCAAACAAATTCGCCAGCACCCGCCCGCGTTCGTTGTCGGCAAACCCTATGTAAAGCGGCAATTCGATGAGGGGACTGAGCTTGAACCGGGAGGGGTCTTGGGCTTGGTTCATCACGTATTTGGCTTCGGTCAAGGAGTCTATATAGAAGTCGGCCCTGGCGTGCTCAAGCATCGGCAAGATGCCTTCGCGGCGTTCAATCTGGTTGAAACGCGTCACGTTGGGCAGGTACGCCTCGAACTTGTAGCCGCGCACCCAGGCCAGCCGATAGTTGGCCAGTGTGTCCAAGGTCGGCGCGGGGGTGCTGGCGAGCCCAAGTGCATAAATGTGGTCGGAATCGTACCTGCTTTGCGGGTAAACCATCCCCTGGACCTCATCGCGATAGGACCCCACCCAGCCATCCACCTCGCCCCGCTGGGCCAAGCCAATGGCACGGGTGTAAGGCTCTGTTCGAGTTTGCAGCGTGACACCCGCCGGCCCGAACACCTCGCGCAAGAGGTCCCAAGCCAGGCCGCTGCCGTCGGCGTTGGTGTAATTGTCCCAGGCTTCACTGGCCAGCTTGACGTTGTTCGGTACCGGCGCTTCACTGGCCTGCAACACGGGCACCACGGCACACAGCAGCATCAACAGCCAGCGACGTACAGCCATGGGGACGACCTCCTGCAACGCTTTGCATCCGGGATGACGCTTTAAAGGGTAGCGCAGCTCGCCGATTTACGGCGTCTCGCGAAAATGCTGATAGCCACGCACGGCTGGGGTGATGTCCTGGCCATTGGCATCCAGCAGCGTCACGCCCTGCCCTGCCTCGACCCGGCCGATCACATGGATCGGCCAACCCCTCGCCAGCAACGGCGCCAACTCGACGGACGGCAAGGTAAACGCCAGCACGTAATCGTCGCCACCGCTCAACGCCGCCACCCGCGCCGCCTCATCACCGACAAACGCCAGCAACGCCTGGGACAGCGGCAATTGCTGACGCTCGATCAACAGGCTGACAGCCGACGCCTTGGCGATATGCCCGCAATCGGCCAGGAGCCCGTCGGAGATATCCATCGCAGACGTCGCCTTGCCCCGCAACGCCAACCCGAGGGCCAGCTGCGGTTGTGGCGACCAGTAATGGGCCAGCAAGGGCTCGGCGATGGTGGCATCGGCGCTGCGCTGGCCCAATACCAGCGGCAAGGCGCCGGCGGCATTACCCAACTCGCCGCCCACGCACAGCAGGTCACCCGGCTGCGCACCGCTGCGGGTCAACGCTTGACCGGCCGGCACACGGCCGAACACAGTCAGGGTCAGGCTCAACGGGCCCCGTGTGGTATCGCCGCCCACCAGGCCGACGCCGCAGCTTTGCGCCATCAGGTTCAAGCCTTGGGCATAGCGTTGCAGCCAATCGGCATTCACCGTCGGAGTGGTAAGAGCAAGGGTAAACGCGAGGGGGTAGGCGCCCATGGCGGCCAGATCACTCACCGCTACGGCCAACGAGCGCTGGCCGAGCAGGAACGGATCGCAGGGGTCGGCAAAATGCACCCCGGCCACCAAGGTATCGGTGGAGATTGCCAGTTGCTCCCCAGCGGGGAGCGCCAGCAGGGCACAGTCGTCGCCGATCCCCAACTCAATGCCATCGCCGCCCTGCGCACACGGCGCGGCGGCGAAGTAGTTGCGGATCAGCTCAAACTCACCCATCAAGGATTCAAGCGCGGTTTAGCGCTTGTACGCCTTCACTTCGGCTTCACGCAGGCGTGGGGCCAGCTTGTCGAGCACGCCGTTGACGAACTTGTGGCCATCGGTCGAACCGTAGACTTTCGCCAGCTCGATACCTTCGTTGATCACCACGCGATACGGTACGTCGACGCGCTTGAGCAGCTCCCAGGTGGACAGGCGCATCACGCACAGTTCAACCGGGTCCAATTCTTCGATGGTCAGGTCCAGGCAAGGGGCCAGGGCCGTATCGATCTCGGTCAGGTTGGCGTGCACGCCGTGCAGGATGTCGTGGAAATACGGCAGGTCGGCGAAGGTGAAATCGTTGTCGACGCGAAACTGCGCTTCGATTTCGTTCAACGACGCACCGGCCAAATGACGCTGGTACAGCGCCTGGGTCGCCAATTGACGGGCAGCACGACGCTTCTCGTTCTTGGAAGGCTTGCCGGCGTCAGCTGGACGCTCGTCACGTGGGTTGAAACGATCGCTCTCGTCGGAAATCACTTGGCCTCCAACTGCGACAGCAGGCTGACCATTTCCAGAGCGGACAAGGCAGCTTCAGCGCCTTTGTTACCGGCCTTGGTGCCGGAACGTTCGATGGCTTGCTCGATGGAATCAACGGTCAGTACGCCAAACGCGACTGGCACGCCGAACTCCATGGACACCTGGGCCAGGCCCTTGGTGCATTCGCCGGCCACGTATTCGAAGTGCGGAGTACCGCCACGAATGACTGCGCCCAGGGCGATGATCGCCGCGTATTCACCCTGCTGAGCAACTTTTTGCGCAACCAGTGGAATTTCGAAGGCGCCAGGGGCACGGATAACGGTGATATCGCTTTCGCTCACACCGTGGCGAACCAGGGCGTCCACGGCACCGCTTACCAGGCTTTCAACCACGAAGCTGTTGAAGCGGCCAACTACCAGGGCGTAGCGGCCTTTGGGGGCGATGAAGGTACCTTCGATGGTCTTCAGGGTCATTCGACAAATCTCTTAAAGAGCGGGGACGCGAAAAGTGCGTCCCTTAGTGATGATATTAACCGCGAACAAGGGGCAAAAATCGCCGGCCTTTATTCGGAGGGCACGTATTCTACAACTTCCAGATCGAAACCGGATATCGCATTAAATTTCATTGGTGCGCTCATCAGGCGCATTTTGCGCACACCGAGGTCCCGCAGGATCTGCGAACCGGCACCGACGATGCTGTAGGTGGTCGGTGTTTTCACCGGCGCCGAGTCGGCTGTTTCGCGAATATGCGCCAGCAATACATCGCCATCCAACGGGTGACCGAGCAACAACACCACACCACTGCCTGCCTCGGAGACCGCAGCCATGGCGGCTCGCAGGCTCCAGCGGCCCGGTTGCTTAACCATCAGCAGGTCGCGCAGTGGGTCCATGTTGTGCACGCGCACCAGGGTCGGTTCGTCGGCGCAAATGGTGCCCAGGGTCAGGGCCATGTGCACGTCGCCTTCCACTGAATCACGGTAGGTCACCAAATTGAATTGGCCCAGTTCGCTGTCCAGCGGCTGCTCGGCAATCCGCTGAACGGTACGTTCGTGGATCATCCGGTAGTGAATCAGGTCGGCAATGGTGCCGACCTTGATGTTGTGCTCGGCGGCAAAAGCTTCGAGTTCGGCACGACGGGCCATGGTGCCGTCGTCGTTCATGACTTCGCAGATCACGCCGCTCGGCTCGAAACCGGCCATGCGCGCCAGGTCGCAGGCGGCTTCGGTGTGGCCGGCGCGGGCCAGGGTGCCGCCCGGTTGGGCCATCAGCGGGAAGATATGACCGGGGCTCACGATGTCTTCGGCCTTGGCGTCCTTGGCAGCGGCGGCTTGCACAGTGCGCGCGCGGTCAGCCGCGGAGATACCGGTGGTAACGCCCGTGGTCGCTTCGATGGACACGGTGAACTTGGTGCCAAAACCTGAGCCATTGCGCGGTGCCATCAATGGCAGCTTGAGCAGTTCGCAACGCTCGCGGCTCATCGGCATGCAGATCAACCCACGGGCATGCTTGGCCATGAAGTTGATGTGCTCAGCCTTGCAAGCCTCGGCGGCCATGATGATGTCGCCTTCGTTCTCACGGTCTTCGTCATCCATCAGGATGACCATCTTGCCTTGGCGGATGTCTTCAACCAGTTCTTCGATGCTATTGAGCGCCACGGGGCACCCCCTTGGTCAGGATTTCAGGTAGCCGTTAGCGGCCAGAAAGCTTTCAGTGATGTTCCCGGCAGCAGGCTCTGCGGCCTTTTCGCCCAACAACAGGCGCTCCAGGTAACGGGCAAGCAAGTCGACTTCCAGGTTCACCCGGCGACCTGGCTGGTAAGAAGCCATGATGGTTTCGCTGAGGGTGTGAGGAATGATGGTCAGTTCAAATTCGGCGCCATTCACGGCGTTCACGGTCAGGCTCGTGCCGTCGACGGTGATGGAACCTTTGTGGGCGATGTACTTGGCCAGTTCCTTCGGCGCACGAATTCGGAATTCGACTGCACGGGCGTTCTCGCTACGCGCTACCACTTCGCCGACGCCGTCGACATGGCCGCTGACCAAATGACCGCCCAGGCGGGTGGTGGGGGTCAGGGCTTTTTCCAGGTTGACCGGGCTGCCGGCCTTGAGGTCGTTCATCGCGGTGCAGTCCAGGGTTTCCCGGCTGACGTCGGCGGCAAAACCGTTGCCCGGCAGCTCGATGACGGTCAGGCAAACGCCGTTGATGGCGATGCTGTCGCCCAGTTTCACGTCGCCGAGGTCGAGCTTGCCGGTTTCAACCGACAGGCGCACGTCGCCGCCCTTTGGGGTCATTGCACGAATGCTGCCGATGGATTCGATGATGCCGGTGAACATGGCCTTCTCCTGGAATACGGTACGGGGCGCTTGAGCGCCCGGTCGGAATTATACGCTCGCTGGTGATACCGGGACGGCAGTGACTCGCCAGTCGTCGCCCACAGCGCGCATTTCAATGATCTTGAGTTGGGGAGCGTCGGCCAGTTTCTCAAGCGGCCAGTCCAGCAAAGGCCGCGCAGCGGAGCCGAGGAACTTGCCGGCGATGAAAATCACGTACTCGTCCACCAGGCCTTGTTGGGCAAAGGCACCGGCGAGACTTGGGCCGGCCTCAACCAACACCTCGTTGACGCCACGCGCCGCCAAGGCCACCAAGGCTGATCGCAGGTCGACTTGACCTTCGACGCCCGGCACCACTAGGCACTCGGGGCCACGGGGGAATTGATTTTCTGGCGTCACGCAGGTGATCACCAATGCCGGGCCAGCCTTGAAGAACGGCGCATTGAGCGGCACCCGCAGGCGGCCGTCGATCAACACCCGCAACGGCGGGCGTGACATGGCCAGGGCGGTGGTTTCTTCATCCAGGCCAAGTTCGGCGGCGCGCACCGTAAGGCGCGCACCATCGGCCAAGACCGTGTCGGCGCCCGTCAGCACCACGCTGGCCTCCGCACGCAAACGTTGCACGGCGGCGCGGGCGGCCGGGCCGGTGATCCATTGGCTTTCGCCGCTGGCCATGGCGGTGCGACCGTCCAGGCTCATCGCCAGCTTGACCCGCACAAACGGCAGGCCGTGCTCCATACGTTTGAGGAAGCCGGGGTTGAGCGCACGCGCTTCGTTTTCCAGTACGCCACTGCGGGTCTCGATCCCGGCCTGGGCCAACCGCTGCATGCCACGCCCCGCCACTTCGGGGTTCGGGTCCTGCATGCCGGCCACCACACGTGCCACGCCGGCACTCACCAGCGCATCGGCGCAAGGCGGCGTGCGGCCATGGTGGCTGCAAGGTTCGAGGGTCACGTACACCGTCGCGCCACGGGCCTTGTCGCCGGCTGCGCGCAGGGCGTTGGGCTCGGCATGGGGTTCGCCGGTGCGTTCATGCCAGCCTTCGCCGACAATCTGCCCGTCGCGCACGATCACGCAGCCAACCCGCGGATTGGGGTGGGTGGTGTACACGCCTTTACGCGCCAATTCGAGGGCGCGGGCCATGTAGTGGGCGTCGAGTACAGCTTGTTCGGCAGACGGTGGGGTCATGGTTTGGCAGGCTCTCGGGCCAGGCGGTCGATCTCTTCGCGGAACTCATTGAGGTCCTGGAAGCGTCGATACACCGAGGCGAAACGGATATAGGCAACTTCGTCGAGCTTTTGCAGCTCGCCCATCACCAGTTCGCCAACCACCAGGCTCTTGACCTCGCGTTCGCCGGTGGCCCGCAGCTTGTGCTTGATATGCACCAGCGCCGCTTCGAGGCGCTCGACACTCACCGGGCGTTTTTCCAGGGCGCGCTGCATACCGGCGCGCAGTTTGTCTTCGTCGAAGGGTTGGCGGCTGCCGTCGGACTTGATCAGCCGTGGCAACACCAGTTCGGCGGTTTCGAAGGTGGTGAAACGCTCACCGCAGGCCAGGCATTCACGCCGGCGACGCACTTGATCGCCCTCGGCGACCAGACGTGAGTCAATGACCTTGGTGTCGTTGGCACCGCAGAAGGGACAGTGCATGGTGGCAGGCAACAAAAAAAGGGAGGGCCATGGTAGCGCATCCCTGTGGCAAGACAAGCCATAGCCTTTACGGTATATAGGCAGGCTTATATGTTTCTTTATTTCAAGTCACGGATTTTGCCCTTTCTGGAGCCGTACATGCAGTTACGACCACTTGTTTTACTCACCCTGTTCAGTGTTCTGGTCGCCTGCAGCAGCGAAGCCCCCAAACCTGCCGCCCCTCAACCCACGCCTGCCCAGGAGAAAAAAGTCCCAGGCATTGAAGAACTCGGCCCGTTGCCGGCGTATCAGCGTGAAATCAACGGCAGCCTGACCAATGTGCCCGCCGGCGCCGAAGTCGAGATGGCGCTATTGGTGATCGACGACCGTTCGCGCCCGCAACAACTGCTCGCCAGCAGCGTCCTGATCGGCAACGGAAAGCCCCTGGCCTTCCGCCTGCGCTTCAACCCCGAAGCCTTCCCGGCCGGTGCACGCGTTGAATTGCGTGGCCGCGCCAGCCAGTCCGGCCAGTTGATCCTGCACCTGCCCCCCGTGCGCATCACCCAAGCGATCACCCAAACTACCGGCCCCCTGCAACTCGACAAGGCGCCATGACGCCATGACGCCACCGCTGGGCCTGCAGGCAGCACTGAGCGAACTGATTGGCGACGCGCACCTGGTGCCCTGCCCGCTGCCGGGCACCGATTTGTCGTTGTGGCTGCTGGATGCCGACAATATGGACCGTGCCTTCAGCCCCGAGGAAACCCGGCGCATCCTGCATGAGCCGCCCTACTGGAGCTTCTGCTGGGCCAGCGGCCTGGCACTGGCCCGCTATCTGGCGGCGAACCCCGAGTGGGTTGCCGGCAAGCGCGTGCTGGATTTCGGCGCAGGTTCCGGTGTGGCCGGGATTGCCGCCGTCAAAGCGGGCGCGCTGGAAGTGGTGGCTTGCGACCTTGACCCACTGGCGCTGGCTGCCTGCCGGGCGAACGCCGAGCTCAATGGCGTGGCGATGGGTTATTCGGCGGACTTTTTCGCCGAGGCCGACCGCTTCGACCTGATCCTGGTGGCCGACGTGCTCTACGACCGCGCCAACCTGCCGCTGCTGGATCAGTTTCTCAGCCGTGGCCGGGAAGCGCTGGTGGCGGACTCGCGGGTGCGTGACTTTCAGCATGCGGATTATCAGCGGCTGGAGATCCTCGACGCGCTGACCTTGCCGGACTTGGCCGAGCCTTGGGAGTTTCGCAAGGTGAGTCTGTACCATTCGCGGCGTTGAGCTCACGAGTTACAAATTTTCAGCAATAGATTGGCTGAGACAGTCAAAGGCAGGGTGTGGAAAATGCCCCCCTCTGTACACGGCTTGGACAATCGACCTGCATGCCCTTCCAGATAAAGTCACTTATCACCGGCCCTTTTAAGGGCTTGCAAATATCCAGGCTGCTGCCTAATCTTTGCGGCAATACACCCGCCATGCCTCTGGTTGCTTCAGTAGCCAAGCACAAATTGTGCGGGTTTTTTATGCCCGGTACTTTCTTGGCATGAGGGTATTCAGCAAACCCGCCATAGACGTTCCTGCCCAGCTGGAATTGCTCAAACGGCGCGGTTTGCACATTCCAAACGAGGAGCGCGCCGCGGCTTTTTTGCAGTCGGTGAGTTTCTTCCGACTTAGCCCATATATGCGGCCCTTCCAACAACCTGAAGACATCGACCATCGTTTTCGCGACGGCAGCCAATTTAGGCAACTCACCCGCCTCTATGATTTTGATCGACGGCTTCGCTTGTTGACCATGGACGCCATCGAGAGGGTCGAAATCGCATCGCGCGCGGCCATCAGCAACCATATGGGGCCTAACCATGGTTGCCATTGGTACCTCAACGCTCAGCTGTTTCATCAAGCCTTTGATCATCAACGCCTCCTTGCAACGTTGTCGAACAAGCAAGCCGCTGCAACACGTGACTATCAACGCGAATGCGAGCGCATCGATAAATCCCACGCTGACTACACAAAAAAAAACCGTTTAAAACACCAAAGGGCGAAAGAAAGCTACGCCCGTCATTATCCAGCAACCTATATTGTTCCACCCCTGATGCCTGGCTGGGCAATGCTGGAGGAGCTGACATTGGGAGATTTGTCCCACTTGTATAAAGGCCTGTCGAAAGACTCCGACAAGAAAGCGATTGCCAAGCGTCTGGCGCTGGCAGCTCCGCTGATGCAATCGTGGTTGCACACCCTGACCACGATCCGAAACATGTGTGCCCACCACTCACGAATGTGGAATCGAGAATTGGGTATTCGTCCCGAACTGCCGAAGAAGGCGAGCTTCTTGTGGCCTACGCATCTGCTGCAGAAAGGGCCACATACCCGTATTTTTGCAGTGCTATGCATCCTTAATCACTTGATGCATCAGATCAGTCCACGTACTCGCTGGGATCAAGGCCTGCTCCAGCTGATTCAGGCGTTTCCCGAAGTCCATCTGAAGTCGATGGGGTTCCCCTGCGACTGGCATCAAGACCCTTTTTGGCATGGTCCCAGCAACTGAACGCTGTGCTGCTTCCGGTCGCCCGCCCCAGCCCTTATAGTTCCCCCATTACAGCCCCCCCATTCCCGCTTTATTCGAGACGCGCCATGAGTGAGCCCACCCCGTACATCTTCGATGTCACCACCGCCAATTTCGAACAGGCAGTGATTCAGAACTCTTTTGAAAAACCCGTACTGGTGGATTTCTGGGCCGAGTGGTGCGCGCCGTGCAAGGCGCTGATGCCATTGCTGGCGAAGATTGCCGAGAGTTATCAGGGCGAGTTGCTGCTGGCCAAGGTCGACTGCGAGGCTGAGCAGGACATCGTCGCGCGCTTTGGCATTCAGAGCCTGCCCACGGTGGTGCTGTTCAAGGATGGCCAGCCGGTGGACGGCTTTGCCGGGGCGCAGCCGGAGTCGGCCGTGCGGGCAATGCTGGAGCCGCATGTGCAGATGCCACCGCCAGCGGCGGCAGACCCGTTGGAGCAGGCACAGGCGCTGTTTGCGGACGGTCGCATCAGCGATGCAGAAGCCGTGCTGGTGGCGCTGCTGGGAGAGGACAACACCAACGCCGCGGCGCTGATCCTCTACGCACGCTGCCTGGCCGAACGCGGCGAGTTGGGCGAAGCCCAGGCCGTGTTGGATGCGGTCAAGAGCGACGACCACAAAGCTGCCCTCGCCGGCGCCAAGGCGCAGATTACTTTCCTGCGCCAGGCTGCCGACCTGCCGGACGCCGCCGAGCTGAAAAGCCGCCTGGCGCAAAACCCGCAGGACGACGAGGCGGCCTACCAACTGAGCATCCAGCAACTGGCGCGCCAGCAATACGACGCGGCGCTTGAAGGCTTGCTCAAGTTGTTTATCCGCAACCGCAGCTACAGCGAAGGCTTGCCCCACAAGACCTTGCTGCAGGTGTTCGAGCTGCTGGGCAATGATCACCCGCTGGTCACGGTGTACCGCCGCAAGTTGTTTGCCGCGCTGTACTAATTGCCGACCCAGCTGTACAGCGGCGTATCCCCGCCGCTGGCCACCTTCACCTTGGCGCTATGGCGCAGGCGCACCAACAGGCGCTTGCCCGCCGAGGCGTCGCCGGCCAGGCCTTCGAGTTGATCGAGCAGTTCCAGGCCGCTGAGCTGCCCGGCTTTGCGCAATAGGTCCTGGGCGTTCTGCCACAGATCCTCATCCTGTTTAGCAGGCGCCGCTGCCGGCGCGGCGCTGGGTACTGGCGTCGCCTGTAGTTGCGCGCCCAGGCGAGCCCAATCGCCGTCATCGAGCTCCAGCGTCAAGTCCACCGGCAGGTCACCGACGGTTCCACGAATTCGCAACATCGTCCTTCCTCCTGCAGTTTTTCTGACAGGCATGCTCCCATGCGGCTTGCGCAACGCCAAGCGGGCGGTCAAACTCTTGGGCTTATTGTTATAAGATCACATAACAAAACCTTCATCTTCTGGAGTCGCCCCATGCGCCGTCTGTTGCTCGCTTTGCCGTTCGCCCTGCTGCCACTGGCGGTTGCCCACGCCCACGAAGACCACGACCATGAACATGGCAGCCTCGGCGCACACGAACATGGCGTCGGTCGCCTCAATGCCGTGTTGGATGGCCAGGCCCTGGAGCTGGAACTGGACAGCCCGGCGATGAACCTAGTGGGTTTCGAACACTTGGCCACCACCGCGGCCGACAAAGCCAAGGTCGCGGCGGTACGCAAGCAGCTGGAAAACCCAGTGGCCCTGTTCAACCTGCCCAAAGGCGCCGGTTGTGTGGTCAGCAGCCAGGAGCTCAACAGCCCATTGTTCGGCGACAAGCCCGAGGCCGACCACGACGAAGATGATGACCACGACCACGACCACGACGCCAAAGGCGGCGAACATCATCATGACCACAGCGAAATCCACGCCCACTACCAGTTCACCTGCGCCACGCCGACTGCGCTGAGCAACCTTGACCTGACCCAAGTGTTCAAGACCTTCCCCGCCACCCAGAAAATTCAGGTACAACTGATCGGCCCGAGCGGCCAGCAAGGCGTTGAAGCGACGGCCACAGCAGCTACCCTGAAGTTCTGAGTTCACATGACCCAAGCATTGATCGAACTGTCTGACCTGGGCTTTAACTGGCCCGGTCACCCGCAGTTGCTGGATATCCCCGCATTCCGCCTGGAAGCGGGGGAAACCCTGTTTCTCAAGGGCCCGAGTGGCAGTGGCAAAACCACGCTGCTGGGGCTGCTGGGCGGTGTGCAGAAACCCAGCCAGGGCAGCATCCGCCTGCTCGGCCAGGAACTCACCGAACTCTCAGCCGGCGCCCGCGACCGGTTCCGTGTCGACCATACCGGCTATATCTTCCAGCAGTTCAACCTGCTGCCGTTTCTGTCGGTGCGCGAGAACGTCGAGTTGCCGTGTCACTTCTCCAAGCTGCGAGCACAACGGGCCAAACAGCGCCATGGCAGTGTCGATAATGCTGCTGCAACGTTATTGGCCCACCTGGGTTTGAAAGACAAGGACTTGCTGGAACGTCGCGCCGACTCACTCTCTATCGGCCAACAACAACGGGTGGCCGCCGCGCGCGCGCTGATTGGCCAACCTGAACTGGTGATCGCTGACGAACCCACCTCCGCCCTGGACTACGACGCCCGCGAAGCCTTCCTGCAACTGCTGTTCGCCGAATGCCGCGAAGCAGGCGCCAGCCTGTTATTTGTCAGCCACGACCAGAGCTTGGCCCAACTGTTCGACCGCAACCTGTCGCTGGCCGAACTCAATCGCGCCGCCACGCCCGCAGAGGTTTGAGATGTATCTGTTCCGTCTAGCCCTGGCCAGCCTGGCTAACCGCCGCTTTACCGCGACGCTTACCGCGTTCGCCATCGCACTTTCAGTCTGTCTGTTACTGGCGGTGGAGCGCGTGCGGGTGGAAGCGCGCAACAGTTTCGCCAGCACCATCAGCGGCACCGACCTGATCGTCGGCGCCCGTTCCGGCTCGGTGAACCTGCTGCTGTACTCGGTATTCCGCATCGGCAACGCCACCAACAACATCCGCTGGGACAGCTTCGAGCACTTCGCCGCCAGCCCGCAGGTGAAATGGGCGATCCCGATTTCCCTCGGCGACTCCCACCGCGGCTACCGCGTGATGGGCACCAACGAATCCTACTTCGAGCACTACCAGTACGGTCGCAAACAAAACCTCGAACTGGCCAGCGGCCGCGCCTTCGCCACTGATCCGTTCGAAGTGGTGCTCGGCGCCGAAGTGGCCGAGGCCCTGCACTACAAGCTCGGCGACAAGTTGGTACTCGCCCACGGCGTGGCGGTGGTCAGCCTGGTCAAGCACGATGACAAACCTTTCACCGTGGTCGGCATCCTCAAGCGCACCGGCACGCCCGTGGACCGCACGTTGCACATCAGCCTGGGCGGCATGGAAGCGATCCATATCGACTGGCACAACGGCGTGCCCGCCCAGGGCAAAGGCCGCATCAGCGCTGACCAGGCGCGCAACATGGACCTGACCCCGCAGGCCATCACCGCATTCATGCTCGGCCTGAACAACAAGATTTCCACCTTTGCCCTGCAACGGGAGATCAACGAATTCCGTGGCGAGCCGATGCTGGCGATCCTTCCGGGCGTAGCGTTGCAAGAGCTGTGGAGCATGATGGGCACCGCTGAGAAAGCGCTGTTCGTGATCTCGCTGTTTGTCGTGCTGACCGGCTTGATCGGCATGCTCACGGCGATCCTCACCAGCCTCAACGAGCGCCGCCGCGAGATGGCGATTTTGCGCTCGGTGGGCGCACGCCCGTGGCATATCGCGACGTTGCTGATCTTCGAAGCCTTCGCCCTGGCATTGTCTGGCGTGATCGCGGGGGTTGGCTTGCTGTATGTGTGCATCGCCGCCTCGCGCGGGTACTTGCAGGCCAATTACGGCCTGGACCTGCCGATGGCCTGGCCCAGCGAATATGAATGGACGCTGCTCGCCAGTATCCTGGCCGCCGCGTTGTTGATGGGCAGCGTGCCCGCATGGCGCGCTTATCGACAATCACTGGCCGATGGCCTGTCCATACGTTTATGAGGAAGGCTGCGATGCGTCGTGCGCTGTTTGCGTTGTTGTTGCTGGTGGGCGTGCCCGCGTGGGCCGAGGAGCAGCCCAAGGATTTGTCGTGGCAGGAGATGATCCCGGCGGATGCGCCGCCGGAAGTGCCCAATATGCAACCGCTGCATGACCTGTCGAACATGGCCGATGCCTTGTCGGTCGAAGCGGCGCCAGCGGCCAAGCAAGACCTGCCCAACGCCCCGGTGGTGCAAAGCCTGGACGGCAAGCATATCCGCCTGCCGGGTTATATCGTGCCGCTGGAAGTCAGCGAAGAAGGCCGCACCACCGAGTTTTTGCTGGTGCCGTATTTTGGCGCGTGCATCCATGTGCCACCGCCGCCGTCGAACCAGATCGTGCATGTCAAAAGCGAAATCGGCGTGAAGCTTGATGAGTTGTATCAGCCCTATTGGATCGAAGGCGCGATGCAGGTCAAACCCTCCAGCAGTGAACTGGCCGACGCCGGTTACCAGATGGAAGCCGAGAAAATTTACATGTACGAATTGCCGGAATAGGGCTGATCACCCTTTCATTGAGCTGAGTCAACAGACCGAGCGGAACGATCTTTACCATTGGACCTACAACTTTTAAACGTCCTTTGGAGCTCCCATGAATAAGTCTCTGCTCGGCGCGTCCCTCTTCGCGCTCGCCCTCGTCGCCCCCATTGCCCATGCTCACGAAGCGGGCGATATTCTGGTTCGCGCCGGTGCAATCACCGTGAACCCGAAGGCTGACAGCGGCCACGTCAAGGTCGACCAGGGCCCGCTGGCAGGCACCAACCTGGGCGGCAAGGCGACCATGAGCAGCGATACCCAACTGGGCCTCAACTTCGCCTACATGCTGACCAATCACGTCGGTATCGAACTGCTCGCCGCCACACCGTTCGAGCACGACGTGAAGATCAAAGGCACCGCCCTCGGCGCCGCCAATGGCAAGCTCGGTACCCTCAAGCACCTGCCGCCGACCCTGAGCGTGGTGTACTACCCGCTGGACAACAAGTCCGCGTTCCAACCCTACGTCGGCGCCGGTATCAACTACACCTGGATCTACGACGAGCACGTCGGCAGCCGCGCCCAAGGCGCTGGTTTCAGCAACTTCAAGGCTGAAAACTCCTGGGGCTGGGCGGCACAGATCGGTGCGGACTACATGATCAACGATAAGTGGATGATCAACGCCCAGGCGCGTTATATCGACATCAGCACCAAGGCCACCGTGGAAAACAATGCAGTGGCCCCGGGCACTCGCGCCAAGGTCAATGTGGACGTGGACCCAATGGTTTACATGGTGGGTATTGGCTACAAGTTCTAACGCCGATCCAACCAACAACACAAAACAATGTGGGAGGGGGCTTGCCCCCGATAGCGGTGTATCAGTCAAATTTGCATTGGCTGACACTCTGCAATCGGGGGCAAGCCCCCTCCCACATTGAGCTCTGTCCAACAGTTGGTTGGGGTTTCTTCAGCTGTGTCGGTAGAACCGGTCCAACAACGCCGGCAACCCCGCCCGCCACGCCCGTGGCTTGATGCCGAACGTATGCAGAATCTTCTTGCAAGCCAACACCGCATGTTGCGGCTCATCGCTCGCATCCGGCCGTGCGGCGTGGGCCTGGGCGGTGGGAGACTCGATCGCCAGCGGGTGGTAGTTGCGCGCTTCGGTGAGGATCGCCTGGCCCAGCGCCAACGGCGTGGTCGCCTCTTGGCCGGCGTAGTGATAGGTGCCCCACAGCGGCGCCGCGCAGTCGAGTTGCTTGAGCACCGAGATGATCACCCGCGCGGCATCGTCGACCGGCGTCGGGTTGCCGCGACGGTCATCGGCCATCAGCAATTCATCCGGCTTTTCGGCCCGGGCCAGGAAACGCCCGAGGGTGCCGTCGACGCTGTCATCCAACAACCAGCCAAACCGCAGCAGCACATGTTGCGGGCAGGTGGCGCGCACGCTCTGTTCGATACGCCACAACGCCTGGCCGCGCAGGCCCAACGGCACTGGCTCGTCTTTCTCGCTGTAGGCGGTGGCGCGGGAGCCATCGAACACGCGGTAGCTGGACGGTTGCAGCAACGTGATGGTGTGGTGCTGGCACAGCTCGGCCAGGCGCTCGATGGCGTACTCCTGGGAAGCCAGGCGGGTTTCGCTGACGGCTTCGGCCTGGAACCAGTCGAAATAGTAGGCGAGGTTGATCAACGCATCGGGACGGGTGTCGTCGAGCAATTGGGTAAGGCTCGCGGCATCCCAGCCGTCTTGGGGCGGTTTGGGTGCGAGGAAACCGATGTCTTCCTCTGCACCGAGGCGAATCAGCGCCTGCCCGAGGGCATTCCCGCCGCCCAGTAACATAAGGCGCATTCGCATAGATTGAGCAGGCCCGGTCAGTGTGGAACGATGGCTAATTAGGTATTTGCCAGAATCGTTGCATTTTGCGGGTTTGTAGCGCAACCGTCACGGACAAATCAGGCAATTGAAACTTGTTGGAGTGGGCTGTATCAATCTGTACATGAGCCTTCCAGATTCTCCCGATAGCGCCTTGAACGGTTTTCACCCCGCCGTCAGCGCTTGGTTTCGCAGCACATTCCCTTCGGTAACCGGCGCCCAGGCCCAGGCCTGGCCGTTGATCCGCCAACGCCGCTCGACGCTGATCGCCGCCCCCACCGGCTCCGGCAAGACCCTTACGGCGTTTTTGGCGGTGCTGGATCAGTTGGTTCACCAAGGTCTCGCCAATGGCGGTGAGCTGGCGGATGAAACCCTGGTGGTCTACGTGTCGCCGCTCAAGGCGCTGTCCAACGATATCCAGATCAACCTGCAGAATCCGCTGGCCGGTATCACTGAGCATTTGCAGCGCCAGGGCCTGCCACCGCTTGAAATCCGCACCGCCGTGCGCACGGGCGACACACCGCAAAAAGACCGCGTGCAGATGCGCAGGCGCCCGCCGCATATCCTGGTCACAACGCCGGAATCGCTCTATGTGCTGCTGGGTTCGGCGTCCGGCCGCCAGATGCTGGCGAGTACGCGCACGGTGATTGTCGACGAGATCCACGCCATAGCCGCCGGAAAGCGCGGCAGCCACCTGGCGCTGAGCCTGGAGCGCCTGCAAGGTTTGTGCGCCGAGCCGCTGACGCGCATCGGCTTGTCGGCCACGCAAAAGCCCATCGACGCGGTAGCGCGGTTCTTGGTCGGCACGGGTCGCAACTGCGAGATCGTTGATATCGGCCATGCTCGCCCCCGTGACCTGGATATCGAAGTGCCACCGGTGCCGCTCTCGGCGGTGATGGCCAACGATGTGTGGGAGCTGGTCTACAACCGCCTCGCCGACCTGGCCCGCGAGCACCGAACCACTCTTGTGTTCGTCAACACCCGACGGTTGGCCGAACGCCTGGCCCGGCATTTGAGCGAGCGCCTGGGCAAAAGCGCCGTGGCTGCCCACCACGGTAGCCTTGCCAAGGAAATGCGCCTGGACGCCGAGCAACGCCTCAAGGCAGGCGAGTTGCAGGTACTGATCGCCACCGCGTCCCTGGAACTGGGGATAGATATCGGCGATGTGGACCTGGTGTGTCAGATCGGCTCGCCCGGTTCCATCAATGGTTTTCTGCAACGGGTCGGGCGTTCCGGCCATCAGGTCGGCGGTACGCCCAAGGGGCGCCTGTTTGCCACCACCCGCGATGACCTGATCGAATGCGCCGCCCTGCTCGACTGCGTGCGCCGTGGTGAGCTGGACACCTTGCAGATCCCCGTGGCGCCGCTGGACGTACTGGCCCAGCAGATCATCGCCGAAGTCAGCGCCCAGGAATGGTCGGAATACGCCTTGTTGGCGCTTATTCACCGCGCTTCGCCCTACGCGGGTCTGGATGAGCGCCATTACCAAGCGCTGTTGCAGATGCTCAGCGAAGGCTACAACGGCCGCCAAGGCATTCGCAGTGCCTACCTGCACCGCGACGCCATCACCCACACCCTGCGCGGCCGGCGTGGCGCCAAGCTGACCGCCGTGACCAGCGGCGGCACCATCCCGGACAACGCCGACTACGGCGTCTTGCTCGAACCCCAGGGCCTGAACATCGGCAGCGTCAACGAAGACTTCGCGGTGGAAAGCATTGCCGGGGATATCTTCCAACTGGGCAATACCTCCTACCGCATCCTGCGGGTCGACGCCGGTAAGGTGCGGGTCGAGGACGCCCATGGCCAGCCACCGACCATTCCGTTCTGGCTGGGTGAAGCGCCGGGGCGCAGCCATGAGCTGTCACTTGCCGTGGCACGCGTGCAGGGGCAACTGGACGAGTTGCTCGGCGCGACGCCGGGCGATCTACAACCGGCACACCATTGGCTCACTCAAACCCTGGGCCTGAACCCGGCCAGCGCCGAGCAAATCCTCGATTACCTGGCCCGCACCCGCCAGGCCCTGAGCGCCTTGCCGTCGCAAAACACCTTGATCATGGAGCGTTTTTTCGACGCGTCCGGCGGCACCCAACTGATCATCCACACGCCGTTCGGCAGCCGCGTCAATCGCGCCTGGGGCCTGGCGCTGCGCAAGCGTTTTTGCCGCACGTTCAATTTCGAACTGCAGGCGGCGGCCAGCGAGAATGCGATTGTGTTGTCGCTGTCCACCAGCCACAGCTTTGAGTTGGATGAGGTGTGGCGTTACCTCCACAGCCAAAGCGCGGAACATATCCTGATCCAGGCCGTGCTGGATGCACCGCTGTTTGGCGTGCGCTGGCGCTGGAACGCCGGCGTGGCGTTGGCGCTACCGCGCTTTACCGGCGGGCGCAAGGTGGCGCCGCAGATCCAGCGCATGAAAAGCGAAGACCTGATCGCCAGCGTGTTTCCCGACCAGATCGCCTGCCTGGAAAACCTCGCCGGCGAACGTGAAGTGCCCGACCACCCGCTGGTGGAGCAAACCCTCGACGACTGCCTGCACGAAGCCATGGACAGCGACGCCTGGCTGGCCCTGCTGCGACGCATGGAGCGCGGTGATGTGCGCCTGATCAGCCGCGACCTGCCGGCGCCCTCGCCCATGGCCGCCGAGATTCTCAGTGCCCGCCCCTATACCTTCCTCGACGATGCGCCGTTGGAAGAACGCCGCACCCAGGCCGTGCTCAATCGGCGCTGGAGCGACCCGCAAAGCACCGATGACCTTGGCGCCCTGGATGCCGAGGCCATCGCCGGCGTGCGTGAAGAAGCGTGGCCGGCCCCCCACAACCCGGATGAAATGCATGAAGCGCTGATGAGCCTGGCGTGCATTGCCCACAGCGAAACGATACCGCAGTGGCGCGAATGGCTGCATGCGCTGACCAAGACGGGGCGCGCCTTTCAATTGCGCAATGGGTTGTGGGTCGCGGTTGAACGTTTGAGTTGCCTGCAGGCGATCTACCCCGACGGCTTGCCGCTGTTGCCAGGTTTCGATGAGCCGTGGGCCGTCGAAGACGCCGTGGTTGAAGTGCTGCGCGCCCGCCTGAGTGGCTTTGGCCCACTGACCTTGCTCGAAATCGCCGCGCCGCTGGGCTTGCCGGTGGCCGACATCGCCCAGGCACTGGCCCGGCTGGAGCAGCAAGGCTACGTGATGCGCGGTCACTTCAGCCCCGGCGCCCACGAGGAACAATGGTGCGAACGCCACCTGCTGGCGCGCATTCATCGCTATACGGTCAAGCGCCTGCGCCGGGAAATCGAGCCGGTGGCGCTGCAAGACTTCATGCGTTTTCTGTTCGACTGGCAGCATCTGTCCGACGCCACGCGCGGCCAAGGCAGCGCCGTATTGCCGCAGATTATCGCTCAGTTCGAAGGCTACGCCGCCGCCACCTCGGCCTGGGACAGCGACCTGCTCAGCGCACGCATCAAGGATTATTCCTCTACCTGGCTCGATGAACTGTGCCGCAGCGGCAAAGTGGTTTGGACGCGCCTGAGCATCAAAACCAGCGCCATGGCCCTGCGCAGCACGCCAGTGGTGCTACTGCCGCGCAGCCAGGTCGGGTTGTGGAGCGGGCTGACGGAGCTCACAGACCCCGCCGCACTGTCGCCCAAAGCGCAAAAAGTCCACCGGGCCCTGCGCGATCACGGCGCGTTGTTCTTCGACGAATTGGTGCACGAAGCCCATCTACTGCGCAGCGAACTTGAAACCGCGTTGCAAGAACTGGTGGGTGCCGGGTTGGTGAACGCCGACAGCTTCGCCGGCCTGCGCGCCCTGACCACTCCCGCCAGCAAACGTCAGGCACGCAGCAGCCGACGCGGGCGCGGGGCATTTATCGGCGGCATGGACGATGCTGGGCGCTGGGCGCTGGTGCGACGCCCATCGACCGCCGCCGGCCCGCATTCAGCCGAAACCCTGGAACATGTGGCGATGACATTGCTACGTCGTTATGGCGTGGTGTTCTGGCGGTTGCTGGAACGCGAGGCGGATTGGTTGCCGAGCTGGCGCGAGTTGCTGCGCACCTTTCACCGGTTGGAAGCGCGTGGGGAGATTCGCGGTGGGCGGTTTGTCAGTGGCCTGGCGGGCGAGCAGTTTGCGTTGCCGGAGGCGATCCCGATATTGCGCGAGGTGCGACGGCGGGCGCATGACGGCAGTTTGATTGTGGTGTGTGGGGCTGACCCACTGAACCTGGTGGGCACTTTACTGCCAGGTAGCAAAGTGCCGGCGGTGAGCGGCAACCGGGTTGTGTATCGGGATGGGTTGCCGGCGGCGGTGATGGTGGCTGGCAAGCAGCAGATACTGGTGGAGGCTGATCAATTGGCGGTGCAGGAGAAGTTGATCAGGCATTGAGTGAGGTGGTGACTTTTAGGGCCTCATCGGGGGCAAGCCCCCTCCCACACTGACAGTGTTCACAAGTCAGAATCTGTGAATGCAGTCCATGTGAGAGGGGCGGTGCGACGATTCGACTTGCCCCCGATGAGGGCCTCCCAGTCACCAGAGCTACTGTGTCTTGGGCTGCTCTGTCAGCAACACCGACTCATCCACCTGCCCCGCCCGCTTGGGCAGCAACACCTGCTGTGGATAAGTCTGCGCAAACCGCACCTCCTCACAGTTATCCACAAGCTTTTTCAAGCGCTGGTTAAACGCACGGCTCACCGCATATTGCCCACCCGATACCGTGCGGAACTGCGCCGTAAGCACCACGCCATTAAGGTCCATCTTGTCGACGCCAAACACCTCCAGCGGCCCCTGCAGGTTGTACTTGAGGAACACATCGTCACGAATCGACTGCCCCGCCTCGCGGATCAACTCCACGGCTTTATCCACATCGGTGTCGTAGGTGAACTGCACCGAGAAGAACGCATAGGCAAATTGCCGCGACTGGTTAGTGACGGCCTTGATCTGCCCGAACGGCACCGAATGCACAAAGCCCTTGCCGTCTCGCAGGCGCAGGGTGCGGATGGTCAGGCCTTCGACCGTACCGGCGTGACCCGAGTCGAGCACTACCCAGTCGCCGATAGACAGCGTGTCTTCGATGATGATGAACAGGCCGGTGATCACGTCCTGCACCAGTTGTTGCGAGCCAAAACCAATGGCCAGGCCGACCACACCGGCACCCGCCAGCAGCGGCGCGACGTTGATGCCCAGGTTGGCCATGGTGGTGATTGCGCAGATCACCACCAAGATGATCTTCACCGCGTTACGCACCAGCGGCAGGATGGTTTTCACCCGCGTGCTGGGCTGGCGATTGGAGCGCTTGTTCACCGGGGGTTTCAGCGCTTCCTGAATCGCCGTGTCGAGCACCACCCAAAACAGCCAGGTCATCAACAGGATCAAGCCGATGCTGCTCAGAGAGTCGCTGATCGCCCGCCCAATGGAGTTGCGCTCAGCGAATTCAAACAGCGACACACCCCAGATGCGCCCAAGTATTTCGATAAACGCGATGGCCATCGCAATACGCAAAATCGCATGCAGCAGGCTCAGGAACCGCTCCTTGTACGCGCTGCTGCGCTGGATCGTCACTTGACTGCGAGATTTGAAGAGGTGCTGCAACACCGTGCTCAAAAACACCGTGCCGATCAGCAAAATCGTGGTGAACAACGCGCAACGCAGCGCCTTCTGGTTATCGTCGCCGGCGCCAATCAGGTTGATCGCCGAAACCAACACCATCAACAGGATCGGCCAGTACCACAACCCGGAAAACACCCGCAGCGACTGTTGCAACGCCGGGTGTTTAAGGCGCTGGGCCAGTGGCCGATTACGAATCAAATGGGCCACTGGCCGGCGCAGACGCACCACTAGCACGCCAAAGATCACCGCCGCAAACAGGCCGGTAAACACCGCGACACTGCTGGTGATATTGCCGCCCAATTGGCGCGCGATCTGTGGGCTGGTCAACGCGTCACTGAGGGCGGCGAGGAAGCCGATCAGGAACAGCGGCTTGGGGCAATAATCGCGAATAATCTGCACCGCCGGGCGCTTGTGCCCAACGTTGAACATGACAATCACGCACAACAGCATCGAGGTGGAGAAGATGCCGCTGCTGGTGGCGTAGGCGAAACACAGCGCCAGCGCACGGCCTATCGAGGTGGGCAAAAAGTGACTGACATACAGCGTCAATGGCAAGCAGATCAGTGCGGGGATCGTGTAGGGCACCACATAACCGAGCACCCCTTGCAGGCGCTCGCGTTGCGCGACAACGCCCCGTCGGCTCAAGCGCTGCACGATAAAGCGCCCGAGCAATGTCAACACGGTGAAAGCGCCGACCCACACGCCAGACAACAGCAGGAAGTTACCGGCCACGGTCCAGGGCGAACGCTCGGAAGTCTGGTCCACCAGCCGCCCGACTTCATCCGCCGCGCGATCGGCACGCAAGCGCCAGGCGTCGATCAGGTTTTGGTTGAGGTCGAGTTTGTCTTGCACGTTATCGATGCTGGAGCTGATAGCGCCAAGCAATCCGCCTTCTACCAGCAACTCCGGCTTGGCGGGTGTTTCGGGCTCCGGCACGGTGGCCGCGGCTTGCAGCGCGCCGCTGCCACACAACAGCAGCGCGCCGATCAGTAATGCAGTCTTGAGATTGAGCAAAACACCGGGCTCCTTACAGAAGGGTCTGTAAGGAACTGACGGAATTGAGTCGTGATCGTTCCCTGTAGGAGCGAGCTTGCTCGCGAAAATCGTCAACGATTACGCGGGCATTCTGGATGAACGCGGCGCCTGTGCGTTCTTCGCGAGCAAGCTCGCGCCTACAAAGGTGGTTATTTCAGGTCAACATTCAGGCTGGGCGCCCCAAACGCTACCAACTGCGCGTTAGAGCCGGCGAACCAGCCTTTCCAGAAGTCTTCCAACGCCTGGATGGTCTTGCCGGAGCGATAGGCCTGCTTGATGTCCTTGGTCACCAGTGCCGCACCGGCCACGTATACCCGCGCGCCTTGCAGGTCAGCGAACAGATGCTTGTCCCCTACCCGCTTGAGCTCAGCCTCCGGTTGCAGGTCACGAATGCGGTTATTGGCGTAGAAGCTGCCGAAGTCGCTGTTTTCAAGCATGTCGGAGATCAACAGCACCACGCGCTCCTGGGCCGGTTGCTGGCCCAGATCGTTGCCGATTTCGCGCAGCGAATGGAAGATTTCGCTGCGGGCGATATCCTCCGATGCTTCGCGCAGCGTGGTCACAAACACCTTGCCCAGGGTTTTGTTGAAAAAGCTGCGTTGTTCCGTCAGGCAGGTGTCGAAGGTTCGCAGCGACTGCATGCCGACGTTGTTGCGCACTTTGTCATCGATGCCGCGATTGAGCTGCCCGGCAAAGCGCAGTTGCATGAACTGCCCCGGCACGAACGCCGAGAAGCTGTACAGCCGCACCTTGTCGCCCGGCTGCACAAAGCGTTGCACCTGGGCCCACGTCGCCTTCTGGATCACTTCAGGCATGGGGATCGTCTGGTCGATGATCACCGTCAGCTCGCGGCCGCTTTCAGCCGGGCGATAGTCGCCGACCTTGGCGTACGCATAGCAGTCCGGAATGTCGTTGCGCTCGCCGGCCACCGCCAGCAACGGCGCCAACAGCAGCGCCGGGAAAAACCGCGAGATCTTCATTCAGGCACCTGCAGCGTCGAAGTCTTTGAGCAGTTGTTGCTCAGCTCGCAGCGCCAGCACGTCTTCGAGCGCATGGCCCTTGGCGCGGCTGATGGTCGCCAGTTGCTCTTCGCTGTAGGCGGTCAGGTCTTTGCTGCGCAGGGCGTCGAGGCTGGAAGTTGGCGCAACCGGTGCGGGAGCTTCAACTGGCGCGATGACAGGGGCAACCACTTCAGCCACGACCGGTGCGGCCTGTGCAACAGGGGCAACGGGTGCAACGGGTGCAACAGGCGCAGCGGGCGCTACGATCGGTTTGGCCATCGCTTGCGGCGTGCCCGGCATCACCTGCTTGCGTGCCAGGTAGGTCTCGAAGTTGCGATTGTGCGCGCTGGTCAACGCAGCCTGCTGCTGCGCGTTAGTGGTCGAACGACCGGCCAGCTTGAGCTGCAATTTGCTCAACTTATGGTCGGCATGGGAGGCAATCTCCACACGCTGGCTCTGCATCCAGTTTTCCAGGGCTTCGCCGCTGGAGAACTTGTGGGTGTGTTCCCAGGCGGTCTTGGACTCAACCCCGGCAAAACCGAAGATCGACGCCAGCCAGATGCTGGTAATTTGAATCGCGATGTAGATCACCGACAGCACGATAAACGTGATCAGCGAGGCCTTGCGAATCGCATCCATCTTGTCGGTGAGGGTTTGCTTGTCGGCCTGGTCGTTGATCGCGGCCGAATCGGCGGGCAGTTCAAACGGGCTGGCCGACTCGTAGTTTTGCTGGGCAAACGCGCGAGGGCTGCCGACCATTTCAGTCTCAATGCTCTTGAGCTGCATGGTACGGATACCGAATGCCGCCACGGCAATGATCGCAATCCAGATACCGGTGGTGATCATCCAGCCACGGCTCGGCGTCACGGTGTGGTTGGTGTTGATGCGCGCCAGGATGCGGCTGTAATCCTTGCCGTCCTTATCGCTATCGGTGTCTTTGATGCCAATGCCTGGCAGTTCCTTGAGCTGCGGCGGGCGGTTGGCTTCGGTGTCGTTTTCCCACCAGTGGCGCGCCTTGCTGATCAGCGCGTTCTTGTGCACGGCGCGGCCGGTGACTTCTGCGAGGATCGCCGAGGCCACCGCCAGCAGGAAGGCAAACAACCAGCCCATCCAGCTTTGGTCATTGGCCGACAGGTTCTGGTTGATGAACGGCACCAGCACGTAAGCAAAACCCACGGCTTCGAACATGATCAGCATGAAGATCAGCGCAAATACCCAGAACGGCCGTTCGCGGCGGCCGCGCTCACCGATGGTGCGCAGGTAGGACTCGCTCTTGTTGAAGAAATCCACGTCTTTGGCGCCGATCTTTTCATAGCGCGAGTAGTACGCGTCGCACAGCTCGCTTTCCGATTTCGGCCAGCCGTGGGAGTCGAGCATCAGGCTTTGCTTGGACAGGCGCGCCACTTTGCCGATCAGTGGCACGCCGTGCCAGACGCGCATCACGAAGTAGCCGACTTTGTCCCAGTACGCCTGGATCAGGATGGCCGCCAGCAGTGTGGAAATCACCAGCCCGGTGATCAACTTGTTTGCCCAGAGCAGGGCTGTCAGCGCATTGAAGCTGAACTCTTCCATGGTGTAGTTCCTTGAGTCTTACGCGCGAATCGGCACGAAACGGGTGGTGAAGGCTTCACGCGTGCGGGGGTAGAACAACGCACCGTCAGTGGCTTCGGAATTTTTCTTGCTGAACACCACGTCGATACACGACACCGGCGCCTTGGGGTCTTGGGTGAACACCCGATACAGCACCAGGTCCTCACCTTCGTAGGTGTTGGCCACGGCTTTGCTTTTGATCGACTTGCGATTGCCTTCTTTGTAGCCCTTGACCACTTCGATGAACGGCTGGCGGTCGACACTGGCGCCGTCGCGCAGGATCGACACCGGCGACAAGGTCACCAAGTGGCCATTGACCACGTTGGCCCACACGCGGTTGTTGTAGCCCGGCAGGTATTCGGTGGTGGTCTGGGTGTCCAGTGCCTTGCCGCTGGCGAGGTTGAACACCTTGCCGCTTTCACGCGGGCGGTCGGCTTCGCAGCTGCTGGACGGCAGGTCGCCGGCATGAGCGCTGGAGACCAGGGCAAAACCGGCCTTTTTCGGGGCGATGGCCTGGCCCATGGTCCAGCGGGTAGCGCTGGCCGGTTCGCCGCCGAAATCCACCAGGGCGGTGCCGGCATCGGCAGGTTTGCTCTCGGCGGCGGGTTTGGCCGCAACGGAGGGCTTGGCTTTGGGCGCGCTGGCGACGGTGCGTGCAGGCTCGGTCGAGGTGCCGTGGGCCAGGTATTTGGTGTTGTTCTGCTCGGCGTTGACACGCTTGACCAACATATTGCGGTCGGTCACTTCAACGATTTCGACGCGACGGTTCTTGCCGCGCTGCTGGCTGTCGCTGTTATCGGCAATCGGCCGCGAAGCACCCGCACCCTGGAAGAACATGCGTTGCGGGGCAATGCCTTGCTCGGCCAGGATCGACGCCACGGCACGGGCACGCTGTTCGGACAGCCGTTGGTTGGTGGCGGCGCTGCCGGTGGCATCGGTGTGGCCCACCACCAGAATCGCGGCCTGTGAATTCTGCCCCTGCTTGGGGGCGAAGGCGGCGGCGAGTTTGCGTACCTGGCGTTGACCATTGGTGCTCAACTGGGCGCTACCGGTGGCAAACATGCCTTCGTCCTGCACCTGGGCGACGATGCCCGCCTCGGTCGGTGCGGGCGCACGGCTGTTGCCGGTGGCCACGTCTTGGCTCTGCAGGGTTTGCACCTGGATATTGAGGTTTTCTTCCTTGGCGACGCGCTCCAGTTCCTGCAAGCGGTTCTGCCACAGGTTGCCCGCGACACACCCGGCAGCGGCGCCAACGCCACCACCGAGCACGGCCTTTTTAGCGTCACCGGTGATCGCATAGGTCAACCCGGCGCCGAGGATAGCGCCGCCTGCACAGCCAATGGCCGTGCCGTAGTTTTTGCCTGCGTCATTGAGGGTTGCACAGCCACTGAGCGCGATGGCGCCGGCCAGCAAGCTGATCTTACGCGTAAGGGAGGTATTCACTTGATGGGTTCCGGCCTTCATAAAAGAGCCGCCGACCCCACTGCCAACACCCAAAAAAGAGTGTCAGCGGCATCATCCATGAACAGGCCCTGCAAAATCATTGAATTAAACAAATCGCGCGGGATTTGATCACGTCAGTGATGGCATTTCAATGCCGCATGTAACTCTTTGTTGCCATTTAGACCGCTGCGCGATACCGCGAACCGTCCGTAGGACGCTGGAAACTTTCCCACAAAAATCACAGTCATCCATACACGGGGGCCAGGCCCCCACTCTTTTTCAGGAGCAACCATGGCTGCGATTCCCGACTGGGTGCCCATCACCCCCAGTGTCGCCATCACTCGCTTCACGGTGCTGACGGTCAATATCCACAAAGGCTTTACCGCCCTGAATCGGCGATTCATCCTGCCCGAGCTGCGTGAAGCGGTGCGCAGCATAGGCGCCGATATGGTGTTTTTGCAGGAGATACACGGCACCCACGAACGCCACCCGCAGCGCTACAGCGACTGGCCGAATATGCCGCAGTACGAGTTTCTGGCCGACAGCATCTGGCCGCAGTTCGCCTATGGGCGCAACGCGGTCTACCCCCATGGCGACCATGGCAACGCGTTGCTGTCGAAATTCCAGATCGTCAATTACGACAACCTTGATATCTCCCAAAGCGGCCATGAAAACCGTGGCTTGCTGCATTGTGTGCTGCGCCTGCCGGGCACCGGGCAGGAGGTGCACGCCATCTGCATCCACCTGGGCCTGCGCGAAGTGCATCGCCAGCAGCAATTGCGCTTGCTGGAGCAGCGCATCAGCGAGATCCCGGCCGATGCGCCATTGGTGGTGGCCGGTGACTTCAACGACTGGCGCCAAAAGGCCGACCTGAGCCAAAGCGGCCTCAGGGAAGTGTTTGTCGAAGCCCACGGCAAGCCTGCGCGGACCTTCCCGGCGCGCTTGCCCTTACTGCCGCTGGACCGCATTTATGTGCGCAATCTGAAGGTGCATAACCCCCGCGTGCTGACTACCCGGCCCTGGTCCCACTTGTCGGACCATGTGCCCCTCTCGGTGGAGATCGAGCTATGAACGTCGCCGTGGAACACATCGCCACCGACCAACCGCCAGACGAAGCCAAGGCCCGCGACCTGGATTACGGCTGGCAAAGTGGCAATCAGGTGCAGTTGCTGGAGAACGGCGAGGCCTACTTCCCCACCGTGTTTGAGGCCCTGCGCGGCGCGCAGCGCGAGATCTTGCTGGAAACCTTTATCTTGTTCGAAGACAAGGTGGGCCACGAGCTCCAGCGCATTCTGATCGACGCTGCGCAGCGCGGCGTAAAGGTGGTGGTCAGCCTCGACGGCTTTGGCTGCGGCGAGCTGAGCCCTGGTTTTCTGGCGCAACTGGCGGACGCCGGGGTCATGGTGCAGATGTTTGACCCGGCCTCCAAGACGTTGGGCATTCGCACCAATTGGTTTCGCCGCCTGCATCGCAAAATCGTGGTCGTCGATGCGACCGTGGCGTTTATCGGCGGGATTAACTTCTCGGCCGATCACCTAGGAGACTTCGGCCCCGAAGCCAAGCAGGATTATGCCGTGCAGGTGACCGGACCGGCGGTGGCCGACCTGCATCACTTTGCGCTGGCTCAAAGCGGTCGTCAGGTGCGCACGCGGCGTGGTTGGCGTCGGCGCCAGCAACGGCCTTCAGCGTGGCCGACCGATAACGGCGACGGGCTGGTGCGCTTGATCTATCGCGATAACGTGCAACACCGCGATGACATCGAGGAGGCGTATATCCACGCCTTGAGCAAAGCGCAGAAGCGTGCGGTGATCGCCAACGCGTACTTTTTCCCTGGCTATCGTCTTCTGCGGGAAATCCGCAACGCCGCACGCCGTGGCGTGCACGTGCAATTGATCATGCAGGGCCAGCCGGACGTGCTGCTGGCCAAGCTGGCGGCGCGCATGCTCTATGACTACCTGCTCAAGGATGGCGTGGTGATCCACGAATATTGCCAGCGCCCGCTGCATGGCAAAGTCGCGCTGGTGGATGACGAATGGAGCACTGTGGGTTCGAGTAACCTCGACCCGTTGAGCCTGTCGTTGAACCTGGAAGCCAATGTGCTGATTCGCGACCGTGCGTTCAATCAACAGCTCTTTGAACGCTTGCAAGTCCTCGCCCACGACCACTGCCAGACCATGCCGGAGAACCGCAAGCCAAGGTTATGGCTCTGGCGGCTGACCGTCGGCTTTTTGGTGTTTCATGTGATGCGCCACTTCCCGGCGATGACCGGTTGGTTGCCTGCGCACAAACCGCGTTTGAAGCCATTTGAGGGCCAGGTCCATGACCTCTGAAAGCCGTTTCAAACGTTGGAAGAAACCACTGACGGTGGTGTTTTTCCTGGCGCTGATTGTGTTGTTCACCCTGCTCGCCCGGCGTATCGACTGGAGCGAAGTGGTCCAAACCCTGGGGGACTTTAAACTGCGCACCCTGCTCATCGCGGGCGCGGTGACGCTGTGCAGTTTTCTGGTGTACGCCAGCTTTGACTTGATCGGTCGCACCTACATTCGCCAGGACCTGACCTGGAAGCAAATCCTGCCGGTGGGCATCATCAGCTATGCGTTCAATCTCAACCTGAGCGCGTGGGTAGGCGGCATCGCCATGCGCTATCGGCTGTACTCACGGCTGGGGGTGAGCACCGGCAATATCGCAAAGATTCTGGGCCTGAGTTTGGCGACCAATTGGTTTGGCTACATGGTACTGGCCGGGGTGATTTTCAGCAGCGGCCTGGTAACCATGCCGCCGGGTTGGAAGATCAGTACCGTTGCATTGCAGGGTATTGGCGCCGTGTTGGTACTGCTCAGCCTCGGTTATTTGGCGGCCTGTCAGTTTTCGAAAAAACGTGCGTGGACGATTCGCGGCATGGAGATCAACCTGCCGTCGGTACGCATGGCCTGCTTGCAGTTGGCGTTGGGTGCGCTGAACTGGTCGCTGATGGCGGCGGTGATTTTCACCCTGCTGCCGGCCAAGTTGGATTATCCGTTGGTGCTGGGGGTGTTGCTGATCAGCGCCATCGCTGGGGTGATCACCCATATACCGGCAGGGCTTGGGGTGTTGGAGGCGGTGTTTATCGGGTTGCTGCAACATGAGGCGTCGCGGGGCAGTTTGCTGGCGGGGTTGATTGCTTATCGGGCGATCTACTTTATTTTGCCGTTGCTGATTGCGTTGGTGATGTACCTGGGGGTGGAGGCCAAGGCTAAGGCGTTGCGGGTCAAGAAGGCGCCGGCTTGAGATTGGGGTGACTGGTCTGGCGCTATCGGGGGAAAGCCCCCTCCCACAGGGGAATGCATTCTCATGGTGGAATACATTCAAATGTGGGAGGGGGCTTGCCCCTGATGGCAATTTCAAGAACACCCAAATTATTGAGCCTGGATAATGCTCAACCGCTCCCCCACCACCATCTCGGTAATCCAGTCCACCAGGATCGAGGTATACGCCTGCTGCGACACCGGATCGCTCAGTGAATGATCCGCCCCATCGATAATCCGATGGGTCAGCGAGTGAGTCTGCTGGCACGCCGCGCGGTAGCTCATGATCGTGGCATGGGGCACGTGATCGTCGGTTTCCGATTCGACGATCAATACATCCCCGGTGAATTTCGCGCAGGCATGCAAGGCCCGGTTGGTCTCGGCGTTTACCAAGGTACTGCGGTAATCCATCAAGTCGATCTTGTCCAAATCACGCTTGGGCTTGAGCCACTCCTGGTCGCGGTACAGCGCAGGCACCCGCAGTGCCAGCCAACGCACCGGGCGCAGTGTGGTAAGAATCGCCGCCAGGTAACCGCCATAACTGGTGCCCACCACCGCCACGGCTGAAGTGTCGATGGCCGGGTGGGACAGCAGCCGGTCGTAGGCCGCCAACAGGTCGCGCAAGTTGTCTTCGCGGGTAACGCGTGACAGCGGAATACCGGTGCCAGCATGGCCGCGCAGGTCGAACGTCAGGCACACACATCCCAAACCGGCAATGCCCTTGGCGCGCTCAAGGTCGCGCTCCTGGCTACCGCCCCAACCGTGCACAAACAGCACACCGGGGACTTTGGATTTGGGGCTCAGGAAGGTGCCGCTCATTTGTTCGTCGTCGATATCGATCGCAATGCTTTCGCTTCTAGCCGTCATAAGATTTAACCGTCACGTACTTGAGAAGAAAGTCGCTGTTTTCGGCCGGGCCACGGTACACCTCGATGGCATCCGCGGGCAGCGCTTGGTCCACGTAGGTTTCTACCGAGGACACATGAATCGCGCGCAAGCCTGGGTTGTTGATAAAACTTTGCAGCGCCGCGACCTCCGCGCTGCTGGCCCCGCCCATGCGCCAGGATTGTTCGAGCACGCCGCTGCAGCGTTGGCCCTTGCTGTCGAGGCCTTGGGCGATGTCGTAATTGCGCCGTGAGGCGTAGAAGCCTGGGTAAGCTTCATCAGCCGCCGTGTCGAAGACTTGGGCTTGCTGGATGGCCAGGCGCACGTCGTCGGGTAAGTCGAGCTTGAGCAGGTCCTCGTAGTAGCCCGGCACCACCAGCAGGTTGGAGCCGCCGTAGACGTCTTCGCCCTGCCCGTCCTGCGTCAGGTATTGCTCGCCGCAGTAGCTGATAACGTGATCGCCAATGAAGCTCTGACCGACGCTGTGGGTGATCACATCCTGCAGGTCTTGCTCAAACACTACGCCCTCGTTGAAGAGTTTTCCCGCATCGGGCCGCGCCAGCACGGCGTCGAGTTCTTTGAGGTTGTGGATAACTTCCTGGCCGCGCCCGGCGCAGGCGTGCACGGGTTTCAGGCGCACGGGGCCGCTGTCGAGCAAACGAGTGGCGGCGGGCCGGGCGTCCTCGAGGGCGAAAACGCTGAGCCCCTTCAACACCACTTTTCGAACACGCTCGCAAAACAGCGGCGACCAGCCTCCGGGGGCGCTTGCCTGCGAGCTGAGCAGCCCATGACTAATGGCTTTGGTGGCGATGAAATCGTGATCGACATAGCCGCCCCATAGATCTTCAGGGCCTTTGATATGAAGTGCACGGGCTTGGGCGGGGCCTACCAGGGTTTGCGTAGGGAGCAAAAACAGCTCACGACCCGCATGGAGGTCAGGATCGTAGCTGCCGCCAAACTTGAGCCCGAGGATCTGCGCCAGCCAGCGCGCCAGGGCGCGATTGGTTTCGACCTCGTGCAGGGGCGCGCCATCTCGCGTGGAGTGGGCCACCACCAGCTTCTTGCGTTGAATTGGGGTCATGCGTCCCCCTTGGCCATCGGGCCATTAGTGTAGGGGGAAGGTTGCAGGGATCAGGCCAAGGCGCTGTGGATAAAGATGACTTTGAAATCAGTCAGTTATTAAAAAAGCGATGGCAGTTGGCCTGTCTTATTCTGCACGACGACGCTTTTATTTGGCCGTGTTCTGCACGATTCAAACACCAAAGCGGCTGCGGTAGTCGCTGGGTGCCAAGCCCGTAATCTTCTTGAAGATCGAGCGGAAGGCACTAGGGTCTTGGTAGCCTACCGTCCAGGCGATATGGTCAATGGTGCCGTTGGTGAATTCGAGCATTTGCCGGGCCTTGCCCACGCGCAGGTGCTGGCAGTATTCGGTAGGTTTCAAACCGGTGGCCGTACGAAAGCGGCGCAGGAAGGTTCGCTCTTCCAGCCCGGCCTCTTGCGCCATCGTGGCGACCGACACCTCCACCGCTCCGTTGCCTTGCAACCAGTGCTGAACCTTGAGAATGGCGCCGTCGCCATGCCCGAGGAGCGGCGCGAAGTTACTGCCGCACTGGCTGGCGCTGTCACTGTGTTCGATCACCAGAAAACGCGCTGTGTCTGCGGCGATGCTCGGCCCCATCAATCGATCCACCAGGCGCAGGCCCAGTTCAGACCAGGCCATCAGCCCGGCAGTGGTAATCAGATCGCCATCATCGACGATGGGTTTATCCGCCTCCAACCGCACATCGGGGTAACGGGCAGCGAAGGATTTTGCCGACGACCAATGGGTGGTGGCACTGCGCCCATCCAACAGGCCACTGCGCGCCAGCATGATCGAGCCGATACACACGCCCCCCAGCACCGTACCTGCGGCGTGTTGCTGGCGAAGCCATTCAAGCAGCGAAGGCGGCGCTTGTTCCTCAGTGAATTCGCCAATCGAGGGCGGCACCAGCACGGCCATCATTGGTTGCTCGGGGCCAGGGTGACTGTCAAATACCCGTGCAGGCTGGCCGCGGGCATCGACCTGCCAATGGCTGACCCGCAGCAGGGGAAGTTGCGGGGTCTGATGCTCGGCGGCAATGCGGTTGGCCACGCCAAACAGGTCGGTCAGGCCATGCACGGCAGCCAGTTGCGCCCCCTGGTAGATCAACACGCCCAGCTCAACGACCGCCATTGTCAGTTTCCCCCCTGTTATTGTCGGTGCAGCCAATCCCCGATGCCGCCGCCAGCTAAGATACTGGGGCCCATCAACCCATCACGAGGCAAACCACATGGCCAAGCAAGCGCTCATCCTAATCGATATCCAGAACGACTACTTCCCCCAAGGCAAGTGGCCACTTGACGGTGTGGAGGCCGCAGCCGATAACGCCGCCAAGGTGCTGCAGGCGTTTCGCCAGGCCGGCAATGCTGTGATTCATGTGCGCCATGAATTCACCGCCGACGATGCGCCGTTTTTTACTCCAGGCTCAGAGGGTGCGCATTTGCACAACAAGGTGCTCAACGAGGGCGATGAGCCCGTGGTGCTCAAACACTTCGTCAATGCGTTCCGCGAAACCAATCTGCGGGCCCTACTGGAACAACGCAGCATTACGGAACTGGTGGTGGTGGGCAGCATGAGCCATATGTGCATCGATGGCGTGGTGCGAGCAGCGGCCGATCTTGGTTACACCGTCACGGTGATCCATGACGCATGCGCTACGCGTGACCTGGAATTTAATGGGCAGGTGATTCCGGCGGCTCAGGTGCACGGGGCGTATATGGCGTCGCTGGCGTTTGGGTATGCGGGCGTGGTGTCAGTAGATGAATATCTGAAGGCGCAAGCGGCGGCTTGACCGCCACTTGTCTTGGTGGGGTTAGCGGACGGCGATAATGAACAGCCGTGGGAATGGCAGTAATACGGTGCCATCGGCCAGTGCTGGATAAGCCTGGGTAATCCGTGCCTGATATTCCTGTAGGAAGGCGGCTTTTTCAGCATCGTCTAACGGCGCGAGGTATGGCCTCAGTGCAGATGCCTTGAACCACTCCACCACGGCGGCGTGGTTGGCCAGTGGGTGCAGATACGTGGTGCGCCACACGTCGACAGTGCTGCAGTGTTTGCTCAGCAGTTCGTAGTAGTCACTCGCGGTGTGACGCTCATTGTGTTTCACCGCACCGATTTTTGCGGCCCATGGGCCATCGGCCGCGACGTCGCGCGCAAGACGGTGGGCGGGCTCGTCGAGGTTATCCGGGGTTTGCACCGCCAGCGTACCGCCTAGTGTCAGCTGGTTGACCAAGTGCGGGTAAAGCGTGGTGTGGTCTGGCAACCATTGCAGGGAAGCATTGGCCAGGATCACATCCAAGGGTTGCGCCGGACCCCACGCGCCGATATCCGCCAGTTCGAAGTTCAGCGTTGGCAGGCGTTTGCGGGCGTCAGCCAGCATGTCATCGGAGCTGTCCAGGCCGGTGACCTGGGCTGCGGGGAAGCGTTCGGCCAGCACTTCGGTGGAGTTGCCGGGGCCGCATCCCAGATCAACTGCATTGCGCACCTTGGTGTTAGGAATGGCCGCAATCAAATCACGCACGGGACGGGTGCGCTGTTGTTCAAACAGTGTGTATTGCTTGGCAGACCAGGTCATCGCGGGCTTTCCTTGTTGTTGACGTTGGCGCCAGCCTAAAGCGTGCGAGCCCTGAGAACAAATAACAGGGTTGCCGTGCCCCTGGTTCGCTGCCCCAGAAACAGCCTCCCCGGTACAAAGCGTTTATAGTCATGAGCACGTTGAAGATGACATACCTCGTTTTTGCCTAGGGATGGAACGCCTCTATGACACTCGGAGAATTTCTCTCCCCTGTAACTGCGCTTGTTCGATTGATCACGACCCTGTTCGGCCGAAAGCCCAGCCTCCCCCATAAACGTCTGGAAGCGCGCCTGTTGCTGCGGGGCATCGTGGCTGAGATACCGGAAGACCTGCCGTTTCGCATCTGTGATGAAGAAGGCAATCGGCACCGAGGTGTGTATGTCATCGGCATGCTGATCTGGAATAGAGGCAATCAACCTGTCGTGCAATCGGACATGACCCCATCGGCGCCACTCCAGATACAAGTCAGCGACGATTGCACCCTGGTGAGCGCCAAGTCCGTGCCCTTCGAAGACCAGACCGACTGTGCGGCAACGATTACAAGCCCGACGACCCTGCGCATCGACTTTGACTGCATTAACCCCGATGAATACCTGATCGTCCCCATCTTCGTCACGGGCAACGCGATGACCGAGGTCAAGGTGATAGGGCGAATCATCGGGCAGGACAGTCCGATTGATCATACGGCGGAGGAAGTCAGGGCACCGTTCCTCGAACGTTTATCGATGCTGGTCTGCTTGCTCCTCATCATCAATATGTTGCCGGGGTTCTTTATAGCCGGCGCCTTGCTGCTACGGGACTATGGCCTGGACGTCATCTGGAACAAACCCGAAAGCCTCCCGCCGTATTTGACGCTGCCCTTCACGATGAGCGCGATGATGCTCTCCTTGTTCATCTTTTCTCGCATCGTGTATTGGGTCGAACGGCGAAACTACCCCCAGGGCTACCCCCTTCAAGCTGACCTTGAACCTCCCTTGCTGGAAAATATCCGGGCAATGCTGAGCACGGTGTTCAAAGGCAAGAAACATCGGATATCCACATCAATGTTCGACTGGGGAAAGCCGATTTTGCTGACAGGCAAGAAAGCCAAGCGGCGTTCCGTGGATGATTGGATTCGATAGCCTTTTGGCGAATCGCTGCCAACCCCCAATAAAAAACCCCTGAACCGTTAGATTCAGGGGTTTGATTGATACTGATGCGAAGTCGTCCGTTAGAACGGGATATCGTCATCAAAGCTGTCGAAATCCGGAGCCGGTTGCGGAGCGGCCTGCTGTGGCGCTGGACGCGACTCACGCTGTGACTGCTGGCTTGGCTGCGGACGCGACTGCTGTGGACGCGGTGCCGAGTTGGACATGCCGCCCTGGCCCTGTTGGTCGCCCTGTGGACGGCCGCCCAGCAGTTGCATGGTGCCTTGCATGTCGACCACGATTTCGGTGGTGTAACGCTTGATGCCGTCTTTTTCCCACTCGCGGGTTTGCAGCTTGCCTTCGATGTAGACCTGCGAACCTTTGCGCAGGTACTCACCGGCGATCTCTGCAACCTTGCCGAACATCGACACACGGTGCCATTCGGTTTTCTCGACCTTCTGGCCGGTTTGCTTGTCGGTCCACTGTTCGCTGGTCGCCAGACTCAGGTTGGTCACGGCGTTACCGTTAGGCAAGTAGCGAACTTCGGGATCCTGGCCGCATGTACCGACCAATATGACTTTGTTAACCCCACGGGCCATAACGTTCTCCTAAGCTGGGCGCGCTGTCGGCACTGGGTTGACCAGTTGCTCAAGCGTCGCGCGATCCAATAATTCGGTGTCCAATTTGATGTAAATGGCCGCTTCTTCAGCAACCACGACTGCATCGGTTACCCCAACGACTGCCTTCAGGCGCTCTACCAGACCGCTTTCGCGGATCGCCTCAGGCGATAGCGGCAAACGCAGACTTGTGACGTAGGGAGGTTCGCGCATGGTAACAGCAAAGACCAGCCAAAGTGCAGCCAGCCCGGCGCATCCGAGGAACACAACCGACAAACCGCCGTGCTGGAACATCCAGCCACCCATGATGCCGCCGAGGGCAGAACCCAGGAACTGGCTGGTGGAATACACCCCCATCGCCGTGCCCTTGCCGCCGGCCGGTGAAACCTTACTGATCAGCGAAGGCAACGAGGCCTCCAGTAAATTGAACGCAGTGAAGAACACCACCGTGCCGATTACCAGCGCCCGCAGGCTGTCGCCGAACTGCCAGAAGAATAGTTCAGTGAGCATCAATGTCGCGACGGCGCCCAGCAAAACTCGTTTCATTTTGCGTTTTTTCTCGCCATAGATGATGAACGGGATCATGGCGAAGAACGAAATCAGCAGCGCGGTGAGGTAGACCCACCAGTGCTGTTCCTTGGGCAGGCCGGCTTTTTGCACCAGCGCCAGAGGCAAGGCGACGAAGCTGCACATCAGCATTGCGTGTAATACGAAGATACCTAAATCGAGGCGCAACAAGTCGGGATGCTTGAGCGTCGGCAACAACGCCTTGCGCGCAACACCCGATTCGCGGTGCTGCAGCGTGCCGGTAGAACGCGGAACCATAAAGGCGACGATCACGATACCGAATAACGCCATGCCGCCAGTGGCCAGGAACAAGCCGTGCAAGCCGAACGCACGGGTGAGCAAAGGGCCGACGACCATGGCCACGGCAAACGACAGGCCGATGGTCATGCCGATCATGGCCATGGCCTTGGTGCGGTGCTGCTCGCGGGTCAGGTCTGACAGCAGCGCCATCACGGCGGCGGAAATCGCCCCGGCGCCCTGTAGTACACGGCCAGCAATTACACCCCAAATTGAATCCGATTGGGCTGCCAGCACACTGCCCAGGGCAAACACGATCAACCCCAGGTAAATCACCGGACGGCGGCCAATGCGATCAGAGATGATCCCAAACGGAATCTGGAACAGTGCCTGGGTCAAGCCATAGGCACCAATGGCCAGGCCGATCAGTGCGGGGGTTGCGCCTGCGAGATCCATTCCATAGGTCGCCAGCACGGGCAACACCATGAACATGCCAAGCATACGGAAGGCGAACACCAGGGCCAGACCGCTTGCCGCTCGGGTCTCGCCGCTACTCATGCGTTCGCTGTGGGGATCGTGCATGGAAAAACCTCGTGTGAACCGGCGGCGATTCTACCAGTCCCATCGATTGAGAGGGTATATGCGGCGCTTTGCCGCGCAGCTTTCATGTAAGGCTGCACCCGGCACTTTGACAGTGTATATTCATCCAGTCTTTAGCCGTATACTCCGGCATTATTTACGCCCGCCGTGCGAGGCCATCTTGGACAAGATCCTGATTCGTGGGGCTAGAACCCACAACCTGAAGAACATCGACCTGACCCTGCCTCGGGACAAGCTGATCGTCATCACCGGCTTGTCCGGCTCCGGCAAATCGTCCCTGGCGTTTGACACGCTGTATGCCGAAGGCCAGCGTCGCTACGTGGAATCGCTGTCGGCCTATGCCCGCCAGTTCCTGTCGATGATGGAAAAACCCGACGTCGACACCATTGAAGGCCTGTCGCCGGCGATCTCCATCGAGCAGAAATCGACTTCCCATAACCCGCGCTCCACCGTGGGCACCATCACCGAAATCTACGACTACCTGCGTCTGCTGTATGCGCGCGTGGGTATTCCCCGTTGCCCCGATCACGATATTCCACTGGAAGCCCAGACCGTCAGCCAGATGGTCGACCTGGTACTGGCCCAGCCGGAAGGCGCCAAGCTGATGTTGCTGGCACCGGTGATTCGCGAGCGCAAGGGTGAACATCTTTCTGTTTTCGAAGAGCTGCGGGCGCAGGGCTTTGTGCGTGCGCGCATCAACGGCAAGCTTTACGAGCTGGATGAAGCGCCGAAACTCGACAAACAAAAGAAGCACTCCATTGATGTGGTGGTCGACCGCTTCAAGGTGCGGGCTGACCTTCAACAGCGTCTGGCGGAGTCGTTCGAGACCGCGTTGAAGCTGGCCGACGGTATTGCGCTGGTGGCGCCGATGGATGACGAGCCGGGCGAAGAAATCATCTTCTCCGCACGTTTCGCCTGCCCAATCTGCGGGCACGCCATCAGTGAGCTGGAACCCAAGCTGTTTTCCTTCAACAACCCGGCTGGTGCATGTCCGACTTGTGATGGTCTGGGCGTGAAGCAGTTCTTCGACATCAAGCGTCTGGTCAATGGCGACCTGACGTTGGCAGAGGGGGCAATACGCGGCTGGGACAGACGTAACGTCTATTATTTCCAGATGTTGGGGTCGTTGGCGTCTCACTATAAGTTCAGCCTCGAAGTGCCATTTAACGAATTGCCGGCCGAGCAGCAGAAAGTCATCTTGCACGGCAGTGGCTCGCAGAACGTCGACTTCAAGTACCTGAACGACCGTGGCGACATCGTCAAACGCTCCCACCCGTTCGAAGGCATCGTGCCGAACCTGGAGCGCCGTTACCGCGAGACAGAATCGGCAAGCGTGCGCGAAGAGTTGGCGAAATTCCTCAGCACCCAACCTTGCCCGGATTGCCGAGGCACTCGCCTGCGTCGTGAAGCGCGGCATGTGTGGGTCGGTGAGAAGACATTGCCGGCGGTGACCAACCTGCCGATTGGTGATGCCTGTGAATACTTTGGTGTACTCAAGCTGACGGGGCGCCGTGGCGAAATTGCCGACAAGATCCTCAAGGAAATTCGCGAGCGGCTGCAATTCCTGGTTAACGTCGGCCTGGATTACCTCTCGCTGGATCGTAGTGCGGATACGCTCTCCGGCGGCGAGGCGCAGCGTATTCGCCTGGCCAGTCAAATTGGTGCGGGTTTGGTGGGAGTGCTGTACATCCTCGATGAGCCGTCGATTGGTCTGCACCAGCGGGATAACGATCGCCTATTGGGCACGCTAAAACACCTGCGGGACATCGGGAACACCGTGATTGTGGTTGAGCACGATGAAGATGCGATCCGCCTGGCGGATTACGTGGTCGATATCGGCCCGGGCGCAGGCGTGCATGGCGGGCATATTGTGGCTGAGGGGACTCCGGCCGAAGTCATGGCGCACCCCGACTCGCTGACTGGCAAGTACTTGTCCGGTCGCGTCAAGATTGAAGTACCGGCCAAGCGCACGCCGCGCAACAAGAAGCTGGCATTGCATCTCAAGGGCGCACGCGGCAACAACTTGCGTAATGTGGATCTCGAGATTCCCCTGGGTCTGCTCACCTGCGTTACTGGTGTTTCCGGCTCAGGCAAATCGACGCTGATCAACAACACGCTGTTTCCATTGAGTGCCACTGCGTTGAACGGCGCGACCACCCTGGAAGCAGCAGCCCATGACAGCATCAAGGGCCTGGAGCATCTGGACAAAGTAGTCGACATCGACCAGAGCCCAATTGGTCGCACGCCGCGCTCGAACCCTGCAACTTATACCGGGTTGTTCACGCCAATTCGTGAACTGTTTGCCGGTGTGCCGGAGTCCCGCTCGCGGGGCTATGGGCCTGGTCGTTTCTCGTTCAACGTTAAGGGCGGGCGTTGCGAAGCGTGCCAAGGCGATGGCTTGATCAAGGTTGAGATGCACTTCCTGCCGGACATCTACGTGCCGTGTGATGTGTGCAAGAGCAAACGCTATAACCGGGAAACGCTTGAGATCAAGTACAAGGGCAAGAGCATCCACGAAACGCTCGAAATGACGATCGAGGAGGCTAGGGTGTTCTTCGACGCGGTTCCGGCGCTGGCGCGCAAACTGCAAACACTGATGGATGTGGGCCTGTCGTATATCAAGCTGGGGCAATCGGCAACGACGCTATCCGGCGGTGAAGCGCAACGGGTAAAGCTGTCCCGTGAACTGTCCAAGCGAGATACCGGCAAGACCCTGTATATCCTCGATGAGCCAACCACTGGCCTGCACTTCGCAGATATCCAACAGTTGCTGGACGTGCTCCATAGACTGCGCGACCACGGCAACACGGTGGTGGTGATCGAGCATAACCTGGATGTGATCAAGACGGCCGACTGGCTGGTAGACCTAGGGCCGGAGGGTGGTTCCAAGGGCGGCCAGATCATTGCGGTGGGCACGCCGGAGCAGGTCTCCGAGATGCCGCAATCCCATACCGGCTACTACTTGAAACCATTGTTGGAACGCGACCGGGCCTGATTTTTAGGGCCCAATGAAAAGCCCCTGTCACTTTGCAGTGACAGGGGCTTTTTTGTGGCCGGGAATCAGAACTGCGATTGCAGGTAATTCTCCAGGCCGATCAGCTTGATCAGACCCAACTGCTTTTCGAGCCAGTAGGTGTGATCTTCTTCGGTGTCGTTCAACTGCACGCGTAGGATTTCGCGAGTGACATAGTCGTTGTGCTGCTCACAGAGCTCGATGCCCTTGCACAAGGCGGCACGCACTTTGTATTCCAGGCGCAAGTCGCTGGCGAGCATCTCTGGCACGGTAGTGCCGGTGTCCAGGTCGTCGGGACGCATACGCGGCGTGCCTTCAAGCATCAAGATACGGCGCATCAGCGCGTCGGCGTGCTGTGCCTCTTCTTCCATTTCGTGGTTGATACGTTCGTAGAGCTCGGTAAAGCCCCAGTCTTCGTACATGCGCGAATGGATGAAATATTGGTCACGAGCTGCCAGTTCGCCCGTCAGCAACGTGTTGAGGTAATCGATTACGTCGGGGTGACCTTGCATCGCCCTACATCTCCCTACTTGAAAGTCAGTAGTTTGAACCATGATGACCCGGAGGTCACGGGATCAACGGCAGAAAAGTGAACATTTCCGGAGAAAAGTGGCTTAAATAACGCAAAAACCGCCCAAATGAGGGCGGTTCTGCTTATCGTTTAGAGTCAGTTAAGCGATACACCCAGTGCCTTTGCGATTGCTTCTCCATAAGCCGGATCGGCCTTGTAGAAATGTTGCAATTGTCGCTGTACTACATCACTGGAAACTCCGCTCATTGCTCCGGCGATGTTGTTGGTGAGCAAGGCTTTCTGCTCATCATTCATCAGGCGGAACAGCGCACCGGCATGGCTGTAATAGTCAGTGTCCTCACGATGATCGTAACGATCAGCCGCACCGCTTAGGGCCAAGGCAGGCTCGCCGTACTGCGGGGCTTGCTTAGGTGCATCCGCGTAGCTATTTGGCTCGTAGTTAGGCGCGGCACCACCGTTGCTGCCGAAGGCCATCGAACCATCACGCTGGTAGCTATTGACCGGGTTGCGCGGGGCATTCACCGGCAATTGCTGATGGTTGGTGCCAACGCGGTACCGATGGGCGTCTGCGTAGGCGAATACACGACCTTGCAGCATGCGGTCCGGTGAGAGGCCAACGCCTGGAACCATATTGCTTGGGCCGAACGCAGCTTGCTCAACTTCAGCAAAGTAGTTCAGTGGGTTGCGGTTCAGCTCCAGCTCGCCGACCTCGATCAACGGAAATTCCTTCTGCGACCAAGTTTTGGTCACATCGAAAGGGTTCTCGTAATGAGCGTTAGCCTGGGCCTCAGTCATGATCTGGATGCAGACACGCCATTTCGGGAAATCACCGCGTTCAATCGCACCGAACAAATCGCGCTGAGCGTAATCCGGGTCGGTACCTGCCAAGCGTGCGGCCTCAGCCGGCGCCAGGTTTTTGATGCCTTGCTTGGTCTTGTAATGCCACTTGACCCAGTGACGCTCGCCGCTAGCGTTGATCAGACTATATGTGTGGCTGCCAAAACCGTGCATATGACGATAGCCGTCAGGGATGCCACGGTCCGAGAACAGAATGGTGACCTGGTGCAGGGCCTCTGGAGAATGCGACCAGAAGTCCCACATCATTTGCGCACTTTTCAGGTTGCTTTGCGGGAGACGCTTTTGGGTGTGGATGAAGTCCGGGAACTTCAATGGATCGCGAATGAAGAACACCGGCGTGTTGTTACCCACGATGTCCCAGTTGCCTTCTTCGGTATAAAACTTTAGGGCAAAACCGCGCGGGTCGCGTTCAGTGTCCGCCGAACCACGCTCACCGCCTACTGTAGAGAAGCGCAGAAACGTCGGGGTTTGCTTGCCCACCGACTCGAACAGCTTGGCGCTGGTGTATTGAGTGATGTCTTGGGTGACCGTGAACGTGCCGTAAGCACCTGAACCCTTGGCGTGAACACGACGCTCAGGGATGTTTTCGCGGTTGAAGTGAGCAAGCTTCTCGATCAGGTGAAAATCGTCGAGGAGCAAGGGGCCACGGGGACCTGCGGAACGGGAATTCTGGTTATCCGCAACGGGCGCACCGCTGGCGGTGGTAAGGATTTTATTCTGGCTCATGCTCAATCTTCCTCAGGTCGGACTTGGAACTACCGGCTAATCGGCTTGGTGGAGAGTATCGATCATCAACATGACGCTCACAAATTCATTAAATTGAGAACATCAATAGAAAATTACTACCAATAACTCCAATCGCCATAGTGCCGAGCACAACCTGGGGAAGCTTGTACAAATCGCGCTTTTATTACGCGCACAAAAAACCGGGCACTAGGCCCGGTTCTTCGTTACAGACTGACGTCTTACTCGGCGCTTACAGCTTCGCCGGCAGTAGCACGATCAACCAACTCGACGTACGCCATAGGCGCGTTGTCGCCAGCGCGGAAGCCGCACTTGAGGATGCGCAGGTAGCCACCCTCACGGGTAGCGTAACGCTTGCCCAGGTCGTTGAAGAGCTTACCAACGATAGCTTTCGAACGAGTACGGTCGAAAGCCAGACGGCGGTTAGCCAGGCTGTCTGTCTTGGCCAAAGTGATCAGCGGCTCAGCAACGCGACGCAGTTCTTTAGCTTTCGGCAGTGTAGTTTTGATCAGCTCGTGCTCGAACAGCGACACCGCCATGTTTTGAAACATGGCCTTGCGGTGCGAGCTGGTACGGCTCAGGTGACGACCACTTTTACGATGACGCATGGTTCATTCCTTACCAAACTCACGTTCGGTGATTACGACGATCAGGCAGTCGCCTTGTCGTCCTTCTTAAGACTTGCAGGCGGCCAGTTGTCGAGGCGCATGCCGAGGGACAGACCGCGGGAGGCCAGAACGTCCTTGATTTCAGTCAAGGATTTCTTGCCCAGGTTCGGAGTCTTCAACAGTTCTACTTCGGTACGCTGAATCAGGTCGCCGATGTAGTAAATGTTTTCCGCCTTAAGGCAGTTAGCCGAACGTACAGTCAGTTCCAGATCGTCAACCGGGCGAAGCAGGATCGGATCGATCTCGTCTTCCTGCTCGATTACCACTGGTTCGCTGTCACCTTTGAGGTCGACGAACGCAGCCAACTGCTGTTGCAGAATGGTTGCAGCGCGGCGGATAGCCTCTTCAGGATCCAGAGTACCGTTGGTTTCCAGATCAATAACCAGCTTGTCCAGGTTAGTACGCTGCTCGACACGGGCGTTTTCCACCACGTATGCGATACGGCGAACCGGGCTGAACGAAGAGTCAAGCTGCAAGCGACCAATGCTGCGGCTTTCGTCTTCATCGCTCTGACGCGAGTCGGCCGGTTCATAACCACGACCACGAGCTACGGTGAGCTTCATGTTCAGGGCGCCGTTAGACGCCAGGTTAGCGATTACGTGATCGGGGTTAACGATCTCGACATCATGATCCAGCTGAATATCGGCAGCGGTAACCACCCCCGAACCCTTCTTCGACAAGGTCAGCGTAACTTCGTCACGGCCGTGCAGCTTGATAGCCAGACCTTTAAGGTTCAACAGGATTTCAATTACGTCTTCCTGTACACCTTCGATGGCGCTGTACTCGTGGAGCACACCGTCAATCTCGGCCTCGACTACTGCACAGCCGGGCATTGAGGACAACAGGATGCGGCGCAGCGCGTTGCCCAGGGTGTGGCCAAAACCACGCTCGAGAGGCTCGAGAGTGATCTTGGCGCGGGTTGGACTGACAACCTGCACATCAATGTGGCGGGGTGTCAGGAACTCATTTACCGAAATCTGCATGGATGCACCTATTTTCTAGCCCTTACTTGGAGTAGAGCTCGACAATCAGGCTTTCGTTGATGTCGGCGGACAGATCACTGCGAGCAGGAACGTTCTTGAAAACGCCCGACTTCTTCTCAGTGTCTACTTCTACCCATTCTACGCGGCCACGTTGGGCACACAGATCGAGAGCTTGGACAATGCGAAGTTGGTTTTTTGCTTTCTCGCGAATCGCGACCACGTCACCAGCACGAACCTGGTAAGACGGGACGTTAACGGTTTGGCCGTTTACGCTAACGGATTTGTGCGATACCAGCTGACGGGATTCGGCACGAGTCGAACCAAAGCCCATACGGTATACAACGTTGTCCAGACGGCATTCGAGCAGTTGCAGCAGGTTTTCACCGGTTGCACCTTTTTTGCCAGCAGCTTCTTTGTAGTAGCCGCTGAACTGACGCTCGAGAACGCCGTAGATACGACGGACCTTCTGCTTTTCACGCAGTTGGGTGCCGTAATCGGACTGGCGACCGCGGCGTTGGCCGTGGATACCAGGTGCTGCTTCAATGTTGCACTTCGATTCGATCGCGCGCACGCCGCTCTTCAGGAAGAGATCGGTGCCTTCGCGACGAGCGAGTTTGCATTTTGGACCAATGTAACGAGCCATTCTTTACAATCTCCTGGATTACACGCGGCGCTTCTTCGGCGGACGGCACCCGTTGTGCGGGATTGGCGTCACGTCGGTGATGCTGGCGATCTTATAGCCACAGCCGTTCAAAGCACGGACAGCAGACTCACGACCTGGACCTGGACCTTTGACGTTAACGTCGAGGTTTTTCAGGCCATATTCCAGCGCAGCTTGACCAGCACGTTCAGCAGCTACTTGAGCAGCAAACGGGGTGGACTTGCGGGAACCGCGGAAACCCGAACCACCAGAGGTAGCCCAAGACAGCGCGTTACCTTGACGGTCGGTGATGGTCACGATTGTGTTGTTAAAAGAAGCATGGATGTGGGCGATGCCATCAACCACTGTCTTTTTAACTTTTTTACGAGGACGAGCAGCAGGTTTTGCCATGATAATTTTCCTGTCGATTCGCTGGGGCGATTACTTGCGGATCGGCTTACGCGGACCTTTACGGGTACGCGCGTTAGTCTTGGTACGCTGACCGCGTACTGGAAGACCACGACGATGACGCAGACCGCGATAGCAACCGAGGTCCATCAAACGCTTGATTTTCATGTTGATTTCGCGACGCAGGTCACCTTCAGTGGTGAACTTCGCCACTTCGCCACGCAGCTGTTCAATCTGCTCGTCGCTCAGATCCTTGATCTTAGCGGCTGGGTTTACCCCAGCAACTGCGCAAATTTTCTGCGCAGTAGTGCGACCAACACCATAGATGTAGGTCAGCGAGATAACAGTGTGCTTGTTATCTGGAATGTTAACGCCTGCAATACGGGCCATTCAGTGGGACTCCAATTGACAGCTACCTACGCCCCGGAAGCCAAGAAATAGGGCGCGAGATAATATCGCTGTAATAACAAATAATCAACCCGGCAGCGCACTAGCTGCCGGGCTTCAAGCGGATCACACTCAGCCTTGGCGCTGTTTGTGACGCGGTTCCGCGCTGCAAATTACTCGAACAACACCTTCGCGGCGAATAATCTTGCAGTTGCGGCACAGCTTTTTCACCGATGCACGAACTTTCATCACCAACTCCTCGAACCTTATGGGTACTCAGCGCAACATGCCGCTGCCGTAGCCCTTCAGGTTGGCTTTCTTCATCAGGGATTCGTACTGGTGCGAAACGAGGTGCGATTGTACTTGGGACATGAAGTCCATCACAACCACGACGACGATCAGCAACGAGGTCCCGCCAAGGTAGAACGGAACGTTTGCTGCAACCACCAGGAACTGGGGCAGCAAGCACACGGCCGTCATATATAGAGCACCGAACAGGGTCAAACGAGTCAGAACGCCATCAATGTAGCGCGCAGACTGCTCACCTGGACGGATACCCGGAATAAAGGCACCGGACTTCTTCAGGTTTTCCGCTACGTCTTTCGGATTGAACATCAACGCCGTATAGAAGAAGCAGAAGAAAATAATCCCTGCACTAAACAGCAGAATATTCAACGGCTGACCAGGAGCGATCGACTGAGAGAGGTCCTGCAGCCAGCCCATATTTTCGGACTGACCAAACCAGGTACCCAACGAAGCCGGAAACAGCAAAATGCTGCTCGCGAAGATTGCCGGAATAACGCCGGCCATATTCACTTTCAGCGGCAAGTGGCTGGTCTGCGCAGCGAAGACCTTGCGGCCCTGCTGACGCTTGGCGTAGTGAACAGCAATACGACGCTGACCACGCTCAATGAACACCACAAAACCGATAATCGCTACTGCCAGCAAACCGATGGCAACCAAGGCGAAAATATTGATATCACCCTGACGCGCAGACTCGAAAGACTGCCCAATTGCCCTCGGAAGACCGGCGACGATACCTGCGAAAATCAACATCGAGATACCGTTACCAACACCACGCTCAGTAATCTGCTCACCCAGCCACATCATGAACATCGCACCAGCCACAAATGTGGATACCGCGACGAAATGGAAGCCAAAGTCACCAGTGAACGCAACGCCCTGCCCTGCCAGGCCAACGGACATGCCGATAGCTTGGACCAGGGCGAGGACGACAGTGCCGTAGCGGGTGTACTGGCTAATCTTGCGACGACCAGCTTCACCTTCCTTCTTCAACTGCTCCAGCTGCGGGCTAACGGCGGTCATAAGCTGCATGATGATCGATGCCGAAATGTACGGCATGATCCCCAATGCAAAGATGCTCATCCGTTCCAGCGCGCCGCCGGAAAACATGTTGAACAAGCTAAGAATGGTCCCCTCATTCTGTCGAAACAGGTCTGCGAGTCGGTCCGGGTTGATACCTGGAACCGGGATGTGTGCGCCTATTCGGTAGACGATAATCGCCAGGAACAGAAAACGCAGACGAGCCCAAAGTTCAGACATACCGCCTTTGCCGAGCGCTGAGAGAGCACCTTGCTTAGCCATTTATTCCTCGAACTTGCCGCCAGCTGCTTCGATAGCCGAACGCGCACCTTTGGTGGCGCCGATTCCCTTGCCGATAGTGACAGCGCGAGTCACTTCACCGGACAGCATGATTTTCACACGCTGTACGTTGACGTTGATCACGTTGGCATCTTTCAGGGTCTGCACAGTAACGATGTCGCCTTCCACTTTAGCCAGCTCGGACAGACGCACTTCTGCGCGATCCATGGCTTTCAGGGAAACGAAACCGAACTTAGGCAGGCGACGATGCAGCGGCTGTTGACCGCCTTCAAAGCCTGGAGCGATGGTGCCACCGGAGCGGGAGGTTTGACCTTTGTGGCCACGGCCACCAGTCTTACCCAAACCGCTACCGATACCACGGCCCGGACGATGCTTTTCGCGACGGGAACCCGGCGCTGGACTCAGATCATTGAGTTTCATCGATTAACCCTCTACACGCAGCATGTAGTAAGCCTTGTTGATCATCCCGCGATTCTCGGGAGTATCCTGGACTTCTACAGTGTGACCGATGCGACGCAGACCCAAACCTTTAACACACAGTTTGTGGTTAGGGATGCGGCCGGTCATGCTTTTGATCAGCGTTACTTTAACGGTAGCCATGATCAGAAGATCTCCTTGACAGTCAGACCACGCTTAGCAGCGATGGACTCAGGAGATTGCATAGCTTTCAGACCCTTGAAAGTGGCGTGAACCACGTTTACCGGGTTAGTCGAGCCGTAGCACTTGGCCAGAACGTTCTGAACGCCAGCAACTTCGAGGACAGCACGCATAGCGCCGCCAGCGATGATACCGGTACCTTCAGAAGCAGGCTGCATGTACACCTTCGAAGCGCCATGGGCGGACTTCATTGCGTACTGCAGCGTGGTGCCGTTCAGATCAACTTGGATCATGTTGCGACGAGCAGCTTCCATTGCCTTCTGGATCGCAGCAGGCACTTCACGCGACTTGCCACGGCCGAAGCCAACACGGCCTTTACCATCACCAACCACGGTCAACGCGGTGAAAGTGAAGATACGGCCGCCTTTAACGGTTTTGGCTACGCGGTTAACTTGAACCAGCTTCTCAATGTAGCCTTCGTCGCGCTTTTGGTCGTTATTTGACATAACTTAGAACTCCAGCCCAGCTTCACGAGCAGCATCAGCCAGCGCTTTCACGCGACCGTGGTACTTGAAGCCAGAGCGGTCGAAAGCCACTTGCGAGACGCCAGCGGCCTTAGCACGCGTAGCGACCAGCTGGCCAACCTTAGTGGCCGCGTCGATGTTGCCAGTGGCACCATCACGCAGTTCTTTATCCAAAGTCGAGGCGCTTGCCAGGACTTGGTTGCCGTCGGCCGAGATGACCTGGGCGTAGATGTGCTGCGACGAGCGGAACACGCAGAGACGCACGACTTCGAGTTCGTGCATTTTCAGGCGTGCTTTGCGAGCGCGACGCAGTCGAGTAACTTTTTTGTCGGTCATTTGCTATGCCCTACTTCTTCTTGGCTTCTTTACGACGGACGACTTCGTCCGCGTAGCGCACACCTTTGCCTTTGTACGGCTCTGGTGGACGGAAGTCGCGGATCTCAGCAGCCACTTGACCTACCAGCTGCTTGTCGATGCCCTTGATCAGGATATCGGTCTGGCTAGGAGTCTCAGCGGTGATGCCTTCCGGCAGTTCGTAATCCACTGGGTGCGAGAAGCCAAGGGCCAGGTTCAAAACCGTGCCTTTTGCTTGCGCTTTGTAACCAACACCGACCAGCTGGAGCTTACGCTCGAAGCCTTGGCTTACGCCTTGGACCATGTTGTTTACCAACGCACGCGTGGTACCGGCCATTGCGCGAGTTTGTTGATCGCCATTGCGAGCAGCGAAACGCAGCTCACCAGCTTCTTCAACGATCTCAACGGACGAATGGATGTTCAGTTCAAGAGTACCCTTGGCACCCTTCACCGAAAGCTGTTGGCCTGCGAATTTGACTTCGACACCGGCTGGCAGCTTAACGGGGTTCTTAGCGACGCGAGACATGCTTATCCCCCCTTAGAACACAGTGCAAAGAACTTCGCCGCCGACACCGGCAGCGCGCGCAGCACGATCCGTCATCACACCTTTGTTGGTGGAGACGATAGACACGCCAAGACCGCCACGAACTTTCGGCAGATCTTCAGCGGACTTGTACTGACGCAGGCCTGGACGGCTAACGCGCTTCACTTCCTCGATGACCGAACGGCCTTCGAAGTACTTCAGCTCGATGGACAGCAGTGGTTTGATTTCGCTGCTGATCTGATAACCCGCAATGTAGCCTTCGTCTTTCAGGACTTTGGCAACAGCTACCTTCAACTTGGAAGATGGCATGCTTACGACGGACTTTTCAGCCATCTGGGCATTACGGATACGAGTTAGCATGTCCGCTAACGGGTCCTGCATACTCATGGGCTAGACGCTCCTAATACAAAAAAATTAGCCTTGCGGCTACATATTGTCGCCGAGAATCTCCGGGTAAAAAACACGGGCTCAGGCGAGCCGCGTATTTTAGACACACTCCGGAAATGAAACAAGCCCCAAAAGGGGCTTGTTCCAGATTCAAGGTCACCGGCGGTCGTTATCTTGCGATTACGACCACCCGGACGTTGAAAGTACTTACCAGCTGGCTTTAACCAGACCCGGTACGTCACCACGCATTGCCGCTTCACGCAATTTGTTACGGCCGAGGCCGAACTTGCGGTAAACGCCGTGTGGACGACCGGTCAGGCGGCAGCGGTTACGCATGCGCGAAGCGCTTGCATCACGTGGCTGCTTCTGCAGAGCTACTGTAGCTTCCCAACGCGCTTCTGGACTTGCGTTCAGATCAACGATGATTGCTTTCAGTGCTGCACGCTTCTTGGCGTACTTGGCAACCGTGAGCTGACGCTTCAGCTCGCGGTTTTTCATGCTCATCTTGGCCATGGTCCTACTCCAATCAGTTGCGGAACGGGAATTTGAAAGCACGCAACAGGGCGCGACCTTCATCATCGTTCTTGGCAGTGGTGGTCAGGGTGATGTCCAGACCGCGGAGAGCATCGATCTTGTCGTAGTCGATTTCCGGGAAGATGATCTGCTCTTTCACGCCCATGCTGTAGTTACCACGACCATCGAAGGACTTGGCATTCAGGCCGCGGAAGTCGCGAACCCGAGGCAGGGAGATCGACAGCAGACGATCCAGGAATTCGTACATACGCTCACGGCGCAGAGTCACTTTGACGCCGATCGGCCAACCTTCACGGACTTTAAAGCCAGCGATGGATTTACGAGCGTAGGTCACAACGACTTTCTGGCCGGTGATCTTTTCCAGGTCAGCAACAGCGTGCTCGATGACTTTTTTGTCGCCGATCGCTTCGCCCAGACCCATGTTCAGGGTGATTTTGGTAACGCGCGGAACTTCCATCACGTTCCCAAGCTTAAGTTCTTCCTTAAGCTTAGGGGCGATTTCCTTCCGGTAAATCTCTTGTAGTCGTGCCATGGTCTAATCTACCTAGCAGTGTTCAAGCATCAACCGCTTTTTGGGTCGACTTGAAGACACGAATTTTCTTACCGTCTTCTACTTTGAAACCAACGCGGTCAGCCTTGTTGGTTTCGCCGTTGAAGATGGCGACGTTAGAAGCATCCAGCGGAGCTTCTTTCTCGACGATACCGCCCTGCACGCCCGACATCGGGTTAGGCTTGGTATGACGCTTAACTAGGTTCAGACCACCGATAACCAGACGGTTATTAGCGAGAACCTTAAGCACCTTACCGCGCTTACCTTTGTCTTTGCCGGCGATCACGATGATCTCGTCGTCACGACGAATCTTTTGCATGTCGGATCTCCTTACAGCACTTCTGGGGCGAGCGAGACGATCTTCATGAACTTCTCAGTACGAAGTTCACGGGTCACTGGCCCAAAGATACGGGTGCCGATCGGCTCTTGCTTGTTGTTCAGAAGAACAGCAGCGTTGCCATCAAAGCGGATAATGGAGCCATCAGCACGACGTACGCCGTGACGAGTGCGGACTACAACAGCAGTCATCACTTGGCCTTTTTTCACTTTACCGCGAGGAATTGCTTCCTTCACGGTAACTTTGATGATGTCACCGATACCAGCGTAACGACGATGGGAGCCACCCAGCACCTTGATGCACATAACACGGCGAGCGCCGCTGTTATCGGCCACATCGAGCATGGATTGAGTCTGAATCATATAATTTCTCCGACCCCTAGTCCTTAGACTTCCACAGCGCGTTCGAGAACATCAACCAGTGCCCAAGACTTGGTCTTGGCCAGCGGACGAGTTTCACGAATAGTGACTTTGTCGCCGATGTGGCACTGATTGGTTTCGTCGTGCGCGTGCAGCTTAGTCGAACGCTTAACATATTTACCGTAGATCGGGTGCTTAACGCGACGCTCGATCAAAACGGTGATGGTTTTGTCCATCTTGTCGCTGACAACACGGCCAGTCAGCGTACGGACAGTCTTTTCGGCTTCAGCCATGATCACTTACCTGCCTGCTGGTTGAGCACAGTCTTCACGCGAGCGATGTCACGCTTAACTTGCGAGAGCAGATGCGACTGCCCCAACTGGCCAGTTGCTTTCTGCATACGCAGATTGAACTGGTCGCGCAGCAAGCCGAGCAGTTGCTCGTTCAGCTGCTGTGCGGATTTTTCACGAAGTTCATTCGCTTTCATCACATCACCGTCCGTTTAACAAAGGAGGTGGCGAGCGGCAGCTTTGCAGCAGCCAGGGCGAAAGCCTCACGCGCCAGCTCTTCAGAAACACCCTCGATTTCATACAGGACTTTGCCTGGCTGAATCTGGGCTACCCAGTATTCCACGTTACCCTTACCTTTACCCATCCGCACTTCGAGAGGCTTCTTGGAGATCGGCTTGTCCGGGAATACACGGATCCAGATCTTGCCGCCACGTTTTACGTGACGGGTCAGAGCACGACGCGCTGACTCGATCTGACGAGCGGTGAGACGACCACGAGCTACAGACTTCAGCGCGAACTCGCCGAAGCTGACTTTGCTACCGCGCTGAGCCAGACCACGGTTGTGGCCTGTCATCTGCTTGCGGAACTTCGTACGCTTAGGTTGCAACATTTGGCGTACCCCTTACTTAGCAGCTTTTTTACGAGGCGCTGGTGCTTGTGGTTTCAGTTCTTCTTGGCGACCACCAATTACTTCGCCTTTGAAGATCCAAACCTTTACACCGATCACACCGTAAGTGGTGTGAGCTTCGTAGTTGGCATAGTCGATGTCGGCACGCAGGGTGTGCAGTGGCACACGACCTTCGCGATACCATTCAGTACGTGCGATTTCAGCACCGCCGAGACGACCGCTCACTTGGATTTTGATGCCTTTGGCACCAATGCGCATAGCGTTCTGTACGGCGCGCTTCATAGCACGACGGAACATTACGCGACGCTCCAGCTGCTGAGCTACGCTCTGCGCAACCAGCATACCGTCGAGCTCCGGCTTGCGGATCTCTTCGATATTGATGTGCACAGGCACACCCATTTGCTTGGTCAGGTCCTGACGCAGTTTCTCAACATCTTCACCTTTCTTCCCGATAACGATACCTGGACGAGCGGTGTGGATGGTGATACGTGCAGTTTGTGCCGGACGATGGATATCGATACGGCTTACGGACGCGCTTTTTAGTTTGTCTTGGAGATACTCACGCACCTTCAGATCAGCGAACAAATAGTCCGCATAAGTCCGACCGTCTGCGTACCAGACGGAGGTGTGCTCCTTGACGATTCCCAGGCGAATGCCAATGGGATGTACTTTCTGACCCATCTCTTCGACTCCGTTACTTGTCAGCAACCTTGACAGTGATATGGCAAGACCGCTTGACGATGCGATCAGCACGGCCTTTGGCACGCGGCATGATGCGCTTCAGCGAACGCCCTTCGTTGACGAAAACGGTGCTGACCTTCAGGTCATCAACGTCTGCGCCTTCGTTATGCTCGGCGTTGGCTACGGCCGACTCCAGCACTTTCTTCATGATCTCGGCGGCTTTCTTACTGCTGAAAGCCAACAGGTTGAGCGCTTCGCCCACCTTCTTCCCGCGGATCTGGTCGGCGACCAAGCGGGCTTTCTGGGCGGAGATTCGAGCGCCCGACAACTTAGCGGCTACTTCCATTTCCTAACCCCTTAACGCTTGGCTTTCTTGTCTGCCACGTGCCCACGATAAGTGCGGGTACCGGCAAACTCGCCTAGTTTGTGGCCGACCATGTCTTCGTTAACGAGAACTGGGACGTGTTGACGACCGTTGTGTACTGCGATGGTCAGACCGACCATTTGTGGCAGGATCATCGAACGACGCGACCAGGTCTTAACTGGTTTGCGATCGTTCTTTTCCGCCGCCACTTCGATCTTCTTCAGTAGGTGAAGATCAATAAAAGGACCTTTTTTCAGAGAACGTGGCACTGTCGTATCCCTCTATTTACTTGCGACGACGGACGATCATTTTGTCGGTACGCTTATTACCACGAGTCTTCGCGCCCTTAGTCGGGAAGCCCCATGGCGATACCGGATGACGACCACCAGAGGTACGACCTTCACCACCACCGTGTGGGTGGTCAACCGGGTTCATGGCAACACCACGAACGGTTGGGCGAACGCCACGCCAGCGTTTGGCACCAGCTTTACCCAGCGAACGCAGGCTGTGCTCGGAGTTCGAGACTTCACCCAGGGTCGCGCGGCATTCAGCCAGCACTTTACGCATCTCACCAGAACGCAGACGCAGGGTCACGTAGACACCTTCACGAGCGATCAGCTGAGCCGAAGCACCAGCGGAACGAGCGATTTGCGCGCCTTTACCTGGCTTCAATTCGATGCCGTGTACGGTGCTACCAACTGGAATGTTACGCAGTTGCAGAGCGTTGCCCGGCTTGATCGGTGCCAGAGCACCTGCGATCAGCTGGTCGCCAGCGCTCACGCCTTTAGGGGCGATGATGTAGCGACGCTCGCCATCTGCGTACAGCAGCAGAGCGATGTGAGCAGTACGGTTTGGATCGTATTCGATACGCTCGACAGTGGCAGAGATGCCATCTTTGTCGTTGCGACGGAAGTCGACCAGACGATAATGCTGCTTATGGCCACCACCGATGTGACGAGTGGTAATGCGACCATTGTTGTTACGACCACCAGACTTCGATTTTTTCTCGAGCAGCGGTGCGTGAGGAGCGCCTTTATGCAGCTCCTGGTTGACCACCTTGACCACAAAACGGCGGCCAGGGGAAGTCGGTTTGCATTTAACGATTGCCATGATGCACCCCTTCCTTACTCAGCACTGCTGCTGAAATCGAGATCTTGGCCTGGCTGAAGGGAGATAACTGCCTTCTTCCAGTCATTACGCTTGCCCAGACCGCGAGCAGTGCGCTTGCTCTTACCCAGAACATTCAGGGTAGTAACACGCTCTACTTTCACGCTGAACAGGCTTTCGACGGCCTTCTTGATTTCCAGCTTGGTTGCGTCAGTTGCAACCTTGAAAACGAACTGGCCTTTCTTGTCAGCCAGAACCGTAGCCTTTTCGGAAACGTGCGGGCCAAGCAGAACTTTAAATACGCGTTCCTGGTTCATCCCAGCAGCTCCTCGAATTTCTTCACGGCCGACACGGTGATCAACACCTTGTCGTATGCGATCAGACTAACTGGATCGGAACCTTGCACGTCACGTACATCAACGTGTGGCAGGTTACGAGCAGCCAGGTACAGGTTCTGATCAACAGCTTCAGACACGATCAAAACATCGGTCAGGCTCATGTTGTTCAGTTTGCCCAGCAGATCTTTGGTCTTTGGACTTTCAACAGCGAAGTCTTGAACCACGACCAGACGATCAGTACGCACGAGTTCAGCAAGGATGGAGCGCAGTGCTGCGCGATACATCTTCTTGTTGAGCTTCTGAGAGTGATCCTGTGGACGAGCTGCGAAAGTGGTACCGCCGCCACGCCAGATTGGGCTACGGATAGTACCGGCACGAGCACGGCCAGTGCCTTTCTGACGCCAAGGGCGCTTACCGCCACCACGTACGTCGGAACGGGTCTTTTGCTGCTTGCTACCTTGACGGCCGCCGGCCATGTAGGCCACGACTGCTTGGTGAACCAGCGTCTCGTTGAATTCGCCGCCAAATGTCAGTTCGGAAACTTCGATCGCTTGAGCGTCATTTACATTTAATTGCATGTCAGCTTCCCCTTAACCGCGAGCCTTGGCCGCTGGACGTACAACCAGGTTGCCGCCAGTAGCGCCAGGAACAGCACCCTTGACCAACAACAGATTGCGTTCAGCGTCGACGCGCACTACTTCGAGGGACTGCACGGTCACGCGCTCAGCGCCCATATGACCGGACATTTTTTTGCCCTTGAATACACGACCAGGAGTCTGGCACTGGCCAATAGAGCCCGGGACGCGGTGGGAAACGGAGTTACCGTGAGTGTTGTCTTGGCCACGGAAATTCCAACGCTTGATCGTACCCTGGAAGCCTTTACCTTTGGACTGACCGGTTACATCAACCAGTTGACCAGCAGCGAAGATTTCAGCGTTGATCAGATCGCCAGCCTGGTAGTCGCCGTCTTCGAGACGGAACTCCATAACAGTGCGACCAGCTGCAACGTTTGCTTTAGCGAAGTGACCTGCTTGAGCAGCAGTCACACGCGAAGCACGACGCTCGCCGACAGTGACTTGCACTGCACGATAGCCATCGGTCTCTTCAGTTTTGAACTGGGTGACGCGATTCGGTTCGATCTCAATGACCGTGACCGGAATGGAGACACCTTCTTCGGTGAAAATACGGGTCATACCGCATTTACGACCGACTACACCAATAGTCATGTTGTAAACCTCATGAGTGTACGGGGCTTTCACCCGCTATGGCCGCCCATTTCAGAGCGTTACACGACTAAGACCCAAGTCTTAGCCGAGGCTGATCTGTACTTCCACACCGGCCGCCAGATCAAGCTTCATAAGTGCATCAACGGTTTTATCCGTTGGCTGGACGATGTCCAGTACGCGCTTATGAGTACGGATCTCGTACTGGTCACGCGCGTCTTTGTTGACGTGCGGGGAGACCAGAACGGTGAACCGCTCTTTACGGGTAGGCAGTGGAATTGGACCACGCACTTGTGCACCAGTACGTTTCGCGGTTTCCACGATTTCCTGGGTGGATTGGTCGATCAGGCGATGGTCAAAAGCCTTCAACCTGATACGGATTTGCTGATTTTGCATTGGATTTCAGACTCCGGCTGCTATTCCCAGCGAGCGCAATACGCCCGTTAAAAGGAGGCGCAATTCTATAGACGCCCCAGATAGGTGTCAACCCAATAAAAAAAGCCCCCGCTAGGCGGGGGCTTTTTTCAAGTCATCACTGATTAAGCGATGATTTTGGCTACGACGCCAGCGCCGACGGTACGACCGCCTTCACGAATAGCGAAACGCAGACCATCTTCCATTGCGATGGTTTTGATCAGGGTGACAACCATTTTGATGTTGTCGCCTGGCATTACCATTTCAACGCCTTCCGGCAGTTCGCAGTTACCGGTCACGTCAGTGGTCCGGAAGTAGAACTGTGGACGGTAGCCTTTGAAGAACGGAGTGTGACGACCGCCTTCTTCTTTGCTCAACACGTACACTTCAGCTTCAAAGGTAGTGTGCGGCTTAACCGAGCCTGGCTTAACCAGAACCTGGCCACGCTCAACGTCGTCACGCTTGGTACCACGTAGCAGAACGCCGCAGTTCTCGCCTGCACGACCTTCGTCGAGCAGCTTACGGAACATTTCAACACCGGTGCAGGTGGTGACGGTAGTGTCACGCAGACCAACGATTTCCAGTGGATCTTGAACGCGAACGATACCGCGCTCGATACGACCAGTCACAACAGTACCGCGACCGGAGATCGAGAACACGTCTTCGATTGGCATCAGGAATGGCTTGTCGATAACACGAACTGGATCTGGGATGTAGCTGTCCAGAGTCTCTACCAGTTTACGAACGGACGTGGTGCCCATTTCGTTGTCGTCTTTGCCTTCCAGAGCCATACGAGCAGAACCGATGATGATCGGAGTGTCGTCGCCTGGGAAGTCGTAAGTGCTCAGCAGATCGCGCACTTCCATCTCAACCAGTTCCAGCAGCTCAGCGTCGTCTACCAGGTCAGCCTTGTTCAGGTAAACCACGATGTACGGAACGCCAACCTGGCGGGACAGCAGGATGTGCTCGCGGGTTTGTGGCATCGGACCATCAGCGGCCGAGCAAACCAGGATCGCGCCATCCATCTGGGCAGCACCGGTGATCATGTTCTTCACATAGTCAGCGTGACCTGGGCAGTCAACGTGAGCGTAGTGACGGATCAGCGAGTTGTATTCAACGTGCGCGGTGTTGATGGTGATACCACGAGCTTTCTCTTCTGGTGCGCTGTCGATTTTATCGAAATCAACGATTGCGGAACCGAAAACTTCGGAGCAAACGCGAGTCAGAGCAGCAGTCAGAGTGGTTTTACCGTGGTCAACGTGACCGATAGTGCCAACGTTGACGTGCGGTAGGGAACGATCAAATTTTTCTTTAGCCACGACAATTAACTCCTTGCCTAAAGGACTGAATCAGCCTTGTTTTTTGGATACAGTTTCAGCGATGTGCGCCGGAGCTGTGTTGTATTTTTTGAATTCCATAGAGTAGCTTGCGCGACCCTGGGACATGGAGCGAACGTCGGTCGCATAACCGAACATCTCACCCAACGGAACCTCGGCGCGAATCACTTTGCCGGAAACCGTGTCTTCCATACCCAAGATCATGCCGCGACGACGGTTAAGGTCGCCCATGACATCACCCATATAGTCTTCAGGTGTAACAACTTCTACCGCCATGATTGGCTCAAGCAACTCACCACCGCCCTTCTGGGCCAGTTGCTTGGTTGCCATGGAAGCAGCCACCTTAAACGCCATCTCGTTGGAGTCGACGTCGTGGTAAGAACCGTCAAAAACGGTTGCTTTCAGGCCGATCAGCGGATAGCCGGCAACAACACCGTTCTTCATCTGCTCTTCGATACCCTTCTGGATAGCAGGGATGTATTCCTTAGGAACAACACCACCTACTACTTCGTTCACGAATTGCAGACCTTCCTGACCTTCGTCAGCAGGAGCAAAACGGATCCAGCAGTGACCGAACTGACCACGACCGCCGGACTGACGAACGAACTTGCCTTCGATTTCGCAGTTCTTCGTGATGCGCTCACGATAGGAAACCTGAGGCTTACCGATGTTGGCTTCGACGTTGAACTCACGGCGCATCCGGTCAACCAGGATGTCCAGGTGCAGCTCGCCCATGCCAGAGATGATCGTTTGACCAGTCTCTTCATCAGTTTTAACGCGGAAAGATGGATCTTCCTGAGCAAGCTTGCCCAGAGCGATACCCATTTTTTCCTGGTCATCCTTGGTCTTAGGCTCTACGGCAACCGAGATAACCGGCTCCGGGAAGTCCATACGTACCAGGATGATTGGCTTAGCAGCGTCGCACAAGGTTTCACCGGTGGTGACGTCCTTCATGCCGATCAGGGCCGCGATGTCGCCAGCGCGCACTTCCTTGATCTCTTCACGGGCGTTTGCGTGCATTTGCACCATACGACCCACGCGCTCTTTCTTGCCCTTAACCGAGTTGATCACGCCGTCGCCGGATGCCAACACGCCCGAGTAAACGCGGACGAAGGTCAAAGTACCCACGAATGGGTCGGTAGCGATCTTGAACGCCAGAGCCGAGAACGGCTCGCTGTCGTCAGCATGACGCTCCATCTCTTCTTCTTCGTTATCAGGGTTGGAGCCCTTGATAGCTGGAATGTCAGTTGGAGCCGGCAGGTAGTCGATAACGGCGTCGAGAACCAGGGGAACGCCCTTGTTCTTGAAGGAAGAACCGCAAACAGCCAAGACGATCTCACCAGCGATAGTACGCTGACGCAGAGCGGCCTTGATTTCCACGTTGGTGAGTTCTTCACCTTCGAGGTACTTGTTCATCAGCTCTTCGCTGGCCTCGGCAGCAGCCTCAACCATGTTGTTGCGCCACTCGTCAGCCAGTTCCTGAAGCTCTTCAGGGATAGGCTTACGAACAGGAACCATACCTTTGTCGGAGTCATTCCAGTAGACCGCTTCCATGGTGATCAGATCGATCTGACCCTGGAAGTTATCTTCGGAACCGATTGCCAATTGAATTGGCACCGGAGTGTGACCCAGACGCTGCTTGATCTGACCGATCACGCGCAGGAAGTTGGCACCAGCACGGTCCATCTTGTTTACGTAAACAAGACGTGGAACGCCGTATTTGTTGGCTTGACGCCATACGGTTTCCGACTGAGGCTCAACACCCGAGGTACCGCAGAACACAACGACAGCGCCGTCGAGTACGCGCAGGGAACGCTCAACTTCAATGGTGAAGTCAACGTGGCCTGGGGTATCGATGACGTTGAAACGGTGCTCGTCTTTGTACTGCTTCTCGGAACCTTTCCAGAAGGCGGTAATAGCAGCAGAAGTAATGGTAATACCACGCTCCTGCTCCTGAACCATCCAGTCTGTGGTCGCGGCGCCGTCATGCACCTCGCCCATTTTGTGACTTTTGCCGGTGTAAAACAGTACGCGCTCAGTGGTGGTGGTTTTACCAGCATCCACGTGAGCAACGATACCGATGTTACGGTAGCGGCTAATCGGAGTAGTACGAGCCATAAAGCCCTCGCAAAATTAGTGAAGCTAAGATTAGAAGCGGTAGTGCGAGAAAGCTTTGTTAGCTTCAGCCATACGGTGCACGTCTTCACGCTTCTTAACAGCAGCACCTTTACCTTCAGCAGCGTCCAACAGTTCGCCAGCCAAACGCAGAGCCATAGACTTCTCGCCGCGCTTACGGGCGAAGTCTACCAACCAGCGCATTGCCAGAGCGTTACGACGGGACGGGCGAACTTCGACCGGAACCTGGTAAGTAGCACCGCCTACACGGCGCGACTTCACTTCGACCAGCGGAGCGATGGCGTCGAGAGCTTTCTCGAAGATTTCCAGGGGGTCGCTGTTCTTGCGTTCTTTAACCTTTTCCAGCGCGCCATAAACGATACGCTCGGCAACGGCTTTCTTGCCGCTTTCCATCACGTGGTTCATGAACTTGGCCAGGATTTGGCTTCCGTATTTTGGATCGTCAAGCACTTCGCGCTTGGCTGCTACGCGTCTTCTTGGCATGGATAAGCCCTCAAACGGTCTTCAGGTTCGTTCGGAATCGGTGCCCTTTCGGGACGCCTCCGACCTTACTCTTATCGACTCAGAAAATAAGATGATTCAGTTTTACAAAAAGCCGCTACTACTTAGGCTTCTTGGTACCGTACTTCGAACGACCCTGGTTACGACCTTTAACGCCGGAAGTATCCAAGGAGCCGCGTACGGTGTGGTAACGAACACCTGGCAAGTCTTTTACACGACCGCCGCGGATCAGTACCACGCTGTGCTCTTGCAGGTTGTGACCTTCACCGCCGATGTACGAGGAAACCTCGAAACCGTTGGTCAGGCGCACACGGCATACTTTACGCAGTGCCGAGTTAGGTTTTTTCGGCGTGGTGGTATACACACGGGTGCATACGCCACGACGTTGCGGGCAGTTCTGCAGCGCAGGTACGTCGGATTTCTCGACGATACGCTTACGCGGCTGACGTACCAGCTGGTTGATAGTTGCCATCTACTAGCTCCACTGTTGTCTTGCGACGCTATTGTCTTGCAAGAAAAGCAAAATGGCAGGAACGAATTCCCGCCAAATTTAGGGGTACAAGAGTCTAAAGAGGATCTTGTCCCCAGTCAAGGCAAGGCCCCGACCTCCCCTCTCGTCGAACCGAGGCAATACTGCCTCGATCCGACGAATGGGGCTGCCAGGGCCCAGACTTATTTATCGCAGAACTCAGTTACCGCTTGAGTTCAGCGCTTCGGTCAGTGCAGCTTCCACTTCACTGGCGCTTACGCGCAGCGGCTTGTCAGCATCACGGCGGCGCTTGCGCTCGCTGTGGTAAGCCAAACCGGTACCAGCCGGGATCAGACGACCCACAACCACGTTCTCTTTCAGGCCGCGCAGGTAATCGCGCTTGCCGGTTACCGCTGCTTCGGTCAGTACGCGAGTGGTCTCCTGGAAGGAGGCCGCCGAGATGAACGACTCAGTGGACAACGACGCCTTGGTGATACCCAGCAGCACGCGAGTGAACTTGGAAACGAATTTCTCGTCGTTCGCCAGGCGCTCGTTCTCTACCAGTACGTGAGTCAGTTCCATCTGGTCGCCCTTGATGAAACTGGAATCGCCGGATTCAGCGATTTCAACTTTACGCAGCATCTGACGCAGGATGGTCTCGATGTGCTTATCGTTGATCTTCACGCCTTGCAGGCGGTAAACGTCCTGGATCTCGTTAACGATGTACTTGGCCAGCGCACTCACACCCAGCAGACGCAGGATGTCGTGTGGGTCGCTCGGGCCGTCGGAGATGACTTCGCCGCGGTTTACCTGTTCGCCTTCGAAGACGTTCAGGTGACGCCACTTCGGAATCAGCTCTTCGTACGGATCGGTACCGTCGTTCGGGGTGATAACCAGACGGCGCTTGCCCTTGGTCTCTTTACCGAACGCGATGGTGCCGCTGACTTCAGCCAGAATCGACGCTTCTTTCGGACGACGAGCTTCGAACAAGTCGGCAACACGCGGCAGACCACCGGTGATGTCTCGAGTTTTCGAAGTTTCTTGCGGGATACGCGCGATAACATCACCGATCGCGATCTTCGCACCATCCGCTACACCGACCAGGGCGTTGGCTGGCAGGAAGTACTGAGCGATTACGTCAGTGCCTGGCAGCAACAAGTCCTTGCCGTTGTCATCGACCATCTTCACGGCAGGACGGATGTCTTTACCGGCAGCTGGACGATCTTTCGCGTCGAGTACTTCAATGTTGGTCATACCGGTCAATTCGTCAGTCTGACGCTTGATCGTGATGCCTTCTTCCATGCCCACGTAGGTCACGGTACCTTTCATTTCGGTAACGATTGGGTGAGTGTGCGGATCCCACTTGGCCACGATAGCGCCAGCGTCGACCTTGTCACCTTCTTTAACCGAAATCACAGCACCGTACGGCAGCTTGTAACGCTCACGCTCACGACCGTAGTCATCAGCGATTGCCAGCTCACCGGAACGGGACACAGCAACCAGGTGGCCATCCACTCGCTCAACGTGTTTCAGGTTGTGCAGACGGACGGTACCGCCATTCTTCACCTGAACGCTGTCGGCTGCGGAGGTCCGGCTTGCCGCACCACCAATGTGGAACGTACGCATGGTCAGCTGGGTACCCGGCTCACCGATGGACTGGGCAGCGATAACGCCGACCGCTTCACCGATGTTCACCTGGTGACCACGAGCCAAGTCACGGCCGTAGCACTTGGCGCAAATGCCGTAGCGGGTTTCGCAGCTGATCGGCGAGCGAACGATCACTTCGTCGATGCTGTTGAGTTCGATGAACTCGACCCACTTCTCGTCTACCAGCGTGCCCGCAGGAACGATGATTTCTTCGGTACCTGGCTTGAATACGTCACGGGCGATCACTCGACCCAGTACGCGCTCACCCAGCGGCTCTACAACGTCACCGCCTTCAATGTGCGGAGTCATCAGCAGGCCGTGCTCGGTGCCGCAGTCGATCTCGGTAACAACCAAGTCTTGTGCAACGTCTACCAGACGACGAGTCAGGTAACCCGAGTTAGCGGTTTTCAACGCGGTATCCGCAAGACCCTTACGAGCACCGTGAGTGGAGATGAAGTACTGAAGTACGCTCAAACCTTCACGGAAGTTCGCAGTAATCGGCGTTTCGATGATGGAACCGTCCGGCTTGGCCATCAGGCCACGCATACCGGCGAGCTGACGGATCTGCGCAGCAGAACCCCGTGCGCCCGAGTCGGCCATCATGTACATCGAGTTGAAGGATTCTTGGTCGACTTCCACGCCGTGACGGTCGATAACCTTCTCTTTCGAGAGGTTGGCCATCATCGCCTTGGACACTTCGTCGTTCGCCTTCGACCAAAGGTCGATTACCTTGTTGTACTTCTCGCCCTGGGTTACCAGGCCGGAGGCGTACTGGCTTTCGATCTCTTTTACTTCATCGGTAGCAGCACCGATGATCTGGGCTTTTTCATCCGGGATAACGAAGTCGTTAACACCGATGGAAACGCCGGAGATGGTCGAATAAGCAAAACCGGTGTACATCAACTGGTCAGCGAAGATCACGGTCTCTTTCAAACCAACCACGCGGTAGCACTGGTTGATCAGCTTGGAGATCGCCTTTTTCTTCATCGGCAGGTTGACGACGTCGTAGGACAGACCTTTTGGCACAACTTGATACAGCAACGCACGGCCGACAGTAGTGTCGACGATACGGGTGCCGCTTACGCTGCCGCCGTCACGGTCGTTGACGGTTTCGTTGATCCGCACTTTGACCTTGGCGTGCAGTGCGGCTTCGCCGGCACGGAACACACGGTCAACTTCTTGCAGGTCAGCGAATACACGACCTTCGCCCTTGGCGTTGATCGCTTCACGGGTCATGTAGTACAGACCCAATACAACGTCCTGCGACGGAACGATGATTGGCTCACCGTTGGCTGGCGACAGGATGTTGTTGGTCGACATCATCAACGCACGCGCTTCCAACTGGGCTTCCAGTGTCAGCGGTACGTGCACGGCCATTTGGTCGCCGTCGAAGTCGGCGTTGTACGCAGCGCAGACCAGAGGGTGCAGCTGGATAGCCTTACCTTCGATCAGTACCGGTTCAAACGCCTGGATACCCAGACGGTGAAGGGTCGGTGCACGGTTGAGGAGAACCGGGTGTTCGCGGATCACTTCGGCGAGAACGTCCCAAACCTCTGGCAGTTCGCGCTCGACCATTTTCTTGGCCGCTTTGATGGTGGTCGCGAGACCGCGCATTTCCAGCTTGCCGAAGATGAATGGCTTGAACAGCTCAAGAGCCATCTTCTTAGGCAGACCGCACTGGTGCAGACGCAGGGTCGGGCCTACGGTAATTACCGAACGACCGGAGTAGTCAACACGCTTACCGAGCAAGTTCTGACGGAAACGACCTTGCTTACCCTTGATCATGTCAGCCAGGGATTTCAGAGGACGCTTGTTCGAACCGGTAATAGCGCGGCCACGACGACCGTTGTCGAGCAAGGCATCGACAGCTTCTTGCAACATACGCTTTTCGTTGCGCACGATGATGTCCGGAGCGGACAGATCGAGCAGGCGCTTCAAGCGGTTGTTACGGTTGATCACGCGACGGTACAGGTCGTTGAGGTCAGACGTCGCGAAACGACCACCGTCCAACGGTACCAGCGGACGCAGGTCTGGCGGCAGAACCGGCAGAACGGTCAGCACCATCCACTCTGGCAAGTTGCCGGAACCCTGGAAGGCTTCCATCAACTTCAGACGCTTGGACAGCTTCTTGATTTTGGTTTCGGAGTTGGTTTGCGGAATTTCTTCACGCAGACGGCCAATCTCGTGCTCCAGGTCGATAGCGTGCAGCAGTTCGCGGACAGCTTCGGCACCCATGCGGGCATCGAAATCGTCGCCGAACTCTTCCAGCGCTTCGAAGTACTGCTCGTCGTTCAGCAGCTGACCTTTTTCAAGGGTGGTCATGCCTGGGTCGATAACGACATAGCTCTCGAAGTAGAGAACGCGTTCGATATCACGCAGGGTCATGTCCATCAGCAAGCCGATACGGGACGGCAGCGATTTCAAGAACCAGATATGGGCAACCGGCGAAGCCAGTTCGATGTGCGCCATGCGCTCACGACGAACCTTGGCCAGTGCAACTTCAACGCCGCACTTCTCGCAGATCACACCACGGTGCTTCAAGCGCTTGTACTTACCGCACAGGCACTCGTAATCCTTTACCGGGCCAAAGATCTTGGCGCAGAACAGGCCGTCACGCTCAGGTTTGAACGTACGGTAGTTAATGGTTTCCGGCTTTTTAACTTCACCGAACGACCACGAACGGATCATCTCAGGCGATGCCAACCCAATACGGATGGCGTCGAACTCTTCGACTTGACCCTGGTTTTTCAGCAAATTCAGTAGGTCTTTCAAGGCCTTTCCTCCTGGCGGAGCAGAGAGCGGGCTAAGCAGCCCCGCTCTCGATTCGCGTCACGTGTTATTCGGTTTCCAGATCGATATCGATGCCGAGGGAACGAATTTCTTTGATCAACACGTTGAAAGACTCGGGCATGCCCGGCTCCATACGGTGATCGCCGTCCACGATGTTTTTGTACATCTTGGTCCGACCGTTCACATCGTCCGACTTCACTGTGAGCATTTCTTGCAGAGTGTAAGCAGCACCGTATGCTTCCAGTGCCCAGACCTCCATCTCCCCGAAACGCTGACCACCGAACTGAGCCTTACCACCCAGCGGCTGCTGGGTAACGAGGCTGTACGAACCGGTAGAACGAGCGTGCATCTTGTCGTCTACCAAGTGGTTCAGCTTCAGCATGTACATGTAGCCAACAGTAACCGGGCGCTCAAACTTGTTGCCGGTACGGCCGTCGAACAGCTGCATCTGGCCGCTTTCTGGCAGGTCTGCCAGTTTCAGCATGGCCTTGATTTCGCTTTCCTTGGCACCGTCGAACACCGGGGTAGCCATTGGAACGCCGCCGCGCAGGTTCTTCGCCAGGTCCAGGATTTCCTGGTCGGAGAAGGTGTCCAGCTGTTCGTTGCGACCGCCGATCTCGTTGTAGATCTCGTGCAGGAACTTACGCAGGTCTGCGACCTTGCGCTGCTCTTCGATCATACGGTTGATCTTCTCGCCCAGACCTTTGGCCGCGAGGCCCAGGTGGGTTTCAAGGATCTGACCAACGTTCATACGCGAAGGTACGCCCAATGGGTTGAGGACGACGTCGACCGGGGTGCCATTGGCATCGTGCGGCATGTCTTCAACCGGCATGATCACGGAGACCACACCTTTGTTACCGTGACGACCGGCCATCTTGTCGCCCGGCTGGATGCGGCGACGGATTGCCAGGTAAACCTTGACGATTTTCAGCACGCCTGGAGCCAGGTCATCGCCCTGCTGCAGTTTGCGCTTCTTGTCTTCGAACTTGTCGTCCAGCAGACGGCGGCGATCGACGATGTAGGCCTGGGCCTTCTCGAGCTGCTCGTTCAGAGCGTCTTCAGCCATGCGCAGTTTGAACCACTGGCCGTGCTCAAGACCGTCGAGAATTTCGTCGGTGATATCCTGACCTTTCTTCAGACCTGCGCCGCCTTCGGCCTTGTGGCCTACCAGAGCGGAACGCAGACGTTCGAATGTCGCGCCTTCAACGATACGGAACTCTTCGTTCAGGTCCTTGCGGATCTCGTCGAGCTGGGTCTTCTCGATGGACAGTGCACGAGCATCACGCTCAACGCCGTCACGGGTGAAGACCTGTACGTCGATGACAGTACCTTTGGTGCCAGTCGGCACGCGCAGGGAGGTGTCTTTAACGTCGCTGGCTTTTTCACCGAAGATGGCACGCAGCAGTTTTTCTTCCGGAGTCAGTTGGGTCTCGCCTTTCGGGGTGACCTTACCAACCAGGATGTCGCCTGCGCCTACTTCAGCACCTACGTAAACGATACCGGCTTCGTCCAGCTTGTTCAGTGCAGCTTCACCCACGTTCGGGATGTCTGCAGTGATTTCTTCAGGCCCAAGCTTGGTGTCACGTGCCACACAGGTCAGTTCCTGAATGTGGATCGTGGTGAAGCGGTCTTCTTGAACCACACGCTCGGACAGGCAGATGGAGTCTTCGAAGTTGAAGCCGTTCCATGCCATGAACGCGATGCGCATGTTCTGACCCAGTGCCAGCTCACCCATATCGGTGGACGGGCCGTCGGCCATGATGTCGCTACGCTGAACGCGATCACCCTTGCTCACCAGCGGACGCTGGTTGATGCAGGTGTTCTGGTTCGAGCGGGTGTATTTGGTCAGGTTGTAGATGTCGACACCGGCTTCGCCAGTTTCAACTTCGTCATCAGCAACACGAACCACGATACGGCTGGCATCAACGGAGTCGATTACGCCGCCACGACGAGCCACGACGCAAACGCCGGAGTCACGCGCTACGTTACGCTCCATGCCGGTACCGACCAGCGGCTTGTCAGCACGCAGGGTGGGTACAGCTTGACGCTGCATGTTGGAACCCATCAACGCACGGTTGGCGTCATCGTGTTCCAGGAACGGGATCAGCGACGCAGCAACCGACACAACCTGCTTCGGCGAAACGTCCATCAAGGTGACGTCTTCCGGCGCCTTGACGGTGAACTCGTTCAAGTGACGAACAGCTACCAGCTCGTCGATCAGGACTTTCTTGTCGTTCATCGTGGCCGAAGCCTGAGCGATCACGTGATCAGCTTCTTCGATGGCGGACAGGAACACGATCTCGTCAGTGACCAGAGCGTCTTTCACCACACGGTACGGGCTTTCAAGGAAGCCGTACTGGTTGGTGCGCGCATAAGCAGCCAGGGAGTTGATCAGACCGATGTTCGGACCTTCCGGCGTTTCGATCGGGCAAACACGACCGTAGTGCGTCGGGTGTACGTCACGAACTTCAAAGCCAGCACGCTCACGGGTCAGACCGCCCGGGCCCAGTGCAGATACACGGCGCTTGTGGGTGATCTCGGAGAGCGGGTTGTTCTGGTCCATGAACTGCGAGAGCTGGCTGGAACCGAAGAACTCTTTCACCGCCGCTGCCACTGGCTTGGCGTTGATCAGGTCTTGCGGCATCAGGCCTTCGCTTTCAGCCATCGACAGACGCTCTTTGACCGCACGCTCAACACGTACCAGGCCAACGCGGAACTGGTTCTCGGCCATTTCGCCTACGCAGCGAACACGACGGTTACCCAGGTGATCGATGTCATCGACGATGCCTTTGCCGTTACGGATATCGACCAAAGTCTTCAGGACCGCAACGATGTCTTCCTTGCACAGCACGCCCGAACCTTCGATCTCGGTACGACCGATACGACGGTTGAACTTCATCCGGCCGACCGCAGACAGGTCATAGCGCTCAGGGCTGAAGAACAGGTTGTTGAACAGGGTCTCGGCAGCGTCTTTGGTTGGCGGCTCGCCAGGACGCATCATGCGATAGATCTCGACCAGCGCTTCCAATTGGTTGCTGGTGGAGTCGATCTTCAATGTGTCGGAGACGAACGGACCGCAGTCGATATCGTTGGTGTACAGGGTCTCGATGCGAACAACCTGAGCCTTGGCGATTTTAGCCAGGATCTCGGTGTTCAGCTCGGTGTTGCACTCAGCCAGGATTTCGCCGGTAGCCGGGTGAACGATGACCTTGGCGGTAGTGCGACCCAGGACGTAGTCCAGAGGCACTTCCAGCGACTTGATACCGGCCTTCTCGATCTGGTTGATGTGGCGCGCAGTAATACGACGGCCAGCCTCAACAATCACCTTGCCGTTTTCGTCCTGGATATCCAGAACGGCAATTTCACCACGCAGACGCGAAGCGATCAGCTCCAGCTTGAGGGTTTCGCCGCTCAGGCTGAATACGTTGGTGGTGTAGAAAGCGTCCAGCACTTGCTCAGTGGTATAACCGAGCGCGCGCAGCAGTACCGAGGCCGGCAGCTTGCGACGACGGTCGATACGCACGAACACGCAGTCTTTCGGGTCGAACTCGAAGTCCAACCACGAACCGCGGTACGGAATAATCCGCGCGGAGTACAGGAGTTTGCCAGAGCTGTGCGTCTTGCCGCGGTCGTGGTCAAAGAACACGCCTGGGGAACGGTGCAGCTGGGAAACGATTACACGTTCGGTACCGTTGATTACGAAGGTACCGTTTTCAGTCATCAATGGGATTTCGCCCATGTAGACTTCTTGCTCTTTGATGTCCTTGATCGCTTTGTTCGACGATTCTTTGTCGAAAATGATCAGACGGACTTTTACCCGCAAAGGTACGGCGTACGTAACACCGCGCAACACGCATTCTTTGACATCAAATGCCGGTTCGCCCAGGCGATAACCCACGTACTCCAGCGCAGCATTGCCGGAGTAGCTGATGATCGGGAAAACGGATTTGAAGGCCGCATGCAGGCCCACGTCGCGGAACTGATCTTTGGTCGCTCCCGCCTGCAAGAATTCACGATACGAATCCAGCTGGATAGCCAGAAGGTACGGGACATCCATGACGTCCGGCAACTTGCTAAAGTCCTTGCGGATACGTTTTTTCTCAGTATATGAGTAAGCCATCAGCGTTCCCCAGCTTGGTCACCTGCTTGTTTGGCCCCTCCGACGGGAGCAGCCAGAAAATCTTGCAAACCCCATGGTTTGCACCACCGCTTCGGGTGGCTACAGCGCGTTAATGGCGGCGACCGAGTCGACAGCCAAGAACGGAAAAAGGCCGGTGGCAAGAGCCACCAGCCATCAGCCTTCAGCTTAACGCTTGGGCTGGAGACGCAAGGTCGATGCTTACTTCAGCTCGACTTTAGCGCCTGCTTCTTCCAGAGTAGCTTTGGCTTTGTCAGCGGCGTCTTTCGACACTGCTTCCAGAACCTGGGCAGGAGCGCCGTCAACTACAGCCTTGGCTTCTTTCAGGCCCAGACCGGTCAGTTCACGAACTGCCTTGATCACGTTTACTTTCTTCTCGCCAGCTTCCAGCAGCATGACGTTGAATTCGGTTTGCTCTTCAGCAACAGCAGCAACAGCGGCTGGGCCGGCAGAAGCAGCGGCAGCGGAAACGCCGAATTTTTCTTCGAAAGCTTTGATCAGCTCAACAACCTGCAGAACCGACATTTCAGCTACGGCGTTGAGGATATCGTCTTGGGAGATAGACATTGCTGTATTTCCTGAATTGGGGGACGGCCTACTCGGCCATCGAAATAAACAAAAATACGCGAGAGAAGATGCTCAGCCTTAGGCTGCGGCGGCTTCTTTTTGCTCGCGAACTGCGGCCAGAGTACGAGCCAGCTTGCTGGTAGCGCCTTGAATCACGCTCATCAGCTGCGAAATAGCTTCGTTACGGGTCGGCAGTGTTGCCAGTACGTCGATTTGGTTAGCTGCGAGGAACTTGCCCTCGAACGCAGCTGCCTTGATCTCGAACTTATCCTGACTCTTGGCGAACTCTTTGAACAAACGGGCAGCAGCGCCTGGATGATCCTTGGAGAACGCGATCAGAGTCGGGCCGGTGAACACGTCGTTGAGGACACTGTATTCAGTGTCAGCAACAGCGCGCTTGAGCAGGGTGTTACGTACAACACGTACGTATACGCCAGCTTCACGAGCCTCTTTACGGAGTCCGGTCATAGCGCCTACTGTCACACCACGGGCATCAGCCACGACAGCGGACAGAGCAGCTTTGGCAGCCTCGTTGACTTCAGCGACGATGGCCTTCTTGTCTTCGAGATTAATTGCCACGGGTTTAACTCCTGCTTGTTACCGTTTCATCTGGCCGGAGCCGGATGTCGTTTTGGTGTCTGATTCGGTAAGGAACCGGGAGCACCATCTGCGTAGGCTTGAGGTTTAAGACTTGCGTCGCCTACGGTCTTGGATAGCCCCCGCCAGGCAGGGACCCCAATTTTTTCAATTGGCGTAATCTCTCACGCCAACTTATGTCTTAAACGTCCAGCGAGCCTTGGTCGATGACCAGACCTGGGCCCATAGTGGTGCTCAGGGTAACGCGCTTGACGTAGATACCTTTCGAGGAAGCTGGCTTGATACGCTTCAAATCAGCGATCAGGGCTTCAACGTTTTCCTTCAGCTTGACGGCGTCGAAACCGACTTTGCCAACGGAAGTGTGGATGATGCCGTTTTTGTCGGTGCGATAACGAACCTGACCAGCCTTCGCGTTCTTAACCGCGGTAGCGACGTCTGGCGTTACGGTGCCGACTTTAGGGTTAGGCATCAGGCCACGTGGACCGAGGATCTGACCCAACTGACCCACAACGCGCATTGCATCCGGGGAAGCAATAACTACGTCGTAGTTCAGGTCGCCACCTTTCATTTCGGCAGCCAGGTCGTCCATGCCAACGCGATCAGCGCCGGCAGCCAGAGCAGCTTCAGCTGCCGGGCCTTGGGTGAAGACAGCTACACGTACAGTCTTGCCAGTACCGTGTGGCAGCACAGTAGCGCTACGTACGACCTGGTCGGATTTACGTGGGTCTACACCCAGGTTTACAGCAACGTCAACGGACTCGCTGAACTTGACAGTCGACAGCTCGGTCAGCAGGGCAGCAGCGTCTACAAAGTTGTAGGCCTTGCCTGCTTCGATTTTGCCGGCGATAGCCTTTTGGCGCTTGGTCAGCTTAGCCATTACACACCCTCCACGTTAAGGCCCATGCTACGAGCAGAACCGGCGATGGTACGCACGGCCGCATCCATATCAGCTGCAGTCAGATCCGCGTTTTTGGTTTTCGCGATTTCTTCCAGCTGAGCACGAGTTACTGTGCCGACTTTAACGGTGTTAGGACGAGCGGAACCGCTAGTCAGACCAGCAGCTTTCTTCAGAAGAACCGAAGCCGGGGTCGACTTGGTTTCGAAAGTGAAGCTACGGTCGCTGTATACAGTGATGATCACTGGAGTCGGCAGACCTGGCTCAAGACCCTGAGTACGGGCGTTGAAGGCCTTGCAGAATTCCATGATGTTCACGCCGTGCTGGCCCAGAGCTGGACCGACGGGTGGGCTTGGGTTGGCCTGAGCGGCCTTCACTTGCAGCTTGATGTAAGCGGTAATCTTCTTGGCCATGAGGCACTCCAATTACGGGTTCGAACGCCTCGAGAGGCTCCCCGGTTACTTGCGCGTTTATCCCAGTGACGACAAAACCCCACAGCCTAAGGCTGCGGGGTTGGGATGCTTGATCAGCTAGACCTTCTCGACCTGGCTGAACTCCAACTCCACCGGAGTGGAGCGACCGAAAATGAGCACTGCCACTTGGATCCGGCTCTTTTCGTAGTTAACTTCTTCGACGGTGCCGTTGAAATCAGCAAACGGACCATCTGTGACACGAACAACCTCACCTGGCTCGAACAACGTCTTCGGCTTAGGCTTGTCGCTACCATCAGCAACACGTCGCAGAATCGCTTCTGCTTCTTTGTCAGTGATCGGAGCAGGCTTATCAGCAGTACCGCCAATGAAACCCATAACACGAGGAGTGTCCTTGACTAAGTGCCAAGTACCTTCATTCATGTCCATCTGAACCAGCACATAGCCAGGGAAGAACTTGCGTTCGCTTTTACGCTTCTGGCCATTCCGCATTTCAACCACTTCTTCAGTGGGAACCAGAATTTCGCCGAAGCCATCTTCCATGCCTGCCAGCTTTACGCGCTCCAGCAAAGAGCGCATAACATGCTTCTCGTAACCCGAGTAAGCATGAACAACGTACCAACGCTTAGCCACGGGACACCCTTAGCCAACAATCAAGGAAACAAGCCAGCCGAGCAGGGAATCAAGCCCCCACAACAGCAACGCCATAACCAGTACAACAGCCACTACAATCAACGTGGTCTGCGTGGTTTCTTGGCGAGTCGGCCAAACGACTTTACGTATTTCGGTGCGAGCTTCCTTTACCAGCACTGCGAACGACTTGCCTTTAGCAGTCTGCAGGCCTACAAAGGCAGCTACAGCAGCAAGGGCAAGCAAAGCGAGTACGCGGTACAGGATCGGCGAAGCAGAATAGTACTGATTGCCAACAACGCCTACGACCACCAAGGCAACTACAGCTAGCCACTTGACCAGATCGAAACGAGAGCTTTGAGCTTCAGCCTTAGGAGTCATCTATGAAGATCCTGTGAAAAGAAAGCCAGATACACCACGTGAATCTGGCAGGTCAGGAGGGAATCGAACCCCCAACCTACGGTTTTGGAGACCGTCGCTCTGCCAATTGAGCTACTGACCTAAAACAAAATCAGGCCGACCATTATGCAGGCCTGAAAAAGACTTTACAACAGCCAACCCCAACAGACTTGAAACCACCTGGCGAAATCGCCAGCAACACAAGAATCAAGCCGAGGCAGCTGTTAAAACAAAGGCAGATATTTTCATATCTGCCTTGTTATATGGAGCTCTTGAGCGGATTTGAACCGCTGACCTCACCCTTACCAAGGGTGTGCTCTACCAACTGAGCTACAAGAGCGAAACACATTGCACAACCTGCAAACTTGGAGCGGGTAGCGGGAATCGAACCCGCATCATCAGCTTGGAAGGCTGAGGTTCTACCACTAAACTATACCCGCGGAGCTTGCAGCTCACGCTAAAAATGGTGGAGGGGGAAGGATTCGAACCTTCGAAGTCGTAGACGTCAGATTTACAGTCTGATCCCTTTGGCCGCTCGGGAACCCCTCCTAAGCGAGCCGGCATTTTACATCACGCCGACCTTCTGTCAAGCATTTTCTCATTTAAATTATGAGGTTAGCTGCTTTGACGTTTGCTCCACCTTGTAGACTGTAAAGGTCTTCACTGCGAAGCGGGCGCCATTCTATGCAAACTATTCGAGAGTTGCAACGCCTTCGCACAACATTATTTTATGTTTTAACTCATTGAATTCCTTAGCAAGGTTTTCAAAGGGCAGATCATCCGCCAGGCGTCGGCTTTCAGGGGCAACACGAAGCCAATAGCCAGAGGCATCAGCAGCACTCAGCAATTGAAGCTTAACCTTTATATCCAGGCTTATAAGCCGCTGCTCAACAGACTGCGCTTGACGTAGATCTGTAAAACCACCGACGTAAAGACAAGTGTTTTGCCCCTCAGTAACCTTCGCTCGATCCCTTCGAGCGATTGCATCAGACGACTCACTGAGCAGTCGAATATCCTGTTGAGAGCCCTTATAAAGACTCAGAGGCGTTACATCTTTGGCACGCAGCGGCGCTTCTTGTTGATGCCATATGTAGTAGAAGGCGTTGAGAACGAGCAGAAGCAGAAATAACCAACGCATAAAAAACCTCAAGACAAAGGGCACGCCATCGCCAGACCAACGAAAACCAGATCGGGTACGAGTCGCGCCTGCGGTACAGCATCCCAGACCAACTCAGCATCACCGCCTGTCAGGAACACTGTGAAGCTGTCCCCCCAATAGGTGCGCGCCAGCTCCAGCTGAGTCAGCACAAAGCCCCTGAGCATCAGCGTGCAGCCGCGCTCCACAGCCTCGACTGTTGTGTGGCCAGGAGAGAGGCGTTCCAGCGCTCTTTCAGCAGCCTCATCGTCATAACGGATCTTTCGGGTATGTGTTCTCAACTGATTACGCATCAGCGGCATACCTGGACAGATGAAGCCGCCCAAATGTTCGCCATTTGCCGCAACAAAATCAGCAGTTGCCGCGGTACCAAAATCCAATACCAAGCAAGCACCTGAAGCCAACTTGAAGCCACCCAGCATCGCCAACCAACGGTCAAGACCAAGGCGTTCGAAATCCTCGTAGCCGTTACGCACTCCGCCCATCTCTCTTGCTGAGACCGCACAGCAAACGACCACCCCAAACGTGCTTACAAGGGCATCAACCAGCTTGTCCGTTTCCCCCAAAGCCCTGACGCTCACTAGGCGACAACGTGTGAGCAACAAACCGGGAAGCGCGATCAAACTATCAATTAACGCAACATCTGAACTGACCACGCCCTCTGCGCGAACCACAGCCCCCCCCAACTCAAGCACGCGCCACTTGATAAAGCTGTTCCCACAGTCGAGTTCAAGAATCATCACGCAACCTCAGGCTTAGCTCACCGCCGCTGTAAATTTTTTCAATGCCATCAACATTTAGACGCAGTGCGCCCTGGCGATCTACGCCAAGCACCTCACCATCAACCCGGCTTGCTCCCGCGATAAGCGATACCTGTCGGCCCTGCCACAAATGATTTTGCTCCCACTCCCCCTGAAGCGCCGCAAAACCTGACTCTTTATGTCGCTCTAAATAGTCTTGCAGCTGCGTACTCAACCGCGCTACCAAGTGATTACGATCGACAGCAGAACCCGTCTCGAGCCGCACCGAAGTCCACTGCTGATCGACTTCCTCAGTTTTCTGCATATTTACGTTGATACCGATTCCGATTACAACGTGACAGATGTCAGCAGGATCCCCCACCAGCTCGAGCAAGATGCCGGCAATCTTCTTATTAGCTACCAGGACATCGTTGGGCCACTTCAAGGCAGCTCCATGCGCTCCGGACTCACGAAGAGCCTGCAGTACGGCAAGACCAACAACAAGACTCAACCCCTCCAGCTGCCGCAGACCACCCTCAATGCGCAGTACGAGGCTGTAATACACATTTTGGGCAAATGGACTGACCCACTTTCGACCACGCCGTCCACGCCCTGCCGTTTGTTGCTCCGCAAGCACTAGAAACGGCGCAGCATGACCACCATCAACAAGACGCAATGCTTCTGCATTGGTGGAGTCGATCGTATCGAGAATATGTACAGGCCATGCCAAGGCAGGAGCATCCAGCAAGATAGACTCAGTACTCAGGAATACCAATGGCGATGCCAACTGGTAACCTTTTCCGCGGACCTTATGGACAGGCAGATTTAACTCAGTCTCCAAATGCTGGAGCTGCTTCCACACAGCGCTGCGGCTGACGCCCAAGGCAGCGCCAAGCGCTTCTCCAGAATGGAAATGGCCGTCTTTCAGTAGTTTTAACAACGTCAGCATGCAGGTATCGCCTCACAATGAGGCAGGCATAATAACCATGCTCAAGGCCATTGCATAGAAATGGCGGACTTGACATCACGTGGAGACGCCCTGGCCTGCAGCCTTTTCTCGCGCCCAAAACAAAACCCCTGTTTGCGTTAGCAAACAGGGGTTCTGGAATTTAATCTTGACGATGACCTACTCTCACATGGGGAAACCCCACACTACCATCGGCGATGCATCGTTTCACTGCTGAGTTCGGGAT
>NZ_UTKY01000040.1 GCF_900583165.1 Pseudomonas viridiflava | reverse complement strand
CGTGCACGGTGATTGTGACGCCAGGCTGATATTGCCCCGCTGATCATTCCTCACGCGCCGCGTATGATCGTTCCCACTCTGCGCTCACAAATCCGCCTCAACACTGATCGTGCCCATCGCTCCGCGTGGGCATGCCGCCCGTGACGCTCCGCGTCACAAATGGCACAGACTGAGGATTCAGTGAGCCGAGCGCATGACGTGGATACCGCTGGAGCTTGGGCGCACATCTGCGCCACATTCGAGAGCGGACGCGGAGCGTCCTGGGAGGCATTCCCACGCAGAGCGTAGGAACGATCAGATTGATGCGGCGCAGCGGCAATTGGTGGGTGTGATCAGTCCGCCTCTACAT
>NZ_UTKY01000041.1 GCF_900583165.1 Pseudomonas viridiflava | reverse complement strand
CTCTCTGGCTTTAGACCCTCTTGCTCTTGCTCTTGCTCTTGCTTTTGATCTTGATCTTAGGCGCCCCGTTAAACACGCTGGCCGGAATTCGACATGGATTTGGGGGGTAAACCGGCAGGGATGCCGGTTTAGCCGCCCCGCGCCATGGATGGCGCGTGGCGGCGGCCCCCCAAATTCATGTCGGATTACGGGCATACCGAGCCTAGGCGAGGTACCGAGTGTTGGGGAAAGAGCCCTTTTGGTTACTTTTGGGGCTCTTTTCCAAAAGTGACCCGCCGTAAGGGCGGAACCAATAGCCGCCGTTACCGCAGCAACGGATATGTACACCAACCCAACCCCATCATTGACCATCCCCCAAGCACTGCGTAGCCTTGCACCCTCGAGGTTCTTCAGCCCAGGCCGAAGCTAAGAAGGGAACGCGGTCAAAGCCGCGGCTGCCCCCGCAACTGTGAAGGGTTCTACTGACTGCCACGCCACTGCCGACAAGGCGGGAAGGCGCAGCCAGCGCCGGTCGCAAGACCCGCACACCCCAAGCCAGGAGACCTGCCTCGTAACCGATTTTCTACTTCAACCGGGCGGGGTGATCCGGTGACGAAATCCGCTGCTGCGCGCTGTCGCAGGGCCTATCGTCCCGTATGCCCGCCCCAAAGGGCATCCGATGAAAACACTGGCCAAACTCCCCGTCACCATCGTTACCGGCTTTCTCGGCTCGGGCAAAACCACCTTGCTGCGGCATATGCTCGACAACGCCCAGGGCCGTCGCATTGCGGTAATCGTCAATGAATTCGGCGAGTTGGGCATTGACGGTGAAATCCTCAAGCAGTGCTCCATCGGTTGCACCGAAGAAGAAGCCAACGGCCGCGTGTATGAACTGGCTAATGGTTGCCTGTGCTGCACCGTGCAGGAAGAGTTCTTCCCGGTGATGCGCGAACTCGTGGCCCGTCGTGGCGACCTCGACCATATCCTCATCGAAACCTCCGGCCTGGCCCTGCCAAAGCCGTTGGTACAAGCCTTCCAGTGGCCGGAAATCCGCAGCGCCTGCACCGTTGACGCGGTGATCACCGTGGTCGATAGCCCGGCCGTGGCCGCTGGCACCTTCGCGGCGTTCCCGGACCAAGTCGATGCCCAGCGCAAACTCGACCCAAACCTGGACCACGAATCGCCCCTGCACGAGCTGTTCGCCGACCAACTGGCCAGCGCCGACCTGGTGATCCTCAATAAGTCCGACCTGATCAGCCCTGAAGACCTGGCCCGTGTGCGCTTGGAAGTCGCCGAAGAGCTGCCGCCGGCCGTGAAGATCATCGAAGCCAGCAGCGGTCGCCTGCCGCTGGACGTGTTGATCGGCCTGGGCGCCGGCTCCGAGGAGCACATCGATGCGCGCCATAGCCATCACGATCATCACCATGAAGGTGAAGACGACCATGATCACGACGCCTTCGACTCCATCTCCATCGACCTGCCGCAAGCCGACGAAGCGCTGCTGCTCGACGCCCTCACTCAGTTGGTAGTTCAGCACGGTATCCTGCGGGTCAAAGGCTTTGCCGCTATCCCGAACAAACCGATGCGCCTGCTGATCCAGGGCGTGGGCACGCGTTTCGACAAGCACTTCGACCGTGCCTGGGGCGCTGACGAAGCACGTATCACGCGTCTGGTGCTGATCGGCCAGGACCTCGACGCGGCGGGCCTCGAAGCGCAACTGCGCGCTGCCCTCAGCGTTTAACCCATGCACCTGCTCAGGACTCAGCCCGGTGGTTTCGTCTCGGACGACAATATTGCCGACCTTGGCCAAACCCCAGCGGACCTGGTGATCCTGTGCAGCGGTGATTCCAGCCTGGCGCTGTTGGCCGAAGCGGCGCAGCAGTTGCCCGACGATTACCCCAGCGTGCGCCTGGCCAACCCGATGCAGGTGCAGAACCATGCATCGGTTGACCTGTACGTTGATGAGGTGTTGCGCCACGCCAAGGTCATTCTGATCTCGCTGCATGGCGGCATTGGCTATTGGCGCTATGGCATTGAGCGGCTGGTGGAGTTGGCTGAGCGCGGCGTCACGCTGATCCTGGTGCCGGGGGATGATCGTCCCGACCCTGAGCTCAGCGGGCTGAGTACGGTAAACGCCGAAAGTCGCGACCGCCTATGGCACTTCCTGCGCCAGGGTGGTCTGGGCAACGCGCTGGATTTCTATCGCTGCCTGGCCAGCGCTTACCTGGGGCGCGATTACACTTGGGCCGAGCCGCAAACCCTGCCGCGCACGGCGATTTATCACCCGCACACAGCCAATGCCGGTCTGAATGACTGGCAAGCGGATTGGAACGCTGAATTCCCGGTGGCGGCGGTGCTGTTTTACCGCTCCCATTTGCAGGCGGCCAATACCGGTTTTATCGACGTGTTTTGCCAGCGCTTGCAGGCGGCGGGGCTTAACCCGTTGCCGATGGCGGTGGCCAGTTTGAAAGAGCCCGGCTGCCTGACGGTGGTCGAGGATTTATTGGAAGAAGTGGGCGCGGCGGTGATCCTCAATACCACCGGCTTTGCCCAGTCCAGCCCGGAAGCCCCCCACCTGCGGCCGTTTCGCCGCAATATCCCGGTGATCCAGGCGATCTGCGCCCAAGACAACGAGCCTGGCTGGCAGGCCAGCGATCAAGGCCTGGGGCCCCGTGATCTGGCGATGCACATCGCGCTGCCGGAGCTTGACGGGCGCATCATCAGCCGGCCCATCAGCTTCAAGGACCTGGCCTGGCGCAGTGAGCGCAGCCAATCGGATGTGGTGTGCTACCGCGCCGCGCCGGAGCGCATGGACTTTGTCGCCGAGCTGGCGCGGCGCTGGGTTGAACTGGCGCGGGTGCCGAATGCCGACAAGCGTATCGCGCTGATTCTCGCCAATTACCCGACTCGCGATGGCCGTATCGGCAATGGCGTAGGCCTGGATACGCCGGCTGCAGCGCTGAATATCCTGCGTGCGCTGCAAAGCGAAGGGTATCCGTTGCCGCAAGCCTTGCCCGAAAGCGGGACTGCGCTGATCCACGATTTGCTCGGTGGGGTCACCAATGATCTCGACAGCCTCGACCTGCGCCCATGCCATCAAAGCATGAGCCTGAGCGACTACGAGGCGATGTTCAGCCGCCTGCCCGAATCCAATCGCCAGGCCGTGCTGGCGCGCTGGGGTACGCCCGATACCGACCCGATGTTTCGCGACGGCCGCATGATGATCGCCGGTCTGCGCCTGGGGCTGACCTTTGTCGGTATCCAGCCCGCGCGCGGCTATCAGGTCGATGCCAGTGCCGTTTATCACGACCCGGACCTGGTGCCGCCCCACGGCTATCTCGCGTTTTATTTCTGGCTTCGCCACACCTACGGCGCCCACGGCGTGATCCATGTCGGTAAGCACGGCAATCTTGAATGGCTGCCGGGCAAGGGCGTGGGCCTGTCGGAAAACTGCTGGCCGGATGCGCTATTGGGCCCGCTGCCGAATATCTACCCGTTTATCGTCAACGACCCGGGCGAGGGCGCCCAGGCCAAGCGCCGTACCCAGGCCGTGATCATCGACCACCTGATGCCGCCGCTGACCCGTGCCGAAACCTACGGCCCGCTGCGGGATCTGGAGCTGTTGGCGGATGAATATTACGAGGCGCAGTTGCTCGACCCGCGCCGCGCCCTGGAGCTGCAAAAAGACATCCTCAAGCTGGTGCGCGAAACCCGCATCGACCAGGAGCTTGAGC
>NZ_UTKY01000030.1 GCF_900583165.1 Pseudomonas viridiflava | reverse complement strand
GGTGTGGCTCGACGCATTGCCGCCCAGTGCGCTCGCCGAGGTCGCGGCGGGGTTTGTGGTGTCGTTGTTGATCGACTTGGTGATTGCGGTGGTGTTGACCATCGCATTGCCGGCGGCGGCTGTGGCGTATTTGACGTTGCGGTTGGTCAGGTATGGCAAGCAGATCCTTGCGGCAGCGGTGGGTTTTGTTAAGGGGCTGCTGGAGATTCTGAGCAAGTTTATGCAGGCCGTGGATCGCTACAAGGCGGTGGCGGTTCGCGGCGTGGTGGGCGGGTTGAAGCAAGGCACGATGCAGATG
>NZ_UTKY01000051.1 GCF_900583165.1 Pseudomonas viridiflava | reverse complement strand
ATTTAAAGGTCAGCGAGTAATCACGCTGACTGCGCCTTTTTCCTGCATTCATTACGCCCTCCTGAGATTGGGTCAGAAGGTGTAAACCTTATTCAGGACGAGACACACATAACAAATGTGGGAGGGGGCTTGCCCCCGATGACGGAGTGTCAGTCGACATCTAAGTGACTGATCCACCGCTATCGGGGGCAAGCCCCCTCCCACATTGGGTTCTGCATCGCGTTCGAGATTACTGAACGGTCGACGAACCTTCCTGTTGCATGCGCTGCAGCTCTTGAGCGTACAGGGCATCGAAGTTCACCGGTGCCAGCATCAGCGCTGGGAACGAGCCACGGGTGACCAGGCTGTCCAGGGTCTCACGGGCATACGGGAACAGGATGTTCGGGCAGAACGCGCCCAGGGTGTGGCTCATGGACGCTTCGTCCAGGCCCTGGATCAAGAAGATACCGGCCTGTTGCACTTCAGCAATGAACGCCACTTCTTCACCGTTCTTGACGGTCACCGACAGGGTCAGCACGACTTCGTGGAAGTCGCCTTCCAAAGCCTTTTGGCGCGTGTTCAGGTCGAGCGCAACGCTTGGGGTCCATTCCTGACGGAAGATGGCCGGGCTTTTCGGCGCTTCGAACGACAGGTCACGCACGTAGATGCGCTGCAGCGAAAACTGTGGGCCTTGGTCTTGCGCAGCTTCGGTGTTCTGTTGGTCAGTCATCGCAGATCCTTGTGATCTTGGGGTCTTTTAGGGGTTAGGCGAGCAGCGCATCGAGCTTCCCGGCGCGCTCCAGGGCAAACAGGTCGTCGCAACCACCGATGTGTTTGGTGCCGATCCAGATCTGCGGCACGGACGTGCGCCCCGCCTTCTGGGCCATCTCGGCACGCACCTGGGGTTTGCCGTCGACCTTGATCTCTTCGAAGGCAACGCCCTTCTTCTCCAACAAGGCCTTGGCCCGCATGCAGTAAGGGCACCAATCGCTGGAATACACGACAACCTGGCTCATATCACTTCACCAGCGGCAGGTTGTCGGCCTTCCAGCTGCCGATACCGCCGGACAGTTTGGCGGCAGTGAAACCGGTCTTGAGCATTTCGCGGGCGTGAGTACCGGCGTGCTGACCTTGGGCGTCGACCAAAATGATGGTCTTGGCCTTGTATTTTTCCAACTCGGCCAGGCGTGCGATCAGCTTGTCCTGAGGAATGTTCAGGGCGCCGACGATATGGCCAGCGGCAAAATCCTTGGCGGGGCGGATATCAACCACCACGGCTTCATCCTTATTAACCAGCGCGGTCAGCTCCGACGTGCTCAGGCTGCGGCCACCACGGCTCACTTCATGAGCAATCAGCAGCGCCAGTAGGATGACGAAGGCACCCACGAGCAGGTAGTGGGCAGTGGCAAATGCAATCAGGTGATCAACCATCAAGGAGGTTCCAGGGCGTTAAAATGGCGGTAAGTATACACAGCCGTCAGGGGCGGCCAACCCCCGTAAAGCGGTGACGTGGTTGGAACTTCGCTTTAAACTGCCACTCCCTTTTCAATCGCTTTCCTTTATTACTGCCACGAGAGGATCTATGACTACTACGCCTAAACCTTTGGTCCTGATAATTCTCGATGGCTTCGGACACAGTGAAAGCCACCACGACAACGCGGTATACGCGGCCAAGAAGCCGGTTCTCGACCGCCTGACCGCCACCGTCCCCAACGGCCTTATCTCCGGCTCCGGCATGGATGTAGGCCTGCCCGACGGCCAAATGGGCAACTCGGAAGTCGGCCATATGAATCTGGGCGCCGGACGAGTGGTCTATCAAGACTTCACCCGCGTGACCAAAGCGATCCGCGATGGCGAGTTCTTCGAGAACCCGACCATCTGCGCGGCAGTCGATAAAGCAGTTGCCGCCGGCAAGGCAGTGCACTTTATGGGCCTGCTGTCGGACGGTGGCGTACACAGCCACCAGGACCACCTGGTTGCCATGGCCGAACTGGCCTTCAAGCGCGGCGCCGACAAGATTTACCTGCACGCCTTCCTCGACGGTCGCGACACGCCGCCGAAAAGCGCGCAATCGTCTATTGAACTGCTGGACGCCACCTTCGCAGCCCTGGGCAAGGGCCGTATCGCCAGCCTGGTGGGCCGTTATTTCGCCATGGACCGTGACAACCGCTGGGACCGTGTGTCCCAGGCCTACAACCTGATTGTCGACGGCCAGGCTGAATTCAATGCCGCCACCGCCCAGGAAGGCCTGGAGGCCGCCTACGCCCGAGGCGAAAGCGATGAGTTCGTCAAAGCCACCACCATCGGCGAGCCGGTGAAAGTCGAAGATGGCGACGCCGTGGTGTTCATGAACTTCCGCGCCGACCGCGCCCGCGAATTGAGCCGCGTGTTTGTAGAAGATGATTTCAAAGACTTCGAACGTGCGCGTCAGCCGAAAGTGCACTACGTCGGCCTGACTCAATATGCCAAAAGCATTCCTGCTCCGGCTGCTTTCGCACCGGGCAGCCTGGAAAACGTACTGGGCGACTATCTGGCCAAAAACGGCAAGACCCAGTTGCGCATCGCTGAAACCGAAAAATACGCCCACGTGACCTTCTTTTTCTCGGGCGGGCGTGAAGAACCGTTCCCAGGCGAAGAGCGCATCCTGATCCCGTCGCCAAAGGTCGCTACCTACGACCTGCAGCCGGAAATGAGCGCGCCGGAAGTCACCGACAAGATCGTCGACGCCATCGAGCACCAGCGCTACGACGTGATCGTGGTCAACTACGCCAACGGCGACATGGTCGGCCACAGTGGCAACTTGGAGGCCGCAACCAAGGCCGTTGAATGCCTGGACCTGTGCGTCGGCCGCATCGTCGACGCGTTGGAAAAAGTCGGAGGCGAAGCACTGATCACCGCCGACCACGGTAACTGCGAGCAGATGTCCGACGAGTCCACCGGCCAGGCGCATACCGCTCACACGACTGAGCCGGTACCGTTCATCTATGTCGGCAAGCGTGATTTGAAAGTCCGGGAAGGCGGCGTGCTGGCAGACGTGGCGCCGACCATGCTGAAGCTGATGGGGCTGGAAAAGCCTGTTGAAATGACCGGGACTTCGATCCTGGTCTGATTCCAGCATCACAGAGAAACCAATGTGGGAGGGGGCTTGCCCCCGTTAGCGGAGTATCAGTCGACATTTATTTGACTGACCCACCGTCATCGGGGCAAGCCCCCTCCCACATTGGATCTTCGCTGCTTGATAGATATCGTTCTGCCATACCCCCGCCACTCGGCACCTATCTTGCCCACCACCCCGAATTGGGCGTTTTTTTTGCAGCGCTTGCCGGGCATACTAGGCCGTCCATTTCCCTGGTGTCGCCCGCCTCTATGCTTCGCGCCTTGATTACCCTTGCTCTTGTCTGCCTGCTCCAACCGGCGTTTGCCGATGAGCGTGCACAAACCCAACAACAGTTGGACGCTACGCGTCAGGACATTACCGAGCTGAAAAAACTGCTCGGCAAGCTCCAGGAAGAAAAATCCGGGGTGCAGAAAGACCTGCGCGGCACGGAAACCGAGATGGGCAAGCTCGAGAAGCAGGTCCAGGAGCTGCAAAAAGAATTAAAGAAGAGCGAGTCGGAACTGGAGCGACTCGACGCTGAGAAAAAAAAACTCCAGAGCGCACGCGTTGAACAGCAACGCCTGATCGCGATCCAGGCCCGCGCCGCCTACCAGAACGGCCGCCAGGAATACCTCAAGCTGCTGCTCAACCAGCAGAACCCCGAGAAATTCGCCCGCACCCTCACCTATTACGACTACCTGAGCAAGGCTCGGCTGGAGCAGCTGAAAAGCTTCAACGAGACCTTGCGCCAGTTGGTCAACGTCGAGCAGGAAATCGCCAACCAGCAGTCCCAGCTCGAAGACCAGCAAAACGCCCTCACCGCCCAGCGCGACGAGCTGGAAAAAGTGCGCAAGGAACGCCAATTGGCCCTGGCCAAGCTCAACGACGACGTAAAGGCGCGCGACGCCAAGCTCCAAGCTCGCGAGCAGGACCAGGCCGACCTGGCCAAAGTGCTCAAGACCATCGAAGAAACCCTGGCCCGCCAGGCACGTGAGGCTGAAGAAGCGCGGCAAAAAGCGCTTATCGCCCAGCAGGAAGCCGAAAAAAAGCGCCAGCGTGAGGCCGAACTGGCAGCCAGCAGCGACGCGCCAGTGCCGCGTAAACCGGCGCATGCAGCCCCTGGCCCGTTGGTTTCAAGCGCCGGTGAATCGTTTGGCGGTGCATTTGGTTCAGCTCGCGGCAAACTTCCATGGCCCGTTGATGGTCGATTACTTGCACGTTTTGGGGAAACCCGTGGCGATGACACCCGCGCCAAGTGGGATGGGGTGATGATCAGCGCATCCGCCGGCAGCCAGGTGCACGCCGTTCACGGTGGGCGCGTGGTGTTTGCCGACTGGCTACGCGGCGCCGGCTTGTTGGTGATTCTTGACCACGGTAATGGCTATTTGAGCCTTTACGGCCACAATCAGACTTTACTCAAGTCGGCAGGTGATGTTGTAAAAGCCGGTGAATCCATCTCCACTGTCGGTAACAGTGGTGGCCAGGACACCCCGGCGCTGTACTTCGCTATTCGTCAGCAGGGTCGCCCGAGCGATCCTGCACAATGGTGCCGTTCCCAAGGATAGGGTCGCATCTACATTAGGAGTTCGTTCGACATGCTGCATTTGCCCCGCCTTACATCGCTGGCTTTGACGATCGCCCTGGTGATCGGCGCGCCTCTGGCTTTTGCCGACCAGGCTGCACCTGCCGCACCTGCTGCCACGGCCGCGACCACCAAGGCGCCGTTGCCGCTGGAAGAGCTGCGCACCTTTGCCGAGGTCATGGACCGCATCAAGGCTGCCTATGTCGAACCCGTAGACGACAAGACCCTGCTGGAAAATGCCATCAAGGGCATGCTCAGCAACCTCGACCCGCACTCCGCCTATCTGGGCCCGGAAGATTTCGCCGAACTGCAGGAAAGCACCAGCGGTGAATTCGGCGGCCTGGGCATTGAAGTCGGCGCCGAAGACGGCAACGTCAAGGTGGTGTCGCCCATCGACGATACCCCGGCGTCGAAGGCCGGCATCCAGGCCGGTGACTTTATCGTCAAGATCAACGGCCAGCCGACCCGTGGCCAGACCATGACCGAAGCCGTCGACAAGATGCGCGGCAAAATCGGCCAGAAGATCACCCTGACCCTGGTACGCGATGGCGGCAACCCGTTCGACGTGACGCTGACCCGCGCAACCATCGTGGTCAAGAGCGTGAAGAGCCAGCTGTTGGAGTCGGGCTACGGTTACATTCGTATCACCCAGTTCCAGGTCAAGACCGGCGACGAAGTAGCCAAGGCCCTCGCCAAGCTGCGCAAGGACAACGGCAAGAAACTCAACGGCATCGTGCTCGACTTGCGCAACAACCCGGGCGGCGTGTTGCAGTCGGCGGTGGAAGTGGTGGACCACTTCATCACTAAGGGCCTGATCGTCTACACCAAGGGCCGTATCGCCAACTCCGAGCTGCGCTTCTCGGCCACCGGCAACGACCTCAGCGAAAACGTGCCGCTGGCCGTGCTGATCAACGGCGGCAGCGCCTCGGCCTCGGAAATCGTCGCCGGTGCCCTGCAAGACCAGAAACGCGGCGTACTAATGGGCACCACCAGTTTCGGCAAGGGCTCGGTACAAACCGTGCTGCCGCTGAACAACGAGCGTGCATTGAAGATCACCACCGCGCTGTACTACACGCCGAACGGCCGCTCGATCCAGGCCCAGGGCATCGTGCCGGACATTGAAGTACGCAAGGCCAAGATCACCAACGAGATCGACAGCGAGTACTACAAAGAGGCTGACCTGCAAGGTCATCTGGGCAATGGCAACGGCGGCGCCGACCAGCCAACCGGCAGCAGCGCCAAAGCCAAGCCGATGCCACAGGACGATGACTACCAACTGGCCCAGGCGCTGAGCCTGCTTAAGGGCCTGAGCATCACGCGCAGCCGTTGATATGCGTCTTGCACTCATCATCGCTGTGCTGTTCAGCCTGGCTGGAGTCGCCCACGCGACGCCGGCCAGCGAGCCCCACAAAGCCTACCTGACCCTCATCATCGACGACCTGGGCCAAAACCTGCCCAGGGATCGTCGCGTGCTGGCCCTGCCCGGCCCCGTGACCACGGCAATCATGCCCGACACGCCCCACGCCGCCGAATTCGCCCGCGAAGCCCACAAGGCCGGCAAGATCGTGATTCTGCACATGCCGATGGACCCCGCCACCGGCCCGTTCGCCTGGCACCCCGAGTTACCCCTCGAAGAGCTCGGCAAGCGCCTGGACGCTGCCTTCCAGGCCGTGCCCTATACCGCTGGCATCAACAACCACATGGGCAGCCGCATGACTGCACAGCCTGCCGCCATGGCCTGGTTGATGGCCGAGCTGCAACGGCGCAATAAGTTCTTTGTCGACAGCCGTACCAGCGCGCAAACCGTGGCCGCCGCTGAGGCGCAGAAGATTGGCCTGGCAAGCGTTTCGCGGGATGTATTCCTCGATGATGAGCGCACCGAAGCGGCGATCACCACGCAGTTGCAGACCGCAATCAAACTGGCCCATAAGCAGGGCTCAGCCGTGATGATCGGCCACCCCTATCCCCAGACCCTGGCAGTGCTGGAGCGTGAACTGCCCAAGCTAAAAGCCCAGGGCGTGGACTGGATCGATATCAAGCTAATGATCAGCGTGCGTAGCAACCAGGCCATGGCCGGGCATGGCAAACACGGCACCTATCAGCCTGTGCCTAGATAACCACCACTCATGCCGCGCGCCGTCCTGAATAGTGAGCCTTTAGTTCACTCTTAGAGGACGCTTCATGAACATCACCCCCTTGGCTATCGCCTGGCTGCTGCTGAGCAGCCTGCCGAGCCTACTCTGCGCCGCACCCCATGACTTTGGCGAAGGCTTGGTCAATGCCAGCCCTGCGCACCTGCTCACCAATGCGCGCCGCGAACACAGCCACTGGAGCGGCGTTGGCCGTATCCGCAACGAAACCCAAGCGCTCTGCACCGCCAGCCTGCTGGACACCCGCAGCGAAAACGGCGAATCAGGCCCGGCCTACGTGGTGACCAGCAGCCATTGCCTGCATCGCCTGAACGGATCGGTACAACGTGACCTGCCAATCAAGGGCAGCATCAGTTTCAACTACTTCGACGACACGCTCGAAACGATCAAGATTTATCCACTCAAAACCCTCAAGTGGGGCAGCAGCCAGGGCGTCGACCTGGCGATAATCGAACTGCAGACCTCGCTGGCCGACTTGATAGCAGCCGGTATCCAGCCTTTGAAACTGGCCGAAGAGGTGCCGGCCGACGGCACCGAGATCCTCGCCCTGATGGCGCCCGCGTGGGATACCCTGCACCTCTCCGCCTGCGTCCAGCAGCGCTCCCGCGAATTGGTGGAACAACCGTTCGTGTGGCGCGTCACCATGAAGAACCAATGCCTGGGTGTAGGTCACGGCAGTTTTGGCGGCCCTTTGCTGGACCGTGCCAGCAACACTCTGTTTGGCATTCTCAGCACCAGCACCCGTGACCAGCCACAAGAACGTAAATGCCAACGTAATGCACCGTGCGAAATCAACGACGGCATGCCCACCTGGCATGCAGAAACCAATTACGGCAGCCCGGTTACTTTTTTGAATCACTGCTTCGTAAAGGGTCAACTGCAGTCCGACGCGCAGCAGTGCGACCTCTACCCGACCACCACCATCACGTTCACCAATCCGGCGCCGATCCAACAGTATTTCGTGCAGAGGCCAGGCGTTAAAAGTAAAGACATCGTGCCGCGGTGGAACCTGACCTTCACTACCAACACACCCTTTTACCGCTATAAAACCACCCGCCGGGCTGCCGACTGCGAAAGCCCGGCGCTCTACAGCGCGCCCATCAGCGCTCGGAACGCGCACATCAACGATCCCATTGGCCCACAAACCGGCCTGCACATGCTGTGTATCGTCGGCCTTGAATCCTTCGATCAGCAAGGTACCAACGGCATGATGAAAAATGCCCTGACACTTGCCGTAGAACTCGCCGAACCCGGGCCTGCGCGCACACCAGACCTCTCGATCAATCTGGATAAAGCCGGTTTGCTGGCCTACACCGTAGCCTGGAACCTCGCGCCCCCGTTCTTGAATCGCTACACGTATAAATACGGTCCTGCATCAACCACCGACTGCCTGCGACCCTCGGGCTATTTATCGATCCCGCCCTCGGCCCTCGAAGACGCGGACGACGACAGCGACGTGATCGACTTGGTATACCCCCTGAACGACTCCGCCTCCGAGCGCCTGGAAACATACACACAGCTGATCACCGTCCGGGAAACGCCTTACAAAATTTGCACCTACGCCTATGACCAGGCCGACCAACCTTCGACCCTGCGGGTGGACCTGCTCAAGCCGCGCTAAATCCGCGGCAGCGCAACCGCTAAATAGCTACCACTCTGCGCTTTGCAGCTTGCCCGATAGTGGGTGCTTCAATAAACGGGAGCCGCTCCATGAGCACGTTGCAATTCAAAGACCTTCTCATCAGCTTTACCAGCGAATATCTACCCCTGTGGAACGACCTGGGCTCAGGCGCGCACAAAGCTGTCAGCCTATGGCGACCCAGCACCACCGCCGATACCTTGACTGGGTTTTTCCCCATGGGTGACATTGCCACTGACAGCTATCGAAATATCAATCAACGCAAGATCGTCGCCGTGATCAGTGACGCCAACGGTGCTGGCGGCACTGCACTGCGTTCGCCGAACGATTATGAATTGGTGTGGAAGGATACGAACTCAGGCGCACGCAACGACTTCTCCCTCTGGCGACCGCTGGCGCCTGAGGGCTACGTCGCAATGGGTTTGGCCTGCGGCGTGGGCTATGAGAAACCTTCGCGCAATGCCCTGCGCTGCGTGCGGGACGACTTGGTAGTGAGCGCACAACCGGGCGCGCTGATCTGGAATGACTACGGCAGTGGTGCTTCCAGGGACTTCAGTGCTTGGTCAATAACAGTGCCCGACGCCCTACCCGGAGAAATCTACTTGGCGCCTGGGACCTTTGCCGGCAACACTCGCTATACTAAGCCAGATCTGCCGACCTATGCACTGCGCATGGCATTCACCGCGCAGCTGACGCCACCACCGCCCCCACCTACGCTTACCGGTTATGAACGTCCTACGGAGGAAGCAACCTCGCACGCCCCCCAGGTATGTGAACTCCCATGGTTCTGCGTGAAGGATCCGGAACTGAGCGCAACCGAACAGTTGCTGAACTCGCCTACCTATCGCCTAGTACGTACTGATCGCCACGTACTCACCGGTTTTGGCAATAACACACATGACATCAGCCAACCCTCTATGTGGACGGCGGCCAAGGGTGAAATCGGCGATTACTCCTTTGCGCTGGCTGCGATATCCCGCGTCACGCTGTGGAACAGCTGGCCCACTGGCCCCCGCCTGTTCGAGCTGGGTTTCTCGGCAAATCTGGAATCCGCGTTCACTCACACCCAACGCTCGTCCAAAGGCTGGTTACATTCGTCGCCCTTGGAAATCATCACCTACATTCCGGCAAAAAAAGCCGTGGCCGCCTACCTGATCCAGAGCGAATACCGTCTGCTGCGCCAGGACGGTAGCCAATTGGCGAGCAGTGTCCTCTACATCAACGGCGATGACCTGTACCTGAGTGAGTTTCCCAGCAACACCAGCACCAGCGAGCAGCCTGTGGAGGAACGTCCACCCGCGCAACCTGCGCTAGAGGTAACGGGCCATGATCTCGTCGATGAGACCATCACGCCTTAACTGATCGAGTGCCGCTTGCAGTTTGTCGACCACTTCATCCGGCACTTGCTTGTTGAGTGCCAGGTATAACTGGGCACTGTTGAAGCGCAACACCGTCTTGAGTTGGGTCACCCCGACCTGGCGGGCCAGGTAACGGCCCGCCGGGTCACCGGTGGCCCACAGGTCAATCTGGCCATCCACCAGCTTTTGCGCATTGTCCTGGTCACGCAGGGCCACGATCGGGCTGAGCCCCTGCTTCTCGAGGGTTTGTGCAATAGCATCGCCCTTGTAGGCACCGATTTTGTAGCGACGGGCATGCTCCAGGTCGACTAACTGGATCTTGCTGTCGGCCTTGGCCAGCAGCACCCAATCGTCCGGGCCGATAGGACCGACCCATTTGAACAGCGCTTCACGGTCTGGCAAACGCGCCATCACAAATACACCATAACCGGGTTTTTCCAGGGCGAGTTTGTAGATTCGCTCCCAAGGAAATCGCAGAGTCAGGTTGTAGGAAATGCCGGCGCGCTTGAAAGTCTCGCGCACGATGTCCACGGCGATGCCCTCGATGTTCTCTTCCTTGGCAAAGTTCTTGCCGTTTTTCGCCATGTTGTAGGGCGGGAAGTTTTCCGTCAGCAACACCAGGGCGGTGTCAGACGGCTCTTCGGCATGGGCCACCCCTGTTAAAAGGATGGACGTACTGGCGAGGGCAAGCAGCAGCTGTTTGAACATGAAGGGTTACCGGAATCCATGGCAAGCGCAGAGAGTGCCGCGCACTTGCCATGGTGTCCAGCAGCGTTTAGCGAACGACGATACCGCGCGCGGCCATATAGGCCTTGGCCTCGGGAACGGTGTATTCGCCAAAGTGGAAAATACTCGCCGCCAGCACCGCACTGGCGTGGCCTTCGATGACGCCGTCGGCCAAGTGCTGCAGGTTGCCGACGCCACCGGAGGCGATCACCGGAATGCCCAACGCATCGCTGATGGCGCGGGTCACGCCCAGGTCGAAACCGTTTTTCATGCCATCCTGGTCCATGCTGGTCAGCAGGATTTCACCGGCGCCCAGGCCTTCCATCTTCATCGCCCATTCCACCGCGTCCAGGCCGGTAGGCTTGCGACCGCCGTGGGTGAAGATCTCCCAGCGCGGGGTTTCGCCCGGGCCGGAAACCTTCTTGGCGTCGATGGCCACGACGATGCATTGCGAGCCAAAGTGCTGCGCGGCTTCGCCGACGAACTCCGGGTTGAATACGGCTGCGGTGTTGATCGAGACTTTGTCGGCACCCGCATTGAGCAGGTTGCGGATGTCTTGCACGGTGCGCACGCCACCGCCCACGGTCAGCGGGATGAACACCTGGCTGGCCATGCGCTCGACGGTATGCAACGTGGTGTCGCGGCCGTCGACGCTGGCAGTGATGTCGAGAAAGGTAATCTCGTCGGCACCTTGCTCATCGTAGCGACGGGCGATTTCCACCGGGTCGCCGGCGTCACGGATGTTCTCGAACTTGACGCCCTTCACCACACGACCGTTGTCGACGTCTAGGCAAGGGATGATGCGTTTGGCCAGCGCCATGGTCAGTCCTCAGCCGTTGTAGGCGTCGCAGTAAGCCTGGGCTTCGGCGACGTCCAGGGTACCTTCGTAGATCGCACGGCCGGTGATGGCGCCGATGATGCCGGGGGCGCGGGCGTCCAGCAGCGACTTGATATCGCCCAGGTTGTGGATGCCGCCGGAGGCGATCACCGGGATCTTGGTGGCCGCAGCCAACGCAGCGGTGAACGGTACGTTGCAGCCCTGCATCATGCCGTCTTTGGCGATGTCGGTATAAACGATGGCAGACACGCCGTCGGCTTCGAACTGCTTGGCCAGGTCGATCACCTGTACTGTGCTGATTTCAGCCCAGCCGTCGGTGGCGACGAAGCCGTCCTTGGCGTCCAGGCCTACGATCACTTTGCCAGGGAAGGCGCGGCAGGCCTCGGCAACAAAGGCCGGGTCTTTCACGGCCTTGGTGCCGATGATTACGTAGCTCACGCCAGCCTTGACGTAGTGCTCGATGGTTTCCAGGGAGCGGATACCGCCACCGATCTGGATCGGCAGGTTCGGATAGCGCTTGGCGATGGCCGTGACCACTTCACCGTTGACCGGCTGGCCTTCAAACGCGCCGTTCAAGTCCACCAGATGCAGGCGACGGCAACCCCCGTCTACCCATTTGGCAGCCATGCTCACCGGGTCATCGGAGAACACGGTGGAGTCTTCCATGCGGCCTTGGCGCAGACGTACGCAGGCGCCGTCCTTGAGATCGATAGCGGGGATAATCAGCATCTGGCAAACCTTATTCGATATTCAGCAATGCTTGGGAAATCAGGGTTTCTCAAGCGACCACAAGTCGCTTTCGAGGCTTTCGAACCTTTCTTTAAGGAGCGTCTGCGTGTCGAAAATCGCCCTGTTGTAATAATGCGGAGCCACTTCGGTGGTGAACAATTCAAGAATCTCGGCGACCTCGAACGAGCCCAGCTTGAGCTCGAAGCGATCTTCCATGAAGCGCTTGATCTTGAGGGTAGCCTCACGCTCCTGTTCGGGCGTGAGGTTCAAGACCGGCAGCTTCGGCTTCTTGGCCATTTACCAGCGACCATCCCAGGCGGCGAAGTTCTGCAGCAATTGCAGGCCATGGGTATGGCTCTTCTCCGGGTGGAACTGCACAGCAAAACGCGAACCCTCGGCCAGCGCTGCGGCAAAGTCGACGCCGTAGTGACCGCCACCGACCACCTGGCGCGGGTTACCGGCGGCGATGTAGTAGCTGTGCACAAAGTAGAAACGCGCCAGGTCCGGAATGTCGTGCCACAGGGGGTGGTCGACGGTCTGGCTGACTTCGTTCCAACCCATGTGCGGCACTTTCAGGTGCTCGCCGTCTTCATGCAGGTCTTTGCCGAAGAACTTCACCTGGCCTGGGAACAGGCCGATGCAGTCGACGCCGTCGTTCTCTTCACTGCGGTCAAGCAAGGCTTGCATGCCCACGCAGATGCCGAGAAACGGGCGGTCCTGGCTGACTTCACGCACCAGGCTGTCAAAGCCCAGGCGGCGGATCTCGGCCATGCAATCGCGAATCGCGCCCACCCCGGGGAACACTACCCGGTCAGCTTCGCGAATCACGTTGGCATCGCTGGTGATCAGCACCTTGCCGGCACCTACGTGTTCGAGGGCCTTGGCCACCGAGTGCAGGTTACCCATGCCGTAATCGATAACCGCGACCGTCTGCATTACAGAACGCCCTTGGTCGAGGGCATTTGCCCGGCCATGCGGTCATCCAGCTCCACAGCCATGCGCAGCGCGCGGCCGAAAGCCTTGAACACGGTTTCGATCTGGTGGTGGGTGTTGGTGCCGCGCAGGTTGTCGATGTGCAGGCTGACCAGTGCGTGGTTGACGAACCCCTGGAAAAATTCCTGGAACAGGTCGACGTCAAAGCCGCGGCCCACATTGGCACGGGTGTACGGTACGTGCATCTGCAAGCCTGGGCGGCCGGAGAAGTCGATGACCACTCGCGACAGCGCTTCGTCCAGCGGGACATAGGCGTGGCCGTAGCGACGGATGCCTTTTTTGTCGCCGATAGCCTTGGCAAATGCCTGGCCGAGGGTGATGCCCACGTCTTCCACCATGTGGTGGTCGTCGATGTGCAGGTCGCCCTTGCCTTCGATATCCAGGTCGATCAGCCCGTGACGGGCGATCTGGTCCAGCATGTGCTCAAGAAAAGGTACACCGATATCAAATCGGGCCTTTCCGGTGCCATCCAGGTTGATCGAGGCTTTGATCTGGGTTTCCAGAGTGTCGCGCTCGACGGACGCCTTACGTTCGGCCATCACCAGCTCCGCAAAATCATTGGGCGAAAAAGGCAGCCATTATAGGCACGCGGGCGGCAAACAGAAACATCGGAGGGGATAAGACTGATGGAGTGTCGGGGATAGACATGTGCATACAAGCAGGTGCTCCAGGGTGGTGCACCTGCCTGTATTCAACTTAGTGGAACAGTACCGCCGTCTTCTGCAGGGTCACCCACACACCCCACGCCAACGGAATACCCACCACCAGCCAGGCAGCAATAGCCAACGGCACCGTACCGGAAGCAGCTTTCCACTCCAGGGACGTGGTGGCGTCAGCGCCCTTGTCATGCCCCAGCGCCTGTTCGGCAGCCAGTTCGGCGTCGGTCATGAAGTACTTGTCGGCCACCGGGCGTACCAGCATGTTGCAGATGAAACCCAGCACCAGCAGGCCAGCGAGGATATACAAGGTGATGTCATAGGCCGCAGCGCGTTCAACGCCGATGCTCAACTGGTACTCACGCAGGTAGTTCACCAGCACCGGGCCCAATACACCCGCAGCAGCCCAGGCCGTCAGCAGGCGACCGTGGATCGCACCGACCATCTGCGTACCGAACAGGTCGGCCAGGTAGGCAGGCACGGTCGCAAAACCACCGCCGTACATCGACAGGATGATGCAGAACGCCGCCACAAACAGCGCCACGTTGCCCAAGTGCCCCAGGTTAGGGATCAGCGCGTACAGGGCAAAGCCCAGGGCGAAAAACACGAAGTAAGTGTTTTTACGGCCCAGGTAATCGGAGAACGACGCCCAGAAGAACCGGCCGCCGATGTTGAACAGGCTCAACAGACCGGTAAAGCCGGCTGCGATCGCCGCAATGGACGCCAGTTGACCCGCATCCAACTGACCGAACGGCACATCCACACCCAGCAACTTACCGCCGAATACTTCCTGCAGCAGGGGCGAAGCCATGCCCAGGATGCCGATACCTGCGGATACGTTCAGGCACAGCACCAGCCACACCAGGCGAAATTGCGGGGTTTTCCAGGCCACATTCACGTGCACATGACGGTGAGTGATCATCGACTTGCTGGCTTTTTTCTCTGGTGCAGACCAGCCCCCAGGCTTCCAGCCGGTCGGTGGAACGCGGTACAGCAATGCGCCGCCGATCATGAACACGAAGTAAATCGCCGCCATCACCACGAAACTCTGCCACACGCCCATGCTGGTCGGCGTGGCGAAGTGGCCCATCAGCGCTGCGGCCAACGGGGCGCCAACCATTGCGCCGCCGCCGAACCCCATGATCGCCATGCCAGTGGCCATGCCGCGCTTGTCCGGGAACCACTTGATCAGGGTCGACACAGGCGAGATATAGCCCAGGCCCAGGCCGATGCCGCCAATGACCCCGGAGCCGATCCACATCAGCCAGATCTGGTGGGTATAGATACCCAACGCCGAGATCAACAGGCCACCACACCAGCACAGCGCCGAGACTACACCGGCCTTGCGTGGCCCGGCATGTTCCAGCCAACCGCCCCAGATAGCTGCCGAGCAGCCCAGGAAAATGAAGAACAGGGTGTAGATCCAGCCCAGCATGGAGATGGGCCAGTCACACTGCGACGAGAAGACTTGCGCGATAAAGCCCATGTCTGGCGCGCAGGCGACCGGTTTGGTGATGCCCAGCGCCTTGGACAACGGCAGCCAGAACACCGAGAAACCGTAGGCCATGCCGATGCACAGGTGGATGGCCAACGCGGCCGGCGGAACCAGCCAGCGGTTGAAGCCGGGCTTGGCGATAATGCGTTCCTTGGACAGGAAAGCAGGCTGTGCGGCAGTTGAAGCTGCCGCAGTGCTAGTGCTCATTGGTGTTTCCCCCAGTTGTTAGTATGTGTCCGTCAGGCGCTCTCTCCCTCGGCCTTGCACGCAGAGCGTTGGCCGTTGTTGTTGAGTAAAGCTCCATTTGAGCGCGACGCTATGTCGCAGAAGGCAGACGAACCCGCGCAGATTAGCACCTGCGGATGACAGAAAAACCAAACTGATATCACCTTTTTCAAGATATCTGTTTTGTTTGACGCCAAATTCCCGTTTTGCTGGTCGCGGATACAATGTAACGATCTGCGAACTGACGTACGGCGACGGGCGTTATACTCTGCGGCTAAATTTTTAAATCGACATACAAGGACTCGCCCATGAAAGCGTTCGGCAAAATCCTGGGTCTGGTACTTCTCGGGCTGTTGCTGATCATTGTGGCGCTGGGCTTTGCCCTGACCCACCTCTTCGATCCCAACGACTACAAAGACGAGATTCGCCAGATTGCCCGCGACAAGGCCCACATCGAGCTGACGCTCAATGGCGACATCGGCTGGAGCCTGTTCCCCTGGCTCGGCCTGGAGCTTCACGAAGCCAGCGTGGCGACCCTGACCAACCCGACCCAACCGTTCGCCGACCTGCAGATGCTTGGCCTGTCGGTACGTGTACTGCCGCTGCTGCGCCGTGAAGTGCAGATGAGCGACGTACGCGTCGAAGGCCTGAACCTGCGCCTGAATCGCGACAAGCAAGGCCACGGCAATTGGGAAGACATCGGCAAGAACGTTTCGCAGACGACTACCGGCGCACCTGCCACGGTGGAACAACCTGTCGACGAGCCGGAAAAAGCCTCCAAGCCCATCCGCCTGGACATCGACAGCCTGACCATCAACAACGCCCGCGTCGAATACAACGACGAGCAGACCGGCAAGCAGTTCAGCGCCGAGAGCATCCAGCTGAGCAGCGGTGCCGTGCACGAAGGCGCCAGCATTCCGGTGAAACTCACCGCCTTCTTCGGCAGCAACCAGCCGGTAATGCGCGTCAAGACCGAGCTCAACGGCAACCTGCGCATTCAACGCGCGCTCAAGCGTTATCAATTCGAAGACATGAAGGTCACCGGCGAAGCCACGGGTGAACCCCTGCAAGGCAAGACCGTGACCTTCTCCACCCAAGGGCAGCTGTTGTTGGACCAGGCTGCGAACATCGCCGAATGGACCAACCTGAAACTGTCGGCCAACCAACTGCGCGCCCTGGGCGAACTGAAGGTCAATAACCTGGACAAGACCCCGCAACTGAGTGGCGCCCTGTCCATCGCCCAATTTGACCTTGCCAAGTTCCTCGACAGCGTCGGCAGCCCGCTGCCGCCAATGGCAGAGGGCAGCTTGAGCAAGGTCGAACTGGTCAGCCGCCTCACCGGCACGCCCACCAGCCTGGCCCTGGACGACCTGAACCTGAAGCTCGACGGCAGCACTTTCACCGGTCGTCTCGCCATGGAGGATTTCGCCAAGCAGTCGCTGCGGGTTCAGCTCAAGGGTGACACTTTCAACGCCGACAACTACCTGCCGGCCAAGTCCGAATCCGCCAAAGGTGCGGCGGCCGCACGCCAGGCTGAGGTGCAAAACAGCGAAGCCGGGGCCATGGCCGCCGGGGGCACCACTCCACTACCGGACGCACCAACCAAAGGCGCCTGGAGCACCGATAAGCTGCTGCCGCTGACGCGCCTGCGCACGTTGGACGTGAATGCCGACCTGTCCTTCGGCCAACTGACCCTAAGCAAGTTGCCAATCCAGAACGCTACGCTCAAAGCCTCCGGCCTCGACGGCCAACTTAAGCTCGACACGCTTAGCGGTGGTCTCTACAACGGGACTTTCCAGGCCAACGGCACGCTGGATGTGCGCCAGGACATCCCCGTGCTGGCGCTGCAAAGCCATATCAAACAAGTGCCCGTCGAACGCATCCTGCAAGCCCAGGGTAAAACGCCACCGGTGAAGGGCCAGGTCACCCTCGACAGCAACCTCAGCGGCCGTGGCAACAGCCAGAAAGCCCTGATCGACAGCCTCAACGGCACTGCCAGCTTTGTGATCAACAACGGCGTGCTGCTCAACGCCAACCTTGAGCAGCAACTGTGCACCGGCATCGCCCTACTCAACCGCAAGACCTTGAGCACCACACCGCAGGGCAAGGACACGCCGTTCCAGGAATTGAAGGGCAACCTGACATTCCGCAACGGCGTGGCCAGCAACCCGGACCTGAAAGTGCGCATCCCCGGCCTTACGGTCAACGGTAACGGTGATATCGACCTGCGCGTGCTGGGCATGGATTACCGCGTCGGCATCATTGTCGAAGGCGATCAGCGCGACGTGCCGGACCCAGCCTGCCAGGTAGGCTCCAACTTCCAGAATATCGAAGTACCGCTGCGCTGCCGTGGCCCGCTGGAACTGGGCGCCAAGGCCTGCCGCCTGGACAAGGAAGGCCTCGGCCAAGTCGCGATCAAAGCGGCGGGTAATCGCCTCAACGAGAAGCTTGAAGAGAAGCTCGACAAGGTCAACCCCAAGCTCAAAGACGCACTGAAAGGCCTGTTCAATCGATGAGAAACGAGCAATTTTCAGAGGCGGTGCTGCATTGGTACGACCGCCACGGCCGTCACGACCTGCCCTGGCAACAGGGCATCACGCCTTACCGGGTGTGGGTCTCGGAAATCATGCTGCAACAAACCCAGGTAAGCACGGTGCTCAACTACTTCGACCGGTTCATGGCCTCGCTGCCAACGGTCGAAGCCCTGGCCGCTGCGCCGGAAGATGAAGTGCTGCACCTGTGGACCGGCCTGGGTTACTACACCCGGGCGCGCAACCTGCAGAAGACCGCGAAGATTGTCGTGGCTGAATACGGCGGCGAGTTTCCCAAGGATGTGGAAAAACTCACCGAGCTGCCTGGCATCGGCCTCTCCACCGCCGGTGCGATTGCCAGCCTGAGCATGGGCCTGCGCGCGCCGATCCTCGACGGCAACGTCAAACGCGTGCTGGCGCGTTTTACTGCCCAGGAGGGCTACCCAGGCGAACCCAAGGTTGCCAAGCAGCTGTGGGCCACGGCAGAGCGCTTCACGCCACACGACCGGGTAAACGCCTACACCCAGGCGATGATGGACATGGGCGCCACCCTTTGCACCCGCAGCAAGCCCAGTTGCCTGTTGTGCCCGCTGGAAAAGGGGTGCGAAGCCCACATGCTCGGCCTGGAAACACGCTACCCGATCCCCAAGCCACGCAAGACCATCCCCCAGAAGCGCACGCTGATGCCGCTGCTGGCCAATGCCGAAGGTGCGATTCTGCTTTACCGTCGCCCATCCACGGGCTTGTGGGGCGGTTTGTGGAGCTTGCCGGAGCTGGACGACCTGCAGGACCTGGAACACCTCGCTCACCAGCACGCGCTGGAGNTGGGCCAGCAGCAGGCGCTGCCGGGGTTGATCCACACGTTCAGCCACTTCCAGCTGGCCATCGAACCCTGGCTGGTCCAGGTCGAGGAAACCGCCCATCACGTGGCCGAGGCCGACTGGCTCTGGTATAACCTCGCCACCCCGCCGCGCCTGGGCCTTGCCGCCCCGGTCAAAAAATTGCTGAAGCGCGCGGCTGAAGTATTGAACGCAGGAGTGTCGTCATGACCCGCACCGTAATGTGCCGCAAGTACAAAGAAGAACTGCCAGCCCTGGAACGCCCTCCCTACCCAGGTGCCAAGGGCCAGGACATCTACGACCACGTCTCTGCCAAAGCCTGGGCCGACTGGTTGAAACACCAGACCCTGCTGATCAACGAAAAGCGCCTGAACATGATGAACGCCGAAGACCGCAAATACCTGGCGGGCGAAATGGACAAGTTCTTTTCCGGCGAAGAATACGCCAAGGCCGACGGCTACGTGCCGCCTGCTCAATAATTGATCAAAAACTGGGGTCGGCACGTAAGCGACGGTAATAATTAAATATTTTTTGAAAACTTGCTTGACGACCCCCTGAAAAACCAGTTTAATGCGCCCCGTTGCCCAGATAGCTCAGTCGGTAGAGCAGGGGATTGAAAATCCCCGTGTCGGCGGTTCGATTCCGTCTCTGGGCACCACTAATTAGTTTTAGGTGGTGCAAATGCCATCTGAAACACACGAAAAACCCGCCTAGTGCGGGTTTTTTGTTGCCCGCGATTTACCGTCTGCGCGCCCCATGCCGACGGTGCCTCCGGCTGATAGCGTTATGATATGATTCAAAATATGCCAAGGCCGGCGATTTCCAGTATGCGGATGCATCACTCCCCCCCTGTTACCGTCAGCCATGCCATCGAACACCCGAGCAGGCAACGACGACGGACCTCGCTACTCCCGCACGCCACCGCCTCCTCGCCAGACCCCTTTGTTCCTTTCAGCCACACCAAGGCGATGCGCAGCCCGGCGCACCGTTTGTTCATACGGGCACATGGAGAAGTAAATGGCTTACACATCGATTATTTTCAAAAACCCGAACACCGGCGCCATGAAAGAAGCGCCAGTTGGCTTTTCTTGGACAACCTTCTTTTTCGGCTGCTTCCCAGCCCTGTTTCGCGGCGACCTCAAATACGGCCTGATCCAGTTCGTGATTGCGATGATCACCATGGGCCTGAGCAACATCGTCTTTGCGTTCATCTACAACAAGTTCTACATCAAAGATCTGATCGGCCAAGGCTACAAAGCTCAATCCATTGCCAGCGGCGACCTGAGCTTCGCCTCGACAAAGATCGGCATGCAGATTCCTGCCCTGGAAGCCGCTTGATTCGCGTCGCACACCACGCCTGTAGAAAAGCCCGCTGATTGCGGGCTTTTTTATGCGTCACGCGCCGACAGCTCACTCCAGCAGAAACACCCTCAACGGATTGTCGTTCAAGGGCCCTTCAAATTTGGGCTTGAGGCGCTCAAGAGGTGTTCCCGGCAACAGTGCGGCGTCCTTGCGCGCCACAATCACCCAGATGGGCCGGGGCAACGAGCGCAGCCGCTCAAGTTCATTGCTGGCAATGAATATCGGCTGCTCGTCGTGATCGAGGTTCATCATGTAGCGCACCGCCCAGGTGTCCCGCCCAAGATCGACAAACACCAATGGCCCAGGCTGCGCAGCACGCAGCGCTTCAACCTGACTGACAAACTGCCGGGTATCGAACTGCAAGTCCTTGGCCGGCTCCACCACTGTCACCAGCAGCAACCATTGCGCGACCAACGCGATCAGGCTGAGCCACACCAGCCGCACTGCTCGTCGCCAGGCAACCAGTGCGGCCACTTGCAGCACCACCAGCACGCCAATCAATAACGGCAACGAAACATCCGGCCAGTAACCGTGTTTCTGCCATGCCTGCCGACAGACAAACATTACGACCACGCACAACGCCGGCAGCGCCACGACAAGGCCTTCGTAGCATCGGCGCATGCCAACGAGCCACCCTTGCGCCTGAAGAAGCCCATATGCCGCGACAGCGGCAAACATCGGCACCATGGGCAGGATGTAATACGCGCGCTTGAAGTGCGGCACTGATAGCCCGAGCAAAATTATCAGGCCGCAAGCGCCCAGCCGCATCACCATGTGAATATCGCCCGCAAACCGCTCAGCCCAGCGATGACGCAGAGCAATCATCGTCGCCAACGCCAACGGCACCACCGGGAAGTAACGGTACAAACTCAGCTGGAAATAGAAGTAGAACGGCTCACCGGTTTCATCCAGGCGCCCACCCACCTGCATCTTGAATACCTCGTCAGCGAACGCGTCGCCTCCGCTGATACGCGCCAACTTCACCAACAACCACCAACAGGCCGCCAGCAACACCAAGCCTGCGACGCCGTGGATCAACACCTGTTTAACCCGCTCGCCAGGCTTGCCCAGTGCCCAGTACACGCACACCACGCCACAGACCTCGATCAACCCCAGTGGCCCACGTGTCGCGAAACCCAGGATAAACAGCGGGAACACCGCCAGCCGCCGCCAACGCCCGCCACTGTGCAGCAGGTAGAAACTGGCGACACAGAGCAGCGCCACCATCTGATCCAGGCATACCGAGCGGGATTTTTCGAGCAACTGGGTCGTCAGCAAGGTCAACAACACGCTCAGCAGCGCCCACTGGCGGTTGGACGGCATCAGCAAGCGATAGATCAGCGCAACCACTGCGGCGGACGCCAGTGCAGTGGGCAACACATTCGCCAGATGATTGGGCGCACCAAACAACCGGGCAAACAAATAACTTAGGAAAGTGGCGGTGCCTGGGTAGTCCGCATAGGGCTGGCCGTAGGTCGTGGGAAAAAGACTCGCACCATGGCGAAACATTTCCTGCAGAAACAGCGCCCAACGTCCGTCAAAGCCTTGGGGCTGCTGATCCCAAATGCCCAGGGTGAACAGCAACAGGGCGAACACGAAGATCCCCAGGGACTCCAGGCGAAAACGGTTGCGGTGATGCATCGGGTGACCTGTCAGGTGAGGTGCGCCGACTTATGGTGCCGGCCGCCCTGCTGAATAGCGCCTGAACAGACTCGAACATTCCCGCGCTTACCGACCTGCGGGCCACACCAAGGCAGGGATCACACGGATATAGATCAACTCGCCAACCAGTTCGATCAGCGTTTGCAAGATGACCGCTGTAGCCGCCAACCCACGCACATCCTCGGGCAAGGCCAGCGCCAGGGGTAGCACCACCAGCGAGTTGCGCGTCGACGCGCTGAACGTCACCGCCCGCGCCGTCACCGCCGGCAGCGAGAACAACCGCGAGGCCAGCATCCCTAGCAGCGGCGCCAGCAGCAGGAAGCCCACATACACCGGGATCACCGGCAACAGCAGGCCGATATCGCGCATCACCGACGTGATCTGCGCGCCAATCACCACAAACAGCACCAAGGCCATGGCCGGTACCGGCAACCATGCCCAGGCATCGCTCCACACACCGATAACGCGCGATCGCTTCGCCAGTGCGGCGGTCACAACGGCCAGCGCCATTGGCACAACGATCAACAGCAGGAACGCCTCGACAAAAGGCCCCGCCTGCACCACCCCCTCAGACTGCGACCCCAGCATCAACCCCAGGTACACCGGCAGCAGCGCCAACTGCAACAGCAACAGCATCGGGGTTGCCGCCAGCATCAACCGCGAATCACCCTTGCCGATATGGGTAAACACCACCACGTAATCGATACACGGTGTCAGCAACACCAACAACGCCCCCACCAACAACGCTGGGCGCTCCACCAGCCCACGGGTCAACGCCCACACCAGCAAGGGCACCAGAACGAAGTTGGCCAGCAGCAGCGCCGACAGGAAGCGCTTGCTGCCCAGGCCCTGGCGTAACTCAAGAAACGGGATTTGCAGGAACATCGCGTACATCAGCACGGCGATGGCGGGTGTGACCAGTACGTTAAGACCGTGAGCCAAAGAGGGTACGAACAAACCGAAGGTAGCGGCCAGGAGGACAGCGACGAAGTAGAGGGGGATCTGATTGTGTTCGAGAGTGTCGCGGGTCATCGATTAGCTCTAGCTGATCGTAAAGCAGCAAGCGTATGCATCTACTGTCGCAAGGTCGAGGATTACAGCAAGTTACCGAGCCATTCGACCACCGTGAGCGCACCCTCCAGCCAATTAATGCCAGACACCCTTGGGATTTACTTCAACCTGCGCTTCAATACCCAACCTAGATCCAGAACCCAAGGACGTTGAGCCCATGGCCTCGCCAAACAAACAGCAAAAACGCGCCCAACGGGCAAAGACCAAGGCCAAGCAGAACCGCACCCAACGCGCCGTCGCCACCAAGCCGGATGCATTTGCCGGGGATGACAGCCGCATTGATCTTGAGTCGGTGGATTTGATCGACCTGTTTATCGAGATGCGTGCCGCTGGCGAGACCAGCCAGCAGGCGCTGTGTGCGGTGTTCCTGGCGCATCCGCTGCTGGCGCTGGTGCTAGAGCAGGAAGGTGAAGAGGAAGCCACCGACTTTATCTTTGCGGTGCTGATCGAGTATCACCAGTGGGCGACTGATACCGACGATGAAGCGAGCGCACTGGCGTGGATCGAATCGCCGCAGTTCCAGGCCGATTACGTAGCGGCCTCCCAGGCACTGGCCGACCAAGAAGACTGACGGAAAACCAATGTGGGAGGGGGCAAGCCCCCTCCCACATTTTTGAACGCATTCCGTCAGCTAGTTACTACGGCACCCACTTTCTGCGCCTTGCGACGACTCGCCACAAACAACCCCGCCGCCACTACCAGCAAGCTCAGAACCCCGGTCGCGATGATCTCGACCCGATGCGCTTCCTGGAACAGCATGATGGTCAGCGTACCGACGATGAACACCATCACCGCGTACGTCAGGCCTGGGAACAGCCACATCTTGAAGACAATTTTCTCACCCGCCTCCGTGCGCTTCTGACGCATGCGCAGTTGCGACACCGCGATCACCAGGTACACCAGCAACGCGATAGCGCCAGAGCTGGCCAGCAGGAATTCGAACACAGCGGCCGGGGCCACGTAGTTGGCGAATACCGCCAGGAAGGCTGCGCCGGTGGACAACATCACCGCCCAGTAAGGCGTGCCGCTCTTGTTAGTGCGCTTGGCCACAGCTGGCGCGTCACCGCGACGACCCAGGGAAAACAGCATGCGCGAGGCGGTATACAGCGCCGAGTTCAGGCAACTGGTCACGGCAACCAATACCACCAGGTCGACGATCAGCTTGGCATTCGGGATGCCCATGCGTTCCAACACGGTCTGGTAGGAACCTACCGCTGCCAGGGTCGGATCGTTCCATGGCACCAGGGACACCACGATGAAGATCGACAACAGGTAGAACAAACCAATCCGCCAGATCACCGAGTTGGTGGCCTTGGTGATTTGCTGGCCAGGGTTTTTAGATTCGGCGGCAGCGATGGTGACGATCTCGGTACCCATGAACGAGAACATGGTGGTCAGGATCGCCGCCAATACCGCGCCCATGCCGTTGGGCATAAAGCCTTGGGTATCAAATAGGTGGGACACACCGCTGACTTGGCTGGTAGGCAAGAAGCCGAAAATCGCGGCCAGGCCCAGGAGCACAAAACCCACGATGGCCACGACCTTGATCAGTGCGAACCAGAACTCGAACTCGCCGTAGTTCTTCACACTGAACAGGTTGGTTGCCGTCAGCAACAAGGTAATGATCAGGGTAAAGGCCCAGATCGCAATATCCGGGAACCAGGCATGCAGGATGGTTGCGGCGGCATTGGCTTCCAATGGAATCACCAGTACCCAGAACCACCAATACAACCAACCGATGGTGAAACCGGCCCAGTGGCCGATGGCACGGTCGGCATACGTGGAGAACGAACCGGTGTCCGGTGACGCGACGGCCATTTCGGCCAGCATGCGCATCACCAATACCACCAGGGTGCCCGCAGCGGCATACGCCAGCAGTACGGCCGGCCCGGCAGCAGCAATCGCGTGGCCGGAGCCAACAAACAAACCGGCACCAATAACGCCGGCAATCGACAGCATGGTGACGTGACGCGGTTTGAGCCCCTGTTCGAGGTCATTGGAGCTTTGCGTACTACTCATTGACACACCTTTACGAGGAATTGCGAAAACGGTCCGCCCGGCCTGGCAGCTCTCTCGTGAAAAGAAACCAACAGGGCGTTCTTTATTTTTTACGCAAGATTTGCGCCAAAATATTACAAAGTCGCAATTGACGCGGGCTGTAGGACGTTTGAATAAGCGTTGCAAGTCATTGAGAACAATGGCATTCCGCTATAGCGTTACCGTGCGACTCACTTTCAAGACGAATCAGCGCACCAAAAACACACACAAAAAGTGCGTGACGCCCCATATAAGGGCTGATAAGCACCGTTTGCCCGATTGACCCTTCCAACACCCGGCCAAAGCTGGCACCATCGCGCCCTTTTTTACGCGAAGCCTGCGGTTTTCCGGGTTCAAACGGATGTTCGGTTGTTGATGGCGCGACACACTGCTGTGCCGATGCGACACCCTGCCGCACACCGCCCGCTTACCGTCCGCCGCGCTGTTGGCTGCCAGATAAACGCTATGCTAGCTTGGCGCCTCGCCAGGAAGGCGGCCCAACAGCGTCGAACGCAACGAACACAATGAGGACCCCCCATGGCCGAGGCCACGCCCGCGCTAGAAATTCGCAACTTGCATAAACGCTATGGTGAGCTGGAGGTACTCAAAGGTATCTCGCTGACCGCTCGCGACGGCGATGTGATCTCGATTTTGGGTTCCTCCGGTTCCGGCAAGTCCACGTTCCTGCGCTGCATCAATCTGCTCGAAAACCCGCACCAGGGCCAGATCCTGGTGGCCGGCGAAGAACTCAAGCTAAAGGCCGCCAAAAACGGCGAGCTGATGGCCGCCGACGGCAAGCAGATCAACCGCCTGCGCAGTGAAATCGGTTTTGTGTTTCAAAACTTTAATCTGTGGCCGCACATGAGCATCCTCGACAACATCATCGAGGCTCCACGCCGCGTGCTTGGCCAGAGCAAGGCCGAAGCCATCGAAGTCGCCGAAGCCCTGCTGGCCAAGGTCGGTATCGCCGACAAGCGCCACGCCTACCCCGCGCAGCTGTCTGGCGGCCAACAGCAACGTGCAGCCATCGCACGGACCTTGGCGATGCAACCCAAGGTCATCCTGTTCGACGAGCCCACTTCTGCCCTTGACCCGGAAATGGTTCAGGAAGTACTTAATGTGATCCGCGCACTGGCCGAAGAAGGCCGCACCATGCTGCTGGTCACTCATGAAATGGGCTTCGCCCGCCAAGTGTCCAGTGAAGTGGTGTTCCTCCACCAAGGCCTGGTCGAAGAGCAAGGATCGCCACAGCAGGTGTTTGAAAACCCGCTTTCGGCGCGCTGCAAACAATTCATGTCCAGCAACCGCTAACGGAGCAACATGCATGCAGAACTATAAAAAATTCCTTCTGGCCGCAGCGGTCTCGATGGCGTTCAGCGCCACGGCCATGGCAGAAACGTTGAAGATGGGGATCGAAGCGGCCTACCCGCCGTTCAACAATAAAGACGCCAGCGGCAACGTGGTCGGCTTTGACAAAGACATCGGCGACGCCCTGTGCGCCAAGATGAAAGTCGAGAAATGCGAAGTCTATGTCTCCGACTGGGACGGCATCATCCCAGCCCTGAACGCCAAGAAGTTCGACTTCCTGGTGTCCTCGCTGTCGATCACCGATGAGCGCAAGCAGGCCGTCGACTTCACCGACCCGTACTACTCCAACAAGCTGCAATTCATCGCACCTAAAGCCACCGCCGACTTTAAGACCGACGCCGGCTATCTGAAGGGCAAAGTCATCGGTGCACAGCGCGCAACGCTGGCCGGTACTTACCTGGAAGACAAGCTGCCAGATACCGAAGCCAAGCTCTACGACACCCAGGAAAACGCCTACCTCGACCTGACGTCTGGCCGCCTCGACGGCATCCTTGCCGACAAGTACGTGCAGTACGAATGGCTCAAGAGCAAAGACGGTTCGGCCTACGAGTTCAAAGGCGACCCGGTTGTAGAAAGCGACAAGATCGGTATTGCCGTACGCAAAGGCGACCCACTGCGCGAGCGCCTGAACAAAGCCCTGGCAGAGATCAAGGCAGACGGCACCTACAAAAAGATCAACGACAAGTACTTCCCTTTCAGCATCGAATGATCTGAACGGTATGCCCGGCGCGCTCACTTGAGCGCGTCGGCTTTTAGCAATGCCTGCCGCGATATGAAAACACCATGAATTTCGATCTCTACGGATTCGGCCCGGCGCTTGCCGCTGGCGCGCTGATGACCGTCAAACTGGCGCTCACGGCCCTGTGCCTGGGGCTGGTGCTCGGCCTTGCCGGCGCCTTGGCCAAGACATCCCCGTACAAGCCGCTGCAATGGCTTGGCGGCGCTTATTCGACCATCGTTCGTGGCATTCCCGAATTGCTCTGGGTGCTGCTGATTTACTTCGGCACGGTCAACCTGATGCGTGCCCTCGGCGAGTTCTTTGGTAACCCCGACCTTTCCCTCAGTGCCTTTGCCGCCGGGGTCATTGCCCTGGGCCTGTGCTTTGGTGCCTACGCCACGGAAGTGTTCCGGGGCGCGATCCTCGCCATTCCCAAAGGCCACCGCGAAGCGGGCGTGGCGTTGGGGCTGTCGAAATTTCGGATCTTCACCCGCCTGATCATGCCGCAGATGTGGCGCATCGCCCTGCCGGGCCTGGGCAACCTGTTCATGATTTTGATGAAGGACACCGCGCTGGTATCAGTCATCGGCCTGGAAGAAATCATGCGCCATGCCCAGATTGGCGTGACGGTGACCAAGCAGCCGTTCACCTTCTTCATGGTCGCGGCATTCATGTACCTGGGCCTCACCGTACTGGCGATGACCGGCATGCACTTCCTGGAAAAACGCGCCGCCCGCGGCTTTGCAAGGAGCACCCAATGAGCGGCGACTACAGCTGGCTGGCGCATTTCGACCTGGGCCTGAACTGGGCCGTGATCATCAAGTGGCTGCCCAAACTGGCCCAGGGCGCGACGCTGACCCTGGAGTTGGTAGCGATCGCCGTGATCGCCGGCCTGCTGCTGGCCATTCCACTGGGCATCGCCCGTTCGTCCCGACGCTGGTATGTCAGTGCCCTGCCCTACGCCTACATTTTCTTCTTTCGTGGCACGCCGCTATTGGTGCAGTTGTTCCTGGTCTACTACGGCCTGGCGCAGTTCGATGCCATACGCACCAGCTTCATGTGGCCGTACCTGCGCGATCCGTTCTGGTGCGCCACCGCCACCATGACCCTGCACACTGCCGCCTACATTGCCGAGATCCTGCGCGGCGCGATCCAGGCCATCCCGCCAGGCGAGATCGAAGCAGCGCGTGCCTTGGGCATGTCCAAGCCCAAGACGCTGTTCTACATCATCCTGCCACGCGCCTCGCGCATCGGCCTGCCGGCCTACAGCAATGAAGTGATCCTGATGCTCAAGGCCAGCGCCCTGGCCAGTACGGTGACCTTGCTGGAACTGACCGGCATGGCGCGCACGATCATCGCCCGCACCTACTTGCCGGTGGAGATCTTCTTCGCCGCCGGCCTGTTCTACCTGCTGATGGCCTATATCTTGGTACGCGGCTTCAAACTGCTGGAACGCTGGCTGCGCGTTGATGCGTGCCAAGGACGTTGAAGCGCGCTTCGCGGCGCTGGATGCATTTCTGACCGAACACCAAGGGCTGTGGCGACCACGGCCCTTTACGCATCGGCATTTACCCTGGGAAACCCAACATTCTGAATTGGCCCAGTGGCTGCGCCAGCGGTCGTTGGCCGATGCCGACAGTATCCATAATCGCCCCCACGACTTACCTGCCCCGGCACCTTTTCCACAGCTTGCCGCGCAGGCTCGCCAGCTCAGTGCTGTGGATAAGTTGCCGAGCCAGCCCCTTACACCCGCACGCCATCGATTGAACGTCGATGTACCGGGCCGCAAGTGGCAGCAGATCGAAGCGTTCGGCGGCGCGCTAGCGTTCAAACACACTCCCACACACTGGCTTGACTGGTGCGCCGGCAAGGGTCACCTCGGTCGCCGCCTGCTGCAAACCGGGCAACACCTCACTTGCCTGGAATACGACCCGGCATTGATCGCTGCGGGCCAGGCCCTGAGTGATCATCACGGTTTGCCCGCAGCCCATCGCCTGCAAGACGTGATGGCTGACGTGTCGATAAGCCCCGAACACACCACCGTCGCCCTGCACGCCTGTGGAGATCTGCATGTACGCCTGCTGCAACTGGCCAATGCCGTCGGTTGCAAGCAGCTGGCAATAGCGCCCTGCTGCTACAACCGCATCAGCGCCGACACCTACCAGCCGCTGTCCAACACAGGCCGCGCATCAGCCTTGCAATTGTCGGTGGATGACCTGAGCCTGCCGCTCAGCGAAACCGTCACCGCAGGCAACCGCGTGCGCTTGCAACGCGATACGTCGATGGCGCGGCGATTGGGATTCGACCAGTTACAACGTCAGCTGCGCGGTTGCGACGAGTACTTGCCCACGCCCTCTTTGCCTGCAGGCTGGCTGGACAAGCCGTTTGCTGACTATTGCCGCGAGCTGGCGAGCCGCAAGGGGTTATCCACAGGTCAAGAAAATTGGGCGGCATTGGAAGCTGACGGCTGGCGTCGTTTGGCCGAGGTCAGAAACCTGGAACTGGTGCGTGGTCTGTTTCGGCGCCCGCTGGAGCTGTGGCTGGTGCTGGATCGGGCATTGTTTTTGGCCGAAAACGGCTACAGGGTCGAGGTGGGCACTTTCTGCGAATCAGCACTGACGCCGCGCAACTTGATGGTGCTCGCCGAGCGCGATTAAGGGGCAAATTTGTCGCACCCCAGCCTGTGGATAACTCTGTTGATGGAATCTTTACAGAGCCTGTCACTCTCTGCGTTACCCGTCGAAAGACAGGCTGATCATTTTTTGTTCACACGATAAATCGCACGTAAAACAGGCAGTTGCGACGTGTCGAGAACGGCTCCACAAAATGGCGGTTAGATGACAGCTGCATCCAACCAATTGTGCATAAGCATCTGACGTAAAGCCTATAAAGCCGCCGCAGAGCGCTCGCGCCCTGCGCCTCGCAACAGCCGACACAGCTCGTTAATATCATCGCTGGCTGTGCTTCTGGCCACGCTATCCAAGGGGTCTGTGCCAAAGGCTAACGCTTCGCCGATAGACGGATCACGATGAACAACCTCCAGCAGGGTTTCATTCAGGCGCTGCTTGAACGCATCAACCATGTCCAGCTTGAAAGCTGAGTGCTCGTCCAACTGGTTGATCACAAAATGACAGCGCGGCGAGCGCTCACGTTTGAGGTAGGGGGCGAGCAGTGCGTCCATCTGATCTAACGTACCCAAGCACGCGGCATCCGGCTGAACCACGACTAAAATATGGTCGGCCAGGTTCAATGCCTGATGCAGGTAGACGTTATTCCCAGCGGGTGTGTCAATGATCACGGTGTGACGTTCGCTCAGCCCAAGTACCGACAATTGCTGCGCCAGCCAATTAGGTTCCCGGGCCATCCAGCGCTGCAGGTTTTCCTGTTGCTGGGTGTCGATATCGCCGAAGGGCATTACCTGGCAGCCGGCGAACCCGGCTTGCAGAAGGGTTTCCCATTTCACGTTGATCAGGCTGCTGCGGCCTATACCGGGTAGCTCATGATTCAACCCAAAGTGCTGGCGCAAGGCGTTCTGAGGGTCGAGGTCCAACGCCACTACCGATTCACCGAGGCGCTGCAAACCGCTGCTCAGCGCCGCCACCAAGGTGCTTCGGCCAACACCGCCGTTGGCGGAGACTACCGCCATCACGGCTGGGCGCGGCCTGTTCGCATCGAAAGGCTGGAGGTGTTGATGGCCAGAAGGGGAATTGGCGCTAAAGCGCGAGCCGTCCTTCATGTTTACGCGGGTGCCATCATCAAACGGGATGGTCCCGAAGAAATGCAGGCGCGCATTTCGCCCTTTAGGGTCGCGGGAAACGCCCTTACCAAAGAGGGCGAACAGGTCATCGGTGCGGCTCATGGCCGAGGCTCCTTCACGGCGCGTTTAAAGACGTGGGAGGTCGGCAAGAAAACAAGATTCACCGCAGTCTTTTTGTAAGCGCTTTTGTGGGGCCATTTTGTGTCAGCTTCATGCAGGTGTCATTATTTTGATGAATTTTTGAACAACCTTTCAGACGAGCGGAAATCAGCCAATTTACTGACGCCCACATACTACAAAAAGCGTCAAAGTGATTTCATCGTGCCATTGTTTTTTACCCGTTATCACCGCACCATTGCCGCATCTTCAATGCTGCACGCTCTGGTAATCGCAGTGGCGATACGCTTTAAACTCCCTCGGATTCTCTACGGTGTTGCCATCACGCTGGTGCTGGGTGGCGGGCTGTTGGGCGATTTGCTTGCCGATTGGGATTTCAGCCAGATCAGCCAACGTGCGCAAACGCTCTACGGGCCGCTGGGTGCCGGGCGTCAACGCATCGATGCCTGGCAAGAACTGCTGTCGACCCAGCGCCAGATCGCCGAGCTTGAGCAGCTTAAGGTGGTCAATCTGTTCTTCAACCGGCAGATGAAATACGCAGAAGACATCGACCTGTGGCATGAAGTCGATTACTGGGCCACGCCCATTCAAAGCCTGTTGAAAGGCGCGGGCGACTGTGAAGACTACGCCATCGCCAAATACTTCAGCCTGCGCCACCTCGGCATCCCGGCGGACAAGCTGCGCATCACCTATGTAAAAGCCCTACGCCAGAACCGCGCGCACATGGTGCTGACCTATTATGCGAGCCCCGAAGCGATGCCTCTGGTGCTCGACAGCTTGATGGACCCGATTTTGCCCGCCAGCCAACGCACGGATCTGTTGCCCGTTTACGCGTTCAATGGTGAAGGCCTGTGGCTCACCGGCGCAGCGGGCAACAAGAAAGTCGGCGATACCAAACGCCTGTCACGCTGGCAGGATGTGTTGAAAAAAATGACCGCCGAAGGGTTTCCGGCAAGTTCGGATAATTAACAGGAGCAACGATGTCACTGTTCAAACAATTGCTGATCGCTATCTGTGTGTTCCTGGTGGTCGCCTTCAGCGGTAGCTTCGTGGTCAGCCTGGAAAGCTCGCGTACCCAGTACGTCAACCAGTTGCGCTCCCACGCCCAGGACGCGGCCACTGCGCTCGCGTTGTCGCTGACGCCGAACATCGACGACCCGGCGATGACCGAGTTGATGGTCAGCTCGATCTTTGACAGCGGCTACTACGCCAGCATCCGCGTGATCGACCTGAGCAATGACCAGGTGCTGGTGGAGCGTGCGGCCGAGCCGGATGCCAGTGGCGTACCCGCCTGGTTCGTGAAGATGATCGGCCTCGCACCGGCCGGTGGTGATGCCATCGTCAGCCGTGGTTGGCAGCAGGCGGCGCGGGTCGAGGTGGTCAGCCACCCGATGTTTGCCATCGCCAAACTGTGGCAGAGCGCCTTGGGCAGCCTCGGCTGGCTGCTGCTGTGCGGTGCGGCGAGTGCGGTACTTGGCGCCCTGCTGCTGCGCCGACAGCTCCGGCCGCTGGACTATATGGTCGAGCAATCCCACGCGATTGCCCGGCGCGAGTTCCTCAGCTTGCCCGACCTGCCCCGCACCCCGGAACTGCGTCGCGTGGTGCAGGCCATGAACCAGATGGTCGAGAAGCTCAAGGCACTCTTTCACGAGCAGACCGAACGCAGCGAGAAGCTGCGCGTGGAGTCCTATCAGGACAGCCTGACCGGGCTGGCCAACCGTCGCTATTTCGAGATGCAACTGAGCTCCCGGGTCAGCAACCTGGAAGAAGACAGCTCCGGTTATCTGTTGATGCTGCGGGTCAACGACCTGGCCGGCCTGAACCAGCGCCTCGGCGGCCAGCGCACCGACCAATTGCTGCAAGCCGTCAGCCAGCAACTGGTGCGCACCTGCGCCAAGTACCCGGAAACCCACAACCTGATCACCCGCAGCCGTGGCGGCGAGTTCGCCGTGCTCGCCCCGGGCCTTGTGCGTGACGAAGCCCGGCAGTTGGCCCAGGAACTAGAAACCACCTTGCAGAGCCTGTACGAAACCGGCGCCACCGATATGCCCACCGTGGCCTACATCGGCCTGGCCCCCTACAACCCTGGCGACGCCTCGGCAGACCTGCTGATGCTGGCCGATCAGGCGTTGGTGCAGGCAGAAGCCAGCAGCGGCCAGAGCTGGGTCTGCCTCGAACACCAAACCCCCGACACCGTCAGCGATGACCCACACAGCTGGCACAACCTGCTCGACACGGCCCTGACCCAGGGGCGCTTCCGCTTGTTCTTCCAGCCGGTGGTGAGCAGCACCGATACCCAGCAGGTATTGCATTACAAAGTGCTCTCACGCCTGCTCGATGCTCAGGACCAGACCATCGCCGCCGGGCACTTCCTGCCATGGCTGGAGCGCTTCGGCTGGACCGCCCGCCTCGACCAACTGATGCTCGACCTGGTGATCAAACAACTGGCCCTGCACAACCAGTCGGTGGCCCTAAACCTCTCCGCCGCTACCTTGAACGACCCGCAGGCCATGGAGCGTATCTTCGAACGCCTGGCCCAGCACCCAGCCCTGGGCCCGCGCCTGATTCTGGAAATCGGCGAAGAACAGGTGCCCGAGCAGTCCCAGCTGGAGCTGATGATTCGGCGCATGCGTAACCTGGGCTTTAGCCTTGGCCTGCAACGTTTCGGTGGGCGCTTCAGTATGATCGGCAACCTGGCACACCTGGGCCTGGCCTACCTGAAGATCGACGGCAGTTATATCCGCGCCATCGATCAGGAAAGCCACAAACGCATCTTTATCGAAGCGATCCAGCGGGCATCCCACAGCATTGACCTGCCGTTGATTGCCGAGCGTGTGGAAACCGAGGGTGAATTGCGGGTGATCCGCGAGATGGGCGTAGAAGGGGTGCAAGGCCAACTGGTCGGTGAACCGGCGCCCTGGAAGTAAAACGCGCCTCCTTGACGCTTATGCCGTGAAGGAGGGTGCCCGGTTCAGATCAAACCGGTCTCGTCGTCATTGATCAGCTCACTCAAGCCACCCAGTGCCGCCCGGGCCTGGGTACGCTCCAGAAACTTGGCCTGCGCCGCTGGCGGCAAGTCGGTGATGCGAATCACGCCTTTGGCCGTCAGCACCTGGATCAAGTCGTCCAGCACGCGGATCATCTCAAGGTCACTGCTCTTGAGTTGCTTGAGGCTGCTTTCGATCTCGTCCCCGCCAAACCACGCCTGAATCTCGTGGTGGTCAGCCGGCAGCGTCTCGGTGGCTTCCGCGTAGGCCTGCGCCTCGACGCGTACCAAAGCGTTGTTTTGATCGCGTTGCACGTAGAACATCAGCGTTCTCCCAATAAAAAATCCCTGCAGGCGCCGCGCACGACGCCCACAGAGATTACACACATTTTCCCGAAGTCGATGCCAATGGGGCGCCAATCCTGAAAGATTGGCGCCCCCGTGGATCAGTCGTGGTGCTTGACGGTCAGGTCGCCACCGGCGATCAGGTTGTTGATCGCGGTGCTGCCACTGCCCCAGTTCGCGCTATCAACCTTGATCGTCACATCCGCCGTACCGCCATTGGTGGTGAACGAACCGGTGCTGCTCACGCTCAGTGTCGAGTTGCCAGAAGAGTCGGTGGTCAGCTTCAGGTACTTGTCCAGATTGGTGTCGGTATTGCCTTGCAGCAAGTCGGACAGGTCCAGCTTGTCACCTTCGCTGTGCTTGAAGTCCTTGATCTGATCAACGCCGCCGTTGGTGTTGGTGTCACCTTTGAGCCATACGAAGGTATCGGCACCTGCACCGCCGGTGAGCACGTCATTGCCCTTGCCGCCGACCAGAATGTCGTTGCCCGCGCCGCCGGTGAGGGTGTCATTGCCGCCCTGACCGAACAGGATGTCGTTGCCGGCGTTGCCAATCAGGGTGTCGCCGCCATCGCTGGTGCCGTAGATATTCGAGGCGTTGGCAAGGGCACCGACGTCCTGCACGTGCTCAGTGATGTACTGGTGCAAGGTGCGGTCGTCAATTTGGTCGACGGTGGTGGCCAACTTCTCGGCGGCGAATGCCTTGAGTGCGGCATTGCCTTCCTGGCCTTTGTAGCTGATCAGGTCACCGAAAAGGATGTCATTGCCCGAACCACCGGAAACGTTATCCGCGCCGGTATCAGCGGTGTGGCCAGTAATGGCATCCGCCAACTTGGCGGTGTCGATGTTGGCCACTACTTTGTCAGTGTCGAACTGCTTCAGCACGGTGGTATCGATGTCCGAACCCAAGCCGATTGCTTCAACAACGACTTTGGTTGGCACCGAGTTGACCAGGTCGGCGTAAGCCGTCTTGGCGTTCGCCAACGCGGTGTTGCCGTTGTTGTAGACCGCCGCAACGTCAAAGCCACCGTTGCTGTTGGCTACTACGGTGCCTTCATAGCTGCGGTTGCCCCAACCGTCGTACGAATAAACCTTGCCCTCGCCATCGACAATCACCTGTCGGTAGCCATTGATCGTCGCGTACACCGGGTTGCTCTGGCCCAGCACGTAGGTGGAGTTGTTCACCACGCTGTCGAAGTAAACGTTCGAACCCCAGTAGCTGGTCGACCCCAGGTAAGGGTTACCCGTCACGCTGGTGTACACATTCGGCGAGCCGTCCGTAATGAAATACGTTAGGTTCTTCGCGTCCGTGTTGCTGGTAGCGTCGCTGCTCTTGAACCAATCAGAGGCTGCTTTGAATGCATCCTGATAGTTGGTCATGTCGCTCGAATTGGACGTCATCTGGGTCAATACCGCCTGCAAGGCCGCTTTGGCGGCAGCCTTGTCGGCCAGGTTGACCGAGACCTGCGACTCGACCCGCGTGTCGAAATCGACCAGCAGCACCTTCACGACGCCCGAATCCTTAGTGCTGGCATTGGCAATCAGGGTATCGAAGATGGTCGAGAGCTGATCTTTGATCGACTTCATGGCGCTCGGACCGATACTGCCCGACGTATCGACAAGGAACGCAATGTTGTAGTTGGTGCCCGGCGTGGTGATACCACCTTTGTCGCCAACCACAATGTTGTTGGCCGAGCTGGAGCCCAGGTCGATGGTGTCGGCTCCCGCGCCGCCTTCCGTGTTCAAGGTGTAAACCTGAGGTTTAACCGTGATGGTGCTGGTGGCCACCGACGAACTCAGGCTGTCGGAACCGGCATTGTCTTTCACCGAGATGTCGATGAGACGGTCACCGGTCGCCGGGTACTTGCTGGTGCTGGAATACTGGAACGACTCAAGCAGCGTCTTGTACGTCGCCGAATCCGCCGTGCCCGACAGCGTCAAAGTGATCTTGCCGCTGCTGTCAGTCCCCACGCTGGTCACGGTGATGCCTTTGTACGTACCGCCCACCGTCACCAGGCTGGAGGTGAGTTGGTCACCCGTGCTGGCGTTTTTCAGAGTGATGGTCGCACTTTGCATCTGGGTGTTGTCGACGTCAGCAATGGCCACGCTGCCGGTGATCGCAACGCCCGTGGCGGCGCGTTCGGTGTACGAGGCGTTGTAGCCAGTGGCGACAGCGCCGTCGGCGGTGCTGAGGTCCAGGGTGGGTGCATCGTTGACCGGAGTGACCACGATGCTCACCTTGCCGGTCGACGTTACCGTTTCACCGGTGCTCACCTCGGTGGTCGTCGCCTTCACGGTCAGGTCGAAGCTGGTGGTCGAGTCCTTGAACGGCTTAACCGTCAGGGTGCCCAGGTTCCAGTTGGTGACATCGTAAAGCGCGGTCGAGCCGGTCGAGGTGTAGCTATGACCGGTGACGCCATCCGTAATCACCGTACCTGCCGGCAGGCCGCTGATTTCGACCTTGTGCGACTCCGAACCGTCGTTGTCGGCAAACGTGGCGGTAATCGGGCTGACCTTGATGACGGTGTCTTCCAGGCCGCTGTTGTAGACGTAACCGGTGTAATAACCCTCGCCGTTGACCACATGGCTCTCGCCGAGCACCGCACCGGCGGCTTTCAACGCCTCAATGCTGGTGTAGGTTTGGATGCCACTGCTGCCCAACGACACCGATGGGGCGTTGTTGATCGACACATTGACGTCGTAGTTGCCCGCGCCGGCCTGGTTGTAGTGGTAAATGTCGAGGGTGTAGTAGCCCGACTCGGTTGGCGTGTAGCCCGTCCCGGTAATCGCGCTGCCACTGCTCCAGGTTTCGGTCGCGACCAGCTTGCCGCCTACGGTAATTGCCAGGCTGTCATCGGCCGTACCGGTGAAGGTGTAGGTCTTGCCGGCTTCCAGGTAGATCAAGCCCGAGACCTTGGTCGCGGTGGTTGCCACCACATTGTCGTTGCTCACGGTGTGAACAACGCCCGTGGAGGCAGCGCTGGCGGCGGTTTTGGCGTCGATGACCTTGATCAGATCGTCGGCTTTGACCACGCCGTTACCATTGGTGCCCAACGCCGTTGGCAGGTTGCCGCCGGTCCAGGTTTGGATCGTCAGGCCCTGTGCTGCAGCACCGGCTTGGCTCACCGTCAACACCGCGGCATCGGCCACCGGGTGGATATCCACGGTGACGGTCTTGGTGTCGCTGTAGAGGCTGCCGTCGGTCGCCTGGAATTTCAGTTGGGTGTAATCGCTTTGCTTGTTACCCACGCCGTTGCCGCCGAAGCTGTTATCGCCCGACTCGTTGGCCGCCGGGGTGTAACGCACGTTGTGGTTATCAAAGTCAGCTTGGCTGAACGCCTTGCCGGCTGAGGTATCGGTTTTCAGGTCGGCGGCGGTGAGGGTGACCCACACGCCGTTGACTTTGTACTCGATGGAACCGGCAGGCAGGCTGGTGAACACCACTTTCGGGCTCGCAGAGTCCACATCCGCCACGCCAAAGGTCGCCCAGGTCAGTTCCATCGGGGTGTCTTCGTTACCCGCAATGGCGTTGTTGGTGGCCGTCGGGGCGTCGTTGACCGCCACGATGTTCACATTCAGCGTACTGCTGGAACCCGTGTTGGTGGTGTAGCCGATTTGCGGTACGTCACCGTTGAAGTCTTTGACCGGCGTAAAGGTGTAGGCACCGTTGGCCGCGATGGTGATGGTACCCACGTTGGCGATGATGGCGGTTGTACCCGCAGCGTAGCTGGTCGCACCGACCTGGAAGCTGGCGACGCTCAGCGCGCTATCAACATCAGTGTCGTTGCTCAGCACGTTGCCGGCGGCCGCGTGGTCTTCCAGGGCACTGCCGGTGTCGGCACGCAGGATGCTCGGGTCATCCACTGCCGAGATGTTCACGTTCAGCGTGCTGCTGGAACCGGTGTTGGTGGTGTAGCCGATTTGTGGAACCGCACCGTTGAAATCCTGCACGGGCGTGAAGGTGTAGGCGCCGTTGGCCGCGATGGTGATGGTACCCACGTTGGCGATGATGGCGGTTGTACCCGCAGCGTAGCTGGTCGCACCGACCTGGAAGCTGGCGACGGTCAGTACGTTGTCGACGTCTACATCGTTGGTCAACACGTTACCGGTGGCCGCGTGATCTTCCTCGGCGCTGCCGGTGTCGGCACGCAGGATGCTTGGGTCGTCAACCGCCGAGATGTTCACGTTCAGCGTGCTGCTGGAGCCGGTGTTGGTGGTGTAGCCGATTTGCGGTACCGCGCCGTTGAAGTCCTGCACTGGCGTGAAGGTATACGCGCCATTCGCGGCGATAGTGATCGTACCCACACCCGCGATAGTTGCGGTTGCACCTGCAGCGTAGCTGGTCGCACCGACGTTGAAGCTGGCAACGCTCAGCGCGCTATCAACATCAGTGTCGTTGCTCAACACGTTGCCGGTGGCCGCATGGTCTTCCTGGGCGCTGCCGGTGTCGGCACGCAGGATACTTGGGTCGTCCACCGCCGAGATGTTCACGTTCAGCGTACTGCTGGAACCGGTGTTGGTGGTGTAGCCGATTTGCGGCACGGCACCGTTGAAATCCTGCACCGGGGTAAAGGTGTAGGCACCGTTGGCCGCGATGGTGATGGTACCGACGTTGGCGATGGTGGCGGTTTCGCCAGCGTTGTAGCTGATGGTGCCGACTTTGAAGCTGGCGACGGTCAGTACGTTGTCGACATCGGTGTCGTTGGTCAGCACGTTGCCAGTGGCGACGTGATCTTCCTGGGCGCTGCCGGTATCGGCGCGCAGGATACTTGGGTCGTCTACCGCCGAGATGTTCACGTTCAGCGTACTGCTGGAACCGGTGTTGGTGGTGTAGCCGATTTGCGGTACCGCACCGTTGAAATCCTGCACCGGGGTAAAGGTGTAGGCACCGTTGGCCGCGATGGTGATGGTACCAACGCCCACGATCACGGCGGTTTGACCAGCCGTGTAGTTAGTGCCGTTGACGTTGAAAGTCGCAACCGTCAGGACGTTGTCGACATCGGTGTCGTTGGTCAGCACGTTGCCGGTGGCCGCATGATCTTCCTCGGCGCTGCCGGTATCGGCGCGCAGGATGCTTGGGTCGTCTACCGCCGAGATGTTCACGTTCAGCGTGCTGCTGGAGCCGGTGTTGGTGGTGTAGCCGATTTGCGGTACCGCGCCGTTGAAGTCCTGCACTGGCGTGAAGGTGTAGGCACCGTTGACCGCGATGGTGATGGTACCGACGTTGGCGATGGTGGCGGTTTCGCCAGCGTTGTAGCTGATGGTGCCGACTTTGAAGCTGGCGACGGTCAGTACGTTATCCACATCGGTGTCGTTGGTCAGCACGTTGCCAGTGGCGACGTGATCTTCTTCGGCGCTGCCGGT
>NZ_UTKY01000045.1 GCF_900583165.1 Pseudomonas viridiflava | reverse complement strand
GACTGGGGTGAAGTCGTAACAAGGTAGCCGTAGGGGAACCTGCGGCTGGATCACCTCCTTAATCGACGACATCAGCTGCTCCATAAGTTCCCACACGAATTGCTTGATTCATTGAAGAAGACGATAAAGCTAACTTGATAGCACGGGTTGGTTGTATTTCATCTTAAAGCTTAGAAATGAGCATTCCATCGTGATGATGGTGAATGTTGATTTCTAGTCTTTGATTAGATCGTTCTTTAAAAATTTGGGTATGTGATAGAAAGATAGACTGAACGTTACTTTCACTGGTA
>NZ_UTKY01000019.1 GCF_900583165.1 Pseudomonas viridiflava | reverse complement strand
TACGTCGAACAGAATGGCTACTGGCTGCCCGAGCGCGTGAAACTGCACGGCCAGGACCTCGACGTCACGCTGGTCATCAAGGACTGGCAGCCTCGCAAACTGGGGCAGTGAACATGAACACACCACAACTGGTTCTGCCCGCCCCGGCAAAACTGAACCTGATGCTGCACATTCTGGGACGCCGCCCTGACGGCTATCATGAGTTGCAGACGATCTTTCAGTTTCTCGATCACGGCGACGAACTGGGCTTCGCCATTCGCGAAGACGGCGAGATTTGCCTGCGGACCGATGTGCCGGGCGTTCCACACGACAGCAATCTGATCGTAAAGGCTGCCCGGGCGCTTCAGAAACAGTCGGGCTGCAAGCTCGGTATGGA
>NZ_UTKY01000042.1 GCF_900583165.1 Pseudomonas viridiflava | reverse complement strand
TCGAGCACCATACTGGTAGCTTGCAGTTTGAACTCGCGGGTGTAGACCTTTCTCTTGCTCATGGAACCTCCAAGTTGGCGAAATCATATCGCCCTTAAGAGGTGTCCGGGATTATTAGGCCAGTTCAGCTTGCCCCCGATAGCGGTGGGTCAGCTACAGATCAGTTGACTGATACACCGCCATCGGGGGCAAGCCCCCTCCCACATTTGTTCCGGTGTACACATGGGCTTCGGTGTATCAGTGTGAATCAGCATCCCACACCCAGTTCCACACCCCCGGCAACTTCACGGGCTCATTCACATCCTTGACCGATCTCGCCAACGCCGCCCGCTCCAACCTGTCACGGTCGGTATAAAACGGCTGCGCCGCCGTCTTCACCCCAGTGATCTGAGCGCTATCGAGCAATATCTGCAGATACTCCTGCATATGCCGCGCCGTATAGCGGTTGATGTCGTGAAACGTCACCACCACCGGGATCACCCCATCCACCGTCGGCAATTCACCCAGGGCGATGCGCTCCCGCACCACCGAGAGTTGCCGGTTCAGATTGGCGCGGCGACGGGGGCTGCCATTGAAGCCCCAGATCTTGCCGTCATTGGCACTCAAGTCCGTCAGCAAGACGTGCATGCCATGGCGCTGGTAGGCGGCAAAGGTGCGCCGGTCGTAATTCCAGAACGGCGGGCGCACCAGCAGCGGCGGTTTGCCAGTGATCGCGGCGATGTCGGCAGCGCCTTGGGCGAGGGTGCTTTCCAGCTCGGCGTTGTTCAGCCAGCGATGGTTGGTATGAAACCCGGTGGCCGTGTGAAAGGCCAAAATATGGCCGCCTGCGTATTCACGCTCCATGGTCTTGCGACCTCGCGAACTGCCGCCGGAGCGGGCCGCTTCGGTCTGCAAAAAGAACACCGCCTTGATCCCCGGCAGTACCGGGTTGTTGGCCAGGTCGGCCACCACTGAACGGCTTGGGTTGTTGTAGCCCGAGGCGCTGGGGCCGTCATCGAAGGTCAGCAGGAAGCGGATCGGCGCCTGGGTTTGCAGGCGCTGTTCGGTCTGCGGCGTCAGGGCGATGGGCGCGCCAATGCAGCCGACAAGACTCAGCACCAGGGCAAACAAGGCAGTTGCGCTTAGGAAGGGTTTCATTGTGTGGCCGGGCTCGTCTGGAGACCGCTGCTGATTCAGCTCAGCAGCGGCAGGCGCGCACCATACAGCAAGGGTGTCGCCGGTTTACAGCAGACTTATCGGGTAACTGACGATCAACCGGTTTTCATCGAACTCATTGTTGCTGTAATCGCGGCGCATGCTGGAATTGCGCAGGCGCACCGTGAGATTTTTCGCAGTACCGCTTTGCACGGTGTAGCCGATTTCGCTCTCACGGCCCCATTCCTTGCCGTCGGTGATGGTGCCGGTGTGAACGTTGCTGCCGCTGATATAACGGTTCATCAGGGTCAGGCCCGGCACGCCGAGGGCGGCGAAGTTGTAGTCATGGCGCACTTGCCAGGATTTCTCCTGGGCGTTGTCGTAGCTGGAGTTATAGCTGTCGTTGGCCAGGGTGCCGCCGCTGGTGCCGTTGACGCGCATCCACGCGTTATTGCCGGTGAGTTTCTGCAGGCCGACATAGAAGGTGTTGCCGCCGTACTTGGCCGAAAACAAGCCGGACCAGGTTTTGTTGTCCAACTCGCCCGCACGGGCACTGCCGTCGTCCTTGCCATAAAAGAACCCGAGGTTGGCGCCCAGGGTCCAGGCGCCCAGGGGCTGGCTGTGGATCAGGTTGACGTACTGTTGGCGGTAAATGTCCTTGAGTTGTGCGTTCCACAGGCCGACCTGGGTGCGCTTGTCGTTGAACGCATACTCGCCGCCCTGAAAGTTGAAGCGGTCAGAGGTGAAGGCGGTTTTACCGGTCATCGACATATCGGTCATGCTGCTGTCATCACGCGGGCTGTTGGCGCGGAACTGGCCGCCATACAGGGTCAGGCCGTCGATCTCCTTGGAGGTGATCTGCCCGCCACGCAGGGTTTGCGGCAGGGAACGACCGTCGTCCGAACGCAGGATCGGCAGCACCGGCATCCATTCGCCTACTTTCACTTCGGTCTTGGAAAACCGCGCCTTGAACGCCACGCCCAAGCGCCCGAACTCATCCGCCGGCCGACCGTCATGGTCCAGCGGCAGCAATTGCGTCCCGCCAGTACCGCGTCCGCCATCAAGCTTCAGCGAATACAGGCCCAGTACATCCACACCGAAACCGACCGTGCCCTGGGTAAAGCCAGACTTGGCGTCGAGGATGAAACTTTGCGTCCACTCCTGCGCACCGCCCTGGGTCTTGGTGGGGTTGGTGTAGTTACGGTTGAAGAAGAAGTTGCGCAAGTTGAGGTTCGCGCTGGCGTCTTCGAGAAAGCCGTGTTCATCGGCGACGACGGGCAAGGCAAGACTGGCGACAGCGGTTGCCAGCAAGAGCTGGCGCGGGTGGAATGTGCTCATGGCGTAGAGACCTGTTGTTATTGGGGTTATGCAGGTGCGGGCCATGGTGCGGGGCGGTGCGGGGGCGGTGAAAGTGGGGGAGGGTGGGTTGTGGGCGATGATCGAACGCAACTTTACCGGGCACTAGGGCCCGGCATTTTGGGTTATGGCTTGGGCGGATCAAAGTGAGTCCACGGCACCGACGGCAAGTAATGTTGCGCGACAACGATCACCGCCACCATCACCACCAGAAACGCCGCTTGCAATGGGCTCCAGAACGCCCAGTGCAGGCCGTTCAGCCATGGGTAGCCTTGGCTGAATTTATGGCTGATCTGGCCGATGCGTTTGGTGTGCAGCAGGTTGAGCAGCAGGGCGCCGGCATAGGTGACCATGCCCAGTACACCCGCCATCAGCCCGCAGGCCACCAGCATGATTGCTTGGGGTAGGCCGTGGCGGATGATCAGCCAATACTGGTTGGGGTTCAGGCGCTTGGGGATCAGGTGTTGGCTCAGCCACAGGTCGGGCACCCGGAAGCTTGAGCTGATGCTGGCCCAGAACTGGGTGACGCGAAAACCGATGCCCGCCGGGACGAGCGCCAGCAGGAGAAAGAGAATAATCGAGCGAGCATCCAGCACTTCGGGCTGGGGCTTGGTCAGGCTCAGCAGAAAGCCGAGGGCGAACACGCCCCACAGGCGAATCAGCACCTGGGTGTAGATCGGCCGCGGGACAAACTTGCGCCAGAAAAACGCATCGGAATTTGGCAGCCGTTCAAGCAACTGCGGGTAGCGCCAGGTAAGGACTTCGCTCAGGTGCTGGCAGGCGTTCCATTCGTGTTCGCCAAAGCCGTCGATCATGCGTTTTTGTTGGCTGGCCGACATCGGTGTGAGCAACAGGCGCGCGGCCTGGGCGTCGGCAGGCGGGTGACGCATCTCTGGAGCCTTGTCTTGCAGGTTGGCGAAAAAGCTTTCCTGCTCGCAGCGCGAGACCAGTTCGCGCCACATCCAGGCGGGCTCCGGGAATACACCTTTTTGGTCGTCCCAGCCAAACGCCTGGCACACCCGCTCGAACAGCGGCACGCTCCATTGGCTGTCGTGCAGCAGTTGCAGCACGATGCGTTGCCACTGTTGCTGCAGGTCGAACACCCGCAGCCAGGGCTGGTTGCTGTATTGCGTCAGTTGGTTGATGAATGCGCGTTCGTCCTTTTGCTCCAGCAGATTGTGCAAGATGTTGCGGTATTCCTGCAGCAACTCGCTGGTCAGTGTGTCGTGCTGCCAGGGTGTCATAGCGACCTGTTGCCAGGGCGTCAGCCACTCCAGGTGCTGCACTGCCCAGCTGGCAATCTCAACGCGCTCACTTGGCTTATCGAAGCAATGACGCAGCAGGCCGGCCTGGAAGGCGTCGGTACAGTCCTGTTGAATGGACAAGACCCAGCGTTCCTTGAAGTTGCTGGCGTTGAGGCCGCTGAGCAGGGTGTGTGCCGGGTCGGCTTGTGGCGTTTCGAAGGGCGCTGGGTGCAGGGCGCTGACGTCCATCAGCTCGGCGAGGTCGTTGAGGTTGCCGTAGGCCTGTTCGGCCACAGGGGCTTGAACGGTGGTGTCGTCTTCTTCCCAGTCGGCGCGCCAGCGTGAATAGGCCAGCGCTTCCTCATAGGCTTCGCGCAGGCGCTGGAAACCTTCGGCGTCATCGTCCGGGCGGCAGCTTTTGAGCAGCCGCGCATAGGTGCGCTTGATGGTGCGCTCGTCGGCCTCTTCCGGCAGTTGCAGCAGGGTCCAGCAGTCCATGTGGTGTTCCCCCTAGCGCCAGAATCCGTTGTCGAGCTGCTCAAGTTGACGGGTCAGTTCACTGCGGGCGTCGCGGATGCGGCGTTCGTCCTGGGTATCGAGCACCTGCTGGAACTGCCCGGCCCAGTGTCCCAGTTGCTCACGCAGGTCGCCGAGGCTTTCCTGGTAGAGCCGTTCGAGACGGGCGGTGAGCACGGTGTTGACCTGCTGGTCGCGGGGGTGAACCTTCAACTGTGCCAGGGCTTGCAGGCGTTGCTGGATTTCTTCCGGGCTCAACACGCCAGGGTTGTTCTCGATCACCAACGAATGTTGTTCGCCCGTCAGCGGGATATTCACCTGGGCTTCCAGCAGGCCGTTGTTGTCGTAGGTGAAGCGCACATCCAGCGATACCTCGCCGGCCTTGCGCTTGGGCACGGCAATGTCCAGTTGGCCCAGCTCAATGTTGTCCTTCACCAGGCGGCTTTCGCCCTGGTAGATCTTGAGCAGCACCTGGCTCTGGTTGTCGTGCAGGGTGACCACGCTCTTGACCCGGCTGACCGGCACGCTGCTGTTGCGTTCGATCAACGGCAGGTAGTGGCCGCTTTCGATATGGCCGCCATACTGGTTTGAAGTTTCGATGCCCAGGGTGTAGGGGCAGACGTCGGTCAGCACCACTTCTTCCAAAGCTGCCGAGCGGGCTTTGAGCGCGGCCTGGATCGCGGCGCCATGGGCAACCACTTGGTCGGGGTCGAGGCTGATGGACGGGAAACGGCCGAACAACCCAGCGGCGAGTTTACGCACCAGCGGCATGCGCGTGGTACCGCCGACCAGCAGGATTTCATCCAGGTCGCCGACCCGAATTCGCGCATCGCGCAGGGCCCGCTCGATCGGCGCACGCAGGCGTTCCAGCAGCGGGATATAGAGTTTGGCGAGTTCTTGCTGGGTGATGGTCTTGACCCATTGCTGGCCGTCGACGCGCAGCGCGAAGTCGGCGCTGTCGTCCTGGCCTAAGGCTTTGCGTACACGCTCGGCTTCACGACGCAGGGCTTGCAGCACGCTGCTGGTGGGCGGGAAGCCCTCGGCATTGCGCTGGCTGTCGACGAAATGTTCCAGCAGCAGGGTGTCGAAGTCTTCGCCGCCGAGGAAGTTATCGCCCGCGCTGGCGCGCACTTCCATCACCCCGTCGAACAGCTCGATGATCGACACGTCGAAGGTGCCGCCGCCGAGGTCGAATACCAGAAACGAGGTTTCTTTATCGCGCTGATGCAGGCCGTAGGCGAGGGCAGCGGCGGTGGGTTCGTTGATCAGCTTGTCGACGTTAAGCCCGGCCAGTTCGCCGGCAATGCGCGTGGCCTTGCGTTGGCCGTCGCTGAAATAGGCGGGCACGCTGATCACGGCGTCGGTGACGCTTTGACCGTAGGTGCGTTCGATGTCTTCCTTGAGGCTTTTGAGTACCAGCGCGGAGAGTTCTTCCGGGCGGAACGATTTATCGCCCAGGCGCACTTCGGTGGCGCTGCCCATATAACGCTTGAACAGCGACGTGGTCAGGTGCGGGTGGGTATGCAGGCGCTCTTTGGCGGCTTGGCCTACCAGGATGCGGCCTTGGTCATCCAGGCCGACCACGCTTGGGGTCAGCAACTGGCCAAGGGCATTGGGCACCAATTCGGCGGCATCACCGCGCCATACCGCTGCGAGACTGTTGGTGGTCCCCAGGTCGATTCCTACGATCATTACGACAAGCTCCCTCTGTGGTCTGTAAGAATCTGTGACCAATTTTATCCTGAAAGGTTGAGCCAAATGCAAGGCGGCAGGGTTGGTGGGGGCTTGAATGTGGGAGGGGGCAAGCCCTAATGCCGGCCAGTGACGACGGCCTACCTGTGAGAGTTGACAGTTGTGGCAGTGTTTCGACAGACCTACTTTATAGAATCATGGTTTAACTGTTAGAGGTGTGAGATGGATGATCAAAAAGGTAGGCCCATCGCTGATTACGAAAAACTCGATCCCGTTGAGGGGAGTTTCAGTGGCCAGTTGGATATCAATGGAGAACGTGCGACCAAGATTGATTTCCAACAAATCTACTTTTATCGCACGAGCAACTATTTTTTTATCAGGCTGAGGCCGATAGGGTCGGACTCCCCAGACGATGAATTGGTTTTGCGTGGACCAGTCCCGCTGGAATACCTGAGGGTTTATCCGATCAGAACCATTCCTGACGAAGGGGAAATTGAAGGCGGATTTACGATGCGTGGATTCGTTGGCTATCCGCAAGACGATATTAAATCAGGTGAAATGAAAGTCATGAGGCTAAGTGAAGTTAACGGACGGTTGTATTTGAGCGTGCAGTTTTTCTTCCACTTCTTCGAAAACAGCCAAGTTCCAGCTCGAGAGATCGGCGTGTTTGGGTACCAATTAGATATCGAAGCTCCCCTTTAACGCCGTTTCAAAGTGTCAACGCTTGATACGAGTTGTCAGCTCTGAGTGTGTCCAGGCGATGAGATCTACCCCCTGACATCGGATGTGTGGGCATAAAAAAACCGCTTCCGGTAACGAAAGCGGTTTTTTGTTTACATCAGCGCGATCAGAACAACTTCAGTTCCGGAGCTTGCTCTTTCAACGGCTCGTTCTGCGCCGTCTGCGCGTTCCAGCCACCGCCGAGGGCCTTGTACAGGTTGACCTCGCTAGTGAGCTGCGCCAGGCGATCGGTGATCAGTGATTGCTGGGCACTGAACAGTTGGCGCTGGGCGTCGAGGAACGTCAAGTTACTGTCGACACCAATGCGGTAACGACGCTCGGCCAGGCGATAGTAGTCCTGGTTGGCGGCGACGAAGCCACGCTGGGCCTCGAGCTGCTCCTTGTAGGTCTCACGTGCGGCGAGGCCATCGGACACTTCCTGGAAGCCAGTCTGAATCGCCTTCTCGTAGTTCGCCACGTTGATCTCTTTCTGGATCTTCGAGTAGTCCAGGCTTGCGCGCAGGCTACCGGCGTTGAAGATCGGGATGTTGATCTGCGGGGCAAATGACCAGGTGCCCGAGCCGCCTTTGAACAGGCCGCCCAGGTCCGGGCTCAGGGTGCCGGCGTTGGCCGTCAAACTGATGCTCGGGAAGAACGCTGCACGGGCGGCGCCGATGTTGGCGTTGGCGGCCTTGAGGTTGTACTCGGCCTGCAGGATGTCGGGACGACGTTGCAGCAGGTCAGACGGCAAGCCGGCCGGCACTTCGCTGAGCAGGTCATCCGACAGTGGCTTGCTGGCGATATTCGCCGGCAGACCGGTGCCCAGCAGTAGCGTCAGGCTGTTTTCGTCCTGGGCCACCTGGCGGGTGTAACGCGCCAGGGCAACCCGGGCGTTTTCCACCGAGGTCCGCGCCTGGCTCAGGTCGAGGGCCGAGGCTACGCCGACTTCAGCGCTGCGCGAGGTCAGCTTGAAGCTCTGCTCAAATGCACCCAGGGTGTCCTGGGTCAGTTTGAGCAGCTCTTTGTCGGCCTGCCAGGTCACGTAGGCGGTGGCCACGTTGGCCACCAGGCTGATCTGGGTACTGCGCCGCGCTTCTTCGGTGGCGAAGTATTGTTGCAACGCTTGTTCACTCAGGCTGCGCACACGACCGAACAGATCCAGCTCATATGAGCTGATCCCGAGGGTGGCCGAATACGAGCTGGTGATGCCGGCTTCGCCAGTCTGCGAGGCACGCGCCGGTACACGCTGGCGGCTGCCGCTGCCCGTGGCCGAGACGGCTGGGAACAGGTCAGCGCGCTGGATGCGGTACTGCGCGGCGTAGGCGTCGATGTTCAGGGCCGCGACCCGCAGGTCGCGGTTGTTTTCGAGCGCCACCTGGATCAGCTGTTGCAGGGCAGGGTCATGGAAAAATTGCTTCCAGCCCTGCTCGGCAGCCGCCTGGTTCGGCGCCTGGGCCGACGAATACGCCGGCCCCTGCGGGAACTGTGCGGCTACCGGCGCTTCGGGGCGCTGATAGTCAGGTATCAGCGAGCAGCCACTGAGCACGAAGGCGGTGACGGCTAAGGAAAGGAGCGACTTGCTCATTGGCCAGCCTCTTTAGGAGTTTGCTTGGGTTCAGTCTTTTTACGGTCGCCGATGGCGGACACGGTTGCGAAGAACAACGGTACCCAGAAGATCGCCAACACAGTGGCCGTGATCATACCGCCAATTACGCCGGTACCGATGGCGTGCTGGCTGCCTGAACCGGCACCCGAGGAGATCGCCAACGGCAGTACGCCGAGGATGAATGCCATGGAAGTCATGATGATCGGGCGCAGACGCATACGGGACGCTTCGATAGCCGCCTCGATCACGCCTTTGCCTTGCTCATGTAGCTCTTTGGCGAACTCCACGATCAGGATGGCGTTTTTCGCCGCCAGGCCCACCGTCACCAACAAGCCCACCTGGAAGAACACGTCGTTGGACAAGCCACGCATGCTGGTGGCAATCAACGCACCCACCACGCCCAACGGCACTACCAGGACTACCGCGATCGGGATCGACCAGCTTTCGTACAGGGCTGCAAGGCAGAGGAACACCACCAGCAGCGACAGTGCGTACAACGCCGGTGCCTGGGAGCCCGACAGACGTTCTTCGTACGACAAGCCCGTCCACGCATAGCCGATACCCGCCGGCAGTTGCTTGGCGATGCGCTCGACTTCAGCCATGGCGTCGCCGGTACTGTAACCCGGTGCCGGCGTACCGAGGATTTCCATCGCCGCTACACCGTTGTAGCGCGAGAGCTTGGGCGAACCGAAGATCCACTTGCCCGAGGCGATGGCCGACAACGGCACCATCTTCCCGGAGTCGCTGCGCACGTACCATTTGTTCAGGTCTTCAGGCGACATGCGGCTGGCGGCTTCACCTTGCACGTACACTTTCTTCACCCGACCGCGGTCGATGAAGTCGTTGACGTAGCTACCACCCAAGGCGATCGCCAGGGTCTGGTTGATGTTCGACAGCGTGATGCCTTGGGCGCTGGCCTTCTCGTCGTCAACGGTGAGCTCGTACTGCGGCTCGTCGTTCACGCCGTTAGGGCGCACGCCAGCGAGGATCTTGCTTTGTGCAGCCAGGCCGAGGAACTGGTTACGTGCAGCCATCAATTTCTCATGGCCGACACCGCCCTGGTCTTGCAGGAACACGTCGAAGCCGGTGGCGTTACCCAATTCCAATACAGACGGCGGCACGATGGCAAATACCATGGCGTCCTGGAACGTCTGCATGAAGTAGCCTTGGGCGCGCTTGGCAATCTCGAATACCGAGTTGGACGCGTCCCGCTCATCCCATGACTTGAGCATCACGAACGCCAGGCCCGAGCTTTGGCCACGACCGGCGAAGTTGAAGCCGTTTACGGTAAACACCGATTTCACGCCTTTGCCTTCGCCAGGCTCGCCTTCCTTGTCGTTGAGCAAGTAGGCGCGCATGTCGTCGATGACTTTCTGCGTACGCTCAGCCGAAGAACCTACCGGTGTTTGCACCTGGGCAAAGATCACGCCCTGGTCTTCGTCGGGCAGGAACGCCGCCGGGATGCGCATGAACAGCCAGATCATGCCGGCGACGATCAGTGCATACACCAGGAACGCCGGGATCTTGTGCTTGATCATGTTGCCCACGCCGCGCTCGTAGCTCAGTACGCCACGGTCGAAGGTGCGGTTGAACCAGCCAAAGAAACCACGCTTGGGTTGGCCGTGTTTTTCCGGGTCGATCGGCTTGAGCATGGTGGCGCACAAAGCCGGGGTGAAGATCAGGGCAACCAGTACCGACAATGCCATGGCCGAAACGATGGTGATGGAGAACTGTTTGTAGATCACACCGGTGGAACCACCGAAGAACGCCATCGGCAGCAGTACCGCCGACAGTACCAAGGCAATACCTACCAGGGCGCCCTGGATCTGGCCCATGGATTTCACCGTCGCTTCTTTAGGCGACAGGTGTTCCTCGGCCATGACCCGCTCGACGTTTTCCACCACGACGATGGCGTCGTCCACCAGCAAGCCGATGGCCAGGATCATGCCGAACATGGTCAGGGTGTTGATGGTGAAACCAAACGCCGCCAGGATCCCGAAGGTACCCAGCAATACCACCGGTACGGTCATGGTGGTGATGATGGTGGCGCGGAAGTTCTGCAGGAACAGGAACATCACCAGGAACACCAGCACGATCGCTTCGACCAGGGTGTGAACCACACCGGAGATCGATTCGGTCACTACAGGGGTGGTGTCATACGGCACCACCGCCTTCATGCCTGGCGGGAAGAACGGCTCCAGCGACGCCACGGTGGCGCGGATGGCCTTGGCGGTGTCGAGGGCGTTGGCGCCCGACGCCAGTTTGATCGCCATACCCGAGGCCGGCTTGCCGTTGAACTGAGCGCTGATGCTGTAGTTCTGGCCGCCCAGTTCGATACGTGAGACGTCGCCCAGGCGAACCTGGGAACCGTCGGCATTGACCTTCATCAGGATGTTGCCGAACTGCTCGGCAGTTTGCAGGCGCGTCTTGCCGATGATGGTGGCGTTCAGCTGGTTGCCGGGCAGGGCAGGCAGGCCGCCCAACTGACCGGTAGCCACCTGTACGTTCTGCGCTGCAATGGCAGTGCTGACGTCAACGGGGGTCAACTGGTAGTTGTTCAGCTTGGCCGGGTCGAGCCAGATACGCATGGCGTATTGCGAACCGAACACCTGGAAGTCACCCACCCCCGAGGTACGGGAGATCGGGTCTTGGATGTTGGACACGATGTAGTTGGAGAGGTCGTCCTTGGTCATGCTGCCGTCTTCCGACACCAGACCGATCACCATCAGGAAGTTCTTCACCGACTTGGTCACGCGGATACCCTGCTGCTGCACTTCTTGTGGCAGCAGTGGGGTCGCCAGGTTGAGCTTGTTCTGCACCTGAACCTGGGCGATGTCCGGGTTGGTACCCTGGTTGAACGTCGCGGTGATGGTCATGCTGCCGTCGGAGTTACTGTCCGAGGCGACATAACGCAGGTTGTCGATACCGTTGAGCTGTTGCTCGATGACCTGCACCACGGTGTCCTGCACGGTTTGTGCGGACGCGCCTGGGTAGGTCACCTGGATATCAATGGCGGTTGGCGCGATGGCCGGGTATTGGTTGATGGGCAACTTCAGGATCGACAGTGCCCCGACCAGCATGATCACCAGGGCAATTACCCAGGCGAAAATGGGACGGTCGATAAAAAATTTCGACATGGGTTACTCCCCTTTGCCAGCAGCGGCAGCAGGCGCAGCAGGAGCAGTACCGGCGGGCTTGGCGTTGTCAGCGTCCTTGACCTTGACCTCAACGCCCGGCTTGACGTACTGCAAGCCTTCGGTGATCACACGGTCACCGGCATTCAAGCCTTTTTCCACCAGCCAGTAGGCGCCGGCGGTACGGTTGGCTACCAATTGACGCTGCTCAACCTTGTTGTCGGCATTGACGATCAATGCGGTCGGGATGCCCTTGAGGTCGCGGGTCACGCCTTGCTGCGGAGCCAGGATCGCCTTGCTGTTCACGCCAGCTTGCAGTTGGGCATGCACAAACATGCCCGGCAGCAGGGTGTGGTCAGGGTTCGGGAACACGGCGCGCAGGGTCACGGAGCCGGTAGTCTGGTCAACCGAGACTTCGGAGAATTCCAGTTTGCCGTCCTGACCGTAGTCGCTGCCGTCTTCCAGGGTCAGCTTGACCTTGGCGGCGTTGGCACCGGCTTTTTCCAGTTGGCCGCTTTCCAGGTCGCGGCGCAGCTTCAGCATTTCGGCTGAGGACTGGGTAACGTCGACGTAGATCGGGTCCAGTTGCTGGATAACGGCCATAGAGTCGGCCTGGCCATTGCTGACCAGCGCGCCTTCGGTCACCGAAGAACGGCCAATACGCCCGGAGATCGGGGCGTACACCTTGGTGTAACGCACGTTGATCTGGGCGGTTTGAACGTTTGCTTCGGCAGTCATGCGGTTGGCGACAGCGGTGTCGTATTCCTGACGGCTGACGGCTTGTTCATCCACCAATTGCTTGTAGCGATCGGAGATGGACTTGGTCTGGGTCAGGCTGGCCTGTGCGCTCTTGAGGGTGGCTTCATACACCGAAGGGTCGATCTGGTAGAGCTGTTGCCCTTCCTTCACGTCGGCGCCTTCTTTGAACAACCGCTTGAGAATGATGCCGTTGACCTGAGGGCGAACTTCCGCAATGCGGAAGGCCGTGGTGCGGCCCGGCAGCTCGGAGGTCAAGGTGAAGGCTTGCGGTTGAAGGGTGACCACGCCGACCTGAGGGGCTTGAGCGGGCGGAGCCGCTTCTTCCTTTTTACATCCGCTGAGCAGCGATGCCAGGGCGACGGCAGTGACCAGAGCGGTAACAGCTGGCTTAAGTTGCATGAAGATCCTCGGGTCAGGCGCGCAGAGTGCGCACAAGAAGTGTGGAAGGGTAAAAAATAAGCTGTGAGTAGATAAGTAGCTTGCTACGCAATATACTTACGTTCATGGTTGTTTGTAAACTCTTGACAGGCTTCGTGGAATGTTGACAAAGCAACGCCCAAAGCCTCGATTCCATTACGTTCGGCACCCATGACGGTGTCGTCCCACAAAATATCCAGATGATCGTCAACGGCTATTAATTCTGCGTTAACAATCGTCTCAAGTGTCCTGACTGAGGTTTTACTGCCATGGTTCGTCGTACCAAAGAGGAAGCTCAGGAAACGCGCAGCCAAATTCTTGAAGCCGCCGAGCAGGCCTTTTATGAGCGCGGTGTTGCGCGTACCACGCTGGCGGATATCGCCGCGCTGGCGGGCGTGACCCGAGGTGCCATTTATTGGCACTTCAGTAACAAATCCGACTTGCTCCAGGCCTTGCTCGATACGCTGCACGAGCCGCTGGACGACCTGGCCCGGGCCGGTGAAAGCGAGGATGAACTCGACCCACTGGGCTGCATGCGCAAACTGTTGATTCGTTTGTTTCATCAAGTAGCCCTGGACCCGAAAACCCGACGCATTAACGAAATCTTGTTTCATAAGTGCGAATTCATCGATGAAATGTGCGACATGCGTCGCCAACGCCAGACCCATACGCTGGAATGCAATCTGCGCATCGGCCTGACCCTGCGTAACGCGGTCCATCGCGGGCAACTGCCGGAAAACCTCGACACCTCCCGTGGCGCGGTGTGCATTCATGCCTACATCAACGGGCTGATTGGCCAATGGCTGCTGATCCCCGACAGCTTTCAGTTGCACCAAGATGCCGAGCGTTGGGTGGATGCAGGGCTGGATATGCTGCGCTTGAGCCCAAGCCTGCGCAATTGAGACAAAATGCGTAATTGCATCAGGTTGTGTCAACAGTAAAGCCTAAGGAGGGTCAATCGTCCTTCTGGCTGATGGGTGGGGTGACTTTATATACGGGCTATTGGCCGGTTGATAGGTAGCCGGCTAAGTATTTTGTAGGGATTTTGTTGCAGGGGTGTGAAGGAGTGTTTCCCCTGGATGTACGCATTCAAAAATGTGGGAGGGGGCTTGCTCCCGATAGCAGTGGTTCAGTCAGCACATGTATTGACTGACACACCGCCATCGGGAGCAAGCCCCCTCCCACATTGGACCGTTGCGCTACTTTAGATAGCCAGGGTTGGATAATCGATGTAGCCGACAGGGCCCTTGCTGTAGAAGCTGTCCGGGCGCGGATCATTCAGCGGCGCATCCGCCTTCAAACGCGCCGGCAAATCCGGGTTGGCAATAAACGGCACACCCCAAGCCACCGCATCCGCCTTACCTTCAGCCAGCCACGCATTGGCGCTGTCCTTGGTAAAGCGCTCGTTGGCGATATACGCACCGCCAAACGCTTTTTTCAGTTGTGGGCCCAGGCTGTCAGCGCCTTCCTTTTCACGCGAGCAGATAAACGCAATGCCACGCTTGCCCAACTCACTGGCGACGTAGGTAAAGGTCTCAGCCAGGTTGTCGTCGCCCATGTCGTGGGAGTCTGCACGCGGTGCCAAGTGCACACCCACACGCCCGGCGCCCCAGATTTCGATGGCCGCATCGGTCACTTCCAACAGCAGGCGCGCACGGTTTTCCAGGGAACCGCCGTAGTGGTCGGTGCGCTGGTTGGTGCTGCTTTGCAGGAACTGGTCAAGCAGGTAGCCGTTGGCACCGTGGATTTCTACACCGTCAAAACCGGCGGCCTTGGCGTTTTCGGCACCGGTGCGGTAGGCGTCAATGATGTCGGCGATTTCAGCCGTTTCCAGGGCGCGCGGGGTGGGGTAGTCGGCCAGTGGGCGCACTAGGCTGACGTGGCCTTTAGGCTGGATCGCGCTCGGCGCCACCGGGGTTTCGCCGTCCAGGTACAACTCATGGGAAATACGGCCGACGTGCCACAGTTGCAGGAAAATCTTGCCGCCCGCGCCGTGGATCGCCTTGGTCACGTTGGCCCAGCCACGCACTTGGTCGTTGGACCAGATGCCTGGGGTGTCCGGGTAACCCACGCCCAACGGCGTCACGGAAGTGGCTTCGCTGAGGATCAGCCCGGCGGAGGCGCGTTGCACGTAGTACTCGGCCATCAGCGCGTTGGGGACGCGGCCGGCATCAGCGCGGCAGCGGGTCAGCGGCGCCATGATGATGCGGTTCGACAGTTCCAGGTCGCCCAGTTTGATCGGATCGAAAATAGTCGTCATGGGAATACACCTTTCTCTTTGAAGTTGATCAGTGGGTCGCAGGGGCCAGGTCGGCATTGCCGCCCTGACGGAAAGTAATCAAGGTCACCAGCAGCGCCAGGATCGCCAGAGCACCTGCCGCCAATGGCACACTGGTGAGGCCGAAACCATGGGCAATCACGCTGCCACCGACCCAGGCGCCGAGGGCGTTGCCGATGTTGAAGGCGCCGATGTTCAGGGTGGACACCAGGTTTGGTGCGGCCTTGCCAAAGGTCACCACGTTGATTTGCAGCGCCGGCACGGCAGCAAACGCAGCGGTAGCCCACAGGAACAGGGTGATTTCGGTCGGGATCAGCGCGACGCTGGTCCAGCTCAGGGCAGTCGAGATCACTGCCATGCTGATAAACACGCCGATCAAGGTGGCTGCCAGGCGTTTGTCTGCCAGCTTGCCGCCAATGATGTTGCCTACGGTGAGGCCCAGGCCGATCAGCAGCAGGGTCCAGGTCACGCCTTTTGGCGACACGCCGGTGACATCACCCAGCAGCGGCGCGACATAGGTGAAGAGAGTGAACATGGACGCGGCGAACAGTGCAGTCATGCTCAGCGACAACCAGATGCCCGCACCCTTGAGGGCCGCCAGTTCGGCACGCATGTCGAGTTTTTCTTCGTCACGCTTGGCCGGCAGGAAACGGATCAGGCCGATCAACGCCACCACACCAATCACCGTCACCGCCCAGAACGTCGAGCGCCATCCGGCGACCTGGCCCAATGCGGTACCCAGGGGCACGCCGAGCACGTTGGCCAGGGTCAAACCGGTGAACATCAAGGCCACGGCCGACGCACGTTTGTTGGCGGGCACCAGGTTGGCCGCCACGACAGAACCGATCCCGAAGAACGCGCCGTGGCACAGCGCGGTGACCACACGGGCAAACATCAGCACGTTGTAGTCACTGGCCAGGGCGCAGAGCAGGTTGCCGATAATAAAGATGCCCATCAACGCGACCAGCGCAGCCTTGCGCGGCAGCTTGGCGGTGGCCAGTGCCATGAAGGGGGCGCCGATGGCCACGCCCAAGGCATAGCCGGTGACCAGCCAGCCAGCGCCGGGGATCGACACGCCGAGGTCCGCCGCCACATCGGGCAACAGGCCCATGATGACGAATTCGGTGGTGCCGATGGCGAAGGCGCTCAGGGCCAGTATGAGTAGCGAGAGGGGCATTATCGTTTCCTTTACAGCGGTTCGCTGATGTCAGAGCTGAGCTCTGTGATGAGCGCGTCGAGGAAAGCCTGGATCGTTTCCTCGTTGCGTTTGAAAAAGTGCCACTGCCCGGCCTTCTGGCTGCTGATCAAACCCGCCCGTTGCAACGTCGCCAAATGGGCCGATACGGTCGACTGGGACAAGCCGCAGCGCTGGTCGATCTGTCCGGCACAGATGCCGTATTCATGGTTGTGCAGTTGCTCGGGGAATTGCACTTTCGGGTCTTTGAGCCAGTTGAGAATGTCTCGCCGTACTGGGTGCGCCAGGGCTTTTATTATTTCGTCGAGGTCAATGGACATGGCAGGTGCTCGGTTTTTTAAAGCGTTATATCGCGATGAAGCGAACCTTAAATCGTTATATCCCGATATACCAATATGATTTTGCTCTGAGCACAGGCCAAATCGGTATATCGGGTTATAACGATACGTTGACGGCAGTGATAGACTGCGCGACATGAATTATCTCGCACATCTGCACCTGGGCGGCCAACTTCCTGCGCAACTGCTGGGCAGCCTCTATGGCGATTTCGTCAAAGGCCGCTTGCAGGGCCAGTTCAGTCCGCAAATCGAAGCGGCGATCCAGCTGCATCGCTCGATCGACCGTTTCACCGACAGCCACCCGCTGGTGGGGGAGGCGCTGTCGCGCTTCAGCCTGACCCGCAGGCGCTATGCAGGCATCGTCCTCGATGTGTTTTTCGACCACTGCCTGGCACGGGATTGGGCGCTGTATGCCGACCAACCACTTGCGCGCTTTACCTCGCAGGTGTACCGCGTGCTGGCCGCCGAACCGCAGTTGCCGGGGCGGCTGGCGCAGATTGCGCCGTGGATGGCGGCGGATGATTGGTTGGGGTCTTATCGTGAGTTTGCGGTGATGGAGCAGGTGCTGCGGGGGATTTCGCGGCGGTTGACCCAGCCGCAGGAGTTGGGGTTTGCGATGCAGGAATTGCGTGAGTTGTATGAGCCGTTGAGTGAAGACTTCCGGATCTTCTACCCCGAGCTGCAAGCCTTCGCACAAACCCAACTGATCACTGAGGTCTAAATGTGGGAGGGGCGGTGCGACGATTCGACTTGCCCCCGATAGCAGAGTGTCAGTCACTACTTACATTGGCTGAACCACTGCCATCGGGAGCAAGTCGAATCGTCGCACCGCCCCTCCCACATTTGATCCCACATATAGTGGGTTCTGTGTTCACTTAAGGTCAGGCGGCAAATGCAGGTCGAGCATCCATCTGTTCAGCCTCCGGCACCGGCCCAAACAACACCTTCTGCACCGCCTGCTGCGCCTGGTACGCCAGCGCCGCGCGTTCCTGCCCGGCACACGCAATCGGCTTGAGCACATGAATCTCCACGTCGCCCTGATCATTGCCAAACAAGCGCATCAGGTGCGAGAGCAAATCATCATCACCAATAAACGGTGCCAGCGGGTCCACTTGCCCATCGCGCAGGTAACGGATCGCCACCGGTTGCAGCGCCACGTCCGCATCAATCGCACTGGCCAGCAAACGCCCATGGAACGTACGCAAGCTGCGCCCGTCGGTGGTGGTGCCCTCGGGGAACATCAGCAGCGGGTGCTGTTGCTCCAGATGGCGTGTCATCTGCTTGCGGATCAATTGGCTGTCGCCTGAACCACGGCGGATAAACAAACTACCGGCCTTGGCGGCCAACCACCCAGCCACCGGCCAGGTGCGCACTTCGGCCTTGGACAGGAACGACATCGGCGCCACCGCGCCCAGCAGCGGAATATCGGTCCACGACACGTGATTGCTCACCCACAGCATCGGCTGCGTCGGCAACTCACCGTGCACGGTCACGCGAAAGGGCAGGGCATTGGTCAGCCGCGCCATGAAAAATCGCGACCAACGCTGGCGTCGCACCATCGAGTTGGCGATGCCCATACGCTCGAACACACCAAACACACTGGCCATGCTCAAGCCCAGCGCCACCACCACCAGCACGCGGGCAATGCGCCCGTACACCCGCAGGCGGCTCATCACATGGCAGCCTTGAAGTGGCGGGCATAACGCGGGCAAAGGTTGTCGCGCTTGAGCAGGATAAACACGTCGGCGACCTGGAAGTCTTCGTCCCAGCACGGCTCGCCGCAGATCTTCGCACCCAGGCGCATGTAGGCCTTGAGCAGTGGCGGCATTTCGGCGATGACGTTGGACGGCAGGTCCAGCGCGGGCAGTGGTTTTTTCGGTTCGGCACGCAGGTGTTCGTTGCACAGGTAGCGTTCGCGCAGGCGCTGCATGATCGCGTGGGCCTGGATGCCGCCGTCGTGCATCGGGATGCTCGCGCAACCCATCAGGTAGCTGTAGCCGCCCTGGTTGAGCACTTCGGCCAGTTCGCCCCACAACACTGCGATGGTGCCGCCGTTGCGGTAGGCTGGGTCGACGCAGGTGCGGCCGATTTCCAGGATCGGGCCTTGCAGGTGGAGCAGGCCATGCAGGCTGAATTCTTCTTCGCTGTAGAACCGGCCCAGGGTGCTGGCGGCGGCGTGGTCGAGCAAGCGGGTGGTGGCCACCAGGCGCCCGGTATTCAAGTCCCGCACGCCAATATGGCTGCAGTGAACATCATAGTCATCCATGTCCAGACCCAGCTCCGCGCCTTTCAGCTTGGCGTTGAACTCGCCGCTGAACACGTTGAACCGCAGGGCCTGGGCTTCTTGCAACGCCTGTGCGCCAACTAGGCGTTCGGCTTGCAGACGGCGTTCATTGCCGGTGTCGCTGATGCGGGCGATCTGAGTCATGGCGAGTCTCCGAGTGCCGGCCACGTTTCGGCCGGTCGACTTTGTTGTCCAAACTCAGGCTAGGCAGGCCCGGTGTCATCTCCATGAAGTTATGGTGACGCTTGGATGACAGCCCTCGCTGTCGCAAATCTGTCATCGCCCTCGGCTAGGCTCGCGGGCTTGAATGCCCCTTGAGTTTGCGTCCATGGTCCGAGGCTTGTTGTGCGTTGCCCTGTTGTTCGTCACCGTGACCACCCACGCCGAAACATGGCCTGACAAAGAGTGGGCCAAGGGCACCCAAATCGAAGGCCCCGCCGTCGACGCCTTGAATGCCTATGCCTTCCCCGCGCGCGACGACACCACCCGCAAAGGCATCCGCACCGATGCACTGGTGGTGATCAGCGACGGCGTGATCATCTACGAGCGCTACGCCGAGCCCACCACCGCCAGCACCCCGCACCTGACCTGGTCCATCAGTAAAAGCTTGATGGCCACCGTGCTGGGTGTGGCCTACGGTGAAAATCGCTTCAAACTCACCGATCCGGCATCGCGTTTTTACCCGCCGATGAAACAGCACCCCAGGGTGACGATGGCTGATTTGCTGCACTGGGCCTCGGGGCTGGATTGGCAGGAAGACTACGAATACGCACCGCTCAAATCCTCCGTCGTGGCCATGCTCTATACGCGTGGCCGCAGCGATATGGCCGAGTTCGCGGCGCAGACCGACGCCGCCAACGCACCAGGCCAGGCCTTTCGTTACTCCAGCGGCGATAGCAATATCCTGTCCGCCGCGCTCAAAGGCATGCTCGGCCATAAGGCTTATATGAGTTACCCGTGGGACGCGCTGTTCAAGCCGCTGGGCATTCGTAATGCGACCTGGGAGACCGACGCCGATGAAACCTTCGTCGCTTCCTCGTACGCCTATCTCACGGCTCGCGACTTGGCGCGAGTGGGTCTGCTGATGGCGCGGGAGGGTCGTTGGGGTGAGCAACAATTGCTGCCCAACGATTGGATCGCCTTCAATCGCCAGCCCTTCGCTCACTTCAAAGCCGGCGAGGATGAAGCCGTACCGGGCGGTCATTGGTGGCTCAACAGCGGCGAGCCGCGGCCCTGGCCCGACGCGCCCAGCGACACTTTCGCCGCCCTCGGCCACTGGGGGCAGGCGTTGTACGTGATGCCTGAAAAACACTTGGTGATCGTGCGCTATGGCGATGACCGCGACGGTAGCTACCGCCACGACGAACTGCTCAAGCGCGTACTGGCGGCGGTGCAACCATGATCCGTCGTCGGCCGTTTACCAGCTTGTTTCTTCTATTGTTATTGGCGTTGCTGGGTTGGATCTGGCACGAGCGCGTCAACCTACAAGCCTTCCCCGATATCATCGCGGCCTATACCGCCAAGGAATATTGCTCCTGCCGCTATGTTGCCAATAACCCCGCCGAGTATTGCCAGGGCTATGTGAAGCAATACGTGCCCACCAGTGCATTCAGTGATAACCCGGAGCGCAGCGAAGTCACCGCCAGCGGTCTGGGCCGCACGCACTCGGCCCGCTGGCTGGGCGACCGCCAGGGCTGCCGCCTGAACCCCTGACGCACCACACATCCCCCGTGGAAGTGATGGGCAGGGCCCCTGAGGTTCCACAGGGTGGAACCACCTTTGATTGTCCTCGCGCGCGCATCGCGGTTAGCTGGCGGTGTGCAGCAAACAAGAACGGGAACACCCGCCTGTGAGGAGAATCACCCATGCGCCCACACCAGCACATCCTGGATTGGCTCAGCGACGTCGCCAGCGACTTGCACGCCGTGCGTCAGGATATTCACGCCCATCCCGAACTCGGCTTTGAGGAAAACCGCACCAGTGCGCTGGTGGCCAAGTCGCTGAGGGAGTGGGGCTATGAGGTTCATACCGGCATCGGCAAGACCGGCGTCGTCGGCGTACTGCGCAACGGCAGCAGCTCACGCACCCTGGGCATCCGCGCCGACATGGACGCCTTGCCCATCATCGAAAATACCGGCGCAACCTACACCAGCCAACACGCCGGGTGCATGCACGCCTGTGGGCATGACGGCCACACCACCATGCTGCTGGGTGCCGCGCGCTACCTGGCGGCCACGCGGCAATTCGACGGTACGTTAAACCTGATTTTCCAACCCGCGGAAGAAGGCCAGGGCGGCGCGGAAGCCATGCTCGCCGACGGTTTGCTGGAGCGCTTCCCCTGCGATGGCCTGTTCGGCATGCACAATATGCCGGGCTTGCCAGCGGGGCATCTGGGCCTGCGAGTGGGGCCGATGATGGCGTCTCAGGACTTGCTCACCGTCACGTTGGAAGGCGTCGGCGGCCACGGCTCCATGCCCCATCTGACGGTGGACCCGCTGGTGGCGGCGGCGAGCATGGTCATGGCATTGCAGACGGTGGTGGCGCGCAATATCGACACCCAGGAAGCTGCCGTGGTCACGGTCGGCGCCCTGCAAGCGGGCCAGGCTGCCAATGTGATTCCGCAAGAAGCATTGCTGCGCTTGAGCTTGCGCGCGCTCAACCCCAAAGTGCGCGAGCAGATGCTGGAGCGGGTGTTCGCCATCATCCACACCCAGGCCGCCAGCTTCGGCTGTACTGTGCAGATCGAACATCGCCCGGCGTACCCGGTGCTGGTCAACCACCCCGAAGAAACCGAGTTCGCCCGCCAGGTCGGTGTCGCCTTGCTTGGCGCCGACGCCGTGGACGGCAACACCCGCACCCTGATGGGCAGCGAAGACTTCGCCTGGATGCTGCAGCGCTGCCCCGGCAGCTACCTGTTTATCGGCAACGGCGTGTCGCGGCCGATGGTGCATAACCCCGCCTATGACTTCAACGACGACATCCTGCTGACCGGCTCCGCCTATTGGGGCGCGCTGGCCGAGAGCTGGTTGTAGGAGCGAGCTTGCTCGCGAAGGTCGTTAACGATAACGCAGCGTTTTCTGAGTGCCCGAGTCGCCTGTTCGTTTTTCGCGAGCAAGCTCGCTCCTACAAACTGAATGGAGTGTTCCTCATGCAGACTTCACACACAGGCGTATCCCGTACCCGCCAGGTGGTGGCGGCGGTCATCGGCAATGCGTTGGAATGGTATGACTTCATCGTTTACGGCTTCCTGGCGAGCATCATCGCCCGGCAGTTTTTCCCGTCAGACGACGAATACGCCTCGCTGCTGATGGCCTTGGCTACCTTCGGCGTGGGTTTTTTCATGCGCCCGGTGGGGGGCATCCTGTTGGGAATGTATTCGGACCGCAAAGGCCGCAAGGCGGCGATGCAGTTGATTATCCGGCTGATGACCGTGTCCATCGCGCTGATCGCCTTCGCACCGAACTATGCCGCCATCGGCATGGGCGCGCCGTTGCTGATCGTGGTGGCGCGCATGCTCCAAGGCTTTGCCACCGGTGGTGAATACGCCAGTGCCACGGCGTTCCTGGTGGAAAGCGCACCGGCCCATCGCAAGGGATTGTATGGCTCCTGGCAACTGGTGGGGCAGTGCCTGGCGGTGTTTGGTGGGGCGGCGATGGTGGCGATGGTCACCCACTTCTTCTCGCCGGAAACCCTCGACCTGTGGGGCTGGCGCTTGCCGTTTGTGTTTGGCTTGCTGATCGGCCCGGTGGGGCTGTGGATCCGCCGGCATATGGAAGACCCCGAGGAATTTATCGAGGCGCGAAAACACGCGACCGGCCCGGCGCCGAGCCTGATGCAGGTGGTGCGTGAGTATCGGCGCAGCATCCTGGTGTCCATGGGGCTGGCGTGTGGCGCGACGGTGTCGTTTTACGTGGTGCTGGTGAACATGCCGACCTTCGCGCACAAAAGCCTCGGCCTGCCGCTGGATCAGGTATTGATGGTGCAGATGTTGGCGGTGGCGCTGATGACCGTGGTGATTCCACTGTCGGGCATGCTCTCCGATCGCCTGGGGCGGCGCCCGGTGTTGATGGCGTTCACCCTGGCGTTTTTCGTGATGGTCTACCCGCTGTATGTGTGGGTTGCCGCAGCGCCGTCGATCGAGCGTTTACTGGTGATGCAGGTGATGCTATGCACCGCCATCGGCGGGTTCTTTGGCCCGGCGCCGACGGCTTTGGCCGAGCAGTTCCCCATCGAAGTGCGCTCGACGGGTGTGTCAGTGGCCTATAACGTGGCAGTTATGGTGTTCGGTGGTTTCGCGCCGTTGATCGTGACTTGGCTGACCAAAGTGTTGGGCACGCCGGTGGCGCCATCGTTCTATGTGTTGTTCGCCTGCGTGCTCACGCTGATGGGCACGTATTGCATGCACGAGGCACCGCGGGCCAAGCGGCCGCAGCCGTTTTCGAGTGAGGTGAAGCCTTGAGTATTGTCGACTGGGATGCCACGCAATTGTCGCGTTCGATCCATGCGCGGCAGGTCTCGTGCGAAGAGGTGATGCAGGCGTACCTAGCGCAGATCCAGCGCTTCAACCCAGGCGTAAATGCGCTGGTTTCACTGCGCGATGCCGATGAAGTACTGGCCGAAGCGCGGGCCTGTGATCGTGAGTTGGACCAAGGCCAGTCACGCGGCTGGATGCACGGCATGCCCCAGGCGATCAAGGACCTGGCGGCCACCAAGGGCGTGCGCACCACCTTGGGTTCGCCACTGTTCGCCGAGCATGTGCCCACCGAAGACGCCATCAGCGTGGCGCGGGTGCGGGCCAGTGGCGCGATCATTATCGGCAAGACCAACGTGCCGGAATTCGGCCTGGGCTCGCAAACCTACAACACCTTGTTTGGCACCACCGGCAATGCCTACGACTCAAGCCTGGTAGCAGGCGGCAGCAGCGGCGGGGCGGCGGCGGCACTGGCGCTGCGTATGCTGCCGGTGGCGGATGGCAGCGACATGATGGGCTCGCTGCGCAACCCGGCGGCGTTCAACAATGTGTTTGGCCTGCGACCGTCCCAAGGCCGAGTGCCCTACGGGCCGACGCCAGAACTGTTCGTGCAGCAGTTGGGCACCGAAGGCCCGATGGGCCGCAGCGTAACGGATGTGGCGCGCTTGCTGAGCATCCAGGCAGGTTACGACCCACGAGTGCCGCTGTCATCGAAGGATGACCCGGCGGTGCTGGGCCAACCGTTGCAACGGGATTTCAAAGGCGTGCGCCTGGGCTGGCTGGGCGACTACAACGGCTACCTGCCGATGGACGATGGCGTGCTGAACTTGTGCGAATCGGCCCTCGGCGATTTCTCGGCGCTGGGTTGTGACGTGGAAAGCTGCCAGCCGGACTTTTCCATGGCGCGGCTGTGGCGCAGTTGGCTGGTGCATCGCCATTGGCTGGTGCACGGCAACTTGGGTGCGGCGTACGCCAACCCGCAAAAACGAGCGTTGCTCAAGCCCGAAGCACAATGGGAAGTGGAGGGCGGCCTGGGCTTGAGCGCGCAGCAGGTGTACCAGGCATCGGTGGACCGCAGTGAGTGGTATCGCGCCTTGGCCAAATTGTTCGAACGTTACGATTTCCTGTTGTTGCCCACGGCCCAAGTGTTCCCTTTCGATGCACAACAGCCGTGGCCACGCCTCGTGGGCGGGCGAGAAATGGACACTTATCATCGCTGGATGGAAGTCGTGATCGGCCCGACCCTGGCCGGTTTGCCAAGCATGAGCATTCCGGTGGGCTTTAACCCCCAGGGCCTGCCGATGGGCGTGCAGATCATCGGCCCAGCCCAGGCGGACCGAGCGGTGCTGCAATTGGCTTACGCCCATGAACAGTTGACGCAATGGGTGCAGCGCCGCCCGCCGCCGTGCCTTGAATCGACGGGTTGAGGGGCAACCGGGCCTGTATCTTGCTGTGAAAAATGATCATCCACCGGCATCAGGGAGATCGAACATGGCCGAGACAGGCACCGTACGCTCGGTTGAGCGCGCATTGGCAATCGTCGAGTTGCTGGGCGAGCACCAGGCCTTGGGGCTTGAGGAGTTGCACTACCTCACGCGTTTGCCCAAGGCCACCGTGTCACGCATGTTGCTGACCCTGCAGGATCAGGGCTGGGTTTACCGTGGCCTGAGCGACCGGCGTTACCGTCTGCGCGCCCAGCGTCTGTTCGGCGACACTCAGCAACGTTTCAAGCGCCAAGTGGTAGAAAGCGCCGCACCCTGGCTGCTGGAACTCAGCGAACGCACCGGCTTGGTAGTGGACTTGTCCTGCTTTGATGGCGAGCGCCTGGAAGTCATGGAAAGCGCGATCCCTGGCGTGCTGCGCAAGCTTTATCCCAACAACTGCCAGATCGTCGGCCAGCATGCCAGCCTGTTCCATTCGGCGATGGGCAAGGCGTGCCTCACCCAATTGCCAGCCGAAGAGGTGCAGCGTCTCGCAGGCCGCGAACAGGTGGCGGCGGATGAGCAATACCACGCTTGCGAGCAAAGCCAACATCAGGGTTTTGGTCAGCGTACCGAAGGGTATTGGGAGTACCCAGTGCGGTTACCGTTTTTGATTCGTGCGGTGGCATTGCCGGTGCGTGCGAATGGGCGCTTGGTGGGGAGCATGGCGCTGCACTGGCCGATGCATCAGGCACCGGTGGAGCGGGTGTTGAATCTGCATATGGCCAGTTTGGAGCAGGCAGTGGGTGAAGTGCAGCGGGCATTGGCCTGACGGTCGCACCGCCGCTGCCACATTGGATTTGCGCCGCTTGTGACATTGCGCTTAAGGTTCGTTCAGGTTTTTTTCCCACGAGTCTTTAATGTTCAACGCTTCTGTCATCAAACCCCTGGCCTTCGCCCTGCTGGCCGCCGCTGCCGTACCGGCCCACGCCGACTGGTACTTGGATAACGAGTCCTCGCGCCTGTCATTCGTCACCACCAAGAACACCGAGATTGCCGAAGTCCATCGCTTTCTGGTGTTGCACGGCAAGGTCGACGGCAAAGGTGCTGCACAGGTGGAAGTGGAGCTGGAGTCCGTCAACAGCGGCATACCCCTGCGCGATGAGCGCATGCGCAATGAGCTGTTCGAGATCAAAACCTTCCCCGATGCGCTGATCAATGCGCAGATCAACCTGCAACCCATCAATGATTTGGCGCCGGGCGCGCAGCTGGAATTGCGCCTGCCCCTGAGCGTCACCCTGCACGGCAAGACCCAGACCTACAGCGCCGAGCTGTTGGCCACGCGCCTGGATGACCGGCGTTTCCAGGTGGTCACCCTGGAGCCGGTGGTGTTGCATGCCGAGGACTTTGACCTGATGCCCGGTGTTGCCGCATTGCGCAAGGCGGCCGGGTTGGCCTCTATCAGTCTGTCGGTACCGGTGGGCGCGGTGCTGATTTTCACGGCGCGTTGACATGAGCGGTGCAGTGTTCCCGTGGCGCAGCGCCAATCGCTTCGAGTTGTTGGTCGACGGGCCGAGTTTCTTCCCGCAGATGCTGGTGGGCATTGCCCGCGCCGAGCGGCAAGTCGATTTGGAGTTGTACCTGGTGGAGGCCGGCGCGTGCGCCGACGCCTTGGTGCAGGCGCTGGTGCTGGCGGCCGAACGCGGCGTGCAGGTGCGCTGCCTGTTTGATGACTACGGCAGCCTGGCGTTTACCCTTGGGTTGCGTAGACGCCTGACCGATGCGGGTGTGGAACTGCGTTTTTACAATCGCCTGAGCTGGCGCCGTTGGATGCGCAACCTGTACCGCGACCACCGCAAACTGCTGCTGATTGACCACGGCGTCGCGTTTGTCGGCGGTACCGGCGTGACCGATGAATTCTGGACGCCAGGCAATGACGCGTCCGATTGGCATGAGGTAATGGTTCAGATCAGCGGGCCTTTGGTGCTGGATTGGCAAGCGCTGTTCGATCGCCAATGGCATGCCAACGTCGCCCGCCGTGAGTGGAAACCCGCGACCCGTTTCGGCTTGCCGCGTTTGCCCAAGATGCCTGCCACCGGCCCGGGCCTGGGGCGTGTGGCCTACGCCGACGCCCGCCAGCACCGCGATATTTTGCAGTCGCTGATCCGCGCCTTGAACAGTGGCCAGCAACGGATCTGGCTGGCGACTCCGTACTTCTTGCCGACGTGGAGCGTGCGTCGCGCCTTGCGCCGGGCAGCGGGGCGGGGCGTGGATGTACGCTTGCTGCTCACCGGCCCGCGCACCGACCACCCCTCCGTGCGTTACGCCGGGCACCGCTATTACCCGCGATTGCTACGCTCCGGCGTGCAGATTTTTGAATATCAGCCATGCTTCCTGCACCTGAAAATGGTGCTGGTGGACGATTGGGTGAGCATCGGCTCGTGCAATTTCGATCACTGGAATCTGCGCTTTAACCTGGAGGCCAACCTGGAAGCGTTGGACCCTGAGCTGACGTCGTCGGTTAAAGCCAGTTTTGAGCGGGATTTCGAGCAGAGCCTGGCGGTTAGCCTGGAGGCGTGGAAGTCGCGGCCGTTGTGGCGGAGGGTGAAGCAGCGGGTGTGGGGGTGGATTGATCGGTTGGTGGTGAACCTGCTGGATCGACGCGGTTAGTTAGAGCACTGAGGGCAAATGTGGGAGGGGGCTTGCCCCCGATAGCGGTGTGTCAGTAACAAATAGGCTGACTGGCACACCGCAATCGGGGGCAAGCCCCCTCCCACATTTTTAACCTCACCAGGCTTTAGAGCAGTTCAAAGGTCTGCTGCTGCACATCCTGGGAATCCAAGCCGATCTGCACATTGAACTCACCCGGTTCTGCCGCGAACTTGAGCTGGGTGTTGTAGAACTTCAAGTCTTCCTCGGTAAGGGTGAAGTGCAAGGTGCGCTCTTCGCCCGCCTTGAGCATGACTTTCTGGAAGCTCTTCAGCTCCTTGATCGGGCGGATCATTGAGCCGGCCACGTCCTGGATATACAACTGCACCACGGTTTCGCCATCGACCTTGCCGGTGTTGGTCACGGTCACGCTGGCGTCGAGCTTGCCGCTCTTGTTCAGGGTGGTGGACGACAGCGCCATGTCAGACAGAGTGAAGGTGGTGTAGCTCAGGCCGTAACCAAACGGGAACAGCGGCCCGGTGGTGTCATCGAAGTACTGCGAGGTGTAGTTGCCAGGCTTGCCCGGCGTGAACGGCCGGCCAACGGTCAGGTGGTTGTAGTAGGTGGGAATCTGCCCCACCGAACGTGGGAAGGTGATTGGCAGCTTGCCCGACGGGTTGTAGTCGCCAAACAGCACATCGGCAATGGCGTTGCCGCCTTCGGTGCCGGCGAACCAGGTTTCCAGGATGGCGTCGGCCTGTTGGTTTTCTTCCACGATCGACAGCGGGCGGCCGTTCATCAGCACCAGCACCAGCGGCTTGCCGGTGGCCTTGAGGGCCTTGATCAGGTCGCGCTGGCTCTGGGGGATGTTCAGGTCGGTGCGGCTGGAGGACTCGTGGGACATACCACGGGACTCGCCCACGGCGGCGACCACGACATCAGCATCCTTCGCGGCTTTGACCGCTTCGTCGATCATCACTTGGGCCGGGCGGGTGTCATCCACCACTTCCGGGGCATCGAAGTTGAGGAAGTTGAGGTAATCCACCACGGCCTTGTCGCTGGTGATGTTAGCGCCACGGGCATAGATGATCTTGCCCTTTTCGCCGATCACCGCGTTCAGGCCGTCCAGCAGGGTCACTGATTGCTCGGGCTTACCGGCGGCGGCCCAACTGCCCATCATGTCGATCGGTGCCTTGGCCAGCGGGCCGACCAGGGCGATGGTCGCGGATTTTTTCAGCGGCAGGGTGTTGTTCTGGTTTTTCAGCAACACCAGGCTGCGGCGTGCGACATCGCGGGCCTCGCTACGGTGCAGGCGGCTGTCGGCGTTGGTGTCGGCCGGGTCATCCTCTGCCTTGCCGATGCGCAGGTACGGGTCTTTGAACAGGCCCATGTCGTACTTGGCGGCGAGCACTTCGCGCACCGCGTTGTCGATGTCGCTCTGTTCGATCTCGCCAGACTTGAGCAACCCCGGCAATTCCTTGCCGTACAGCGAGTCGTTCATGCTCATGTCGATACCGGCCTTGATCGCCAGCTTGGCGGCTTCACGCCCGTCCTTGGCTACGCCGTGCTTGATCAGCTCGACGATTGCACCGTGGTCGCTCACGGCCAGGCCCCTGAAGCCCCAGTCGCGGCGCAGCAGGTCGTTCATCAGCCAGGTGTTGGCGGTGGCGGGCACGCCGTTGATGGAGTTCAGCGCCACCATCACACCGCCCGAGCCGGCCTTGATCGCGGCGTGATAAGGCGGCAGGTAGTCCTGGTACATCTTGACGGGGCTCATGTCGACCACGTTGTAGTCGCGACCGCCTTCGACTGCGCCGTAGAGGGCGAAGTGCTTGACGCTGGCCATGATGCTGTCGGCATTGGCCGGGCTTACGCCCTGGAAGGCCTTGACCATGACCTCGGCAATGCGCGAGACCAGGTAGGTGTCTTCGCCAAAGCCTTCGGAGGTACGGCCCCAGCGCGGGTCGCGGGAGATGTCGACCATCGGCGCAAAGGTGATGTCGAGGCTGTCGGCGGCGGCTTCCTGGGCGGCGATGCGTCCGGAGCGGCCGATGGCGTCCATGTCCCAGCTGGAGGCCAGCGCCAGGCTGATCGGGAAAATGGTGCGGTGGCCGTGGATCACGTCATAGGCGAAGAACATCGGGATCTTCAACCGGCTGCGCATGGCCGCGTCCTGCATCGGACGGTTTTCCGGGCGGGTGATGGAGTTGAACGTGCCACCGATACGGCCGGCGGCGATTTCCTGACGGATCATCTCGCGGGGCATCTCGGGGCCGATGCTGATCAGGCGCAGTTGGCCGATCTTTTCATCGAGGGTCATTTGCTTGAGCAGGTCGCTGACGAAGGCGTCCTTGTCTTTAAGCGCAGCAGGCTTTGTTTCTGCCCATACGGGATGACTGGCCAGAGTGGCAACAAGGCCGAGCAAACACAGCTTCTTCATGAATATCCTTTTTCGGCATACCGCACAGCGAAAATGCGTAGTTCTGCCAAAATGTGGGGAACATATGTTGTTGTTCGAGTGTTATTGCAGAAAATGCACCACACTTCTGAACTCTTATTTGTGCTGGGCATCTTTTTAGCTGATTGATCTGATGCATTCCAGTCGCGGCAGCGGATTATGCCTCACCGCTGCCCAATTCCATCAAGGTTCGCCAGGAGAAACACCATGCAAGCAGCACAAGGTTACCGCTGGGGCCTGAAAGCCGCAGTTTTGTTACTAATTAGTACCGTACTCAGCGGTTGCGGCATCAACAACATTCCGACCCTCGATGAACAGGCAAAGGCCGCCTGGGGCCAGGTGCAGAACCAGTACCAGCGCCGCGCCGACCTGATCCCCAATTTGGTGGAAGTGGTCAAGGGCTACGCGGCCCATGAGCAAGACACCCTCACCGCCGTGATCGAAGCGCGGGCCAAGGCCACCTCGATCCAGGTGGATGCCAGCACCCTCGACAATCCGGAAAAACTCAAGCAGTTCCAGCAAGCCCAGGATGGCCTGAGCGGTGCACTTAGCCGCCTGATGGTCGTATCCGAGCGCTACCCGGACCTCAAGGCCAACCAGAACTTCCTGGCCCTGCAATCCCAGCTGGAAGGCACCGAAAACCGTATCGCCGTGGCCCGCCGCGACTTTATCCAGGCAGTGCAGGCCTACAACACCGAGATCCGCACCTTCCCGGGCCGCCTGTGGCACAGCGTGATGTACAGCGACTTGCCGATCCGCGCCTCGTTTGAAGCTACCAGCGCTGATGCCGATAAAGCGCCGCAAGTGAAGTTCAAATAACGCTGCATTGAGGTGTCGATGCGTTTATTAAGGATTGGCCTGGCGCTGTGGTTGCTGGCATGCGTGGGCGTGGCCCAGGCGGCGCTGACGTTCCCGGCGCTTAGCGGCCGGGTGGTGGACACCGCCCAGATGATCGACCCGGCCACCCGCGAGCAGTTGACCCAGCAATTGCAGGCGCTGGAGCAGACCTCCGGCGACCAGATCGTGGTGGTCACCGTGCCCGACTTGCAGGGCGTGCCCATTGAGGACTTCGGTTATCAATTAGGCCGTCACTGGGGCATTGGCCAGAAGGGCAAGGACAACGGCGCGCTGTTGATCGTCGCCCGCGATGAGCGCAAGTTGCGCATCGAAGTCGGCTACGGCCTGGAAGGTGTACTTACCGATGCGCAGTCGTGGGTGATCATCAACCAGGTGATTGCGCCCAAGTTCAAGGCCGGTAATTACAGCCAGGGCATCAGCGACGGTGTAGCGGCGATGGTGCAGGTGGTGGGCGGTGAGCCGCTGGCCGTACCGGTGCATGTGGCGGATGCCAATTTTGCCAAGGATAATCCCGGGCTTTCCATCGGCCTGTTTGTATTGCTGATCGGCGTGTTGTGGCTGTGCAATCGCCTGGGCCTGCCGGTGGGTGCGATCTTGCTGGCGATCCTCAGCAGCAGCGGTCGTGGCGGCGGTGGGGGAGGCGGTGGCGGTGGTTTTCGCGGCGGCGGTGGCGGCTTCGGCGGCGGCGGCGCTTCGGGTGGCTGGTGATGATAATAATGAGAGAGCAACGACAACCATGGCATTACTGACTGAACACGAGCAGCGCCAAGTCGCCGAAGCGATTGCCCGCGTCGAGAAAACCACCGACGCCGAACTGGTGACGGTACTCGCGGCCCGTGCCGATGACTACGCCTACATCCCGCTGTTATGGGCCAGCCTGATCGCGTTAGTGGTGCCCGGTGTGGTGCATTACCTGTCGGGCTACCTGACCATGTACACCTTGCTGCTGGCGCAGTGGGCGACGTTCATCGTGCTGTGCCTGGTGTTTCGCTTGCCCAAGGTCACTACGCGGCTGATCCCCCGTTCGGTACGCCACTGGCGTGCGTCCAACCTGGCACGTCGCCAGTTTTTGGAGCAGAACCTGCACCACACGCTGGGCAGTACCGGGGTGCTGATTTTTGTCAGCGAGGCCGAGCGGTATGTGGAGATTTTGGTGGATGACGGGATTTCCAAACGTTTGGACGACGGCAGTTGGGATGTGATCGTCAAGGCGTTTACCCAGCAGGTGAAACAGGGGCAGACATTGGCGGGGTTTATCAGTTGCATTGAGGCCTGTGGCGAGTTGTTGAAAGTGCATGTGCCGGTGACCCAGGCGCGCAACGAGCTACCCAATCGCCTGGTCGTACTCGAATAGCCCATCCAGCACAGGGCTCTAAAATGTGGGAGGGGGCTTGCCCCCGATAGCGGTGTATCAGCCAGCTTGTTTGTGACTGACACTCCGCTATCGGGGGCAAGCCCCCTCCCACATTTGGTTTTGTGTTGTTCAGGCGGAGTACCGTTGATCAAATAACCCCGTGCCCTGAAGCCCCATCCCCCCTAAAATGCCCGGCATTCCCTGCCCGAGGCGTTTTTGTTCATGTCCGTCACCGCTCAACCTGTCAGCGATCATCACGCCCAGTTCATCGAATTACTGAGCGACAGCCTCGCGCAGAACGCCTTTATCAAGTTGGTACTGGCCAAGTACGTCGGTGAAGAAGCCGAGTTGCAGCGGCTGATCATCAAGCCTGTGACGGTCAAGGAGCAGGCTTGCCTGTCCTTCGTATACCGCTACAAGACCCGCGACATCACCAAGAACTTCCCGCTGGCCGAGGGCGTGGCGGCGATTGCCGAGCTGTTGCCGGCGCAGTTCAAGAACGCTCACTTGCTGTCGCTAACGGACGAAGCCCAGCTGGAGTACAGCAAGAAGAACAAAAGCTCGCTGTTTAAAAGCAAGCCACAGCAACTGCGTGAGGCGCCATCGGCCGAGCATAACCGCGAGAAAAATCGCTTCCTCGACCTGAGTCGGCCGTTCCTCGCCGACCTGGGCGTGACCGACGCCAAGCAGGCGCTGATCCCGTCGATGTCGCGCAAATGGAAGCAGATCAACAAGTTCATCGAGGTGTTCAGCCATGCGCTCACCACCTCACCGTTGAAGCTCGACCAACCCGTGCGCGTCGCCGATTTCGGCTCGGGCAAGGGCTACCTGACGTTCGCCATCCACGATTACCTGCGCAATACCCTCAAGGCCGAAGGTGAAGTGACGGGCGTTGAGCTGCGCGAAGACATGGTGACCCTGTGCAATACCGCCGCCGCCCGCCTGGAGCACCCGGGGCTGGTGTTCAAATGCGGTGACGTGCGCAGCGTAGCGCCCAGCGCATTGGACGTGATGATCGCCCTGCATGCCTGTGACATCGCCACCGATTATGCGATCCACACCGGTATCCGCTCGGGTGCGTCGATCATCATGTGTTCGCCGTGCTGCCATAAGCAGATTCGCCTGCAGATCCAGAGCCCGGCGCTGTTGAAGCCCATGCTGCAATACGGTTTGCACCTGGGGCAGCAGGCCGAGATGGTCACCGACAGCTTGCGGGCGTTGTTCCTGGAAGCCTGTGGCTACGAGACCAAGGTGTTCGAATTTATCTCGTTGGACCATACCAACAAGAACAAGATGATTTTGGCGGTGAAGCGGGCGGAACCGGTGGATAACGCGCAGTTGCTGGAGAAGATCCAGGAATTGAAGGCGTTCTACCACATCACCGAACACTGCCTGGAAACCCTGTTGCGGGCGGATGGCTACCTGAGCTGAACACCGGATTAATGTGGGAGGGAGCAAGCCCCCTCCCACATTTAGATTGTGTTCGGCTTTGGAATTGGAGCGGGCTGCACGGCCGTCTTACGCCCCAACACCACCGTCACAATCACCCCACACGCAAACACCCACGTTATCGGCTCGATATGTTCACCAAAGAACAGCGCCGAAAACGCGATGGTGAAAAAGATCTGCAACAGCTGAATCTGGCTGACCCGCGCAATCCCACCCATCGCCAGCCCTGTATACCAGGCAAAGAATCCCAGGAACTGCGAGAACAGCGACACATACCCAAACGCCCACCAGGCGTGCATGGAAATCGCGCCCTGATGCTGTGCTGCCAGGTACCACACCGGGCCGATCAGCAGCGGCGTCGACAGCACCAGCGCCCAGCAGATCACCTGCCAGCCGCCCATCTCCTTGGCCAAGCGGCCGCCTTCGGCGTAGCCCAGGCCGCCCACGGCAATTGCCGCGAGCATCAGCAGATCGCCCGCCTGGATACTGCCGGCGCCGGTGATCAGCGCGTAACTCAATACCAACCCACTGCCCAATGCCGCGCAGGCCCAAAAGGCTTTGGACGGCCGCTCATGGGACAGCCACGCCGCATACAACGCCACGCACAGCGGTTGCAGGCCATTGACCAGCGCGCCATGGGACGCCGGCAAGGTTTGCATGGCCCAGGCAGACAACACCGGAAAGCCGAGGATCACGCCGGCAATCACCAGGCACAACCCGCGCACCTGGCGCCAGGTCGGCCATTGCTCACGGCGCCACAGCAACAGCAGCGCTGCCGGAATCGCCGCGAACAACGCACGGCCCAGGCCGTTGAGCAACGGGTGCATCTCCTGTACCACGATGCGGGTAAAGGGCAGGGTCAGGCTGAAGATGATGACGCCCAGCAGGCCGAGGGCCATGCCGGTGTTTTCGCGCGAGCTCATGGGCGGGAACCGAAATTCAAAGGGCTTCAAGGGAAGCCCATCTAGCCACAACCCTCGTCGTTTAAGGGCCTACAGCTGGGTGCGGATTTATCCATACAGTTTTTCAGAAGTACCGCGTGATGCTGATCTTGGCGTTGCGCCCCTCGCTGTACACACCTTCGCCGCTGAGCGCCGGCTGGTAGCTGCGGTTGAACAGGTTGTCGACGGTGAAGTTGATCTCGGTGCCCTTGAGGCCGGCCTGCTGTGGTTTCCAATTGGCGAACAGGCCCTGGGTGTCGTAGCTGGGGTTTTCGGTCTGGTCGTAGATAAAGTCGCCGATGGAGGAGTTGAGGCCGCCGGCGTAGACGTCGGTAGGTACGCGATCGGTCTTGCGCACGAATTGGCCCTGCCAGCCCACTTGTGCGTCCCAGCTCGGAATCTTGGTGCCCAGCACCACGACCCATTTGGCCGGTGGAATATCCCGCGCCCACACGTGCCGGTCGGTCGCCCAGGGGTTGGTGTAGGGGTTGTCGCGTTTACCTGTCGCCCATGAGTAACTCAGCGAGCCGAACACGTACGTCGAATCGTAGTAGCTTTCCAGCTCGAAGCCCTTGATGGTCATGCCGCCGACGTTGCGATAGTTGGTTTTGGACGCGGCGTCGGTGCACACGGTGGCAATACTGCCTGGCACCGTCAGTTGCTGTGCGCAGCCCAGACCGGTGGCCTTCATGATCTCGTCTTCGATGCGGTTGTGAAACAGCGTGGTGCGCAGTTGCAGGTTGTCATCGCGGGTGAACAGGCCCGAAAAGTTGGTGACGTTGCCTGCCGTAATCGCTGTGATGCGCTCCGGGTCCAGGTTGAGGCTGGTGGCGCTGCGGCTGCTGTTGGGGCCTTGTACTTCGTACTGTTCATCGATGACTGGCGCACGCCAGGTGCGGTTCCAACTGGCGAAGAAGGCCACATCCGGGGTCAGGTTCCAGAACACTGCCAGACGAGGCGACCAACCTGTGTAGGTGCGGTTGCTGTAGTCATGGCCAACGCTTGGGTCGGGGCTGCTGTAATTCGGCGCGTCGTTGGCCTCGCCGCGGTTGCGCACGTGGTCGTAGCGCAGGGAGGGTGTGATGGTCACATCGCCAACGGTTACCGCGTCCTGCAGGTAGAACGCGTGGGTGTCGACCTTGCCGTGGGGCATGAAGTACGGCTGGAAATGCCCGTAGTTGTATTTGGGGGTGTCATAGGCCGCGCCTGGCATCCAGCTTTCGGTTTCGCGCGTATGTTTGCGGATCTGCACGCCGGTGGTCACCGCATGTTCCAGTGGGCCGGTGGTCAACAGGCTGATGTTGCGCAGCTCAAGGATCTGGTCGGCGTAAGACGTTTCCATCTTGCGTCCACCGGTGGCCAGGCCAATCACGGCATTGGCGGCGCGCTCGTCGACCTGGTCGGTCTTGGAGAATGAGTAGCTGAGCTTCAGGTCGACCAGTGGGTTGTCCAGAGGTTGGTATTGATACTTGCCCGACCAGGTGGTGTCCACGGTCTCGCGGTCGGCCAGAAAACGTTTCAGTGCGCCTTCATAGCCATACCGGTCGATGGCCGATTGCGTCGGTGGTGTCGGGTAGCTCTTAGCCGAGAACGGTGCCATGCGCTCGCTTCGGGCGCTGGAGTAGGACAGGCCCATGCTGTGTTCGTCAGTAAAGTGGGCATTGACCTTGACCAGCGCGCCCTCTACATCCTGGGCACTGTTGGGCAGGCGCTTGGGATTGATCGGGTATTGATTGCGTGGGTCGGGCGGTGTGCCCGCGAGTTTCAAGTCGCCGCCGTCGCGCTTGGTCAGGTAGACCAGGCCGTCCATACGCCCGTCATCGGTGCGGCCATAGACTGCGCCGCTGTACACCTGCTCGTGGGTGTTGCTGGCGTAGCCGTACTTGGTCATCGCTCCGGCGTTGCGTCCGTCCTTGAGTAGGTCGGGCGCATCCTTGGTGACCATATTGACCGTGCCGCCAAAACCGCCGTTACCGGTGAAGGGCGAGTAGGGGCCTTTCTCGACTTCAATGCTTTTGATCAGCTCGGGCTCGATGAACACCGTGCCCTGCTGATAACGCTCGAAGCCACTTTTGGTCGCGCCATCCACGGTCATCGGCACGTCTTCGGCATCGCCCATGCCGCGAATGTTGATGGTCTGGCCGCCGGGCTTGGGCGAACCTCCCATCGACACGCCGGGCAAGGTTTGCAGCAGCGAAGGGATGTTGTCGGGCTGGTAGCGGTCAATATCGGCCTGGCTCAAGGTCGAGCGGCCTACGCTGCTGGAATCGACCGCGTTGCCGGTGCCGATCACGCTCAGCGCATCCAGCTGGATCGCGCCGCTCTGGGTCGTTTTCGCCTCTTCGGGCCTAACCACGTAGGTGCTACCCACCTTGATCAGCGTGAGTTCGCCGTTTTTCAGCAGGGTGCGAATGGCAACTTCCGGGGTGAACTCGCCGTTGAGCGCCGGCGCCTGCACATTTTTCAGCAACGCCTCGTCGAACAGCAGCTGGATTTTCGCCTGCTGCGCCACTTGGCTCAGGGACGTGGCCAGCGACTGCGCGGGCAATTGCAGTTTGAACGATTCAGCCTGGGCGTTGAGGCTCCAGGCCAGGCAGGACGCGATGAGCGTCGGTCGAAGAAACAGGTGCAAAGCGTGGCAAGGCGCGCGAAACATGAAATCCCCCGGTGTGGCCAAGTGGCCGAAAAGGTGTGCGTATCAAACGCAGACCGGAGGAAGACGGGACGGATAAAAAAATCCACACCTGCGAATGGAAAATATTCTCAACTAGGGGGTTTACCGCTATTTGCTGGATTCTATTCGGATGATTCCGTCGGCCGACGCCACGGTTTTCACCGGTAGCAAGGCGGGCAGGGCGTTGAGCAGGGCGTCGGGGTCGTTCACATCCAGATTGCCCGAGACTTTCAGTTGCGCCACGGCGGGGTTCACTTGCAACAGCGCCTGGGGGCGATACAGGCTGAGTTCATCGATCAGGCTGACAAGTTCGCGGTTGCGAAACGACAAGTGCCCGCTGCGCCAATCGGCGATTTCTTCGGCGGTGAGGGTTTGCTGCTGCAAGGTGTTTTTGGCGTAGTTGAGCGTGGCACGCTGTTTGGCACCCAGCAGGGCGACCGGGCTGTTTGCATCTGGCTCGAACGCTACCTGGCCATGGGCGACGCTGACCACCAATTGCTGTTGGCTGCGCCGCACGTCAAAGCCGGTGCCGACGACCCGCACGGTGGCCTCGCCGGCTTGCACGTACAGCGGCCGTTCCTTGTCGGCAGCGACTTCGATGTACAGCTGGCCTTTGTCCAGGTGCACGATGCGTTGGTGCGCGGTGAAGTCCAGGCGCAGGCGCGTGTTGGCGTTGACATACAGCGTGCTGCCGTCAGGCAGGTTCAGGGTACGCATGCCCTTGGCATGGGCGGCCACTTGGCTGTGATACAACGCACGCGGCGCCCCGATCTGAGTGGCAAGCAATGCGCAGACAACGGCAGCCGCCACGGCCAGGGCAGGGCGCAGAACCGAGGGCTTGCGCTGTGGCAGCGCCACGGGTTTGTTCAATTGTTGCAACTGGGCAAGGTCGGCCCACAATTGCTCGAACTCGGCATAGGCGCGGGCATGGGCGGGCGTCGTGTGCCAGGCGGCAAACGCCTTGCGCTCGGCACGATCAGGCTCATTGCGGTTGCGGGCAAACCAGCTGGCGGCCTGGGCATCGATGGAGTCGCTGTCCTCGATGTCCAGGGTGTCGATGTCGCTCAGGCGGGTCATGCTGGCTGCTCCGTGCCGGGGTCGTTTTGAAGGCGTCGCTTGCAATGCAGCAGGGCAAGGGCGATGTGCTTCTCCACCATGCTGATGGAAATACCCATGCGTTCGGCGATCTGCGCCTGGCTGAGGCCTTCGAAGCGGTGCAGCATAAGGGCTTCTCGCCGACGGGGCGAGAGTTCGGCGAGGACTTCTTTCAATTGTTCCAAGCGTTGCGAGCGTTGTGCGGCCGCCATGGGCTCATTCTGCTCATCGGTGACGGGCTCGGCGTCCATGGCGGCCTGATCCTGGTGGACGGTCTGGCGTACCTTCTGTTTACGCCAGTGGTCACGCAGCAGATTGCGCGCCATCTGGAACAGAAAAGCCCGTGGCTGTTCGACCTTGGCGCGGTCGCGGTAGTCCAGCCATTGGGTAAACACGTCCTGTGTCATGTCCGCCGCATCGCTGGCGTTGTCCGTGCGTTTGCGCAGGAAATACAGGATGTCTGTATAGAATCCGCCAAAGGCATCGGCCGACGTTGGGTCGGGCTTGGGACGAGACATGGATATCCTTCTTGACGAAGCACGACGTAGAAAAGTCGCGAATGGTATCGAGAACCATTGTCATCTGTCTTCATCTAAATGCGTTGATACCGATGGTCGACTGCAAATAAGCCTGACCGCAGCCCTTACTCCTGTGATCAGATTTTGATCAGTGCTCTACAGGTACTGACAGCGTAGGGCTGCCCAATGGGTGCGTGCGCGCCGCAAAAAACTGGAGTTCCACGCCAGTCCCCTCGAACAACTGCGAATACCGTCGCTTCTGCTGACGAATAAACCCATCACTGCGCCCCGACACCGAGATCGCCAGGGTGGTCAATTTGGCCTGGCGAATCGCATCCACCAAGTGTTTATCCTGCGCGCCCAAATCATGCCCAAAGATGCACAGCGCGCCGTGATGGCCCAGCAACTGCTCATAACAAAACGATAGATAATCCGAGCTGCGGATGGTCTTGAGCTTCTCCTCAACCTTGCCCTCGCTGACGAACAGCGGCACATCGTCCAGGGTCTTGATCGTATTGTTGATGGCAAAACTGCTGAGCAAGGTGCTGTCGGTGGACGGCAATTTGCGTGCGGTGCCATCGAGGTTGCGCACTAGGTGCAGGCCACCATGCAGATAGAGAATCCGGGTGGCCACGGTATGGGTGTTGCGCAGGTCGAAGCTGGCGTCGGCGCTGCGGAACAGATCGTCGATGCCGGGGGTGTGCAGGATCGCCCAGTAGTTGAGCAAATCGTAGTTGCTGGTAAATACCGTGGCGTAACTCGCCAGTTCAGCGTTGATCGTCGCCAGCGTCGACGGCTGTACCAAACGCCACGGGATATGCACGCCGTGGATGGTATTGATCAAGGCTTCCTTGATTGCGTAGTAGCGATTGCGCGGCGCCGCCGAGCTGACGGCCAGGGCCTTGTTGACCCGGCTGGTGGTTTTCAGCGCGCCCAAGGCTTGCTCGAAACTGCGGGTTTGCAGGGCGTCGAACACGCTGAGTTCGGATTGGCTTAGGGGCTTTTCTTCGACGGTGCGGGCGTTTTCAAACAGCGAGTCGTAGGCAAAGTCTTCCCAGATCGTACGGCTGGCGCCGTTGCCGATCAGAATCCCACTGAAGTCGAGGGCTGCGCGCAATGCGCTCCAGTCTTCAAGGTGGGCGTCAATATCCTGGAAATCCTTCATCGCGGCGGGTCTACTCGAAATCGGCTGGGCGGTGACTTTATCACGAGCGGGCGTTGATCCTGATCAAGATGGCGTAGGCAGGTGAGGCCGATGCTGTAGGTATAAACGTCATCCGAGGATTCGCCATGAGCAGCACCTTCTTCATTCCCGCCGTCAACATCATGGGCACCGATTGCCTCGACGAAGCCATGATTGCCATTCGTAACTACGGTTTTCGCAAGGCGCTGATCGTCACCGACGCCGGGTTGGCCAAGGTGGGCGTGGCCAGCATGATCGCCGAGAAACTGGCAATGCAAGACATCGACTCGGTGATCTACGACGGCGCCAAGCCCAACCCCAATGTGGAGAATGTCGAGAAGGGCCTGGCGTTGTTGCAGCAAAGCGCCTGCGATTTCGTGGTGTCCCTGGGTGGCGGTTCGCCCCATGACTGCGCCAAGGGCATCGCCTTGTGCGCCACCAACGGTGGGCATATCGGTGATTACGAAGGCGTCGACCAGAGCGCCAAACCGCAATTGCCGCTGGTTGCCATCAACACCACCGCCGGTACCGCCAGCGAGATGACCCGTTTTTGCATCATCACCGACGAAAGCCGCCACGTGAAGATGGCCATCGTTGACCGCAACGTTACGCCGCTGCTGTCGGTCAACGACCCTTCGCTGATGGTCGGCATGCCCAAGGGCCTCACCGCCGCCACCGGCATGGACGCCCTGACCCACGCCATTGAAGCCTACGTCTCGACCGCCGCGACGCCGATCACCGACGCTTGCGCCATCAAGGCCATCGAGTTGATCAGCGCCAACCTGCGTCTGGCTGTGCACGATGGCAGCGATAAGGGGGCACGGGAAAACATGGCGTATGCGCAGTTCCTCGCCGGCATGGCCTTCAACAATGCGTCCCTTGGTTTCGTGCACGCCATGGCCCACCAGCTCGGCGGTTTTTACGACCTGCCCCACGGCGTATGCAACGCGGTGTTGCTGCCCCATGTGCAGAGCTTCAATGCCAGCGTCAGCGCCAAACGCTTGAGCGATGTCGCCCGCGCACTGGGCGCCGAGATCAAGGGCAGCACCGACGAAGAGGGTGCCCAAGCCGCCATCGCCGCCATTCGCAGCCTGGCCCACGACGTTGAAATCCCGGCGGGGCTGCGCGAGTTGGGGGCCAAGTTGCAGGACATTCCGTTACTGGCCACCAATGCGCTGAAGGATGCATGCGGCCTGACCAACCCACGGCGGGCGGACCAGCGTCAGATCGAGGAGATTTTTCGCAACGCCTTTTGATCGGCTCGGCAGCGGGCGGCGCACACCCAGGCGCCGCCGGCCAACGCTACACATAAAGCCGTTAACGGCCAGGCCTGCTGGCTGACCAGCAGGCTCGCCACGGCGCCGATCAGCGCGGCCATCAACTGATGCGTAAAACCGCTCAATGCCATGGCGTAGGCGCCACTCACCGGCGACTCATCGTTAGCCAGTGACAAACTGATGGGGTAACTCATTGATTGCCCAAATACCGCCAGGCAATACGGCAGCCATAGCAGTACGGCCAACTCGCCGCCAAACACACTGCCCAGCAACATCACAGCCGTTCCCACCATTAACAGGGTGACGCCCCAACTCATCATCGCCAACCGCCCGTTGCGAGCAACGAAGCGGTTGACCATTAACGCACCCGCCAGATACGCCGCGCTGATCGGCCAACCCAGCCAACCATACTGCGCCGCGCTCCACTCGAAACGGCCCTGCAAGATCAGCGGTGCACAGGTGTTGAACGCAATGATCACCCCGTAACCCAAACCGCCAGCCAGTGCGGCATGCAAAAAGGGAGGGTGGCGTAGTATTTTGGAATAGATACGCCAGGCGGGGTCGGATGAATCGGCTTTTACCCGCGTCGGGAAGTCCAACCGTAGCATTACCCCCATCAACACCACTGCGCCAACGGCCAAACCGTAAAAGATCGCCTCCCAACCCAATGCCACGTGCAGCAACGAGCCTACGAATTGCCCCAGTCCCAAGGCGATCACGAAGGTCATGCCCAACCACGACAACGCCTTGGCCAATAACGCACCGCTGAAACTGTCCCGCACCAATACGCGCGCCATGACAGATACACCCCCAGCACCTAAGCCTTGGATCAGTCGCAACGAGAGGAAGCTTTCAATGTTGGACGCTGAAGGTATTGCTGCGCAGGCCAGCGCATACACTGCAAGGGCTGTGAGCAACACCGGTTTGCGGCCAAAGCGTTCACCCAGGCTGCCCCAGAGCAGCATGGGCAACGCCATGCCCATCAGGTAAATCGCCAGGGCAAGGGCGACCTGATCTTCGGCTGCAGGCAGCGCGCGGGCGATGGCCGGCACAGCGGGCAGGTAGCTGCTGATGCCGACTTGCGCGAGGAAGGCAGCACAGCAGGCGAGTGTAAGGGTGGTGGTGTTTTTCAAGGGCTGACTTATCCTTTTTCAGCGGTAACCTACAAGCTGATAGTGTGTTTGTCTTTAATGTGCGGCTAATCGTTTGTAACCAAGGAACCAACCCCATGAGAGTTCTGTTATTCGGCGCCACCGGCATGGTCGGCCAAGGCGTGCTGCGTGAGTGCCTGCGGGCCGCTGACGTGCAGGAAGTGGTCGCCGTCGGCCGCACGCCGTTGACCCAGGAACACGGCAAGCTGCATCAGGTGTTGCACAGCGACATGCTGGATTTCCAACCGCTAGAAAACCTGCTGCAAGGCTTCGACGCCTGCTTCTTTTGCCTCGGCGTTTCGTCGGCGGGGATGAACGAGGCCAAGTACACCCACCTCACCTACGACCTCACCCTGGTTGCCGCCAGCACCCTGGCGCGGCTCAATCCGCAGATGACGTTTATCTATGTGTCCGGCGCCGGTACCGACAGTTCCGAAGCAGGTCAATCGATGTGGGCGCGGGTCAAAGGCAAGACCGAGAACGCGTTGCTGCGCCTGCCGTTCAAGGCGGTGTATCTGTTTCGTCCGGGGGTGATTCAACCGTTGCATGGCGTGCGCTCGAAGACGCCGGTGTATCAGGCGTTTTATTCGGCGCTGGGGCCGGTGTTGTCGTTTGTGCGTCGGGTCAAGCCGAGTTGGGTGGTGAGCACCGAGACCGTGGGCCGGGCCATGTTGCAGGCGGTCAGCCATGGCGCGCCACGGCCGGTGGTGGAGCAGGCCGAGATCAACCGCTTGGCCAGCGAGCGTCACTGATGCTGCACAAAAGCCTGGTGCGACGGCTGGACCTGATCACCCTGCAATTATTCGTCGCGGTGTATGAAGAGGGCACGTTGACACGTGCGGCCAATCGCGAAGCCATTGCGGTGTCGGCCGCCAGCAAGCGCTTGATGGAGTTGGAGCAGGTGCTGAACGTGAGCTTGTTCGTACGACGGGCCAAGGGCATGGACCTGACGGCCGCCGGCGAAACCTTGTTGCACCATGCGCGGCAGATGCTGTTCAACGTCGAGAAGATGGGCCTGGAGCTGGGCGAACACAGCCATGGCGTGCGGGGCTATGTGCGGATGCTGGCGAATCTGTCCGCCATTATTCAGTTTCTTCCTGAAGACTTGCGGGATTTTTCCGAGTTGCACCCCGAAGTGAAAACCGATCTGGAAGAGCGCCCCAGCAAGGGGGTGGTGCAAGGTGTGCTGGATGGCGTGGCAGACCTGGGCATCTGCTCCAGTGACACCGACACCAAAGGCTTGCCCAGTGTGACGTATCGCCTCGATAAACTGGTGGTGCTGATGCCGGCGGATCACCCGTTGGCCACCCGTGAGAGTGTGGCTTTCGCCGAAACCCTGGACAGCGATTACGTCGGCCTGCATGCCGCCAGCTCCATCAATATGCGCACCCACGCCGCCGCGCGGGAGGCGGGCAAAATGCTGCGCCTGCGTATCCATGTGCCGGGGTTTGATGCGATGTGCCGGATGGTTCAGGCCAATATGGGGATTGGTATCCTGCCTCAAAAGGCTTACGAATTGTTTGGCCGGGCGCTGGGGTTGCATGCGGTGCCGCTGACGGATGGGTGGTCGGACCGCAGCTTGATTCTAGTCGTGCGCGATGAGGCGCAGTTGTCCCCGGTGAGCCGGCTGTTGTTTGACTATCTGCGCAAGGCGTTGGTGTAAGTGAAACCCTTGGCGGTCCCATCTCGGCATAGGTATCTACACGACTATCGACGCCGACTAAACCCGCCAGGCTCTGGCTCTGGCTCTGGCTCTGGCTCTGGCTTTTGATCTTGATCTAAGGCGCCCCGTTAACCACGCTGGCCGAACGCAGGCTTGAATCCGTGGGTAACCCGGCAGGACGCCGGGTTAGCCGTCCTGGGCCAAGGATGGCCCATGACGGCGGCCCACGGATTCAAGCCGGAGTG
>NZ_UTKY01000100.1 GCF_900583165.1 Pseudomonas viridiflava | reverse complement strand
AACAGGGGTTCGAGTCCCCTAGGGGACGCCATTTGCGGGAATAGCTCAGTTGGTAGAGCACGACCTTGCCAAGGTCGGGGTCGCGAGTTCGAGTCTCGTTTCCCGCTCCATATTCAATGAAAACGCCGATCAGCAATGATCGGCGTTTTTGTTCGTGTCGATTTTTTCTGGGGCATTCACCCGACCCCAGCGTAGAGACTAGTCGTGTAGGAATAGTCTGTAATTAACGTGCGGTGGGTGCGTATCTACACGGTCATCTCTACTCTGGCGTGCCCTTCTTCCTGGTCATTACAGTGAGCTGCCCAGATGTATCAATTTGATTTCTATTCCACGCTGGTCGCCGCGTCCCTGGTGCTCTTACTCGGACGTTGGCTGGTTGCACGCATCGGCTTTTTGCGCACTTACAATATTCCCGAACCCGTCGCTGGTGGTTTGTTAGTGGCCTTCTTGCTGTTGGCACTGCGTGCGCTGGCGGGTATTGAGGTGCGCTTCGACCCCTCGTTACAAACTCCTCTGATGCTGGCGTTTTTTGCCACCATTGGTCTCAATGCAGATTTCGCCAACCTGAAAAAAGGCGGGCGCTTATTGGGGATTTTCCTGCTGGTCGTTACCGGGCTGCTGATACTGCAGAACGCCATGGGTATTGCCTTGGCGTCAGCATTGGGGCTCGACCCGCTGATGGGCTTGCTGGCGGGCTCCGTCACCTTGTCCGGCGGCCACGGGACAGGGGCCGCATGGGGCACCGTGTTCAGTGAGCAGTATGGCGTCGCCTCCGCCTCCGAGCTGGCCATCGCTTCGGCGACATTCGGTCTCGTCCTTGGCGGTTTGATTGGTGGTCCTGTCGCCCGTTTGCTGATCAAACGTGTCCAGGTGCCAGGCCTCGAGCAGTCTCAGCCGCCCATGCCCAAAGGGTTTGAGCAGCCGAACCGGGAGCGCATGATTACTTCATTTTCGTTTATCGAGACCCTGGCGCTGTTGGCCATCAGCCTGAAGGTTGGCACTTTACTCAATGGTGCCCTTCAAGGTACGGCCTTCGAGTTGCCCACGTTCGTCTGCGTATTGTTTATCGGTGTGGTGCTGCGTAATGGCTTGTCGGCGCTAGGGTGGCACCAGGTGTTCGAACGCGAAGTGTCGGTGCTGGGTAATGTGAGTTTGTCCTTGTTCCTGGCAATCGCCCTGATGTCGCTCAAACTTTGGGACTTGGCGGCACTGGCCTTGCCGATCGTAATCCTGCTGGCTGCGCAGGCATTGTTGATGGCGCTGTTCGCGATATTCGTCACGTTCCGCGTGATGGGCAGCAACTATGATGCGGCGGTGTTGGCGGCGGGGCATTGCGGTTTCGGGCTGGGCGCAACGCCAACGGCCATTGCCAATATGCAAGCGGTGACCCAGCGTTTCGGGCCCTCGCAAATTGCATTTTTAGTGGTACCGATGGTGGGCGCGTTCTTTATCGATATCACCAATGCACTGGTGATTAAGCTGTACCTGGCGTTGCCGTTTCTAGGGGCTTAAATAACGTGGCGACAAATGAAAACGCCGATCATCACTGATCGGCGTTTTTTTTCGCGTATTTCAAATGCTGTCAGAGCTTAGGCAATTGCCCAATGCGCCCCATCATTTCGGTCACGATTTGCAAGTCCAGCAAGAATTGATCGACCGTCTTGAACTCATTGTCGGTGTGGCCGGTGTATTTCACTTCCGGGCGCGCCAGGCCGAATTGCACGCCATTAGGCAACTCGTGCACCGAGGTCGCGCCGGCCGAGGTACCGAACTTGTGTTCCATGCCCAGGTTTTCACTGGCGACCGCCAACAACGCCTTGACCCATTCACCTTCGGGGTTGCGGAACATCGGATCGGCCACCGAGTAGGTAAAGTCCACCGCCACCTTGGTTTTCTTGTCCCAGGCGCTCAGCTTCTCGGCGATCTCGGCCTTGAGCTTCTCCGGCGACTTGCCCTTCGGCACACGCAGGTTCACGGCCAACTTGAAGGCCTTGTCATCCAGCCCCACAAACGTCAGCGAAGTGGTCAGCGGCCCCATGAATTCATCGGAGAAGCCCACGCCCAACTTGCCGCCCAGGTAGTCCAGGCCCCAGTTATCGGCCGCATATTGTGCGGCATCAGTGATGTGGTTGTGCTTGAGCGCAATTTTACCGTCGACGCTGTGGATCAACTCCAGCATGCGGGCCACTGGGTTAACGCCCGACTCAGGCTCGGAGGAGTGCGCCGAAACGCCCGTTACCGTCAGCTTGACCTCTTTGCCGACCACCTTGGCCGCCACCTCAAAATCGCCGCCGTTGCTTTTGACGTATTGCGCGCCGGCCTTTTGCAGGGTCGCGGCCAGCTCGGTGGGTTTGTCAGTGACAAAGGTGGCCACCGAGGCAGACGGAATCTGATTGGTGGCCATGCCGCCGGTCATCGAAATGATTTCTGCGCCTTTGCCTTCACCCTTGCGCCGAGGGAACGTGGCCATCACCGTGCCGTAGCCTTTCTCGGCAATCACCACCGGATAGCCGCCGTCTAACGCCAGGTTGTACTGCGGCGTCGGGTTCTTTTCGAAGTAATAGGGGATCGCATCACCGGAGGTTTCTTCGGTGGTGTCCACCAGCAGCTTGAAGTTGCGCGCCAATGGCAGTTTTTCTTCCTTGATCACTTTCATGGCATACATCGCCACCACGATGCCGTTCTTGTCATCTTCGGTACCTCGGCCGTACATGCGGTCGCCGATTAGCGTGACCTTGAATGGGTCGAGCTGGGTGCCATCCTTGAGCACCCAATTTTCCGGCGTCACTGGCACCACGTCGGCGTGGGCGTGGATGCCGACCACTTCATCGCCGGTGCCTTCCAGGGAAATTTCGTACACACGGTTATCGATATTGCGGAAGGTCAGGTTGAAGGCTTTCGCCAGGTCTTGAATCTTGCCGGCGATCTTGAGGAATTCCGGGTTTTTGTACTGGGGCACGCCGTCCACGTTGAACGTCGGAATTTCCACCAGCTCACGTAGGGTCTCGGTGGCGGCCTTGCCGTATTTCACGCGCGTATAGATGCCCAGCAGGCGATTGATCTCGTTCTGCTGGTCGGCACTTAGGGTTTTGTTGTCGAGAAAGGCGTTGATCGCCGGGCCCACATCGCTGGTCTTACCCAGGTCGCCTTTGCCCAGGGCACCAAGGAAACCACGAAAATCAGTGACGGAGGTTTCGTTGAAACTCTTGAGGATCGCCGTGCTTTGATCTGGGGAGATGTTGGCAAAAACGGGCGTGGCAATAGCCGACAGGCTCGCTGCGAACAGGGTGGCGGCCGCCAGTTGCTTGAGTGGGAAGTGCATTGTTGGAGCATTCCTTTGCAGGTAGTAAGTGGGAAGTTTCTGACTAAGTCGTCAGAAACATTTCCACACACTACCATTAGTCAGGTGCGCGCCGTCAATGCTGGCCCGGATGCCGTGCGGTGTTGTCAGGTGATTTCGTAACGTACTGACAGCGCGCCTTTTTTCTCCGACAGCGCGAGGATTGTTACCTGGCCCAACTCACTCAGTGCCTGTACATGCGTCCCGCCGCAGGCGTAGGCAGGCAGTTCGCCGAAGCCGACTTCGCGGGTGCCATCTTCCACCTTCATATGGCGTGGGTGGTCGGCGGCGATCCACTGGTTGATTTGCTGTTGAAGGGTTTGCGCGTCGAGTGCTTGCGCCGCTTCGCCACGGATAAACGTGATCTTGCCTTCACCCGGCCAGTGGTGGGCCTTGATCGGCATCCAACCCAGGGTTTCACCGGCGTTGCCGATCAAGTGCCCGGCGGAATGCAGGCGGGTATGCAGGGCGCGCCGCTGCTCATCAACGCGTGCGGTGATCGGGCCTGGCGTCACCGTTTGGTTGACGTAGTGCACCACCCGCGCGGCCTCCTGGGTGACCCGCACAACCTGGCTGTTACCTAGCCAGCCGGTATCGAACGGTTGGCCGCCACCCTGTGGATGGAAGATCGTCGACTGCAAGATAACGGCATACAGATCTTCATGGGGGGTGCAGCTGAGCACTTCCAGCTCGGCCGTCAGGTGGTCATGGGTGAAAAACAGGCGCTCGGTCATTATCTGCATCCGCATCAGGGTTCTGCGGGGAGTATAAATAGTGCGTGGATGAGTGATAATTCGCTCAATTATCAATGGACCTGTGCGTCATGAGCATCAATCTACCTTTGCCACTGCTGGGCGAAATGGCGACCTTTGTCAAAGTGGTGGAAGCCGGCAGTTTCTCAGAAGCCGCCCGGCAACTGGGCGCTTCGCCGTCGTCGGTGAGCCGCAGCATCTCGCGCCTGGAAAAAGCCCTGGCCACGCGCCTGTTGCAACGCACCACGCGCAAACTGCGCCTGAGCGAGGGCGGCGAAGAGGTGTTCAAGCGTTGCCAGGAGATGGTCAACGCGGCGCGCTCGGTGATGGAAATCAGCGGCCAGTTCACCCATGAAGCCGAGGGCCAGGTGCGCGTCAGCGTACCCAAGGCAGTGGGGCGATTTGTGATCCACCCCCATATGCCGGAATTTCTGCGGCGTTATCCCAAGGTGGATGTGCAGTTGATTCTTGAGGATCGGCCGGTGGATCTGATCGATGACAACCTGGACTTGATCCTGCGCATTTCGGACAGCCCGCCGCCAGGGCTGGTGGGGCGGCCGTTGTTTCCTATCGAGCATTTGCTGTGCGCAACACCGCAGTACCTGGCCGAGCACGGCACGCCCGAGCACCCTCATGATTTGTTGGAGCACAGCTGTATTTACCTGGGGGAAACCCCGGCGGATGCGCGCTGGAAGTTTCGCCAGGCCGGCAAGACAGTCACGGTGGGGGTGCGTGGGCGGTATGCGGCGAATCACACCGGTGTGCGGCTGGATGCGGTGTTGCAGCATGTGGGGATTGGCAGCTTGCCGTACTTCACGGCGCGCCACGCCCTGGAAGCGGGGGAGGTGGTGCAAGTGTTGGCACCGTGGGATTTTATTGCGTCGTACCATGGCGAGGTGTGGTTGTTGCATTCGCCGACGCGGTATATGCCACCGAAGTTGCGGGTGTTTATTGATTACTTGGTGGAGTGCATGGTCAAGGAGCCAACACTGCGCCGGCGGTAGGAATAGGCTGAAAATGTGGGAGGGGGCTTGCCCCCGATGGTGGTGGTTCAGTCACTGATGAACTGACTGATGCTCCGCAATCGGGGGCAAGCCCCCTCCCACATTTAGATCCACAGTGTTCGTCAGGATCAGTGCTTGCTCTGGTCATCCGGCATGGCCAGCAGCTGCTTTTCCTGGTTCCAGTCGAATGGCTCGTCGTTCTGTTCGGCTTCGAAGCGACGCTCTTCTAAAGCCTGATACAGGTCCAGCTCTTCGTCGGGCATGAAGTGCAGGCAGTCACCGCCGAAGAACCACAGCAGATCACGTGGTACCAGGTGGGCAATTTGTGGGTAGCGCAGGATGACCTGGCTCATCAAGTCCTGGCCCAGGTACTGGCTTTCGATCGGGTCGATCGGCAGCAGGGCGCGCAATTCGTCGAATCGCTCCAGAAACAGCGAATGGCTTTCCTCGGGAACCTGTTCGGCTTCGCCGACGGCAACCAGGATGCTGCGCAGGTGGTCGAGCAAGACGAGATGATCGGCAACGACGTTGGACACGAGATAAGTCCTCTAAAGCAAAAACGGGCGCGAGAGTATATAGCTCACGCGCCCGTTTTTATATGACCGCTGGGATCAGCGGACTGTGCCCTCAGCCCGGGCCAGTTCTTCCTTGCTGAAATCATCCACGTCGATCACCTTGCGCCGCGCGGCTTCGGCGTCGCGCAGGGTTTGCGCCTCGGCCGGTTGCAGCACCCCGGCGTGCAGCGCGGCGTCGATGGCATGCTCGCCGGCGGCCGGTTTGACCTGGCCACTTTTGAGCGCGGTGTGGAGTTTTTTCTGCAAGGGATGGCTGGCACCCAGCAGGTCATAGGCATGTTGCAGGGCGCCCACTGGATCTTCGGCCGATTGCGGGCGGTAGCAGCCAGCCAGCAACTCTTCCAGGGTCGGATCGCCTTTGGCACGGCCGATCACCGCGGCCACTTCGGCATCCAGCGCGTCGGATGGCCCGGTATGGCGACGGCCGAGCGGGAACACGATCACCCGCAGCAGGCAGCCCAGCACCTTGTTTGGGAAATTGCTCAGCAGTTCATCCAGCGCACGCTCCGACTCGCCGAGGCTTTCTTCCATGGCCCAGGCGAACAGCGGCTCGAGATGATCGGGCGAATCCAGGTCGTGATAACGCTTGAGCGCGGCCGAGGCCAGGTACATGTGGCTGAGTACATCCCCCAGACGTGCCGACAGGCGTTCGCGACGTTTCAGTTCGCCCCCCAGCAGCATCATGCTCAGGTCTGCCAGCAGCGCGAACGCCGCAGCCTGGCGGTTGAGCGCACGGAAGTAACCCTGGCTCAGGCGATTGCCCGGCGCTTTTTCGAAGTGGCCCACGCCCAGATTCAATACCAGCGTGCTGGCGGCGTTGCTCACGGCAAAGCCGATATGTTGCATCAGCAATCCATCGAACTCCTTGAGTGCCTGGTCGTGGTCTTCACGGCCGGCCAAGGCCATTTCCTTAAGCACGAACGGATGGCAACGGATGGCGCCCTGGCCAAAGATCATCAGGTTGCGCGACAGGATATTCGCGCCTTCCACCGTGATGAAGATCGGCGCGCCCTGCCAACTGCGGCCCAGGTAGTTATTGGGGCCCATGATGATGCCCTTGCCGCCGTGCACGTCCATGGCGTGACTGATGCACTCGCGGCCACGTTCGGTGAGGTGGTACTTGAGGATCGCCGACAGCACCGACGGCTTTTCTCCCAAGTCCACAGCGTTGGCGGTGAGCATGCGCGCGCTGTCCATCAGCCAGGCGTTGCCGCCAATACGCGCCAGGGCTTCCTGGATACCTTCGAACGCCGACAGCGGCACGTTGAACTGCTCGCGCACCTGGGCGTACTGGCCAGTCACCAGGCTGGTGAACTTGGCCGCGCCAGTGCCGACGGCGGGCAGGGAGATTGAACGGCCTACCGATAGGCAGTTCATCAGCATCATCCAGCCCTTGCCGAGCATTTCCTGGCCACCGATCAGGAACTCCAGCGGGATGAACACATCCTTGCCGGAGTTGGGGCCGTTCATGAATGCAGCGCCCAGGGGCAGGTGCCGACGACCGATTTCAACGCCGGGGGTGTCGGTGGGGATCAGCGCCAGGCTGATGCCCAGGTCTTCCACATCGCCTAGCAGGTGGTCGGGGTCATGGGCCTTGAAGGCCAGGCCCAGCAGAGTCGCGACCGGGCCGAGGGTGATGTAGCGTTTTTCCCAGTTCAGGCGCAGGCCGAGGGTTTCCTTGCCTTCCCATTCGCCTTTGCAGATCACCCCGGTGTCAGGCATGGCGCCGGCGTCGGAGCCGGCCAGTGGGCCGGTGAGGGCGAAGCACGGAATATCATCGCCACGGGCTAAGCGCGGCAGGTAGTGGTTGCGTTGTTCATCGGTGCCGTAGTGCAGCAGCAACTCTGCGGGACCGAGGGAGTTGGGCACCATCACGGTGGAAGCCAGGTCGCCGCTGCGGGTGGCGAGTTTCATTGCGACCTGGGAGTGGGCGTAGGCAGAGAAGCCCTTGCCGCCGTATTCCTTGGGGATGATCAGCGCGAAGAAGCCGTGAGTCTTGATGTGTTCCCAGGCGGCGGGCGGCAGGTCCATGGCCTGGCCGATTTCCCAGTCGCTGACCATCGCGCAGAGTTCTTCGGTAGGGCCGTCGATAAAGGCCTGTTCTTCTTCGGTCAGTTGCACCTTCGGGTACGCGAGCAACTTGTCCCAGTCCGGGCGACCGCTGAACAGTTCGCCGTCCCACCAGACGGTGCCGGCATCGATGGCATCGCGCTCGGTTTCGGACATCGGCGGCAGGACTTTCTGAAACCAGCTGAACAGCGGCTTGGTGAAGTACTGGCGGCGCAGGTCCGGCAGCAGCAGGGGCGCGGCGACGGCGGCCAGCAGTACCCAGAAGATCACCAGCAACCAGCCCGGTGCATGACTCCAGACGCCCATCGCCAGCAAGTAGACGGCGACAATGCCCAGGGCGGGCAGGGGGGCGATGCGGCGGTGTGCCAGGTAGGCAATGCCGAGCACCAGAACCAGTATCCACAACAACAGCATATTCAATCCTCCGTGAAACCAGGGGCGAAACCACCGAGAAGCTTAGTTGGCATCCGAGCAAGTGCGGTGGTCGGGGTGTAACGAGTTGTACCTCAAGCGCTTCATCGGTAGTGACCTCTTAGGGCGGGGGGAGTTCGGCTGGAAACTGGCCGGTCACCTTGCGCTGCGATTTAAGCCGCGCCTGAACCGGCGTATGCTGCTGCGCTCACCAAACCATAAGGCACGGTCATGCTGAAAATCTGGGGTCGTAAAAATTCATCAAACGTCAGGAAGGCACTGTGGTGCGCCGAAGAACTCGGCCTGGACTATGAAGCAATTGATGCGGGCGGGGCTTTCGGTGTGGTCGACACCCCGCACTACCGGGCATTGAACCCTAACGGGCGGGTGCCGATGATCGAAGACGGCGACTTCGTGTTGTGGGAGTCCAACACCATCGTGCGCTACCTGTGCGCCAAGCAGGGCTCCAGTTGGTACCCGGCCGACTTGAAAGCCCGGGCCAGCGCGGAAAAATGGATGGACTGGACCACCTCCACCCTCGCCGAACCGTTCAAGGCAGTGTTCTGGGGCATCCTGCGCACCCCGGCCGAAAAGCAGAACTGGGACAGCATCCACGCCGGGCGCCAAGCCTGTATTGATGCGCTGAGCACCGTAGACAAAGCCCTCGCCGAACAGCCGTATCTGTCGGGCAGCGAGATCGGCATCGGTGATATCCCTTTGGGCTGCTTTGCGTATGCCTGGTTTGAAATGCCCATCGAGCGGCCTGCAATGCCCAATCTAGAGGCCTGGTATCAGCGCCTGCAGCAACGTCCGGCATACCGCAAAGCGGTCATGACTGCGTTGACTTAATACACACTATTAATACGGGTGACTGTACTTGTGCGGCGCGGGCAAGCACCATGCTTGTCATGCGCCGCCGTTGAACTACCTGGGCTGCGCCCTCATCTACTCTTTCTATTCCCTTCTTTGGTGCGTATTCCGATATGAGTTCCGCTCTGTCCATCCGGCAGCTAACCAAAACCTACGGCAACGGTTTCCAGGCCCTGAGTGGTATCGATCTGGACGTTGCCGAAGGTGACTTCTTCGCCTTGCTCGGCCCTAACGGTGCCGGCAAATCCACCACCATTGGCATCCTCTCCACCCTGGTCAACAAGACCAGCGGCTCGGTGAATATTTTTGGTCATGACCTGGACAAATCCCCGGCGGCGCTCAAGCGTTCCATCGGCGTGGTGCCCCAGGAATTCAACTTCAACCAGTTTGAAAAGACCTTCGACATTGTTGTGACCCAGGCGGGTTACTACGGCATCCCGGCGAAAGTCGCCAAGGAGCGCGCCGAGCAATACCTGACCCAGTTGGGGCTGTGGGACAAGCGCGATGTGCCGTCGCGCTCACTGTCTGGCGGCATGAAGCGGCGCTTGATGATCGCCCGCGCGCTGGTGCACGAGCCGCGCCTGCTGATCCTCGATGAACCCACCGCTGGCGTGGATATCGAATTGCGTCGCTCGATGTGGACCTTTCTCACCGAGCTGAATGAGAAGGGCATCACGATCATCCTCACCACCCACTACCTGGAAGAGGCTGAGCAACTGTGCCGCAACATCGGCATCATCGACCACGGCACTATCGTCGAGAACACCAGCATGCGTAACCTGCTGGGCCAGTTGCACGTGGAAACTTTCCTGCTCGATTTGAAGAACAATCTGTCGACACCACCGCAGTTGCTTGGCTACCCGAGCCGCCTGGTGGACAGCCACACGCTGGAAGTGCAGGTAGACAAGGCCATGGGTATCACCGCGCTGTTCACCCAGTTGGCGACCCAGAACATCGAAGTGCTGAGCCTGCGTAATAAAACCAATCGCCTTGAGGAGTTGTTCGTGTCACTGGTGGAGAAAAATCTGGCGAAGGTGGCGTTATGAGTTCCGAACTGCAACCCAACCTCGTCGCACTGCAAACCATCGTCTATCGCGAAGTGAAGCGCTTTACCCGCATCTGGCCGCAGACCCTGCTACCGCCGGCGATCACCATGGTTTTGTACTTCGTGATCTTCGGTAACCTGATCGGTCGCCAGATTGGCGACATGGGTGGCTTCACTTACATGGAGTACATCGTGCCGGGGCTGATCATGATGTCGGTGATTACCAACTCCTACGGCAACGTGGTGTCGAGTTTCTTCGGCAGCAAGTTCCAGCGTTCGATTGAAGAATTGATGGTGTCGCCGGTGTCCCCTCACACCATTCTGATCGGCTACACCCTGGGCGGCGTGCTGCGCGGGTTGATGGTGGGCGTGATCGTGACCTTGCTGTCACTGTTCTTCACCCACCTGCAGGTGCATCACCTGGGGGTCACCATTTTGGTGGTGGTACTGACGGCAACGATCTTCTCGCTGCTGGGGTTTATCAACGCCGTGTTTGCGCGCAACTTCGATGATATTTCGATCATCCCGACGTTTGTGCTCACGCCACTGACCTACCTGGGCGGGGTGTTTTACTCCATCACGTTGCTGCCGCCGTTCTGGCAAACCGTGTCGCTGGCCAACCCAGTACTGCATATGGTCAACGCCTTCCGCTACGGCATCCTGGGGGTGTCGGATATCAAGATCAGCGTGGCGATCACGTTCATGCTGGTGGCGACGGTGGTGCTGTATGTTGGCTGCGCGCGGTTGCTGGTGAGTGGGCGCGGGATGCGTACCTGATTCACTGAATGCATGCAGTAAAAATGTGGGAGGGGGCTTGCTCCCGATAGCTGTGGGTCAGTCAACCAAGTGGCGACTGACACTCCGCTATCGGGAGCAAGCCCCCTCCCACATTGGGTTTTGTGTAGTGTGCTTAAACTGTCAGCGCCAATTCGATCAGGTCGTGCAGCTCTTCAAGCTGCAACGGCGCACTCGCAAACAGAATCCTGAACACGGTCGGCGCCGCCAGTAGGTTGATCAGTCGGTCCACCGTGGGCGGGGAACTGTCGGGGTAACGATCCACAATCACCTGCAACTGCCCCCCAATCAACGCCACGCAATACCCCGGCGTCTGGCTGCATTGCACGTCGCGCATCATGTTGCGCCCAGGCTCCGAACTCATCTCATCCAGGTACTGCTCGGCCCAGGCTTGCAGGTCGCCGCGCAGGCTGCCGGTATTGGCGGGCTCGCTGTCCGGGCGCATGCGCGCCAGGGCCACGTCGGCGAGCAGCGCAGAAAGGTCGCCCCAGCGCCGGTAGATAGTCGACGGCGTGACGCCCGCCCGCGCTGCAATCATCGGCACGGTGACGGTAGATCGCTCATGGGCATCCAGCAGTTCGCGCACCGCCGAGTGGACGGATTCTTGTACCCGGGCACTTCGGCCCCCCGGGCGCAGGCCTTCTTTTATCGCCATGTTTGCGACCTTAACACAAAGAATTTGCTTTAAGCGCTGACCAGTAGCACACTCCACAAAAGCAAAATATTAGCTTTAGCGGAGCGTGCGCATGTCCAGCAATACTAACAACCGATCCAGCCTGGTGTTCCTGGCCATCACGTTGCTGACCTTTTTGGCGGCTTCCAGTGCGCCGACGCCGTTGTACCACTTGTATCAGGAGGGCCTGCATTTTTCCGCGGGCATGCTCACGCTGATCTTTGGTGTGTACGCCCTCAGCCTGTTGGCGGCGTTGCTGACCGTGGGTTCGCTGTCGGACCACCTCGGGCGCAAGCCGGTGATTTTTGCCGCGCTGGTCCTGGATATGCTGGCGATGTTGCTGTTTATCAATGAAGGCAGCGTGGCTTGGCTAATTGCAGCGCGCACCTTGCAAGGGTTTGCCACCGGGATGGCGACGGCCGTGTTGGGGGCGGCGTTGCTCGATACGGATCGCAAGCAAGGCCCGTTGGTGAACAGCGTGGCACCTTTGCTGGGCATGGCCTGCGGCGCCATGGGCAGCAGTGTGCTGGTGGAATTCGCACCACTGCCGACCCAATTGATCTACTGGGCGTTGTTCGCGCTGATGTTGGTGCAGGCTGTGTATGTGTGGCGCTTGCCAGAGACCGTCAGCCGCATTCCGGGTGCGCTGGCTTCGCTGCGCCCGACCCTGCATGTGCCGCCCCAGGCGCGCCGTGCGTTGTGGTTGTCGTTGCCGGTGGACATCGCGGTGTGGGCGATGGGTGGGTTTTATCTGTCGCTGGCGCCTTCGCTGGTGCGGGCGGCGACAGGTTCCACGTCGAACCTGATCGGGGGCGGGCTGGTGGCGGTGCTGACATTGAGCGGCGCGCTGATGATCTTCACCCTGTGCAATCGCGCTGCGGATAACGTCTTGCGATTGGGCGCAAGCCTGCTGGCCGTGGGTGTAGCGTTGATCCTTACGGCAGTGCACAGCGCCAGCCTGCCGTTGTTTTTTATCGCCACGCTGATCGCGGGCAGTGGCTTTGGCGCTGGATTCCTGGGCGCGCTGCGCAGTGTCGTGCCACTGGCGTTGCCCCATGAGCGGGCAGGGTTGATGTCGGCGTTTTATGTACTGAGTTACTTGGCGTTTTGCCTGCCGTCATTGCTGGCGGGCAATCTGATCCGCAGTTTCGGCTTGATCGCTACCACCGATGGCTATGGCGTTGTGTTGATTGTGCTGTCCCTCGGTGCCCTGGTCGGTTTGCTTATGCAGAACCCCGCCTCCAAGGCTTATAGGTAAAACAGATAACAGTTAGAGAAATTACCCGTTATATAGATATTCGATCCGGTTCTATCATGGTCCCAACCTCGTGCGAGGAAGAGGATTACCCATGACGTGCTCCAATAGCATCAGCTACAAACCCTTCAGTCACCTGACCCGACCACGGGAAGTGATTCGCCAGTTCACCCCCAATTGGTTCGCCGCCACCATGGGTACCGGTGTGCTGGCCTTGGCGCTTGCGCAACTGCCGGTCAGGCTGCCAGGTGTGCACGCCCTGGCCGAAGGGCTGTGGTTTTTCACCATCGGCCTGTTTGTGTTGTTCAGCGTTCTGTATGCCGCCCGATGGGTGATGTTTTTCCATGAGGCGCGGCGCATCTTCGGGCATTCCACGGTCTCGATGTTTTTCGGCACGATTCCCATGGGGCTGGCGACCCTTCTAAACGGCTTGTTGCTGTTTGGCCTGCCGCGTTGGGGCGAAGGGGTCATCCCCCTGGCCGAAGCGCTGTGGTGGCTGGATGTCGCGATGGCCATGGCCTGCGGCGTGTTGATCCCCTTCATGATGTTTACGCGCCAGGAGCACAGCATCGACCAAATGACAGCCGTCTGGCTGCTGCCGGTGGTCGCTGCCGAAGTTGCCGCCGCCAGCGGTGGCCTGCTGGCCCCGCATTTGGCTGACGCGCATTCGCAACTGGTGATGCTGGTGACCAGCTACGTGCTGTGGGCGTTTTCGCTGCCGGTGGCGTTCAGCATCCTCACCATCTTGATGTTGCGCATGGCCCTGCACAAACTGCCCCACGCCAATATGGCCGCCTCGAGCTGGTTGGCCCTTGGCCCCATTGGCACCGGTGCTCTGGGTATGCTGTTGCTGGGTGGCGATGCGCCGGTGATCTTCGCCGCCAATGGTTTGCCGCGAGTGGGTGAAATGGCCGAGGGCCTGGGCCTGGTGGCCGGCATTACCCTGTGGGGCTTTGGCTTGTGGTGGATGCTGGTCGCGGTGCTGATTACCTTGCGTTACCTGCGCGCCGGTATCCCGTTCAACTTGGGCTGGTGGGGCTTTACCTTCCCGCTGGGAGTGTATGCCCTGGCCACGTTGAAGCTGGCGAGCCTGTTGCACCTGGGTTTTTTCAGTGTGTTCGGCAGTGTGCTGGTAGTGGCATTGGCGCTGATGTGGCTGATCGTCGCCAAGCGCACGGTGCAAGGAGCCTATAAAGGTGAGCTTTTTGTTTCACCGTGCATTGCAGGACTAGGGAATAAGTAAGCGCGATTAGGTAAAGTCGTGGCCTGGAAAAGCTATAACACCTACAGGCCACGCAGGAACACGGACGATGAGCCACCCCTCGCAATTCACCTTGCTGCGCACACGGCGTTTCCTGCCGTTTTTCATCACCCAGTTGCTGGGTGCTTTCAACGACAACATCTTCAAGCAATCGCTGATTCTCGCCATCCTCTACAAGCTGACCATCGACGGTGACCGCTCGATCTGGGTCAACCTGTGCGCGCTGCTGTTTATCCTGCCGTTCTTCCTGTTCTCGGCGTTGGCCGGGCAGTTTGGCGAGAAATTCAACAAGGACGCGTTGATCCGCGCGATCAAGATCGGCGAGATCGTGATCATGGCCGTGGGCGCTGCCGGGTTTCTCACCAACCATTTGGAGCTGATGCTGCTGGCGCTGTTTGCCATGGGCACCCATTCGGCGCTGTTCGGCCCGGTAAAGTACTCGATCATGCCCCAGGCCCTGTACGAAGATGAGCTGGTGGGTGGCAATGGCCTGGTGGAAATGGGCACGTTTTTGGCGATCCTGGCGGGCACTATTGGTGCGGGGATCATGATGTCGTCCACCCACTATGCGCCCGTGGTGGCGGTGGCGATTGTTGGCGTTGCGGTGTTGGGCTACCTGGCCAGTCGCAGCATTCCGCGGGCGGCGGCATCGACCCCGCAGCTGCGCTTGAACTGGAATATCTTCAGCGAATCCTGGGCCACATTGCGCCTGGGTTTGGGGCAGACGCCAGCGGTGTCGCGTTCTATCGTCGGTAACTCGTGGTTCTGGTTTGTCGGTGCGATCTACCTGACGCAGATCCCGGCCTACGCCAAGGAATGGTTGTACGGCGACGAAACGGTAGTGACGCTGATTCTTACCGTGTTCTCGGTAGGCATCGCATTGGGCTCGATGCTTTGCGAAAAACTCTCCGGACGTAAGGTGGAAATCGGCCTGGTGCCCTTCGGCTCGTTTGGCCTGACGGTGTTCGGTTTGTTGTTGTGGTGGCATTCTGGCGGCTTCCCGCAGAACGTGCAGCCCAACGATTGGCTGGCGGTACTCAGTTACGGCCAGGCCTGGTGGGTGTTGGCGGATATCCTCGGGCTGGGCGTGTTCGGTGGCTTCTATATCGTGCCGCTGTATGCGCTGATCCAGTCGCGCACCGCCGAGCACGAACGCGCGCGGGTGATCGCGGCCAACAACATCCTCAATGCATTGTTCATGGTGGTCTCGGCGATTGTGTCGATCGTGCTGCTGAGCATCGCCAAGCTGTCGATCCCCGAGTTGTTCCTGGTGGTGTCGCTGCTCAACATTGCGGTGAATACCTACATCTTCAGGATCGTCCCCGAGTTCACCATGCGTTTCATGATCTGGTTGCTCAGCCATTCCATGTACCGCGTGGAGCATCGCAACCTTGAGGCGATTCCGGATGAAGGCGCGGCGTTGCTGGTGTGCAACCACGTGTCGTTTGTCGATGCGCTGTTGATTGGCGGCGCGGTGCGTCGGCCGATCCGCTTTGTCATGTACTACAAGATCTACCGTCTGCCGGTGCTGAACTTTATCTTTCGCACGGCGGGGGCGATTCCGATTGCGGGGCGTAATGAAGATATCCAGATCTACGAAAAGGCCTTCACGCGGATTGCCCAGTACCTGAAGGACGGGGAGTTGGTGTGCATCTTTCCGGAGGGCAAGTTGACAGCCGACGGTGAGATGAATGAGTTCCGGGGTGGGGTGACGCGGATTTTGGAGGAGACGCCGGTGCCGGTGATTCCGCTGGCGTTGCAGGGGTTGTGGGGGAGCTTTTTCAGTCGTGATCCGAAGAAGGGCTTTCTGCATCGGATCTGGTCGCGGGTGGTGTTGGTGGCGGGTGAGCCGGTAGACGGACCGACGCCTGCCAGGTTGCAAGAGGTGGTGGGTGAGTTGCGGGGGAGTGTCAGGTAGTTTTTGTGTTGGATGTACCGGCCTCATCGGGGGCAAGCCCCTCCCACATTTGACCGAGTTGTTCAGACGAGCGCGGTCTAGTGTGGGAGGGGGCTTGCCCCCGATGGCGGTAGTGGCCTAGGTACTGATCTTGAGCCCGATAAGCCCGCAAATAATCAACGCCACACTGGCCAACCGAAACAGCGCCATGGACTCCCCAAACAGGATAATCCCGGCAATCACCGTACCCACGGCACCCACGCCCGTCCATATCGCATAGGCAGTGCCCAGCGGCAGTTCCTTCATGGCCAGCCCCAGCAGGCCAAGGCTGATAGCCATTGCGGCAATCGTCAACGCAGTAGGCAATGGCTTGCTGAAACCATCGGTGTACTTCAGGCCGACGGCCCAACCGACTTCAAACAGCCCGGCAAAAAACAGAATGATCCAGGACATGATGACCCCTCTATAGACGTGGGGTCGTCCCCGGATTAGGCGCTTGAGAGCGTCGCGAGGTCGTCCCCGCGAAGCTCTGTAGAGTGCCGAACATTGATCCGAGGATCAAGTTTGCGGGGTGTTTTCCAGGACGCGGCGGTCTTCTTTTTCGCTCATGCGGCGGAAGTAAGTCGACAGCAATGCCCCGGAAATATTGTGCCAAACGCTGAACAACGCACTCGGTACCGCCGCCAGTGGCGAGAAGTGCGCACTGGCCAACGCAGCGCCCAGCCCGGAGTTCTGCATGCCCACTTCCAGCGCCAGCGACTTGCGCTGGGCCAATGGCAACTTGAACACACGGCCGGTGAAGTAGCCCAGCAGGTAGCCGAAGCTGTTGTGCAGCATCACCACGGCCATGATCAACAGGCCCGATTCGGCGATCTTCGCCTGGCTGGCCGCAACCACTGCGGCAACGATGATCACGATGCTTATCACCGAGACCAGCGGCAACACGTCTACCGCATGGCGGACCTTTTCACCCAGTACCCGTTGCGCCAGCACACCCAGCACGATTGGCAGCAACACCACTTGCAGGATCGACCAGAACAACTCCATGAACGAGACCGGCAACCAGGCCGACGCCAGCAGCCAGATCAGCGCCGGCGTGAGCAGCGGGGCGAGGAGGGTTGTAACGGCAGCGATGGCCACCGACAACGCCAGGTCGCCGCGGGCCAGCCAGGTCATGACGTTGGACGACGTGCCGCTTGGGCAGCAACCGACCAGGATCACACCGACGGCAATTTCTGGCGGCAGGTGGAACGCCTGGCACAGCAACCAGGCGACGCCCGGCATGATGACAAAGTGCGCGACCACGCCCAGGGCCACGCGCCACGGATGGCGGGCGACCTCGGCGAAGTCATCCATCTTGAGGGTCAGCCCCATGCCGAACATCACCAGGCCCAGCAGCGGCACAATGGCGGTTTTCAGGCCGATGAACCAGCTGGGTTCGAGGAACGCGAGCACCGCGAAGATCAGCACCCAGTAGGCGAAGGTGTTGCCGACGAAGCGGCTGAGTGCGGCGAGAGCTCGCATGGGCGTGTCCTTGTTATTAGGTTTTCGAAGTGGCAATACAATCAAGTGTGGGAGGGGGGCTTGCCCCCGATGGCAGTGTGTCATTCAGCTAATTTGTTGCTGATACACCCCCATCGGGAGCAAGCCCCCTCCCACATTTTGATCTTCACATGGCTTAAATACCTTGTGGGGTCTCTTCACCGCCGAGGGCTTCAACCAGCGCAGGGATGAACTCGCCGAAGGTCAGCATCATCAGCGTAAAGCTCGCATCCAACTGGCCCAGGGCTTCGTCGCCGCCGTCCTGTTCTGCCTGGTCTTGCAGCAGGTCTTCGAACTTCAGGCGTTTGACGGTCATCTTGTCGTCGAGCATGAAGGACAACTTGTCCTGCCAGGCCAGGGACAGCTGAGTCACGACTTTGCCGGTGGTCAGGTGCAGCTGGATCTCTTCGCCGGTCAGGTCCTGGCGCTTGCAGCGCACGATGCCGCCGTCTTCGTGGGTGTCGCGCAGTTCGCATTCGTCGAGGACGAAAAAGTCATCGGCTGGTTTCTGGGTGGTGACCCAGTCAGTCATGATTGCGGTCGGCGCGGTTTTTACTGTGAGTGGGCGAACCGGCAGGGTGCCGATCACTTCACGCAGGGTGGACAGCAGGTCTTCGGCGCGTTTCGGGCTGGCCGAGTTCACCAGGATCAGGCCTTGTTTCGGCGCAATGGCGGCGAAGGTCGACGAGCGACGGATAAAGGCGCGCGGCAGGAAGGCCTGGATGATTTCATCCTTGAGCTGGTCGCGTTCCTTCTTATAGACCTTGCGCATTTGCTCGGCCTCGATTTCTTCGACCTTCTCTTTAAGTGCATCACGCACCACGCTGCCCGGCAGGATGCGTTCTTCCTTGCGCGCAGCGATCAGCAGGAAGTCACCGCTGACGTGAACCAGGGGAGCGTCTTCACCTTTACCAAAAGGCGCGACGAAACCGTAAGTGGTCAACTCCTGGCTTGCACAAGGGCGCGCCAGTTTGGTGGCCATTGCAGTTTCCAACGCCTCGGCATCAACAGGCAGATCTTGGGTCAGGCGATAGATAAGCAGGTTCTTGAACCACATGGGGTGAGTCTCTCCTTTATACAAAGGGGGGCATTATTCTCTTGATAGCGCTCGAGGCCAACCCTGCCTAAGCCATTGGAAGGCCTCAAAAAAAAGATTTAAGAAAGTGCTTGCCAGACCTGGGGTCGCTCCGTAGAATGCGCGCCACACCGAGACGAAGGGTGATTAGCTCAGCTGGGAGAGCATCTGCCTTACAAGCAGAGGGTCGGCGGTTCGATCCCGTCATCACCCACCATTCGCCTCATGTGTTACGCGCAGCGGTAGTTCAGTCGGTTAGAATACCGGCCTGTCACGCCGGGGGTCGCGGGTTCGAGTCCCGTCCGCTGCGCCATATTCGGTAACCTGGAACGCTGAACGCCAGGTCACCACAGAAAGCCCGCTTAATCGCGGGCTTTTCTTTGTCCGGAATATGGCAAAAAGTCGCGATTCAAACTTTTTTTAAATAAATTGCATTTAAATCAAGACATTACGATTTTTTGGTGTATGATGCGCCCACACCGAAACGAAGGGTGATTAGCTCAGCTGGGAGAGCATCTGCCTTACAAGCAGAGGGTCGGCGGTTCGATCCCGTCATCACCCACCATTCGCTTCAAGTGTTACGCGCAGCGGTAGTTCAGTCGGTTAGAATACCGGCCTGTCACGCCGGGGGTCGCGGGTTCGAGTCCCGTCCGCTGCGCCATATTCGGTAACCTGGAACACTGAACGCCAGGTCACCACAAGAAGCCCGCTCATTGAGCGGGCTTTTTTTTGCCTGCGATTTGACCTTTCAATGCCTTGCAGTTGTGCATGCCTGTTTGTCCTGAACTGTGCTGGTGCGTCATGACGTGGGGGAATACCCCCATGCCCATTGGTCGATTGCGCCCTCAGCCGCTTAAACGGTTATCTATAGCCACGCGAAGACTTCCAGCCAGGCATTCGGCAGCAGGACGCTGCGGTGCCCGCTTTCTAACAATGGCCTCTCGAGGCAATAAAAATAGTCTGCAAGGGGAACGGCATTACATGAAATATCCATTGCGTCCGTTGGTGTTCTGGCCAACCTTCCTGATTCTGCTGGCGGCGGTGATCGCCAGCTACGTTGACTTGGCTGCTTTCCTTGCGGTCAGCAAGCAACTCAATAATCTGATCCTGAAAAACTTCTCCTGGCTATTCAGCGCCGGCTCGTTTGCCATGGTGGTGTTGACCGCTATCGTGTACTTCTCTGCGTTGGGCAAGGTGCGTATCGGCGGCGAAGACGCCAAGCCACTGTTGAGCAAGTGGCGCTGGTTCATGGTGGCGCTGTGCACCACGCTGGCAGTGGGCGTATTGTTCTGGACCACCGCCGAACCGCTCTATCATCTCTACGGCCCACCCACCAGCCTGCCCATTGAAGCAGGCAGCTCGGCAGCCAAGAGCTTTGCGATGTCGACGATGTTCCTGCACTGGACCATCACCCCTTACGCCATCTACCTGGTGCCCTCCCTGGTGTTTGCGCTGGTGTTCTACAACCGCCGCAGCAACTTCTCCATCGGCGCCATGCTTGAACCGTTGCTCGGCGCAGCACGGGTCAAGCGCTATGCCGGGCTGATCGATACCCTGGCGATGTTCGCCCTGGTGGCGGGCATGGCCTCATCCCTGGGGACCGGCGCGCTGACCTTGTCCGGCGGCCTGAGCCAATACATCGGTGGCGAGACCACGCCGTTTCGTCTGGCGATCATCATCGCGATCATCGTCATCACCTTTGTGGCCTCGGCAGCCAGCGGCCTACAGCGTGGCATTGTGATGCTGTCGTCGTTCAACACCTGGATCATGCTTGCCCTGGGTCTGTTCGTGCTGCTGAGCGGGCCGACCTTGTATATGGTCAGCCTCGGTGTCGAGTCCCTTGGCGTTTACCTCGACACCTTCTTCAGCCGCAGCCTGTTTACCGGCGCCGCCAGTGGCGACACCTGGCCCCACAGTTGGACGGTGTTCTACTGGTCGGTGTGGTTTGCCTGGGCACCGGTGAGTGCGCTGTTCCTCGGCAAGATCGGGCGTGGCTACACCGTGCGTGAATTCATCCATATCAACATGCTCTACCCGGCGTTGTTTACCGCGGTGTGGATCTGCATTTTCTCCGGCACCAGCCTGTACTTCGATGCGTTGGGAGACGGCAGCCTCAACCGGGTGTTGAACGACCAAGGTGTTGAACACGTGCTTTACCAGATGTTCCAGCAACTGCCGGCCAGTGGCCTGATGATCGCCTTCCTGCTGTTCGTGGCGTTCATCTCGTTTGTCACCGCGGCGGACTCCAGCACGGATGTGATCGCTAACTTGTGCAGCAAAGGCGTGACCGCCGATTCCGACCTGGACGGCAACCCGGCGCTGAAGATTATCTGGGGCGTGATCATCGGCACCGTGTCGTGGGTAATGGTCTCGTTTGTGGGAATTGATGGCGTGAAGATGCTCTCCAACCTCGGCGGGCTACCCGGAATGATTCTGGTACTGCTGGCCAGTACCTCGCTGATCTTCTGGTTGAAAAACCCGGAGTTACTCAATGTGAAGAGCCGGCAGTCAGAGACTGAGCCGGATGTGCGCGGCGCCAGCCCCGTCACGCAAAACGCCCGCTAAAACCTGTGTGTCTCCTCACGCGCTCCCCACCGGGGCGCGGGGGAGTCGTTTGTTCGCAATAAATGTGTGGAGTTACCGATGGAAATCGTTACCGAGTTTGCCTACAAGGTCCGTGAAATCGAGCACTGCCTGATCCCTCTCAAAGACGGCACCCAATTGGCCGCGCGCATCTGGCTGCCGGAAGTCGCCGGCTTGCAGACCTTCCCCGCGATCCTGGAATACCTGCCGTATCGCAAACGCGACGGTACTGCCGTGCGTGATGCACTCACCCACCCCTGGATGGCCGGGCAAGGCTATGTGTGCGTGCGTGTCGACATGCGCGGCAATGGCGAATCCCAAGGGCTGATGGCGGATGAATACCTGTTGCAGGAACAGGACGACGCCCTCGAGGTGATCGACTGGCTGTGCCAGCAAGCCTGGTGCGACGGCAATGTGGGCATGATGGGCATCTCCTGGGGCGGCTTTAATGGCCTGCAAGTCGCGGCGCGCCAGCCTGAGGCATTGAAGGCGATCATTACCCTGTGCTCCACCGACGACCGCTTCGCCGATGATATCCATTACAAGGGTGGCAACCTGCTGATGGAGAACTTTGGCTGGGCCGCGACCATGCTTAATTTCAGCGCCGCTGTGCCCGACCCGTTGTTGGTGGGTGACGCCTGGAAAGAGATGTGGCACCAACGCCTTGAGGCCATGCCGCTGCTGGCCGAAACCTGGCTGCAGCATCAGACCCGTGACGATTACTGGCGCCACGGTTCAATTTGTGAGGACTATGCGCAGATCAAGGCGGCGGTGTACGCGGTGGGCGGGTGGGGCGATGCCTATCGCAACACGGTCTCGCGGCTGATGGAGAATCTACCGGGGCCGAAGAAAGCCATGATCGGCCCATGGATTCACAAATACCCGCACTTCGCTGTACCGAATCCGGCGATTGGCTTCCTGCAAGAGGCCAAACGTTGGTGGGATCACTGGTTGAAGGGCATTGATAACGGGGTGATGGACGACGCAGCATGCAGCTTTTACCTACAGGATATTCTGCCGCCGAAGGGCAGTTACGCCGAGCGGCCAGGTATTTGGGTGCAGACGGCGGGGTGGCCTGATCCGCAAGTGCAGTGGACCGATTTCAGTCTCGGCGAAAACGGTTTGAATCCTGGCGCACAGGCCTTGGCCGCGCCGCGCAGCATCTGCTCGCCACTCACCACCGGCCTGCACCAGGGTGAATACTGCGCTATCTGGTTTGGCCCTGACGGCCCGACGGACCAACGCCGCGATGACGCCCACTCGCTGTGCTTCGACTCCCAGCCGCTGACCGAACCCCTCGCGCTGCTAGGCGATGCACGCCTAACGCTGCGCCTGGCCAGCGACACCGCTTGCGGGCAATTGGTCGCGCGGTTGAATGCGATTGCGCCGGACGGCCAGGTCACGCAGATCAGTTACGGCGTGCTTAATCTCACGCTCCGCGAAGACCTTTCCCACGTAACCCCCGTAGTCCCCGGTGAAGCAATGGACGTGCAGTTAAACCTCGACCATATCGGCATGCGTTTACCGGTCGGCTATCGCCTGCGCCTGGCCTTGAGTACTGCGAGTTTCCCGCTATTGTGGCCGAGCCGCGAGCTGACCACCCTGACCCTGCTCCCCACCCTGCAAAGCCTGCAACTGCCGGTGTTCACTGGTGAGGCAGTGGATTGCCCGTTTGAAGCGCCGCAATCGGCGACGCCGGTCAATCTGAACGTATTGCGCGCCGCCGCGCCGAAGCGCACCTTGACCGAAGACGTAGGCAGTGGCGAAGTCTGCGTGAAGATCGAAGACGACTTGGGCTCGGTGCGTTTTGCCGATCATGGCCTTAAGGTAGACCAGCGTTGCACTGAGCAATATCGCACCTTGCCCTGGGATCCGTTGTCGACCCGTGCCGATATCCAGTGGAACTACCACGTGTCCCGTGGCGAGTGGGTCGTCGAGGTGGAAAGCTGCCTGAGTGTGCATGCTGATGGCGAGTGGTTCTATGTCGAAGCCGAGCAAACTGCCTGGGAAAATGGCCAACTGGAACACCGTCGCCAGTGGAGCAAACGCGTGGCCAGGGTCGCGCTGTGAGTGAGCAACTGGCAGGATGCCTGCCAACGTGATCTCTGCGGGCCTGGGGTAAGCTGGGCCCGTACCTGCCAATGGAACTGTTCATGTCGCGCCGAAACGTCGATCTTCCTCCGCTCAACTGCCTGCAAACGTTTGAGGCGGCTGCCCGCCACCTGAGTTTTACCCAGGCGGCCCATGAACTGAACCTGACCCAGAGCGCGGTCAGCCGCCAGGTCAAGCGCCTGGAAGAAGACCTGGCGCGCCCATTGTTTTACCGACTCGCCCAAGGCCTGAGCCTCACGCCTGCCGGAGTGCGTTACTTTCGAACGATCCAGCGGCTGTTGCGCGAACTCGACCGCGAGTCAGCCGAGTTACGCCGTCGTGGCGCCGACCGCCAGTTGACCCTGGCCAGTACGCCCACCATCAGCTCCATCTGGCTCGCCGGTCTGCTGCCGGAGTTCCAGCGCGAACACCCGGACCTGGACATTCGCATCCTGTGCAGCGAAAGCCCCAGCCACCTGGATGTGAGTGAGTACGACCTGAGCCTGTTCTATCACCTCGACGAACTGCCACCTCCCCACGGCCTGGAATTAACGCCGGTGTTTGAGCGCGAGCAGGTCATCACCGTGTGCAGCCCAAGCTACATTGAGCGCCACGGACCGATTCACGATGTACAACACCTGCTGCATGAGCACACGTTGCTGATCGTCGAAGATCACTACCATGACTGGCTGACCTGGACCGACTGGTTCACTGACGCCGATGCCCACTACTACACCCCGCGCCATGCGTTACGCACCAATAGCTACCAACTGTTGATGCAGTCGGCGCTGATGGGGCACGGGGTCGCCCTCGGTTGGAAGAGCCTGCTGCAAGGTGAACTGGCATCCGGTCGCTTGCAAATGGCCTTGCCCCACACCATGCACAGCCGTGGCCGCCTGCACCTGATGCAACCTCATCACCGTAACCCGCCACCGGCGGCGCGCAGTTTTCGTCAATGGCTGCTGGCCCACGCCAGCCGCTTGAACAACCCTGTCTGAGCCAACATGAACCTGACATTCCTGACCTTTCCCGCGCTGTACAGCGCCACCATTCTGATGCTTACCGGCAACGGGCTGTTTTTCAGTTTCATCGGCCTGCGCCTGAGTAGCCAGGGCATCAACGAGCTGTGGATTGGTGCGCTGACGGCGGCTTATTACGGCGGCATGGTGTGTGGTGCCAAATTTGGCCACCGCATGATTGCCGGGGTAGGGCATGTTCGCTCATACGTGGCCTGTGCCGGTGCGGCGACGATCATCGTGTTGTTGCATGTGCTGTTTGAGCAATTGGAATTCTGGCTGGTGCTGCGTTTTGTGATGGGCTTGGTGATGATGAACCAGTACATGGTCATCGAAAGCTGGCTCAACGAGCAGGCCGAAAACAACCAGCGCGGTGCGGTATTTGCCGGCTACATGGTGGCGGTGTCATTGGGCTTGATGCTGGGGCAGGGCGTGTTGATCTGGCGCCCGGAGCTGGATTTCAAACCGCTGATCATTGTCGCCATCTGCTTCGCCGCCTGCCTGTTGCCGGTGACCATGACCAAGCGCCTGCACCCGGCCAAGCTGGTGGCGGCGCCGTTGGAAATCGGGTTTTTCTGGCAGCGGGTGCCCCAGGCATTGACCACCGTGTTTGTCACCGGCCTGATGATCGGTGCGTTCTACGCGCTGGCCCCAGTGTTTGCCACGCGCAATGGCTTGAGCACCGCCCAGGCCAGTACCTTTGTGGCGGTGTCGATCTTCGCCGGGTTGTGTGGGCAGTGGCCGATTGGCTGGCTGTCGGACCGCATTGATCGCTCCCGCCTGATTCGCGGCTGCGCCCTGGCCCTGGGGCTGCTGGTGATTCCGCTTTGGGGGCTGGTGGAACTGCCCTACGCACTGTTGCTGGTGTTCGGTTTTCTCAGCGGCGCGCTGCTGTTCACCCTGTACCCGCTGGCGGTGGCGCTGGCCAATGACAACGTCGAACAACCGAGGCGCGTACCCTTGAGCGCGATGATGCTTGCCACTCATGGCATCGGTGCCAGCCTGGGGCCGATGCTCAGCGGCGCGCTGATGAACAGCTACGGTCATGGGGCGTTCTACATGGTGTTTTCGGCCTGCGCGTTACTGCTGATTTGGCGTGTGCAGCCCAAGCACGTCACGGGCGAATACCTGGTTGAGGGCGCGCCCTTGCATCACGTCGCTATGCCCGAACACCCAATGGGTGCCATGGCCGCTGTGCTTGATCCGCGGGTCGATGAGATCCCTGAGGAACTGGTGATTACCGACCCGGCGGCTGAGCCGAAGATTTGATCAGCGGCTAAGGTGCATTACGGCTGTGGCGATAATCGCTAACGGCTTCGTACACCGCTTTACGCAGGCGATTGATACCTCCGATAGGTCGGTGCTGCGCGACGCCAAACCACGGGTTGAACGACTGGTTGTCACACGCCAGGTTCTGCTCCGGGGTGTCGAAGTCCTGCGCTGGGATGTTGACCTTGGCCACGGTTTCATAGGGCGCATCGCTTTCCTTCCATTCGATGCTGGTGTCTTCGATAGGCATGAATTTCTGCGGGTTCTGCCGCTGAATCTGTAGCACAAAACACGCAGGAATACGGTCGGTGGAGAGTTGCTGGCTCAAGGCGCTGCGTAGGAAGTTCGGCAGGTCCTGGTTCTGTTTGGGCAGTTGATATTGCGGGCAACTTTGCGGGTCGGGCGCGACGCGGAACTTGGCATTGGCCGCACCGAACTTGTAGGGCGATACCGAAAAGTAGGTGGTCTGCGTCGGGCTGGCAGGTGCGGGTGCGAGGGTCGCCAGGGCGATAATCAAGTGACGCACTTGCCAGCTGCGGGGGTCGATTGTGGGGAAAAACGCCTGCACCTTTTTGCCGTCTGCTTGAGCGCCGATGTTCTGCGCATACTCCGCCACGTCGCTGACGAAAAAGTTCGGGTGGCTGAACATTACGAAGTCCTGCTCCGTGCGCGATTGCTGGTCGGCCAGCAACTGCTTGCCCGGCACGTCCAGCAGTTTGAGCGCCATGCCCCTGGCATCACGAATGCTGTCGAATTGTGGATAAGCGTTGCCGTTCGACAGCCGCATCAGCGCCTGCCAGGTTTTACCCGGTTCGGCGAACACGCCTTGGCGCAGTGCCGGGTCGAGATCGGCCAGTACGCTCACTTCGGCCTTCACGCAGCCGTGGGCCTTGGCATGGGCATCGCGCAGGTAGCGGGTGCCTTCGCGGTGCTGGTCGACGATGCGTATCGCGGTCTGGATGATGCCCTGGGTCATCGCCGCCTCGCCGGGCGGGATCTGCTCGTTCGGCGACACCGGGCCACTGTGTTGCCAGGCGTACCACGCGGTCGCGCCCAGCCAGCCGAGCACGCCAAGGCCCACCAGCCACAGTAGGGTCTTGCCCAGAAACGCACCGATGCGCAGCCACAGGCGGGCGAGCGGGGAAGGTTGGTCGTATCGCGATCGAATCATCATGGCAGTTGTTGCTCCAGCGGGCCGCCCAGCACTTTGAGGTATTCCAGCAACGCCCAGCGCTCTTGCGGCAGCAGGCTGCGGCCGATGACGCCGTTGCCACGTTTGCCGGCACGGAATTCGTGACCGCTGTTGTGGTTGCCGTTGATGTTGGTATTGAACAGGAAGGCATTCTTGAACGCCGCGGTCTCAAAGCCCAGGTGGCGCGGGTCGTAGTCGAAAGTGCCTTTATAGAACGTGGTGCTGCGCTCGTCCTGGGGCGAGAGCAATTGGTAGATCGTTGGCACCGAGCCGTTGTGCAGGAACGGCGGCGTGGCCCACACACCCGCCAGTGGCCGTGCCTTGTAGGCACGTAACTCGCGTACGCCGATGGGCAGGCCGTAGCCGTCCAGGCGCGGGCGCTCTGCCGGGGTGACGCCGGCGGCGCGGTAGGCGTGGTCTTCGACGAAGGCGGTGACGTAGGCCAGGCCCTTGGCCACTGACATTTTTTTCAGGTCCAGGGGTTCGGTGGGCGTCGGGTGCAACTCGACATTGAGCTTGGCCAGTTCCGCCGGGTCCCATTGCAGAGCGCTGAGGTCATAGCGCTGGTCGGCAATGTTGCTGGCGGTGCCGGGGTCGGTGCCGATGTAGTCCACTGGCAGCATTTTCAGTTGTTGCACCGGGCGGCCGTTTTCCTGAGTGACGGTGGGTACGTGACAGCCGGCGCAGTTCTCGGCGAACAGTGCGCGGCCCTGGGCGGCGAGGGGCTTGTCGACTGCGCCGAACAGCGCCTCTGGCCAGGTAGGTGGCTTGAGGCGTTGCAGGGTTTCTTCAATCAAATTGAGGTCGCGCACCCGCACGCTGGAGGGGTAGCGGGCATCCCCCTGGAGCAGTTGGCCGGCACTGTCGAAGAAGGTCAGGGTTGCACCCACGCCGAGGGCCTCGCCGATATTGCGCGCCATGGGTTGCTGGGCCGAGCCGTTCCATTGCACCCAGTCGAAGGTCCAGATATCCCACAGCTGCGGGTAGTCCACTGGCGCATTGGCGATGCGATAGTTGTCCGGGGAAATCGCGTCGCCAAAGCTGGCATTGGCGATACGCCCAAAAGCGTCGGTACGGCCGGGGCCTTCTTCGGTGGGGTAGAGGCCGCGGTGGGTGTCGTTCCAGGCGACTTCAAGGAACTTGTTCAGTGACTGTTTGAAGTCTTGGCGCAACTGGCTGTGCTCTGTGTCGTAGCGATCCCCCAAAACCTGGCGGGCGAAGCGTTCGAATTTCCATGGGTTGTAGTAGGTGGCGGCGAGGCTGGCGACCAGGGCCTGGCCGAAGCTGCCGCCGCGCAGGGTCGGCACGCTGGAGGGCAGCACGTGCTGGGCCGAGCCGCCGTCGATACGCAAGGCCTGACCTTTAAAATGCAACTCGCCGGTGTGGCAGGCGGCGCAGGTGATGTCCAGGTATTCGGCATTGCTGTCGGCGTTCTTGTGGCGGGCGAAGCCCACCGGCAAGTTACCGGGGTTTTGTGGGGTAGGCGTTTGCTTGGGGTCTACCAGGAAACCGAAGCGTGCCAGGTACTCGGGCGTAGCAAAGCGTTTCTCGGAAAACGGCAGTTCCAGGGCAGTGAACCAGTCGTAATGCAGGCCTTTTACCTGGGTGCCCTGGGGCGTGAAGTAATAGGTCTGGCGGTCGGCGGCACTCCATTGGTTTTGGTAGTGCACTTGCTGCACGGGCACGTAGTCCGGGAGCTTGGGGTTGAGGATGAAGTAGATCACCACGGCCAGGGCGATGGCCATCAGTGTGAAGATCAGGAGTAAGGCACGGGAAAAAATGCGCAAGCTGGCTATCCTTGTCGAGTTGTAGCGCTGTTATGCCACCAGGCCACGAGTGCGGCAAGTGGCCATGAGCGCTGTCAGGGGCTGTCCCACGATCCGTCGCGGGCCCTCATCATGAATGAAAATGCGTTTAAACACGTGAACTTATCAGACGTTTCCTGCTCAGATGCCGGTAGCCATTGGTCGTGGCCGCCTGATAAGCTCGCGACTTTATTCGATTGCCCTTTTGGCGCATGAACAAGGAAATAGCATGAAACAGCATCGGTTGGCGGCGGCGGTGGCCCTGGTTAGCCTGGTACTTGCGGGTTGTGATTCGCAGACCAGCGTAGAGCTGAAAACCCCGGCGCAGAAAGCTTCCTACGGCATCGGCCTGAACATGGGCAAGAGCCTTGCCCAAGAAGGCATGGATGACCTGGATTCCAAAGCAGTAGCCCAAGGCATCGAAGATGCCGTCGGCAAAAAAGAGCAGAAGCTCAAAGACGACGAACTGGTTGAAGCGTTTGCCGCACTGCAGAAGCGTGCTGAAGAACGTATGACCAAGATGAGCGAAGAGTCGGCAACCGCCGGCAAGAAGTTCCTCGAAGACAATGCCAAGAAAGACGGCGTCGTCACCACCGCTTCCGGTCTGCAGTACAAGATCACCAAGAAAGCCGATGGCGCACAGCCTAAGCCGACTGACGTGGTGACTGTTCACTACACCGGGAAGCTCACCAACGGCACCACCTTTGACAGCTCCGTAGATCGCGGTAGCCCGATTGACCTGCCGGTCAGCGGCGTGATCCCTGGCTGGGTCGAAGGCCTGCAACTGATGCACGTGGGCGAGAAGGTCGAGCTGTACATTCCTTCCGACCTGGCCTACGGCGCACAGAGCCCGAGCCCAGCGATTCCAGCCAACTCCGTGCTGGTATTCGACCTGGAACTGCTGGCCATCAAGGACCCAGCCAAGGCTGAAGCCTCTGACGCACCAGAAGCACCAGCCGCCAAGAAGTAATCGGCTGCTGAACACACAACGCCCCGTCTCGACGGGGCGTTGTTGTTTCTGCCTTTTTCTGACTGCTTTGAATGTGGGAGGGGGCTTGCCGCCGATGAGGGTGTGTCAGTTGGCAAGGTTGTAGCTGACCCACCGCAATCGGGGGCAAGCCCCCTCCCACAGTTGATTCGATTCACAACCCAACAAACCTAGTCGCCTGTCAGGCCGCCACGGGAGCAAGCTCCCTCTCCACAGGTTCAGCGCAATACTCGGCGTTGTGTGGATACTTTGCACATCGGGAGCAAGCCCCTCCCACATTGAACCGCGGGCAGATCCGAACGAACGTCCGCAGTTTGCAACAGTCTGATATAACACTCGAGCACGGCTAGCCGCACATCAACGCCAAGTCAATGAAATCTTGGGTTTTTTTCATGTGCGCAAAAAACGCCCGATCTAACTGTAAGCCTTGTAATCCGTGGCTTTCAGCCTGTAAAACAGGCTCTGTTCACAAGGTTATCCACAATTTGTGTGGATAACATTTTCCATCGCCTGGAACTGGAGTGACAAATGAAACCACCCTTCAATTTCACCCGTTTCCTGCCCATGGCGGCACGCTTGCTCGGCCGTGGCCGTTTGCCGACATTGTTGTTTGCCGTCGCCGCGAAAGGCTCAAGCCAGGGCAACCGGCTGGGTAAGCTCAAGGATGACCTCAGGTTGCTGCAGGCCCTGTGCCTGGCGTACTGGCGCGGGGAGTATCGGGCCATCAGCCCAAAGGCGTTGATTTCAGTCGTGGCGGGGCTGATGTACTTTCTCAGCCCCATCGATGCGATCCCGGACTTCATTCCCATGTTCGGCATGCTCGATGACATCGCCGTACTGGCCTGGGTGATGAAGACCCTGGATGGCGAACTGAGCGCCTTTCGTGCCTGGCGCGACGCGCAGCGCCCGGAAAAGCTCGCCGTGGTAGAGCGTTTGCCAGCCACGCCTGCTTTGCTCTCCAAGGAAAACCCGCAAAAAAACTGACAACGCAGCTATCCCCCTGCGACCTTTGTGGCTGTTAGGATTACACTCCTAAGGAAAGAGCTTACTAAGTAAGTGCAGTTATCCTACGGGGCAGTCATGGATATTCAGATCATTTCACGCGATGGCGAACCCGAATACGCGGTGTTGCCATGGGACCAGTACCAGGCGCTGCTAAAAGCTGCCGGTCAGCAACAAACCGCTACACCTCCTTCTTCTACAACTGCCCAAACCGCACCCGCACAGGATCTGCGCCCACTCGCAGACCTGCGTGGCTTGCGCGAAGCCAAGGGCCTGGCGATTGAAGCCCTGGCGCGCACCGTGGGCATCAGCCCCTCGTACCTTGGATTGATTGAAAGTGGTGAACGCCAGCCGGATGCCGCGATTCGTCGCAGCCTGGCCTGGGAATTGGGCGTTGCAGGTTGGAGGGATGAATCTTGAGCCTACGTATCAGCCGTCAGCACTGGGATGGGTTGCTCAACGAACTGGACCAGGCGCGCCGCCAGCGCCATCTACTCACGTATCGCGCGCTGCTGGAGCGCCTGCAGTTCCCCACGCCGGCCATGCAAACTCTCGCCGCGGCGCTAGAGCACCTGGCGGCGCTGGACGCCAAGGCCGAGCAGCCCTTGCGCAGCTCCCTGGTGATCAGCCAAGGCGCCAGCCGCTTGCCACGTACGGGTTTTTTTGAATGTGTGGAGCGTCTGGGGCGTTTCAGCGGCCCCTCCGATGGTGTGGCCGCCGCCTCTTGGCACGCCTCCGAAGTGGTGCGGGTGTTTGAATACGAATACCCAGAGTCTGCCGAGGCTTAGAGCGGCTGCGGCAGGGCGTCCATGCTATCGATCACGTGGATGCTATAGCCGGCCATGTCCTTGGCATGGTGCTTGGCTTGCGACGCCAACTCCGCCAATTGGCTGGCATCGAGTTGCCCACAGGCCTGTGGATATAAATGCACTACGCCGATGGACAGCGACAACAACGCAAACTCCTGACGTACGCCCTGGCGGTTCAGCGCCACAAAGCAGCCGGCTTCAAGGTGCTCGGCGCGGTAAAAACGTCGGCATTGAGTATGGAAGTCATCCAGCAACTGATTGAGCCGCTTGCGCCAATCCTGCGGGCCGAGCACCAGCAAAAAATCATCACCGCCAATGTGCCCGACAAAGTCGCGGCTGGGGTCGACCCGGTCGTTTAGGCACTGTGCCAAACACAACAACACCTCATCCCCGCGCCCGTAGCCGTAGATATCGTTGAAGGGCTTGAAGCTGTCGATATCCACGTAGCAAATCACCGACTCCCGCTGCTGTTGCAGCAATCGCGTGAGGCATTGCTGGATCGGCACGTTGCCTGGCAGCAGCGTAAGTGGGTTGGCATAGCGAGCCTGTTGGATTTTCAACTCGGTGATCAGTTTGAGCACATCGATCACGCGGCCAAGGCCCAGGTAATCGCCGTTGAGGGTGATGATGAAGTCTTCTTCGATGCGCTGCCGCGCACGGCTGGTGAGCAGGCGGCTGACCTGTTGCAGCGACTGGCTCAGCTCCACCGCGAGAAAATCGGTACTCATCAGGCGGCTGATGGGTTTGCGCGCAAACAGGTCGGTGGCGAACGGCTTGAGCAGCGCATCCGACAGCGAATGCCGGTGCACGATGCCCACTGGCTGGCCGCGCCCGTCGAGCACTGCGAGTGAATTGAGGTTGGCCTGGCGCCGAAATGCCTCCAGTACCTGGGCGGTGGCGGTGTCCTGATCCATTGCCGGTTGCTCGTTGAGCAGCGCGCTCAGGTCACTGCCTTCTTCATTCAGGGCAACGTTGGCGCTGTCGGGCTTGGGCAGCATCTGACGCGCTTCCTGGGGCGGATGTTCCTGCGGTCGGCAAAGCAGGTAGCCCTGGACCAGGTCCACCCCCATCTCGGTCAATACCGCCAGCTCTTCAGGCAACTCAATGCCTTCAGCGATCACCTGGGCGCGCGAAGCCTTGGCGATTTGCAGGATAGAGCCGACAAACTCGCGCTTGAGCGCATCCTGATGGATGCCATCGATAAAGTGCCGGTCGATCTTCACGTAATCCGGGCGCAGTTCCGACCACAAACGCAGGCTGGAGTAGCCGGCGCCCAAGTCATCGAGGGCGATCGAAAAGCCCATGTTGCGATAGTGGTGCAGGGCGGTTTGCAGCAGGTCGAAATCGTCGGTAGGGGTTTGCTCTGTGAGCTCGATCACCACCTGGCTCGGCGGGATGCCGTAATCATGCAGCAGCTGCAAGGTACGCCCCGGTTGGTGCGCAGTTTCCATCAAGGATTCGGGCGAGACATTCAAGAACAGCTTGCCCGGCAGCTTTTGGTCGCTGAAGCGTCGACAAGCACTCTCGCGGCAGGCCATTTCCAGTTCACTGAGGCGCCCCGCCTGACTGGCCACCGAGAACAAGGCGATGGGGGAGTGCAGCGGGCTGTTCGACGGGCCGCGGCTGAGGGCTTCGTAGCCGAGAATGCGCCGTTCGGACAGGCTGATGATCGGTTGGAACAGGCTGTGCAAACTGCCTTGAGCCAGGATAGAGCCCAATGCATTCAGCTGTTCGGTCATGGTCATGGTGATCTCGATCGAAAAAAAAGGACCGCAGGCGGTGAGCCTGCGGTCCTTCATTTCACGACAGAATGATGTCTATATGATGACAGCTCGCTGAGCGGTCACATTAAATTGCCATCATTTACTGCTTGGCGACCTGCTTGGTGATCTTCAGGTAGTCCAGCAGGATCCTCCCTGTTTCGGCGAGGTAAGCGTCGTCTTCCGGTTTGGTTTTGTCCGCCTCGGTCGGCAGCGCATCTTCATCTTCTTTTTTTAGCTCTTTGAGTGGGTCTTCGCCCTTGGCCTTGCGGCGGACGTTCTCCAGTACCAGTTGCTGATTTTCGATGTCGGCGTGCTGTTTGCGACGGTCCACTTCATTGAGGCTGACGGTTTTTTCTTCCATCAGCTTCTTGGCCAGGGCCAGTTTGTCGCGGATAAACACGAACTCGGCATCCTTGGCGGAGCGGGTGTCGTGATCAGCCTTCAACTGGGCCACGAATGGCTTGAACGGGTCCGACGCCGGCTTGATCGCTGGGCGGATGGTGTCCCACGGCATGGCTTCCGGCAGGGCGCTTTCGCCGATTTCCTTGGTGTCGATGATCGACGGGAAATCGATGTCCGGCAGCACGCCCTGATGCTGGGTGCTCTGCCCGGAAACCCGGTAGAACTTGGCCAGGGTCAGTTTCAGCTCGCCATGGTTCAGCGGCTGGATGGTCTGCACGGTGCCTTTACCGAAGGTCTGGCCGCCGATGATCAGTGCCCGGTGATAGTCCTGCATGGCGCCGGCGAAAATCTCCGAAGCCGAAGCCGAGAGGCGGTTGACCAGCAAGGCCATCGGGCCTTTATAGAAGGCACCTGGGTTCTCGTCTTCCAGCACATCCACACGGCCGTCAGCGTTGCGTACCAACACGGTTGGGCCTTTGTCGATAAACAGGCTGGTCAGCTCGGTCGCTTCCTGCAGGGAACCGCCACCGTTGTTGCGCAGGTCGATGACCACGCCGTCGACTTTTTCTTTCTGCAGTTCGGTCAGGATTTTCTTGACGTCGCGGGTGGTGGACTTGTAGTCCGGGTCGCCCGCACGGAACGCCTTGAAGTCCAGGTAGAAGGCCGGGATCTCAATGACGCCCAGCTTGTAGTCCTTGCCGTCCTGCTTGAGGTTGAGGACTTTCTTCTGCACGGCCTGGTCTTCGAGCTTCACCGCTTCACGGGTGATGGACACGATCTTGCTGGTCTGGTCGTTCGGTGCATTGGTGTGCGGGATCACTTCCAGGCGCACCACGCTGCCTTTCGGCCCACGAATCAGCTTGACCACTTCGTCCAGGCGCCAGCCGACCACATCGACCATCTCTTTGTCGGCCTGGGCCACGCCGATGATCTTGTCAGCCGGCGCGACTTGCTTGGTCTTGTCTGCCGGACCTGCCGGCACCAGACGTACGATCTTCACTTGGTCGTTGTCGCTTTGCAGGACGGCACCGATGCCTTCCAACGACAGACTCATGTTGATATCGAAGTTTTCCGCGTTATCTGGTGACAGATAATTGGTATGCGGGTCGTAAGACATCGCGAAGGTGTTGATGTAGGCCTGGAAGATATCTTCGGCACGGGTCTGGTCCAGGCGCGCCAGTTGATTCTTGTAGCGCTTGGTCAACAGCTCTTGAATCGCTTTTGGCTCTTTGCCGGCAATCTTCAGGCGCAGCACTTCGTCCTTGACGCGTTTGCGCCAGAGGTCGTCGAGGGCGGCGGTGCTGGTCAGCCAAGGGGCGTCCTTGCGGTCCACCAGAAGGGTTTCTTTCTGGGTGAAGTCAAGCTTGTCGGTGCCCTTGTTCAGCTCGGCCAGGGCGAAATCCAGACGCGCTTTGACGCGGTCCAGATAACGCTTGTAGATGGTGAAGCCGGGTTGCAGGTCGCCGCTTTTGAGGAAATCGTCGAACTGGGTTTTCCACTTGTCGAACTCAGCGATATCGCTGGCCAGGAAGTAGCTGCGCGATGGGTCCAGCAGCTTGAGGTAGCTGTCGTAGATGATCACCGAGCGCGCGTCGTCCAGCGGCGGCTTGCTGTAGTGATGGCGCTTGAGCAGCTCGACGACGTTAAGGCTGGCAATCACCTCATCGCGATCCGGCTGAAGGTTGTCCCAGCTGTTGGCTGCGAACGTATTGGTCGACATCGACGCGAAGCCGAGACCAATGAAAAAAGCGAGGGCGGTGCTGGGGAACAAATGCTTCATGCTGATTCGACGCGGGTGCAATTGATAACGCATATTAGGCCGTCTTTGAGGGAGCCGGTTCCATATGGTCCGGTCGCATAATGCAAAAAGCCCGGCGATACAGCTACGGGCTCAGTCCAGACTCACTATGGAGGCACTGTGAAAGCATTGCAAGGCGTTGACGGTCATGTGGAGTGGTTGGATGAACCCAGTCCTACGTGCGACGTAGGCCAAGTTCGTATTCGCGTGGCGGCGGCAGGCCTTAATCGCGCCGATTTATTACAACGTGCCGGGCTCTATCCACCGCCCCCAGGCGCCAGCGCTGTGCTGGGCCTGGAGTGTTCCGGGGTGATCAGTGAAGTGGGGGCGGGCTCGTCCTGGCAAGTCGGTGACCGCGTCTGCGCATTGTTGGCCGGCGGCGGCATGGCCGAAGAAGTGGTGGTGGATGCGCGGCATGTGCTGCCGGTACCGGAAGGTCTGTCGCTGATCGAAGCGGCGGCGTTGCCTGAGGTATACAGCACGGCGTGGCTCAACCTGTTCCAACTGGCAGGCCTCAAGCCGGGTGAAAAAGTGCTGTTGCATGCCGGCGCGAGTGGCGTGGGGTCTGCGGCGATCCAGTTGTGCAAGGCGTTTGGCAGCCCGTGCTGGGTCAGCGTCGGCTCGGCGGAGCGCCTGGCGTACTGCGAAGAACTGGGCGCCCAGGGCGGCGTGGTACGTACCGACGGCATCGAGGCGCTGCGCGATTTTGGGCCGTTTGATGTGATTCTTGACCCTGTGGGCGGCGACTATGCTGCGCTGGACCTCAAGCTGCTGGCCTTGGATGGGCGTTGGGTATTGATCGGTTTGATGGGCGGCCGGGAGGCAAAACTGGATCTGGCGCAGGTGCTTGGCAAGCGCATTCAATTGCTGGGGTCGACTCTGCGTAGCCGCAGTGATCAGTTCAAGGCTGACCTGTTCAGCGATTTGAGCCAGCATGTGTGGCCGTTGTTCGTGGAGGGCCGCTTGAGCCCGCAACTGGCCAAAACCTTTGCGATCAAGGATGCCGAGGCGGCGTTTGCTGAATTGGCGACCAATCAGGTTTCCGGGAAGTTGGTGTTGGTGATTGATGACGCGTTGACCTGATCTCGATTTGAAATGCGGTCACTGTGGGAGGGGGCTTGCTCCCGATGGCGGTGTGTCAGATGAAACATTCTTCACCGTCACACCGCTATCGGGGGCAAGCCCCCTCCCACATTTGGATCTAGGTTGAATCAGGTCCAATGGTGAATCGGCCAGCCGGCTTGTTCAGCATGGGCACGCAGTGCGGGATCCGGGTTTACCACCTGCGGATGATCCACCTTCAACAGCAACGGCAAATCATTGCGTGAATCCGAATAGAAATACGCCCCCTCCAACGTCTCACCTTCCTGTTCCAACCATTCGAGCAACCGCGTGATCTTGCCTTCGCGATAGGTCAGCACACCCACGGTACGCCCGCTGTACACGCCATGGCTGACCTCCAGTTCAATGCCCAGCACTTCATCAATACCAATGCGCGCCGCAATTGGCTTGACCAAGTGTGTACCTGAAGCAGAAATCACCAGGATCCGGTCGCCATTGGCCCGGTGGCGAGCGATGGTCTTGGTGGCGTCGCTGTAGATCAGTGGTTCGATCACGTCCTCGACCCACGGCTCGACCAAGTGCTCGATCTCTGCCGGCGTGCGGCCGATCATGGGCTCCAGGCTGAAATCCATAAAGTCTTCCATCAACAGCTTGCCTTCGCTGTAGGCGTCCATCAGTTCATTGTTCTTGCGCATGAACGACTCCGGATCGACCCAGCCCAGGCGGCCCATCTGCTCGCTCCACAGGGTGGCGCAGTCGCCGTGGATGAGGGTGTCGTCCAGATCAAAAATTACCAATGCCATCGGTCAGGCTCTCTCGTAAAAACGTTGCGTCAGGCTACTTCACACAGGGCGCTGGGGTCGATGGAAAGTGCCAAGCGTTGCCCGTCCGGGTGCAGGTCATCGGCCGAGCGGTTGAGCACGTCCACCACCAGCTCGACGCCGCGGGCTTCGATGCGATAGCGGATCACGTTGCCCAACAAGCTGTGGCTGCGCACCAACGCATCCAGCTCGCCATCGCGGCTCAGTTCGATGGCCTCGGGGCGAATGGCGATGCGGCCACTGATGGGCCGTTGCAGCAGTTGGCTGGCCTTGTCGGCGTCCAGCAGGTTGTAGTTGCCGATAAAGCCGGCGGCGAATACATCCACCGGGGCGGTGTAGAGGGTCTCGGCATCGCCGCTCTGCACGATCTTGCCCTGATTCATCAAGAAGATACGGTCGGACATGGTCAGGGCTTCTTCCTGGTCATGGGTCACGAAGATCGTGGTCAGCCCAAGTTCGCGCTGGATCTGGCGGATCTGTTCGCGCAAGTGCTTGCGAATCCGCGCATCCAGCGCCGACAACGGCTCATCCAGCAGCAACAGGCGTGGGCGCGTCACCAGTGAGCGGGCTAGGGCCACGCGCTGGCACTGGCCGCCGGACATCTGGTGCGGATAACGGCCGGCCAGGTCCTTGAGCTCTACCAGTTGTAGCACTTCCTGCACGCGTTTGTGGCTGTCGTCGGCATTGACCTTTTGCATGCGCAGGCCGAAGGCGACGTTCTGTTCCACGGTCATGTTGGGGAACAGGGCATAGCTCTGGAACACCATGCCGATGTTACGTTTCTGGGGGCTCAGCGGGACGATGTCTTGCCCGTCCAGCAGAATCTTCCCACTGTCCACTGAGGTCAGCCCGGCGATGCAGCGCAGCAGGGTCGACTTGCCGCAACCGGACGGGCCGAGCAGGGTGACGAACTCACCCTTGGCAATCTCGCAGTTGATATCACTGAACACCGGCGTGCCGGCGTAGCCTTTTTGCAGGTGTTGCACGCTGACGAAGCTCATTGGCTTTTGTCCTTGTTCAAGATATTGGCGGCCCAGGTCAGCACCAGCACAAAGAAGAAGTACGAAATCACGACGGCACTGGTGAAGTGGCCGCTGCTGTTGCGCATGTTGTTGAGGTACACCTGCAGGGTTTCGTAGCGGGTACCCACCAGGATATTGGCGAACACGAACTCACCGAACAGGAACGAGAACGACAGCAATAGCGCGACCATCAGGCCTTTGCGCAGGTTCGGCAGCACCACCAGGATCGCCGCCTGCCAGGTGCTGGCGCCGAGCAGTTGGGAGGCGTCCATCAGGTCGCGCAGGTTGATGGCTTGCAGGTTGTTGGTAATGGCCCGGTACATGAACGGCAATGCCACGGTGAAGTAGCAGCCGATCAGAATCCACGGCGTGCCCACCATTGCCAACGGCCCGGAGCCGTAGAGTTGCAGCAGCCCCACCGACGACACCACAGGCGGCACTGCAAAGGGCAGCAGGATCAGGATGTTCATCAGCGCATCGAGCCGGGGGAAGTGGTAATGCACCACAAACAGCAGCGGCAGAATCAAGACCACCGACAGGATGAGTGCGCCCACACACACCAGCAACGACTGCCCGAAGGCCATCAGAAAGCGTGGGTCGCCCCACAGCTGTACGTACCATTTCACGGTGAAACCCGCGGGCAGAATGGTCGCTGACCAACTGCTGGCAATCGAATAGACAAAGGTGCCAATCAGCGGCAACACCAGGATCGCAAACAAGACCCACACCACGATGCGGTGGTAGAGGGCGGCCGGGCCGGCTTCAGCGCGAGACATGGTAGCTCCTCTTGAGCAGCAGTTGATGCACTACGGTGACCACGGTCATCAGTGCCACCAGCACCACGGCCAGGGCGCTGGCCATGTTCGGGTCGAGTGACACATCCCCCGAGACCAGGCCCGCGATGCGGATCGGCAGCACGTTGAAGTTGCCGGTGGTCAGGGCGTAGACCGTGGCATAGGCGCCGAGGGCGTTGGCCACCAGGATCACAAAGGTGCCTAGCAATGCCGGCGTGAGCACTGGCAAGCCGATATGCCGCCAGAACTGCCAGCCATTCGCACCCAGCAGTGCAGCCGACTCGCGCCAGTCTTCGCGCAAGGCGTCGAAAGCCGGGTAGAGCAGCAGCACGCCCAGGGGGATTTGGAAGTAGGTATAGAGAATGATCAACCCGGTCTTGGAGTAGAGGTTGAAGTCTTCAATGATGCCCGCCTGCTTGAGCATGATGGTGATGCTGCCGTTGAACCCCAGCAAAATGATGAAGGCAAAGGCCAGGGGTACACCGGAAAAGTTGCTGGTCATGTTGGCAAACGCGGTGACGAAATTGCGCAGCGGCGAATCCACCCGGCGCAGTGAGTAGCTGCCCAGCGTGGCGATGATGATGCCGAAGATGCTTGAGTAGAAGCTGATCTCCAAGCTGAACTGGATGGCTTGCAGGTAGAACTTCGAGCTGAAGATACGCGTGAAGTTTTCCAGGCCCCAGCCGGCTTCTTCGGTTTGCAGGCTGTTGATCAACACCCACACCAATGGGGCAATTTCGAACACGATAAAGAACAACGCGAACGGCACCAGGCACAGGAGTGCCAGCCATTTACCACGGGTCATTTCAACAGCTCCCGGCAGATAGGTTTGTCGTGGGGCACGCCCAGCAGTTCGCAGACGGTGCCACACAGCTCGGTCTGTTTAGGCGAGGCTTTTGCGTCAAGGCTGAAGGCATCGCCGAGGACAAACAGCGGCACTTCACGTTCTTCGGGCAGCAGGCCGTTGTGGGAACGGTCGTTGTTCATGCCATGGTCGGCGGTCACCAACACCTGATAGCCCGCGTTGAGCCAGGCTTGCAGGTAGTCGGCCAGGATGATGTCTGCCGAGCGGGCGCTGTTGCGGTATTGCGGGGTGTCGAGGCCGTGCTTGTGGCCGGCGTCGTCGATGTTCATCGGGTGCACCACCATAAAGTCCGGGGTGTGCTTGAGGCGCAAGCTTTCAGCATCGGCGAACAGGTGGGAATCGGGGTAGTGGTCATTCCAGTAGAAATGCCCATGCTGGATCGGCAGGGTCTTGTCGTCGGTATGACGATCCCGTGCGGCGAGAAAGGGCGTGCGGTTATACAGCTCGCTGACCCAATGGTAGGCCGCCGCCGCTGTCGTGAGACCGGCGTCGGTGGCGTAATGGAAAATGCTGAGCTGGGTGGACAGGCGCGAAACATTGTTGTGCACGATACCGCTCTGGATCGGTGGCACGCCGGTGAGGATGCATTCATACAGCGGGCGGGACAGGGCGGGCAGTTCACATTCCAGTTTGTACAGGGCTGCGCGTCCTGCGCCGACGTAGGCCTGCAAGTGCCCCATGGCGTGCCTGGCAACCTCGAAGTTCAGGCCGTCGAGCACCACAAGGATGACGTTGTGCTTCATGGGGGGAGGCGCTCCGCAACGGATGGACTTGAATCTCTTTATCTGCAGAAACAGGGATCAAGTGTGGGAGGGGGCTTGCTCCCGATAGCAGTGGATCAGTCAATGAATGTGTTGAATGACACACCGCTATCGGGGGCAAGCCCCCTCCCACATTGGATTTCCAGTGGATTTCCAATGTGGGCGACAGCCTTACTTCATCTCTACGATGACCTGCTCGTTCCACAACTGAGGCAGCTTCTTGGAGGTCGCTTCCCAGGCATCGGCATCCTTGATCGGCTGCGGGTTGGCCTTGGTGTACTGCTCGCCCGGAATCAAGTTCTTGGCGATATCGGCTGGCAGTTTCAGGTCGGTTTCAGCACGGATCGGGCGTGCATTGCCCTTCGCCAGGTTGAGTTGGCCAGCATCGCTGAAGATGTATTCGCGGGTCAGCTTGGCGGCGTTCGGGTGTTTGGCATATTTGTTGATGATGGTGGTGTAGCCGGATTTAACCGAGCCGTCCGACGGGATCAGCACCACGTAGTCATCCGGGTTGGCCATCTTGGCTTTGTAGCTCAGGCCGTTGAAGTCCCAGACGATGCCCACTTCGACTTCGCCTTTTTCCATGGTGGCGATGGTCGGGTTGGACAGCGACAGGCGACCTTGCTGGGCGATCTTGGTAAAAAATTGCAGGCCTGGAGCGATGTTCTTCTCATCGCCCTTATTGGCGATGGCTGCAGCCAGTACGGCGTTGGACGCCTGTGCGGCAGTGCTCACATCACCCACAGATACCTTGTATTTGCCCGATTGCAGGTCAGCCCAACTGGTTGGCACTTCGGAACCGTGCAGCAGCTTCTTGTTGACGATAAACGCGATGGTGCCGGTGTAGGCCAGGGCCCAGTGACCGTCTTTGTCTTTGGCCCAATCCGGTACCTGGGCCCAGGTGGACGGCTTGTAGGGCTGGGTGACTTCCTGCTTCACCGCGATCGGGCCGAAGGCTGCACCGACGTCGCCGATATCGGCGCTGGCGTTGTCTTTTTCCGCCTTGAACTTGGCGATTTCCTGGGCTGAACTCATGTCGGTGTCGATGTGCTTGAGGCCATAGGTCTTGGCCAGGTCTTCCCAGGTGCCTTTCCAGTTGGCCCAGTCATCGGGCATGCCGACGCTGTTTACGGCGCCTTCTGCCTTGGCGGCAGCTTCCAGGGTTTTTAGATCGGTATCAGCGGCCATGGCGGCGGTGCACATGGCAATGGTCGAGCCTAACAGTGATGCCAGGAAAAGCTGTTTCATCCGAAGCTCCTATGGGCGTGTTCAACGCGGCGTTTTATGTCGACGTTTGCGGTGTTGTTGGTCTAGGTCAGCAATACCTGAGCCAATCTAGGCCCGGGGGATGACAGTTTCGTGTCGATGTCGTTTTTATATCGCTGGCCCCACGTGTCGCAGAGTGAGCGTAGACCATGCTCAAGTGCCCGCATTGATTGGACTTGGCCGATGTATTGCAGGGTGTGCTGCAAGGGGGCGACAGGGGTTGTCATCTGTCGGTCATCTGCAATGCCTACGCTGGCACGCTGCAGCGCAAGCCCAATGATCGAGCGGTTTGTGCACCTGATCGGTGCTGGTCTAGTCCAGATAGGTAACGTTGATGCGCGATGAGGCAATCAAGGCGGTGACATCCATCGGGCTGGCACTGCAAGAGCAGATTGACCACGGCCTGTTGCCGCCGGCCAGCAAACTGCCCGCCGAGCGCAAGCTCAGCGAGTTGTTTGGTACCACTCGAATCACCGTGCGCGAAGCCTTGCTACAGCTTGAGTCCCAAGGCCAGATCTACCGCGAGGAGCGTCGCGGCTGGTTTGTTTCACCGCCCCGGCTGGCCTACAACCTGATGCAGCGCAGCCACTTTCACGCGATGGTCAGCGACCAAGGGCGGGTGGCCTCCACCGAAGTGATCTCGGCGCGGCTGCAACCGGCGTCGGCGGCGGTGTGTGCGTGGTTGCAGTTGCCGGCGTTGTCTAGCGTGATCCAAATCTGTCGAGGCCGACGCATTGATGGTCGGCTGGTGCTGTATGTGGAGCACTACCTGAACCCGCAGTACTTTCCGGAGATTCTGGCGTGCGACCTGAACCAGTCGATGACCGAGCTGTACGCGCGCCAGTACGACTTGCACTACGGGCGGGTGCGCTTTGAAATCGTGCCGACGTCACTGCCGGTGGAGGCTGCCGCTGCACTGCGGGTGTCGGTGGGCAGCCCGGGCTTGCGCATCGCCCGGGTCAATTATGATCAGCACCAACGCTTGATCGACTGCGACCTGGAGTTCTGGCGGCATGATGCGATCCATGTCGGTGTTGATGTCATGGGCTCAGGGCCTTAATCACCTGATCCACATTGGTCTCCAGCTCAGCCACCGGTTCAGCGCCGTCAACGTTCAACACCAGCAATTGCGCGCCGCCCGCCGTCACCGCCGTCTTCACGGCCTCACTCGGTTGGCGGTGATGCAGCACCACGGCCACGTCGTTGTCTTTAAGCTCGGTGCTGAGCTTGTGCAAATCCTCAGACGTCCAATCGGCATCAGGCCGGGCATCGGTGCTGACCACTTCCAGGTTCAAGCTGCTGACCAGATAAGCGAAGTGATCGCTCAAGCTGACGACCGTAAGGTTGTCGGCTTTAGCCAGGCGCGCTTCGCTGTCGGCGGTGAGTTTGAGCAGGCGTTGCTTGAGCGCGGCGAGGTTGGCGTCGATCTTTGGCTTGGCGTTGGGCGCCAGGCGACCCAGGTCGGCAGCGAGCACATCAGCCATGCGCCCCATGTTGTTGCTCGACTGCCACGGCTGGCTGTTCAAGCCATCGGCGACGCCAGGCTGTACGGCGATGCCCGGCAAGCCGCCGTCCACCGGGCGTGCGGCGTCCACTTCGACGATACGGATATTGCTGCGGCGCGCCACCGGGTACAGCGGGTCGTCGGCCCACAGGGAGCGCAGGCCGATGGCGGCGTCGGCTTCCACTGCCAACTTGCCGAGCGCCGGTGCACCACGGCCGGTGAAGTAGGACACTTGGCGTGAGCCGGGCAAGTTGGCCGGTGCAGCACGTTCAAGTTGCACATCGGTGCCCTTGAGCAACACCTCGGCCAAGCCATAGGTGATCGGCAGCGAGGCCAGCACTTTTATCGGTTTCTTCGCGTTGGTCAGGGCAGCATGGCCCAGGCCGTGATTGGCTTTGAAGTCCTTGGTGTCGAAGCCGTCGACAGCCGCCAGCGCGGAGGTCGTGATCAAGCAAGCGATGGCCAAGGCCAATGGTCGAAAAACAGGGCGCATCATCCAATATTCCCTTTGAGACTGGGCACAATGCCGCGTGCGATGGCGGCGAAGGCAAAGGCGATACCGGCCATCAGAATGATCGCGGCACCGGATGGGATAGGCAGGTCGAAGATGATCGGCAGCAGGATGCCGCACAGGGTGCTCACGGTGGCAATCACCACTGACACCCAGAAGAAGCCCTTGAGCGACTGGCTCAACAGCCGCGCCGCCGCCGCCGGGATCACCAGCAGTGCACCCACAAGGATCGCGCCGATGACCTTGACCGCCGCCACAGTGATCAGCGTCACCAGAATCACGAACAGGTAATCCAGGGTCTTCACCGCCACGCCACGCACCGCCGCCAGTTGCGGGTTGAAGCTGGCGAGCATGATGCGGTTGTACAGCGGCAGCGCCAAGGCCATCACCAGCGAGCCGACAACCGCCAGCACCAGCAGGTCATTGCCGTTGACCGTCAGTACCGAACCGAACAGTACGTTTTCAAGGATGTGTACGTTGATCTTGCCCGCCAGGATCAGCAGCAAGCTCGCACCCAATGCCAGGGATACCGAGAGAAACACGCCGATCAAGGTATCCGGCGCCAGGCCCGTGCGGTTGCGCAGGTAGTTGAGCAGGATGCCGAACAGCAGGCAGTAACCGAACAGGGCGCCGTAAGGTCCGGTGTAGGGTTCACCCAACAGAATACCCACGGCTACGCCGGTCAGTGCGGCATGGCCGACCGCCTCGGAGAAAAACGCAAAGCGCTTGACCACCACCAACGTGCCCAAGCCGCCCAGCACCGGCCCGATCAACAAACCGGCGAGCAGGGCATTGACTACAAATCCATAGGCCAGCGCTTCCGGCAGATACCCGGAAGAGGCCCAGCCCTGGACCATCAAGCGAAACGCTTCATAACTCATTGCGCCGGGCTCCGAGGGTGGGTAGAAAACAGGGTCAGCAGGCGATCTGGGGTCAGTGCTTCTTTCGGCGTGGCATCGAACAGCACGCGGCGGTTCAGGCCGGTGACGCGGTCGGCCAGACGCCCGACGGCCTCCAGGTCGTGTTCGATCCACAACACGGTGATGCCGGCCAGGCGCCAGTCACTGAGCAGGCGCTCGAACACCTGGATGCCGGCTTCATCGAGGGCTGACATCGGTTCGTCCAACACCAGCAAGTGCGGTGCGGGAATCAAGCCCTGGGCCAGCAGCACACGCTGGCGTTCACCACCAGACAGCGCGCCCATACGGCGCTTGCGCTTGTCCTGCATGCCCACACGTTCAAGGGCATCGCCAATGGCGCCGGCGTAATGCTTGGACAGGCCGAGAAAGGCCGGGCGCCGCTGGCACATGGCAGCCATGAAGTCATCCACGGTCATCGGCAGACCCCGGTCGAACTCCAACGCCTGGGGTACATAACCGATGGTGCCCACTGTGTTCGGCCATTGCAGGCGCAATTGCCCCTGGTGCGGTGTTTGGCCCAACAACGTTTTGATCAGCGAGCTTTTACCGCCGCCGTTGGGGCCGACCAGTGCGTGGATGCTGCCGGGCTCAACCTGGAAACTCACACCGTCGAGGATCACCGTGCGGCCCAGGGTCAGGCACACCTTGTCGAACTCGATCGTCGGGCCAATGCTGGCCACTTTCAATTGTTCTGCCGCCGTCATGCCCCCGACTCCTGGATCGCCCGGACCACGGTGTTGAGGTTGCCGGTCATTTCCACTTCGTACTTTTCAGGGCTGTATTCGCCATAGGAGATATGCGACAGCGGGTACAGCTTGACCCCGGATTCACGCTGGATGGTCTCGACGTAGGTGGACGGGAAGTCCATCTCCGAGAAGATCACTTTCACGTCCAGGGCGCGAAGTTCATCAATGGTCTTTTTCAGCTGGCTCGGGCTGGGCTCGATACCGTGGGCCGGTTCGACCACGGCGGTGACTTCCAGGCCGAATTCGCGCAGCAGGTAGTCATACGCCGCGTGTACGGTGGCGACGCGCAAGTCCGGGTTGGGGGCGCTGGTCAGCTTGGCCAAGGCATCGGCACGCATCTGGCGCAGGCGTTTGCCGTAGGCGCGGGCGTTCTGGGTGTAGGTCTTGGCGTTGTCTGGGTCGAGCTTGCCCAGCTCGCGGGCGATATTGTTGACCTGGGCAATCGAGGCGCTGATCGACAGGAAGGTATGCGGGTTGACCACCTTCCCTGCGCCGCGTGCGGCGTTGCCGGTGGCGGCTAGCAGCGGCACGTTGGCGTTGGCTTCGATCACCGGGATGTCCGGGCGCTCGCTGGTGGCGATCATGCGGTCGGCGAAATCATCGTGGCCGACGCCGTTGAGCACGATTACATCCAGGCTGCCGATGCGCTTGATGTCGTCGGCGCGTGGCTCGTAGGCGTGCGGGTTGAAGCCGGCGGGAATCAGCGGCACGACTTCGGCCTTGTCGCCGACGATGTTGCTCACGTAGCTGTAGTAGGGGTGCAGGGTGATGCCGATACGCAAGCGCTTGGCTGCCTCGGCGTTTGCCAGTGGGGCGAGCATCAGGCTGAACAAACCGACCAGCAACAGGCGCAACAGGGGAGATGGTTTAGACATGGGCAATCGGTCTTCTCGTTCAGTGACGGTGCTGGCGGGTCACGCCGGCATCGAATTGCGCAACCACCTGCTGCCAGCCCGCTGCAATCAGCGCCTGGTCAGAGAGGTCGGAGGGGGCGGCCAGGTTGGCGCTGCGGTTGAGCCAGATATCCGGCTCGGCACCGTGCACGCGCATCAGCATCGACCCGCTGGTGGCAGGCGCCTGGCTCACGCCCAAATAGGTCGCGGGTGCGAGCACCTGCCAGCGGTGATCGCCGCGGCTGACCGAGCTGGCATCCTGGGCGAACGGTGCAAAACCTTCTTCGGCCAGTTGCTCGGGGGTGGGCAGGGTGCTTTGTTCCTGCTGCAGCAAGTGGATTTCATCCAGGGTCACCCGCAGGTCAGCGTAAATCCCTTGCTCAGCGGCGCTCAGGTCGCGGCGGGCATCCAGTTGGTGGCTGGGCACCGCGGCGACTTCCTGGGTTTCGCCGTGCATCGCGATGACCGAACCGGCCACCGCCAGGATGATCAGGCACAGCAGCAAGACGTAGAGGGTTTCGTGACCGGCACCGGCGGGGCGTACAACCTGTGTGGTACTCATTGCGGCTGGATGTCCGCTTGGTCGATTTCCACCACGTGGCCGGGGCCGGCATCAAACAGCACATAGAACTCGGCGGACGGTTTCTTGAACGTCAGGGTCGAGTCCTGGCCCAGCTTGCCGGGCACCAGGATGGTTTCGTCGTAGCCGATCACATCCAGGGTCACGCCGGGGGCGCCGCTGCCGTCGGAGAAACCGCCGGTGCACTGGATCTGCTCGCCAGGGATTTCCTTGCATTCGCACATCGGGTTGTGGGCCAGGGCAACGGTACTGAAACCGGCGCCAATCAACAGGACGGCGCAGGCGCGCGTCAGGCGCATCAAAGTCATGGTTTAACTCCTTGCTTGTTCAGCCAGGCAATAGTGGCGGGCGAGGCTTGGCTCAGCGGGATGGAACCCTGGTGCATAGTGCCGTCCCAGCCTTCCATGGTGACCCAGATTTCGGCGTTGGCCGGTGTATTGACCGGCACGGGCAAGGCGGCGCCCATGCGATACGGCGTGCCGAAGAAGATCACTCCGGCGGCGCGCAGACTGCGCGGTTTGCCGATACGCAGGTAGGTGGCCTTGACCTGATCGCCGCAGGTCGCGCATAGGGCCGCGTTGAAGAATTTCATAGGGCCGGCTGGGTCGGGGCGTGGGCCTTCATTGCGGAACTCGGCGAGGGTCAGGCTCCAGGGCCCGACCTGTACTTCACCGGCCACGCGCTCGCCGATGCCGGTGTCACCGCGAAACAGCGCAGCATCGGCAAAGTACTTGGGCATAAAGCCCAAGGGCACCAGCAGTAGCAGGATATTGATGTGGAAGCGCCATTTCAGCCAAAAGGCCCGCAGGGGCGAGGGGGGTGCAGCTGCGACAACCTTGCTCATTGGGTAGCCTCCGAGGTTTCTGCCTGCATGACCGGGGTGGCGATTTGTTTGCGTTGGGTCTTGGCCTCGCGCTTGAGGGCATTGAGGGTGGCCAGCGCAGTGCGTTTGGTCCAGATCAATAGGCCACTCAGCACCATCATGCTCAGGACCAGGCCAAAGAATGCCCAGATCAACTTGATCCACAGCCCGCCGAAGTCACCGGTGTGCAAGGGGCGCATGGATTCGGTGACGAATTCCAGCTTGGAACGATCGCCCAGCAGGTGGGCAGAGGCCACTTCGCCGTCATACGGGTTGATTTGCGCGGTTTGGAACATCAGTGGGTACCAACCGCGCCCGCCGATCTGCAAGTGGCTATAGGCATTGAGGGGCAGGCTCACGAAGCTCGCTTCAAGACCGGGGATGCGTTGGGTTGCAATCTTGATGGCTTCATCTACAGGGATCATGGGTGCCGGCACGCCCGGTGCCGAAGTCGGCACTTTTTCCCGGGCGATGACCGGGACGACGGGTTCACTGGAAATCGAAATCTGGTTGTCGCCCAAGATCGCCTGGATCAAAAACCACGTGCCTGTGATGGAGATCACCGCGATAAACCAGATTGACCAGATGCCGCTCAAGCGGTGGAAGTCGCCCCAGAAGATCCGCGCGCCGTGGCGTACACGCAAGGTGGGGCGCAGGAAGCCCTTCCAGAACTTCTTGTAGACCACAAGCCCAGTCACCAGCGACGCCAGCAGTGGCAAGCCCAGCAGCGACACCAGGTACCAACCCCAGCTGTAGCCATTGGTGAACGGCACGAGCCACCAGCCATGAAGGGCGCGGGTGAATTGCTGGAAGTTGAAGGACGGGCTGATGCCCTGGATCGTCCCGGTATAGGGGTTTACGTAGACTTCTACGGATCGCCCGTCGGGGTAACTGAGGTCGACACTGAGGGCGAAATGCGATTCGTCAGGGCGGCTGATCGATTGGACAAACACCTGGGGTTCGTCGCGCTTGATGGCCGCAATGATCTGGTCATAGCTCAGCGGTTCGGCATCGTCCGACGGTTTGCTCGCACGGATATCCGGGTTGGCCAGCCAGACGATCTCCTGGCTGACCACCGCCAGGGTGCCGGTGACGCAGACGATCAGTACAAAGAACCAGATGGGTAATGCCAGCCAGCTGTGTACGAGAAACCAGAGTTTTGAGCGTGACTTCTTCGACATGTGAATGAGGGTCTTGATCGGAGGGGGGCAATGGAGGCCCGGAAAAGGCCGGTCGTAGCTTTTGCTGACGCGACGGGCTGTATTTAAATTAAGACGGATGAGAATGAGAAATCCCTAACCTATAAATGAAAGAAAATGTTTCAGATTCACATTCCGGCCACTTTATGGCCTCGATCGAACACGAAACATGTTCCAAGTCATCACTTCTGCGCCATTGATGGCGCGCAAGGGCTGGGTAGGATGGGTTCAAACCGTTGCGTGAGCGCCTACAACAATGAATCCGCAAAAAATCACCGCCAGAACCCTCTACGACAAACACATTGACTCCCACACGGTGTGCCCCCTGGATGACCAGGGTCATGTGCTTCTTTATATAGACCGGCAGGTCATCAATGAATACACCAGCCCGCAGGCATTCAGCGGTCTGCGGGAGGCGGGCCGACCCGTATGGCGACCGGGCACGGCGCTGGCGGTGGTGGACCACGTCAACCCCACCACCCCCGAGCGTATTGCGGCGATGCCTGATGCAGGCGGAGCGCGGCAAGTGTCGTACCTGGCGGAAAACTGCCGGGACTTCGGCATTGAGCTGCTGGACATCCTCGATAAGCGCCAAGGCATCGAACACGTCATCGCCCCGGAGCAGGGGTTTATCCTGCCGGGCATGGTGATCGCTGCCGGTGACAGTCACACCACCACCTATGGCGCCTTGGGGGCGTTCGGTTTTGGCATCGGTACCTCTGAAATCGAACACCTACTGGCCTCACAGACCCTGGTCTACAAGCGTCTGAAAACCTTGCGTGTGACGGTGGATGGCGTGCTGGCCGCGGGCGTGACCTCCAAGGATGTGATCATGGCGCTGATCGGCAAGATCGGCGCCTCCGGTGCGACCGGGTATGCCATAGAGTTCTGTGGTTCTACGGTTGATGCGCTGAGCGTCGAGGCGCGCATGACCATCTGCAATATGGCGGTGGAAGCCGGTGCGCGTGGAGCCTTTATGGCACCGGATGAAAAAGTCTTCGCCTACCTCAAGGGTAAGCCTCGTGCGCCCAAGGGCGAGCTGTGGGAACAAGCACTGGTGGGCTGGCGCCGGCTGTATTCGGATGCCGGTGCGGTGTTCGACCGCGAAGTCCACCTCGACGCTACCATCCTGGAACCCATGGTCACCTGGGGTACCAGCCCCGATCAGGCTGCACCGATTGGCGCCCGCGTGCCTGACCCGCAGGCCATCAGCGACCTGATCCTGCGTCAGGACATGCGCCGCGCCCTCAACTACATGGGCCTGGAAGCTGGCATGGAGCTGAGGGATATCGTCATCAGCCATGCGTTTATCGGCTCTTGCACCAATGCCCGCATCGAAGACCTGCGCGACGCTGCCAGTGTGGTGCGCGGTAAACGCGTGGCCGAACACGTACGGGCGATGATCGTGCCGGGCTCCACCGAAGTGCGTGATCAGGCCGAAGCCGAAGGGCTGGCGGCGATCTTTATCGACGCAGGCTTTGAATGGCGCCAGTCAGGCTGCTCGATGTGCCTGGCGATGAACGACGATGTGCTGGCACCCGGCGACCGTTGCGCGTCCAGCACCAACCGCAATTTCGAAGGGCGCCAGGGCGCGGGCGCGCGCACTCACCTGATGAGCCCGGCAATGGTCGCTGCTGCGGCAATCACGGGCCGGCTGACCGACATCCGCCACTTAGGAGACCGCCCATGAGCCTGCAACCCTTTACCCTAATCACCGGCAAGGCTGCGCCGATGCTGGCGGCCAATATCGACACCGACGTGATCATGCCCAAGCAGTTTCTCAGGGGCATCGACCGCAGTGGCCTGGACCGCGGGTTGTTTTTCGATCTGCGCTTTTTGCCCAACGGTGAACCCAACCCCGGGTTCGTGTTGAACCAACCGGCCTGGCAGGATGCGACCTTTTTGGTGGTGGGGCCGAACTTCGGCTGCGGTTCCAGCCGCGAGCACGCAGTGTGGGGCTTGAAGCAGATGGGCATCCGGGCGCTGATCGGCAGCAGTTTTGCCGGGATCTTTTATGACAATTGCCAGCGTAATGGGGTGCTGTTGATTACGTTGGAAGAGGCGGTGTTGCAGAAACTGGGGCAGACCGTGAGCCAGCCGGAGCAGGCGCAGATCAGTGTGGACCTGGAAACCCAGGTGGTTCGTTTGGCCGATGGCGAGGTGATCCCTTTTCAGATCGATACCCTTCGCAAGACGGCGTTATTGCTGGGGCTGGATGCGATTGGCAGCACGTTGCAGCGCAGTGAGCAAATCAGGGCGTTCGAACTTAAGCATCTTCAAGCCAACCCCTGGCTCAGCTGACACACCGCAGCACAAAATGTGGGAGGGGGCTTGCCCCCGATGGCAGTGTGACAGTCAGCTTATCGGTAGCTGACTCACCGCAATCGGGAGCAAGCCCCCTCCCACATTTTTGATTGGGTTTGCAGATCAACACTGCTGTTAAATCGACAGTCCCTTGAAATGGCCCTGCAAAAACTCCACACACGCTCGCAGCTTCCCGGAGTGCGCCAGTCGCGTCGGGTACACCGCCCACACATTGGCGCTCTGGGTGTAGCCATGCAGCACCTGCACCAACTTGCCTTGCTCCAGCAATGGTTTCACATCCCACATCGAGCGCAGCAATATGCCGCGCCCATCCAACGCCCACTGCAACACGATCTCGCCATTGTTCGATGAAAGCGGCCCGCGTACGCGCACGCTTTCTGCGGCGCCTTCGCGCTCCAGGTCCCAGATGCCAAACCCATTGTCACGCTCCTTGATTACCAAGCAGTCGTGCTGCGTAAGGTCGCTCAACTGCTGCGGTGTGCCGCGCCGTTCCAGGTAAGCGGGGGCGGCACACAGTACTCGGCGATTGCTCACCAGTTGTCGGCCAATGTGCTGGCCGGGGATGTCATCGCCGACGCGGATCTCCAGGTCAAACCCTTCGTTGACGATATCCACGATGCGGTCGAACACGTCCAGGCGGATGTCCAGGTCCGGGTATTGCTGCGCCAGCAACGACAGGGCCGGGGCCACATGATTGCGCCCGAAGCCAAAGCTGCTGCACAGATGCAGGTGCCCGCGCGGGCTGTCGTGGGCGTCGGATAGCTCATCGGACAGTTGCTGAAAGTCTTCAAGAATGCGCACGGCCCAACGCTGCACCCGCTCACCGTCTTCGGTCAGGGCGACGCGCCGGCTGGTGCGATGCAGCAGGCGGGTGGCCAGGGTGGTTTCGAGGATCTGGATGCGCTTGCTGACATAAGCCGGCGACAGCCCCAGCTCATCGGCGGCCGCAGCGAAGCCGGCCTTGCGGATCACGGTCAGGAACACCCGCAGGTCTTCGGGCAGGGGCACGCTATCTTTCTTGTTGTTCATCAGAGACAGGGCTGGCGGCATGAGTCGCCAGAATAGCACTCAGCGCAGGAAGGTCAGGACTTCATCCAACAACAGCTCGGGCACTTCTTCGGCGAGGTAGTGGCCAGCCGGCAGGGCTTTGCCCCGTACATCGGTGGCGACTTTCTGCCACTCCTTGAGGGGCTCGAAACAGCGACCCACGGTGCCTTCGGCGCCCCACATCACCAGCAACGGCAGATTGAGGTGGTTGCCGGCGTCGATATCCGCCTGGTCGTGTTCAAGGTCTATACCGGCGGCCGCGCGGTAGTCTTCGCAGATGCCGGTAGCGGCGCCTGGCAGCTTCAGGCAGCGCAGGTATTCGGCAAACGCTTCGTCGGTGAACGGCTTGAGCCCGGCGCTACGGCTGCCCATCACACTGCGCAGGTACAGCTCGGGGTTGCCCTCGATCAAGGCTTCCGGCAACGGCGCCGGGCGGATCAGGAAGAACCAGTGCCAGTAGGCGCGGGCAAACGCTTCGTCGGTTTGCGCGTACATCGAGAGGGTAGGCGCGATATCCAGCAGCACCATGCGTTGCACGGCAGCGGGGTGGTCCAAGGCCAGGCGATGAGCCACACGGGCGCCACGGTCATGGGCCAGCACCGAGAACGTGTCAAACCCCAGGGCTTGCATCAACTCGACGCCGTCCCGGGCCATTTCCCGTTTGGAATAGTTGGTGTGATGGTCATTGGCCGGCGGCTTGCTGCTGTCGCCGTAACCCCGCAGGTCGGCGGCAACCACAGTGAAGTGCTCGGTCAGTTGTTCGGCGATCTTGTGCCAGATCACGTGGGTCTGCGGGTGCCCGTGCAGCAGGAGCAGGCCGGGCCCCGAACCACCTTTGCGGTAGCTGATGCTGATGCCATTGACGTGGCAGTGGTCTTTTTGGAAACCGGCGAACATGGGACGACTCCTGATGATGACTGCCTGCATCCTGGAATCCCCCGGCGCCCGGGACAAGGGGGAAAGTGTGGAAGCAGTGTTCATAAAGTGTGGAGGTGGCGCACTTGCCGCGATCTTTCAGCTATTGAAGATCAAAAGGTGGGAGCAAGCTCACTCCCACATTTACCCTGCGTTCAGTTCAGGATTGTGCCGTGGGCTCCAGCAATTGGGCCCCCGGGCCGCGCTCACCGAGTTGATCATCCTGATTACGCAGCGGGCACGCCTCCATCGACAAACACCCACACCCGATACAGCCATTGAGCTTGTCCCGCAGCAGCATCAACTTATTGATGCGTTCATCCAGATCCTCCCGCCACAACGCCGACAAACGCTCCCAGTCCTTGGCGGTCGGCGTGCGCCCAGCCGGCAGTGCCTGTAATGCCTCGCCGATGGTCGCCAACGGGATCCCCAAGCGTTGGGCAATCTTGATCACCACCACCCGCCGCAATACATCCCGTGGGTAACGCCGCTGATTGCCCGCATTGCGATTGCTCTTGATCAGCCCCTTGGTTTCATAGAAGTGCAGGGCCGTGACTGCCACGCCACTACGGGCGGCCAGTTGGCCAACGGTGAGTTCTTTGTTGAGCATGAAAACTCCAAAACAACGCTTGACCTTGACTTAACTAGAGGTTTTACCCTGCGTGGCATCGGATCGCAAGATTTTGCCTACAGTAGGAAGGGGAGTGTTCATGCAGGTATCAGAGAAGAATCGCAGCTTCACTCAACTGATCGAATTCCAGATCGAGCCCCAGCAGCAAATCGCCCTGGTGACGGCGCTGTCGACCCAAAGCGAGCGCTTGGCGCTGGACCATCGTGGCTTCTTGAGTGCGAGCGTGCAGGTCAGCGACGACGGGCGACGGGTACTCAATTACCTGCAATGGCAGTCCCGCGAGGATGGCGAGGCCGCGTTCCGGTGCTTTGAGCAAGGCAAGGAAGATTTTTGGACGCTGATTCGCGCCCACCAGGCCACGGCCGTGACTTTCGGTTCATTCCAGGTGCTGCGCAGTTTCGAGCGCAGCCATGACAACGCATTGCACTGCCGTCTAAATGGATAGATGCAGCATGCGCTCGCCTTGCAGGTTTTCGCCTGGCCGACGCTTGTTCACCGCCAGCTCGCCGATCTTGATCAGGCGGGTGCGCGTAACGTTGCGGCTCAAGCCCAGCAGGTTGGCGGTGTGTACCTGGTTGTAATGGCTGAAACGGTAGGCGGCACGCAGCAGCGCGTCCTCGACTTTTTCGTGGAGCGCGCCGGCTTGCTCTTCGAACAGCTTTTGGAACGCGCGCGCAAGCAAGGCTTCGGCGCTGTTGTCGGTGCTATGCTGGCTATCGTCCTGACGCTCGATGCGCATGTTCGATAGGCGCAAGTCGTCCCGTTCGATCACGCCGTTGCGGCAAATCAGCAAGGTGTGATGAATCACGTTTTCCAGTTCGCGAATATTGCCCGGCCAGCTGTAGCTCTTGAGCTTATGCTCGGCCTCGCGGCTGATGGTAATCGGCCCGTAGCCCAGGCGCTGGCTGTAGGCGTCGATAAAGTGCCGGGTCAGCGGCAGGACATCGCCTGGCCGGTCGCGCAGTGGGCTGAGTTCCAGGCTGACCACATCAAGCCGGTAGTAGAGGTCTTCGCGAAAGTGCCCTGCGTTGATGGCCTTTTCCAGTTGTACGTTGGTCGCGGCCAATACGCGCACATCAATCGGAATGCTCTTACGCGAACCCAGGCGCACCACTTCGCGCTCCTGTAGGACGCGCAGCAACTTGACCTGGATCGCCATGGGCAAGTCGCCGATTTCATCCAGGAACAGGGTGCCGCCGTCGGCCTCTTCGAACCAACCTGCCTTGGCGCTGAGGGCGCCGGTAAAGGCGCCTTTTTCATGGCCGAACAGTTCCGCTTCCACCAGGGACTCAGAGAACGCCCCGCAGTTCACGGCCACGAAGGGTCGGTTGCGCCGTGCACTGAGGTTATGGATGTGCCGCGCCACCAGCTCCTTACCGGTGCCGGTCTCGCCGATGATCAGCACGCTGGCTTCGCTGGGCGCCACTTGCTGGATGTGATCGAGCAGCGCTTGGGATTTGGGGTCTTCAAACACCTGGGCCGTGGCGCGGATCGAGGTCGCAAGGGCGGGCGAGGGCGGTAGGGTTAAAAGCTGCATGGGCACCTCTTCTTAGGAATAGAACGTAGGGATCGGCAGGGACTGGTTCAACGCCCAATCCCCTAGCTCGTGGCGTTTGTAGTCCACCGGGTCGTGCAGGGTTTGCGTGCGCAGGTTGCGCCAATGGCGGTCCAGGCGTAGCGAGGCGTGGGTGGAGCGTGCGCCCGTGACTTCGAACAGGCGGCTGCATAAATCCAGGCCCTGGCGCGTGGCGGCGACCTTGGCGGTGGCGATGGCGATCGCCAGTTGGCCGCGTTCGTGCTCACTCAGAGCGGGGCCCTTGGCCCAGGCCTGGTCGAGCAAATCGGCGGCACGCTCAACCAAGAGACGCACGCCTTCCAACGCCACCCAGAAATCGCCGTAGTGCTGCAATACGTACGGGTCATTGCGTACATCGTCGGCGGAGGATTTATGCCAGGCGCGGGTTTCAGTCAGGGTGTAGTTGCGCGCTTCTTCAAAGGCGCCTTCGGCAATCCCGAGAAACATATGCGTAAAGGTTAACTGTGCGATCAGTGGGCGTAGGCAGGCGAAGGGCGTGCTCAGCGGGCCGGGATCGAGCAGCAATTCCGATTCCTCGACGCGCACCCGTTCGAAGCTGGCGCTGCCGCTGTCGGTCTGGCGCTGGCCCATATTGTTCCAGTCGTTGTGCAGGGTGATGCCGCTGCGGCCGCTGGGGATCGCGGCGATCAGCAGTTTGCCGCCGGCGGTTTCATCCACCGCCGAAGCGATCAGCATCTCCGAGTCGCTGGCGCCGGAGCAGAAGCTCTTCTTGCCTGAGAACTCGCGCCAGCCGCCGAAATCCTTGACCACGGTGCGGGTGTCCAGCGGGTTGAGGGCGTTGCCCCAAAACCAGTTTTTGCGTGCGGTTTGTTCGTACCAGGGTTGCCATTGGTCCGGGCGCGAAAACAGACGCACCGTGGCAAGCATCAGGTGATGGAAACCGAAGACGTGGGCGATGGAACTGTCGACCTTGGCGAACTCACGCACGATGCCGAGGGTATCGCTCCAGCGTGCGCCGAGGCCGCCGTACTGGGTGGGGATGCTCAAGGCCAGCAAGCCGCTTTGGCGCAGGGCGTCGCGTTCGGCTTTAGGCGTGCCACCGCGCTCGTCGCGTTCGACAGCGGTGAGGGCGAATTCGGCGGCCAGCAGTTTGGCGGTCTGCAAGGGGGAGGGCAGGACGCTGTGGGGTTTGGCTGTCACACGATGTTCCTCGATATCGATTTGGCAATGAAGGCCCGCTCCCATAAAAAGCAGACCTCATCCATTTCAGGCCTTGGCGGGCAATACATCGTTGGCAATCATTTCGCCAAACGGGCCGGTGAGGTTGGTGATGCCACGGCCGGCAAGGCTGGCATAGGGTTCCGGCAGCAGCGGGAACACCAGCTCGGCAAAGCGATAGGCCTCTTCCAGGTGTGGGTAGCCGGAGAAGATGAAGCTCTCGATCCCAAGATCGGCGTATTCCTTGATGCGCTCCGCCACTTGTTGCGGGTTGCCCACCAGCGCGGTACCCGCACCGCCACGTACCAGGCCTACGCCAGCCCACAGGTTGGGGGCGATCTCCAGGTTGTCGCGGCGCCCGTCGTGCAGGGCGGCCATGCGGCGCTGGCCCTCGGAATCAAAACGCGAGAAGGATGTTTGCGCAGCAGCGATGGTTTCGTCGCTGATGTGCTCGATCAGTTTGTCGGCGGCTTTCCAGGCGTCTTCTTCGGTTTCGCGCACGATCACATGTAACCGAATGCCGAACTTCACGGTACGGCCGTGTCGGGCGGCGCGTTCACGCACGTCCGCGAGTTTTTCCGCGACGGCGGCGGGTGGCTCGCCCCAGGTCAGGTACACGTCCACCTGTTCAGCGGCCAAGTCGTGAGCGGCGTCCGAAGAACCGCCGAAGTACAGCGGTGGATAAGGCTTCTGCACGGGTGGGTAAAGGGCCTTGGCATTTTGTACCCGCAGGTGTTTGCCTTCGAAATCTACCGATTCGCCCTGCAACACGCGACGCCAGATCTTGAGAAATTCGTCGGAGACTTCGTAGCGCTCGCTGTGGTCGAGGAAACTGCCATCGCCCCGGTTTTCATCGGGGTCGCCGCCGGTCACCACGTTGATCAGCAAACGGCCATTGGACAGGCGATCCAAGGTCGCCGCCATGCGCGCAGACACCGTGGGCGAAATGATGCCCGGGCGAATCGCCACCAGGTAACGCAGACGCTCGGTCAATGGCACCAATGCCGAGGCGATGACCCAGGAGTCTTCGCACGAGCGCCCGGTAGGAATCAACACACCGTGGTAACCCAGGCTGTCAGCCGCTTGGGCGACTTGCTTCAGATAGTTGAGGGTGACCGGCCGTGCACCTTGGGTGGTGCCCAAGTAATGACCGTCGCCATGGGTGGGCAGAAACCAGAAAACATCCATGACAAGTCCTTATGCGATTTTCAGCAGAGAAGGGGAGTGCGCAGTAAACAAAGGTGCTGCGCGTTCTGCCGCCAGTTGAATACGGGCTTTTAACAAGTCGCTGGTTATTTGGTAGTCGGTGAAGTCGGCTTCGGTGGCGTATACGCCGATCGGCAAGGTCAAGGCTTGGAAGAAGCTGAACAGCGGGCGCAGTTGGTGATCGAGGACCAGTGCATGGCGCTCGCTGCCCCCGGTGGCGGCCAGCAACACTGGCGTGTTAATCAGTGCGTTCAGGCCCACCAAGTCAAACAGGTGCTTGAGCAGGCCCGGGTAGGACCCGCGATAGACCGGGGCAGCGACGATCAGCAGGTCGGCCTGTTCAATGGCCAACAGTTGGGCCTCGACTTCTGCGGGTAGTTCATCGCGCGACAGAGCACCGCCCAGTGGCCGGGCGATGTCGCCCAGTTCGATTAGCGTGGTTTGGATTGGCAGCAAAGTGGCCAGCTCGGCCAATACGGCCTGGGTCAGCACCAAGGTGCGAGACGGGCGCCAGGTGCCGCCGGAGAGGGCGACGACATTCAGGGGACGGGTCATGGACAGTTCCTTTTTCAGCAGTGGTTCATAGCAGGGGTAGTGCAACGGGTTGAGCAAGAGCTGTACCAACGGGTGCAGGCCTTGAACGGCGTGGGTTGCAGGCTCACTGCTGAAAAGTGCTGCTGTTGTCTGCCTGTTTATTTGTTGAATGGCTGTTGCCAGGGAAACAGTTGCGTGACGAACAGTGTGGTTTGCGTGAAGCCATTTATAGAGGGTTCTTGTTATTCCGTAAACGAACGGATTTCCATATTTATATATGTTTTAGAAATATACATTCTGCGCTATCGAAGGTGCCTTGGCGGTTGATAGCGACTATCACGGGAGGTGATTTTTCACTGCGCAGGGGCGGGAGTAGCCTGTGTTCATTGACTTGAACCCCACTTTGCAGAGCCGCCGCCATGAACCGATTCCTTGTTGTTGCCTTATTGCTTGTCACCTCCGTTCTCGCCGGGTGTGCGACTCATCCTTCGCCTGAATTGCGCCCTTATACGGCGGAAGAAACCCAACAGTTGGCGCTGGAGGCACTGGGTCGTCGCGGCCTGTCGTTTGATGACTATCAACAGCAGCGCGCTGCCTTGATGGGTCAACCGCAGAAGTCCTACGGCTTTGATAACCAAGGCGAAATGAACGCCGAACGCAGCGTGGTGTTGCATGGTCGTCCCAGTTGAGCCTGCGCTCAGCGGCAAAAAGCCCGAGGCTTCCCTTAAGGAACCTCGGGCTTTTTGTTTTCCATGGCGTGACTTCAGCCTGTTAAGCTCAATTCCAGGAGCGTTCCTACGCACATTTACAACATATGGTCCTTTTTTAATGGCATTCGATCGGTTAAACCTGACGACCTCTGTCCCGGTCGATGCCCCTGAGACGCACCTCTCGGGAACCTGCTCTGCGAGTCTTCTAACGTCATGAATAAACGTCCGCTGTATTTCGACTACGCCGCCACCACCCCGGTGGACGAGCGGGTCATCCAGGTGATGGTCGAGTGCCTGGGTTTCAACGCCAACTTTGGTAACCCAGCGTCCAGTTCCCATGCGTTCGGCCAGGCGGCCCGGCAAACGGTTGAACAGGCGCGTCGCCAGGTGGCTGAATTGGTCGGCGCGCAGCCGGAGCAGATCGTCTGGACCTCTGGTGCCACCGAGTCCAACAACCTTGCGATCAAGGGTGTGGCCCAGGCGCGAGGTGTGGCGGGTGGGCATATCATCACCAGCCAAATCGAACACAAAGCCACGCTGGATACCGCGCGGCAATTGCAGGAAGCCGGCGTGGCTGTCACCTATCTGGTGCCGGACGCCGATGGCTTGATCAGCGCCGATGCGGTCAGCCAAGCCCTGCGCGAAGACACTTTCCTAGTGTCGTTGATGCTGGTGAACAACGAACTGGGCACGCTCAACGATATCCCGGCCATTGGCACACGGGTGCGTGAACACGGCGCGCTGCTGCATGTGGATGCGGCGCAGGGGGCGGGCAAGGTGGCGATTGACCTGGCCGAGTGGCCGGTGGATCTGATGTCATTTTCTGCCCACAAGCTGTATGGCCCCAAAGGCATCGGCGCGTTGTACGTCGGCCCACGGGCGCAGCAGAAAGTCTTGGCGCAGATACATGGCGGTGGTCACGAGGGCGGTTTGCGCTCCGGTACCCTGGCGACCCATCAGATTGCTGGCATGGGCACTGCATTTGCTTTGGCTGCGGCGTCCTTTGCTGAAGAAAAAGCGTTGATCGTGGCTTTGCGGCAGCGCTTGCTGGATCAATTGCAAATCGTTGCAGGCGTGCGCCTCAATGGCAGCACCACGCAGCGCATTCCGCACACCGTGAGCCTGACTTTTGCCGAGGGGGAATTTAACGCCGCTGCACTGAGTGCCGGTATCGCGTTTTCTGCGACCTCGGCCTGCAACTCGGCGAGCAATGCACCGTCCCACGTACTATTGGCGTTGGGGCATGATGCACGCAGCGCGGGGCGCACCATTCGCTTGAGCCTCGGCCGGTTTACCACCGAACAGGATATCGATGAGGCGGTGCAGTTGATCAAGGCCTCACTGGCCAGCGCACCGGCGTTCTGGGCGATCTGATTCATTTATCGCAACACATAATAATTATTCGTGGTTAGCAGGAGACACAATGAGTACGCAGCCTTTGACCCATGGAACGGTTCCCCAGCGCTTGGCGCAAACCCGTGAACTGATGAGCCGCGAAGGCATACATGCCTTGCTGGTGCCGTCGGCCGACCCGCACTTGTCCGAGTACTTGCCGGGTTATTGGCAGGGTCGTCAATGGTTGTCGGGTTTTCATGGGTCGGTGGGTACGCTGATTGTCACCGCCGATTTCGCCGGTGTCTGGGCCGATAGTCGTTATTGGGAACAGGCGACCAAGGAACTCAAGGGCAGTGGCATCGAATTGGTGAAGCTGCAGCCGGGGCAGCCCGGCCCGCTGGAGTGGTTGGCTGAGCAAACCCCGGAAGGCGGCGTGGTGGCAGTGGACGGTGCCGTGATGGCGGTTGCATCGGCGCGTACATTGGGCGGTAAGTTGGCGGAGCAGGGCGCGCGCTTGTGCACCGATATCGACCTGCTGGATCACGTTTGGGAAGACCGTCCTGCCTTGCCGAACCAGCCGATTTATCAACACCTGCCGCCACAGGCGACGGTCAGTCGTGGTGAGAAACTCAGCGCACTGCGCGCAAGCCTTAAAGAGAAGGGAGCGGACTGGCATTTTATCGCTACCCTGGATGACATCGCTTGGTTGTTCAACCTGCGTGGCGGTGACGTTTCGTTTAACCCGGTGTTTGTGTCTTTTGCGTTGATCAATCAGCAGCAGGCAACGTTGTTTGTGGCGCTAAGTAAAGTCGACGCCGAATTGCGTGCGGTGTTGGAGCAGGATGGCGTGACGCTGCGTGACTACAGCGAAGTGGGGGACGCATTGCGTGCTGTGCCGGCGAATGCCAGCGTGCAGGTTGACCCGGCACGCGTGACTGCCGGCTTGCTGGAGAACCTCGATGCAGGCGTCAAGCTGATCGAAGGGTTAAACCCGACGACGTTGGCCAAGTCCCGCAAGAGCTTGGCGGATGCCGAACATATTCGTCAGGCGATGGAGCAGGACGGCGCTGCGTTGTGCGAATTCTTCGCCTGGCTGGACACTGCACTGGGGCGTGAGCGCATTACCGAGCTGACCATCGATGAGCATCTGACCGCTGCGCGTGCTCGGCGCCCTGACTATGTGTCGCTGAGTTTCAACACTATCGCCGCGTATAACGCCAACGGCGCGATGCCGCATTACCACGCGACCGAGCAAGAGCACGCGCTGATCGAGGGGGACGGTTTGTTACTGATCGACTCCGGCGGCCAGTACTTGGGCGGCACGACGGATATCACGCGGATGGTGCCTATCGGTACGCCGAGTGATGAGCAGAAACGTGATTGCACGCGCGTGCTCAAGGGCGTGATTGCCTTGTCCCGGGCACATTTCCCCAAAGGGATTCTGTCGCCGCTGTTGGACGCTATCGCACGTGCGCCGATCTGGGCTGAAGGCGTGGACTACGGGCACGGTACCGGGCACGGCGTAGGTTATTTCCTTAATGTTCACGAGGGCCCGCAAGTGATTGCCTACCAGGCCGCCAGTGCACCGCAAACGGCGATGCAGCCGGGGATGATTACGTCCATTGAGCCGGGTACGTATCGGCCGGGGCGCTGGGGCGTGCGCATCGAGAACCTGGTCTTGAACCGTGAAGCGGGCAAGACCGAGTTCGGCGAGTTCCTCAAATTCGAAACGTTGACGTTGTGCCCTATCGATACACGTTGCCTGGAGCCGTCGCTGCTGACGGCAGACGAGCGCGAGTGGTTCAACGCTTACCATGCTGACGTGCGTGTGCGCTTGAGCCCGTTGCTAAGCGGTGCTGCGTTGGAGTGGTTGCAGGTGCGTACGGCCGCTATCTGATCAGTTGCAGGTCCGACGCCTGGCCCGGGCGTCGGACATTATTTTACTGCGAGGGCTTTGTATGGAGTAGAGCAGTCGGGAATGGACCGCTCGGTCGATTATTTACAGATGACGATCATACTACGGCTCGTATAGCCAGCAGGGTTGAGTCCGAAGGGGTAGTCCCCTGGCTCTTCGGAATTGTCGCCCGATTTCGCAATGACTCGGTAACCCTTGGCGCCGCATGAATTGGTTGCGCTGGTGTAGCACTGGTCCCAAGAAGAGGACAAGCCGGAGCAGTTGATATGCAGCCCTTTTTTGCCCCGTTTTACTTCCGTCCGGGTGGTAGCGGCACAGCCAGCAATGGCCAAGACCATCAAAAGTATCAAAATTCGCTTCATTCCTATCCTTAATCGCCGCTTCGCATCGCTTGAAGCAGGCCCTACTCGCTCTCGAGTGTAGCGTTCGCGCTGTCCCTGTCGAAAATCTCCATGAATGACGTTCGTTTACGGCCTAAACATGGCCTAAATGAGCGGCAAATACCAGAGCTACATTCAAAGATGAATCAATCTGCTGGAACCAGCGGCTTTGATTCATTGTGCATCGTCAATGTCGCTCCTGCGGAGGCCACAATAATGCATGTGATCGCCAGCCATTGCGCCAGCGACAGGTGTTCTTGCAGGAAGAGCAGGCCAGAGAGAGCACCGAATGCGGGCTCAATGCTCATGAGGGTGCTGAATGTACGAGACGGCAAGCGTGTCAGCGCGACCATCTCCAGGGTGTAGGGCAATGCGGTGGAAAGGATGGCGACCCCGAGGGCGACAGGGATTAGGGCGGGAGTTAGCAATGCGGCGCCAGCATGGATGATGCCGATGGGCGCAACAAACAACGCTGCGATCATTACGCCAAGGGCGGCGGTTTGAACGCCATTATCATTACCAGCCTTCTGGCCGAACAGGATGTACAGCGCCCAGCAGACTCCCGCCCCCAGTGCGTAGGCGGCTCCAAGTGGATCGATGCCATGGCTGGCCTCTCCCACGGGTATCAACAGCAACAGGCCGGTGATCGCAAGGGCAATCCAGAGAAAGTCGACCGCCCGGCGGGATGCGTAGATGGCTACCGCGAGTGGCCCGGTGAATTCGAGTGCTACTACGATGCCTAGTGGGACGCTGCGCAAAGACATATAGAAGAGGAAATTCATGCCTCCCAATGCCATCCCATAGATGACAACGGTGCGCAGCGACTTTGCTGTCAGCTTCGCCCGCCATGGACGCAATAGCAGCAGCATGATCACGCTGGCGAAAATCAGGCGCAGGGCCGTTGTGCCTTGCGCGCCGACTATAGGAAACATGCTTTTTGCCAGTGAGGCGCCGGACTGCACCGAGGCCATTGCGATCAACAGCAGCCCGATGGGAAAGAGTGCCGGGGCCAGACTGCGGGAGGAGGTGGTCATTGAGAGGGTGTGTCCAAGGTCATATGGAGTGAAGCGTCTGGCGCTATCATGCTTAAGTGTTCGGGTTTGAGCAATATATTGCTCAATTGACTTCGGTATCGCTCTCTATATAGAGGGTACCCGTGTCTACTGAGCTTATTGATAGAAAACTCGAATTAATCCTTGACGGCAGATTCTGGAAGCCTATAATTCGCCCCACTTCCGGCGCAGTCGAAACGGAAAACTCCTTGGTAAACAATGAGTTACGCGGTTTTCGGCAGCAGGTTGCTTCAGTTTATCGAAGCGGTCAGGAAGTTGAAAAAGAGGTGTTGACAGCAGCGTGTAACGCTGTAGAATTCGCCTCCCGCTGATGAGAGATCTGAAGCGCAAGTGGTTGAAGTTGTTGAAGAATTCTTCGAAAGCTTCTGAAAATA
>NZ_UTKY01000107.1 GCF_900583165.1 Pseudomonas viridiflava | reverse complement strand
CCCTGACCAATGTGCGGCGGGACGAACTGTTGTTGTTTTCAACGAGTATCGAAACGGGGTTATGCTTTGTAAATTGAAATGTTCAGCACCTCTCATTGCAAAAAACAGAACATTGATCGCGAGCATCGCCAGCCCATGAAGAATTCGATCCAGCACATCCGGGCGTTCCTGGCCGTCGCTCACAGCGGCAGCTTTACCAAGGCTGCGGTGGAGCTGAACCTCTCGCCGTCCGCGCTGACCGTTCAGATCCAGCAACTGGAAGAGTGGCTGGGCGTTGCGCTGCTGGAACGCAGCCCACGCC
>NZ_UTKY01000102.1 GCF_900583165.1 Pseudomonas viridiflava | reverse complement strand
ACTCAGTGGTGTGGACCGATCATGAAAACCGGTCGATTGCCCTGCCCTTGCCCTCTTCTTCCCGACCTGCGATCACCAATAGCCTGGCCGAAGCGGCGATTTATCTGGGCGAAAAGCCGGATGAGTTGGTGCTGGCTCAAGCCTCACGTTTTTACCACTTCGTTAACGGGTCTCTGACCGCGATCAGCGATGCGTATGGCAACCGGCTGCGTATTTCCCGTGACATTTTGGGGCGCATTGAGCGGGTAGATAACGGTGTTGGGCGCTCGTTGTTGTTGCGCTACGCGTCTGATCGCATTGTGGCGGTGGAGTACCAGATTCATCGGGCCAAGGGTTATGAGCCCTACGTCTGGGTGACTGAGCAGATCATTGTTTCCTACGCCTATGACGAACTTGGAAGGTTGGTTTCGGCGACCA
>NZ_UTKY01000103.1 GCF_900583165.1 Pseudomonas viridiflava | reverse complement strand
CCATCGGCGTTAAACACCGTGACGCGGCCGTTGTCATCCCACACATACCGCGTGTCCATCTGCGAAAAACTGGCCCAATGCCGGACACATCGCGCCGCTTTGCCAGACCGTTCCCATTCCCAGAAGAAACTCGCCCCACCGGCCAAACCCCGTTCAAGAATGACGTGCTGCTCGTCGTAGCGATAAACCTCGCTTTCGCCTACCGCATTGGTCGCCGAAACCAACCTTCCAAGTTCGTCGTAGGCGTAGGAAACAACGTTCTGCTCAGTCACCCAGACGTAGGGCTCATAACCCTTGGCCCGATGAATCTGGTACTCCACCGCCACGATGCGATCAGCCGAGTAGCGCAACAACAACGAGCGCCCAACACCGTTATCTACCCGCTCAATGCGCCCCAAACCGTCACGGGAAATGCGCAGCCGGTTGCCATACGCATCGCTGATCGCCGTCAGCGAACCGTTAACGAAATGGTAAAAACGTGAGGCTTGAGCCAGCACCAACTCATCCGGCTTTTCGCCCAGATAAATCGCTGCTTCGGCCAAACTATTGGTGATCGCAGGCCGAGAAGAAGAGGGCAAGGGCAGGGCAATCGACCGATTTTCATGATCGGTCCACAGCACCGAGTCACCGACAACAGAAAGCCGATGCGCCAGCGAGTGGCTCCAACCAAACCCCAGCCCGCAATCCATTTCCACAGCGCTGGTGCGGTACAACCGGGTCCACTCAAACAGCAGAATCCCGTCCAGCGAACCGTCAACCAACGTCAACAGTTCTTCCCCAGTCACCATCGATACCGGGCAGCCGTCAGTGGCGGTTTTATCCGAGCTTGAAGCGGCATCTCCATTCGGGTTCTTAGCCGAAGCGGGCACATCGTCCACAGACTCTTTCTGCTTCAACACAGCGTTCTGCCGCGCCTTCCAGCGCATCTGCATCGTGCCTTGCTTCAACCCGCCCACCACGCCGCGAACCGCCACCGCCTTGTAGCGATCCACGGCCTGCATAAACTTGCTCAGAATCTCCAGCAGCCCCTTAACAAAACCCACCGCTGCTGCAAGGATCTGCTTGCCATACCTGACCAACCGCAACGTCAGATACGCCACCGCCGCCGCCGGCAACGCGATGGTCAGCACCACCGCAATCACCAAGTCGATCAACAACGACACCACAAACCCCGCCGCGACCTCGGCGAGCGCACTGGGCGGCAATGCGTCGAGCCACACCATCGCCGTACGCAGCATCAAAAACAGCGCCGCCTCATCACTGGCCAGCAGCATCGCCTGCTCCATGACCTTGGGGGCATCGGTGGCGATTTGCGCCAACGAAGCCGCTTGCGCGCCCAGCTCTTCGACGTATTTCAACGGGTCTGCAAGAATCGCCTGCACCAGCTTGATGCTGTCCCACACATCCCGAATCGCGGCCCAACTGCCCGCGAGTAGCCCACTGCCAATCGCGCTGGCGGTGGACTGTTCCCAGTAGGGCCGAAAATCTTTCCACTGCCCGCGAAGCCACTGCTCCAGATCCGCCGTCAACCCGTCATACGACGCAAATAACGCGTCCACCTGCTCAGTCGAAACCCCGCCCTGAACCCTGACCTGATAACGCCCACCCGCCGCGCAGAAGTGCGAGCCCTTGCCGTGCTCGTCGAGCATGATCACGGTAGAACTGCCGTCATCCAGCCCAATCACCTCGACCGGAATCTCACCAATCGGCACGTCGTACACCGACTCGAACTTGCTCTCGATCTTCAGCTCACCGCCGCGTGAGCACATGGCAACAGCGCCCTTGAAATCCGCATCGCTCATGCTCACCGACCGCTGCGAATCCCCCACCCGCAACACCCGATCCATCCCCAGCAACGACGGCAAATCCGCCGCATGGCTCACCGAATCCAAGGCGCGCGCATACCAGGCATTCATCTGCCGGCGATAGATCGCCAGGCTCTGATGAAA
>NZ_UTKY01000104.1 GCF_900583165.1 Pseudomonas viridiflava | reverse complement strand
CACTTGACCGCATTTCTTCAGGTAGTACGCAGTTAAATGTAAGAGGGAGCAAGCCCCTACACTTGACCGCATTTCTTCAGGTAGTACGCAGTTAAATGTAAGAGGGAGCAAGCCCCTACACTTGACCGCATTTCTTCAGGTACTACGCAGTTAAATGTAAGAGGGGGCAAGCCCCTACACTTGACCGCATTTCTTCAGGTAGTACGCAGTTAAATGTAAGAGGGGGCAAGCCCCCACACTTGACCGCATTTCTTCAGGTAGTACGCAGTTAAATGTTAGAGGGGGCAAGCCCCCACACTTGACCGCATTTCTTCAGGTAGTACGCAGTTAAATGTGGGAGGGGGCTTGCCCCCGATGAGGCCCGGCCAGGCACCACACATCTAGGCACTCAACAACCGATACCCCACCCCCGCCTCGGTCACGATAAACCTCGGCTGAGTCGGATCATCCGCCAATTTCTGGCGCAAATGCCCCACCACTATCCGCAAATAGTGACTGTCGTCGGTATGGGTCGGCCCCCAGATGTCCTTGAGCAATTGCTGCTGGGTAATCACCCGCCCCGGATGCCGGGCCAGTTGCGCCAGCACCGCGTATTCCTTGCGGGTCAACGCCACTTCAGCGCCGTCCAGCAGCACACGGCGGTAGGCCAGGTCGACCGTCAGCGGGCCGAAACGCAAGGCGGCCTCCTGGGCTTCACCTGTCGGCGCCTGACGCAGTAAAGCGCGCACGCGGGCGAGAAATTCCTGGATGCCAAAGGGCTTGGTCACGTAGTCATTGGCGCCACCGTCGAGGGCTTCGACTTTCTGCCCTTCGCTGGCCCGTACCGACAACACCAACACCGGTACCGTCGACCACTCGCGAAACTCGCGCAGCACCTGCTGGCCGTCCATGTCCGGCAGGCCGAGGTCGAGCACCAGCAAGTCCGGTTTGCTCAACGCGGCCTGGGCCAGGCCTTCGTTGCCGGTGCCGGCCTCGATCACCTTATAGCCTTGGGAGGCCAGGCTGATGCGCAGGAATTTGCGGATCTGCGGTTCGTCATCAATGACCAAAATCGTCGCGGTCTGGCTCATGGTGGCTCGTCAAAACAATTCATTGTAGGAGCGAGCTTGCTCGCGAAAAATGCGAGGGCACCGCATACATTCAGGATGCCATCATTATCGTTAACGCTCTTCGCGAGCAAGCTCGCTCCTACAGTGTTGGTTGCGCCGGCAGCGGCAGGAACAAGGTGATGCAGGTGCCGCGCCCTTCAATGCCCTCGGCCACGCTGATATGCCCACCGTGGGCGCCGACCATGCCCTGGCAGATCGCCAGACCAAGACCGGTGCCCTGCCCGCCCCGATCGCCGCGCGCGGCGGTGTAGAACATGTCGAAGATCTTGGCGCGCTCGTCCTCGGGAATGCCCGGCCCTTCATCGGCCACGGCGAAAAACAACTGGTTATCCGCCACGCCAGAGCTCACCTGCAAGCGCCCGTGAGCGGGTGAAAACCGCGCGGCGTTTTCCAGCACATTGACCAGCGCCTGCTCGATCAATGCCGCGTGCACGTACAGCAACGGCAACTGCGCCGGCACCTCGGCGTGCACTTGCAAGGGCGCCAGCACTGCACGCAAACGGCCGAGGGCGCTGCCGACGATATCGCCGGGCGACACCCAATCCCGCGCCAGCTTCAAGGCGCCGTGGCCGAGGCGGGTCATGTCCAGCAGGTTCTGGATGTAACGGTCGAGGCGCTCGGCTTCATCACGGGTGCCTTCGAGCAATTCGCGACGGTCTTCCAAGGGGATGGCTTCACCGAGGGCCAGCAGGCTGTCGATGCTGCCGCGCATGGCCGTCAGCGGCGTGCGCAAATCATGGGACACCGAGGCCAGCAAGGCACTGCGCAGTTGCTCGGTTTCACCGTGCAGCCGGGCGGACTCCAACTCCTGCGCCAGTTGCGCCCGCGCCAGTGCCTGGGCCAAGGGTTGGCTCAAGGCGGTGAGCAAGCGTCGTCGTTGCCCGCTCAACTCCTGGCCCGGTTTGGGGCTGACACCGAGCAAGCCCAGCGGCCCTTCTTCACCCGACAACGGCCACCACCACCAACGCCCAAAGGGCAGCGTGCCGGTGCCCTTGCCCGCCGGTTGATCGTGCTGCCAGGCCCAATCAGCAGCGGCGCGCTCGGCTTCGGTGAGGGTCAGGGGCGCACCGGTTTCGACGGCCCAACCGCCTTGGCCGTCGCGATTGACCAGGCACAGATCCAGGTCGTTCCAGCCTTCCAGGTGATGAGCCGCCGCACTGACCACCGCCTGACGGTCGGTGGCGGCCGTAAGTTTGCGCGACAGGTCGAGCAGTTCGCTGGTTTCTTCCTGGGTATCGCGCAGGGCCTGTAACTGTCGACGCTGACGGGCCGCCAGGTTGCCGGTGAGCGCCGCCATCAGCAGGAAAAACAGCAGCGTCAGCACATCCTCTTCGCGCTGGATGGCGAAGGAAAAATTCGGCGGGATAAACAGGAAGTCGTACGTCATAAACGACAACGCCGCACACACCAGGGACGGCCCCAGGCTGCTGCGCACGGCCACCAGCAAGACGGCGGCGAGGAAGACCAGGGAGATATTCGGCAGCGGCAAGACGCTGGATACCGCCCACGCCACCGCCGCCGCCACGACCGTCGCCACCACCGCCAGGCCGTAGTCGAACCACACCAGCCCGCGCACAGGTGACAGGCGCGGCGGTGCGGGGATGTCGTCGCTGTCGAGGACGTTGATTTCCAGGCCTCGGGCACTGCGCAACAACCGCGCCGCCAACCCGCCACCCAACAGGCGACGCCGCCAGCGTATCCGCGATTGCCCCACCAACAGCAGGCTGGCGCGGCGTTCGGCGGCGTGCTGGATCAGCGTTTTGGCCACCTCCCCTGCCCGCAACAGCACCACTTCCCCGCCCAGGCGCTCGGCCAATTGCTGGGCATTTTGCAGGCGCAGCCGCGATTGCTCATCCCGTGCGCCGCCGTTGTCGATATGCACCAGACTCCAGGGCAAATGTCGCCGTTGCGCCACGCGGCTGGCATGCCGCACCAGACGTTCGGCCTGGGCATCGCCGTCTACGCCCACCAGCAAGCGGCCGCGAACGGCCGGAGCCGCCTGACCGAGTTGGCGATAGCCTTGGGCCAAATCATCATCGACGTGGGCGGCGGCGGTTTGCATCGCCAGCTCGCGCAGGGCCATCAGGTTGGTTTGGGTGAAGAATGCATCAATGGCCGCACGGGCCTGTTCCGGCACGTAGACTTTGCCGTCGCGCAGACGCTCCAGCAGCTCGCGGGAGGGCAAGTCGATCAGCAGCAGCTCATCGGCTTCCTGCAGCACCCAGTCGGGCAGGGTTTCGCGCACCTGCACGCCGGTAATGCCGCGCACTTGGTCGTTGAGGCTTTCCAGATGCTGGACGTTGACCGTGGTGAATACGTTGATGCCGGCGGCGAGCAGTTCCTGGATGTCTTGCCAGCGCTTTTCATGCCGGCTGCCAGGGGCGTTGCTGTGGGCCAGCTCGTCCACCAGCACCAGCTTGGGCTTGGCGGCGAGCAGGCCGTCGAGGTCCATTTCTTCGAGCATCACGCCGCGGTATTCGCTGCGCAGCAACGGTTGTTGCGGCAGGCCGCTGAGCAAGGCTTCGGTCTCGGCGCGGCCGTGGGTCTCGACCACCCCGGCGACCAACTTGACGCCCTGGCGCAGCTGGGTGTGGGCGGCCTGGAGCATGGCGTAGGTCTTGCCCACACCGGGCGCAGCGCCAAGGAAGACTTTAAGCCGGCCACGGCCGTTGCGGGGCAGATCGGCTAGCAGGGCATCGGCGCGGCCGGAGTCGCTCATGCGTGGGGTTCCTTCAAAAATTCAAATGCACTGGAGATCTAATGTGGGAGGGGGCTTGCCCCCGATAACGGTGTATCAGTAACAAATATGCTGGCTGCCCCCCCCTATCGGGGGCAAGCCCCCTCCCACAGAGGATCACAATCTTTCCAGGGCCATGTTCAGCGCCAGCACATTCACTACCGGCGGCCCCACCAGCGGGTTTTCGATGTGCTCATCCAGCAACCGCTGCAAGGTCGATACCGGCACATTCCGCACCGCCGCCACCCGCGCCAGTTGATAGGCAATCGCCTGTGGTGGCAAGTGTGGATCAAGACCGCTGCCGGAGGTAGTCAGTGACGCCAAAGGCACCGGCCCCTGACCGGGGACAAGCTGTTTGCTGGCGTCGTCAAAAATGCGCGTCGCCAGCGCTGGGTTGCTTGGGCCGAGGTTGCTGGCACTGCTGGAAACCGTCGCAAAGGCGCCAGCCGATGGCCGTGGGTGAAACCAGCCATCACCGGTGAAATCCTGGGCGATCAGGCTGGAACCGCGCACCTTGCCGCTGGCGTCGCGTACCAGGCTGCCGTTGGCCTGGTCGGGGAAGGCAATTTGGGCGACGCCGGTCACCACCAGGGGGTAGGCAACGCCGGTGATCAGGGTCATGAGTACCAGCAGGCTCAGGGCCGGGCGGATGATAGTTGTCATGTTCATTTCCTCTAGTCAGTCGAGAAACCTTATGGTGAGGGAGCAAGCTCCCTCGCCACAAAAAGCGTGTGTCAGTTACACCAGGTGCAGTGCAGTGAGCAGCAGGTCGATGGCCTTGATGCCCACAAAAGGCACCAGAAGCCCACCCAACCCGTAGATCAACAGGTTGCGCCGCAGCAACGCCGCCGCATTCGCCGCCTGCACTCGCACACCACGCAGCGCCAGGGGAATCAGCACCACGATGATCAAGGCGTTGAAGACGATGGCCGAGAGGATCGCGCTCTGCGGGCTCTGCAAGTTCATCACGTTGAGCACGCCCAGTTGCGGGTAGATCGAGGCGAACAGCGCCGGCAGGATCGCGAAGTACTTGGCCACGTCGTTGGCGATGGAAAAGGTGGTGAGCGCGCCACGGGTCACCAGCAATTCCTTGCCAATCTGCACCACGTCCAGCAGCTTGGTAGGGTCGCTGTCGAGGTCGACCATGTTGGCCGCTTCGCGGGCAGCCTGGGTGCCATCGTTCATCGCCATGCCCACGTCAGCCTGGGCCAAGGCCGGGGCATCGTTGGCGCCGTCGCCGCACATAGCGACCAGACGGCCGTCGTTCTGTTCGTGGCGAATGCGCGCGAGTTTTTTCTCTGGCGTGGCTTCGGCGAGCACGTCATCCACACCAGCTTCGGCAGCAATCGCAGCGGCCGTCAGCGGGTTGTCGCCGGTGACCATCACGGTGCGGATGCCCAGTTTGCGCAGCTCGGCGAAACGTTCGCGGATGCCGGGCTTGACCACGTCCTTGAGGTGGATCGCACCGAGCAATTTGCCATCGGCACACACCAACAACGGCGTACCACCGCTTTGGGCGATCTTGTCGATTTCCCGCGACAGCGCCGGTAGCAGGTCGCGGCGTTGCTGGCCGATGAAGGCGAGCAATGAATCTACCGCGCCTTTGCGGAACACGCGGCCTTGGTAATCGACGCCAGACAAACGGGTTTCAGCACTAAACGGCACGGCGGTCAGTTCGTCCAAGGACGGCTCGGCTTGTGGGTGCAGGGTGCGCAAGTAGTCGACGATGGATTTGCCTTCCGCCGTGTCATCCGCCAGGGAGGCAAACAACGCGCCTTCGGCCACTTCTTTGCCGCTGACGCCAGGCGCTGCGACCACTGCCGAACAACGACGGTTACCAAAAGTGATGGTGCCGGTCTTGTCCAGCAGCAACACGTGCACGTCCCCCGCCGCTTCCACCGCGCGACCGGATTTGGCGATCACGTTGAGGCGCACCAGGCGGTCCATGCCGGCGATGCCGATGGCCGACAACAAGCCGCCAATGGTTGTAGGAATCAGCGTCACCAGCAATGCGACCAAGAACACCAGCGGCAAGCTGCCATTGGCGAAATGGGCGAACGGCTGCAGGGTCACCACCACCAGCAGGAAGATCAGGGTGAGGCCGATCAGCAGGATATCCAACGCGACTTCGTTGGGGGTTTTCTGGCGCTTGGCGCCTTCCACCAGGGCGATCATCCGATCGAGGGTGGACTCACCGGGGTTGGCGGTGATGCGAATCAGCAGCCAGTCCGACACCAGCCGTGTGTTGCCGGTGACGGCCGAACGGTCGCCGCCGGATTCGCGAATGACCGGTGCGGATTCGCCGGTGATCGCCGCTTCGTTGACCGCCGCGATGCCTTCGATGACTTCGCCGTCACCGGGGATCATTTCCCCGGCAGCGACGCGCACCACATCCCCCTTGCGCAAGCTGGTGGCTGGCACCACTTTGAAGCTGCCATCGGCCTCTTTACGCCGCGCAGTCAGGCCTTCACTGCCAGCCTTGAGGCTGTCGGCGCGGGCCTTGCCACGCCCTTCGGCCAAGGCTTCGGCGAAGTTGGCGAACAGCACGGTGAACCACAGCCACACGGCGATCTGCACGGCGACGAAGGTGGGCACGGCGGTGTCGGGCACAAAGCACAACACGGTGGTGAGGATGGCGGTCAGTTCGACCACCAGCATTACCGGCGAGCGTTGCAGTTGGCGAGGGTCCAGCTTGACGAAGGCTTGCACCAGCGCCGGACGCCACAGAGCGGAGATGGCGGTTTTAGCGGGCTCCTGCGTGGTTACGGGAGCGGCATTTTTTGCAGGCATATTCATGTTCATATCCCTCTTTAGCTCTCTATTTAGGAGCAGCCATGCTCAGATGTTCAGCAATAGGGCCCAGCGCCAGGGTTGGCAGGAAAGTCAGGCCGCCCACCAGCAAAATGGTCACGGTCAACAGCGTCACAAACAGCGGGCCATGGGTGGGAAAGCTGTTTTGGCCAACCGGTGCAGCCCTCTTCATCGCCAGGCTGCCAGCCAGGGCCAGTACCGGGAGGATGTAGCCGAAGCGGCCGATCAACATGCCCAGGCCCAGCATCAGGTTGTGAAACGCAGTGTTGGCGCTGAACCCGCCGAACGCCGAGCCGTTGTTGGCGCTGGCCGAGGTGTAGGCGTAGAGCAGCTGGCTGAAACCGTGAGGGCCGGGGTTGCTCACGGCACTTGCCGGGCCGGGCAAACTGGCAGCGAGGGCGCCCAGCACGAGCACGCCCACCGGCATGACCAGCAACGTCACCACCAGCAATTGCACTTCCTTGGCCTGGAGTTTCTTGCCGAGGTATTCCGGGGTGCGACCGATCATCAAGCCGGCAAGGAACACCGCAATCAGCACGTTGAGCAACATGCCGTACATGCCGGCGCCGACGCCGCCGAAGATCACTTCGCCGACCATCATATTGACCAGCGCCACCATGCCGCTGAGGGGGCTGAGGCTGTCTTGCATGCCATTGACAGAGCCGTTGGAAGCCGCCGTGGTGGTCACCGACCACAGCACGGTGCCGGTGGTGCCGAAGCGCGATTCCTTGCCTTCCAACGGCGCGGTTTGCTCCACGGCTGGGTTGTTCAGGGTTGGGTTCGGTTGGTATTCAGACCACAGCGACGTGGCGCCGCCGATCAGGAATAACGCGAGCATGCAGCCAAGGATCGCGCGGCTCTGACGCAGGTCTTTGACGTAATGGCCGAAGGTAAACACCAGCGCTACAGGGATCAGGATGATCGAGGCCACTTCGAACAGATTGGCCCACGCCGTCGGGTCTTCAAACGGATGCGCCGAGTTGACACCAAAGAAGCCGCCACCGTTGGTGCCCAGTTGTTTGATCGCAATCTGGCTGGCCGCCGGGCCCAGGGGGATGACTTGATCCACGCCTTGCATCGTCACGGCATCGATGTAATGCGCGAAGGTTTGCGGCACGCCCTGCCACACCAGAAACAGCGCCAGCACCAGGCACAACGGCAATAAACCGTAGAGGGTGGCGCGGGTCATATCCACCCAGAAATTGCCCAGTGTCTGCGCGGATTTACGACCGATCCCACGACATAAGGCGACCAGGACGGCAAGGCCAGTGGCAGCACTGACGAAGTTCTGCACGGTCAGGCCAGCCATTTGGCTCAGGTAGCTGAGGGATGCCTCACCGCTGTAGGACTGCCAGTTGGTATTGGTCATGAAACTGACCGCCGTATTGAAGGCCAAGGTCCATTCCTGGCCCGGCAATGTCTGCGGGTTAAGTGGGAGATAGTCCTGAAACACCAGGATCGCGAACAACAGCACAAACCCCGCGAGGTTGAATGCCAGCAGGGCCAGCGCGTACTTCTGCCAGCTTTGCTCCTGCTGCTCATCGACACCCGACAGGTGATAACACGCACGCTCCACGGGCCCCAATACCGGTGTGAGCCAGGTGCGCTGGCCCTCCATGACCTTGTAATAGAAGCGCCCCAGAAACGGTGCAGGTACCAGCACCACGGCAAAAAAGGCAATGATCAGCCAATAGTCATAACTGTGCATGGCCCGCTCCTAGTTCCGATCCGCGCGTAACAGCGCAACCAGCAGATAAATGAACAGCGCCACGGCCAATAGCAGTGACACCCCGTCCAGAACACTCATGGAAGTCTCTCCGTTTAGCGGCGTGCTGCCGCGTGTGGGGCAATTGTCGGCAGGAGTGGTGTAAAGGAACGAGAGCGAGGGCGTGGGTGGGGCGTAAAGACGGCGTAAAGAGTGGGTTTATGCGGGGGTTACAGCTGGATTTTTGGCGACTGGGAGGGCCTCATCGGGGGCAAGCCCCCTCCCACACTTGGCCTGCGGGCACCTGTCAAAATGTGGGAGGGGGCTTGCCCCCGATAGCGCCCGCCCTGTCACCACCGCACTCAACTGGTGCAATACCGGTTTCTTTCAAACGCAAAACCATCCCCTAGACGACAGCTGCGCTGCTTTACGACACCGTTCTGCGGCATGGCATGCCCGCTGCAACACCTTGAATCATTCCAACCGGTTCAGGGAGAGCAACACATGAACACACAACTCAAACCCACCTTAGGCACCCTGCATCTCTGGGGTATCGCCGTCGGCCTGGTGATTTCCGGCGAGTACTTCGGCTGGAGCTACGGCTGGGGCGTCGCCGGCACCATGGGCTTTTTGGTGACCTCATTGATGGTCGCGGCGATGTACACCTGTTTTATCTTCAGTTTCACCGAGCTAACCACCGCAATTCCTCATGCAGGCGGCCCGTTTGCCTACAGCCGTCGAGCGTTCGGTGAGAAAGGCGGCTTGATCGCAGGCCTCGCGACCTTGATCGAGTTTGTCTTCGCTCCGCCGGCAATCGCCTTGGCGATCGGTGCCTATCTGAATGTGCAATTTCCGGCGCTGGACCCAAAGCACGCAGCCGTTGGCGCGTACATCGTGTTCATGGGCCTGAACATCCTCGGCGTCAAACTCGCGGCCACCTTTGAGCTGGTGGTGTGCGTACTCGCGGTTGCCGAACTGCTGGTGTTCATGGGCGTCGTCGCCCCGGCGTTCAGCTTCAGCAACTTCGCCCTGAACGGCTGGGCTGGCTCCGACACCTTTGGCGCTCCGGCGATTGCCGGCATGTTTGCGGCGATCCCCTTCGCCATCTGGTTCTTCCTCGCCATTGAAGGCGCGGCCATGGCTGCCGAAGAAGCGAAAGACCCTAAGCGCACCATTCCAAAAGCCTACATCAGCGGCATCCTGACCCTGGTGATCCTGGCCATGGGCGTGATGTTCTTCGCCGGCGGCGTGGGTGACTGGCGCACCCTGTCGAACATCAACGACCCGCTGCCACAAGCCATGAAAACCGTAGTGGGCGACAACTCCGGCTGGTTGCACATGCTGGTGTGGATCGGCCTGTTCGGCCTGGTCGCGAGCTTCCACGGCATCATCCTCGGCTACTCGCGCCAATTCTTCGCGTTGGCCCGCGCCGGTTACCTGCCGTCTTTCCTCGCCAAGCTGTCGCGTTTTCAGACACCCCACCGCGCAATCATCGCCGGCGGCGTAGTCGGCATCGCCGCGATCTACAGCGACGGCCTGATCAACCTGGGCGGCATGACACTCACTGCAGCGATGATCACCATGGCCGTTTTCGGCGCCATCGTGATGTACATCATGAGCATGCTCAGCCTGTTCAAACTGCGTAAGACCGAACCACTGCTCGAACGCACCTTCCGTGCGCCGGGCTACCCGATCGTACCGGGCATTGCCTTGGTATTGGCCGTGGTGTGCCTGGTGGCCATGGCGTGGTTCAACACGCTGATCGGGCTAATCTTCCTGGGCTTTATGGCGGTGGGCTTTGCCTACTTCCAACTCACCGCCCAAGCCCGCGCCGATGCACCGGCAGATGCGATGTTGACCGGGCTCTGAGCCACTGAAGGCAGAACGGGCCTACACTGAACTAGTGAGAAAGCCCGTTACTCAAAGCAGTTATTCCCGTGGGAAAATTCTCCCACGGCAATCTGCCTCAAGGAGAGCCTTATGCCGTGGTATGCATGGTTGATTTTAGTGGTTGCGATCGGGTCGATCGTCGGTGGCCTGATGATGCTGCGAGACAGCGCCAACAAAGTCGAACTCACCGACGAACAACGCAAGCGCGTGGCCGAACGCAACGCGCAGGCGGATGCCAAGGATGCGCAGGATCGCTAGGTTGATTTATTCCCACTGCGCCCTGGCGATCTGTAACCCGTGCTGCCCCTTGTAGGCAGCACGCTCAGGCTGACGCCAGCCTTCGAGTAACTCAGCTTCCAAGCTATAGATCTCAACCCCCAACGGACGGCACACCGTCAGCGGGTCCTGCGCGTCCGGCCCCCACATCGGCAGCGACAGATCCCCGCCGGGGCACGTCGACAACGCGCACAACACATCAATCTCGGCGAAGAACTCCAGGTAGTCACCCTTCTGCGCCGGGCAGGCCTTCATGAAATACATGTCGTCATGATTGAGGCCGGTGCATTGGAAAATATTCAGCACGTCATGCACGTCGAATTCCGTCAGGCCGTGGGGCAAAACCGCACGGGTCAGGTTTGAGTGGCAGTGATGATGAAAGTCTTCGCCAGTCAGCATGCGGTTTACATAAGGGTCGCAGCGCGTGCCAAGCAAATCGTGCAAGCGACCGCCGTGCTCATCAATGCCATAACTTGCCAGGCTGTCGTCGGTGATCGTCACCAGCGGTCTCAGAAATGGCAGGTTCGACCAGAGTCGGTCGTGCGTGCTGACATGGGCACCCTGTAATTGCCGAGTACGCGCGGCCCATAGGCGTTCGCGGGGATCATTGGCGTTCCACACGTTGAAATCACCCACTTGCGGGCCAACGGGCGTGGTGACACGAAACACATGACCGGCGGGTACCTTCCACGCCCTGCCAGTTCGAATGGGTACCTCGAACTGCTCGATCAGCGTGCGTTGCTGTTTTTGCTCCCGAATGCGCTCGTAAAACGCCGTGTCGACCTGCAAGGCTGAGCCTTTACTGACTTGATAGGCCGCCGGATAGTCTTTGTACATGATTGGGTTCCTCCATCAAGGTTAGGAAAACAGGGCCAACGACAGACGCTCAGAATCATCCAGGTATACGCTCATCGCCTCCCCGGCCGCCGGCTTGTTGTGCTGGACCAACAGTTGATAAATCTCATGGCCACGCTCCAGCCAGGGCGACTGGAAACGCTGCTCATCGGGCGCAGCGCAAAACACCAGGCGTAACTGGGCGATCACCTGGGCGAAAAACTCATCGAACAGCCGGCTGCGCATCAAGCCGACGATCTGCTGGTGGAACACCAGGCTGTGCGTAGCGACCGCGCGCCAATCCTCTCGCTCCCGGGCCAGACGGGTGGCATCGATGGCGTTTTGCATGCGTTCGGATTGTTCTTCAGTAAGCGCGCAGCTATGGGTAATGGCCTGCAATTCCAGTGTGCGACGGACCACAAACAAATCGCGCACCTCTTCCCGCTCCAGGCGCCGAACCATCACACCTTTATTGCGCACATAGCGCGTCAGCCCCTCCTGCCCCAGACGGTGCAATGCCTCTCGGATCGTATTGCGCGACGCGCTATAGGCCTTGACCAACTCCACTTCGACCAATGCCATGCCTGGCAAAAGCCGCCCGCCGATGATGTCGGCACGAAGCTCAAGGGCTATCTGGTCGGCTAACGATAAGCTGGGCGACATGGCCACCTCACGATTGTTGAACAATGCATGAGGGAGATGTAATCAGTTTTCGTGCCAAGGTGTTGATTGTGTGTCACCCGGAGGAACGAGATGGGGCAAAAATTAAACGTAAAAAGGCCGGTCACTGACCGGCCTTCTGGTTAATTTAGTTGAGTGCCAACCTTTCGCGGTTTTTCTCCAGCAGCGCTTTGCCTATGCCCTTCACCTCCAACAACTCATCCACAGCAGTGAACGGGCCATTGCTCTCGCGGTAAGCGATGATCGCCTTGGCTTTAGCCGCGCCGATGCCAAACAGGTCACGACGCAGAGTCTCGGCGTCAGCAGCGTTGAGGTTGACCTTGGAGGACTGCTCCAGCGCGGATACCTGGGCAGTAACAGGCGTCACCGCTTCGGGCTTGATAGAGGGGGCCGCGGTGGTGGTAACAGAAAGGGTGGTGAGGAAGGCGAAGATAAGGGAGGTGACGTAGGTGTTTTGCATTTGACGCTCCTTGGGATCGGTAAGTTGAAAAGCAGCTTTTCCGAAGCTGCTTCTCAAACTTAGGTGATGTTGGGGATTCGTCAAAAGTGGTTCGGTAACAGAGTGTTAATCAAGGTTCCAGTCGACGCTGCTGATACATCCAGTCGACAATTTCACCGTCGGGAGAGTAGCCGCTGACTGTTTCGCGTAGGAGTTGTCGAACGCGGGCGTAATCATCGTCCTCAACAGCCCCCATCAATTCGCTCAGCTTGCCTTTTAGCGCATCCCACGGCAGGTGATCTTCGTTGGCACTCATGATCATGGGATGGCGAGTGGTGGTGACGTTATCGCCGATCAGCAATTCCTCGTATAGCTTTTCTCCAGGACGCAGGCCGGTGAACTCGATTGCGATGTCCCCGTGCAGGTTCTTATCGGAGCGCACACTCAAGCCGGACAAATGAATCATCTTTTCAGCCAACTCGGCAATTTTTACCGGCTCGCCCATATCCAACACGAACACATCACCACCCAACCCCATCGAGCCGGCTTGAATCACGAGCTGCGCGGCTTCGGGGATGGTCATAAAGTAACGGGTGATGTTCGGGTGAGTGACCGTCAGCGGCCCACCCGCTTTGATCTGCTTGTGAAACAACGGAATTACAGAACCTGAAGAACCCAGGACATTGCCAAAACGGACCATGGTAAAGCGGGTCTTATTGACACGGGACACATTGGACTTATCACCGAATAACACCGGCGCCAATTCGCGACTTAATGCTTGTAAGGTCAACTCAGCAAGACGCTTGGTACTCCCCATGACATTAGTCGGGCGAACAGCCTTGTCGGTTGAAATCAGTACAAAGTTCGACACACCTGCTTGAAGGGCCGCCTGGGCAGCATTCAGTGTACCCATTACATTATTCAGTACACCTTCAGCAATATTGTGCTCTACCATCGGAACATGTTTATAGGCTGCCGCATGATAGACAGTATCAACATTCCAACTCTTCATCACATCGAGCAACTTGGGCTCGCTGCGTACCGAACCGAGAATCGGCAATAACGTCACCGGCAACGACTTACGCTTCACATACTGTTCGAGCTCAGAAGCTATGCTGTAAAGATTAAACTCACTGTGTTCAAACAGCAGCAGCGTTTTGGGTCGCAGGGCAATAATTTGCCGGCAAAGTTCGGAGCCGATTGAACCTCCAGCGCCGGTGACTAGAACACACTGCCCCTTGATACAGTGCTCAAGCAACTCACTCTGGGCAGGTACCGCGTCGCGGCCCAACAGGTCGGCAATGTCGACCTCCTGAATATCGTCCACCTTAACCCTGCCGCTGGCCAGGTCCATGAAGCCGGGAACACTGCGCACATGTAGCGGAAATCCTTCCAGAAACCCCAGCACTTCACGCCGGCGAACCCTATTGGAAGACGGAATCGCCAACAAAATTTCCTGGGCGCCGGTAGCGTCGATCATTCGTTGAATGTGCTTAGGTTTATAGACATGCAGCCCGGCGATCACCCTGTCAGAAATACTCGCATCATCGTCTATAAACGCGACAGGACGCATCACACGCCCCATCCGCAGCGCCGCAACCAATTGATTACCGGCCGAACCCGCGCCGTAGATGGCAACGCGCGGAAGGGTATCTTCCTGATTCCTGAAAGGGACATGCTGTGAAGCGTAAAACCAATCGCCTAAAAAGTACTGGCGCATAGCCAAGCGCATGCCGCCGACCATGATCAGGCTAAGCCACCAATAGTTGAACACGATAGAACGCGGCACTACGTTCTGATGATTGCTGTACCAGTAGACAACCACACCCAATATCAAAGCAGAAAGACTCACGGCCTTGATAATGGCAATCAAGGCATCATTGCCGAAATAACGCATGACGGCCCGGTACAGGCCAAAACGAATAAATAGAGGTATAGCAACGACTGGAGCAGCCAGGAATAGCCATAAGTGACCACGCAGAGGGTTGATCATGTCCTCCACACCCAACCTTACGATGAAGGCAAGCCACAGCGCGGCCCATACCACAACGATGTCACTGACCACCTGAAGCAGCCTTTTTTGACCGCGTGGTAACCCCACCAAGAAGGTTCGTAACTTTTCCATAACGCCGTCGGCCACCGATTGCTGCTCCTAAAAATACTTATTTCGCCGCCATTCTACGACGGTAGACACATTGTGGCTGAAAAAGGTCATCCACGTTGCTATCACGCAGGGCCTAAGTACGCTCCAATTCGCCAGCCTTGAATTTGACGGCCAAGAGGATCAAGGGTAAGTACGCAATAGCCAAACCCAAAAAGCCATCCATACCCCACAACGCAACGCACAGCGCGATTGGTAATAACCAAAGCAGGTTGATGGCTGCAACGGTCAGGGTGATCGGTAAATGTTTGCCAAAATGCCGAGAAGCAAATTGATAAGCATGACTGCGGTGCGCCTCATAGACCTTATCCCCACGTACCAAGCGGCGGATAAGGGTGAACGTTGCATCGACGATGAATACGCCCAGCAGGATTAGCCAAACCCATAGAAACGCAGGTGAAGCCCAAGCCGCCTGAAGCGATAACACCCCCAAAATAATACCTAGAAAGCCACTGCCTGCGTCCCCCATGAAAATGCGAGCAGGCGGGAAATTCCAGAACAAAAAACCCGCTACGGCAGCAGCAAGCACCAGAGGCAAAATCATCAAGCCTTCAAAACCTAACAACCAATACAACAAACTTGCACTGAGACAAGTGCAAATGGCTTCCACACTTGCAATCCCGTCGATACCGTCCATAAAGTTATAGAGGTTGAGCAGCCAGACTAGATAAAGCACGGCTAGGATGTGCCCCAACCAACCCAACTCGAGGTGAAAGCCAAATAACGTGACCGCTGGCAGGCCACCGAGCCAATAGAGCGCCCATAATGACGCCGCGAAATGTCCAAGCAGGCGCCAGCGGGCAGCAATGTGGCCGTGATCGTCGAGAAAACCTAAAACAGCAACTGCCAGTCCTGAACCAAATAAGCCTATTGCCACTGACGAAGAAGAATTACCAGTCATTGACAACAATAGCAATGCAAGCAGAAAGCTCAGAACAATAGCGACGCCTCCACCCCGAGGGGTCGTCACGGTATGAGAACTACGTGCGTTAGGGATATCGACGATGCGGCGAGCCAATGCGTAATAACGCAGCAGCCAGGTCATTAGAAGAGATAACAATACAGTTATCAATAATCCTCGCCAGAACATTATTCCCCCTGCTTCAAAAAATCACTCACTGTTATTGCGAGCGCACGATCAAGGTTAACTTCTGGCGACCAATTCAGTAAATCACGTGTTTTGCTGATATCGACCTGAAGCGAACCACACAATCGTTTTGAAATGTCTTCTCTGCCTATAAGACTACCAACCACCTCTAAAAACCGCGCTGGCACCGGTATCAATCGAGGCGGTTTGCCTAGCGCATGTGAAAGTCGTTTTAACAATTGAGTTGTGGACAAGTCAACACCATCGCTCACTAGGAAAATTTGATTAGCCGCAGCAGGATGATTAACACAAGTAGCTATCAATCCAGTCAAATTATCCAGAAAAACCAAACTACGTTGGTTATGAATAGCTCCAAACGGAAGTGGAACACGGCGATTTAACCAGCGGATCATACTCAAAAAATTGGCTTTGACACCTGGACCATAAACCAATACGGGTCGGATGATAACTAGCTCAATGTTTTCACGCTCCGCGATTTCAAGAAGCGCCGTCTCGGCCTCCATTTTGGAGATTCCGTAAAAATCTTTAGGACTAGGTAAGTCATTTGGTTGAAATGGCTTGCCCGGCTCCGTAAATTCTCCATTAACTTTAATGGAGCTCAAAAAAATAAAACGTTTGACTCCAGCCGCAACTGCCTGCAGTGCCAGATTCACAGTACCTTCAACATTAACCTTTCGAAATTCGGCCAAAGGATCTACAGATGAGTCCTCCATTACATGAACGCGAGCTGCAGTATGAACGACAACATCAACACCTTTAAGCGCAGACAACCAACACGTTTCGCCATTCAAATCTGCGATATGGTGTGTCGTAACATTTGGAAATTTTATGTCTGTGCGGACAGATATGCTCACATCAAAGCAATTACTAGCTGTAATTTTCTTTGTTAACGCAGCACCAACAAACCCATTCCCACCCGTGATCAAAACACTGGTCATTGAGGCTCACCTTTCGGGCGCCGAACATACTCAAGCATTTTTAATGGCATTTTACTCAAGACCATCACTATGTTGGTATACACCCCGTTTTCACGACAAGCCTGAACGATTTCTTGGTTTAAACGAAGGCTGCTCTTAATCCCAGATGTACTAACTCCACCCGCCCGCATACGAACTAAAACTTTATCGAGCCGAGAAAAATCATATCTATGAACAAGCAATAGGCGTACAAACATTTCATAATCAGCTGAAATTCTGTATTTAAGTGAATATAAGCCACATTCTCTATACGCCGCAGCCCTTATAAAAGTGGCCGGGTGAGGTGGCATCCAGCCAAATCGAAGCTTCCATGGTTTGAATTTTTTAGCGCCATAAAAACGTGTAACCTGATTAAGATCTACCGAATTAACAAAAACGATATCTCCGAACACAATCTGACTTTTTGGAGAGGACATAAATTTGTCCACCACGCAACTGATAGCATCGACGCTTTCGTAGAAGTCATCAGAGTTTAGAATCCCGATGACGTCACCAGTAGCGAGCAAAACCCCCTTATTCATCGCATCGTAAATGCCTTTATCAGGCTCACTGACAAACTTTGAAATTCTATCGCCATACTCTTCAATGATCGAAACTGTATTATCCGTTGAAGCACCATCAACAACGATATACTCGATACCAGGATAAGTTTGAGCTAAAACAGACTCTATGGTATGACGAATCGTCTGTGCACTATTAAAACAAACAGTAATAATTGAAATCTTCACACGTTAGCCCGACCATATCTATCTTCGTAGCGGACAATATCATCCTCACCCAAATATGTCCCCGACTGCACTTCAATAAGCTCAAGCGGAATCACACCAGGATTTTCAAGTGCATGAATCTGACCTATAGGTATATAGGTAGATTGATTCTCCGTTACCAAGTAGGTTTTGTCGCCATTAGTCACTTGTGCAGTACCACTTACAACAACCCAATGTTCAGCTCGGTGATGGTGCATCTGCACTGAAAGTTTAGCACCTGGATTAACCGTAATGCGCTTAACCTGATACCGAAGGCCATTATCAATAGAATCATAGAAGCCCCAAGGCCGGTACACTTCTCGGTGAGAGGCATGTTCCTGGCGCTTGGAATCCTTTAACTGATCTACAATTTTTTTTACTTCTTGGACCTGATCCTTACGTGCTACTAGAACTGCATCCTTAGTTTCGACAATAACAAGATCTTCAACGCCGACAGCCGCCACTAAGCGATGAGTCGCATGCACATAAGAATTAAGAGTTCGCTCAGTCAGGACATCACCCTTCAATACATTGCCGTCATAGTCTTTTTCCCCAGTATCCCATAGCGCTGACCATGAGCCGATATCGCTCCATCCAGCATCTAATGGAACCACTACAGCATCCGCTGTATGCTCCATGATCGCGTAATCAATAGAGTCCTCGGGGCATGCAGTAAAAGTCTCAGTATCAACTCGAATAAAATGCATATCTTTTTGCGCAAGCTCGAAGGAAGCACGACAGGCATCAAGGATCATCGGAGCAAAAAGCTCTAACTCCGCTAAATAACGACTTGCGCGAAAAATGAACATTCCGCTGTTCCAAAAATACTGGCCACTATCGAGATAGGCTTGCGCGGTATTAGCGTCCGGTTTTTCGACAAATCGGCTGACCGCAAAACCTCCATCAGCAAGGGCGATACCTTTTTCAAGATAGCCAAAACCAGTCTCGGGATGCGTGGGCACGATCCCAAAAGTAACTAATTTACCTTCTTCAGCCAGCGCCGCTGCACACCTGATACCTGCGTGAAATGCCTCTACATTCTGAATAAGATGATCAGCGGCCAGCACCAACAGTAATGGGTCATCTCCTGTAGCGGTTGCCTGCAACGCGGCCAGGGCTACTGCCGGAGCCGTATTCCGCCCGACCGGTTCTAACAATATTCTTGAGTGCTCCATACCCAATTGTCGCAGTTGCTCCGCTGCAAGGAATCGATGCTGCTCATTGCAGATTATTATCGGCTGGTGCTGATCAAGCCCTCCCAATCGCTCTATCGTCGCCTGAAGCATTGATTGTTCAGAATTAACAATGGGCAAAAATTGCTTAGGGCTGAGCTGTCGGGACAAGGGCCACAGGCGGGAACCCGCCCCCCCTGCCAGAATTACTGGGAGAAACATAAAATAGTCCTTCAACGTCTGGTGCCAATTGGAACATGTATACACCATAGGCTTACGAGCATGCACTCAAAATTACAGCTAAAAAATGATCAGCTAGCCTGATGACCACTGTTTGGCAAGCCCACTCGTTAACTCCTTACTTTTAGCCTGTTCTCAACAAACCAACGATAAGCATCGCCCAGACCGGACTCTAAACTGATCGCTGCTCGCCAACCAAGCGCGTTGAGTCGAGCAACGTCCAGTAACTTACGCGGGGCGCCATCAGGCTTACTGGAATCGAAAGAAAGTCTTCCTTTAAAATTGGTAACTTTCGAGATAGTTTCTGCTAGCTCCCGAATTGTGCAGTCTTGACCTGTTCCGACGTTAATATGTGAAAGGGTTGGCTCGGTATGAGCTTGATACGTTTCAGAATCGAGTTCCATTACATGGACACTGGCTGCCGCCATATCGTCTACATGCAAAAATTCCCTCATCGGATTTCCACTACCCCAAATCACCACTTCATTTTGCTCGACCTGAACGGCTTCGTGAAAGCGTCGAAGCAGCGCAGGAATGACATGGCTATTCTGCGGATGATAGTTATCATTCGGTCCGTACAAATTAGTCGGCATCACACTACGGTAGTCGCGCCCATATTGACGATTATAACTCTCGCATAATTTAATTCCGGCAATCTTAGCAATCGCATATGGCTCATTGGTAGGCTCCAACATTCCAGTTAGCAACGCAGTTTCCTTCATGGGCTGCAGAGCGTGTTTCGGATAAATACAAGAAGATCCAAGAAACAATAGGCTTTGAATATCAGCCTGATGGGCAGCCTGAATTACATTGGCCTCAATCATCATGTTTTCGTAGATAAATTCCGCCGGAAAAGTGTTGTTGGCGTGGATACCCCCAACCTTAGCTGCGGCCAAATAAATTTGGTCAATGCGGTTCTCGGCAAAATAGCTGCGGACCGCGCGCTGGTCTAATAGATCAAGCTCCGTGCGATCGGCGTATAGGATCGAATTATAACCGCGCGCTTTGAGGTGCCGTACGATGGCCGAGCCAACCATACCCCGATGACCGGCGACAAAAATAGTCTGGTTCAATTCACGCGACATTATCAGTTCTCCAACGCAACCGGTACATCATGACCATACCGTTTAAGTAAAGAATGGCGCTGGGCGACCTTAAGATCCTCACGTACCATTTCAGCACACATTTCTTGTACGGTAATTTCGGGAGTCCAACCCAGTTTCTGCTTAGCTTTACTCGGGTCTCCTAGCAATGTCTCAACTTCCGCAGGCCGGAAATAGCGCGGGTCTACACGTACAACCACGTCTCCCACATTCAGTGCAGGAGCAAGATCACCTTCGATGCGTTCAACTATCGCACACTCATCTATCCCGCGGCCTTCAAACCGCAAAGTGATGCCAAGTTCTTCAGCAGACCAGCGTACGAATTCTCGGACTGAATATTGAACACCGGTGGCAATCACATAATCCTCAGGCGCGTCTTGTTGAAGCATCATCCATTGCATACGAACATAATCTTTGGCATGCCCCCAATCACGCAGTGCATCCATGTTCCCTAAAAATAAACATGCTTCTAAGCCTTGAGAAATATTCGCCAAAGCACGGGTAATTTTACGAGTCACAAAAGTTTCGCCGCGGCGTGGTGACTCATGATTGAAGAGAATGCCATTGCAAGCATACATGCCATATGCCTCTCTATAATTCACCGTAATCCAATAGGCGTAAAGTTTTGCAACGGCATATGGAGATCGAGGGTAAAACGGTGTGGTTTCCTTTTGCGGCGTCTCCTGGACTAGTCCGTAAAGTTCCGAGGTGGACGCTTGATAGAAACGGGTTTTCTTTTCCAGCCCAAGCATCCGAATAGCTTCTAAAATACGTAAAGTCCCCATTGCATCAATATCTGCTGTGTATTCAGGAGACTCGAAGCTCACAGCAACATGGGATTGGGCACCCAAATTATAGACTTCATCAGGTTGGACTTCCTGAATGATACGAGTTAGGTTTGAGGAATCGCTAAGATCCCCATAATGGAGAACAAAATTACGATTATCAACATGAGGATCTTGGTAAATATGATCAATTCGCTGGGTATTTAATGACGAAGCCCTACGTTTAATACCATGTACCTCATAGCCTTTTTCAAGCAATAGCTCCGCTAAATAAGAACCATCTTGACCTGTTACACCAGTGATTAGCGCTTTTTTCATATACAACAACTCCATTATTTTTGAGCTAACAGCTGCTCATATAAAGCAACTGTCTCAGAATAAGTTTTATCCCAGCTAAATTTTTCAGACTGGACAAAGCCTCGACTAATATAATAATTACGATTTTCCGTAGCGTATAAATATTCGATCGCGGTTCTGATTTCCTCTACTGCTCCTCGTTCTAAAAGAATTGCAGCGCTCCCAGCTACTTCAGGTATAGATGACGTGTTAACTGCTACCACCGGACAACCCGCGCGCATTGCCTCTAACACAGGAATTCCAAACCCTTCATACAGAGATGGATAGACTAAACACAGCGAACGATTATACTCAAGATTTAACTGCTTATTAGTAATATAGCCCGCATGAGAAAATCTGTCAGGCAAGCTTTTATTTAATACATTCAATTCAGCATCGGTGAATGGCCCACCGCCGACACATAGCAACGTCATGTCAGTTGTGGCGGCAATGGCATGCACTGTATTAAGGAAATTTTTATATCCGCCTCTTGCCCCTACAAACAGAATTTGATCTAGCAGTACGCGGTCTTGGATTGGAAAATATTCAGAAGAAACACCATTATGAACCACCACCACGTCCTGTTCATTTTGATGACCAGTAAACTCTAATAAGTCACGACGGGTACTTTCTGAGACACAGATTATCTTATCAGCAGCTCTAATTGCTTTATTTTTTTGCCAGGAATGGACCGACTTCTTCAATCCCGTAGAATATCGCTCGTAGGTGTAATCATGTACGGTAGTTACAATCTCGCATTTTTTTTTAGTCGGAAGTCTATAGTAAGTCGAGTGAAAAATGTCAAATCCCGCGCTAGCTTGCACAGATCGGTACCTGGCTAAATATTTAGACCCCGCATTTAGATTTAGCTCATAACTGCCAACTGGCATTCGGGAAATAAGCTCATTAAAAAGTACGGATATCCCCCCTCCACTCTGCAAGCTGTATATAATCCCATCATAAAATACCAAAATATCACCTCAACTTTTCCAAAAGTTATAATTATGAAATTTTATGCCGATACTCACTTACTTTAATCGAGGAGTAAAAAACTAACAAATAAATCATGAAGGCACTTGCATAACTATCTAAAGCACGCACTGTAACAAAACTCAAAAGCAAAATAAATAGAGGCAAACAATTCCTCCCCTTGAGCATTCTGAAAATTATTATCAAAAAAACCAAGCAGCCAAATAAACCGTACTCAGCTAAAAACTGAATATACTGAGACTCAAACCCATTTCCATAGCTTTCATATATACCTAAATTTACACCTAGAATCTTAGCCAGAAAAGGTAGGTCTAGAAATTCCTGCACTCCACTTAACCAAAACTTAAATCGTCCCGCATTGGCAGTCGAGTCGAAATCAAAAACCTCTTGAGCAACATCAAAGACTCCAGAAAACCACAGCATAAGCAGTCCCAGCACAGTCAAAACGACCCAAAACAAAACCCAATTGTATAGATCATTCAAATAACGCTGTTTAAATCCTTTATAAAGCATGTACACAACCGCAGCACACAACAACATCAAATTCATCTTATTAAAAGATGCAAAACTACCTAGCAATATAAAAACTGAAAAAAACGGAGAAACTGTTTTAGAGTTAGATATCTGCTGCAACAAGAGAAAAGAATACAGCAAGAACGAACTATAGACTAACGAGTACCAGAAAAGCCCGTTCGCTCTGACAACCCCCCCAAAATAATTAGCGTAGTACAGAACACCCTGTGACTGCAATACATCCACTCCTCTTAGGCACTCATACAAGCCTACGCCACCATTAATTAAGCAACTGAATACAACCAACTTCCGAAGCGAGGACCTATCGCAATACCAATAAACGAATATCGCGGAAACTAACGGAAAAATCCTATAAAACGCATACTTGTATTTTAGGTCATACTCGCTAAAAAACAGACCAACGATATTAATTATAAAAAAAACAGAAACCAAACAAAGCAGATCTATCTCAACTCCACGAAAGAAAAACCTCAAGAGAAATGCACCGCTCACGAACAATGCGATTACCACACTTAAAAAAGTAACATCTTGATAATAAGAAATGGCGTCATAAAAAATAAAGTAGCACGCTACAAACAGCGAAATTCTTGACAACGCTTTATCGGTAACAATCAATTTATTGCCGCCATTATTATCAAATAAATTTTAATTTTCAAATATCAACATGACGACAGACTTCAGGATATATCTCATTGGCCAATATAGCAGCCTCTGATTCACCCGCCATTAAATTAAGTCGCCCTGGCTTTGTCCACATATAATATGCTGAAAGAAAATTTACGTTATATTCACGCCCAACGTATACGTCTTCTTGCAGGCCTTGCCTCAACACCTCAAAAATTTTAGTCGGATCTACGACTCGTATAACCCCTGGATGAAACTCATAAAATACACTACCAAATAAGTACACACGTTTATTTAGCAAAAGAGCCTCATATCCGACCGTACTAGTCAGTGTAATAACTGCACGAGAAAACTTAATTAACTTTTTGGTTGGTGCAGTCGGCGCCAACAGCTTTACATTAGGAAGCGACGCAAGCTTTTTGTAGAAATCAATTTTAGGAAACGCGAACGCACTTATGTGATCTTTTACATAGAGAACCGCACCTTCTGGCAGATTGAATGCTATATTTCTAATCACCTCATACTCATTCAAGTATGTACCCGCCAGTATTGATGTAGATGACTCGGGATGAAAATGCAGAGGATAAAGAAAAAAGCATTCCTCATAATCTGGCTCATAAAAATATCGAGTCAAACGCTTCGCTTTAAGCTTCCTACAGAAATTCCTCCAAAACATTTGAAATGAATGATTTAATGGGTTACCAATTTGAAAGGAGTGATGATGGTCATCCCCTAGATGTCTAATTATTCTAATAACTTTTTGTAGCTTTTCAACTGTAAAATAGCGCTTTAGAATCCTCACGTCATCCAAACGATTGTAAGACATATAATCAGGTACAATATTTTCTATATCATCTAAATAACGCTCACACCAATCTCTTATCTCAGGAGCCACCTCAATACTGCCGTACACTATCCCATCTAATGTACGCTCTATCGCCTGGTATTCAGCTTTAGGATCCCCGGTTATAACGAATCGTCCAGGCAACCGAGAAGCCATCAAACCTTTATAAGCTACGCCATTTTTCTCACATACAAAATATGCAAAATGAGCAAATGCGTTGGAAACCCCTTCATATAGAACCAAGTTTACACCAGCTTCAACTATAGCTCTTTCAAAAAAACTCAACAATGAACTTTTAAGCTTCACATAATATTCATTATTTCGAGCGCTAGAGATCTTATACACTTCCGAGCGTTCATAATCAGACAACAAAGCCGCATTTAAATTAAATTCCGAATACTTCTCCAGCAATGAGTGATTCGTTATATGCTCCGCAAAATAATCTGAAAACTCATGAACATTGCACTCAAACGTTTCTAACTGATTTTGATCACTTGAAAATTTACTATCAACCGCAATTGCAATTTCGTGACCGTCAGCCTCAAAAAGACGAATCAAATTATTGAAAAACCTGTGGTAACCTGGAGCACCATTCGACAGCAACAGAACCTTCATAACTTTCAACTCGGCTAGTAAACTCACTATTTATTTATCTGCCAACACTTCCCATGAAACAGGTGTATTCGCTTTAACTTCTACTGATATTTTTCTTCCAATTATAGAATCGATCACTTTTGGCGGTAGACCAAAACCAGGTCGAACACTCTTAACTGCTTCAGCTGTTATTATATCGCCTACCTTCAATCCTCTCACAAAGTACAGCGAGCGCCGAAACTGCACATTGCCTTGCTCACTGGACTTCCTTCCATAATCTACCTGACCCAACGCGGCCCAAGCCGTTTTGCTGTCACGGCACAACGCAACTAGCTCCGCAGGTTCAAGAGAAAAGCTGTCATCCGGCCCTCCAGCTGTTCGATCAAGCGTGAAGTGTTTCTCAATGATCGAAGCCCCCAGGGCAACACTTGTGATTGCAGTCGTGTTGTCCAACGTATGGTCGGATAAGCCTGTGACTAGGCCATGCCGCTGAATCATGTCCGGTATGGTTCGCAAATTATAGTCATGTGCCGGGGCTGGATAGCCACTTACACAGTGAAGGATAGCCAGTTCCTTACAACCGCCTTCACGAGCAGCCTCAATCGCTTCTGCGATTTCTTCTGCATCTGCCATTCCCGTGGAAATGATCATCGGTTTGCCAGTGCTGGCCACATATTTGATCAGCGGCAAGTCAATAGCTTCGAACGATGCAATCTTGTAGGCCGGCGCATTCAAGCCTTCAAGCAGGTCGACTGCTGTATTGTCAAAAGGCGAGCTGAAAATCGTGATTCCCAATTTTTTAGCGTGCTCGAAAAGCGGCGCATGCCAGTCCCACGGCATATGGGCTTGCTCATAAAGTTCATAGAGCGTACGCCCCCCCCATAAACCGCCTTTTATTTTGAATTCATCTGAATCGCAATTTAGGGTAATGGTATCGGCGGTGTAAGTTTGTAGCTTGACTGCGTCAGCGCCGCAACGCTTTGCCTCTTCGATGATTTTCAAAGCGGTTTCAAACTTGCCGTTATGGTTAGCGGACAGCTCGGCGATGATATAGGGAGGCTCGTCGACGCCGATCTTACGGCCTGCGATGCTGAGGCTAGGGTTTTGCATAGTATTGACTCTCAAGTTTTGACGACCATTCAGTGTTCAATAAGCCAAAGCAGATCACTGCGTGATAATTAACACCATCGTAGTGCTGATCACGCAGGACGCCTTCCTGCTGAAACCCCAAATCGCGATGAAATTTTATTGAGCGCTCATTAAACGCGAGTGCTTGCCCGCAGACCTTGTGTAAGTCGAGGTCGTTAAATGCGTAATACAAAACTGTCTGGCCCAATTTGCGCCCTGTACCCTTGACTGCTTCGGGGGCCACATAAAACCCCCAGTCTGCAATACCAGACGCAGCCTGTTCGCTGAGATTCACAAACCCTTGAGCGACGTTATTCACTTCAAATATTAGTAGATGCTTACGCGGATCTTGAGATGCGCGTTCGAACCAAGACCGGTGCTCATCAAGGCTGATTTCATGCTGGGTATACATATAACGACGGATATCGGGATGATTGCGCCAAGAAAGAACGCAGCCCAAGTCCTCTGGAGCCATGACACGCACCGATAAACTGTCAAGCGTAGAGTCACTCATCCTTATCACCCATACACCTTATAACCCGCTGAACGCCCAATCCATCGCTGATCTTACTCGCGTTCTCGCTCATCGCCCGCAGCTCGCCTGCGTTTGTCAGTGAGTAAATTGCCGACTGCAAGCCATCGGAGATATCACTGACTTGTCCGAGCACTACGGCGCTGCCAGAGTCAGCCAATGCGACAGCTCCCGATATTTGATTATCTGCCAATATCACTAAAATGGTCGGGACGCCCAGGCAACATCGCTCCCAGGAGCTGCCGCCCGCAGCACCAATCACAAGATCAGCCTCAACCAGTCGCGCGCCCATGTCAGCGACGTTTTGAAGCACCTCAGTTGGCCACGGCATGTCATGGGCTACTTCTAATACATTCGCTATCCAGGGAGCTGTGAGCCCCATTATCACACTGATAGTGCAATTCGCTGGCAGGGGGCAAGCCTGTAACGCTCGCAGAACTTCACCGGAGGCATTTTGCTGATCAACACCTCCCATTGTGATCAGAATACGCACGAGCTGCGGCGAGCGCCTGCGCGTCAGACTTAGCGTGCGGAGCCTCGCGAATTCAGGGCGTAAAAGTGCGTACTGCGCGCCGATGAGCAGACGGCAACTATCAAAAACCAGCCCCGCGTAATTCTGCTCGGAATGACCAAGGTTTTGATCAACAAGCAGGTCGCAGAAATGCTCGCGATCAGCTAAGTCGTCAATTACTAAAACCTTGCTGGAGTGCGCCCTCATCAGCGCTTCCCAACGAATATCCAATGCGTAATGGTCAACGATCAACCAATCCGGTTTGATCGTTTCAAGAATGGCGCTACTGGCTTCTGCATCCTGTTGTTGAGTTGAGCCTAGCCAGTGACTATGAACAGGCTGATCGGCATTTACATCCGCCGAATCAGGCGCTACCAACGTACTTAAGCTGTAAGCGCTGAACCCCTTGCTGCGAATAAGACCGAGCAGGTGGCCTGGATGCTCTCTACAAATAAAATGGCACTCAGCGCCTTGAGCTTTCAAAGCATCTGCCAATGCAAGACAACGCATGATATGCCCACTGCCTATCTGCAGAGATGCATCGGCCCGGAATACGACTTTCATAGCGTTCTCTGTGAAGCCGACTCAGCCATCAGAGATTTGTGCATCCACTCCGCGCGGACCCAATCCTCGGGAGTATCTATGTCCTGTACACGATGTCGCGGAAGAAGGACTGCGCTGGAATCCTGGGTGAATATCATTTTTTCTTTCAACCAGGCCGTAGCCGCCCCCCAGTAGAACTGCCCGGCGTCATGGTAGCTCTCTATCAAATCCTGGGACCGAGTGTTGAAATGCTCAGTATTGAACATTTCTACGCGGCCCTCCCCCGTCAGACGGATTGCCCGGTGGATAGGGAAGGCATAACTAGTTACCGAAAATGCGTAGTCGCTGCCAGTTTTTTTGAGAATCTCCAGGCCGCGACATAAGTCTTCGGCGCGCACAAAGGGTGCCGTTGCGTAAATGCAGCAAGCTAGTTGGGTATCGAGCCCATCCGCTTCACACCATTCAATAGCATGTCGAATCACTGGAATGGTGCCAGTGTAATCATCAGACAATTCCTTCGGGCGCAAAAAAGGGACACTGGCACCGTATTGACGGGCAACGTCAGCGATTTCCTCATCATCCGTCGAGACAATTACCTTATCGAAGCACTCACTTTGCAGCGCCGCTTCAATCGACCAAGCAATCATCGGTTTTCCGCAAAACATTTTGATGTTTTTTCGTGGAATACGTTTGCTGCCACCCCGGGCAGGAATGACGGCCAATTTCATACTTGCAAAGCCTTGGTGATAGCGCGCACGACCTGATCCTGCTGCTCGTCGCTCATCGTCTGGAACATCGGGATGCTAATAGCCTCACGGTAGTAACTCTGCGACGCAGGGAAATCTTCAGGCTTGAAGCCCATTTGTGCGTAGTACGGCTGTGTATGGACAGGTATGTAGTGCAGGTTAACGCCAACCCCCTGTTCTCGTAATGACTCGAACACCTGGCGGTGAGTTTTGGGGATGTTTTCCAGCTGCAGACGAATCACATAGAGATGTAAACCAGAGTAGCTGTCGGCATGTTGCCAAGGCGTAGTAACTGGCAGTGTAGACAGGAGCTCATCGTAACGCCTTGCCAATTGGTGCCTGCGAGCGACGTATTGATCCAGACGCTCCATCTGACTGACACCTAGGGCGGCCTGCAACTCGGTCATGCGGTAGTTGAAACCCAAGTCAATTTGCTGGTAGTACCAGGGGCCATCTGACTCGTGCGTCATCTGGCCCGGGTCGCGGGTAATACCGTGACTACGCAATAGCGCCATTTTATCCGCCAGTGCAGCGTCATTGGTTAAAACCATCCCGCCTTCGGCAGTGGTGATGATTTTGACCGGATGAAAACTGAATACGGTGATGTCGCTGTATTTGCTATTACCAATGAATTCGCCTCGGTATTTGCCGCCGATGGCGTGCGAAGCATCTTCGATAATCTTGAACCCGTATCGTATGGCCAACTCATGAATCGCCAACATGTCGCAAGGCTGACCACAGAGGTGAACCACGACCACGACTTTGGGCAACGTGCCATTGCGCTGAGCATCCTCAAGCTTGATCGCTAGCGCTTGTGGGCAAAGATTGTAAGTACGCGGATCGATATCTACGAAATCGACCTGCGCGCCGCAATACAGGCCGCAATTAGCTGAGGCGACAAAGGTGATGGGGCTGGTCCACAAACGGTCGCCTGGCCCAAGACCCAATGCCAAGCACGCTAGATGCAGTGCTGATGTTGCACTGTTAACCGCTAAGGCATGGGAAGCTCTCACATGCCGGGCAACCTGCTGCTCGAAACGAGGCACCATAGGCCCCTGCGTGAGAAAGTCAGATTGCAATACACCGACCACAGCATCGATGTCAGCTTGGGTTATATCTTGGCGACCGTACGGAATCATGAATCAGATGCTCCCGATTTTAGCTTCATTCAGCGTAATCCAATTTTGCAAGTCTGAATCACTCATCCAGTCGGTGTTGTTGTCACTCGAATAAACGAACCCTTCAGCGACCTTCTTGCCATCCTTGATACGTTTTGGACAGGTTGCCCATTCGTTTATAACTGGGAGGATTTTAAAATGTTCAGGGTATTCATAGGTGTAATAGGAATCTTCAGCACTGATCATTTGCTCATGCAGCTTTTCGCCAGGTCGAATACCAACGATTTTCTGTAAGGCTTCCGGAGCGACCACTCGTGCAAGATCTGTCACTTTCATTGACGGAATCTTTTTCACATAGATCTCGCCGCCTTCCATGTCTTCAAAAGCGTGCCAGACCAGTTCAACGCCCTCCTCCAGGGAGATCATGAACCGTGTCATACGGTCATCCGTAATGGGCAGCTCACCTTTGTCCTTGATCGACATGAAGAATGGGATTACCGAACCGCGTGAGCCCATAACGTTACCGTAGCGCACCACAGCCATGCGAGTTTCATGACCGCCGGCATACGAGTTGCCCGCGACAAAAAGCTTGTCCGACGCGAGTTTGGTAGCGCCATACAGGTTGATCGGGCTGCTGGCCTTATCGGTGGACAACGCAACTACTCGTTTTACACCTTTGTCGATGCAGGCATCGATCAGGTTCATAGCGCCGTTGATGTTAGTTTTGATGCATTCAAACGGGTTGTATTCTGCTGTTGGAACGATCTTTGTGGCAGCTGCGTGAACAACGTAATCGACGCCGTCCAAAGCGCGATAAAGACGTTCTTTGTCGCGAACGTCGCCGATAAAGAACCGAACACGCGGATCACCTTCGAACTTTTTAGCCATGTCCCACTGCTTCATCTCATCTCGAGAGAAGATGATAATTTTCTTGGGATTGTATTTAGCTAAAGTCATCGGCACAAACGTATTGCCGAACGAGCCGGTACCGCCAGTGATGAGGATGGTTTTATCGGTAAACATTGTCGCGTCCCTTGGTTGCGTCCCGAGTGAAGTCAGGATTGAAATAGACGGTATGGTGTCGGAGTTAGGCGATGATAGCTCCAGGACTTCCAACACAATACGCAAAAAAAGCTAGCGCACAACCCTAGCGGTACGGCGATGTGCGGCGAGTACTGGGCAGCACTCCAGGTTGTAGCGATAAAAATAATCAGGCTAGCGATGTGACTGTAAATGATTGGGCGATCGCGACCTTGAGCATACAAGCCGTAGTGAGGAATCATACCGAGCGCGTACAGTAAAGTAGCAATAAGAATCCAGACAAACAGGCCTTGCTGCTCTACGTAAAGAGGCTTGTTTAACCAAACAAGTAATGGACCGATAACCAATAGTGCGATGACTGCAAAGGCGCCTGACACAAAAATAGTTTGCTGGGACAACTTAATCATCCCTCGACGAAAACTTTCAGGGTTGCCCTTCTGATAGGCACTGATCAAACCGGGATAGATAAAAGCAAATACACCAGCATCCAAGAATGACATCAATGCCATACTGACGCCCATAAATAACACATATGCGCCGAGCAGTTGCATACCAACTAGCTCTTGAACCCAGTAGCGATCTAACGTGAAAACCCCTCGCACCGCGAGAGTAGCAAGCAAAAGCGCAAACGCGACTTTTAGCCCTCTGGTGATCCAACCCCAGTCAATCTTCTCACCCCAGCCCGACAACCCCATACTCTTTATTCGAATAATACCTAATACTAACGCCGCTAATCCACCTAATGACCAAGCCGCAAACACGACACTCAAGTCACGCGCCTGAGGCGCGTAATACATGATTATGGCCACTGCGACAGCCCACAAACCTGAACGAAGAAAAAGAACCAGACTAGCGTAAATCTGATCAGAAACCGCAATCAGTAATCGACCGATCTCTTGATTAAGATGCTCGAGCACCAATAAAATAAAAAACCACGCAAACAGCCTCATTGGCAGAAGATCATATATAAATATGAGACTGAGTAATGGTAAAAAAATCACGTATAAAATAATCGTGAGAGCACCTTGAGCCTTAAGAACCCCCCCCCAATGTTCGCGCTTACTTTTTAGTAATTCACGAGTGCTATACGTGTAAAAATCAAATCCCAGCAGGTATAGCGAATAACCCATCGTAGCAGCCAACAACCCATAAAGGCCTAGCTCTTGCGGCTCAAGAAAACGAGCCAGAAAAAAGATCAGCAGGAACTTGCTGACCAATGTCAACCCACGTATTGCCATGTTAGAAAATTGTTGAAAATTACGAACAAGCATTAGGCAGATTTACTCAGATTTCATATCACGTGATTGACTGTGTGCAAAAATCGCTAAAAGCGGACCTCTCATGATTGACCTAGAGGTGCGCGAGCGACTAGCCCCCCCCTATGCTGAAGCCAGCGACATCCCGCTTGAACAGGAAAGGCATAATACACCCGTTACAAAATGCGTTCAAAGCTCAACGCTTCGGATGCCTGAGGTCGATCTTCAGGCTATTCGCGGGGCCGAGGTGCAAACCAGCACAATGCCCAACTCATAATAAGCTAGCTTTGGGTTCAAGCGCCGTAATCGCGGGGCCAAACCGCCCTTCTGCTATTTCATGTAGGAAAAAACGGTTTATTGTCAAAATAGAAAAATGCCGGCGCACGCTAATTCACTCGCGAAATAGCGCACGCCGGCATTAGGCATCAGCCTCTCCCGTCGTACCGCGCCGGAAGAGAATTCGCGGTAGGAGCATCCAAAGTCACCGATGCCAGAGCATGAGCTACTTTTTCACCACTCGTCTTTTTTAATAAAAGACTGTAACGACATACTACAATCACCAACCCTAACATCGCCCCTATCAACAAGCCCAACGCAATAATCAATGCCTTGCGGGGCTTGACTGGCGCTAATGGCTCCAGGGCGCGCCTGTCGATGGTGACAAGATTTATTCGACTCATATCGACATTCAGGTTGCGTAGCCGTGCCTCTTCAGCCCGCAAAGACTCGACATCATGAAGAAACATATCTTCATTTTTCCGACGATTCAGAACTTCAATCTGACGGTTAGCTTCAAGTAGCTGGAGCTCCTTGCCGATCTGGGCAACTCTTACATCGGTAAAGTCATCGGACCTACGACGGCTCAAGGCTGCCCTTTCAGCTTCAAGCGCCTCAAAGCCCATGAAGTACAGTGGGATTTGCTGATTGTTAATTTCCGTCCGCATCACACTAGAAGCATTTCCGCGATCCGACTCACCCAATGAAGAAGGCGTCGTAGGCTTTTTGATCCCCAATGCTTTCGCGATACCTATTGCTTCATCTAGCTGAGTAATACGATTAGTACGCTGTACTTTCAATTGGACTCTGAGCGCATCCAGCTCATCCAACAACTGGGCACGACGCAACTTGTCGCCCTCATCCAAAGAGGCGATTTTAGCTTCTTTTTCATGAGCATAATTAGATCGAGCCGCATCGAGTTTTCCACTGATCTCACTCAATCTATTCTTGATAATCACACCCATATCAAGTGCAATCTGCTGTCGTTCAGTAGCTATAGCGAAATCAATAAGACCATTCAGGATACTGACGCCATCCACTTCCTGCGGATAGTTCATAGACAACTTGATGTAGGCAGCAAGAGAGTCAGCTTTTTTGGGATCAGGAAGAATCAGCTTAATTGCGTCAACATTGAATTCTTCAAAACTCTGCTCGAGCGTTCTACCAGGACGTTCAAATCTCTCAAACAATGCTCTATTGGCACGAAAGAACCCTAGCCTAGTGTCGTATGATTCCAAAGAAGCGCCGACTTTATTTAATGCCTCGCTCGGCGGAAGCTTATAGATGTCCGAGCGATTTAGTGCATCAAGTTCATTGATGGCTGCGGGCCTGAGAACACTGCTGACATGGTATTCAGGAGTAGACACATAGGCATAAATTGCAGCTACCAGACCGAAGGCCAAAGCAGCTAGCACAATGATTAGCTTCTGTTGCCATACCGCCTGAGAAAGCGCGAAGAGATCAATGTGATCGGAAGGTAAAACTGTAGGAAAGCGGACGCTACTACTCACAACAAAAACCTGCCTTCAAAGAGAAACTGCGGGCTCGTTATGCAGACACCGTGTATTTTTTATGGGCGGACGCTAATTTTCGGCGGTCCTGCCGAATTTTAGCTACACAACATGCCAGTTATCGAGAACAGATTGCATTCTGCCATCTCTCTGACATATTTCAAGCTTTAACCTGTCTGTAGGCCATTTCGTTCAAATCTGACAGGGCACTGGAGAGAACGTGAGCAAGATGCTGAGACGGAGGGAATGCAGCGGGATCGAATGCTAAAGGCGCATGCACCTTCAGACGGAGTGATCCCTAGAGACAGCCCTGCGCAACTGAAGGGAATACATCCAAACTAATACCCTCACAGATCACTAGCGCCTGGAGGGGAAAACCTAACTACTCGCTGTGATATTTGACTTACGGCGTCGACCTCGAGCAGCAAACCCGAGTAGCGGCCCCACAATCATCCCACCAATGACTGCAATCACTACAAATACTGACACCGGAATCTGAGCCGTTGTCCACCCCAGGAAAGAAAGGGTGACGTTTTGCTGATTCTCCAGAACGAACCCTACAACCACCAGCACTACAACCAGTGCCGTGAACACAGCAATAACTCGCTTAAGCCTTGGCATAAAGCTCTCCTAGCCAAAAAACACTCAGACGCCCTCTTCCTCTTCTTCATTCACCCGATCCCGCAACTCCTTCCCCGGCTTGAAATGAGGAACAAACTTGCCATCAAGGCTAACCGACTGCCCGGTTTTCGGGTTACGCCCTACCCGCGGTGCACGATAGTGCAGCGAAAAACTCCCAAACCCCCGGATCTCAATCCGGTCCCCCGTTGCCAGGCACTGGGACATTTGTTCGAGCATGGTCTTGATAGCCAGCTCTACATCCTTGGATGAGAGTAGCCCTTGATGGGTGACAATTCGTTCGATCAACTCCGACTTCGTCATATTTTTCCCTTCTTTTTCAAGCAGCTAGGAAAATCGCTTCGAAGGTTTTAGCATGACTGGATGAATTTGAACAGCCCGCCAGCTAACTTATCTGTCGAACAGCCGGAGGGGTATTACCCCCTCAATTACAGATCACCAGCATGGTGCGCGTAACAGCCCCAGCTGGGTTCCAGCCGAACAGGTAGTCACCATCTTCATCCTTGGCATCACTGGATCTGGTGATCTCCTTGTAGCCCTGCATCTTGCACTCTCGGGCGGCGCGACTTTCGCACTTGGCCCAGCTGTTGCCCAGGCCCGAGCAGTCGACCTCGATACCGCTGACGCCACGCCTAGCGTGGGTCTTGGCGCTTGTAACCGAGCAGCCTGCAAGCATTAGTACTATGAATACGACGATAAGCCTGTTCATTCAGATCCTTATTGAAGCTACGACACGGGAACCGTTTTTATTAAGACTATAGTCAGTTCTGACACTGCGCTGCGGGCCTTGGTTCTCGGTTGTTGGTTCAAGGAATTTCAGTGTCCAGTCCTGAAATAGGTTTACACCTATTTCATCCTCAAAACGCCCGATGCACCGCATCGGGCGTTTTGTATTTCAGCGATAGATGTGGCCGCTCGCAGTTATAGATCTGCACAGACTGATCCAC
>NZ_UTKY01000105.1 GCF_900583165.1 Pseudomonas viridiflava | reverse complement strand
CTGCCGGATAACAACCGTGTAGTTTTTAATTATGCCAAAGGCGGCCACCTAGCCACGGTCGAACTCAACGGTTCAACGCTTACCTCACATTTATTCAAAGCAGGCCAGGAACACCAACGCCAACAAGGCCAACTCCTCAGCCACTACCACTACGACGACCAGCAACGCCTACACGCCCACGCCGTCACCCAACAAAATCACTACCTCTACCAACGCCAATACGACTACGACAAATCCAGCAACCTCACCCGCCTGCTCGACACCCGCAAAGGCGAACACCGCTACCACTACGACCCACTCAACCGCCTAACCCGCGCCGACCATTCCCAGGACCTTCAAGAACGCTTCGGCCACGACCCGGCCAGCAACCTGCTCATGCAAGACCGCCCCGGCCCCGACATCGTGGCTGGCAATCGCCTGTTAATGCAGGGCGACAACCACTACGACTACGACGCCTTTGGCAACCTCATCCGTGAGCGACGAGGCAAAGGCCATCAACTCGTCACCGAATACCGCTACGACTGCCAACACCGGTTAGTCGAAGTCAAAAAAACCAACGGCCAAACCGCCAGCTACCGCTACGACCCATTCGGTCGGCGCATCAGCAAAACCGTCGACAACATCACCACGGAGTTTTTCTGGCAAGGCGACAAACTCATCGCCGAACACCATAAGGATAAACACCGCAGCTTCATCTACGAACCGGATAGCTTCCGCCCGCTAGCCCTTCTGGAGGGCTTCGGCCCAAAAGCCACCAAGCCCTACCACTATCAGCTCGACCACCTCGGCACACCACAGGAACTCACCACGCCCGAAGGCGAAATCGTCTGGTCCGCGCATTACCGCGCCTACGGAGAAATCAGCCGGCTCGATATCGGAAAAGTCGACAACCCAATACGATTTCAGGGCCAGTACTTCGACCAAGAAAGCGGCCTGCACTACAACCGCCATCGCTACTACAATCCGGATATTGGTCGCTACCTCACGCCTGACCCGGTGAAGCTGGCGGGTGGGATAAACACGTATCTATACACTCTCAATCCTATGGGATGGGTGGACCCATCAGGGCTTAGTTCCTGCCCAGGTGGTGATGGTTGTAAACCACAAACAAGTGGAGAATCCCCTACCTCAATAGCCAAAGTAGATGAAGGGACACCATCTGCCCCTCTTTTACACGGAGTTGACGCCGGGACCTTGAATCGGACACATAGCATCGAAGGTAAGCTCTCCACCAAACTTGTGGAAAATATCTCTGAAAACTTGCGAAAAAACGGTTACAACAGAAGTAAACCCATTGAGGTGGTCGAACACAACGAACGCCGCTACATTCTTGACGGGCACCATAGAGCCTCTGCAGCGAGGCGAACGCATACGCCAGTTACCATAAAGTTGATCAGGGATCTCGAGGGCCACAAAGGCTCATTCAATAGTATCCAGGACGTGATCGATGCTTCAGAAAACGTTGGACTCGACAGATTGAATAGGCCAAAACGATGAGCACTCAGTTGGTAGAAGACTTAATAAGTGAATACTTAACGCAAGTAAAAACAGCAACAGATTTACTAGAACGCTCATTTGGGACGAAGAATATTCTTGGTTTATGGCGCACAAAAAAAATTTCGCAACGCGGCTCAGTGAGCGGTGATGTAACCTACGAACTGCATGGAGTTGGGTGCCGTGTTTACATTTCAGAAATATGTATTGATTTCGACTACGGACCTGAAGGGCGGGTCGACGGCTTCGACCTTTGGCGGCTATTTATATATGCATGTGAGCGCCCGGATAAATACGATAAATATACAAATAAAGAATTTCTGGAAAACGATTTCAACGAGTATCTAAAATTAGGTAAAGCTAAAAAGATCCCGGGGGGCATGTCCAGTCTGTACTTTATTCAACCTTGACCTTAATAGTCGGGCTGACGACCGATCAGCCCCTCACCCCCACGCCACCACCAACAATCCCACCCCCAACACCAAACACAACGGCGAATAAAAATACGTATCCAACCTCGCAAACCGCGACCCACCCACCTTCTTGAAAAACCCCACCAACTCCGAATCCCCAATCGCCCTGGCAAACATCACCACCGCAATCGCGCTGATCCCCCACTGCAACGCCCCATGGGGCACCGCCGAGAAGAATAGCCCGGCCCGCAGGCACACTAGCAGGGCAATCGCCACCAGCCCCATCGCCACCAAAAAAGTACCCAGCGCTGAAGGTTTGAACGCCGGCCGCGGCCCACTGGCAAATTCGCCGGGCAGTTGGGGAATGACCGCCTGGAAGCCCAGCTTGCCGCCGGCCGCCCAGTACAGGTGAACCATGCTGATGCAGGTAAACACTCCGACGATCCATCGCGCGATGACAAAGCTCATGGCTGACGCTCCCTGAAAATGTGCGAATGAGGATAGTCGCCCAGTGATTTTTTGCAGGCATTTCGTCGGTCGCTGGTGGTAAAGTTGCGCCCCATGAAATTCGCCCGTGCCGATCGCTCGCTTATTGCCTGGATGCTGTATTGCTGCGTCCTGTTCAATGCGTTCGCCTGCAGCATTGGGCATGGGCAGATGGTCGGGATGCAACTTAATGGCATCGGCGGTCAGTTCTGTACAGTGGACCCGCTTACGCAAGCGCCCAAGCCGTCCAACTCCGTCGATGAGACTCTGCCGACGCTGTCCAAAGCGTTCGGTTGCCCGCTGTGCTCCACGGGGGGCATGGGCCCGGCGCTCAACTCCAGCCTGAATGTGGCGGTGTTGCCGCAGCCGCACGCGCCACCACCGGCGATCATCGCCAGCGCTGACATCCCCGCCCGCTTCACCTGGCCCACGGCCCATCCGCGCGCGCCGCCCGCCTTCGCCTGATTCCTTCGCTTTCTGATCTGCACCAGCCACTGTTTCCAATGGAAAAACGGGCGGCTGTGCGTTGTTTTCAAGCCAAGTTTTTCAGGATTCAACCATGAAACATCTACCTCTGTTGGCGGGCCTGTTCGGCTGCCTGCCTGTTTGCGCCTGGGCCCTCGAATTGGCCGCAACCACCATCGACGGCGAGCAAAGCGCCGAGCCCGGCCTGGCACTGGACCAATCCAGCGGCGTAGCGTCGCGCCTGGGGCTGAGCGTGCGGGAAACCCCGGCGTCAGTGGCCATCGCCAGCCGCAATGATATCGAGCGCCATGGCGCCAAGACCTTTCGCGATGCGGCCAACACCCTGCCCGGCGTCAACGCCAGCGCGCCGCCGGGGTTTGGCGGTTTTGTGTCCTATCGTGGATTTACCAGCAGCCAGATCACCCAGATGTTCAACGGCATCAACGTCGCCACGGGGCTGGCGCGACCGGTGGATGCCTGGATCTATGACCGGGTGGAATTGGTGGGCGGCCCCTCTTCGCTGATCAATGGCGCTGGCTCCGTGGGCGGATCGCTCAATTACGTGACCAAGCTTGCCACCCGCGAGGAGCAAGCGGCCCAAGGCCAACTCACCTACGGCAGCTACGACACCGTCGGCATGGCATTGGGCGTCAACCATGCCCTGACCGAGCCTGGCGCCGAGGTGCAGCATTACGCGCGTTTGGACGTGAGCCGCAACACTAATCACAGCTACATCGACCGCAACCAGCGCGAGGCCTGGAGCCTGGCGTTTTCCCTGCTCAGCGATCTCACCCCCAACCTGTCCCACACCTTGGCCCTGGAGTATCAGGACGAGCATGAAGACAGCCCTTACTGGGGCACCCCGGTGCTCAATCCCAAGGCTGGCGAACTGAAGATCGACAAACACAACCGTTTCAATAATTACAACGTCGCCGACGGTCGCTACGAACAGCGCACACTATGGGCGCGTTCAATTATCGACTATCGCATCAACGACAGCACTACCCTGAAGAACACCCTCTATCACTTAGCCAGCCAGCGCGATTACCGCAACCTGGAAACCTACCAGTACAACGCTGACAACAGCGCCGTGAATCGGTCCACTGCCTATCAGGTACGCCATCAAGGCGAACAACACGGCAACCAGTTCGAGTTGCGCCACGACGCCAGCGTGTTTGGCTTGTCGACCACCTGGTCCGGCGGCTTCGAGTACAAGGTCAACAGCACTACCAACAGCCCGTTGAATGTGCCAGGCAACAGCACCGTGGACCCGGGCAACTACCACCCCGGCGACTTCTATGATATCCCGGGCACCCGGCCCGGCTTTATCAAGGACAAAACCAACGAGGTCACCACCAAGGCTCTGTTTGTGGAAAACCGCCTGGGCATCACCGATAAACTGTCCCTGCTTACCGGCCTGCGCTATGACGCCATCGACCTGAATGTCACCAACCACGGCACCGTCACCGCCAGCAATCCACGGCAATTCAGGCGCAGCTGGGAGCCCGTGACCGGCCGCGTGGGCCTGACCTACCAGTTCATCCCAACCGCCAATGTGTACGTGCAATACAGCACCGCTGCCGAACAACCGAGCACCACCACGCAAGTGTTTGATGTGTCCACCGGCAAACAGTGGGAAGTGGGCAGCAAGTTCGACTACCTGGACGGCCGTGGCACGGCCACCGTGGCGGCCTATAAGATCGAGCGCAAAGACTTCGCCGTCACCGACCCACAGGACCCGAACACCAGTATTCCGGTGGGCGCGCAGTCGTCCAAGGGCATCGAGCTGGCCAGCTCGTTGCGCATTACGCCAAGACTATTGGCAGAGGGCAACTTCGCTTGGGTAGATGCCCAATACCAGGACTTCAATGAAAAAATCGCCAGTGGCGCAGTCGTCTCACGCAAGGGCAATACGCCGACCAATGTGCCCAAGCGCGTGGGTAATCTGTGGCTGACCTATGACTTTGCCGAGGATTGGCAAGGCGGTGTGGATGCTCGGTATGTGGCCGAGGTATATGCCAATAACGCCAACACTCAGACGGTGCCCGCTTACACGTTGTTCGGGACGTTTTTGCGTTACAAGGTGGACGCGCATACGTCGGTCACGGCGCGGATACGCAACTTGACCAATGAGGTGTATGCCGAGTTTGCGCATGTGTCACCGGCCTATTACCTAGGCTCGCCGAGAACCTTTGAGCTGGCGGTAAACACTCAGTTCTAACCTGAAATCCAAACCAATGTGGGAGGGGGCTTGCCCCCGATGAGGCCGTGTGAGTCGAAACATCTGTGACTGATACACCGCTATCGGGGGCAAGCCCCCTCCCACATTTTGATCTCCACTGTGACGGAAATTGCTGGTTATTTCAGGCTTGCCTCAACCTTCAGCGCCACATCCTCCGGCAACCATGCCTTCCATACCTCCGGATGGTCCTTGAGAAACACCTGGGCCACTTGTCGCGGCGCCGTATGCTTCTCGCTCATGCTCGCCAAGGCTTTATTCAGCGGTTCGATCGGAAACTCAACTTTCTCAAAAAACGCGGCAATCTGCGGATGTTGCTTCTGAAACGGTGTTGACACGCCAATACTCAGCTTGGAAGCCAGCGAGCGCGTAGGCTTGGGATTCGGATTGTCCGCATCCGTGAGTGTTTTCCAAGCCTCGGCATCAAACGGCGGTTCTTCCAGCTGGATCAACTTGTAGCGCCCCATCAACGGCGTCGGCGACCAGTAATAGAACAACACAGGTTTGCCCCGGCGGATCGACGAAGCGATCTCGGCATCCAATGCGGCACCCGAGCCGCTGCGGAAATTGACATAGCTGTCGTCCAGACCGTAAGCCTTGAGCTTTTGCTTGTTGACCACTTCCGAGGTCCAGCCGATGGGGCTGTTGAGAAAGCGCCCCTTGCCGGGGGATTCGGGGTCTTTGAACACGTCCTTGTAGCGCGCCAGATCCTTTACGCTCTTGAGATCCGGCGCCAGCGGTTTGATGCCTTTGGCCGGGTCACCCTTGACCACGTACTCCGGCACCCACCAACCCTCGGTGGCGCCCTTGACCGTATCCCCCAGCCCCACCACCTTGCCTTCGGCTTCGGCCTTGACCCACACCGGGCTGCGGCCAGCCCACTCTTCGCCGATCACCTGGATGTCGTTCTTGGCCAGCGCGGTTTCAAGGGTAATGGTGGTGCCGGGCAAGGTGTCCGTGGGCAAGTCATAACCCTTCTCGACGATGACCCGCAGCACTTCGGTGATCAGGCTGCCGCTTTCCCAGTTGAGGTCGGCAAAATGCACTGGCGTCTCGGCGGCCGACACCGGCAAGGCCGCCATCGACAGGCTCAAGCTCGCCAGGGATGCAGCCAACAGTGTTTTCAATCCTTTCATGCCTTAGCACCTCGCGATATCGCAGCCAATAGCGAACGGCTTTGCTGCGGATGCGCGAAGCCTCTGAATAGTTAAGTCAACTCAACTGTAGTAGAGGTTCCGGGAGTTATAGCGTTACTCGCTGGCCTTAAACGTCACCAGCTCGCCCTTGCGCCACTTGGCGGCCTTGCCGGTGACGGCTTTCAGGGTTTTGGTCAGGCCTTCCTGCAGTTGCTCGTTGGCGGCGAATACCAGCATAACGCTGTGGCCTTCCTTGAATACGATGCCTTGGCCTTCGGCTGACGAAACAAAGGCGTAGTCACCCAGGCCATACACCGTCAACTTGATGTCGCGGAACTTCAACTCGAACTTACCGCCTTCGCGACTGGGCAATACTGCCGCGCGAAAATGGTCACCGACTTTGAGCTCCAGACGGGGTTTGTCATCCACCACCAGCGCCGTTTCGGTATCGATTTCGGCAATGTAGATGCCTTCCGGCGTCTGCTCGGTGATGTAAACAAAACGGGATTGAAACTGCTTGACCAACTTTGCGCGCAAATCACCCAGCACGAACAACGCGTGCATATCCAGATTACTGACTGCCAAGGAAACGCCCCCACATCGAAATGAGCGCCGTCCGCCAGCGCGGGCAGCACAAAAAAACGGCCGTTACGGCACGATCACATAACACATTCGTTGAAAAAAACTGAAGAAGATCTGCTGCAGCGCCATAAGACTAGTACAGACGTACGCAATGGGCCTTGTGCAAGGTCATCAGGCAACACAGGAGATCACAGGTTCAAAGGCCCGAGAACACGGGCCGACCAACTTCAGAGAATAACCCAGTTAAAAACGTAGTTTTCCGACACTCAACACAAAAACACATACCTGCTGATGGAACCAGGCGCCAGCAGTTAACGACAATACTAAAACAGCAGTACCGGTTAAAACCACCCAAAACGCAGCCGTTGAGTCAATCGGACCGTTGGACAGGAGCAGCCCATGCAACGACCACCCTACGAAGCGATGCTTTCGCGCAATCGTTCATCAAGCCAGGACGAGGCCCAATACTACCGTCTGCGGGGCTACGAGGGGTACTTGGATTCAATTCTTTACCAAGTTGTACCTGCCGGCAGGAACTTCTTCCATATCCGCGAAGTGCTCAGCGGGCGGATCAAAGGTTTTCGCAGTGACCATATCCAGGCGTGCGCATTGGCGAAAAAACTCGAAGCCAACTTGAACACCCATCACGGCGTAATCGTTTCGTCACCCGGATAATTTTACTGCGCCGCAGCCCCCCAACAACTGCCATACTGGCCCGTCCACTGAAGTTTGTGCCCCCGCGGGCCAGGTTTCTCCAGTGCAGTTATCTCCAAGGGAAGGCTCTACGTGACGGAATTTGATATCGGCGAATTTTTCATCCATGGCGACGCAAGGGAAGTAGACGGTGAGTTTCAGGCGGTGATCGTGATGCGGGCCAAGCCACCGCTCAAAACGGTCACAACGCACCAAGTGGAGAAAGATCGTTGGTTCAAGACCGCAGATGCTGCTGCCGTCGCCGGCAAAGAGGCCGCCCAGGCGCTTAAAACCGCCGTGGACGCCGGGGCGCTCAATTCCTGATCCGATAGAACTCTGCCGCGTCCATACCCTCCCATGCATAACCCACCCTGCTTGGAGAATGATATGGACGCACCAATCCCGACACTTGAAACCCTGTTCGAACAACTCGGCCTGGATTCAACCCCCGACGCTATCGACGCCTTTATTGCCGCTCATCCGTTGCCGGAAGACGTCAAACTGATCGATGCGCCCTTCTGGTCGGCCCAACAAGCGCAATTCCTCAAGGAAGAACTGCGCGATGATGCCGAATGGGCCATTGCAGTGGATGAACTGAACCAGCGCCTGCATCAACCGCACTGAGTCTCAGCGCGCCCCCTTTGCGTCTTCAGGCTTGTAGCCAAGGCGCAACCCACCCCAATGCCTACCCTTGACCATGATCGGTACGGACAAGTCGTGCATCAACTCGCCAGTGTCGCGGGTATAGGTTTGTAGCAATACGGCCTGTTGGTGACTGCCACAGCGGATACCCGTGCGGTCATCAAACTTGCGCTTGGTGCGGTTCTGTACTGCATCCACCTGCTCATCCCCGGTCAACGCCTGGGAAAACGCCTTGTTGTGGGTCGGTACGTAGCCCTGAGGCGTGCAGGCAATGGCGAATACCAAGCCTTCATGACGGGGCAATAAGGCTTCCTGAATTGCCGGCAGCACCTGATCGGCATAACCATCAAAGCGCGTGTGGAACTTGCTTGGGCGGGTGTTGGGGATCAGCGTGTAGCTGCGATCGAACAGGTCGTCCAGGCTAATGCGGTTCTGCTGCACATCGGCCTCGAACTGTTCGGCAATTCGCCCAGCGCCTTCTCGGGCCAGGTCGTAGATGCGCTGGTGATAGTCATCCAGGCCAACTTGCGCCAAGCGTTCGCTGATGGTTTCGGCTTGTCCTTCCATCAGCACGGCTGCATCGGCCAATTGGCGGGTTTGCTGGTCACTGATGGTCAGATCGCTGCGCATTTGCTCCACGGCATGGAACAGGCTGTCGAGTTGGGTGCGATTGGTGTCGGTGCCTTGGGCGATTTCATTGACTTGGCCTTCGACGTCCGCCGCCAGGCTGGCGATGCTCTGCAACTGCTCGCCCGCGTGTTCTACCTGCTCCACACCGGTGTGCAGGTCCGCCGAGAGTTGGCGGATCTGCTCCACCACCTGGCCCGTACGTTGCTGGATATCCGCCACCATCACCCCGACTTCATCGGTGGCCGTGGCCGTACGCCCGGCCAGCCCGCGTACTTCATCGGCCACCACGGCGAAACCACGGCCATGCTCGCCTGCCCGCGCCGCTTCGATCGCCGCGTTCAGCGCTAGCAGGTTAGTCTGGCTGGCGATGGACTGAATCACCAGGGTGACCCGCTGGATTTCCTCACTGCGCTGGCTCAGTGCTTCGATCAGCTCCCGGCTGGCATTGGCGCGTTGGCTGAGTTGGTGCATCTGAGTGATCGACTGCGCCAACACTTCGCGGCCTTCAGTGCTGCGCTGATGCGCTTGGCTGGCAGCTGCCAGGGCTTCACGACTGAGCTGGGAAGTGATTTTCTCGGTGCCGATCATCACCTCGGCGCTGCTGACAATCTGCTTGGCCGCGCTCAATTGCGACTGCAAGCGTGCTGCCAGTTGCTTGACCGAATAGGCCACGCCAGCAGCAGACAGCGCGTTATGGCTGGTGGTGTAGGACAGGTCGCGGGTGAGTTCTCCCATGGCGTCGCTGCTTTCTGAAGCCGCGATAAAGGGCGCAGGACGTTTGAGGCGAGGCAGCCAGATCACCAGCAACGCCAGGGACAGGCAAAGGTATATCGGCAGGAAGGCATTCGCCAGGCCCAGCAATATCAGCACCAGGGTGGCGCTCTGCAAGAGCGGCGTCAGCCAACCGGACAGCCCGCGTACCACCGTTTGCGGTGGCACTGCAGCACCCATCAGAGATCCGTCTCCAGCCATTGTCGTTACCCCACTGCTTGTCATTATTGTCGCTGCATTAAACGCCACTATCGGGCCATTATCCATGGGCCTTTAGTGGGGTAACGTGCAACAGATCAATGGACGGGGCTAACGGGTATTTCCCTGGAGGACCGTATGGGCGATCCTCCAGCTTCAACGCATCAGGCTTGGCGCTGGTGCTTGTCGATCTGCTCGTGGCGCTCTTGCGCTTCGATGCAGTATTTGGTGGTCGGGCTGATCAGCAGGCGCTTGAGGCCAATAGGCTCGCCGCTGTCATCACACCAGCCGAAGGAGTCTTCCTTGATGCGCTCCAGTGCACGCTCAAGCTGCGGCAGCATGCGCTGGTCGCGGTCGATGGCGTTTACCAGCCAAGTGCGCTCTTCTTCAACAGAAGCAGCGTCAGCCGGGTCAGCCGGGGTGTCCAGGCTTTCAATGGCGATACGGTTCTGTTCAATGCGCTCGTGGTGTTCCACTTTCATGTCTTGCAGCAACTGCTCGAAAAAAGCGTGCTGTTCGGCATTCATGTAGTCATCCGCCGGCATGGCCAGCAACTTTTCCTTTGTCATTGATTTCTCTATAAAAAATACGTGCATTAAGGCGAATAAGGGAGCGTTCCGGCCGACCTCTGCAGGTCTCGGAAGGGCGCCATCCATTCCAAGCGCCACCCGGCACTCAATTTACGAGGGGCGGCAGTCTAAGGCCGACTTGAGGGCGCAGCAACTGAAAAGACAGGCAATTTTTCCGAGATAACCCCCAAAGGCACCAGGACGGGCTTGGCGATTGGTTATCGGAGTGCGTTTATAGCAAGAAATTCAGTGTTGTGGAGCTATATAGAAGACAAACGGTTTTTCCTGATGAGGAATTACTGAATGTGGGAGGGGGCTTGCTGTGGTGAGGGGGCTTGTCCCCCGATGGGTTCACTGAAGATCCAATGGGGCTGCTTCGCAGCCCAGCGCGGGGCAAGCCCGCTCACCACAGCAAGCCCGCTCCCACATTTTGTCCTGTGTTCGACAGGATATTGAGTCAGCGTTTGAGCTTGCGCTTGTTGCGGTATTGGTCGATGACCACCGCCACCACAATGATCAGGCCCTTGATGATGTCCTGGATGTACGCATCCACCCCGACAAAGGTAAACCCGCTGGCCATCACGCCCAGAATCAGCGCACCGATCACGGTGCCCGTGATACGCCCTACCCCACCCGCCAGGCTGGTACCGCCGATCACCGCTGCGGCAATCGCATCCAGCTCATAAGACATCCCCATGCCCGCCTGGCCAGTCGCGGCGCGGGCCGAGGCCACCACACCGGCCAGGCCTGCGAGCAAACCGGCGATGCTGTACACAATGATGAGGTGGCGCTTGACGTTGATCCCCGAGGTGCGCGCCGCCTGCATATTGCCGCCAATGGCGTAGGTGTACTTGCCATACTTGGTGTAGCGCAAAGCGATATGGAAGATCACCGCCACTACAAGGAAAATGATCACCGGCATCGCACCATGGCCGATGGCCGTGTACGAATCCGACAGCATGCTCACTGGCTGGCCTTCGGTGTAGTAACGCGCCAGGCCACGGGCCGAAACCATCATGCCCAGGGTGGCAATGAACGGCGGGATACCGGTGACAGCAATAATGCTGCCATTGATCGCCCCCGCCAACAGCCCGACACCCAGCCCCATGGCGACCGGAATCCATACTGGCAGGTCGGTCAGGCTTGGGAACACCGCGCGGGAAAAGTCAGACGTCTGCGCCAAACTGGCAGCGATCATCGCCGATAGCGCCAGCACAGAGCCAGAAGACAAATCAATACCGGTGGTGATGATTACCTGGGTCACGCCAATCGCCAACAGGCCGATAATCGACACCTGCAGGATCATCAACACCAGGCGCTGGGAGTTCATCAAGAAGCTCTGGTCACGCACGATCCAGCCGAACAGTTCAAACACCAGACCGATGCCGATCAACACCAGGAAGATGCTCAGCTCGGTCGGCATGCGTCGGCGGGTTTTAGTCGGCGCCACGGCCGGTTTGTTATCCGTTATTGCATTCATAGCCCATCACCTTTTTTTATTCTGTACGTCAGTGAACTGCCGTCATACCGGAAGCCAACTGCATGACTTTTTCCTGGGTCGCGTCGCTGCGGTCCAGGGTGCCCATCAATTCGCCTTCATGCATCACCATCACCCGGTCGCTCATGCCCAGTACTTCAGGCAGCTCCGAGGAGATCATGATCACGGCCATGCCTTCGCTGGCGAGGAACGAGATCAAGCGGTAGATCTCAGCCTTGGCGCCCACGTCGATACCACGGGTAGGCTCATCGAGGATCAACAGACGTGGGTTGGTCATCAGCCAGCGTGCCAACAGGGCTTTCTGCTGGTTGCCGCCCGACAAAGTGTCGATGCACTGCTCAAGGGACGGGGTTTTGACCCGCAGTTTCTTGCACATGTCTTCGCACAAGGCGCGCAGGGCTTTTTGCTGGATGAACCCGTTGCCGCTGTAGTGCGGCAGCACGGCCATCTCCATGTTTTCCAGCACCGACAGGCACGGGAACAGGCCGCTGAGCTTGCGGTCCTCGGTCAGCAGCGCAAAGCCCTTCTCGATGGCCATGTGCGGGTCGGTAATGCGCACCGCTTTGCCGTCGAGGCTGATCTGGCCGCTGCTGCTGGGGGTGATGCCAAAAATGGTTTCGGCCACATTGGTGCGGCCCGAGCCCATCAGCCCGGCGATGCCAAGGATTTCACCGGCATGCAGGTCGAAGGACACGTCCTTGAACACGCCGTCCAGGGTCAAATCGCGCACCGACAACAGCAGCTCACCGATAGGCGTCTCGCGCACCGGAAACAACTGGCTCAGTTCGCGCCCGACCATCATCGAGATCAGGCTGTCGCTGTTCATGCTGTCGGCGCGCTGCAAGCCGATGTAGTGACCGTCGCGAAACACCGCCACTTCGTCGGCGATGGCGAACACTTCGTTCATCTTGTGGGTGATGTAGACGATGCCTTTGCCCTGGGACTTGAGGTCGGCGATGATCGAAAACAGGTGGGCCACTTCCTTGTCGGTAATGGCCGACGTCGGTTCATCCATGATCAGGATGTCGGAGTCGTAGGACACGGCCTTGGCAATCTCGACCATCTGCCGCTCGGCGATGCTCAGGTTGCCCACATGTTCCTCAGGGTCGAGGTTGATACGCAGGCGCGCCAGTAATTCTGCGGTGCAGCGGTGCATCTCGCGGTGGTTGACCATATGCAGGCCGTTGAGCTGCTCGCGGCCAATCCAGATGTTCTCGGCGATACTCATGTGGGGCATCAGGTTGAGTTCCTGGTGGATCATCGCGATCCCGGCCTTCTGGGCCGCCAGGGGTGTTTCAAACACAATCGGCTTGCCGCGCAGGCGTATCTCACCCGCGTCAGGCTGGTAGATGCCGGCGATGATCTTCATCAACGTCGACTTGCCCGCACCGTTCTCGCCCATCAGCGCCAGCACTGTGCCGGGGCGCACCCGCAGTTGCACATCGGCCAGGGCGATGACGCCGGGAAAGCCTTTGCTGATATTGCTGATTTCCAACAGGTAGGGTTCTTCCAGTTCGACAGGCTGGATACCGGGTGGCTGCGAGGTAGCGGCTTGAGCAAGCATAGGGAGGTACTCCATCTGCAGGGCGGCCGTGACCGCCCTGCCGGCTTATTGTTGTTATGTCAGGGCTACTTGAAGTCTTTGACGTTGTCCGGGGTGATCAACTGGAACGGGATGACGATGTTCTGTTCGATCGTCTCCTTCTTCGCCAACTGGCGTGCCGCGTCGACCGAGCCGACGCCCTGCCCCTTGGCATCCTGGAACACCGACACGGTCATTTCGCCCTTAGTGATTGCGTTCAGGCCATCCTGCGTGCCGTCTACACCAGCGATCAACACGCTACCCGGCTTGGACCCGGCCGACTTGAGTGCCATCGCCGCACCAATCGCCATCTCATCGTTGTTGGAGAGCACTGCGTCAAACTGACGGCCCTGGGTCAGCCAGTCGTTGACCAACGTCATGCCCCGATCGCGCAGCCAGATACCGGTCTGCTCCTGCTCGATCTTGATATCGGGGTATTTTTTCAGCACATCCTTGATGCCCTTGGTGCGGTTCGTCGTGGAGTTATTTGCCAGGTCACCCAGCAGAATCACGATATTGCCCTTGCCGCCCATTTTTTCAGCGATGTATTGCATCTGCAGCCGACCGGCCTCTTCATCATCGGAGGTCACGGCGGCCACACCTTTAGGCAAATCCTTCTGGTCTGGCCGACGGTTGACATAGACCAGCGGAATGCCGGCTTCGGTCGCGGCTTTGCTGATACGCGCCGTGGAGGCAGTGTCCACCGGGGTCACGATAATGGCATCAACTTTCTGGCTGATGAAATTCTCGACCTGACTCAGTTGCTTGACCACATCAGCGCGTGCGTCTTCGAACTGCAATTGCACGCCGTCGCCCTTGGGAAGAGTTTTGACGTGCTGCTCCATAAAGCCGCGAACGCTGGTCAGGTAGTTGTCATCAAAACTCGAAAAGGTCACGCCGACTTTCAGGTCGGCAGCCAGCGCAGCACCGCTGGCCAGCAGCATGGACAAGGCCAGCGCGGTAAAACGGATCGGGGTCTTCATAAACGGTCTGTCTCCACTTTCTTGTTGGTTTTGTTGGACGTTGCGTTGATCAGAGCGGGCCTTGCGTATGTGGCAGTCGAACGACGGGAGCGCCGGGAATGCAGCAGACCAGCGCGCCTTTGTTTTCGACGCACAGCACATTAAGGAAAGAGAAGTAGAACGGCCGGGCGCGGGGCAGAGCGCGTGGCGCTGAAGGTGAGGTAAGGCTTGGGCGTAAAACTCGCAGTACAGCGTTGAAGATTTTCATCTGACGGTACCTGGTTGTTTTCGATCTTGTTTTTGTTTGAGTCGTGCGGGTCGAGCCCGAACGTACTTATTGCAACCTGGAAAAGACTTTATTGGAAAATAATTTCCATATCAACCTGTTTTAGAATTTTATTCTATTTTTGTTGAAACCACTTGCTGGCGCTCGGCGCTCAGGCGTGCGGCGTCCAATATACGGGTGGTTTCGAGCGCATCATAGGCGTCCACAGGCAACGGTCCCTGACCTTGCACGGCACTTTGCAACTGCCGATAGAACTGCGTCCAGCAGCCCTTCTCCGACGGCACCCGCTCGCGTTCATCACCCTGCTCGAACCAGCCCCAGCGTCGGTGCTCTTCGGCGCCCCAGTGCTCGCCTTCGGTCTTCGGCGACTTGCCGGCCATCAGCGCCTCTTCCTGGCCATCCAGGCCCTCGACGGTGTAGCAACCCGAAGTACCACTGACACGAAAACGCGGTGCCTGGCTGTTTTGCAACGCGTTGCCCCACAGGTGTGAAACTACGCCGTTGGCATGGGTCAGGGAGACAAAGAAGCCGTGATCAAGGGTTGGGTGTTCGGGGCTGAACTGCAATTGTGCGAACACCCGGTCCACCGGGCCGAACAGTTGCAGCGCCTGGTCCACCAGGTGGCTGCCCAAGTCCCGCAGCCAACCGCCGCCACTGGCATTGCCCACGGCTTGAGGGCTGTAGCGTTCCACGCGGGATTCAAAACGGGTGATGGTGCCCAGGGCGCCAGCGTCGATGAGTTTGCGCAGGGTCAGGTAGTCGGAGTCCCAGCGGCGATTCTGGTAGACGCTCAACAGCACCTCATGGCGTTCGGCGGCGGTGATCAAGGCTTGCGCCTGTTCGGCATTGGCGGCGAACGGTTTATCGCTGACCACGGTGAGGCCGTGCTCGATGGCTTCCAGCACCAGCGCCGGGCGGCCTTTGAGGGTGGTGGAGATGACCAGGGTGTCGACGCCGGCTTCGACGATCTGGCCGATGCTGTCAAACGCTTTGAGACCTGGGTGGTCGCTCGCCAATTGCTTACGGCGTTCGGGGGATCGTGTAACGACGCCAACAAACGTGGCGCCGGGCAGTGTTGCAATCAGCGGCGCATGAAAAAAGCGCCCTCCGTGGCCGTAGCCGACTAGTCCGATTCGCATAATCAACTCCCAAATCAAATTGGAAACCCAATCAAATGTGGGAGGGGGCTTGCCCCCGATGGCAGTGGATCAGTGATGGTGTATCAACTGACAGGACCCCATCGGGGGCAAGCCCCCTCCCACATTGACCTCATTTCTCCAGTAGATCAGCCGTAGAAGCGTGGGCGATCCGGCAAGCTGACTTTCACAATCTGCTCACTGCCCTGCGCTTCAATACACGCATCCGCCGCAACGGCCGCAGCAAACCCATCCCACGCCGACGGCCCACCTACTTGGCCGGCACGCACGCTGTCGATAAAGGCTTGCAGCTCCACGTCATAGGCGCCGATAAACCGGTCCTTCCAATCCATCAAAATCGCATTCGACAGCTTCGCGCCACTGCGCAACTGCACCTGCGAAGGCTCCGGCAATTTCGCAATACCGGTCTCCCCCACCACTTCGCACTGAATGTCATAGCCGTATTGGCAGTTCACAAACACTTCCACGTCGATGCGCGTGCCCTTGGCGGTTTCCAACAGCACGATCTGCGGGTCACGCAGGTGGGCCAAGGCCTTGCTCGATTTGCGCGGGAACACCACTTGCACCGACACGTAGTCATCGTCGAGCAACCAGCGCAACACATCCAGCTCGTGGATCAACGTGTCGGTGATCGCCATGTCGGTCTTGTAGTTCTCGCCCACCGTCGGGTTGCGGTGCGCGCAGTGCAGCATCAGGGGCTCGCCGATCTGGCCGCTGTCGATCACCGCTTTTAATGCGCGATAGCCTTCATCGTATGGGCGCATAAAGCCCACTTGCACCAGGCGCTTGCCGTAGGCCACTTCGGCGTCGACGATCTTGCGGCAGCCTTCGGCGGTGACCGCCAGGGGCTTTTCGCAGAACACCGGTTTGCCGGCAGCGATGGCGGCCAGCACGAACTCTTCGTGGCTCGGGCCCCAGGAAGTCACGAGTACCGCTTCAACCTCAGGCGAGTTGATCAGCGCATGGCCGTCGGCGTAGACCTCGGCACTGATGTTCAAGTCAGCAACCACCTTGGCGGCTTGCTCAAGGTTGATGTCGGTCACCGCCACTACCTGGCTATTGAGCAACGTCTGGCTACAACGACGGATATGGTCGCGGCCGATAGCCCCTGTACCGATTACGCCTAGCTTCAACGACATACAAAAACTCCTCTTGTTATTAGTACTGCCGGGCCTTGGCCAGCTGTTCATTGAGTTTTTTGGCAGCAGCATTCGTGCGCTCGCTGGTGGACACCTGCGCCACGCCCACCCGCCACCACGACAGGTAACCGTGGATCATGGTTTTAGGCAGCACCTTGATATCGATCAGCGTCGACACCGTTTGGGTACGCGCATCCGCCAGCGCCGCCTGCAGTTGCTCCACGGTGCTGACCTTGTAGGTCTTGCAGCCATAGGCCGCGGCGCTCATGGCAAAGTCCACCGGCACCAGGCCGCCGTCGAGCTTGCCGCTCTCGGGGTTGCGGTAGCGGAACTCGGTGCCGAAGCTGTCCATGCCATTGCCGATCTGCAGGTTGTTGATGCAACCGAAGGCCATGTTGTCCAAGAGCACCACGTTGATCTTGCGCCGCTCCTGGATCGAGGTCGCCAGTTCCGAGTGCAACATCATGTACGAGCCATCGCCGACCAGGGCGTAGACCTCTTTGCTCGGCTCGGCGAGTTTCACCCCCAGCGCGGCGTTGATCTCGTAGCCCATGCACGAATAGCCGTACTCGACGTGGTAGGTGTTGACCCCCTTGCTGCGCCAGGCGCGCTGCAGGTCACCGGGCAGGCTGCCAGCGGCGGCGACGATGATCGCGTCATCGGCCAGGGTTTCATTGAGTACGCCCAGCACCCGGCTCTGGGTCAGGCATGAGCCGGTGAGTTCGATGAATTCGCGCAGGACGGCACGGTCAAGGTGGTCGTCGACCTCGGGCACGAAACCATCGCCGTCGTATTCCACCTGATGCACGCGATCGACTTCGGCTTCCAACTGAGCCTTGGCTTCACGGACCTCCTCTCCCCAGCCGGAGCGGTAGTCGCCCAAGGCATCGGCCAGCGCGCCCAATGCGGTTTGCGCGTCGGCGAGTACTTGCACGGCATCGAGCTTCAACACGTCGCAGGGGCTGATATTGAGGTTGAGAAATTTCACATCCGCGTGCTTGAACAACGATTTCGACGAGGTGGTGAAGTCGGTATAGCGGGTGCCAATACCAATGATCAGGTCAGCCTCTGGCGCCAACAGGTTGGCCGCCAGGCAACCGGTTTCACCGATGCCGCCGACGTTCAACGGGTGGCTGGAGACCACGGCGCTCTTGCCCGCCTGGGTTTCGGCGAAGGGGATATCAAAGCGCTCGGCAAAGGCTTGCAACGCGGCGTTCGCAGCGGAGTATTTCACCCCGCCACCACAGATAATTAGCGGCTTACGCTTGCCCCGGAACGCGGCCAACGCATCACCGATCATCGCGGCGGTGGCCGGGCGTCGGTCAATACGGTGCACGCGCTTTTGCAGGAAGTAGTCCGGGTAATCCCAAGCTTCAGCCTGTACGTCCTGAGGCAGCGCCAAGGTCACCGCGCCGGTTTCCGCAGGGTCGGTGAGCACGCGCATGGCGTGGATCGCGGCAGTCATCAACTGCTCGGGGCGGTTGATGCGGTCCCAGTATTTACTCACCGAACGGAAGGCGTCGTTGGTGCTGATGCTCAGGTCGTGGAACTGCTCGATCTGTTGCAGCACCGGGTCAGGCTGGCGGCTGGCATAGACATCGCCGGGCAGCAGCAGCAACGGGATACGGTTGGCGGTCGCGGTGGCAGCGGCGGTCAGCATATTGGCGGCGCCGGGGCCGACCGACGCGGTACACGCGTAGATCTTGCGGCGCAGGTGCTGCTTGGCAAAACCGATGGCGGCGTGGGCCATGCCCTGTTCGTTACGGCCCTGGTGAACGACCAAATCGCCGGCGTCCTGCTCCAGCGCCTGGCCGAGGCCCAGCACGTTGCCGTGGCCGAAAATGGTGAACACGCCGGCGACAAACTTGCTCTCTACGCCATCGACGTCGATGTATTGGTTGTCCAGGAACTTCACCAGGGCCTGGGCCATGGTCAGTCGGGTTGTGGTCATGTCGCGCCCCTTAAAGGTCCAGTAGCCAGCTGTGCTGCGGGTCATTGTGGAAATGCCAGGCGCGCTTGGGGCCAGCCATCACGTTGAGGTAGTAGGACTCATAGCCGTAGGGCACGCTAACCGGGTGATATCCCTTGGGCACCACCACCAGGTCGCTGTTTTCGACGGCCATGGCCTGGTCGATGCTGCGATCATCGGTATAGACGCGCTGGAACACAAAGCCTTGGGGCGGGTTGATCTGGTGGTAGTAGGTTTCTTCCAGGAAGCTCTGGTGCGGCAAGTCGTCGGTGTCGTGCTTGTGCGGCGGGTAGCTGGACGAATGCCCGGACGGCGTGCGCACTTCGACCACCAGCAGCGAATGAGCCGGCTCGGTGTCCGGCAGGATGTCGCACACGTAGCGGGTGTTGGCGCCTTTGCCGCGTACGCTGCGCTTGCAGTTTTCCGGGCGGATCAGGCGCGGTTCGTAGCCTTCGGCACCGGGCGCGGCGCACACGGCGAACTGCACATCGCTCAACGCGCTGACCTGGGCCGTGGTGCCGGGCGGCAGGTAGGCGGCGAACGGCGACTTGTCTTCGAACACCGATTGGCGATCCCCCAGGTTCTGCCAGTTGAAGCCTTCGCCTTCGATATTCACGCGACCGCTGAGCAGTACCAGGCAGAGCTCCTTGTCACCGGCGCTGACCGACAGGGTCTCCCCCAGGCTCAGGCGGTAGGCCTTGAAGCCCACGTATTCCAGGCGCCCTTCTTCCAAGGCAACCATGGTTTGTCCGCGCTTGTTGCTCTTGACCAGCAGGCTCATGGTTTAGTCCTCTCGCTTAGCAGCGCACGCAGGGTGTCGTAGCCCTTTTTCGCATACACATAGCTGGGCGCCACGGCCGGGTCCTGCTCGGCTTCCACCACCAGCCAGCCTTCGTATTTGGCGGCCAGCAGCACGTCGAGCAGTTCGGCGAAGTCGATATCGCCGTCGCCGGGCACCGTGAAGGTGCCGTTGACGATACAGTCCGGGAAGCTCCACATCTGGTTGCGCGCCAATTGCACGACGGGTTTTCGCACATCCTTGAAGTGCACATGGCAGACGCGGCTGATGTGTTTGTTCAGCACTTCAAGCGGCTCGCCGCCGCCCATGTAGCAGTGACCCGAATCGAACAGCAGGCCGACTTCAGGGCCTGTGCGTTTCATGAGTTGGTCGATGTCGTCAGGGGATTCAACATAGGCGCCCATGTGATGGTGGTACGCCAGGCGCACGCCTTGGGACAGGGTAAAGCGCGCCAGTTCAGTAAGCTTGTCGGCGTAGTCCTGCCAGGCCTGCTCGCTGTGAAAGCGCGGGCGTTCGATCAGGCGGATGCGCGAACCCTGAATCGAATCGGCGACTTCGCCGTACACCAGCACGGTGGCGCCGTTCTGTTTAAGCAGCTCGACATGGCCGGCAATGGCTTCGATTTCTTCAGCCACTGAACGTTGTGCCAGGCGGCTGGAGTACCAGCCCGAGACCAGCGCCAAGTCGTAGGGGCGCAATACGTCGCCGACGCCCTTGGCGTCCTTGGGGAACTTGCCGTTGAGTTCGAAACCTTCGTAGCCGATTTGCTTGCCTTCGGCGAGCGCCGTGCTCAGGGGCGTTTCACCGCCCAGGGCCGGCAGGTCGTCGTTGCTCCAGGAAATCGGGTTGATGCCAATTCGGATTGCGGGCATGGCTGCACCTTTTGTTTTTATCTAGAGATCGCTCGGATCTGCTTTATGTGGGAGGGGGCTTGCTCCCGATAGCGGTGTGTCAGGCAACACATTTATAACTGGGCCACTGCTATCGGGGGCAAGCCCCCTCCCACATTTGACTGTATTCCACATTTGGTACGGTTTTAGACTCGGGCGCTGCGCCAGGCATTGATCAGCTGTTCGAAGGTCGCTTGAACGCGCTGAATCAGCGTCTCATCATCGATTTCCCCCGCCAGCCACGCACGGCTTGGTTCCTGGAAGATCGTGCGCCCCACGGCAAAGCCACGGCAGGTGGTGCTCTGGCTGGCTTGCTGGAAGCCATCGGCGAGAAATTCCGCCGTGGCATTCAGGCCCAGCAACACCACGCCCCGGCAGTACGGGTCGCGCTCCTGGATCAGTTCGTCGAGCTTTTTCCAGTTCTCGGCCGACTGCGCCTCAATCTTCCACCACGCCGGGTAGATGCCCAGGTTGTACAGGCGCTTAAGGCTGCGATACAGCACGTCCGGGTAAGTGGATGGGTGATCTTTGGGCGGGATGACTTCCAGCAGCAGTTCATGGCCACTGACCAGTGAAGCCTCGTACACCGCCTTGAGTTGGGCTTCCTGCTCCAGGCGCAGCAGCGGCTCGTCGTCCGGGTGAAATTGCACCAGGCACTTGATGATTTGCTCTTGTGGCCAGGCGATCAGGTTGCTGCCAATCGAGCGCCCGTGTTCGAACGCCAGCGGGCGCGAGTTCTGCACTTCCACCGGACGGGCGATCCACCAGCCGCGACCGCTGGCGGCGTTGAGCGCGTCCTGGCCGAAGCGTTGGTCGGCCAGCAGGCCCACATCAGCGGCGATACCCTGCTCAGCGAGCTTTTTTTCCACACGCTCGATGGCTTGGATAAACAGTTGCTTGGCCGCACTGATGCGCGTGGTGTCCTGGCCCCCGCGTTGGGCCAGGTCTACCAGCTGCCAACGATGGTCGAAGGCAAAGATGAACAGTTGCTTCCATTGCTTGCGCGGCACCGACACGCGGTGCAGGCGTTGCAGGGTCACATCCTGGTCGGGCCGGGTGATGGGCACCGGGCTGTTGAACAGGTATTCCAATTCAGCCGGGGTCGGCATGGCCGGGGCGCAAGCGTGGCGCGAGACCACCAGGCCACCGCAGGCATTGGCCAACTGGCTGCAACGTTCGTCGCTGGCGTCGTTAATCCAGCCGCTGAGGAAGCCCGACATAAAGGCATCGCCGGCGCCCAGTACGTTGAGCACTTCAACCCGTACGCCAGGGTAGATCGCGCCGTCTTCCAAACGCGCAGGGATCGCACCATGGATCACCGTGCAACCCTGTGGGCCGAGCTTGACCACCAGAGTGGCCGGGGTGAGTTCGCGCACGGTGCGCAGTGCAGTGAGTAAATCTTCACTGCCGCCTGCGATCAAAAATTCTTCTTCGGTACCGACAATCAGATCAAAGCGCGGCAGGATCTTCTGCACATGCGCACTCACATTCTGGTCGGCAACAAACCGGGTTTCACCGTCGGCTTTGCCCGCCAGGCCCCACAGCACCGGGCGGTAGTCGATATCCAGCACACGCTTCACATTGTGCTTGGCGGCGTAATCCAGGGCCTGGATGCTGGCCTTGTACACGCTGTCGGTGGAGAAATGCGTGCCCGTAATCAGCAAGGCTTTGCTGGAGGCGATAAAGGCTTCATTGATGTCTTCGGCGCGCAGGGCCATGTCGGCGCAGTTTTCGCGGTAGAACACCAAGGGGAAGGTTTCGCGGTCCTTGAGGCCCAGCAGCACCAGGGCGGTGAGGCGTTCCGGGTCGACCTTGATGCCACTGACATCACAGCCTTCACGGGCCAGGGACTCCACCAGGAAGCGCCCCATATGGTCGTCCCCTACCCGGCTCAACATCGCCGACTTGAGACCCAGCCGTGCAGTACCGAACGCGATATTGGCGGAGGAACCGCCGAGGTATTTAGCGAAGCTGGACACATCCTCAAGCCGCGCACCCACTTGCTGCGCATAGAGGTCGACGCCCAGGCGTCCGAGGCAAATCAGATCCAATTGACGCCCACTGGCAAAACGAGTCTGGCCCATGCTGGCTCCTGTTATTTTTATCAGCCTGCGTTGTACCGCCGTGGGGCGGCAAACGCTCTTGGTGGGTGCAGACTAGAACGTCCGGCGACGGCAATCAATATTTATTCCAGAATTATTTTTAGTGGAATATATTTTCCAATACGTCAGCATAGGGGCACGCCAGCCACCGTGCATCGTTTCAGCAGCCCACGCGGGCCGTGATGCCGGGGTATTTTTTTGCGCCTACCCTGTAGACTTGCGTCACCCATCAGCGCAACAGAACAACACGCCAGAAGGATTGCCCATGTCCCGCACCGATCCCGAGACCACCCTGGAAGACACCGTCGCCAGCCCTCCGATCAATGCCGAACGTCTGTTGCAGCTGATCACCGATGAATACGAAAGCCTGCCGCGCCAACTCAAACGCATCGCCAGCTATATGAGCCAGCAGAGCGACCGCATCATGGTCGACCGCATCAGCGATATTGCCCGTGAATGCGAAGTGCACCCTTCGGCCATCGTGCGGTTCTCCCAGCGCTTCGGTTTCAGTGGGTTCAGTGAGATGCAGGCGCTGTTTCGCGAGGCCTACACCCACAAGACCACCCCGGTGCAGAACTACCAGCAGCGCATCCGCAGCATGATCGCCAACAAGTCGCAGAAGGCCAGCGGCGGCGACCTGGCGCGTGAGTGCGTCAACGCTACATTGTCTGGCATCGAGCGCCTGGGGTTGGAGCTCGATGACGTGGCCTTCGACAAGGCCGTCGACCTGGTGGTGAATGCCGACAATATCTACGTGGTCGGCGTGCGCCGCTCCTTCGCGGTGGCCGATTACCTGGTCTATAACCTGCAACACACCAACAAGCGCATCCACCTGATCTCAGGCCTGGGCGGCAGTTACCGCGAGCAGATGCGCAGCGTGCGCGCCAATGACCTGGTGATCGCCATCAGCTTCACGCCCTACGGCAAAGAGACCCAGCACTGCCTGCGCATCGCCCAGCATCACCAGGCCAAGACCCTGATCATCACCGACAGCAACCTGTCGCCCCTGGCCAAGCGGGCCAATGCGGTGTTGTTGGTGAATGAGGGGTCGTCGTTTGCCTTCCGCTCCTTGAGTGCCACCTTGTGCCTGTGCCAAGCGTTGTTTATTGCGGTGGCGTATCGCTTGGAATTGAAGGTGGATGAGATTCATGAGCAGGTTGGCTTTGACGACTGATCTAATGTGGGTGGGGGCTTGCCCCCGATGAGGGAATGTCAATTGGCACATTTGTAGCTGACACACTGCAATCGGGAGCAAGCCCCTCCCACACTTTGAAAAGTGCACGCCCGTGAAAGCGGATTTGAGCCAAGGTCAGCGCGGTGTAGCCAATAATCACCGCCGGGGGCAGGCTGACCTGAACACAGAACTTGCCCAGCGGTTGCAACGTTAAACCCGCCTCGGCGGCACGCCTGCAAAACGCGCCCTCCTCCTCATCCGCCGGCAACCACAATACAAAGTGCAACCCGGCCTGCTGGCCGCTGACCGTGTAACCCGGCAGGCATGCGAGCAAGGCATCGCGCCGCGCCTGATACGCCTGCCGTGAGGCGCGCAAATGGCGCACAAAACCGCCGCTGCCCAAGAATTCCACCAACCCCAGCTGATCCGTGGCCCCCACTGAATGCCCGGTGAGTTGCAACGTGCGCAGCAACGGCCGGTGCAATGCCTTGGGCACCACCATGAACCCCACGCGCAACCCTGGGAACAGGTTCTTGTTGAAGCTGCCGCAGTAGATCACCCGGTCGGCATTATCCAGGGACTTGAGCGCGGCCAAAGGCGCGGTGTTGTAGTTGTATTCGCTGTCGTAATCGTCCTCGACCACCCAGGCATCGGCACGGGCTGCCCAGTCCAGCAGCGCCAGGCGTCGCGATACTGACAAGGTCATGCCCAGTGGCGCTTGGTGGGCCGGGGTGACGTAGGCCAGGCGTGCCGTGGCGGGCAGTTGGAGGGGGTCGAGCCCTTCTGCGGTCACGGGGGTTGTGTGAATATGCGCACCCGCCAAGGCGAACAAACGGCGCGCCGGAGGGTAGCCGGGGTCTTCGACGCAGGCGATGTCACCGGGTTGGATCAGGGTGCGCGCGATTAGGTCCAGGGCGTGGCGGATACCGGTGGTGATGATCACTTCGTCCGCTTCGCAGCGCATCCCACGATAGCTGCGCAAGTACTCGGCAATCTGCTCGCGCAAGGCTGGAATGCCGGCCACATGGGCCGCTTCCAGCACCCCGGGGCCCGCCGCAGCCAAACCTCTGGCGATGCAGCGTGCCCAGTTTTTCAGGTCGAAAAGACTGGCATCCGGGCGGCGCGCCACGAAGGGCACATGGCTCTGGACGCCGCCCGCCGGGCGGTCTGGTTCTACCCGGCGGCGTACTGCGGCTGCGGCGACCGGCGCCCCAATGAATTGCTCAGGGATCACCGCACACACGCGTGTGCCGGAGCCAGCCACCCGCTGTACGTAACCTTCACTGTGTAAGCGGTCAAACGCCGCTTCCAAGGTGCCGCGCGACACATTCCAACGCTCCGCCAAGCTACGGGTAGACGGCAAGCGGCTGCCTGCAGGCAACTGCCGATTGAGGATGGCGGCACGCAAGGCTTCATAGGCGCCCTGCTGTTTACCGGCGTCCAGGCTGTCGGGACGCGGTAGGTCCAGGGCGGATGCGGGTTTACCTCGGCTCATAGTGGTCCAATCATTCCTGGCTTAAGTGGCCCTTAGGATTAAACCACAAAGCCGCTAGAGTTCGAGGCCTATCCCTTGTGAAGGCCTATCCCATGACCCAACGCACCCTGTCCACCGGGTTCTGGCTGGTGCTCCTGACCCTGCTGATCGCCCTGCCACGCATCACCCTGGACCTGCACCTACCTGCCCTGCCCGCAATGGCCGACTACTTCCAGGCCAGCGACAGCCAACTGCAGCTGACCCTGACGCTCTACACCCTCGGCTCAGCCATTTCCCTGCTGGTCGCCGGCCCGCTCACCGACCGCTTCGGCCGCCGCCCGGTGCTGCTCAGCGGGCTGTTGCTGTATGGCGTGGCTACGGTGGCGTGTGCACTGGCTGACAGCCTTAGCGTGCTGATCATCGCCCGCTTGTTCCAGGCGCTGGGCGGTTGCTGCACCACGGTGATCGGCCGGGTGATCGTGCGCGACTACTTCGACCGCTACGAACAGGCGCGCCTGCTGGGGTTGATCTCGATGGCCATGGCCGTCTCACCCATGGCCGCGCCGGTGCTGGGCAGCCTGATGCTGCCCTTCATCAACTGGCGGGGCTTGTTTGTGCTATTGGCGGTGATAGGTGCCGGGCTGTATCTGGTGGTGTATCGCCGCCTGCCAGAAACCCGCCCGCCTGAGGTGGCTGCGGCGCCGCCGAGCAACCTGATGCGCCTCTACGCCCAACTGCTGCGGGACCGGTATTTCCTGCGCTATTCACTGGCGATTGGCTGCGTCTACAGCACGTACTTCCCGTTTATTGCCGAATCATCGGCGTTATTGCAACGGGGCTTCCACCTGACCGCGACGGGCTACGCCTGGGTGTTTGCAGCAACGATCAGCGGCTACATGCTGGGCGCCAACCTGTTTCGGCGCCTGGTTCGGCGGTTCGAGCCGGACCGGCTGATCGCCAGCGCCATAGGACTGAACGTGCTGGGCAGCCTGATGCTCGCAGCCACCACCACCGCGCTGCCGGGGGAATGGCTGGCAATCGTAATACCCATGGTGGTGATCATGGTGTCAGTGGGGATGGTGATACCGGCCTGTCAGTTGGCGGTGTTGCAGCCCTATGGGGCAATTGCGGGGACGGCGTCGGGGTTGTTCTTTTTTACCCAGATGTTCCTCACGGCGCTGAGCAGTTGGGTCACCGGATTGTTGTCTGATGGCACGTCCGAGCCGCTGGTAATCATGACCTCGGCGGCCAGCGTGTTGCTGGCGGCAAGCTGGATATCACTTCGTTCGTTGCCTGGCCAAGCCCTCTGTCGATCACTGTGAACCAAAAAACCGCGCCTGCTAATGCAGGCGCGGCTCGGGTGACGCAGTGTGTGGGATCACATGAAAATTGCGATCAGGATAATGATCGGGATAGGGATACCCAGGAACCAAAGCAGTAATGAGCGCATGATGTTCTCCTTGAATTAACGTACGAAATGTTCGGTTTCGACATACACCACGGCGTCGCGACGGCGACCGCCAAAGGTGGCAGCGAAGCTGGCGAAAAATGCGCCGATCAGCAGGGCGACGAAGGTCCACAGCGAGGTATAGGCAGCTACCTTCGCAGCGGTATCCGCGGCCTGTTTAGCTTTCAACTTGGCGTCTTCAACGGCTTTAAGGGCATCACCATAGACCTTGTCGATACGTGCTTCGGCATCAGCCTGGCTGAGGTTGGTGCGCTGGCTGATCAACTGGGCCAGATAGGCACGGTCTTCGGCAGCAAGCTGGCCGTCGTTGCTCAGGGTGCGGGTGAAAATGCGCGCTACGACGCCACGAGCGGCGTCATCGCTGACGGCCACTGGGCGATCATCACGAAACAGGCTGTCGACGTAGTAATCGAAGTCGCCGCCGTTAACGCCTTTGGCCGCACTGCCAGCCGCCTGGCTGATACCGCTGGCCGCGCCCGCTGCAACACTAGCGCCGGCTTTTACGCCACCGCTGACGACACTGCTGACCGAACCGACCACCAACATCGCAGTGACCAGCGTGGCGACGGCCCAGGCCAGGAAGCCGTGGGCAGTATCGCGGAAATACACCTCATCGCCGTGCATATTGGCCCACTTCACCCGCAACCGGCCGGCGATGTAACCGCCCAAGCCTGATGCGACGATCTGGGTGAAGGCCAGCCAGATAATCGTGGAAATGCCAAGCCCCTTGGCGCTGATACCGCTGTCGGCCCACGGCGACACCGCCGAAAAGCCCAGGCCGAAGCCCAGCAATACCAAAATCAGCGACAATGCAGCCGCCGCAGCGGCCCCGGCAAAAATCGCCCCCCAGGAAACCCCGGAGAGCGTGCTCGACTCTTGCAGCGTGGATGAGGATGTGATCATTGTTGTTTTGCTCCCGGCAGGAAAAAAAGTGTTACAAGTCTCAGAAGGGACAGTGCAGGCAGCATGCCAGTCGCTACTCATTTAAATATTCATATATTTCAATAACTTAAATAACTTGAACTTCCCGGCACCGTGCAACTTGCAAGAAATGGCCGAGCATGGCGGGCGTTATGCAATCTCCAGTCAAACCCTAATCCCTGTGGGAGGGAGCCCCCTCCCACATGGATTGATGCCAGCCAGTGGCAAATCTATTGTTTTAGCCAAGATGAAGTTTAATTTAGGAAGCGTTCAGGGATTTGTTGGCAAAATGGCCGCACTTCTAGTGTGAATCGCTCACCAGGTAATCCTATGACCCGCATTTTGACCATCGAGGATGACGCCGTTACAGCCCGCGAAATTGTTGCGGAGCTGAGTAGCCATGGACTGGACGTAGACTGGGTAGACAACGGCCGTGAAGGCCTGGTCCGCGCCGTCAGTGGCGACTACGACCTGATCACCCTCGACCGCATGCTCCCGGAACTCGATGGCCTGGCCATCGTCACCACCCTGCGCACCATTGGCGTGTCGACGCCGATCCTGATGATCAGCGCCCTCTCCGATGTGGACGAGCGAGTGCGCGGCCTGCGTGCCGGCGGCGATGATTATCTCACCAAGCCCTTTGCCTCTGACGAAATGGCGGCGCGCGTGGAGGTACTGCTGCGGCGCAAAAGCACGGTCAAGGAATTTGAAACCGCCCTGCGCGTGGCCGACCTTGAGCTGAACCTCATCAGCCGCGAAGCCAGCCGGGCCGAGCAACCCCTCAGCCTGCTGCCCACCGAATACAAATTGCTGGAATTTTTGATGCGCAACACCGGGCAAATCTTGTCGCGCATGATGATTTTCGAGGAAGTCTGGGGCTATCACTTCGATCCCGGCACCAACCTGATCGACGTGCACATCGGCCGTCTGCGCAAGAAAATCGATCCACCGGGCCTCACGCCGCTGATCCGCACGGTACGAGGTTCCGGTTATGTCATTGCTGAACCCCTCTAAGGGCTGGCGCTCTTCCAGCAGCCGCTTGCTGGCGTTATACAGCTCGTTGTTCGTGGCCTGGAGCTGCATCCTCATGGGGGTGTTGTATTACGAAGTGTCCGGGTACTTGAGCGATCTGTCGCGTCACTCGCTGATGCAACGCCAACATCTGTTTCAACGTTTCAAGGGTGAAGCCCTGGTGGACGCGTTGAGCACCAGCATGACTTTCGACATGAAGGGCGTGGACGCCTACGGCCTGTTCGATGCGCAACACCGACCGCTCAGCGGCCCAATCACGGCCATTCCCCCAGACCTGCCGCTGGACGGCAAGATCCATACCCTGGCCAACTGCGTCGACTCCGACGACCCCAAACTGCCCAAGGACAGCTGCGACGCCGTAGCCACCCAAACCGACGACGGTCGCTGGCTGGTGCTGGTGCGCGCCAATGGCTCGTTGTTTGGCGTGACCCGCATCATTTGGCATGCCTTGCTGTGGGCACTGTCGTTGACCATCATCCCCGGCGCTGCCGGCTGGCACTTGCTGCGCCGCCGCCCGTTGCGGCGCATTCGCGGCATTCAAGCCAGCGCTGAAGCCATCGTCGCCGGCGACCTCACTCACCGTCTGCCGCTGTCGAATCGGCGCGATGAATTGGACATGCTCGCGGCCATCGTCAACGCCATGCTCGACCGTATCGAGAAGCTGATGAACGAGGTCAAGGGCGTGTGCGACAACATCGCGCATGACCTGCGCACCCCGCTGACCCGCCTGCGGGCGCAGCTGTATCGCATCCGGCAGGAGGCTGAAGAAGGCTCGGGCTACGCGCTGAAACTCGATGACGCGATCGCCGAAACCGACACCTTGATGGCGCGCTTTCGCGGGCTGTTACGCATCTCCGAACTCGAAGACCACCAGCGTCGCTCAGGCTTTCTGGTGATGGACCCGCTGCCGTTGCTGCGCGAACTGCATGACTTCTACCTGCCCCTGGCCGAAGAAGGCGAATTGCAGTTGGTCGTGCAAACCCCGGACTCATTACCGTGGATCACCGGCGACCGGGCGCTGCTGTTCGAAGCGCTGGCCAACCTGCTGAGCAACTCGATCAAGTTCTCCCCACCGGGTGGCGTGGTGATCTTGCGCGGCGTCAACGATGCCGGCAGTACGCGCATCGAAGTACACGACTCCGGGCCAGGCATTCCGGCGGCGGAGCGGGATGCGGTGTTCCAGCGCTTTTATCGGGTGGATGAAAGCGATCAGCAAGGAGGGTTTGGGTTGGGCCTGTCGATTGTGGCAGCGATCATCAACTTGCATGGCTTCAAGCTGGAGGTGGGGACCAGTGAGCGTGGTGGTGCCCGATTGGTATTGGAATGTCGCCAGCAACTGATGCCCGAAGCCTGATCCCTGACGCCAACGGGATCAAAATGTGGGAGAGGGCTTGCCCCTCCCACCTTAAACCGGGTTAGAAATTGGCCCGCAGCGCTGCAACGCCACCGCTGTAAACACCCGAAAACAACTCTTCCACCGCCTCATCCGTCACCCCCGCCGCCGGCGTGAACACCCCAGACCAAGTGACTTTGGCCGACGAGTCGGTCAACGCTTCTACCTGCAACGTCGCCAGATACGCACTCACCGGAAACGGCGACTCTTCGATGGTGTAGCTGTAAGTACGCCCAACGTTATCAAACGTCTGCAACCGCTCAACCACCACGCCACCGTCAGCGGTTTGCAGGTGACGCACGCGGCCGCCATCGCTGGCCTCGCTCTTGACGATCAACGGCAGCCATTTGGGCAAGTCGTTAAAGCCGCCGACCAATTCCCAGACCTTGTCAGCGGATACCGGGATTTCGATTACTGCGGATGCTGTAGGCACGTTAAATCTCCAGATGTCGTAAACAAACGTCGCCCAGCCTGCCATGCATGGCGCATCAATGCATCATTTCCCGCAATCGGTACCCATGTGGGAGGGGGCTTGCTCCCGATAGCGGTGCATCAGTCACTTAAGTATTGGCTGACACACTGCAATCGGGGGCAAGCCCCTCCCACATTGGATTGCATTTCAAGTCAAGGCTTGGGTCTTGAGGAAAGTTGCCATGAGCTGGTTCACCTGCTCGGCTGCCTCCAGCTGCACCATATGCCCCTGCCCCGGCAGCACCTCCACCTGAGCCTCCAACCCCTGTGCATGCCTGACCGGGATGATTGCGTCGTCACTGCCCCAGATCACCAAGCTCGGTTGGCGACCCACCACATGGCGCAAATCAAGCCTCTGCCGGCCACCGTCGAACAGTTTCTGGTTGAGCTGCTTCAACGCTTCAGCCACCCCCTCCAAACGCTTGAACTTGAGCATATCCTCCAGCATCTGCCGCGTTACCAGCGCCGGGTCGCTGAACAACTGGGTCAGCTGCGGTTTTAGGGCATTGCGATTATTGGCCTCGGTAAAGCCTTGCAGGTAATCGCCGTTGATATCGGCCCCCAAACCGGCGCTGGCGATCAGGGTCAGAGAGGCAACACGCGTGGGAGCCTGGTCGGCCACCGTCAGCGAAACCAGCCCACCCATGGAATGGCCGGCGAGGTGCACGCGATCGAGCTTGAGATGATCGAGCAGTCCCAATACGGCCTGGCTTAACTCTTCAGCGTCGCCGCTTTGCAGCGGCTTGCCCGACTCGCCGTGCCCCGGCAAATCGAGAGCAATCACCCGACGCTCGGCCGCCAGCGCCGGTTGGTTGAACAGCCAGTTGTTCAAGTCGCCGCCAAAGCCATGCACCAGCACCAACGGCGTGCCGCCCTCGCCCAGGTCCAGATAACGCAGCAGGCGCCCACCAATCTCGACCTTGTGCGCGCTCGGCCCCGACGCTTGGGCCTCGGCTGCCTGGGAAACAAACCCGGCGTTGAAACGTTCGATCACTGCGTCGATGTCCTCCTCAGACGCATCCCCGTCAACGACAACCCCCAGCAACGCGCCCACCGGTAGTGTCTCGTCGCTGAGCGCCACGACTCGACGCAGCACGCCGCTGAACGGCGCCTCCACGCTGCTGGAGATCTTGTCGGTCTCCACATCCAGCACTTCTTCGCCCTTCTCCACCCGGTCGCCGGGTTGCTTGAGCCAGACATCGATGCGGCCTTCGGTCATCGACAGCCCCCATTTGGGCATGGTCAGGGTATGAATCATGCGACGTTCCTCTGGTCGGCGATTTTCAGCACAGCGGCTTCGATCTTCGCGGCGTTGGGGATGTACAGGTCTTCCAGTGCGTCAGAGAAAGGCACCGGTGTGTGCGGCGCGGTGACCATCTCGATGGGCGCACGCAGGTCAGCAAATCCTTGCTGGGCCACCAACGCACTGATATCGGTGGCGATGGAACAGCGCGGGTTGGACTCGTCGATCACCACCAGCCGCCCGGTTTTTTCCACACTTTCAAGGATGCTGTCGGCGTCCAGCGGGCTGGTGGTGCGCAGGTCCAGCACTTCGCAGTCGATGCCTTGTCGCGCCAGGTTAGCCGCAGCTTCCAGTGCGATATGCACCATGCGCCCGTAGGTCACCAAGGTGACGTCCTTGCCTTCACGCACAAAGTTGGCTTCGCCAAAAGGCACCGTGTACAGCTCTTCAGGCACTTCGCCTTGCAGGCTGTAGAGCATTTTGTGTTCGAGGAAGATCACCGGATCGTTGTCGCGGATCGCTTGGATCAACATGCCCTTGGCGTCATAGGGCGTGGCCGGGCACACCACCTTGAGACCGGGGATGTGGGTCCACATCGAGGTGAGCATCTGCGAATGCTGGGCCGCTGCGCGCAGGCCGGCGCCGTACATGGCGCGAACCACCAGCGGCGTGGTGGTCTTGCCGCCGAACATATAGCGAAACTTGGCGGCCTGGTTGAGTAACTGGTCGAGGCAGCAGCCAATGAAGTCGACGAACATCAATTCGCACACCGGGCGCATGCCGCGCGTAGCGGCGCCGACCGCCATGCCCACGTAACCGACCTCAGACAAAGGCGCGTCCAGCACACGGCCGGGAAATTCTGGGTAAAGGCCCTTGGTCACCCCGAGCACACCCCCCCAGGCATCCTGTTCGCCAGGGGAGCCGGTGCCGCCGGAAACGTCCTGGCCGATGATGAACACGCTTGGGTCACGGCGCATTTCCTGGGCCAGGGCTTCGTTGATCGCTTGCTGATAACTGATTTTGCGAGCCATAAGATTTTCTCCAGGTCTTGTTCTTAGGCGTGGTAGGCAACGTAGACATCGCTGAGCAGGTCGGCGGCCTGAGGCTTTGGATCGGCCTTGGCGCGGCGCACGGCGTCGTCGATAAGCTGCGCGACTTCGCCGTCGATGCGCGTGAATTGCGCCGCATCCAGCCAGCCTTCAGCGGTGCAGCGCTGGCGGAACAACGCCAGGCAATCGGCGTTTTCCCGCAGGTTTTTCACTTCATCCGGGCCGCGATAGGTTTGTGCGTCGCCTTCAAAGTGGCCGTAGAACCGGCTCAGCTTCACCTCGACCAGGGTCGGGCCGGCACCATTGCGCGCACGCTCCACCGCGACGCCGAGCGCTTCGTGCACCGCGAAAAAGTCATTGCCGTCGACAATTACCCCCGGCATGCCAAAACCCACGGCGCGGTCGGCGATGTCCTTGCACGCCACCGACCATCCAGACCCGGTGGCCTCGGCATAGCCGTTGTTTTCGGCGACGAACAGGCACGGTAGTTTCATGATCGCGGCCAGGTTCATCGCTTCGAACACCGCGCCCTCGTTGGAGCCGCCGTCGCCAAAAAACGCCACGGCCACGCCCTGGCTACCCTTGAGTTTGGACGCCAACGCCGCGCCCGCAGCCAGGGGCGCGCCGGCACCGACGATACCGTTGGCGCCGAGCATGCCCTTCTCCTGATCGGCAATGTGCATGGAGCCGCCCTTGCCGCCGCACACACCGGTTTTCTTGCCGTAGATCTCGGCCATCATGCCGAACACATCCACGCCCTTGGCGATGCAATGGCCGTGGCCACGGTGGTTGGAGGCGATGCAATCTTCATCATTGAGGTGGGCCATGACCCCGGCGGCACTGGCCTCTTGGCCCGCATAGAGATGCACGAAACCTGGGATCTCGCCGGTGGCGAATTCCACATGCAGGCGTTCTTCAAAATCACGGATGGTGCGCATCACGGTGTAGGCATGCAGCAGTTGATCGGTAGAGAGGTGAGTGGACATCTTGTTGTTCTCCAGGTTGTCTCGACACACAAAAGGCTGATGGTGTTCAGCTACAAGACCTTCAGCACAGCCTGTGCCAAGGCCGGAAAAAACCTGGCAAAACCTTGATCCAGAGCGGTTGTGACGGTGGCACTGGCACCGCAGAATGAGACGCTGCATTGCAACCTGCGGGTGGCGTCTCAGCCCGAATGAGACGCTGCGTCTCAGACGGGCAGTTGGTCAGGCTGCGCTTGTCCCACCCGTCGCATGCGCGCTTAATGGCGGGCATAACAACAAAGATCGAGAACCGGAGGCCCTATGCTCGCCGCGAACTCCCGAGAGCACGTCGACCGCGTCAGTCGCGTGGTCCGCAATGCCGATCGCCTGCCTCAGGCACCGGTGCCTTCGTTGATTTTCGATTCGTGGCGACGCTCCATGGAGCAACACCACCTGGACCCCGGCTCCCTGCAGGGCCCGCGTATCCTCAGCGAACCCTTGCTCAAGGAATGCCGCGAACGCGCCGAACTGTTCATGCGTATTGCCGGCGAGGCCGTCGGCCAACTGCATCACCGCGTGCGCCACGCTGACTACTGCGTGATGCTCACCGACGCGCAAGGCCAGACCATCGATCACCGCGTCGACCCGGCGATTCGCAACGACTGCCGCAAGGCCGGCCTGTACCTGGGCACGTGCTGGTCGGAAGCTGAAGAAGGCACCTGCGGCGTGGCCACAGTACTCACCAGCAAAGCCGCCGTGACCGTGCACAAGCGCGATCACTTTCGTGCGGCGTTTATCGGCCTGACGTGCTCCGCCGCACCGATTTTCGACCCCCAGGGCAACCTGTTGGGGGTGATGGACGCTTCGGCACTCAAGTCCCCGGATGACCGACGCAGCCAACACCTGGTGCGGCAGATGGTGGCGCAAAGCGCTGAGGCCATCGAGAACGCGTTCTTCATGCACAGTGCCCGCCAGCACTGGGTGCTGCAGGCCCACAGCACACCCGGTTATGTCGACAGCCACCCCGACCTGCTGCTGGCCTGGGATCAGGACGGCCGTCTGCAAGCCTTGAACAGCAAGGCGCGCCAGGCCCTGCGCCGGCGCTTCGGCCAGGTGCCCGAGCATATCGGCGACGTGTTTGACCTGGATGCATTGCGCGCCGTCACCGATCAATCTGCCCAGCAATTGCCGTGGCTCGGCGAACCAGGCGCCCTGCACGTACGAGTCAATGCACCTCGACGCAAACCGATGAGGGCCGCAATGAACCCTCTGGTGGATGCCCGCGTGGAAGAACACCTGCGCCTGGCCGTAAAGGTCAAGGACCGCAACCTGCCGGTGCTGGTGCAAGGCGAAACCGGTGCCGGCAAAGAAGTCTTCGCCCGCCAGTTGCATGAACGCAGCGCCCGTCGTCAGGGGCCGTTCGTGGCGGTGAACTGTGCGGCCATCCCGGAGAACCTGATCGAAAGCGAGCTGTTCGGCTACGTGGCCGGGGCCTTTACCGGCGCGTCCAGCAAAGGCATGCAGGGCCTGCTGTTGCAGGCCGATGGCGGCACCTTGTTCCTCGATGAAATTGGCGACATGCCAGTGGCCTTGCAGACGCGTTTGCTGCGGGTGATGGCCGAGGGTGAAGTGGCGCCGCTGGGCGCGGCAAAAACCCAAGCCGTGGATATTCAGGTGATCTGTGCCAGCCATCGGGATTTATCCCAATTGGTGAGCGCGGGCAGCTTTCGCGAAGACCTGTATTTTCGCTTGGGCTGCGCGCGCTTTTGCTTGCCACCGCTGCGCGAACGCACCGACAAGTTGGCATTGATCAACCGGCTTCTGGAACAGGAAGCCCGCAGCAGCGGGTGCTCGGTGGGTATTGGCCAGGCCGCGCTGGAGCTGCTGTTGGGGTATGCATGGCCGGGGAATGTGCGGCAATTGCGGCATGTGTTGGCGTATGCGTGCGCGGTGTGTGAAGGCGATACGTTGCAGGTGGTGGATTTGCCAGTGGAATTGCGTGGGGAGCATGTGCAGGTTTTAGCTGAAGAGAGCGTGAGCCCGGAACGCCAGATCGTGCTTGATGCGTTGATTCGCCATCGCTGGAAGCCGTTGCCGACGGCGCAGGCGCTGGGAATCTCCAGGGCAACCCTGTACCGCCGGGTCAACCAACTGGGTATCGACATGCCCAACAAAACCACCTGACACCGTGGGATCAAAATGTGGGAGGGGGTAAGCCCCCTCCCACATTGGATTGCATTTCACCGTTGGGATCTCAGCGGTAGACCAGGCCGCCGTCGATCAGCGGCGCTTGCCCGGTCATGTAGTCCGCATCCGGCCCTGCGAGGAATGAGACCAGCCCCGCCACATCCTCCGGAGTCTCTGCTCGGCCCAAGGCAATGCCATCCACATACTTCTTGTACGTCGCGCCCACTTCGGCACCGGTAATCTCGGCCATGCGTTTGTCGATCTCCACCCACATATCAGTGCCGACCACACCCGGGCAATAGGCATTCACGGTAATCCCTGCGCTCGCCAGTTCCTTGGCCGCCGCCTGGGTCAGCGCACGCACGGCAAACTTGGTGGCCGAATACACCCCCAGCAGCGCAAAGCCTTCATGGCCGGCGATGGAGCAGGCATTGATGATCTTGCCCTTCTGTTGGAGCGCCTTGAATTTCTTGCCGGCGGCTTGGATGCCCCACAGCACGCCCTGCACGTTGATGCCCAGGGTGCGCTCGACTTGTTCCGGGCTCACGTCCAATAATGAATCGATCTGCGCCACGCCGGCGTTGTTGACGATGATGTCGAAGCCGCCGAGGGTCTGGTGCGCATGGTCGACCGCTGCCAGCACTTGTTGTTGCTTGGACACATCGGCGATGAACACCGAGGCTTTGCGGCCCAGGGCCACGACTTCGGCGGCCACGGCTTCGAGCTTGGCGCCATTGATGTCCACCAGGGCGATGTCGGCACCGTCCTGTGCCAGGCGCAGCGCGATGGCGCGGCCAATGCCTTGCCCGGCGCCGGTCACCAGCGCAACTTTTCCAACAATACCCATGACACTCTCCTGCAATCGATGAGGGAAGCCTTGTCTATCTCAGGTCAGCGGCGACGCTGTCGAGCCGTGGATGATTCGGCGTGCCGGCTGAGACGGACCGTCTCAGGCCGCGAATCATTCTCGCAAACTTGTAAAAGTGCGCGCTTATGCCTAGCTTATGCGCCCCCCGTCCTGCGCTTTAAGGCCCTGCCCCCATGGTTTTGCGTTTTCGTCCCGTTGCCACGTCACGTTTCGCCCTCGGCCTGCTGCTCAGCGGTGGCATTGGCAGCAGCTTTGCGGCTGAGCTGGAACTGCCGGAGGTGAAGATTCAAGGCCAGGAAGCGTCGGGCTATCGCAGTGACACCGCGTCGGTAGCGGGCTTTGGCGAAGCGCCGCTGCTGGACACGCCGGCTTCGATCACGGTGCTCAACGCCGCCTTGATCAAGGACCAGCAAGCGCGCCTGCTCAGTGAAGTGCTGCGCAACGATGCCTCGGTAGGCGACAGCTACGCGCCCATCGGTTACTACGAAAACTTCGTGGTGCGCGGTTTTTCGCTGAACGCAGCGAGCAGCTACAAGATCAACGGACGCACCATCACCGGCGAGCAAAATGTGGCGCTGGAAAACAAACAGCAAGTGGAAGTGCTCAAGGGCCTGGCCGGGTTGCAGAGCGGCATTTCCGAGCCCAGCGGCGTGATCAACTACGTGACCAAGCGCCCGGAGGATGTGCGCTCGGTGACCGTTTCCACCGATGACCGCGGCAGCGGCTACATCGCCACCGACGTCGGCGGCTGGTTTGGCGGCGAGCAGCAATTCGGCCTACGCGCCAACGTCGCCCATGAAGATTTGAATGCCTACGTGGAACACGCCAACGGCCAGCGCGATTTCGTGTCCCTGGCGTTCGACTGGAACATCAGCCCCGATGCCCTGCTGCAACTGGATGCCGAATACCAGAACAAGCAACAGCGCTCGGTACCCGGTTACCAACTGCTGGGCGGCACCGAGGTGCCCTCGAATGCCTCACCAAAAAAACTGCTGGGCCATCAAAGCGGCTCCAAACAGGTCGGCATTGATTCGCTGAACCTCAACGGCAATTTCGAATACCGCCTCAGCGACCAGTGGAAAGGCACTATCAGCGCCGCCCGCAGCAAGGTGGTGATTGACGATTACAGCTCGTTTGCCTACGGCTGCTTCTATGTGACCGGTTGCGAAGCCGCCACCTTCGGCCCCACCGGCGACTACGACGTCTACGACTACCGCAGCCCCGACGACACGCGGCGTGACGACGAAGTGCAGGCAGCCATGACCGGCTTGTTCGACACCGGCGGTTTGGGCCATGAGCTGACCTTCGGCACCAGCGCCTTTCGCCGGGTGATCGACAAGCGCAAATCGGTCAACGAATACATCGGCAGCACCAACATCAACGTCGTCACCCCGACCTTCGAGCCCACCGACGTGCCGTTGAACGACAAACACCGGCGTCTCGACAGCCGCCAATACGGCCTGTTTGTCACTGACCGCATTCGCCTCAACGAGCAATGGCAAACCATCCTGGGCGGGCGCGTAGTGCGTCTGGACGAAAAGGCGTTCGACAGCAATGGCGATCAGCAACGCCATACTCAGCGCTACGAGTTCCTGCCGCAGGCGTCGTTGATCTACAAACCGGTCGAGAACGTGTCGCTGTACACCAGCTACAGCAAAGGTGTGTCCTTGGGCGGTGAAGCACCTTGGACGACGTCCAATGACGGTGAAACCCTGGCCCCCACCACCTCGCGCCAGATCGAAGCCGGGGTGAAATACGACTGGCGCCGCATCAGCTTTGCCGCCGCGGTGTTCCAGACCCGCCAGGCGTACCAGTACGCCAAACCGAATGGCCCGGACGCGTATATCTACGTGCAACAGGGTGAACAGAAAAACACTGGCTTGGAATTGTCCGCCAATGGCTGGGCCACCGAGCGTCTGCAGATCGCTACCAGCGTCGCGGCCATTCGTGCACGGGTCACCGGCAGCGGCACTTCTGAATATGAAGGCCACCAGGCGCTCAACGTGCCCAAGCTACGGGCGAGTGTGTATGCCGACTATGCGTTGCCTTGGGTGAACGGCCTGGCAGTGCTGGGCGGCGTGCAGTACAGCGCCAAGAAGTACGCCAACCGCACCGGCACCGTGGAGGTGGGCGATTACGCCGTGGTGAATGTCGGCAGCCGCTACACCACGAAGGTGGACGGCTACGAAACGGTGTTTCGCCTCAGCGTCGACAACCTGTTCGACAAGCGCTACTGGCGCGACGTGGGCGAATACATGGGCGATGACTATCTGTTCCAGGGCGCGCCGCTGACGGCGCGGCTGAGTGCTTCGGTCAACTTTTGACGCAAACCCAGTGGCGAGGGCCATGGGTTATTTGGGCATCTTGCGAAAGCCCACCGCCAAACGGTTCCAGCTGTTGATGGTGGCAATGGCCACGCTCAGGTCGATCTGTTCCTGGGCGCTGAATTCGGCGGCCAAGGCCTTGAAGTCTTCATCCGGCGCGTGGGTGTGGCTGATCAAGGTCAAGCTCTCAGCCCAGGCCAGCGCAGCACGTTCACGTGGGGTAAAGAACGGCGTTTCACGCCAGGCCGACACGGTGTACAGGCGGCGCTCGGTCTCGCCCCCCTTGCGGGCATCGGCGGTGTGCATGTCGAGGCAGAAGGCACAGCCGTTGATCTGCGAAACGCGCAGGCGCACCAGCTCCAGCAAGGGCAGTTCGATGGACAGTTTGCCGACAGCGGCTTCCAGGGCGAGCATGGCTTTCATGGCGTCCGGGGAGGCGGTATAGAAGTCGGTACGGGTTTGCATGGTAGTGCTCCAGAACGGTGGGAATAGGTGGCTAGAGTAGTCACCGACCGGTTCTGTAGAAATATCCAATTCAGGGGAAGATCAGGTGACCAATCCCCTCCCGCCCTTCAAAGCACCCGCGACATATGCTCGGCGATCCGCCCACGCAACCAGCGCTCCGCCGGGTCGTTGTCATGCACCCCGCTCCACACCATGGACAGCTCCGCCGCATCGATCGCAAACGGCGGGTCTTCAGCGCGTATCGAGGTGCCCTCGGTTAACGCGCAGGCGGCGTAATCCGGGACGGTCGCGATGATCTGCGTACCCGCCAGCAACGCCCGCAAACCGCTGAACTGCGGTACCGCCAGCACCACTCTTCGCGCCCGGCCAATACGGGCCAGGTCAAGGTCGATATTGCCGCTCAAGTCCCCCGAGAACGACACCATGGCGTGGGGCCGTTCGCAGTAATCGTCCAAGGTCAGCGGCGCGGTGCCATCATCGCCGCGCAGCACTTTGCACGGAATGTCCCGCAGTTTCTTACGTTTGGCATTGGCGGGCAGTTCGGTGGTGTAGCTCACCCCGACGGTGATCTCGCCACTGGCCAGCAGCGACGACATCAGCAAGTAGTTGGCGCGACGTACCACCACGACAATCCCCGGTGCTTCTTCGCGCAATTGGCTGAGCAACGGTGGGAACAGCCCGAACTCGGCGTCGTCGGACAGCCCGATACGAAACACCGCGCAGCTGGTGGAGGGGTCGAAATCCTTGGCGCGGCTGACCGCGCCCGAAATGATGTCCATGGCCGGTTGCAACTCCTTGAGTATCGCCACGGCGCGTGGCGTGGGCTCCATGCCCCGACCGTTGCGCAGCAGCAGCGGGTCGTCGAACAGATCGCGCAACCGCCCCAACGCCGCGCTCACCGCCGGTTGGCCGATGAAGAGTTTTTCGGCGACCCGGGTCAGGTTCTTCTCGAACATCAGCGCTTCGAAAATCACCAACAGGTTCATGTCGACGCGGCGCAGGTCATTGCGGTTCATGGCGGTATCCAAACGGTTGGCAAGCTCACAGATAAGCATGCAAAACGCCGTAGAGATTGCACACCTGTGCTGTCTTTTCGGCGACTGAACCTGGCGAAATTAACAACGATTAACTCGTCAGCCAGGCGGTCCGGCAACAAAATGACGGCCGTCTACACTGCATCCATTCACCGGGAACGCTCCCATCGACTGCGGATATTTGTCATGGCCCGACTCGAGCACTCTGCTCCCCGTTTATCCGCTACCGGTGGCCTATGCCCTCGGCGCGAGCGTATCGCCAAGCAACTGATCCAGGCCAACCTCGGCGAAAGCCTGGCCATTGCCGACCTGGCCCAGGCCTGCGCACTGTCGCGCAGCCATTTCTCCCGCGCCTTCAAATGCACCACCGGGCTGTCGCCGCAGGAATGGATCCGCCAGCAGCGCATTCAGCGGGCCAAGGAGCTGATCACCAGTTCAGCCCTGAGCCTGACGCAAATCAGCCTGGAGTGCGGGTTTTGCGACCAGGCGCACTTCTGTCACATGTTCACCCGCAGCGAGGGCGTCAACCCAATGACCTGGCGAAATCACCAATTACGCGACAAGCCTCACGTGATTGCAGCCTAGTGGTCTGCACGTACCTGGAATATGCTTGCCCGACCTATTACCGGAACCCGGGCAACCATGAGTGACCTCAGCGATCAGGCCATGCATTTCGGCCCCTACCGGATCCACCCACAGCAGCGCCTGGTGCTCGAAGCCGGCCGCCCGTTGCGGTTGGGCCGGCGCGCAGTGGACATTCTGCTGATCCTGCTGGAGCAGGCCGGCAATGTGGTGAGCAAACAGGAACTGATCGCCCGGGTCTGGCCCAAGAGCGTGGTGGAGGACGGCAACCTGCGGGTGCACATGGCGGCGTTGCGCAAGGCCCTGGGCGATGGCCAGGCCGGGCAGCGCTATATCGTTACCGTGGCCCAGCGTGGCTACAGTTTTGTCGCCCCACTGAGCATCGAACCGATGACCCTACCCACCGAGGGCGCGCCCCACAGCCAGGGCCACAACCTGCCCCTGCGGCGTACCCGCATGATCGGCCGCCAAGCCCTGATCGACAGCCTGGTGCAGCAACTGCCCGAGCAGCGTTTTATCACCCTGACCGGCGCCGGCGGCATCGGCAAGACCACCGTGGCCCTGCGCGTGGCAGAGTTGCTGATCGGCCATTATCGCGACGGCATCCGCCTATTGGACCTGGCGCCGCTGAGCGCGGCGTCGATGATCCTGCCCAACCTCGCCGCCCTGCTCGACCTCAAGTACACCGAGCCAGAGCCCCTGGTGACATTCGCACGCAGCCTGCAAGAGCGTCAGTTGCTGCTGGTAATCGACAACTGCGAACACCTGCTGGACGACATCGCGCTGATCAGCGAAACCCTGCTGCGTGACGCGCCCAAATTGCACATTTTGGCCACTAGCCGCGAGGCCCTGCGCGCCGAGGGCGAATACGTGCAGCGCCTGGAACCCCTGGCCTGCCCACCCGCCACCGGCAATCGCGCCCAGGCCCTCGGTTACCCGGCCCTGCAGTTGCTGGTCGAGCGGGCCATGTCCCAGCAGGACAACTTTGAACTGCGCGACGACGAACTGCCGTTGGCGATTGATATCTGCCAGCGCCTGGACGGCATTCCCCTGGCGATCGAGCTGGTGGCGGCGCAGATCGAACGCTTCGGCCTGCCGGGCCTGCTGGTGCAGATGGACGATAACGTGCGCCTGCTCACTCGCGGTCGCGACAGTACCCTGCCCCGTCACCAAACCCTGCGCGCGACGCTGGACTGGAGCTTCGACCTGCTCACTGAATGCGAGCAGATTTGCCTGCGCCGCCTGGCGGTGTTCCGTGGCGGTTTCAGCCTGGCCAGCGCGGCGGCGGTGATCGCCGGGGACCAGATTGCGCCGGCCGAGGTGCTGGGTTCGATCACGCAACTGGTGGCCAAATCGCTACTCAATGTCGAGGCCAGCGATGACGAGATGGTCTATCGCCTGCTGGACATCACCCGCACCTATGCCTTGGAGAAGCTCAGCGTTGCCCAGGAGCTCGACGCCACTCGCGAGCGCCACGCCCAGCGCTGCCTGGCGATGATGAACCAGGCGCAGCTCGAGTGGGACGTGACAGCCACCCAGCCGTGGATCGACCGTTACGCACCGCTGCGTGAAGACATCCGTGCGGCCCTCGATTGGGGCCTGGGCGACCAGGGCGTGCCCACACTGGGGGTGCGCCTGACGGTCAGTGCCATGCCGCTGTGGCAGGAGCTGTCGTTGCTGCGCGAACACGGGCTGTACGTGGGCAAGGCGCTTGCCGTGATGCAGCACTCAGGCACGCACTGCGTGCAGTTGAACATGCAATTACAGCTGGCCTTGGGCAGCCTGTCCTACCATGCCCAGGGCGGCGCGCCGCAGACGATTGCCGCTTTTGTCAGCGCCAGGCAGCTGGCTGAACAGCAGCAGGACCTGGCGGGCCAACTGCGGGCCGTGTCCGGGCACATGGCGGTAAACCTGTGCGCCGGGCGCTATCGTGAAGCCCTGGCGCAAAGTGTGCAGTTCGATTTCCTCGACCCGCGCACCGACCCGCTACTGGACTTCAGCGCCCAGCGCCTGCGCGTGCTGGCCCAGCATTACGCTGGCCACCAGGCGCTCGCCTTGCGCAGCGCCGAGCAGGTGATCCAGCGCATGGCCCACAGCAGCCATCTCAATCGCTTCACCCAGGGCTTCGGCGTACAGTACGACCAGAGCGTCGCCTCGCTGACGATACTGGCGCGCATCCTGTGGCTGCAGGGCTACCCCGAACGCGCCGCAAGCATAGCGAGCCAGGCCCTGGAGCTGGCCTTGCAAATCCAGCACGGCACGTCCATCTGCTACACCCTGGCGCTGGCCGGTGTAGTGATCGCGCGCTACAACGGTGATACCCCCACGGCTGACGCGATGCAGGTACTGTTGCAGCAGCACGCCCACAAACATGGCGCCCAACTGTTTCAGACCTGGGCCGGGCACTATGCGGGCGAACCGCAACATGGAGGGCTGGAGGGGTTGGGGCTGGTCCAGGATATTCTCATCACGCTGGGCGCCGCCGAGCTGGACGACGCCTGGATGACGCGGTTGCGCAATGGCGAGGCCGGTTGGTGTGCGCCTGAACTGTTGCGGGTGCGGGCCCACGCCAGTCTGCGCGAGGACAATCCACGCGAGGCCGAGGCGCTGTTGCTCGAGGCGCTCGGCCTGGCGCATCAACAAGGCGCGCTGGCCTGGGAGTTGCGCTGCGCCACCTCCCTGGCACGGCTGTGGCAAACCCAGGGTCGGGTGCAGACTGCCCGCGACCTGCTCGGCTCACTCTACAGCCGGTTCAGCGAAGGGTTTACCACCCGTGACCTAGTCGACGCACGCCGCCTGCTCGACCAGTTGCAAGACAAACGGCCGGCCTGAAAACGGCCCCAGGTAATGCCCATAACCTGCCTGCAAACGCGCCACCTGCGCTGGGTCGCGCAGTTGGGCTAGCGCATGACTGCGCACGCAATTAAGCAGGCGATAGCGTGGCAGGCCCGGACCGGGTTCGGTACTCAGCAGGGACAAGCCCACCAGACGCGCCAGCAGATACGCCAAGTCGGCATGCTCCAGCTCGGTACCGGCGACCAGCCCGTTCAGCGCGGGCAAGGTCACGCCCAGCTTGAACAAGCCCATTTGCAGGTACAGCCAACGCTCCGGCAGGCTCAGGCGCTCATAGGACCAGTCCAGCGCTGCCGCGAGGGATTGGTGGCGCTCCACCGCCGTGCGCCGGCCTCGCGTCAACACCTGTAACCCTCGGCTCAGCTGCAGTTGCAGGCCACGTACGCCCAAGGCATCGACTTGGGCGGCGGCGAGCTCCAAGGCCAGGGGAATGCCATCCAGGCGCCGGCAGATGTCCCGTAGCGGCACCAGATCCTGGGGGCGCAACACAAAGCCCTGCTGGCCGGCGCGCACCCGTGCGTCAAACAGTTGCACCGCTGGGTAGGCCAAGGCCTGCTCGACACTGCCCAACGCCGACAATGCCGGCACGGCCATGCGTGGCACGCGCAACAACCACTCGCCGGGCAATTGCAGGGGTTCGCGGCTGGTCACCAGCACGCTGACCCCAGGCGCTGTGTCGCGCAGCACGCGCACCAGATGGCGACAGGCACCGAGCAACAGGTCGGCGCCGTCGAGGATCAACAGGGATTGGCGGCCGGTCAGTTGGCTGGCCAGTTCGAGGGCGCTGCGCGACGGCGTAAGGTCCAGTGCGGCGCTGACATGGCGCAGCATCGTCATCGGTGCTTGCACGGTAGCCAAGTCCACCCACCAGACGCCGTCGCAATAACGCGGCAACACCCGTTCGGCCAGGGCCAGGGCCAGGGTGCTCTTGCCGACGCCAGGGCAACCGGTGAGGGTCATCAGCTTCTGCCCGGACAAGCGCCGCACCAGCCCCCCCAGCAGTTCATCGCAGCCGATCACCGGACTGAGTCGCGCCGCCAGGTTGTGGCGGGGCAAGGCCGCCGGCGCAAGCCCCTGCACCGGAGCGGCGAAGCAGTAACCACGGTTGGGGTCATTGAGGATATAGCGCCGCCCACTGAGGGCGCGACGCAGCGCGGCAATGTGCACGCGCAGGTTGTTTTCTTCCACCACACTGCTGGGCCACACCCGCTCGATCAGCGTGGCCTTGCTGATGAATTGCCCGGGGGCTTCGAGCAGCACGGTGAGGATATCCAGCGCCCGCCCACCCAGGGGCACCGGCCAGCCTGCCTTGCTGACCAGTCGCTGTTGCCGGTGAAAGACATAGGCGCCGAAGCGCACCGTGCCATCAGCGTCAATCGCCTGAGGGTTGTGCATGTGTGCAATCGCGCTGAAACACCCGGCCTTGGGCGTTTGCGCATCCTTTTCCGTGGGCTTGTGGCTATCTTGCCAGCTGGTCGTGACAGGGCAATGCTGGCACAGGGAGCGACACGGACAATCGGGTGCTCGAGACGGACATTCTGTCGTTAACTGAACTGCTGTCGGTATTGGGTCGGGTTCAGGCCGAGTTTTTCGCTGAACAGGAAGCGCATGTAACGCACACTGCCAAAGCCTGCGTGAAACGCCACGGTCTTGAGCGGCAGGTCGGTGGTTTCGAGCAAATGGCGAGCACGGTCGATGCGCGCGCCTTGCAGGAAAGCCATGGGCGTCATCTGCACGTCCTTGGCAAACAGCCGCGCAAAATGTCGCGCACTCATGCCGGCCAGCTCGGCCATCGACTCAATGGTAAAGGCCTGTTCCAGATGGGCCAGTACGTGATTCTGCACGCGGGTGATCGCGGTTTCCTGAGTGCCGACCGCCGCCGTCATCGGGCTGAACTGGGCCTGGCCGCCCTGGCGCTTCATCACCACCAGCAACACCTTGGCCACCTCCACCGCGACGTGCTTGCCATGATCCTGGGCGACGATGGACAGCGCCAGGTCGATACCGGCGGTGACCCCGCCCGAGGTGATCAAGCGGCCGTCCTGCAAATAGATGCGATCGGTCTCGACGATGGCCTTGGGAAACGCCTTGATCAGCCGCTCGGTGTAATGCCAGTGAGTGGTCACGCGGTGGCCGTCCAGCAACCCGGCATGCCCGAGCACAAAAGCGCCGGTGCAGATCGAGCCGTAGCGGCGCGCTTGCGGAGCAACGGCCTTGAGCCAGGGCAGCAGCGCCGGGTGGCTTTCGTTATAGGCACCCGGCCCGCCCGGTACGAGCAACACGTCATAGGCGCCGTGGGCCTGGTCCAGTAGCAGGTCGGTCTGCACCTCAACGCCATTGGAGGCGCGCAATGCACCGGGCTCGGTGCCGATGGTGACAATCTGGTAATGCTGCGCCGCCGGCAGGTAGCGGTTGGCAATGGAAAACACTTCAAGCGGCCCGGCCATGTCGAGCAGCAGGAAGTCCGGGAACAGCGCCATGGCCACGGTTTTCATAGGGTGAGCGTCCATCGTGAGAAGCGTTGCGGGAGAACAGGCGCGCATTATGGCACGACTTTTATTGTCAATCTGAAAAGGACAGTTATTCAGATTTCAGCTTCTTAATGAATCACACAGTAACCATTAACCTTCTTCTCAACGCAAGCGCACTGCATCTCGCAGCCAACGCTCACTTGAGGACAAGTCCATGCTGACCCTTCGCAAAGCTTCCGAACGCGGCGCCGCCAATCACGGTTGGTTGAAGTCGTTCCACACCTTCTCGTTCGCCAACTACTGGAACCCGAAGGAACAAGGGTTCTCCGACCTGCTGGTGATCAACGATGACCGTGTCGCCGCCGGCAAAGGCTTTGGCCAACACCCGCACCGCGATATGGAGATCTTCTCCTATGTGCTTGAAGGCGCCCTGGAACACAAGGACACCTTGGGCACCGGCTCGGTCATCCGCCCTGGCGACGTGCAATTGATGAGCGCTGGCAGCGGCGTGGCGCACAGCGAGTTCAATCACAGCCAGACCCGCGGCGTGCACTTCTTGCAAATCTGGATCGTGCCCTCGGTGGCCGGTGCAGAACCCCGCTACCAGCAGGAGCATTTCAGCGAGGCGCAGAAACGTGGGCGCCTGCAGCTGATCATCTCGCCGGACGGCGCCGACGGTTCCTTAAGCGTGCGCCAGGATGCACGGGTGTATGCCGGGCTGTTCAACGGCAATGAAAGCGCGAGCCTCGATCTGCCGCCGGATCGTCATGTGTACATCCATGTCGCTCGGGGCAGCGTTGAAGTCAACGGTCAGCGCTTGCAGGAAGGCGACGGTGCCCGAGTCCGCGATGAGCGCCAGATTCGTCTGAGCGGCGGCGAAGACGCCGAGGTGCTGGTGTTTGACCTGCGCCCCAACGAACTGCCGCAAATGCCGTGACCTGCCCTGCGATGGCCCGTAACAACGGGCTATCGCCAGCGTCGATAGTCACCATCAGTGCAATGAAGTTCTCTTAAAAAATGCAACGCGTAACATCAAACCCATACCCAGCGACACCCAACTAAAACACTTGGAGCACACCACCATGAAACGCCAAACCTTGCTTAGCCTCGCTTTCTCGGTACTCGCTGTAAACGCATTTGCCCAACCTGCTTTCGCTGAAGGCGGTGCAGAACGCCTGCAAGGCAACCGTGTCGCCGAAGGTGGCGCTGAACGCCTGCTGGAACGCCGCGTAGCCGAAGGCGGCGCGGAACGTCTGCTGGAACGTCGTGTAGCTGAGGGTGGTGCGGAACGTCTGCTGGAACGTCGCGTTGCTGAAGGCGGTGCGGAACGTCTGCTGGAACGTCGTGTAGCTGAAGGCGGTGCGGAACGTCTGCTGGAACGCCGTGTAGCTGAAGGCGGTGCGGAACGTCTGCTGGAACGCCGTGTAGCTGAAGGCGGTGCAGACCGTCTGCAAGAACGGGGTCTGGCTGAAGGTGGTGCTGATCGCCTGATGGATAACCACGCTTGATACCGCATTGTTTGCGGGAACCCCAAACCGGCCTGATCAGCCGGTTTTTTTGTATTCGCGCATTGGCCGGTTCTCATGACACGGCGATCACACACCTCAGCGGTGTAAATATAACGTTGCCTTCGTTCAGCCTTCACCCATGCGCAGCCCGCTTGAATGTGTCCGCCGCCAGCCGCACAACCGACGCCTCCACTTCTACGCCGAGCAGGTGAAGCAACCGGGCACGAATCGCCTGGAAGCCGTCCTGCCCCGTATCTCGCGTGCGCGGCAGGTCAATGATCAGTTGCTCGGCGATTTTGCCATCGGCCAGCACAATCACGCGGTCGGCCAACAGGATTGCTTCATCGACATCATGGGTCACCAGCAGCACCGCCGGGGTGTGCTTGCGCCACAGTTCAATGATCAGCCGATGCATCTTGATACGGGTCAGCGCATCCAAGGCGGCAAACGGCTCATCGAGCAACAGCAATTTGGGCTCACGCACCAGGCTACGAGCCAGGGCTACACGCTGGGCTTCGCCGCCGGACAGGGTCACCGGGTAGGCGTCCAAGCGATGGGCAAGGCCGACTTCGGTCAACGCCTGCACCGCACGCGTCTTGGCGTCGGGAATGCGCAGGCCCAGCACGACGTTTTTCCACGCGCGCTTCCAGGGCATCAGGCGCGGCTCCTGAAACACTGCCGCGCGCGCCTTGGGCACCTGCAGTTGACCGCTGTCGATACTGTCCAGCCCGGCGAGGCTGCGCAACAAGGTGGTCTTGCCCGAACCGCTGGCACCGAGCAAGGCCACGAATTCGCCGGGGGCGATGTCCAGGTCCAGGCCGTCGATAACCCGTTGCCCGCCGAATTGGCGAACCACATTGCGCAGTTGCACAGGCGCTTGAAGTGTCGACATATCAGTTCCTCACAAAAGATGGGCGCCAGGCCAGGGCGAAGCGTTCCAGGGTGCGGATCAGACCGTCGATCAACAGGCCGAGTACGCTGTAGATCAGCAGACAGATCACGATCACATCGGTGCGCATGAAGTCCCGCGCATCGCTGGCCAGAAAGCCGATGCCGGCCGTGGTATTGATCTGTTCGACAAACACCAAGGCCAGCCAGGAGATACCGAGGGCGTAGCGCAGGCCGACAAAAAACGAAGGCAGCGAGCCTGGCAAAATTACATGCCAGATCAACTCGCGCCGGTTCAGGCCCAAGGTGTTGGCGGCCTCAATCAGTTTGGGGTCGATATTGCGGATGCCCGCGAACAGGTTCAGGTACACCGGAAAGGTGGTACCTACGACGATCAAGGCAATCTTGGTGAACTCGCCGATGCCAAACCACAGGATAAACAGCGGCACCAAGGCCAGGGACGGAATGGTGCGCACCATCTGCATCGGCGAATCAAGGATCACCTCACCGCGCCTCGACAAGCCGCTGATCAACGCCGCCGTCACCCCAATGCTCACGCCAATGCCCAGGCCGAACAACGCGCGCTGCAGCGACACCAATAGATGCTTGCCCAACTCCCCGGACACGACCATCGCCCACAGCGTGCCGCCGATCTGCGAGGGCGCCGCGATGACCCGCGTAGGAATCCAGCCCAATTGCGAGGCGAGCTCCCACAGCAGCAGCAAAACGAGCGGGCTGACCAGCCGCAGCAGCGCGTCCGGCGTGCGCCAGCGACGAGTTGTTTTGGGCTCGACCCCGAGTTTGTTGATAGAGACCGTCTCGCTCATCAGGCTTGTTTCCTTTGAAAACCCTGACCACAGGCTAATCGCATAAAAACCGGCTGTGAAAGTCTTTCCAGGAATAACCTAATACACACAAAATGCAAATTACTGATACGTCAGCCAATTAATGATTCTATATTTTAATAATTAGGATAGAACCAAACGGCATTTTACAGACCCGTCCCCTGCCCCTACTTTGGACGCGTATAACCGACCCCCTGCCCGGTGGAGGTGCCCATCTTGTAAAAGACATCCCGTAAAGACAAAGACAAGGACAGACCATGAGCATTGAATTCATCGGTTACATTGGCGGTCACCACGCTTCCGAGATCCACCCGCGCAGCGGCCCTACCCTGCAACCCGACTACGTCGAAACCGTGGCCCGCGCCCACGAAGAGGCAGGTTTCGACCGCGCCCTGGTCGCCTTCCACTCCAACAGCCCGGACAGCACACTGATCGCCTCCCATGCCGCGAGCGTGACCAAGAAGCTGCAATTTCTGATTGCTCACCGCCCCGGTTTCGCCCAACCCACCCTGGCTGCACGCCAGTTCACCACCTTGGATGTGTTCAACGGTGGCCGCACCGCCGTGCATATCATCACCGGTGGCGACGACCGCGAACTGCGCGCCGACGGCAGCCATATCGGCAAGGACGAGCGTTATGCGCGCACCGACGAATACTTGAGCGTGGTGCGCCAGGAATGGACCAGCGAACAGCCCTTCGATTTTGCAGGTAACTACTACCAGGTCGAGGGCGCGCATTCGACGGTGAAGTCGCCGCAGCAGCCGCATATCCCGCTGTACTTCGGCGGCTCGTCACCCGCCGCGATTGCAGTGGCCGGCAAGCATGCCGACGTGTACGCCCTGTGGGGCGAAACCTACGAGCAGGTGCGTGAAATCGTGACCCAGGTGCGCGCTGAAGCGGCCAAGCATGGGCGCACGATTCGCTTCAGCCTGTCACTGCGACCGATCCTCGCCGAGACCGAAGACTTGGCATGGGCACGGGCTGACAGCATCCTCAAACAAGCCACCGAACTGGCCGAGAAAAATGGTTTTGTGCGACGTGAGCCACCGAATGAAGGATCGCGCCGCTTGCTGGCGGCAGCGGCACAGGGCTCGCGTTTGGATAAGCGTTTGTGGACGGGGATTGCCGGGTTGCTGGGAGCGCAGGGCAATTCCACGTCGTTAGTGGGCACCGCTGAACAAGTTGCCGAGGCCTTGGTGGACTACTACGACCTGGGGATCACCACCTTCCTGATCCGTGGGTTTGACCCGCTCAACGATGCAATCGATTACGGCAAACGCCTGATCCCCCTCACCCGCCAGCTGATCGCCGAGCGCGAACAGGCCAAGCAAGTCGCTTAAATCAAGAACACTGCAAAACCAAATGTGGGAGGGGGCTTGCCCCCGATAGCGGTGGGTCAGTCAAATCTTCGGTGACTGACACCCTGCCATCGGGGGCAAGCCCCCTCCCACATTTTGATCTCCAACATTGCTTAGATCTTCATTAGGTTCAAGATCAGTTTTTGTAGTCCGTATCGGTACGCTCTAACTGCCGCACCAGCGCATTCCAATGACGCGCCACACCTGGTCCCTCTCCGCTGGAATGCGCCTTGGCTTGCTGCTCAACCTTGTCCACCACCTCTTGGGGCGGGAAGATCAGTTCCGCGTTCCCCGCCGCCTGCGCTGCGACCTGGATATTGCAGGCGCGCTCGAGTTGCTGCAGTTGCTGAAACGCATGCTCCACACTGATGCCCGCCGTCAACAGCCCATGATTACGCAGGATCATCACGCTCTTGTCGCCCAGGTCTGCCACCAGCCGCTCGCGCTCGTCCAGATCCAAGGCGATGCCTTCATACCCGTGGTACGCCACGCGCCCGGAGAAACCAATGGAGTGCTGGGAGATCGGCAACAGCCCGTCTTTCTGCGCTGACACCGCAATGCCGTCACGGGTATGAGTGTGCAACACCGCTTGAAGGTCGTGACGCGCACCATGAATAGCGCTGTGAATCACATAGCCCGCGTAGTTAATACCCAGGCCAGTCGGGTCGTCGACAATGGTGCCGTCGAGGTCGACCTTGACCAGGTTGGATGCGCTGATTTCATCAAACAGTAGGCCAAAGGCGTTGATCAGGAAATGCTCCTCCGGCCCCGGAACACGGGCGGAGAAGTGGGTGTAGATGTGGTCGGTCCACTTGTACAAGGCCGCCAGGCGATACGCGGCGGCCAGCTTGACGCGCACCTCCCATTCTTCCGGAGTGACGCGCTGGCGAACATTGTTAGAAACACTGGAAATCGAGGTGACGCTGCTCATGGCAAAACTTCCTGGATGGCCTTAAGGACTTCCAGGCAAGCCTAGGGGATGCAAAAAAATAATAAAAAGCACATTTTAATCTAAGCTAATTATTATTTTTTTTCATATCAGGCAGCGTCTCTGATTTTGTGCAATGAAGCAGCGACCAATTTACCAAACGCATCCACCGGCCCCTGCAAATTGCCCAAAAAGTGTGGGTAGATCAGCCACAAGTCCATCACCGGTTTGAAGTCCTTGAGCGGCATCACCGCCAGTTCCTCACGGTGAGCACTGCGCTCCAACAACGGACGCGGTACCAGGCCAAGCCCCAGACCATCCGCCACCAATCCCAACTGCAACTCGGTACCGAACGTTTCCAGGTTCACCTGCAGCGCCAGGCCCTGATCGGACAAGGTGCGCTGCAAGCCGGCGCGGAAGCCGCAGCCGTCCGGGTTGAGAATCCAGCCGTTCTGGTACACATCTGCCAACTTGCACGGCTTCTTCGGCAGTTGCGCCTTGGCGCACACCACCACCAGTTCCATCTTGCCGATGGACTCGCCAACGATATTGTCCGGGAAGATCTTGCCCGCCGGGAACAACGCCGCCGCGGCATCCAGTTCGCCGCGCTCAATCTTGCCCACCAGTTGGCTGCCCCAACCAGTCGCAACCTGGGCGCGCAGGTCAGCGTATTCGGTACGCAGGTGCTTGAGCGCATCGAGCAGCACCACGTCGCCGATGGTCTGCGGCACGCCCAGGCGCAACAAGCCGGTGGGCGGTGCGTCGGTGGCCACCAGTTCGCGCAGGGCATCCATCTCGCGCAGGATCAGCCGGCACTGCTCATACACACGAGTACCGATCAGCGTCGGCTTGAGGGGCTTGGTATTGCGGTCGAACAGCTCAACCCCCAACGCCTGCTCAAAGTTCTGCACGCGACGGGTAATGGCCGGCTGGGTCAGTTGCAACGACTCGGCGGCATGGCTGATGGACTGGCAACGAATCACTTCGACAAAGGCATCGATATCGTCAATTTTCATTTGGGCCGCACATAGAGAACAGTCATTAAGATGTGTGCGAAGCATAGTTGCAGCTGAGCAGTCTGGATAGCCCGCGCTGTGATCGATAACGTCTAACCCTAGTCCTGGCGATTCTAAATTACCTTCAGCTATAAGCTAATCATTAAAAAATAGCATATTAACTATAAACATTATGCTTAGATAACCTTAAGAACACAGACCGATGGAATTGCCATGATCCAGGCCAAACACCCCGAGAGACTCAGAGCCTTTATTGGCGCCCTGGCGGAATTGATCGACGGCAATCCACGCGAAGGCGACCTGCTGCACCGTGGCGGCAAGCTACTGGCGCAACTGGTCAGCCACGACGACTGGCTGCCGGATGAATTTGCCCAACCCAACCCCGAGCGCTACCAGCAATTCCTGCTGCATGCCGATTCACGTCAGCGTTTCAGCATCGTCAGCTTTGTGTGGGGGCCAGGGCAACGCACACCGATTCATGACCACCGCGTGTGGGGCCTGATTGGCATGTTGCGCGGCGCGGAGTTTTCCCAAGGTTTTGAGCGAGCGCCCGACGGCAGCCTGGTGGCCGAAGGCAAACCGGTGCAACTGGTGCCTGGCCAGGTGGAAGCGGTGTCGCCCAAAGTCGGCGATATTCATCAAGTGAGCAATGCCCACAGCGACCAGGTGTCCATCAGTATTCATGTGTACGGCGCCAATATCGGTGCTGTGCGCCGTGCGGTGTACCAACCCGACGGCAGCGAGAAATTGTTTATCTCCGGTTATTCCAACGCCTTCCTCCCGAACATCTGGGATTTGTCCAAAGAAAAGAGCCCTGCCCTATGACCACCGTATCGACCCGCAGCTTTGCCCAGATTCGCCAAGCCCTGTTGGACCATCAGGAAGTCGCCCTCGTCGACGTGCGCGAAGAAGCGCCGTTCGCCGAGTCACACCCGCTGTTTGCGGCGAATATCCCGTTGTCCAAACTGGAGCTGGAGGTGTATTCGCGCATTCCGCGCCGTGATACCCAGGTGACGGTGTATGACAACGGTGAAGGCTTGGCCGCTCGTGCCGCCGAACGCCTGGTTGCGCTGGGCTACACCGAGGTCAGCTTGCTCGATGGTGGCCTGGACGGTTGGCGCAGGGCCGGTGGCGAGCTGTTTATCGACGTGAACGTGCCCAGCAAGGCGTTTGGCGAACTGGTGGAAAGCGAGCGTCATACGCCGTCCCTGGCCGCTGAAGAAGTCCAAGCGCTGATCGACAGCCAAGCCGACGTGGTGGTGCTTGATGCCCGCCGCTTCGACGAATACCAGACCATGAGCATCCCCACCGGCATCAGCGTGCCCGGCGCCGAGTTGGTATTGCGCGCCCGTGAACTGGCGCCTGACCCGGCTACCCGCATCATCGTCAACTGCGCCGGGCGCACCCGCAGCATTATTGGCACCCAGTCGTTGATTAACGCCGGCATTGCCAACCCGGTTTCCGCCCTGCGCAACGGCACCATTGGCTGGACGCTGGCCGGGCAGAAACTCGCCCATGGACAGTCCCGTCGCTTTGCACCCACCTCGGAAGAACATCGCCAAGTGGCCGCAGCCGATGCGCGCCGCGTGGCCGACCAGGCCCGCGTTGGCCGTGCCACCTTGGCCGATCTGCAAGGCTGGCAGCAGGAAACCGCGCGCACCACCTACCTGTTCGACGTGCGCACCCCGGAAGAATTCGAAGCCGGCCACCTGCCGGGCGCACGCTCCACACCGGGCGGGCAACTGGTGCAGGAAACCGATCACGTCGCCAGCGTGCGCGGTGCACGCCTGGTACTGGCGGATGACGATGGCGTACGCGCCAATATGTCCGCCTCCTGGCTGGCCCAGCTGGGTTGGGACGTGCATGTACTGGACGGCCTGCAGCCTGCGCAATTCAGTGAGAAAGGTGCGTGGATCGCCCCCGTGCCAGCACCGCTGCAAGCCGAATTGATCAGCCCCCACACCCTCGCCGACTGGCTGGGCCATGGCGACACCGTGGTGCTCGACTTCACCGCCAGCGCCAACTACGTCAAGCGCCATATCCCCGGCGCCTGGTGGGCCCTGCGTGCACAATTGCCCCAAGCCCTGGCCAAGGCACCCGCCGCTCAACGCTACGTGTTGACCTGTGGCAGCAGCCAGCTGGCGCGTCTGGCGGTGGCCGAAGTCGAAGCCATCACCGGCAAACAAGTGTTCCTCTTGCAAGACGGCACCGCCGGTTGGATCAACGCCCAATTGCCGCTGGAAGAAGGCGAAACCCACCTGGCTTCACCGCGCATCGACCGCTACCGCCGCCCATACGAAGGCACCGACAACCCCAAGGAAGCCATGCAGGCTTACCTGGACTGGGAATTCGGCCTGGTCGACCAACTGGCCCGCGACGGTACCCACGGTTTCTACGTGATCTGATCACCCACGCTCACCTGCACCCACCCCGGGTGCAGGCAAATACATCCGACCCCTCTCCAGGCGGAGGCTGAACCCAACAACGAGAGGACACCCGCATGACCCTGCACATTACCCGCCTGGAACCCACCATCGGCGCCGAAATCGACGGCATCGACCTGAGCCAGCCGCTCACCGCCGCGCTGCGCGACGAACTGCGCCACCTGCTGCTCACGCACAAGGTGCTGTTCTTCCGCGACCAGGCCATCAACACCGAACAGCAAATCGCTTTCGCCAAGGAATTCGGCGAGCTGTACGTGCATCCCACCACCCAGCAGAATGACCCGACGCTGCCCCAAGCGCACCTGATCGAAGCCCAGGACGAACGCAAGCTCTACGGGCCACGCATCAGCGGCCGTTGGCATACCGACACCAGTTGGCTGCTGCAACCGACCCTCGGCGCAGTGCTGCGCGCCGTGGATTTACCGGAAGTCGGCGGCGACACCCTATGGGCGGACTCGGGCGCAGTCTACCGCGCCCTCCCCGATGAGCTGCGCGCCGAAATCGACAGCCTGCACGTGGTGCACGACTTCAAGAAGTCCCTGGACAAGGTCGGCTACGACTACCCGATCCTCGCCCATCCGCTGGTGCGCACCCACCCTGAAACCGGTGAAGATGGGCTGTTCATTAACTTCTCCCAGAACCCCTCGGTGATCGGCTGGACACCCCAGCAAAGCAAGCAACTGATTGATCGCCTACTGCTGGAATTCAACAAGCCCGAACACCAGGTGCGCTTCAAATGGCGCCCCGGTTCGGTGGCGTTCTGGGACAACCGCTCGACCCTGCATTACCCGGTCTACAACTACGGCGACTACCCACGCCGCATGGAGCGGGTGCTGATTGCCTATGACGATATTCCGCATCGGGTAAGAGCTGCCAACGCGGCCTGACCTCTTTTACCAAACCCAACACAGATCCCCCTGTGCATGCGATCCCCTGTGGGAGGGGGCTTGCCCCCGATAGCGGTACATCAGCCAGCCCATCAGTGACTGACACTCCGCCATCGGGGGCAAGCCCCCTCCCACATTGACTGCATTCACAATTGGCGATCTGCGGCGTTTTATCGTCTTCAGGAATCTGCCCCATGCCTCCATCGCGCTTTCACTACTGCGCAGCAGCGCTGAGCCTGCTCGCCTTCAATACCCCGGCCCAGGCCGACGAAACTGACAAAACCCTCGGCACCGTGGTGGTCACCGGCAACCGTGGCAACCAGGCGCGCACCATCGCCGACAGCCCCTCGCCCATCGATGTGATCAGCGCCGAGCAACTGCAAGCCAGCGGCAAAGTCGGCCTCAAGGAACTGCTGGCGCGCCTGCTGCCGTCGTTCAACCTGCCCGCCATCAACGGTGGCGGTACCTCGTGGTCGGTGCGCGGGGTGACCATGCGCGGCTTGTCGGGCGACCAAGTGCTGGTGTTGGTCAACGGCAAGCGCCGCCACAACACCGCGTTGATCAACAACCTGGCGCGCATCGGCACGGCAGCGGTGCCGGTCAATCTGGACCTGATCCCGGTGTCGGCCATCGACCATATCGAAGTGCTGCGCGATGGCGCCTCGGCCCAATACGGTTCGGACGCGATTGCCGGGGTGATCAATATCATCCTCAAGGAAAACGACAGCGGCGGTAGCGCCGAAACTTCCTTTGGCCGCTACGGCGCCGGCGACGGCGACACCGTGCACCAGACGGTCAACTACGGCCTGCCACTGCCCAACGATGGCTTTGCCAACCTGGCGCTGGACGTCAAGGAACAGGAGCCCTTCAACCGTACCGGCAGTGCCACGGGCAACCTGTACGGTGACAGCCGCGACCAAACCGTCAACCGCCACGGCTGGAACCCCAGCTACGGCCTGGGCCGCGAGAAGGTCACCAACGCCAGCTACAACCTCGAACTGCCGCTGCACGACGATCTCAAGTTCTACTCGTTCTCCACCGCCAGCTACATGGAAACCACCAAAGTCACCGGTAATTATCGCCCCAACGAACTCACCTCATTGGCCGGCGACCCGGACACGCCCTACCCCGATGGCATACACGCGCAGCGGCGCAACCGCACCAAAGACTTCCAGGTCGCCGGCGGTTTCAAGGGTTTGGTAGGTGGCTGGGACTACGACATCAGCTCCACCTGGGGCGAGGACGATTCCACCCTCAACGCCAACAACACGCTCAACCCGTCCCTGGGCCCGACCAGCCCCACCTCGTTCAACCTGGCGTCGCAGATCTTCGACCAGTGGACCAACAACCTCGATTTGAGCCGCACCTTTGATATCGGCCTCAGCCACCCGCTGCAAACCGCGTTCGGCTTTGAATACCGCTGGGAGAAATACCAGATCGAAGCCGGCGACTACGCTTCGTACACACCGGGTAACTACGTGCTGCCCAGCGGACCGTTCGCCGGGCAAACGCCGCTGCCGGGGCTGGCCTCCTACAACGGCACCAGCACCGCGGATGCCGGCGAGATCAGCCGCAGCAACGTCGCCAGCTACCTCGACCTGGGCCTGGACGTCACCGACCGCTGGTACGTCGGCGCTGCTGCTCGCTACGAGCGCTACACCCAGGACATCGGCAGCACCTGGAGCGGCAAACTGTCGACGCGCTTCAAGCTCACGCCGGAGTTTGCCCTGCGCGGCACTATCAACAATGGCTTTCGGGCGCCGTCCCTGGCCCAGACCATTTATGCCTCATCCACCTTCACCTCCGGGGGTGTGGTCAACGGCCAGCAAGTCTCGGTGCCGGTCAAGGTGCTACCCGTGGACACCGCCGAAGCCCAGGCATTGGGCGCGGAAAAACTCAAGCCTGAGAAGTCGCTGAACTACAGCTTCGGCTTTACCTACGAACCCACCCAGAACTACCGCCTGACCACCGACCTGTACCAGATCGGCATCCGCGACCGTATCGTGTCCACCAGCCTGCTCGGCGGCCCTGCGGTGTCGCAGATCCTGGTCGCCAACGGCCTGTCGCCGGGCCTGTACGCCCAGTACTACACCAACGCCGTCGACACCCGCACCCGTGGCGTCGACATCATCAACGAATACCGCCAGCAACTGGAACAGTACGGGCAGGTGCGCTGGAGCCTGGCGTACAACTGGAACCAGACCAAGATCGAAAAACTCCAGGACACCCCGCCGGCACTGGCCAGCCTGGGCTCCAATTACCAGATCTTTGACCGCCGCCTGCAAAAAGACCTGACCGTCGCCACGCCGCAATCCAAGTTGATCCTGGCGGCCAACTGGAAGGTCAGCGCCTACACCCTGAACCTGGCCCTGACCCGCTTTGGCAGCTACACCGAAGGCGACAACAACCCGATCAACGACCGCAAGTTCAGCGCCAAGTGGATCAGCGACCTCGACGCCGCCTACGACATCAACCAGCATTTCACCGTGGCCCTGGGTGCCAACAACCTGTTCAACGTCTACCCCGACAAAAAAGGTATCGAGGACTGGGCGGGCGGCTATGAATACGGGCAGTTCTCGCCGTTCGGGTTTGGCGGCGCGTATTACTACACGCGCCTGGCGTACAACTTCTGAGGCCGCCGACAACCTGGGACAAGGCCACATCAAATGCAATAACAGAATAATCAGTCACTACATAATGCATTATTTTGATAATTACCATATAACCAAAAAGAACTTCACAGAGCGTTCTTATGGGAATAACGTCAACTCACTCACCGACCCCTTCTCCAGGCGGAGGTAACCGAACCCTTTCTTGATCTGCCTGGAACCTGCACCCCATGGTCATTACCACCCCTTTCAAACGCTTGCTCCTGGGCACCGCCCTGGCCCTCGGCCTGATCGGCACCGCCCACGCCGCCGACCTGCAACCGCTGCGGGTGGCCAATCAGAAATCCACCATCAAGGCGTTGCTGGAAGTCTCCGGCGAAGCTAAGAACGTGCCTTACGAAATCCAGTGGTCGGAATTCCCTTCGGCCTCGCCGCTAGGTGAGGCCCTGAACGCTAATGCGGTAGACATCGGTGCTTTGGGCGATGCGCCGTACGTGTTCGCCCTGGGCGCCGGAGCATCCCTCAAAGTGGTCAGCATCATCCATGCCGAAGGGCGCAACACCACTGCCCTGCTGGTGAACAAGGACTCGCCGATCAAGACCGTCGCCGACCTCAAAGGCAAAAAAATCGTTACCGGGCGCGGTTCCATCGGCCACTACCTGGCGATCAAGGCCTTGGCCACCGCCGGGCTGACCACCAAGGATGTGCAGTTCATTTTCCTGCTGCCGAGCGAATCGCGCCTGGTGCTGGATAATGGCACCGCCGACGCCTGGGCCACCTGGGACCCGTACACCACGGTCGTCACCTCCCAAAGCAAAGCCCGCGTGCTGATCAGCGGCAACAAGCTGCTGAGCAACCACCTGTACCTCGCCGCCACCAGCCAAGCCATCGCCGACAAGCGCCCGCAGTTGGACGACTTCGTTGCCCGCCTCGACCGTGCCTACGCCTGGGCCAACGTGCACCCCAATGAATACGCCGCCGCCCAGGCCAAGATCACCGGTCTGCCGCTGGAGGTGCATGTGGAAGTGGCCAAGGACACTCGCCTGACGCCGGTGGCCATCGACGATTCGGTGATCAGCGGCCTGCAAGCGACCGCCGATATCTACCAACAAGAAGGCCTGCTGACCAAGCACATCGACGTGTCCCAGGGCTTCGATAAAAGCTTTAACGCCAAGCGTGCGCCACTTTCCCAAGCCTCTCGCTAAAGGAGCAGAACATGAGCAAGCCACGTCAATTGAAATTGGGTGCAATGGTCCATGGTGTCGGTCACGGTTGGGGCGAATGGCGCCACCCTCAGGCCCAACCGAATGCCAGTACCCATTTTGGTTTCTACAGACAGCAGACTGAGCTGGCCGAAGCCGCCAAGTTCGACTTCGTCTTTATCGCCGACAGCCTGCATATCCACGCCAAATCCAGCCCGCATTACCTCAACCGTTTCGAGCCGCTGACCATTCTCTCGGCCCTGGCTGCACTGACCACCCATATCGGCCTGGTCGCCACTGTCACCGTCAGCTACACCGAGCCCTACCAGGTGGCGCGTCAGTTTTCGTCCCTGGACCATATCAGCGGCGGCCGCGCTGGCTGGAACGTGGTCACCTCGTGGCTCAGCGGCACCGCCGATAACTTCGGCAAGGCCGAGCACCCGCCCCACGCCGTGCGCTACCGCATCGCCAAGGAACACGTGAACACGGTCAAGGGCCTATGGGACTCGTGGGAAGACGACGCCTTTGCCTACAACAAGCAAAGCGGCGAGTTTTTCACCCCCGGCAAGCTGCACGCGCTTAATCACAAGGGCGAGTTTTTCTCGGTCAAAGGCCCGCTGAACATCGCCCGCTCCCGCCAGGGCCAGCCGGTGATTTTCCAAGCCGGCACCTCCGAAGACGGGCGCAACTTTGCTGCCGAAAACTCCGATGCGATCTTTGTGCATGTGGAGAGCATCGAAGAAGGCCTGGCCTATACCCAAGATCTGAAACGCCGCGCCATAGGCTTTGGCCGCGACGCCGACAGTTTGTCGATCCTGCCGGGTATTCGCCCGATTGTGGGCCGCGATGAAGCCGAGGTGGAAAGCCGCTATCAGCAGGCCGTGGAGCTGGTCACCGTGGAAGACGCCATCGTCGCCCTCGGCCGCCCGTTCAACGACCACGACTTCAGCAAATACCCGCTGGATGAACCCTTCCCAGACCTCGGCGATCTCGGCAGCAACAGCCAGCGCGGCGGTTCCGACCGTATCAAGCAGTTAGCCAAGGACGAAGGCCTGACCCTGCGCGAAGTGGCCCTGCGTTTCTCACGGCCAAAACGTGATTTTGTCGGTACCCCGGAACAGGTCGCCGATGCGATCCAGACGTGGTTTGAGCGTGGCGCGAGCGACGGTTTCATCATCAACTCGGTACTGCCCGATGGCTTGCAATACTTCACCGAACTGGTGGTGCCGGTGTTGCAACAACGCGGCCTGTTCCGTACCGATTACACGGGCAATACCTTGCGAGACAACCTCGGGCTCGACGTGCCGGCCAACCGCTACAGCGTTGCCGAGGTTGAAGAAAAACAGGAGGCACTGGCATGAGCCAATCCCTGAATCGCCAACTGGCAGCGCTGCACGCCGAACGTGTCGCCACCTGGGCGCCGGAGGCGTTAAAGGTCAATATCGACCAGCGCCAGCGCCTGGTGGATGAAGCCCGGCCCGACGACTACGTGCAGGTCGGCGATGAGTTGGACCCCTTTACCTTGCTCAATGTTGAAGGCGGCGAACTCAGCCGCGAGTTACTGCTCGCCGACGGCCCGGCGGTGCTGGTGTTCTTCCGCTTTGCCGGCTGCCCGGCCTGCAACATCGCCCTGCCTTATTACGAGCGCCAGCTCTACCCCCGCCTGCGGGAACTGGGGGTGCCGCTGGTGGCGGTGAGCCCACAAGTGCCTGAGCGTCTGGTGGACATCAAGACCCGCCACAACCTGCAACTGCTGGTGGCCAGCGACAAGGACAACAACCTTGGGCGACGCCTGGGCATTCTCTACAGCTTTGACGAGGCCTCGCGTAATGCCGCATTGGCCAAGGGCAACAGCATTGGCGCGACCACCGGCACCGGCACCTGGGAGCTGCCGCAGCCGACGGTGGTGGTGATTGCCAAGGATGGGACGGTGGCGTTTGTAGAAGTGAGCCCGGATTGGTTGGTGCGTACCGAGGCTGAGCCGGTGTTGAGGGTGGTGGAGCAACTGCTGGGCCAACAGCCTGTACGCCTAGCCATCTGATTCACGCCGATCCCCTGTGGGAGGGGGCTTGCCCCCGATGACGGCGTGTCAGGCAGTAGATGAGTTGACTGAACCACCGCCATCGGGGGCAAGCCCCCTCCCACATTTTTAACCGAGTACATGCCTGATGACTTCATCCCCTCAACCGTCTCTACGCTCCGTGGAAGTCGCCAATTTCGAAGCCCTGCTCGAACGCCTCACCTCCGAGCTGGCCAGCACCGCGCACCTCTATGACGAGAGCGGCGCCTTCCCCCATGCCAATTTCCAACTGTTGCACGAGCACGGCCTGGTCGCCCTCACCGTGCCCAAATCCCTCGGCGGCGGCGGTGCCAGCCTGCCCCAGGCGCGCAAGGCCATCAGCGCGATTGCCAAGGGCGAGCCTTCCACCGCGCTGATCCTGGTGATGCAATACCTGCAACACACCCGCCTGCAAGACAGCAAGACCTGGCCCGCGCACCTGCGTACCCAAGTGGCCGAAGATGCAGTGCGCAACGGCGCGCTGATCAACGCCTTGCGCGTCGAACCCGACCTCGGCACCCCGGCCCGTGGCGGCTTGCCAGCGACCATCGCCGTGCGTACCGCCGAAGGCTGGCGCATCAGCGGCCGCAAGATCTACTCCACCGGCAGCCATGGCCTGAGCTGGTTCAGCGTCTGGGGCCGCAGTGATGACGTCGACCCGCTGGTAGGCGCCTGGCTGGTTCCCAAAGACAGCCCCGGCATCACCATCATCGACACCTGGGACCACCTGGGCATGCGCGCCACCTGCAGCCACGAAGTGGTGCTCGACAATGTGCTGGTGCCGCTCGACCACGCCGTCAGCGTCAGCCCGTGGAGCGCGCCGTCGCCGGAGCTGGATGGCGAAGGCTTCCTGTGGATGTCGGTGTTGCTCTCCTCGGTATACGACGCCGTAGCCCAAGCCGCACGGGACTGGCTGGTGAACTGGCTGGAAGAGCGCGCGCCGTCCAACCTCGGTGCGTCGCTGTCGACCTTGCCGCGCTTCCAGGAGACCGTCGGCCATATCGACACCCTGCTGTTTGCCAACCGCAGCCTGCTGGACGCCGCCGCCGAAGGCCACACGCCGGCGGCCAATGCGGCGCAAATAAAATACCTGGTGACCAACAACGCGATCCGCGTCGTAGAGCTGGCCATCGAAGCCTCGGGCAACCCTGGTCTGTCGCGGTTCAACCCCTTGCAACGTCACTACCGCGACGTGCTGTGCAGCCGCGTGCATACCCCACAAAACGACGCCGTATTGCAGGGCGTCGGCAAGGCTGTCTTCGCCCAACGTCAAAAGGAACGCACATGAGTCAGGTGATCATTGCCAGCCAGTTGGACGAAGACTTCAACGACGTGATCCGCGAACGCCTCGCCTCGATTCACCCTGGCGCTCAAGTCATCGGCGTGCCTGTCGGCGTGCCGAGCGACCTACCGCCCCAGGCCACTATCCTGCTGGCTCGCCCGATCAATGTGCGCGGCTACACCGCGCCAGACACCCCGCCACCGGGCTGGCCCTACGGCGCACAGTGGGTGCACCTGGTGTCGTCGGGCATCGACTTTTACCCTTCATGGCTGTTCAACGGCCCGCCCGTGACCACCTCCCGAGGCAGCGCCGCAGACAACCTCGCCGAGTTCGCCCTGGCGGCGATCTTTGCCGCCGCCAAGCATTTGCCGGATATCTGGGTGAAGGATTCGCAGTGGAGTTTCACCCCGCTGCGGCCCCTCAAGGGCACCACACTGGGCATCCTGGGCTTTGGTGCGATTGGCGAGCGCCTGGCGCAAAAGGCGTTGGCATTGGGTATCAAGGTGATTGCATTGCGTCAAAGCCCGGCACCGTTCAGCGCGGGTGTGGAAGCGGCCAAGGATATCCACGACCTGTTCGCCCGCGCCGATCACTTGGTGGTGGCGGCACCGCTGACCGAGGCCACGCGCAACCTCATCAATCGGGATGTGTTGGGCAGCGCCAAACCGGGGCTGCATCTGATCAATATTGCGCGAGGTGGGTTGTTGGACCAGGAGGCGTTGCTGGAGGCGCTGGATAACGGGCAAATCGGCTTGGCTTCGCTGGACGTGACCGAGCCGGAGCCGTTGCCGGATGGGCATCCGTTGTATACGCACCCGCGGGTGAGGTTGTCGCCGCATACGTCGGCGATTTCGACCAATAGCAAGCATGAGATTGCGGATGCGTTTTTGGCGAATTTGGAACGGTATGTGGCGGGTTCTGAATTAGCCAACCTCGCCAACGCCTGACTCGGTCAAAAATGTGGGAGGGGGCTTGCCCCCGATGGCAGTGGTTCAGTCAGTACATCATTGACTGACATACTGCTATCGGGGGCAAGCCCCCTCCCACATTCGAACTCTGCCGGTCTTGAGAAATCATTTGATGCGGTAGTGGAAGGTGTTGCGCACTGCCGGCACGGGTACGGGTTTGCCGTCCACGATCCTTGGCTGATAGCGGAAGGTGTTCGCCGCCGCCAATGACGGGCGCATGAACAAGGGGTGACACCCGTCCAGCACCTTGGGGTTTTCCACACGCCCCTGAGTGTTAACGGTGTACTCCACCGAACAGTCGCCTTCGATGTTTTTATCCAGGGCACGTTCGGGGTAGTCCGGGGCCTCTTTGCTCAAGGGCTGATATTGGCGGCTGTCGAAGGCCGGTGCCGGTGCCGGTGCCGCTGCAGGCGTGGCTGGACGTGCAGCTTGGGCGGCGGCCTGGCGCTGTTGTTCCAGCTCGCGGTTGCGTTGCTCGGTGGCCAGGCGCTCTTGCTGCTGCTCGACTTTCTTTTCTTCAACCCGCTTGCGCGCCAACGCCGCTTTCTCAAGCTTTTGCGCCTGAATCTGGGGATCAACCACAGGCTTTGGCGGCACCGGCACGGCAATCGGCTCTGGCGGCGGTGGTGCTGGGACGGCGATCGGTTCAGGCACCGGAGCTGGCGCCGGTGGCATGATCACTAACTGGGTATGCATCACCCGAGGCACCTCCACTGGCGGCTTTTGCGTCGACCAACCCAACATCAGCGCGGCCAGCACGCCAACGTGCAGGGCCACGGCGAGGCCGGCCGCAAAGCTGTTGCGCCAGAAGCCTGAGCGGTCTGTTGGTGTCATCGTCAGCGTTGGACTGTGCATGATCATCGCCGTCATTGCGGGGCCTCGGTCACCAGCCCCAGGTTGCTGACACCGCCTTTCTGCAACACCGCCATGGCCGCCACCACCCGGCCGTAGCCGGCGTTATCATCGGCGCGGATATACACCTGAGTGTCGCTGCGCGCCGCCACCACTTGCATGACCTTGGCCCCCATTTCATCCAGGCTCACGGCACTGTCGGTCTGGTGCTGGGTGTCGAGTTCACCGCCCAGGTTCCAGTAATAGCCACCATCGGCCTTCACCGACAACGTCAGGATCTGCTGGCGCGTGTCAGTGGCCAATGCCTCGGCGGCGACCTTGGGCAGTTCGATTTTTACACCCTGGGTCAGCATGGGTGCGGTGACCATAAAGATCACCAGCAGCACCAGCATCACGTCGATATAGGGCACCACGTTCATTTCGGCCTTGGGCCCGTGCTTGCGTTGCGGCCTGGTCAGCATGGTCTTGCTCCTGTTCAGGCGGCCACGGCCAGGTTGATTGGCGTACCGCGCAAGGTGCGATGCAGGCGTACTTGCAGCTCGTTGCCGAAGGCGTAGTAGCGGGTGAGCAAGGTCTGGCCACGGGCGGCAAAGCGGTTATAGGCAATCACCGCTGGAATGGCCGCAAACAAACCGATGGCCGTGGCGATCAACGCTTCAGCAATACCCGGCGCCACGGTCGACAGCGTGGCCTGCTGCACCTGGGACAAGCCGATAAAGGAATTCATGATGCCCCACACGGTGCCAAACAGGCCGATATAGGGGCTGACCGAACCCACGGTGGCCAGGAACTGCAGGCCCTTTTCCAGCTCGATCTCCTGTTCGGTGATCGCCACCTGCAACGCCCGCTCAACGCCTTCCAGCACGGCCGGGTCATGGCTGTGCAGATGCTGGTATTCCTGCACCCCGGCGATAAAGATCGGTGCAATGCCACCCTCGCCCGCCTGCACCGTTTCGCGGTACAGCGGCTGCAAGTCGGGCGCCGCACGAAAGCGCTGCACAAAGCCGTTCAACTGACGTTCCATGCGACGCAGCACGGTGCCGCGCTGGATGATCAAGTACCAACTGACCACGGAGGCCAGCAGCAAGGTGAGCATCACCGCCTTGACCAACAGGCTAGCGTCGGTGATCAGGCCCCAGATCGTCATATGTTCCATCGTCGCTTGCATGGTAGAGCTCCTATTCGATTAAAAAGACATGACCGGGTGATGACGACTCACGGCAATTTCAGCGCGCGCGTGACCTCCGCCCAGGGCACGAACTTGAAGTTCTGCGCTTGCTCGGGCATGCGCTTGCGCCCGTCCTGCACCACCAGCATGCCTTGGCTCCACGGCCCGCCCAGGTTGATGGCGGTGACTTCCAGGCCATCGGTCTCCGAAGCACCGTCGATACCGGCCGCAGCGTTGAGGCCAACGCGGAATGCACCGTGGGTGGCGAACGGTGGCTCGGCATCTACCACCAGGTAGCTGTCGTTGCCTTGGCTGGAGATCACCAGGTAATCGCGGGCGTTGCTCTGGTACAGCGCAAGACCTTCCACGTCTGCATGCAGTTGCGGCCCCACCTTGATCACGCTGGTGAGCGTGGCGGGCTGGTCGGCGCGGGCGTCTACGGCCCACACGCCTACGTCTTCTTCACCGATAAACAAGCGCTGACGCTGGTCGTCGGCCACGCAGCCTTCGGGCTGACTGTCGACCTTGAACTGGCGCACCAACTCGCCCTGCACGCGGCCTTCTGGCGCGCTCAGGCGGTATTGCAGGAAAGTGCCGTCCTTGTCGTTGGCGATGGCATAGATCTCGCCGCTGGCGGGCTGGAACAGGCAGATGCCATAGATGGCCTTGAGGGGAGTGGCGACTTCGCCGGCTTCGCGCAACTCGCCGGTGGTGCGGTCGATGCTGAACAGGCTCAGGCTGTTATGGTCGCGGTTGCTCGCCACAGCCAGGTCGACGGTCTGCGCGCCGAGCTTGAAATCGGGGCGTACGTCGACGTTGTTCAGGCGGCCCACGGCCAGCTCCTGCAGCAGTTTACCGTCGAGATCGTAGGCCAGCAGGCCCTGTTTTTTGTTGGTACCCAGTACGCGGCTTTTCGACGGCTGCTCGGGGTGAATCCAGATCGCTGGGTCATCGGCGGCATCCCCTTGGCGACCCACCGGGTCGGTTTGGCGCACGGCGGCGACTTCAGGCAGAACCGGCTCGGCCGCTACCGGCGTGGCCTTCCAAGTGAGTTTGCCTTGATAAAGCTTGCCGCTGTCGTCATCGCGCACCAGCAGGTTCTGGCCGTTGACGGTCAGTTGTTCCGGCTCTTTGAGGCCCGGCAAGGTCAGGCTGGGCTGCTCGACCCAATGTTCGCCGGTCTGTTGGAACAGATGCAGTTGGGCAGTCTTGGGATCCAGCGCAATCACCCCACCTGGCACCACTGCCATGGCGCCTGCCTCACGCTTGGGATTATCGAACAGCGCCACGGGCGTGCGCTTCACATCGGCTTCCGGGTGCGCGGGGTAGGCCCACCAGCCGACATTTGTCTCGTTCACCACCAGGCGATGGGCAGTGTCATCTACCTGGCAGAACTCAGCCGAGGGCGGCAGTGGCAGACCGCGTACACGCTGAGCTTCGTTCAACAGCGTCGCGCCGTTACCCACCAGCCATTGCTCGCCCTTGCCCTCCTCACCTACCAGAAATACGAACAGGTTGGCGGCAGCGTCGCGGTACAGGCACAGGCCGTTCACCGCGTAGTCGCGGGTGGGCAGGTAGAGCGGTTTGCCAAAGGTTTTGGCAGTCGCGTCCAGGTTGATCAACAGGGCTTGCTGGCGATCATTGTCGAGGCTGGCTACCAGTGTCTGGCTGCCTGCGGCCCGGGTGTCGAGGCTGGTGAAGTTGCCGTTGAAGCGGACCAGTTCGGTGCCTTTGGCGTCCACCAGTTGCAGGCCATCGCGGGGGCTGGCGGTGAGGCGTTCGTTAGTGTTCACGAAGGTCATGGCTTCGGCGTTGAGCTTGGGTGCCCAGGGGCTTAGAGCCAGATCGGCGGCAATGGCATGACCACAGGTTGCCAGTGCGATCAGCAGGTACAGCTTGGAAATTCTCATGAACAGCTAAATCCTTCGAAAAAATGGACATCTACTGTGGGAGGGGCGGTGCGACGATTCGACTTGCCCCCGATGGCGGTGTGTCACTCACAAATGCCTCAACAGACACTCCCTCATCGGGGGCAAGCCCCCTCCCACATTTGAAATGCGGTGCGAGTTAGAAATGAGTGAAGGTCAGGCCCACTTTGTAAGTGGGGCCGTATTCCTCGTACTGGCCGTTGTAGCTGCGGTGGCCGGTGTAGACGAAGTACGACTCATCGGTAAGGTTCTGCGCCTCGAAGCTCACTTGCAGGTTTTTGGTCAGCGAGTAGCGCGCGCTGAAGTCCACGAAGGTCTGGGCATCGACGTGCAGGTCATGGGCTTTGTCGTTGATCGAGGCCAGCTCGTACAGGTAGGCCGACTTGTAGTTGGCCGACAGGCGCAGGCTGAGCTTGTCGTCTTCCCAGCCGAGCATCAGGTTGCCGACGGTGTCGGATTGGTTGGGCAGGCTGATGTTGCGTTTGCGGTTTGTACCGCTGGCACTGTCGAAGCCTTCGATATCCGCGCTGGAGCGGCTGAAGGTGCTGTTGGCGCCCACGAGCAAACCGTTCCAGGGCGCGGGCAGCCAGTCGAACTTCTGTGAATAGGCCAGTTCCAGACCATAGAGCTTGGCGCTGTCGCCGTTGGCATAGGTATGGGCCTCGGCGAAGTTGGCCCAGGCGCCGGTGCCGGCCAGGTCAGTGTTGTAGACGAAGTTCTTGATGTCTTTGTAGAACACGAACGCTGACACGGTGCCGGCGCGGCCCATGAAGTGCTCGATGCCCAGGTCCAGGTTGCTCGACTCCAGGGGCTTGAGGTCTGGGTTGCCGAAAGTGGCCTCGTCATCGTCGATCACAAAACCCGGCGCCAGTTGGCCGAAGGTCGGGCGTACCACGGATTTGGTCCAGGCCGCGCGCACCTGGGTGTTCTTGTCGATCTGGTAGCGCGCATGCAGGCCCGGCAGCCAGTGGTGGTAGCGGCGTTTGGTGTCGGTGGCGGTGAACACGCCATCGGTGGCGCCGGTGCCCTTGGCTTCGAACTCAGTGCCTTCGTAGCGCAGGCCGGCGATAAAGCGCCAGTCGTCGATATCGACGGTGTTCATAAAGTAGCCGGCGTTGATGTCTTCGCGGATGGTGTAGTCATTGACCCGCGACTCGGTCTCGTCATAGAAGTCGGCGGTATTGAGGCTGCCGATCAAGTCTTTGATGCCGCTGGCGCTGATGCCGGGGCCGTAGTTGCCCAGGCGGTAATCGACACTGCCCTTCTGGAATTGGGTGAGGTTGAGCTGGTCGTCGGTGAAGCCCAGGGTGTCGAAGTCTTCGTAAACCCAGGCTTCCAGGTCGTTGGTCTTGTGGCGACGGCTGACCTTGCCGCCGAATTTGAACTGCGAGGCATAGCCGCTCAGGTCATAGTCGCGGGCCAGGTCCAGGCGCAGGTTTTTCTCGGTGTCCTGGGTGTTTTGTTTTTCCCAGTCGACTTTGTCGAGGGTGTAGTTGCTGGCGTCGTAGAAGCCGGCACCGATGATCGGGCGTGGTTTGTCTTTGTCGTAGAAACCGCTATTGGCAAAGTCGCCGCCGTCGAACGTAGCCCCGGCAATATGCCCCGGGCTGTCTTCGCTGGACTGGCTGTAGCCGGCCTGGCCGCTCAAGGTCCACAAACCCAGCATGCGTTCGCCGCCGAACACGTAGGACTGGATTTCCTGGGTCTCCTCGCGGTTTTTCAGCTTGCGCTTGGCTTCGGCATCGCCCAGTTCGCCGGCTGCCAGGGGGTCGGCAAATTCAATACTGGTGGAGTTGCGGGTTTCGGTGTCTTTGTAACGGCTGTAGAGGGTGCGCAGGTAGTAGCTGCTGACGTCGTCGGGTTTGTAGTCGAAGTTGAGGCCGCCGCCGGCGCGTTCCCGGCTGATGTCGTAGTCGCGTTGTTCGAATTCGTTGAGTTTGGCGCCGTCGGTAAAGTCCCAGGCACCGCCGGTTTCGACGTTGTCCGAGCCGAAGTCGCGCTTTTGCCAACTCAACGCTGCGGCCACGCCGAAGTTGTCGATGCCATCGCCCAGGCTGAAACGGTTGCTGGCAGCGCCGGAAAATTTAGGGCTGGTCTGACTGGTGTTCTTGTCGTAGCTGGCTTCGGTGCTGCCGGTGTAGAACAGGCCCTTGTGATCGAAGGCCGAGAGGCTTTGCACATCGACGGTGCCGCCGAGGGAGTTGGCGTCCATGTCCGGGGTGAGGGTCTTGATCACCGACAGCGACTGCACCAGCTCCGAGGGCAACACATCAAGGGCCACGGCGCGGCGACCGGCTTCTGGCGCGGGTACCAGGGTGCCGTTGATGGTCACGCTGTTTAGGTCCGGGCCCAGGCCGCGCACGCTGACGAAACGCCCTTCGCCCTGGTCGCGCTCTACGCTGATACCCGGCAGGCGCTGCACCGCTTCGGCAACGTTCTCATCCGGCAACTGGGCCACGCCATCGGCATGCACCACGCTCTTGATGCTGTCGGAAGTGCGCTGCTCTTTCAGGGCCGAATCAATGGCGGCGGCCTGGCCGACCACTTCAACGTGCTCGGTATTGGCCACCTCGGCCGCTTGCAGCCGCTCGCTGGCAATCGCCAGGGCCAAGGCAGTAAGCGTAAAGCTGACGAGCCCGGTGCGCTTGTACATGAAATCCTCCCCAAGAATCCGTTGGCGCCAGGCAAGAGACCCGGCAACTGGGAGGGCACGCTAGGGGTGGGGGATGACGGTAATGTGACAGGGGTTGGCGCGAAGGCCTGTAAACAAGGGCTCTAAGCTGGGATTCGATGTGAAATGAGCTGATATGACCTGTGACGATCAACTGTGGGAGGGGGCTTGCCCCCGATGGCGGTGGGTCAGTCACCTGAATTTCCACTGACCCACTGCTATCGGGGGCAAGCCCTCTCCCACATTCTAGATTTTTGTTGAGTGTGAGCTGAGCTGATTCGACCCTCCCCCAACGTCACGCAACCGTCACATCCATCTGCTGTGCTGGCGCCCACGACTGAATCACCCAAGGACTCGCGGCCCATGTTTAGCGTGCTCAAGCCCCACCGCTGGAAACTCTCCCTGCTGCTGATCGCCGCCAACCTCGGGCTGATCCTGCACTTGGCCTGCGGTGATCTGAAAAGCTTCAGCGAATGGGTCTGGCTGGATATCTTCGGCGAAGGCGGCTCGGCATTACTGGCCCTGGTATGGCTGGGCCTGGTGCTCAAGAGCCGACCCGCCGGGCGCGTCACCAATTACCTGGCACTGGGCCTGTCGTGCATCTTTTTTTCCTGGTGGATCGACAGCCTCGACGAGTTTATCCGCCTGCCCGACAGCATCACCTGGGACCACTGGCTCGAATCCGGCCCGATGCCGGTGGGCATGATCCTGCTGACCATCGGCATCTACCACTGGCACCGCGAACAACTGGCGATCAGCGCGCAGATGGAAAAGCGCGAGCGGCTGTTCCGTGAACATCGGCTGTTCGACAAACTCACCCCGCTGGCCGGCGCCGATTACCTCAAGCGCCAGTTGGCCGACAGCCTGCAAGACAGCCGCGAGCAACAGCAACCGCTGTCCCTACTGGCTCTGGACTTGGATAACTTCGCCGCCATCAACCAGGCTTACGGGCATGCCGAAGGCGACGCAGTATTGCAGGCCCTCAGCCATTCGCTGCTGCTAAACCTGCGCCGCCAGGATTTACTTTGCCGCCTGGCCGGCGACCGCTTTGTGGTGCTATTGCCCAACACCGGCGAACGCCAGGCCCAAGTCATCGCCCTGGAGTTGCAGCAGGCCGTGCGCGCCCTCGCCCACAAGACCCGCCAGCAAGGCGAACGCCTGCAATTGGGTGCCACCACCGCCGTGGTCATGGCCCTGGACGAGCCGCCCCAAGACTTGCTCAAGCGCCTCAACCTGGCGCTGGCCAAAGCCAAGCAACCCCTTGCGAAAAGCGCCTGAGATGGCCGTGAAAACCAGCTGGTATGAAGCCGACAGCCGCTTCATTCCAGGTCACTACCAACCGGCGACGCTGATCGACCTGGCCTTGTCCCGCGACATCGACAGCCATCGCCTGCTGCGCGGCACCGGGCTGTTCCACGAGGACATCCTGGCCGGCACCGCACGGCTAAGCCCGCAGCAATTGCTGGGGTTGATCGCCAACAGCCGCAAATTACTCGACGCCGACGACAGCAGTTTTTTATTCGGCCAACGCCTGCTGCCCGGCTATTACGGTGCGGCCAGCCATGCGTTGGGCCACGCGCAGAACCTGCACCAGGCGCTGGAGATCCTGATCCAGCAACAGGTGTTGCTCAGCCCGTTGGTCACGCTGCAACTGGAGCTGGATGAACACCACGCGTACCTGTACTGGCAAGACAGCTGCGGCGCCGGTGAACACTGGCGTTTCCTGCTGGAAGCCAGCATGACGTCGCTCGTTGCCATGAGCCAATGGCTCAGCGGCGAGCGCCTGCCGTGGGTGTGCAGTTTCAGCCATGCCGAGCCGCGTTATGTCGAGCAGTATTGGGTGCACTTGGGGGAAGAAACACGCTTCGAGCGGCCGCTGGACATGATGAGCATCCCCCGTGAATACCTCACCCGCCCCTGGCCCGGCGCCTCGGCCACCGCGGGGCAAGTGGCACGCCAACAGGCTCGCGAGCAAATCGAACAGCTGGGCTTTGCCAGCAGTTTTCTCGACTGTCTCGACGACTATCTGCGCGAACACGTGCGCCAACCGCCCAGCCTGGAACACGCCGCGCAGGCCTTCGCCATGAGCCCGGCAACGCTCAAGCGCAAGCTGCACAAGCACGACACCGGCTTTCAGCAGCAAGTGGACCGCGTGCGCAAGCACGTGGCGCTGCACCTGTATCAGGTCAAGGGCTACAGCAATGATGAGGTGGCGGCGTACTTGAGTTTCAACGATGCGGCGAACTTTCGCCGCGCGTTCAAACGCTGGACCGGCAGTACGCCGAACCTGATCCGCCAGTTGTTCAACAGCCGCTAGCCAGGCGCTCGCGCAGGAAGTCCACCAGTGCCTGCACCGGCCGGGAGCTTTGCCGGTGCTGCGGGTACACCGCCGACAGGGTCAGGTCTTCAGGCGCGAATTCATCAAGGACGGTGACCAGGCGACCGTCCTTCAAGGCGTCGCCGACGATAAAGGTCGGCAAGTAGGTCACGCCGAATCCTGCAATGGCGGTGTCGCGCAGCAGGTCGCCGTTGTTTACGCGCATGCGTCCGCACACGTTAAGTGCTTGCAGCTTGCCCTTGAATCGCCACTGCACTTGGCGGCTGTGGCCGTAAGGCAAGCAATCGTGTTGAGCCAGGTCTTCGGGCTGCTGCGGCGTTCCGCGCAATGCCAGGTAGTCGGGGCTGGCGCAGTACACGCGGGGGATGCTGGCGATGCGGCGGGCAATCAGGGTGGAGTCTTCCAGGGTGCCGATGCGCAGCACCAGGTCGTAGCCTTCGCCGATCAGGTCGACGGAGCGATCGCTGAGGTCCACTTCCACAGCGACTTCGGGGTGGCGTTGCAAGAACAGCGGCAACAGGCAGCCCAGGTGCGCAATGGCAAACGACAACGGCGCACTGAGGCGAATGGTGCCGCGTGGCTCGCTGTTCTGGCCGGCGATGCCCTGCTCCACCTGCTCGACTTCACTGAGCAGGCGCAGCGCGGATTCGTAGTAACTCTGGCCGAGTGGTGTGACATCCAGACGGCGGGTGGAGCGGTTGAGCAGGCGCACGCCGAGGCGGTCTTCCAGTTGGATCAGGCGACGGCTCACGAACTGTTTGGACAGGCCCAACTGTTCGGCGGCGGCGGTGAAACTGCCGGACTCCATGACCTGGCAGAACAGGCGCATGTCTTCAAAGGGGTTCATTGTCGCTTCTCGGTGGACATTTTCGACTTTTATAGCGGGTATGTCGCAACACCACAAACCCAATATGTGAATGCAAGCAAATGTGGGAGGGGGCTTGCCCCCGATGAGGGAGTGTCAGTTGATACATCTTTGACTGACACGCCGCCATCGGGGGCAAGCCCCCTCCCACAGGGGTATTGCGGTGCTCTGTAGAGCAGCTTACTTGGCAGTAAACGCCGAGTAGCTGTTCATCAGGTTGCGGTAGTTCGGGATGCGTGGCGACAGCAGGTTGGCCAGGCCTTCCATGTCGTTGCGCCAGTCAACTTGCAGCTCGCAGGCCACGGAGAACCAGTTCACCAGTTGTGCACCGGCAGCGGTCATACGCGACCAGGCCGCTTGTTGCACGGTTTCGTTGAAGGTGCCGGAAGCGTCGGTGACCACAAACACTTCGAAGCCTTCTTCCAGCGCGCACAGGGTTGGGAATGCTACGCACACGTCGGTGACTACACCGGCGATGATGATCTGCTTACGGCCGGTGGCCTTCACGGCCTTGACGAAATCTTCGTTGTCCCAGGCATTGATCTGGCCAGGGCGGGCGATGTACGGCGCGTCCGGGAACAGCGCTTTGAGCTCTGGAACCAGCGGGCCGTTGGGGCCAGACTCAAAGCTGGTGGTCAGGATGGTCGGCAGGTTGAAGAACTTGGCGACGTCGGCCAGGGCCAGCACGTTGTTCTTGAACTCGTTCGGCGAGAAGTCTTGTACCAGCGAGATCAGGCCAGTCTGGTGGTCAACCAACAGTACGACGGCGTCATCTTTGTTCAAACGGTTGTAAGCCATGGGAATATCTCCTAACGGGGGTTGGGTAATCAGAACGCAAAGCACGAGCAGCCGAACGCACCCCAGAAACCCTGGAAGTCGCTGACCGGTGCGTTGGAAAGACGCGCTTTTTCGTGGCTATGGGAATGCACGCCGCAGGGGCCGCTGCACTGGTGGACTTGCGCTTGCAGCGGCGAGCTTGGGCGCCAGTGACCCGGCACTTTGACCACCGGCGACCAGTCCGGCAGCACGGGCACACGCGGCGGTGCGTAATCTTCGAAATCGCCGGCGCCGTAGACGACCTTGCCGCCGACCACGGTGAGGACCGATTCGATCCACTTGATGGCTTCTTCATCGACGCTGAAGAAGTCCGCCGACAGTGCCGCGACGTCCGCCAATTGGCCGACCTTGATCTGGCCTTTCTTGCCCTGCTCGGACGAGAACCAGGCGCTGCCGTGGGTGAACAGTTCCAGCGCGGTAAGGCGCGGCAGGCCTTCGGCGTGCAGCTCCAGGCCGCCCACGGTGCGGCCGCTGACCATCCAATACAGCGAGGTCCACGGGTTGTAGCTCGACACCCGCGTGGCATCGGTGCCCGCCCCTACCGGCACGCCTTCGGCCAGCATGCGCTTGATCGGTGGCGTGGCTTCGGCGGCCTTGGCGCCGTAACGCTCGACGAAGTATTCGCCCTGGAAGGCCATGCGGTCCTGGATCGCGATACCGCCACCCAGGGCGCGCACGCGCTCGATGTTTTTCGGCGTGATGGTTTCGGCGTGGTCGAAGAACCACGGCAGGCCATTGAACGGGATATCGCGATTGACCTTCTCGAACACGTCGAGCATGCGCGAGATGGATTCGTCATAAGTGGCGTGCAGGCGGAACGGCCAGCGCTGTTCCACCAGGTGACGCACCACCGGTTCTAGTTCCTGCTCCATGGTCAGTGGCAGGTCCGGGCGTGGCTCGAGGAAGTCCTCGAAGTCGGCGGCCGAGAACACCAGCATCTCGCCGGCACCGTTGTGGCGCAGGTAGTCATCGCCCTGGTGCAGCTTGACGCTGCCGGTCCAGTTCTGGAAGTCGCTGAGTTCTTCCTTGGGCTTTTGGGTGAACAGGTTGTAGGCGATGCGCACCGTCAGCTGTTCTTCCTTGGCCAACTGTTCGATTACCGCGTAGTCATCGGGGTAGTTCTGGAAGCCACCGCCGGCGTCGATGGCGCTGGTGAGGCCCAGGCGATTGAGCTCGCGCATGAATTGGCGGGTGGAGTTGACCTGGTATTCCAGCGGCAGTTTCGGGCCTTTGGCGAGGGTCGAATACAGGATCATCGCGTTGGGGCGCGCCACCAGCATGCCGGTGGGGTTGCCATTGCTGTCGCGCACGATCTCGCCGCCCGGCGGGTTCGGCGTGTCCTTGGTGTAGCCGGCCACACGCAGGGCAGCGCGGTTGAGCAAGGCGCGGTCGTACAAATGCAGCACGAACACCGGGGTGTCCGGCGCGGCCTGGTTGAGCTCTTCCAGGGTGGGCATGCGTTTTTCGGCGAACTGGAATTCGTTCCAGCCACCCACTACGCGCACCCATTGCGGGGTTGGGGTGCGGTCGGCCTGATCCTTGAGCATGCGCAAGGCATCGGCCAGGGACGGCACGCCTTCCCAGCGCAGCTCGAGGTTGTAGTTCAAGCCGCCACGGATCAGGTGCAGGTGGGAGTCATTGAGACCCGGGATCACGGTGCGACCCTTGAGGTCGATGACTTTCGTACCACTGCCGCGCAGGGCCATGGCTTCACCGTCGGTGCCCACGGCGACAAAGCGCCCCTGGCTGATGGCGACCGCAGTTGCCCGCGGGTTTTCACGGTCCACGGTGTGGAACTGGCCATTGAACAGAATCAGATCGGCGTTCATAGGGTTTCCTTTACAGAGGCTTCAAGCCAGGGAGCGAACAGGCGGGTGGCCGCCGGCATCAGCAGGTACACCACCAGCACGACGATGGTCACGGTGACCAGGAAGGTGGCGACCACGTAGTTGGAGAGAAACGGGTGCAAGCGCAGCACCGGGCCCCAGATAATCGGGACCAGCAGCGTCAGCGGCAGGATCACACACAGGGTGACCACGGCCTGCTTCCAGCGCGGGGGCTTGGCGGCGTTTTCGGTTTCGGGGTTGAACCAGAATTCGTTGACCGCGCCGATTTCGGTCTTGTCGCCGTCGGCCAGCAGGGGCGCGGCTTCGTCGATCAGGGTCTTGCGCTCAGGGGATTCGAGCCAGGTTTCCAGGGCGTCGGTGGAGCGGTAGCGCAAGACACACGTAAACAGGGCCAGGCCGTTTTGTTTGCTGCGTACGATGTCGACGCCAAGGTGGCCGGGGCGTTCGCCGGCAATGCGCACGATGCGGCGTAGCCAGGCTTCGTAGTCGCTTTCAAGACCTTGTTTGATCAGGTGTTTGACTACCAGGGTGACGACTTCGTCAGGCCCCGTCTTTGCTGTTGGGTCCATGGTTTGTCCCTCTGCCTCGTGCTATCAGCGATGAGAGGGAGTTTGCCGGGGGCGGGGTGGGGAAAATTGGATGTACGTGCTGTGTGAGTGCCTGGCGTTTCAAGCATCGCGCGACTTGACCTTGAGATGCCGCGCATACCAGGGCCGCCGCGGCACTCGCTTGAACAAGCCTTGCAACTGATCATCGTCCGCCCCAAAGGTGATGCGCAGCGCCAGTTTCATGGTTTCGGGGTCCATCTCCATGGATTTGCCCATCTGCAACCCTGGGGTGGTGCTGCAGCCATGGGTGTCCGGCCCCAACCAGGGGTCACCCACTTCAACCCAGCGCCCGGGCGCGAACCAGGCTACGCCGTTGACCTCCAACCGGCTGACGTCACCTGGGTTAAAGCGTTCATGGGCACGAAACCAGTCTTCGATACGGTCGTCGATCCAGCCGTGGAAGTGCCAGAACACCGGGTTTACATGGGATGAGAACGGGTCGCCGAGGAAGTCGTTCTCTGGCGCATACCAGCGCGCCGCGAAGTCCGAGGGGTCGCGGGCAAACGGCACCGGGGCGCCGTTGGAGGGGTCGCGGGGCACCGATGCCCAGCGCATGTGCAGCCAGTCGTGCAGGCCGAGTTCCATTTCCGAACCCAATTGGCCCAAGGTCAGTTTGGCCAGGTAACGCGGGTCGCGGTATTGGGACTCCCAGACCTGGAAGTTGCTGTGGTAGGTCTCCTCGGCCTTGATGTCGCTGACCCACTGGGTGTAGTCGGCGTCCTCCGGCGCTGACCATGAGGGCGGCAGCGCATACCCGTCATGGTTATCGAAGTAGCGCACAAAGCCCAGGCGATCGCGTTCCAAAGCCGGCTGCGGTTCGGGGAACGCAGGCCATGAGGGCAAGTCTTGCAGCGAGCGTGCGGTGCCCAGCATATGGCGGTGCATGAAGAAGAAGTCGATGCCGGAGCCATTGCGGTCTTTGCGCTTGCCCCGGGCATCACGCTCCTTGCCGCGCGGGCCGGGTTGCCAGCCGATACCGCGCAGCGCATCGCGTTTTTCTTCGGAGAGTTTGTGCCACTGGTCGCGGGTTGCATGCCAGAGCTGATGGAACAGGCGGTGTTCGGGCGCGATCAGCCGGGCGAGCAGGTTCGGGTTCAGGCCAATGCGCTGGCGGGCTTCGGGGAATACCTGTTTGTGGGCGATAAAACGGTTGTCACGTTCGACCAACGCCAAGGGCCGATCCAGGTCGAGGATCTGCCCACTGAGGGTGCCGCTGCCCGCGTTGCCGAAGTCGGCCCAGACTTCGTCGAGGGTCATTTTGAATTCATAGGCAGGCGACCCGTCTGCCGAATCGCGATCGATCAGGCGCCAGTAGAGTAAGGCGCCCTCCCCGGTCACCAAGTCACCCAGTACACGGTAACGGGGCGCGCCGGTGGCCCGCAGGTTGGCGGCGGTGTCCAGGTAACCGCGCAGGCCCCGACCACGAGGGGCGACGTCGAGCAGCAGTTCCAGCCCTTGCAGCGGCAGGCCACGCAGGCCGGCATCGTGGCCGTCCAGGCGCAGGTTCCATACGCCGCGCAAGGTGTTTGCCAACTGCTGGCCGGCGGTGTCGGCCAGATCTACCGTGGCTTCGCCCGGGGTAATGGGGAATTCTTCTTCACGCGTCAACTCGCGATGGGCATAGAAGGCTGCCGGCACGGCGGCGCCTGTCAGCGCCAGGCCTGCGATGAACCCACGTCGAGAGATGGTCATTGTCTACCTTAGGAAACGGCTTTATCAGAGCTAGAACGTTTGTTGGCTGGCGAAATTTAGCGCGGTGGCTGCACCACCTAAATTTCCCCGCTCATCACTCGTTCTTCCCTGATAGCGAAGGCCTCAACTGACTGAGATGGCAATGACAAAACCACGTTCGAAAAAGGCGCTGTATATCGGCTTGCCGCTGGCACTGGCCATAGGCGCCGGGGCCGGCTTCCTGGTCTGGGATCACTGGTTCAAAGGTAATGCCGGCTACCCGCTGGAAGTGATCAAGCAGGCCAATGAAATGCAGGATCGCTTGCTGTCATTTGACAGCCATATCACCGTGCCCGTGGATTTCGGCACCGCCGGCAATGAGGCCGACAAGGACGGCAGCGGCCAGTTCGACCTGGCCAAGGCCAGTCGTGGGCGCTTGTCCGGCGCAGCGCTGACCATTTTTGGCTGGCCAGAAATCTGGAACGGCCCCAATGCCCCGCACAAGCCGACTGATGGTTTTGTCGAAGCCGCCCGCCACGAGCAGGAGGTGCGCTACAAGATCATCAGCGCCATGGTGCGCGACTTCCCCAACCAGGTTGCCATTGCCTACACCCCGGATGACTTCCGGCGCCTGCACGGCGAAGGCAAGTTTGCGATCTTCATCAGCATGCTCAATGCCTACCCCCTGGGTAACGACCTGAACCAACTAGACCTATGGGCAGCGCGCGGCATGCGCATGTTCGGCTTCAGCTATGTGGGCAATAACGCCTGGTCGGACTCATCACGGCCGCTGCCGTTTTTCAATGATTCGCCGGATGCACTGGAGGGGCTGTCGGACATCGGCAAACAAGCGGTACACCGCCTCAATGACCTGGGCGTCATCATCGATGTGTCGCAAATGTCCACCAAGGCCCTTGAGCAGGTGGCGCAACTGAGCCGCACGCCGATGGTGGCGTCGCACTCGGCGCCCCGCGCGGCGGTGGACATCCCGCGCAACCTCAGCGACAAAGAACTGCAACTGATCAAGAACAGCGGCGGCGTCGTGCAAATCGTGGGCTTCTCCGCCTACTTGCGCCCCTTGAGCCAGCCGACCCAGGACAAGCTCAATGCGCTACGCGCGCGCTTTGACCTGCCGCCCCTGCCCAACCTTGCCGTGGCCCTGATGCCGGGCGACGCCATTATTACCGCATGGCCCGAGCAGAAGTTCGGTGAGTACGCCAGCGCCCTGTACGCCATCCTCGAAGAAGAACCTAAGGCCACGCTCAAGGACCTGGGGGACGTGATCGACTACACGGTGCGCAAGATCGGTATCGACCATGTCGGCCTGTCGTCGGACTTCAACGACGGTGGTGGCATTGAAGGCTGGAACAACGTCGCAGAAATACGCAACGTCACCGCCGAGCTGATCCAGCGCGGCTACTCCGAAGCCGACATCGCCAAGCTGTGGGGAGGCAACTTCCTGCGGGTGTGGGACCAGGTACAAAAAGCCGCCAAGCCATTGGCCAACCGCTAACCCCTCGTGAAGCATGTCCATGACCGACCGTCGTACATTTCTCAAGCAGGCCGGCGTATTTGCCGCCAGCCTGCCGCTGGGCGCTGCCCTACTCCCTCATCAGGCCATTGCTGCTGATACCGACGACTCCCCATGGACGGGTTTCAAGTCGCTGTTCAATCAGGACCCCGACTACCTGCACTTTTCCAATTTCCTGGTGACCTCACACCCAAAGCCAGTACGCGACGCGATTGAGCGGTATCGCCTGCAAATCGACCGCAACCCAGGGCTTGCGATGGACTGGGACCTGCAGGAAACCTGGAAGCGCGAAGGCCAGGTACGCGAATGGGCTGGCCGCTATTTGAACGCCATACCCGCGCAGATCGCCCTCACTGGCAGCACGTCCGAAGGGCTGGCGATGATCTATGGCGGGATAAAGGTGCGGCCCGACCAGGAAATCCTGACCACTGTCCATGAGCACTATGCCACCGCGTTCAGCCTGGACTTCCGGGTGCGCAAAGAGCAGACCCAGGTGCGCAAGATCAGCCTGTTCGAAGACGCCAACCGGGTGTCTGTCGACGAGATCATGGGCAATATCCAGCGCAATATCCGCCCCAATACTCGCGTATTGGGCATGACCTGGGTGCAGTCCGGCAGCGGCGTCAAACTGCCCATCGGCGAGATCGGCAAGCTGGTGCAAGCACATAACCGCAACCGCGACGACAAGGACCGCATCCTCTATGTCGTGGACGGCGTTCACGGTTTCGGCGTGGAAAACCTCGATTTCCCGCAGATGCAGTGCGACTTTTTTATCGCCGGCACCCACAAATGGATGTTCGGCCCACGCGGCACCGGGCTGATCTGCGCTCGCGACCCGGAAAACAAATACGTCACCCCCATGGTACCGACCTTCTCCGAAGACAAGGATTTTGCGACCACCATGACGCCGGGCGGTTACCACGCATTCGAACATCGCTGGGCGGCGGATGAAGCGTTCAAGCTGCACTTGCAGCTGGGCAAGGCGCAGGTGCAGGCACGCATCCATGCCCTCAATACCGAACTCAAAGAGCAACTGCTGGCCCACCCGCAGGTAGAACTGGTGACCCCGCGCAGCCCTGAACTCTCGGCCGGCTTTACCTTTTTCCGGGTCAAGGGCCAGCAGAGTGACGCGGTCGCCGCCCGCATGATGAAAAACCGTGTCGTCATCGATGCGGTGGAGCGCGACGCAGGCCCTGTGATCCGCACCTCTCCCGGCCTGCTCAATTCCTCCGATGAGATCCAGCGCTTCATGACCCTGTTAAAGCAGCAGTCGTGACCCCCACTTTCCCTTTGAACGAGATGCCCACCATGACTCCATCCCGACTCAAACCCCTCGCCCCACTGGTGCTGATCGCCTTGTGCGGCACGCTGTTGCCAGGCCTGGCCCAGGCCGCCGCGCCGCAACCCGGCAAAGTGTTCAAGGACTGCAAGGACTGCCCGGAAATGGTGGTGTTGCCCGCCGGCACCTTCACCATGGGCACGCCGGAAGATGAAGTCGGCCGTGAACCGGACGAAGGCCCGATGCATGACGTAACGTTCGCCAAGCCATTTGCCATGAGCCGCTTTCAGGTCACCGCCGGTGAGTGGGACAGCTATGTGCGCCAGTCCGGGGTGAAGATCGCCAATGGCGACACGCGCCCCGGCCGCGAATGCGTCGCCAGCAAGCCGCGCTACCCTCAGGGGCCGCGCCAGCCAGCGGTGTGCATGGACATGGACGACATCAAGCACTACGTGGCCTGGTTGTCGAAAAAAACCGGGCAGCATTACCAGATGGTCAGCGAGGCTCAGCGTGAATACGCAGCGCGTGCTGGCTCCACCGGGCCGTTCCCTTTTCCGTTCGACGAAGGCAAGGGCTACAGCATTGCCAAACATGCCAATACCTACGGCCCGGCAGACGGGTATAGCTATTCCTCGCCGGTGGGCAGTTACCCGCCAAACGCGTTTGGCATGTATGACATGCACGGCAACGTTTACGAGCGCGTCGCCGACTGCGAGCACCCTGACTATATGGGCGCGCCCACTGACGGCAGTGCGTGGGTGGAGCCCAACTGCGAGGGTTACCAGATTCGTGGCAATGATTGGGGCGAGGCACCGGTGTTTTCGCGTTCGGGCAACCGCAACACGATTTACCCGCAGACCCGGGGAGACTGGATAGGGTTTCGGGTCGTGCGCGACCTCTGAAGCACGCCACACTTGCCAGGCCGCCGTTAATCAGCGGCCTTCTAAATTAACCGCGTGACCAGACGTTCTACAGGGTATCTGCCTCTGCGACCCAAGGAACCGTCCCCCCATGAACCATCCCCCACGCGGCGCCCTTCACGAATTGCTCGTGCTGCTCAAACCCTTCCGTCTTATCGTTACTCTGTCGGTCGTGCTCGGCATGGTCGGTGGCCTGAGCGTGACGGTGTTGCTGGCCACTATCAACAGCGCCCTGCACTCCCAGGATGGGTTGACGCAAGGCGTGGTGCTACTGTTTGCCGGGCTGTGCCTGCTGGCGTTGTTCAGCTCCATCTGCTCGGACATCGGCACCAACTACGTTGGTCAACACATCATCGCCAAGCTTCGCAAAGAGCTGGGTGAAAAGGTGCTTTCCGCGCCTATGGAGCAAATCGAGCGTTACCGCAGCCATCGCTTGATTCCGGTGTTGACCCACGACGTGGACACCATCAGCGATTTCGCCTTCGCATTCGCGCCCCTGGCTATTTCCATGACCGTGACCCTGGGCTGCCTGGGTTATCTGGCCATGCTGTCATGGCCGATGTTCCTGATGATGGTAGTGGCGATCATTCTTGGCACCGCCATCCAGTACCTGGCACAGAGCCACGGCATCAAGGGCTTCATGCAAGCCCGGGACGCCGAGGACGAATTGCAAAAGCACTACAACGCCATCGCCGAAGGCGCCAAGGAGCTGCGTATCCATCGGCCGCGCCGCCAGCGCATGTTCGTCTCGGGCATCAAGGCCACGGCTGACTTCATCTGTAATACCCAGATCAAGTCGATCAACACGTTTGTCATCGCCAAGACGTTTGGCTCGATGTTGTTTTTTGTGGTGATCGGGCTGGCGCTGGCCTTGCAATCGTTTTGGCCAAGCGCAGACAAAACCGTTATGAGCGGCTTCGTGCTGGTGCTGCTGTATATGAAAGGCCCGCTGGAACACTTGATCGGCACGCTGCCAATCGTCAGCCGGGCGCAGATTGCGTTTCGTCGTATCGCCGAGCTGTCCGAGCAATTTTCTTCGCCTGAACCGCATTTGCTGCTAGCCGACCAAGGCGCCAAGGCCAACCCGGTGCACACGCTGGAATTGCGGGATGTCAGCTTTGCCTTTCCGCCGGTCGCTGGCAGTGACGCGTTCCGCCTGGGCCCGGTGAACCTGAAGATCAATGAAGGCGAAATCATTTTCATCGTGGGTGAAAACGGGTGCGGCAAAACGACGTTGATCAAGCTGTTGCTGGGGCTTTACCCACCACAACAGGGGGAAGTGCGCCTGAACGGGCAGCTAGTCGACGCCGAAAACCGCGACGACTACCGCCAACTGTTTACCACTATTTTTGCCGACTACTACTTGTTCGATGACGTCGTGCAGGGCGATCAGCACATTCCTGAGGACGCCAACAGATACCTGCAGCGCCTGGAAATTGCGCACAAGGTCAGCGTACTCGACGGCAAATTCACCACGACCGACTTGTCCACCGGCCAGCGCAAGCGCCTGGCGTTGGTCAACGCGTGGCTCGAAGAACGCCCGGTACTGGTGTTCGATGAATGGGCGGCCGACCAGGACCCGACGTTCCGACGCATCTTCTACACCGAGCTGCTGCCCGACCTCAAGCGCCTGGGCAAGACCATCATCGTGATCTCCCACGACGACCGATACTTCAACGTAGCCGATCAGTTAGTGCGTATGGAAGCAGGACGAGTGATGGCAGAAATGGCTCCAGCCTGAGGCATTCATGCGCCGGATAATTTATTTTTCCGGTTATTGGATGTTGATGCGTCTAATTGTCATTAACAATAAACTTATAAAACTGCGCACTATCTTTCTGGAGCATCGAGAGCAATGCAAAGCCCTACCCTTTGCCGCACGCCACTGGCGGCAGCGATCCGCCCACAATCGTCACGCCGGGCAGTACTACCCGGCGCACTGCTGACCCTGCTGTTGTTGGGCGGTGCTCAAGCGCATGCCGCGCCTGTGGCACTGAATATTCCTGCGCAGCCGTTGGCAACCGCGTTGCAGCAACTGGGCCAGCAGGCCAACCTGGAAATCCTGTACAGCCCGGATTCAATCAAGGGCGTTAACTCGGGCGCGGTTTCGGGCACGTTGGAGCCAGAACAGGCATTGAGCACCATGCTGCTGGGGAGCGGCATGACCTACCAGATCACCAATAACAGCGTATCGCTGATTCCGGCCGCAGGCGACTCAAGCGCCCTGCAACTGGGAGCCGTGTCCATCTCCGGCATGGCGCCGGGCTCTACCACTGAAGGCACTGGCCTATACACCGCGCTCTCATCGAGCAGCTCGACGCGGCTGAACCTGACCCAAAAGGAAACCCCACAGACGGTGACGGTCATGACCCGCCAACGTCTCGATGACCAGAAACTCACCAATTTGACCGAAGTGCTGGAAGCCACCCCCGGCATCACCGTATTGCGTGTCGGCGTGGGTGCCGAGAACGATACCTACTGGGCCCGTGGTTTCCAGATCAACAACTTTGAAATCGACGGTGTTCCCACGTCATCACGCCTGGACAACACCACCCAGAACACTGCCATGTACGACCGTGTGGAGGTGGTGCGTGGCGCCACCGGCCTGATCAGCGGTTCGGGGACGCCTTCTGCGACCATCAACCTGATCCGCAAGCGCCCCACCGCTGAGGCTCAGGCCAGCATCACCGGCGAGGCTGGCAGTTGGGATCGCTACGGCACAGGCTTTGACGTTTCCGGCCCTTTGAACGACAGCGGCAATGTCCGTGGGCGTCTGGTGGTGGATTACAAGAAGCAGAATTCCTGGGTCGACCGAGTAAACACCGACTCGCAACTGGTCTACGGTATTTCCGAATTCGACCTCAGCGAAGCGACCATGCTGACCCTGGGCTTCAGCTACATCAACAACCAGGTCAACGACCCCATGCGTACTGGTTTCCAGATGTTCTACAGCAACGGCAACCGTACCAATTTCAGCCGTTCAGCCAACAGCGCGCCGGACTGGGCCTATAACGACCGTAAACAAACCAACGTCTTCACTTCCATCGAGCACAAGTTCGATAACGGCTGGAGCGGCAAGGTCGAAGTCAGCCACACCCAGAACGAGTTCGATGAGCTGATCAACTACATGAACGGCAGTATCGACCAGGCCACGGGTGCCGGTGCCTACCTTTACCCCAACCGCTGGTCCGGCACCCCACGGCAAAACAACCTGGACGCCTACTTCACTGGCCCGTTCGACCTGTTTGGCCGCGAGCACGAGCTGATTGCCGGTGTGACCATGTCCCAGTACGACGAAAATACCCCTAGCCACGGCGGCTGGTTCGGCCCATGGACCGGTTATGACGGAACAATCCCCGACATCCACAACTGGGACGGCAGCGGCGCCAATCGCCCCGACACCACCCCCGTGGGCAAGACCCATATCGAAGAGAACCAGTACGCGGCCTACCTGACCTCGCGCTTTCGCGTCACCGATGACACCGCTCTGATCCTCGGCGGCCGCGTCACCGACTGGAAACGCACCAACGAAGTCATCACCTACGCCGATCCCAGCCAGAACTCCGAAAGCAAAGAAACCCGCAATGGCGTTTTCCTGCCGTACGCCGGTATCGTCTACGACCTGAACAGCACCTGGTCGCTGTACGCCAGCTACACCAAGATCTTCAACCCGCAGGCCTATGGCATCAAAGGCGAAGACAACAAGCCGCTGGATCCACAGGAAGGCACCGGTTACGAAGTGGGTATCAAGGGCAGCTTCAACGAAGACAGGTTGAACGCCAGCCTGGCGCTGTTCAAGATCGACCAGGACAACCTGGCGGTCTTCGTGCGCAGCCCCGATATCTATCGCGCCGAACAGGGTACGACCACCAAGGGCGTCGAGCTGGAGTTGAACGGTGAACTGAGTGAAGGCTGGCAGGCGTCCGCCGGCTACGCCTACAGCGTCAGTACCAACGCCGAGGATGAACGCATCGTCACCACCAGCCCGCGCCACAGCCTGAAGACATTCACCACCTACCGCCTTCCAGGCGTGCTGGACAAAGTCACCGTAGGTGGCGGCGTGAACTGGCAGAGCAAGACCGGGATGGACCTGCACACGTTCGAACAAGGTAGCTACGCGTTGACCAACCTGATGGCCCGCTACGACATCAGCAAAAACCTCAGCGCCACGCTCAACGTCAATAACGTGTTCGACCGCTCCTACTACGCCTATGCCGACAGCTGGAGTGTGTACGGGGCACCGCGTAACTTCATGACGAGCTTCAAGTACACGTTCTGATCCCTCTGGTACATGCCCCACGCAACACAGCAAGCGCACCTGATACCAGGTGCGCTTTTTTTTGTTCTCAGCAATGTGAATGACAAGAGCGGGACCTGCCCGCTCCTGCGCAGCGCTGTACTCAGTAAACGGCCGCCGCCAGGACCGCCGCCAGGCGCGTATAAACGGTGTCGATCTGCTCCGTGACCATGCGCATACGCAGGAAGTCATGCACCAGCCCTTCAAACACCTGACACTCCACCTTGACCCCTTGCTGCTCAAGGCGCTCGGCATAGGCACGCCCTTCGTCCAGTAACGGGTCGAACCCCGCCAGTGCAATGAACGCGGGGGCCACGCCGCCAAGGTCTGGGGTGAGCAGCGGGGAAAAGCGCCAGTCGCGTCGGTCATCCGGGGTGCGGGCGTAGTGGGTGTAGAACCACTCCAGTGTGTCGCTTTCCAGCAAGTACCCCTCCCCTAACAGGTGCATGGATTCACTGCTTTGCGAGGCATCGGTAACGGGGTAGCACAGCAACTGCAAACAGGGCTTGAGCGGCCGCGAATGGCGCACCGCATCAATGGCCAACACGGTGGCGAGGGTAGCGCCCACGCTGTCGCCGCCGTACACCAGCCGCGTAGTGTCCAGCCCTAAGGCCGCGGCGTGTTCTGCGAGCCAGGCCAGCCCATCGGCGCAGTCTTCAAGGGCGGTGGGGAACTTGTACTCAGGCGCGCGACGGTATTCCACGGCCAGCACGGCGCAAGGCGTGCGTGCGCAGAATTCACGGCACACCCCATCATGGGAGTCCAGGCTGCCGACGACGAAACCACCGCCATGCAGGTAGACCAACACCGGCAAGATTGCGTTGCCCTGGCCCAACGGCCGGTACAGGCGCAAAGCCAATGTTTCGCCATCGCGCGCGGTAAAGCTCAGCGCTTGGCTGTCGACTTGGGGCACTGCCCAGCGCATTTGCACCGATGACTGTTCAAATTCCGCCCGCGCCTGTTCGGGCGTCTGGCGATGGAAAGGCTCTTGCTGGCGACTGTCGACCAGATCGAGAAAAGCCGCGATTTCGGGGTTCAATGACATGACAATGTTCCAGGGTCGCCGGCCGGTAAGCCGGCGCCCGTTATCAAAGGGTGAAAAAGATCACGCAGCGCTTTGCATCACGCAATGTTCGATCAGGGCTTGCAGCTCGGCCCGGCACTGTTCAGCGAGGGCATCCATGGTCGACGGGCGATAGCGGCGGTCGCTATAGATGCAGCGGAAGGCCAGTTGCCCATTGAACACTTGGCCCACCCACTCAAGATGGTTGGCCATCGGCGCGTCGGCGCCAAAGCTGTCGCCCACGCTTTCCGGCGCCGGCAGCAGCAAGGCCTGCTCGTCGAAGCTCTGGTCGAGCTGCCCCAGGTAGTTGAATGTCACACGCGCTGGGGCCAGGCTGGCCAGTTGTTCAGTCACCGAGGCTGGCGCCATATAGCGCAATACGCCGTAGCCAATGCCCTTGTTCGGCACTGCCGCCAATTGCTCGCGCACCGCCAGGATCGAAGTGCCAAAGTCTTGCTGCGCAACCGGCGTCAGCCGCACCGGGAACATGCTGGTGAACCAGCCCAGCGTGCGGCTCAAGTCGAGTTCTTCGAACAGATCTTCGCGACCATGGCCTTCAAGCTGGATCAGGATCGACGCGTCACCGCTCCAACGGCACATCGCCCGGCTCAAGGCCGTCAGCAGCAGGTCGTTGATCTGGGTCTGGTACACCGCCGGCGCCTCTTTGAGCAACTGCTGGGTATGCGCCTCGCTTAGGTTGAACGAGGCTTCGGCACGGTTGCACATCAGGTTCTTGCCCCGAGGGTTATCACAAGGCAGCGGTTTGTCCTGCTGGCCCAGTTGGCCCAACCAATAGTCGAGCTCCTGCTCTTGCAGCGTCTGCGCATACCCCGCCAAGCCGTCCGCCCATTCACGCAGACTGCTGGTACGGATCGGCAATTGCGGCTCGTTGCCCAGGCAATAAGCGTCATAAGCCACCTGCAGGTCCTGCAACAGGACTCGCCACGACACACCGTCAATCACCAGGTGATGGATGACCAGCAACAGGCGCACCTCGCCATTGCCCAAGGTGGCGAGCAAGCCTCGCAGCAACGGGCCTTGTTCCAGGTTCAAACTGCGCTGTAGCTGGTTGGCGGCGGTTTCCAGAGCGTCCTCATCCGCCACATCGCGTACCCACAACAGAGGGTCTTGCTCGGCTTGCAGCAGGCTTTCATCAAGGCTCTGGTAGTGCTGGGTCCAACGTCCGTCCTGCTGGGTAAAACGCAGGCGCAACGCATCATGTTGGTCGAGCATGCGCACCAGGGTGCGTTGCAGCGCATCCACATTCAGTGCCTGGCGAGCGCGTAGGATCAGCGCCTGGTTGAAGTGTTGCGGGGTTTGCATCTGCTCGCCGAAGAACCACTCCTGGATCGGCAACAGCCCGAACGCGCCTTCGCGCATCATTGGGCTTTCAGCGCTTGGACGGCCGGAACGGGTTACGGCCTGTTGGTCGAACAGGTTGGCGATGGTTTGGCAGCGCATCAGGTCGCGCAGTTTAAGCTCCATATTCAACTGCCGATGGTTACGCACACGCGAAATGACTTGCAGGCTGAGGATCGAATCGCCGCCCAATTCGAAGAAATTATCGCTGATGCCCACCTCTTGCACTTGCAGCACCTCAGACCAGATACCGGCCATCACCTGCTCTTCTTCAGTACGCGGCGCCTGATATTGCGCCATGTCGAATGTCGGCTCGGGCAACGCCTTGCGATCCAACTTGCCGTTAGGGGACAGTGGCATGCGCGCCAGGCAAATCACCTGGGTCGGCACCATATAATCAGGCAGCGTCTCGCGCAGTGCCTTCCTGAGATCTTCGCCCTTGAGGCCTGCATCGGCACTGACCACATAGCCAATCAATTGCTTGCCGGATACACCGTCTCGGGCAATCACCACAGCGTCGCTGACCCCTGCCTGCAAGCGCAGGCTGGCTTCGATTTCGCCCAGCTCGATGCGGAAACCACGCACCTTGACCTGGTGATCCATGCGCCCCACGTAGTCCAACACGCCACTTTCGCGCAAGCGCACCAAGTCACCGCTGCGGTACGCACGACTGCCCGGCGCACCGAAAGGGTCTGGCACAAAGCGCTCAGCCGTCATCGCCGCGCGCCCGTGATAGCCACGGGCCACGCCGTAACCACCGATGAACAGCTGCCCGCTGAACCCAGCCGGCAGCGGGTTGAGATCATCGTCCAAGACCCATAGCGAGCGTTGCCCCACCACCCGCCCAATCGGCGCATAGGCGGCGCCGCAAGGCTCATCGGCAGATGCCTTCCAGAGCATCGGGGTTACCACCGTTTCGGTGGGGCCATAGCCGTTGGTGATGTAGCGCGGTTTCAGGACGGTTCGTACCTGGGCCAGGGTCTGTTCCGGTACCGCATCGCCCCCCAGGCAATAAATGCGCACCACAGGCGCCGCGCCGCCGCTGGCTTGTACAAACTCAGCCACCTGCTTGAGGTACGCCGGGGGGAAGCAGGCGATATCGATGCGCAAGTGCTGCAAGGCGTGGCAGGTTTGTTCCGGAGTCCACAGTTCGTTGTCCCGCAGTACCAACGTGCCTCCCCTCGACAACGTCGTCAGCCAGCGCTCGTGGGCACCGTCGAACGCAAACGACATAAAGTGCAGCTCACGCGTGCGCTCATCCATTTCGTATAGCTCGGCGATTGCCTGGCAATGCATGCTCAGCGGGCCGTGAGTCACCGCCACACCTTTAGGCAGGCCGGTCGAGCCCGAGGTGTAGATCAGGTACGCCAGGCTTTGCTCGCTGATGACCTGTGCCGGTGGCGTCGCAACGTAGCGTGCACCATCGAGTTGCGCCAGATCGATCAGTTGAACGCCAGGTGGTAACGGTAGATTGGCCGCTGTTTCACCCCGGCTGATCATTTGGGCCATGCCCGAATCTTCGATCATGAAGGCCAGGCGTTCAGGCGGGTAGTCCGTGTCCAATGGGACATAGGCGGCACCGCTTTTGAGCACGGCCAGCAACGCTACGAGTACGTCGAGGGAACGCTCCAGGGCAACGCCGATCAATACCTCCGGCCCGGCCCCTTGAGCGATCAAATGGTGAGCCAAGCAGTTGGCCCGCGCGTCGAGTTCGCCGTAGCTCAACACTGCACCCTGACACTCGGCCGCAGGTGCATCGGGACGTTGTGCGGCGTGGCGGGCAATCAGTGTCGGCAACAGCTCATGCGAGTGCACCGCGGCCGGCTCAGCCGCCCACTGCTTGAGCGCCTGCCACTGTGGCGGTGCCAGGCGTTGCAGGTTACCCAGGCGTTCTGCCGGCGAATTGATCATGGCCAGCAACGTGGTCTCCATCAATTGGCGTATGCCTTCTACGGCCTGGAGGTTGAAGCAGTCGCGCAGGAACAGGTATTCAATCGACAGTTCCTGTCCAAGGTGCACCGCCAGGTCCATTGGGAAGTTGGTCACGTCGTGGTTGGCCGAGGCGCCAAAGCGCAAACCGCCCTGGGCCTGCTCCAGGCGGTCGTCGATCGGATAGTTCTCGAACACGATGATACTGTCGAACAGGGCTTGGCCACCCTTGCCCGACCAGCGCTGTATATCGGCCAGTGGCGCATGGGCGTGTTCACGTAAATCCAGGTTGCTGGCCTGCAATTGCGCCAGCCACTCGTCCAGGCGATCAGCCGCCTCAAGGGTCTGGATCACCGGCAAAGTATTGATGAACAGGCCAAGCATGTTCTGAGCATTGGGCAGGGTTTCTGGACGCCCCGCCACCGTGGCACCGAACGCCACGCTGGACTGCCCGGTATAACGCTGCAACAGCAGCAGCCAGGCGCCCTGGATCAGCGTGTTCGGGGTGATGCCCTGCTGGCGACAGTGTTGCAGCAGCACACCGGTGCGTTGGGCATCCCAACGGGTGTACAGCGCATCATGCCCGCCGAGGGTTGATGTGTGACGAGGGTGGATCGCCTGGCTAAGGGCAGTCGGTTCAGCCAGGGTTTGCAGGCGTGACTTCCAGTACTGTTCCAGGCGCGCCTGGTCCTGGCTCTGCAACCACGCAATGAAGTCTCGGTAGCGCCCACTGTCGCCGCTCACTTGGCCGGTAGCGTAATGCTCCAGCACTTCGCCAAATAACTGTGAACTGCTCCAGCCATCCATAAGAATGTGATGGCTGGTCCAGATCAATTGATGTTCGTTGGCCCCCAGACGAATCAACACCAGGCGCTGCAAAGGCACTTGGCTCAATTCAAAGCCGCGGGCACGCTCCTGGCGAGCGCATTCGGCCAGGCGTTCAGCGTCCACAGGCAATGCCTGCCAGTCCAGCTGGCGCAGATCAACTTGCGCCTGGCGCTGTACCACCTGGATCGGCGCGGTCTGGCCGCCCTGCCAATGAAACGAGGTACGCAGGATGGCATGGCGGCTAATGACATGCTGCCACGCTGCGCGAAAGCGCTCCGGGTCCAACCCCTCGACGGGCAGGCTCAATTGGTTCACATACAGGTCATCACCGTCGTCTGACAGGGTATGGAACAACATGCCCTGCTGCATGGGGGACAGCGGGTAAATATCTTCGATGTCCTGTACGGCAATCGGCAACGCGTCCAACTGGGCCTGGGTCAATGCTGCCAGCGGGAAATCCGAAGGCGTGACCCCGAGGTTGCCACCCTCACTGCAATGGGCGATCAGTGCAGCCAACTCGATGGCGTATTCATCTGCCAGGCGGGAAATCGTCTGTTCGTCGAACATCTCACGGCTGAAGGTCCAGCTCATGCTGAGTTCGCCGCCGTACACCTGCCCGTTCAGCACCAGCCAGTTACCCAGTGGTGCGAGCGGGCTTTGTTCCTGGCCCGTGCTTTCGGCAGCGGGTACGAACAAAGCGTGCTCGTCGAACTGCGCATCGAACTGACCGAGGTAGTTGAACGTGATGCGCGGTACCGGCAGCGTGCGCAGGGTGGCCTGTGCATGCTCGTCACCCAGATAGCGCAAGACACCAAAGCCAATGCCCTTGTCCGGAACAGCGCGCAGTTGTTCCTTGACCTGTTTGATCGCATCCCCCCACTCACCCGCCGCGCGCAGGCTCAGCGCAAACGCGCTGGTAAACCAGCCCACTGTGCGGCTCAGGTCAACGTCATCGAACAGCTCTTCGCGGCCGTGACCTTCAAGTTGAATCAGCGCGGCATCCGTGGCGGTCCAGCGGCAGATGACCCGCGCCAAGGCGGTGAGCAGCAGGTCATTGACCTGGGTGCGATAGGCCTGGGGGGCCACGTGCAACAGTTGTCGGGTCAGCGTTTGGTCCAGATGGGTTTGCACACTCTGGGCATGCCGGTTTTGCAGGCTGGCCTGGGGCTTGGCCTCAGGCAACCCATCAGGCTGGCCCTGGCATTGGCGCTCCCAAAAAGCCAGCTCAATGTGGCGGTCGGCGGCATGGGCCTTAAGCCGCTCGCCCCAGGTTTTGAACGCGCTGGTTTTGGCCGGCAGCACCAGCGGTTGGCCAGCCAGGGCCTGCCGGTAAGCGGTATGCAGGTCTTCCAGCAAGATGCGCCATGACACGCCATCGACCGCCAGGTGATGAATGACCAGTAGCAAGCGCTGGGAACCGTCGGCCAAATCGATCAGTACAGCACGCAGCAACGGGCCATGTTGCAGGTTCAGGCTGCGTTGCGCCTCCTGGCAGACCGCTTCGATTTCCTGCGCCTGGCTCACGGCGGTCTGCCACAAAACCGGCAATTCACTGCCCACTGTGCGGTGGGTGGCAACCCAACCCTGGGCTTGTTGGACAAAACCCACGCGCAGCGCATCGTGGTGAATCAACAATGCGTGCAGCGCCTGCTGCAACGCCGCCGCCTCCAGCGTTGCGGCGGGTTTGAGCAGGATGGACTGGTTCCAGTGATGGGCCTCAGGCATGGCGCTGTCAAAAAACCACTGCTGGAACGGCAGCAACGGCAAGTCGCCGGTGACGGGGCCTTGATCAACCGTCGACGCGACCTCGCCACGCCGTGCCACGGCGGCAAGACCTTGTACGGTCTGGTATTGGAACAGCTCCTTGGGGGTGAAATGCAGGCCAGCCTGTCGTGCGCGACTGACCACCTGGATCGACATGATCGAGTCGCCGCCCAGGGCGAAGAAATTGTCGGTGACCCCTACTCGCTCGCGACCTAACACGGCTTGCCAGATACCGCTCAATATCTGCTCGGCGTGCGACACCGGGGCTTGATAGGCCGCACTCATCTGTTCTACATCTGGCTTGGGCAACGCCTTGCGGTCGAGCTTGCCGTTGGGTGACAACGGCATCTGCTCCAACAGCAACCATTGGTTGGGCACCATGTACTCAGGCAAGCTTTGTTGCAGGTGCGCGATCAGGGTTTCACGCCAGTCGTCGGCTTGAACGTTGAGTACTACATACGCCAGCAGATGCTTGCCATCGATCACCGTGACCGCGGTTTCGCGCACCTGATCATGTTCCAGCAGGCGCGCTTCGATCTCGCCCAATTCGATACGCAGGCCACGCAACTTGACCTGATGGTCGATACGCCCGGCGTATTCGATCACCCCGTCGGCGCGGTAACGCGCCAAGTCGCCCGTGCGGTACAGCCGCTCGCCGTTGCCGAAGGGGCTCACGGCAAAACGCTCGGCGGTCAGCGATGGGCGGCGGTGATAACCCCGCGCCAGCCCTTCCCCGCCCAAATACAACTCGCCCAGCACGCCAACCGGCACCGGTTCGAGGTTGTCATCAAGGACGTAGCAACCCAGGTTGGCAATCGGGCGGCCGATTGGCACGCTGTCGCGCCCCTCTTCGACACAGGTCCAGTGGGTCACGTCGATGGCCGCTTCAGTCGGGCCATACAGGTTGTACAACTGCGCGCCT
>NZ_UTKY01000114.1 GCF_900583165.1 Pseudomonas viridiflava | reverse complement strand
CGCCCAAGGCGATATGGACAACTACCTCACGCAAATTTCCAGTGAATTTTTCGAAATTAGCCGACAAGAATTTCTGAAGGAGGAAATCAAGAGGTTTCAAGAATCCGCCTGCAGAATGTTCGACGACTTTCACGATTTCAAGCAGCAGCTTTCCTACCTGAACCCGGAGCTTGCCAAAAAACACTACGGATTCACACTCGGCTTCGATGAACACATCAAGGTGACCGACCCGGACGGTGTATTGACGCCCGCCGAGCATACTTACCTCACCGAGGAGCTTAACAAGCGTCAGCCGCTCAAGGATGCGCTGGTCAACAACGCCAAAAGCATCATGACGCTGCTGGACCATTACCCGGAAAAATTCGGCACCGAGCACACACTCAATCTTGAAAGCTTCAGCAAGGTTATCGATTACGGCCAGGTATTCAGCCGCAACACCATCGGCAACTTCATGGACAC
>NZ_UTKY01000115.1 GCF_900583165.1 Pseudomonas viridiflava | reverse complement strand
ATCCCGAACTCAGCAGTGAAACGATGCATCGCCGATGGTAGTGTGGGGTTTCCCCATGTGAGAGTAGGTCATCGTCAAGATTAAATTCCAGAACCCCTGTTTGCTAACGCAAACAGGGGTTTTGTTTTGGGCGCGAGAAAAGTCTCTTCAAACGCCGAAAAATTTGCACAGTTATTTCTGAACCAGACCACTAGAATAGCAACCTAACCTTTTTTAGAGCTCGAGCCCTATTTATGCCGGATCCGGTTGGTACCCACGAGGTGTCAGATTTACCACTGGACGACCTGGTGGCATGCCATGAGTGCGACTTGCTGATGCGCAAACCCGTGCTCGCCCTCGGCGAAAAAGCCCAGTGCCCCCGCTGTGGTTACGAGTTGTACGCTCATCGCCATAATGTCGTGGAGCGAAGTCTCGCCTTGGTAATCGCTGCATTGCTGCTGTACATCCCTGCGAACTTTTTACCTATCATGCAGCTCAATCTGCTTGGGCAGTCGTCAGAAGATACCGTGTGGAGCGGTGTCGTCGCACTGTTTGACACCGGTATGCAGGGCGTAGCCGTTGTAGTGTTCCTCTGCAGCATGGGTATTCCTTTACTTAAACTGCTTTGCCAATTGGCAGTGTTACTCAGCATTCGCTGGAAGATCGGCCGCAGCTATGGCCTGCTGCTCTACCGCATCTACCACCACATGAAAGATTGGGGAATGCTGGAGGTCTACCTGATGGGCGTCCTGGTCGCCATCGTAAAGCTTGCGGACATGGCCTCAATCACCATCGGCCTGGGACTGGTGTGTTTCATCAGCCTGTTAATGGTTCAGGTATTACTTGAGGTGGTGATGTCGCCCCATCAGATTTGGCAGGCGCTGTCAGGAGAGGATGATCATGCGGGCGATTGATGCAGGCATTTTGATTTGTACCGAATGCCACGAGTTGAACAAACAAGAGCCACACACCGATGAACAAATCTGCACCCGCTGCGGCGCGCTGATCCATGCCCGTCGCCCCAACAGCCTTGCGCGTACTTGGGCACTGTTGATCACCGCGGCGATCTTGTACATTCCCGCCAACCTGTTACCGATCATGACTATCAACACCCTCGGGCAGGGCGATCCAAGCACGATCATGGCCGGCGTGATCCAACTGGTGCAGCACGGCATGTTTCCCATCGCGGCGGTGGTGTTCATCGCCAGTATTCTGGTACCGACATTTAAGCTCGTTGGCATTGGTCTGCTACTGTTCTCGGTGCAGCGCCATCAGCCGCTGTCCGCGCAGCAACGGATTGTGATGTACCGCTTTATCGAATTCATTGGCCGCTGGTCCATGTTGGATATCTTCGTGATCGCCATCCTGGTAGCGGTTGTAAACTTTGGGCGGCTTGCCAGTGTCGAGGCCAACCTCGGCGCTGCGGCGTTCGCCAGTGTGGTCATCTTGACGATGCTTGCCGCAGTAACTTTTGATCCCCGACTGATTTGGGATAACACGGAGTCGGACGACGACCATGAGTGATTTGCCTAAAGCCAAGACCCGCCCAGCGTCCAACTGGTCGGCCATTTGGGTATTGCCCCTGATTGCCTTGATCATCGGCGGATGGCTGGGGTGGCGTGCCTATTCCCAGCAAGGCATCGAAATTCAGGTGCGCTTTGAAAGCGGCGAAGGTATCCAGGTCAACAAGACCGAAGTCGTCTACAAAGGCATGCCCGTGGGCAAGGTCAAAGCCCTGGCGCTGGACGACGAGGGCAGTAATCGCGGGGTGATTGCCACCATCGAGATGAACAAGGACGTCGATCAATACCTCAAGACCAATACGCGCTTCTGGTTGGTCAAGCCAAGCGTCAGCCTTGCCGGTATCACCGGATTGGAAACGTTGGTCTCGGGTAACTACATCGCTGCCAGCCCAGGTGATGGCGAACCCACGCGAAAATTCAAGGCACTCTCCGAAGAGCCACCGCTTTCCGATGCCAAGCCAGGCCTTCACGTGACGCTCAAGGCCGACCGCCTGGGCTCCCTTAACCGGGGCAGTCCGGTGTTCTACAAGCAGATCCAAGTCGGCCAGGTCAAAAGCTACCTGCTGTCGGAGGATCAGAGCACCGTTGAGATCAAGGTCTACATCGAACCCACCTACGCCAACCTGGTGCGTAAACACACACGTTTCTGGAACGCCAGCGGCATCAGCATCGACGCCAATCTCTCTGGCGTGAAAGTACGCAGCGAGTCGCTCTCCAGTATCGTCGCCGGCGGTATCGCTTTCGCCACGCCGGAAAACCGCAAGGACAGCCCGCCGACAGACCCGAGCCTACCTTTCCGCCTATACGAAGATTTCGACGCCGCCGCCGCAGGCATCAAGGTCAAGGTCAAGCTTAGTGACTTCGAAGGCCTGCAAGCCGGGCGCACTCCGGTGATGTACAAAGGCATCCAGGTCGGCAGCTTGAAAACCCTGAAAATCAACCCGGACCTTTCCAGCGCCAACGCTGAGCTGACCCTCGATCCCTTGGCGGAAGACTACCTGGTGCAGGACACCCAGTTCTGGGTGGTCAAACCGTCCATCTCCCTGGCCGGTATCACCGGGCTTGAGGCGTTGGTTAAAGGTAACTACATCGCTATCCGACCCGGCGATAAAGGTACGCCCCCGCAACGTGAGTACGTGGCCCGGGCCAAGGCGCCGCCCTTGGACCTACGCTCCCCAGGTTTGCACATGGTGTTGCTCACCGACAACCTGGGCTCTCTGGATGTGGGCAGCCCCATCCTCTACAAACAGGTCAAGGTCGGCTCGGTACAGAGCTACCAATTCTCACGCAAGAAGAAGCAACTGGTGATCGGCGTCCATATCGAGAAAGAGTACGAAAACCTGGTCAACGGCTCGACTCGTTTTTGGAATGCCAGCGGCGTCACCCTGACCGGCGGTCTCACCGGTGGCATCCAGGTCAAGAGTGAATCCCTGGCCAGCCTGATGGCCGGCGGCATCGCCTTTGAAACGCCAGAGCAAAATGTGCCGCTGAAAAAGCGCATTCCGCGTTTCCGCTTGTTTGCTGACCGTGAAGCGGCCAATCAACATGGCACCCTGGTGACCATCAAGGTTGATCGCGCTGACGGCATGCGCCCCGGCACGCCAGTGCGCTTCAAAGGGTTGGATGTGGGCAAGATCGAAAGCGTCGACCTCAGCGCTGACATGCAATCGGTGTTGCTCAGTGCGCGCATCACCCAAGTGGCAGACCGCATCGCCCGCACGGGTAGTCAGTTCTGGGTGGTCAAGCCAGAGCTGGGCCTGATGAAAACTTCCAACCTGGAGACCTTGGTCACCGGCCAATACATCGAAGTGCAACCCGCCGCGAAAAACGCCGGCCCGCAAAAGAGCTTCGTTGCGCTGGACCAGCCGCCAGAGGCCGTTCATCGTGAAGAAGGCTTGAGCCTGACACTCAGCGCTGCCCGCCGTGGTTCGTTGAAGGAGGGCGTGCCCGTCACCTACCGTGAAGTCACCGTCGGTAAAGTCATCGGCTACGAGCTCGGCCAGACCGCCGACCGTGTGCTGATCCATATCCTGATCGAGCCTAAATATGCGCCGCTGGTACGTAGCGGCAGCCGATTCTGGAACACCAGCGGGTTTGGCCTGGACTTCGGTCTGTTCAAAGGGGCGACGGTGCGTACTGAGTCGCTGGAAACCCTGGTCGCCGGTGGCATCGCCTTCGCTACACCAGAGGGTGACCGCATGGGCAATGCCGCCAGGCCGCAGCAGACATTTGCGTTGTTCGATAAGTTTGAAGACGAATGGCTGACTTGGGCGCCTAAGATTCAACTAGGCAAATAGACAGAGGCGCGGCCATCGCGGGCAAGCCCGGCTCCCACACTTTGATTTGTGAATGAAATCAAAATGTGGGAGCGGGCTTGCCCGCGATGAGGCCAGCACAGGCAACAAAAAAGGCCCCTGGATTCTCACCCAGGGGCCTTTCGCATTTCAGCCCGTAAACTCAGACCTCATCCAACTCCGGCTCATTCACCGTCGCCTTCACTGCATCATGACGACGAATGTACTTCCAATCCGCCTCATCGATATAGATCCCGTTCGGCCCGCTGCCGCCTTCGAGGTCGATCGCCACCTGGGCGGACACCTGCGGTTTCACGCTGGCCAGAATCGGCACAAAGCCCAACTGCAAACTGGTCTCCAGCAACGCCGCCTGGTTCTTCTCATCGATGTCCGCCGCCTCGTCGAGGTAGTACGGCAAACGCACACGCCCGGCCTGGTCGCGGTCCATCAAGTGCAGCAACAAGTACATGTTGGTCAGCGCCTTGATGGTCATGGTGGTACCGTTGGACGCGGCGCCATCGATGTCGGTGTGAATCACCGGCTGGCCATGCACCTTGGTGATCTCGAAGGCCAGCTCGAACAAATCCTTGAGGCCCAACTGGTTATGGTTGGCGGCCACCAAACGGGCCAGGTACTCCTTGGCCTCTTCGTTCTTGTTGTCCTGCTCGGCGCTCTGGCTCAGGTCGAAGACCGACAGGGTTTCGCCTTCTTCATACTGACCGGCACTGTGGATGATCTGGTCGATATGCTTGAGCGCTTCTTTGTTCGGCGCCAGCACGATGCGAAAGCTCTGCAGGTTGGAGACCTGGCGCTTGTTGATCTCACGGTTGAACAACGCCAGTTGATGCTCAAGGCTGTCATAGTCGCTGCGGATATTGCGCAAGGTCCGCGCGATATCGGTGACCGCCGCACGGCGCGCCTTGCCCAGGGTCAGCGCTTCATCGGTACGGTGCGCATACGCGTTGATCAGCAGTTGCAGGCGACGCTCGACATCATCTTCGCTGTCGAACTTGGCCACGCCCTTGAGCCGAACCTGGGCATACAGCGCCTCGATCTGGCCATCAGCGCGCAGCAAACCTTGCCAGCTGTCCTGATAGTCATTGAGCAGCGGCAGCAGGTTGTCCATGGAATCATCGACCGGGTCCATGAACGGCGTGCCGAACGGCAAGTCCGCCGGCAACAGCTGACGACGGCGCAATGCGTCATCCAGCGTGCGCTGCTTGGCTTCCATATCGCCAATCTGACGGCCCACCAGTTGCAGTTTGGCCGACAGTTGCTGGACGCGTTCGGTGAACGCATCGCTGGAGCGCTTCAACTCGTCCTGCGCCGCTTCCATTTGCGCCAGGTTTTCCAGTTTTTCGCCTTCTTCCGCGCTCAGGGTTTGTGCACGGCGGAAGTCTTCCAACGCCTTCTGCGCATCCAGCACCTGCTGGTACAACGCTTCGGTCTGGGTCTTGCTCGCCGCCCGGTCAGAGGCTACGGCTTGTTGGGTCTTGAGCTGCTTGAGTTCTTTTTCCAGGCGCTCTTTCTGATCGCGCAACGCGGCGCGATCCGCCAGGGCCTGCAACGCCGGCGGTTCGATGTGGGAGATGTCGATGGACAGCCCCGGCACTTCAAAGCGCTCACCCTTGAAGCCATCGAGAATCTGCTCCAGGGATTTGACCCACTGGCCGTCCTCATCCAACGTGATGCCATGCTCGCCCAACGGCAGGCTGAACAGCGAACTGTTGAACAAGCGCATCAGGCGCTCGACATCCTGCTGTGAGAATTCCTCACGTAGTTTGGCGTAGCTGTTGTTGTCCGCATGGTCGAGCTGCTGCTTGACCGACTTCAGGCGTTTTTCCAGCTCGCGCAGACGTTCGTCCAGGTCCTCGGCGCTGAACTGCCGCGACTGCGCCAGGGCGCCCGCGAGTTCATCGTGAGCGTCCTTGGCGGCCAGCAATTGCTGCTCCAGCACCTTCACGTCATCCACCAGCGCAAAGCGATGCTTGAGCACCGACAACTCGCCCAGCCAGCGCTGGATACCACTGATCTCACGCTCCAGGCGCATCAGCTCCTGGGTGCCGCCGCGCTGGTCGTTCTGCAGCGAGTCTTGCTCATTGCGGTAGTGCTCGGCCTGGATGGTCAGCTCTTCCTTGCGCGCACTGGCGTAGTCCGACCAAGTACCCAGCAACGAATCCAGCAACGGCGACAGGCGGTGCAACTTGCCGCGCAATACATCGCGCAGGCGTACGCCATTGGCTAGCGCCTCTACCAGCGGCCCGGCGGCCACCAGCGAGTGGTAGTCCTGCTCCATGCGTCGCACATCGCGGAAGGCTTCTTCACACGCGGCGATGTAATCCACACTGCCGGAACGCAGGCTGTGTTCGAAGGCATCCAGGAACAGTTGCTTGAGCTTGGCCGCCGTAATTTCGCGCATGTGCAGCAGGTTGATAAACAGCGCACGGAAGGTCTTCAGGCTCTGCTCACTGGTGGAGCGCAGCGGGATCAACGTGAGGTCCAGCGGGATCGATGTATGCCCGCCCACCAGCAAACGGCGCAGTTCATCCGGCTTGAGTTCGTAGGCTTTCAGGCCCTCGCGTTCAAGGTTGGTGAACAGCTCTTTCTGCCGCAAGCAGGTGTCGTTTTTCTGGTAGTGAGCCAGGTCCAGCTTGCCGGCATAGGCAAAGAACTGATGACCAAAACCGCCGCCAGGGCCGCGACCGACCACGCCGATCACATGTGGGCCGTGGGGCAGGGAGACTTCCACGAGGATGTAACTGGTGTCGGTGGCGAAGTAGAAGCGCCGCGACTGTTCCAGGGTGTACTTGCCGAAACTCATGTCCGACATGCGCGCCAAAATCGGGAACTGCAAGGCATTGATCGAGGCGGATTTACCCAGGTTGTTCGCGCCATACACTGACAGCGGTTCTTCTAATGGGAACAGGCCCAGGCTGTAGCCGGCGGTGTTCAATAGGGCGAAGCGGCGGATGCCGTAGCGTTCCTTACTCATGCGTCGGTCTCCTGTTCTTCGGCAATGGCGCGGGCCATGGCGTCTTCTTCGCTTTCTTCTTCGAAGTCACTCAGATCGAGCGGGTCGTCGGTTTTCAGCAATTTCTCGTCGCTGTCTTCGTCGATGATCACCGGTGCCGGCAATGGCAGCACGCTGTGCACGCTGGCCGCCAAATCACGGTCCTGCTGCACCGACAGGCACACATCGAGGAAGCGGTGCATCGGCGGCAGGAAGCGATAGATACCGTTGTCTTCGCTGGCAAACCCGAGCTGGGTCATGCGGCGCATGATTTTTTCTTCGAGCTCTTCCTGGGTTTGCACTTCGGCCTGGATAAACAGGTCGCGGTACTTCTCCAGCAGCGACGGCAACTCATCGCGGCCCAGGCTGCCACCGTCGAGCACGGCGATCGGATCGCGGCCCTGATCGGCCAGGTGTTCGACGATGATGAAGGTGAACAACGCCAAGCGCTGCGCAGTCTTGTTCACCTGGGCGCTGGCGATGGCCGAGTCCGGCACGAAGTAATAAAACCCGCGCGTGTCGCACACCAGCTCAAAGCCCAGGGCCTTGAACAGCGTGCGGTACTGGTCCTGGAAGTTCGACAGCTGGGCGTACAGCTCCGGGTCGCGGCGGCTGACGTGATAACCCTTGAACAGCTCGCGAAAGATCGGCGCCAGCTGGGACAGTTCGGATAGATCAAGATGCATTAGGCGTGCTCGCAGAATTCTCGGCGCAGGCGGTGCTGGCCGGGAGCAGGGCGAAGGAGCGCAGGCTGACCTGGTGCTCGTGTGTGTGGTAATCGCGGCGTTCCAGACGTTCGCGCTTGAAGCGTTTTTCACGAGACAGGCGCGAGAACCAATACAGCAATTCGTCGGTGGCGCCGTCCGGCTCCTGCTCCAGCAGCCAGGTCATCAGGTCTGGCATCGGCAGCGCGTCTTCGCAGCGTTCGAGCATCTCCTTGACCGTGCGCGGTGCGCGCTGGGCTTCGCCTTTGTGGGATTTGTGCGCCTTGGGGAACCGCGCCGGTTTCGGCTCGAAGTTCGCCAATGCGTACACATAGGCTTCCACCTGGCTTGCGCTGCCGAGGAAGGTGCTTTGCGGGCGGGTAAACATCGGCATGGCTGCTTGCGGCACCGCGTCCAAACCCTTGCGGCGAATCGCCGACAGCGCCAGCGCCGCACCCCGGGTCACAGCGTTGTGCCGGCGCGCTTCTTCACGCAATGGCAGCAACAGTTCGCGGGCATGACGTAAGGTCAGCTGGGCGCTGGTCTGCATTTCGAGGATGCGTGCGTGGGTGCGCAGCAGCATGTCGTCGTCCACCAGGTGACCGAGGCGCTGTTGCTCGGTGAGCATGCGCAGCAGCACATTTTCAACCTTGCGCACGCCTTGTTCGAAGGCGCCGTCGGCGTTCACCAGTTGGATCATCGGTTCGACGTATTCATCCCAGGTTGCCAGTACTTCGGCATACCGCTGGCGCAATGGGATCTGCCGATCGCTGGTCTTGGCGCGATCGGCCACGGCGGCGAGGGCTTGTTCATCGTTGGCGAGTTTTTTCAGCACGTCCCGCACGCGCATATCCAGCAAGCGCAGTTGGCGGGCGAGGTCGTGGCCATCACGGATGTCGAAAGCATCCTGGATATAGCCGGCCAAGCGCTCAAGGTGGCGCAGGTAGGCTTCGATTTCCAGGCACAGGCCAAGCCGGTGCTCCTTGCGAAGATAGGCGAGGAAGTCGTGGATCTGCGCATTGAGCTCGAAACGGTTCGGGCTCTTGGCGACAGGCACCAGGATATCCAGGCGAATCCACACGTCCAGCAGGCTGGTGATGTCCTGGGGCGTGCTGTCCAGTTGTTGGGCGGCCAGTTGTGCGCGCAGCTCGCCAAGGCTCAAGGTGCCTTGGTCGAAGTGTTCGCACAGAGGCTCAAGTAAGGCCCAGTGTTCGGCGAGGGCGCGTAGGACGCGCTTGGGTTCGATCATGGGAATGGCCGGTTGGTTGGCGACGAAAAGTCGCGATTGTACTGCATCAGGCCCGGGATTTATCCACAGCCGGTCAGTGCGCAGTGGGCGATTGTTGCCGAACAGCGGTAGAATCCCCGCTCTTTAGTTATCCACAAGTGGCCGAGCTGTGCTTATCGAGTCCCGACGTCGCGCTTACTTGACCGCCATGCAGGTGGTCAACTGGCTGCCCCGCACTGAACTGCCGTTTGCCGCACCCTCGCGGCCCGAGCTGCTGGAAACGCCTGAGCCCTATGAGGCCTTTGAGGCTTCGGGTGAAGAAGCGGCTGCGCCGGTGGCGGTGGTCAAGGCCGAAGCGCCCGTGCGCCCGGTGGTGGAGCGGGCGAAGATCGAAGTGCCACGGCCATCGCCAGTGACCAAGGCCGCCAAGGTGGCCGACGTGATGGCCCCGGTGGTCAAGGTGCCCGTCGTCCAGCCTCCGCGCTTTGCCCTGCAATTGCTGCGTGCCGGGCGCTGCCTGCTGTTGGTGGAGTTGCCCACCGGCGAACGCTTCCAGACCCGCGACCCGGCCTACATGCTGCTCAAGGACATGCTGCGCGCCGCCGGCCTGCCCGACAGCCCGCAGATCATCGGTGACCCTGTGCGCTGGCCGTTGTTGGTGCGCGGCAACATGGACCAGGGCCCGGACGCCGCCCGAGATTTTGTGCAAGGTTTTGTCTCGGCGCGCCTGGAAGACGAACCCTGTGTCTGCCTGTGGCTGATCGGCCTGCCCGCCGTGCGTTTTGCCGGTGAAGCCAATGCCGAAGCCTGGTACCGCGAGCTGCAGGTCGAAGGCCTGGGCTCGGTATGGGCCCTGCCGGGCCTGGAATTATTAATGGAAGAGCCACAGCGTAAGGCTGATGTCTGGCAAGCCATGCGCCGGCTGATGGCGCGCTGGAAAACAACCGATGAGTGAGGCTTTATCCTTCCGCCCGATGACCGAGGCCGACCTCGACGCCGTGCTGAAAATCGAATACGCGGCGTTCAGCCACCCGTGGACCCGTGGGATTTTTCTCGATGGGCTGGGCAAGTACCAGATCTGGCTGATGTTTGACGGTGAGCAGCAGGTGGGGCACGGCGTGGTGCAGATCATCTTGGATGAAGCGCACTTGCTCAATATCACGGTGAAGCCGGAGAACCAGGGCCGTGGATTGGGCTTGGCGTTGCTGGAGCACCTGATGTCCCGGGCATACGCCGCCAGTGCGCGGGAGTGTTTCCTGGAAGTGCGTGACAGCAATACCGGCGCATTTCGCCTGTATGAGCGTTACGGCTTCAACGAAATCGGGCGTCGGCGCGATTACTACCCGGCCGTCGGCGGGCGCGAAGATGCGGTTGTAATGGCCTGCACCTTGGTCGACTAAGCGCCGAAATCCATGTGGGAGGGGGCCTGCCCCCTCCCACATTAAGCACTGCTAGCACTGCGGTTAATCAGCGGTTCCCGTCTACCGGGTCAATATCGGCCAACTCGGCCTCATCCAACCCATTCCCGCCGCCAATCTCATCTTCATCCACAATACTCAAATCATAATCCGCCGGATTATCTTCGCCTTCCTCCCGTGCATCGCGCGCTCCATCCTCATGGATCAGGGTTTCGGGGCTCATATCATCATCGGTCGGCTCATGATCATCCGTAGAGGCGCCGGTTAGCCCTGCTTCGCGCACCCGTTCGTCGGGCATCAAGTGTTCGCGCTCACGGCGTGGGATCTCATCGCCAATCTCAGCAGTGGGCTCCTGCTCGTCAAAGTCCAGCTCGCGCATCGAGCCCATGCGGTCTTCGTTGTCGTCGATGGGTTCGGGCTGTGTAGCGCCGTAGGGACGTCGTGATTCAGTCATGGCCAATCCTCATACTGTGGGGCTTATAGTGTGTGGACAGGCACGGCGCCCTAAAGATTCAAGCTTATTTGCGCTTGGCGTGACCCGAACGAGGGCTGGTCAGTCACAAACCTGCGCATCATTCCTGAGGCTTTCCCTGATGAACGAACTACAAGACCTGCTTGATAACAACGAACGCTGGGCGGATGCGATCAAACAGGAAGATCCCGAATTCTTCGCCAAGCTCGCCCGCCAGCAAACCCCCGAGTACTTGTGGATCGGCTGCTCCGACGCCCGCGTGCCGGCCAACGAGATCGTCGGCATGTTGCCGGGTGACTTGTTTGTGCACCGCAACGTAGCCAACGTGGTGCTGCACACCGACCTCAATTGCCTGTCGGTGATCCAGTACGCGGTGGACGTGCTCAAGGTCAAACACATCTTAGTGACCGGCCACTACGGTTGCGGCGGCGTGCGCGCCTCGATGCAGGATCGCCAGTTCGGCCTGATCGACGGCTGGCTGCGCACCATTCGTGATCTGTACTACGAAAACCGTGACGTACTCGCCCAGTTGCCGACCGAGGAAGAACGTGTTGACCGCATGTGCGAGCTGAACGTCATCCAGCAGGTGGCCAACGTCGGTCATACCAGCATTGTTCAAAACGCTTGGCACCGCGGGCAGAGCCTGTCGATCCACGGCTGCATCTACGGCATCAAGGATGGTCGCTGGAAGAGCCTGAACACTACCATCAGTGGTTTCGAGCAGTTGCCACCGCAGTATCGCCTGCGCCCGCTGGGCGAAGCCTGAGGCTATAGGCGTTCGTGGTGTCGAGCCATGAACGCCTGGCCCTCTGCACTCGGTTGTTCCCGGCTACCGGTGATCCAGCGCCGGCAGCATGACTCGTGACACGTGCATGGGAATTGCCGGTACACCACATCTTCTGTGCTCGCGTAATCTATCGTCAGCAACTCCCCAGGGATGATGGGCCGCAGCGTCCAGAGTTCCAGGTAGGTCGAGTCAAAAAAAACGTTCGGGTTGCACGAATGCTCCAGCAGGCCGCAGAACCAACAGTCGTATAGGTGAATCCGTGACGACAGTTGCAAGCTATGCAGGCGTCGCTCGCCCACGGCCCAGCCGGAGACCCTGGCAATCCGCACGCGGCTGTCGAAGTGGACGCGTGCCTTGATGCTATTGCTCCCAACCTGGAATTGCCGCGTCGAAGGGTAGCCCTGTTCAATCGTCAGGGACTTGAACGGGTACAGGCAGGCAGGCGTGACGGTTTTAGCCTTATCCATGGCTTGAGTTTTCATAACTCTCCTTGGTTCGGCTGCAACGACCTGCGGATGTGATCTGACTACCAGTCTTGCAGCAAATGGACGCGGCTCAAGACTTACTGATGTCGCGGCCGATTTCTACTGTCAAAGTTGACAGTAGAAATCGATATTTTATGGGCCGGCCTGCCTGTTCACAGGGCTGGAGCCGTAACAGAGGGCGTCGGGGTTTCATTTTTCAGTTGTTTCAACTGGGCCTTGATGGCCGGTGTGGCGCATTTGGCATTGGCCTGTTCTGGCGTCAGGTTGCGCACCGAGGTGTAAAACAACTCGCAGGTTTGCTCTTTGCGCGTGACCTGCCAGGTGTTCATGCAGGCCTTGAGCTGCACATTCGGGTCGCTCGCAGGTTTTTGCCCCATGCCCGCTTGCCAGCACGCGGCGCTCAGATCCTGGCCCATGACTTTCAGGCCGGCCTCGTCGGCTTGCTGCTCGTTACCGTCGTAGCTCGCGGGGTCGGCGGCATACCAGATGTAACTCGGGTGATTGGCCCCCAATACAGACACGGTTTTACCCGCTTCGGGGCTGATTTTTGCCAACCCCAGTATGCTCACGGTCTGCCCGTACTGCTGTTTGATCCAACTGCGTACCGGTGAGCCAAACGCCACCATTGGTAACGAGCCGTTGGGCAGCAGGCTCAGTTCCTTGACCATGCGCGTCTGGTAATCGGTGAAGTAGCTGTAGACGCTTTCCAGGTCCTTGCCCGCGTTGGAGGGCGCGGCGATGGGGGCGATATCGATAATGGTCTGGTAGGCCGGCGTCTCAGTGGCAGGGATGCCGTTGTCGGTGAGCAGGCTGGCCCAGCGGTCGGTGGTGGCCGATTCTAAGTAGTCCTGGGCTTGGGTCAGCGAATAATCCGGCGGGAAGTGCAGCAGCTCAATGCTCTTACGGTTTTGCAAGGCCATGCCCAGCGGCAGGAACAGGTACCAGTTATAGGCCCACTTGCCATCCAGATTGAGCCTGCTGGCGCCTTGGTACGCCAAGTCGGCGGTATTGAGCAACGTGGTGAGGGGCTGGCCGTAGCTGTCGGGTACGCCGGTAAACGTCGCCGAGAGCTGCCCGTCGTGGCGCTTTACGTTGACCTTGGCTCGGCTGTAGCCGTCGCGTTGCAGGCTCTGAGCCAGATAGTGCTCGGCGGTCTGTTCCAGTGTCCATGGTCGAAAACAGATCACGTTGCAATTATTGGGGAACGCGAACAACTGGGTGACACGTTGCGTGCTCCCCAGTGGTACCTCGATATCGGCGTGTACGACCGCACTGGCCATCAGTGCGACCAAGGTGTAGGACAGCCTGGTCGATCTAAACATGCGTGGTTCCTTGTCAGCGAAAGCCCGTCTGCGCGGGGTGAAAACCCTTCCCTCACAGTAGCGGCTGACCCGCGAATCCGCGTGCTAAATCGCCCGGCGTGTCGCTATTGGATACGAAAACCTACACGTCGAACTGCAAGGCGTTAGTCAGGTCGCCCATGGGTTTCTGACCACGGGCAATCATTGCGTCATCGCGCTGCTTGAGTCCGTCGAGTTTTTCCAACTGGAACACCCGGGTGATCAAGCGCAAGATCGATGCGGTGTCGTACACCGTATGGTCCACCGTGCCTTTGCGCGCAAAGGGCGATACCACCAGCGCCGGAATCCGCGTGCCAGGGCCCCAGCGGTCGCCTTTAGGCGGTGCCACGTGGTCCCACCAGCCGCCGTTTTCATCGACGGTCACCACGACCACCATGTTTTTCCACTGCGGGCTCTCTTGCAGCACCTTCAAGGCGCGGGCGATATGGCGGTCGCCCGAGGCCACGTCCGCGTAACCGGCGTGCATGTTGAGGTTGCCTTGGGGTTTGTAGAAGCTCACCGCGGGCAATTTTCCGGCCTGGGCATCGGCGAAAAACCGGTTGGTGCTGGACTCATCACCTAATCCTCCATCGCGCAGGCGTTTATCACGCTCGACGCGGTTCTCGGGGCTCTGCTGCTTGAAGTAGTTGAAGGGTTGGTGGTGGTACTGGAAGTTGGGGATCTTGGGGATACCTCCCGAATCTTTGAACTGATCCAACGTGGCCTGCCAGGCCCCGGCATACCACGCCCAGTCGACGTTCTTTTTCGACAGCTTGTCGCCGATATGCTCGTGGGTCTGCGGCACCAGCACGTTGGGCAGGTCGGGCTTGGAGTAGTCGGGGTTTTGCGGGTCGCGGATCCAGGTCGGCCAGTAAGGCGGGGCCAGGGTGTTCACAGCGTAGCCGTCCGGCGTCAGTGCGCTGGGGCCGAACTGCGGCGCGCCGGTCATGGCGCTGGCTGGGGATTTATCCAAGGGCTTAAGGCGCGTGTCGGCGGGGTCATCGCCTTGCAGCGTGGCGATCTGCGCCTTGGCCACCGACTGCGCTGCGTTTGGGTAAAACGGCGCGGTGGCGCTGATCAGGTACTGGTGGTTGAGGAACGAACCCCCGAAGGCACCCTGAAAGAAGTTATCGCAGAGCACAAACTCTTTGGCCACGTCCCACAGGCGCAGGGCATAACGGCTCTGGGCGTAATAACCCATCACCAGGCCGCCGGAATCGGCCCAGGCGACAAAATGGTCATTCTTGCCGCCGTTGATCTGCATTTGGTTTTGGTAAAACACGTGCCACAAGTCGCGGGTGACCAGGCTCAGGGGCAGGTCTTCGGCGTTCGGGCCCTTGAGTGCGAACGGGGCGTTGGGCAGATTTTGCTGAAATTGCACGTCGCTGGGGTAGGTCACGCCGTCGACGCTTTGCGGGCCGACTTGCAACACGCCGCCCCACGCCGGGGGCAAAGTGGTCAACAGGCTGCCATCGCGATCGCGTTGTTGAGTGTCTGCAGCAGAAACCGCCGACAGTGGTTTCTCGACGCCGGGGAAGTCCGCAAATAGATTGTTGAAGCTGCGGTTTTCGGCATAGATCACCACCACAGTTTTCACCTGATCGTGCAGGGCTTTGTCCAACGCCTGGGGCGTGAGTGGCTTCGCCACCGGCTTGACGGGTGTTTCGCGGGTATTGCCGCAGGCGCTCAAGGTTGCGCCGACCCCCAGCACGGCCGCGCCCCCCAGGAAGCGCCGGCGGCTAGTGTCGACCGGCGCTTGAGTGATGGAATCGGGGGAAGGACGGTCTGCGTGCTCATCGGTCATTGCGGGAGTCCCAGGCGAGATGTTGCAAGATATTTCGCAGGACGGTAGCAATGCAGTGTGACGGAACGAAGACAGAGAGTTGAATCAGCGAGTCACAGTAGGCGCAGTGCCAACTGGCTGCCGGCGCGCAGGTATTCCACCTGGGCCGTCAGTGCATCTTTGACGATGGCCTCACCTGTGTCGGACAGCTTGGCTTTTTTGGCATCGATGACGCTGGTCTGCAAGAGTTGCATAACCACGTCCATGGCTTTTTGGAAGGCTGTCACATTGTTATGCAACCCGAACTCCCTGATAACGGCGGCCATGCGGCGATCGGCATCCTCTCGCAAAGCCCTGTACTCGACGAACGATACGGTGTCGTCCCTGTAAATATCATTGATCAACTCTTCCAGCGATTTGGATAGGGATGTCATCGGATTTTCCTTGCGGTGTGTGAGCGGTAGTCCGAATCAGGTTAATCAAAGACGTTGGCGGGAGGAGTCAGGGTTTACCATCATTTGGGGTGGGACAAGGCCACGCACTTCACCAGAAAAGGTAGCGTTAAGTGGCAAGTGTGATGCTGGCCACTTAACGCGTGCTGTTGTTTCTAAGGCATTACCGGTGGCAAATACTTGAGCGTCGTCCCCAGCGCCCATAACAGAAACAACACCAGCGGCGTGTGCACCAGCAACTGCACAAACGAAAACCCAATCAAATCCCGCGCCTTCAACCCCAGCACCCCCAGCAACGGAAGCATATAAAACGGGTTGATCAGGTTCGGCAGCGCTTCGGCTGCGTTGTAGATCTGCACGGCCCAGCCAAGGTGGTATTGCAGGTCATTGGCCACCTGCATCACGTAAGGCGCTTCGATGATCCACTTGCCGCCACCCGACGGGATAAAGAAGCCCAGCACTGCCGAGTACACACCCATCAACAGCGCATAGGTGTCGTGGGAAGCGATAGAGGTGAAGAACGTGGAGATATGGTGCGCCAGGGTCTGGCCGTCACCGCCCTTGACCACGGTCATCAGCGCGGCGATCGAGCCATACAGCGGGAACTGGATCAGCACACCGGTAGTGGTCGGTACTGCACGGGCTACCGCATCGAGGAAGCTGCGCGGGCGCCAGTGCAGCAGTGCGCCGACCATGATGAACAGGAAGTTATAGGTGTTGAGCCCCGAAATTGCGCTGATCGCCGGTTTGGTCGAGAACTCATGGAACAACCAACCAGCCGCCAGCAGCGCCAGCAGGATCGTCAGCAATGGGCTGTGTTCCAGCCATTCGCCAGGGCGGGTCGGCGCCTGGATCTTGGGCAGGTTGAACGCCGGGTCAACGCCACACGCCTTGGCATCACGCGCGCTGTTCGGGCCGGGCGCCGTGGCGTAGGCGATGATCAGCGATACTACGATCAGCGCCAGCAACAGCACGCCCGATTGCCACAAAAAGATCGTGTCGGTGAAGGGGATCACCCCCGTAATCGACAAAATCGACGGCGGCAAACTGGCCGGGTTCGCCTGCAACTGCGCCGCCGACGACGACAGCCCCAGCGCCCATACCGCGCCTAGGCCCAGGTAGGCCGCCGCACCGGCCGCGCGATAATCCATGCGCAAATCCGTACGACGGGCCAGCGCCCGCACCAGCAAACCACCGAACACCAGGGACAGACCCCAGTTCAGCAACGACGCAACCATGGAGATCAATGCGACCCAGGCCACGGCCGAACGACCATTTTTCGGAATGCGCGCCAGACGGTCAATCAACTTCACCGCAGGCGGCGAACTGGCCACTACATAACCACCGATCACCACAAAGGCCATTTGCATGGTGAACGGTATCAGGCTCCAGAACCCGTCACCGAAGGCCTTGGCCGCCTCGGTCGGGGCCGCGCCCATGCCCAGGGTCGCCACGGCGACAATGATCACGGCGAGGGCGGCAAACACCCAAGAGTCAGGGAACCAGCGCTCGGCGAAGTTGGAGCAGCGCAGGGCAAAGCGGGCATAGCGGCTTTCTTCGATAGCATCGGCCACGAGTCTTTCCTCTTGTACTTATTATGGGGAGGCAGTTTTCCGGCATGTTCCGCTACGCCCATTGATATGGGAATGCAGTTATCTTCATCGATCCATGAGGAAAACAAATATATCTGTCGCGATTGCCATCATCCGGCTCAACTCATAACCTGCACGCCATTTTGTTTGTCTGCCGAGCCTCACTATGACTGCCACCTTATCTCCACAGGCGCAGCGTTTTTCCCGCTCCGACTATAAAACCCTGGGCCTGGCCGCCCTGGGTGGTGCGTTGGAAATCTACGATTTCATCATTTTCGTCTTCTTTGCGCTGACCCTCAGCCAATTGTTTTTCCCCCCGGAAATGCCCGAGTGGCTGCGCCTATTGCAAAGCTTCGGCATCTTCGTCACCGGCTACCTCGCGCGACCGCTGGGCGGCATTCTGATGGCGCACTTTGCCGACCACCTGGGGCGCAAGCGCGTATTCAGCTTGAGCATCCTGATGATGGCCTTGCCGTGCCTGCTGATCGGGATCATGCCGACCTACGCACAAATCGGTTATTTCGCACCGCTGATCCTGCTATTGCTGCGCGTACTTCAAGGCGCAGCCGTGGGCGGTGAAGTGCCCAGCGCTTGGACCTTCGTCGCCGAACACGCGCCGACGAATCATCGGGGTTACGCCCTGGGGTTCCTACAGGCAGGGCTGACTTTTGGCTACCTGCTCGGCGCACTCACTGCCACACTGCTGGCGCAAGTTTTCACCCCAGCCGAGATTTTAGACTACGCCTGGCGGTTCCCCTTCCTGCTGGGCGGAGTGTTCGGCGTGATCGGTGTTTGGCTGCGCCGCTGGCTGAGCGAAACCCCGGTGTTCCTCGAAATGCAGGCCCGCCGCCAGGCCGCCGCTGAACTGCCCCTGCGCACCGTGTTGCGCGACCATCGCGCGGTGCTGTTGCCGGCGATGATCCTCACGTGCGTGCTGACCTCTGCGGTGGTGGTCCTAGTCGTCATCACCCCGACCATGATGCAAAAATCCTTCGGCATGACCCCCAGCCACACCTTTGCGTTGAGCGCTCTGGGCATCGTCTTCCTGAATATCGGCTGTGTGCTGGCCGGCCTGGTGGTGGACCGCATTGGCGCCTGGCGTGCGGTGCTGGTTTACAGCCTGCTGCTGCCGGTGGGGATTGCGGTGTTGTACGCCAGCCTGATCAGTGGCGGCATCTGGCTGGGCGCGGCGTATGCCTTGGCGGGCCTGAGTTGTGGAGTGGTCGGCGCGGTGCCGTCGGTGATGGTGGGGTTGTTTCCAGCCCAGGTGCGCGTCTCGGGGATTTCCTTTACCTACAACATTGCCTACGCGTTATGGGCGAGTACCACGCCGCTGATGCTGATTGCACTGATGCCGACGAGCCCGTGGATTTGCGTGGGGTATTGCGTGGTGATGGGCGCGGTGGGGGTGGTGTGTGTGGCGCTGTTTGGCAAACGCCACACTTTGGATGCAGTTACAAATGGCGCCTAGGGCTATCAATTGACGAGTAGGGTGCCCACTCCTATAGTCACGTCCACTTCTGATTAGCGACTATCACTCCATGGCTCAGACCGCTTTTATCAACCCTGTAATTCTGTCCTGGTCTCGCCAGCGGGCAGGGTTGTCCGAGGCGCAAGTTGCTAAGGGCATGACGGTCAAATTGGAAAGAGTTGCTGAGTGGGAAGGGGGGCAGAGCCTTCCCTCCTTCTACCAGGCGCAAAAGTGGGCAGCCCTTGTGCATGTCCCTTTTGGCTTTCTCTTTCTCAAAGCGCCACCGCAGGAGCATCTGCCGCTTCCAGACCTGCGTACCGTAGGTGGCGTAATGCCTGAAAAACCCAGCTTGAACTTGATGGACACCATCAGAGATGTACTTCGTAAGCAGGACTGGTACTTGGAGTACTTACAGGATCACGAACGTTCGCCACTGTCCTTCGTGGGCAGTTTCAACAGCAGTTCCTCTATCAAGGATGTTGTTGCAGATATTCGCCATGTACTCGGTGTGACCGATGCTTTTGCGCGTATGGGTTATGAAGACTATGTGAGGGCATTGGTGAGCGGCGCGGAGGACGCCGGCATTCTCGTGATGCGCAGTGGTGTTGCCTTGGGAAATACCCATCGCAAGCTTGATGTCAGCGAGTTTCGAGGCTTTGCGATCAGCAACGCAATGGCGCCTGTGGTTTTTGTTAATAGCGCGGATGCTCCAGCCGCACGTCTTTTTACATTAATGCACGAACTGGCGCATATCTGGATTGGCAGCACAGGCGTGTCTGATGGTAGCAGCCAAAGTGCCCGCCAGGAGGAAGCTTTCTGCAATGCAGTGGCAGGAGAGTTTCTGGCACCGGAGCTTGCCTTTCGCACGAGCTGGGTAACAGATGTGCACTGGGAAGAAAACCTGGCGCCTTTGGCCGCGCTCTTTCACGTCAGTGCGTTGGTGATTGCTCGTCGTGCCCGTGATCTTGGCTATATCAGCAGTGATCAATATGGCTCCTACTACCGTCGGGTCTTGCAGGCGTATCGGGATAAAGGCGGCAGTGGAGGGGACTACTACCGCACGGCAGCCGTTAGAAACAGTACCCGTTTGAGCAAGGCCGTTCTTGCAGAGGCGCAGAGTGGCCGGATTTTGTTACGAGACGCCGGAAAATTACTGGGTGTGCAACCCGCCAAGTTGAAGGCTTATGGGATGAAACTGTCGGCATGAAGCACTTACTGGACTCGAATACGTTGATTGAGGCCAAGAACCGGTATTACGGGATGACGATTTGCCCTGGCTACTGGTCCTGGATTGTTCAGCAGCATCAGGCGCTCGAGATTGCCAGTATTGTGCAGGTTAGGGATGAGTTGGCCAGAGGTAACGACGATCTGACCCAGTGGGTTAAGGGCAATACGCAGCTCTTCGAAGACGCGAGCGATGAGCCAACTCAGGCTGCATTTGGACATATCGTCGCAAAAATCGCGGAGCAAGCCGCGGTGATGAAAGCCGGCGCGCTGGAGGAGTTTCTTGACGGCGCTGACCCCTGGTTGATTGCCAAGGCAATGACGACGGGCGCTGTAGTTGTTACCCATGAAGTCTATAACCTCGACATCAAACGCAAATTTACGATCCCCAATGTGTGTTCACTATTTGGTGTGCCCTACATGAACACTTTTGAGCTGCTCGGCAAGCTGGATGCTCGCTTTGTTTTGCATCAGTGAAACCATTGAGGGAAAGAGCACTTCCCCTCAACGCGACATTTTCAAGTCAAGAAGTGCCAGAGCAGCAGCGTACCCACCAGCCCGACTACCGACACAATCGTCTGCAACACCGACCACACCCATATGGTCTGCTTCAACTGCAAGCCAAAGTACTCACGCACCATCCAGAACCCAGCGTCGTTGACGTGGCAGAAGAACACCGAGCCGGCGCCAATCGCCAATGCCACCAGTGAGCTCTGCGTGGCAGCCAACCCCGCCATCATCGGCGCGAGGATGCCGGCCGTCGTGGTGGTTGCAACGGTCGCCGAGCCGGTGGCCTGGCGCAATGCCACGGCGATCAACCATGCGAGTAGCAGGTACGGCATGTGGGCGCCTTCGGCGACTTTGCTGATGGTCTGGCTGACACCAGCGTCCAGCAGGGTTTGCTTGAGGCCGCCGCCGGCACCGATGGTCAGCAGCAACACAGCGATGGGCGCGAGCGCTTTGCGCAGGGTGTTGCCGACTTCGGCACGTGGCATGCCGGCGGCCCAGCCCAGGCAGATCACGGCGGCGATCACGGCCAAGCCGAGGGCGATCAGCGGTTCACCGAGGAATTTCAGGGTCAGGCCGACAGTGCTTTCTGCAGGCAGCGCAACTTTTGCCAAGGTGCTGCCGAGCATCAAAATCACCGGCAACAGAATAATCAGCAATGACGCCGCAAAACTCGGCTGGCGCGGTGCCTTGGGCGGTGCGCTGAACAGCGCGCCGATATCCGCCGGTTCATCCACGTGCAGACGTTTGGACAGCCAGTTGCCGTAGATCGGGCCCGCGAGGATTACCGCCGGCACCGCCAGGCAAAAACCCAGCAACATGGTCAGCCCCAGGTCGGCGTGTAACGCGCCCACCGCAATCAGCGGCCCTGGATGCGGTGGCATCAAGGCGTGCAAGGTGGTCATGCCCGCCAGCGCCGGAATGGCGATTTTAAGCAGCGGCTGGTTCGAACGCTTGGCCATCACGAAGATGATCGGCACCATCATCACCAGGCCCACTTCGAAGAACAGTGGTAAGCCGATCACCATCGCAACCAGCGCCATCACCCAGGGCAGAGACTTGCCCTTGCCTAGCCCGAGCAGCGTGGTAGCAATGCGGTCTGCCGCGCCGGACTCAGCCATCAGCGCGCCGAGCATCGATCCCAGGGCGATGATGATCCCGGCCTCGCCAAGAATCGCACCGGCGCCCTTGCTGAACGCCTTGGCTACTTCTTCCGGAGGCAGCCCGGCGCCGACACCGGCGATAAAGGTGCCGATCAGGATCGACAGGAAGGGCGGTAACTTGGTCGCGCTGATCAGCACAATGATGCTGGCGATGGCCAGTAGTACGCAAAACATAAGACGGGTGTCGTGAACCATCCACGCGGCAGTCGATAACTCCAAAACGGAACTCCTTATCGAACAGGTAGGGGAAATTGTTTCTTTTTGTTTCCTGCCTGAAAAGCATACCGGATAAGGCCGTTCCAGAGCGCTGTTGCGCAATTTTGGTGCGAGTGTTCGTTTGTCAGAAAAAAATCTAGGAGGCGGCGATAAATCGGCCTTAAGAAAACCTTCCCAGCGCCGATGCAACTCAGATCTCTTACTCTCCATTTGACCATCGGTGCCCAATGTTCAACACCCGTTTGAAGCAGGAGCTGTCGGCTCTTCGCGAAGAATTGTCTAGCTTGCAACAGGTTAAGGAGAGCCTGGAAAGCGAAATGTTGTGTCTGACGCTGGATGCCGAAGGACGCGTTGAATGGGCCAATACCAACTTCCTGCAAGAACTGTCCTATCAGGGCGGCCAACTGCTGGGGCGTGCTATCGAAGAGTTGGTACCGGTGCATGCACGCAAGGATGAATTCCAATTGCGCTTCAAAAACGCATTGGTACGCGGTGAACATTTTGCTGGCACCGTGCGCCTGATGCGCGGCAACGGCCAGGAAGCATGGTTGCGCTCGATCGTGCAGCCGGTGCGTGGCCCGGATGGGCGCATCAAGCATTTTTCGATTTATTCCAGTGACCTCACGCGCACCATTGAGGCCTCCCGCGAGCATGAAAACCTGATCACCGCGCTGGTGCGCTCCACGGCTGTGATCGAGTTCGACCTGGGCGGGCACGTGCTTACAGCGAACGATCGCTTTCTCGGGGGCATGGGTTACAGCCTGGCGCAGATCCAGGGCAAACATCACCGTATGTTCTGCGAGCCAGAGGAGTACAACAGCGCTGAATACCAGAATTTCTGGAAGCGTCTGAACAACGGTGAGTTCGTCGCCGCGCGCTTCAAACGAGTAGACAGCCATGGCCGCGTGGTATGGCTGGAAGCCACCTATAACCCGGTGCTGGACGCCACTGACCGCCTGTACAAAGTGGTCAAGTTCGCCACGGTAATCACCGACCAGGTCAACCAGGAGCAAGCCGTCGCCGAAGCGGCCAACATCGCCTACAGCACCTCCTTGCAAACCGACAACAGTGCCCAGCGCGGCACTACGGTGGTGACTCAGGCCGTGGACGTCATGCGCGACCTTGCCACCCACATGCAGCAGGCGGGTGAGGGCATCGAGGCGTTGAACGCCCAGTCCCAAGTGATCGGCAGCATCGTCAAAACCATCAGCGGCATCGCCGAACAGACTAACCTGCTGGCGCTCAACGCGGCGATCGAAGCTGCGCGCGCCGGCGAGCAGGGTCGAGGCTTTGCGGTGGTGGCTGACGAGGTGCGCCAATTGGCTTCGCGCACCAGCAAGGCTACCGAGGAGATTGTCGGCGTGGTGCGTCAAAACCAGGACATGGCCCGCGATGCGGTCGCCCTGATGACCGACGGGCGCCTGCAAGCCGAGCAGGGCCTGGCCCTGGCAGCAGAGGCGGGCACGGTGATCGTGGAGATTCAGGACGGTGCGCAAAAAGTGGTCAGTGCCGTCGGACAGTTCGCCAACCAACTGTCGAGCTGAACCGGGGGCTCAGGTATCGTAGGCGTTTTCTTGCTTGAAGAGCCGACCGTCCATGAGCCCTATTCACCGTCGCCCCGTTCCGTTGTCCAAGGCCTATCGCTTGCTCAATCACGGGCCCACCGTGCTGGTGAGCGCGGCCCATGAGGGTCGACGCAATATCATGGCCGCCGCTTGGGCCATGCCACTGGACTTCGAACCGCCGAAAGTCGCGGTGGTGCTGGACAAGGCCACCTGGACCCGCCAACTGCTGGAAGGCAGCGGCACCTTCGTGCTGCAAGTGCCGTGCGTGGCCCAGGCCGATCTGGTGCAAACGCTCGGCAACACCAGCGGCGTCGAGATGGACAAGTTCGCCACTTACGGCCTGCAAACCTTCAACGCGGAACACACCGAAGCACCGCTGCTGGAAGGCTGCGTTGCCTGGCTTGAATGCCGCCTGTTGCCCGAACCCCACAACCAGCAAACCTACGATTTGTTCTTGGGCGAAGTGGTCGCGGCCTATGCCGATGAACGCGTGTTCAGCGACGGCCACTGGCACTTCGAAGGTCAGGATCAACTACGCACCTTGCACCATATTGCTGGCGGTAACTTCCTGACCATCGGCGAGCCGATTACCGGGCGTCAGCTCTAAGTTCTACCAGCGCGCGTTTGCCAAGGCTTCGGCAAACGCCATCAGCTTCGGTGAATACTGACGCGACGGTGGATACACTAAAGAGATCGCCCGACTGCGCCCTGCAAACGCTTCCAGTACAGGCACCAGGCGTCCGGCAGCCAGGTCGTCGCGCACGGCAAAGTCCATCACCTGGGCGATGCCAAATCCGCCCACCGCGCCGTCGACCAGCGCATCGCCGATATCAAAGATCAGCCGCCCTTCGACGCTCACGTCCTGCACTTTGCCATCGAGCATGAACTGCCAATCCACCATGCGCCCGCTGCGCAGGTTACGCACGGTGAGGCAGTGGTGGTCCTTCAAGTCATCGACGCTGTGCGGTGTGCCGAAACGGGCGAGGTAGGTGGGCGAGGCCACGGTGACCCAACGCAAAGGCGCCAGCGTACGGGCGATCAGGCGTTGGTCCTGGATTTCACCGGTGCGTAGCAGGGCATCGAAGCCTTCGTCGACGATATCCACCAGGCGGTCGGTCATCACCGCTTCGATGCGCAACGCTGGGTAGCGCAACGTCAGCTCGCCAATCACCGGCATTACCACCTTGCGCCCGAACAACGACGGCGTGCTGATCTTTAACAGGCCGGACGGGGTGCTGCGTCGGTCGAGCAAAAGCTTTTCGGCTTCGGCGAGTTCCGCCAGCAAAGGCGCGCTGCGCTCGTACAGCATTTGCCCATCCGGCGTGAGGCTGACGCTGCGGGTATTGCGTTGCAGCAGGCGCACGCCCAACTCGCTCTCCAAGCGCGATATAGCCCGGGACAGGCCGGATTGGGTCAGCCCCAGGTCGCCGGCGGCACGGGTGAAGCTGCGGGTTTCGGCAACCCGGACCAACAAACGAACAGCGTTCAGATCCATGATTAAAGTCATTACTGAAAGAGTGATATCGGTATTTATCATCGGATGCGCATAAAAGACACTGGCCGCACTTCATTTTCGGACAGGACGCTGTGATGTCTCCCACTCGACCCTCAGGCTGGATGCTGGCGCTGCTGGCCACAGCCCAACTGATTATCGCCCTGGATGCGACCATCGTGTTTGTCGCCCTGCCGCAGATCGGCACCCACCTGGATTTTTCTGCGCAACAATTGCAGTGGGTGGTGAGCGCCTACAGCGTGGCGTTTGGCGGCTTTTTGCTGCTGGGCGGCCGGGCCACGGACTTGCTCGGCAAGCGACGGCTGTATCGGGTGGGCCAGTCGCTCTATGCGCTGTCGTCCCTGGCGGCGGTGCTCGGTGGCAGCGCGGTATTGCTGGTTCTGGCGCGCGCAGTGCAGGGTGTGGGCGGAGCGTTGTTGTTTCCGGCAACCCTGGCATTGATCAACACCCACTACGCCGAAGGGCCTGAGCGTAATCGCGCCTTTGCGGTGTGGAGCGCCGCGTCGGCGGCTGGCCTGGCATTGGGCGCGTTGCTCGGTGGCGTGTTGACCCAGGTATGGGGCTGGGAGGCGGTATTTCTGGTGAACGTGCCGTTGGCGGGCGGGTGTGCGTGGGCGGCGCGCTACTGGATCCCGGCCGATGGCGAACGGGCGCGCGGGCGCCACTTCGATATCAGCGGTGCATTGGCCGTAACGGTCGGCGGCACCTTGCTGGTGTTCGCCCTGGTACAGGGCCCGGACTGGGGTTGGACGGCTCCGTCGACCCTGGGTTGCATCACCTTGGCTGCCGCACTGCTGGGGTTGTTTGCCTGGATCGAACATCGCGGCCGCGACCCGCTCATGCCGCTGCGCTTGCTTGCTTACCCCGAGTTGCGCATGGCCATGGTGTTGACGGCGGTGTTTATGAGCAGCTTTGGCGTGCAGTACTACTTCCTCGCGCTCTACTACCAACAGGTCTATGGCTACAGCGTGTTGCAGGCGGGCCTGGCGTTTTTGCCGGCGACTTTGGTGTGCACATTCGGCATCTGGTTGGCGGAGCGTTCGTTGGCCCGGATCGGGCTGCGTAACACGCTGGTCAGCGGGCAACTGGCGGGCGCCGTGGGGATCGCGCTGGTGTGTTGGGCGTTACCGACGGGGGTAGGGTTCTGGTCGTTGTTACCGGGGATTTTTATCCTGAGTATCGGCCAGGGCATGACCTGGACGGCGATGTGGGTGGCTGCGGGCCTGGGTATTCGGCCGGGCGAGCAGGGCGTGGCGGCGGGCATGGCGTCTACCAGCCAGCAGATTGGTGGGGCGTTGGGATTGGCGGTGCTGGTGTCGGTGGCAGGTGCCGGGGGGATTGAGTGGGCGTTGTGGTGGAGTGCGGCGGTTGCGTTGGTGGGGGCGGTGTTGGCGCTGAGGCTAAAGGAAAGCAGCCTCAAGCCCACTCCGATTCTGGAAACAACCTAGATTAAATGTGGGAGCAGGCTTGAATGCATTTCAATGCTGGGGAATCAGCGCCCCAGCATCTTCACCCACCGCGACGGCGGCATGCCGTAGGTGCTGCGAAACTGCCGGGTCATATGGCTCTGGTCAGTGAAACCTGCGGTCATCGCCGCATCCACCAACGATTGGCCTTGGGCCAGCAGACTTCGCACCAAGTCCAAACGGCGCATCGTCAGGTACCGATAAGGGCTGGTGCCAAACAACAGGCGAAAATCCCGCGACAGCGCCCAGCGATCACGTCCGGCGTGGTCGGCCATTTCATCCAGGGTGATGCTGCGGCCCAAGGCGCTGTGGATAAATTCCCGCGCGCGTTCGGCGGCCACATAGTCGAAGGTTTTACGGCTGATGATTTCGCCCGAGGCGCTGCTCAGTGCCAGGGCCAGGTCGAACATCGCGTCCTGTTCCTGTAGCGGGTCGATGGGGCAATCCAGGTTTTGCAGGAGCACTTCGCTGGCGCGGAACAACCTTGGGTCGGTGGACAAGCCACCGGGGATAAACGGCAGCGGTTTACCGCCGAGGATCTGCTGGATCAGCGCCGGCTCCACGTAGATCATCCGGTACTTGAAGCCGCCCTCGCTGCCGGCATGGCCGTCGTGTGTCTCATCGGGGTGAAGCACCATGGTGGTGCCGGGCACGCTGTGGATCATGCCGCCACGATAGTGAAAGCTTTGCACGCCAAACAACGTTCGCCCGATGGCATAGGTGTCATGGCGATGAGGGTCGAAGGCGAAACCGGAAAAATACGCCTCGATACGGTCCAAGCCGCTGGCGTGCGGGGCGCGGTGCATCCAGTCGGGAGTGGCGGTCGGGTTGCCCATGGTGACTTGTCACAATAAGAGGTGGAAACACGTTAACCCAGTCTGCAGCCCTTGTCTGCCGGGGTCTTGTACGATTGTGCAGCGCGGGGGCTAGGCCTATGATCGCCATTCGTGACCTGCACTGATGGAGCTGCCACCCATGGATATCGTAAACCCTGCCTACGTGGCGCCCCTGGTATCGCTGGCCCTGCTGTGGGCAGTGGCGGTGGTGACGCCTGGCCCCAACTTCTTCAACACCGCGCAACTGGCGGCCAGTTGTTCGCGCCGCCACGGCGTGGTGGCGTCGGCAGGCGTGGCCACTGGCACGATCATGTGGGGGCTGGCGGGTGGCCTGGGGATCAAGTCGCTGTTTACTGCCGCTCCGATGCTGTACCTGGCCTTCAAGATCCTTGGTGGCTGTTACCTCATCTACTTGGGGCTGAAACTGTTCAAGCGCTCGGCGCCGGCCTTGGGCCAGAACCTGTTGCCGGACGAGCCTCGACGTTCGCTGTTGTCGGCGTGGCGCCTGGGGCTGCTGGGTAACTTGTCCAACCCCAAGGCTGCGCTGTTCGTCGCGACCATCTTCGCCTCGACCATGCCGCCGTCGCCGTCGCCGATGCTGTTGACCCTGGCGGTGATCACGATGGCGGGTTTGTCCTTCAGTTGGTACACCTGCGTCGCCCTGGTGTTTTCCAGCGAGCGTATGGCGAGCCTCTACAGCCGTTCACGCAAATGGCTCGACCGTTTTGCCGGCGGTTGCTACGTATTGTTCGGTGCACATCTGGTAGCGAATCGCTGACGGCCCGTGGTAAGAAGCCTGACGTTCAACAGTGAGGCAGGGTCATGAGCAAGGTGCGCGTAGGTATTATTTTTGGTGGCCGTTCGGCGGAGCACGAAGTCTCGTTGCAGTCGGCGCGCAACATTGTCGATGCGCTGGACCGCACGCGCTTTGAGCCCGTGCTGATCGGTATCGACAAGGCCGGTCACTGGCACCTCAACGACACGTCCAACTTCCTGATCAACCAGGAAAACCCGGCGCTGATCGCCCTCAATCAGTCCAATCGCGAACTGGCCGTCGTGCCCGGCAAGGCCAGCCAGCAAGTGGTGGAAACCACCGGCAGCGGCCTGCTGGAACACATCGACGTGATCTTCCCTATCGTGCACGGCACCCTCGGCGAAGACGGCTGCCTGCAAGGCTTGCTGCGCATGGCGGACTTGCCCTTCGTCGGCTCCGACGTGCTGGGCTCGGCGGTGTGCATGGACAAGGACATCAGCAAGCGCCTGCTGCGCGATGCGGGTATCGCCGTCACGCCGTTCATCACCCTTACCCGTCGCAACGCTGCACGCACCTCCTTTGAAACGGCAATGAACACGCTTGGGCTGCCGATGTTCGTCAAGCCGGCCAACCAGGGTTCATCCGTTGGTGTAAGCAAAGTTACCGATAAAGCTGAGTACCACGCGGCCATCGAACTGGCCTTGGGGTTTGATGAGAAAGTGCTGGTGGAGTCTGCCGTCAAAGGCCGTGAAATTGAATGCGCCGTGCTGGGCAATCACGACCCCATCGCCAGCGGCTGTGGTGAAATCGTGGTGAGCAACGGCTTTTATTCTTATCACAGCAAATACATCGACGGCCAGGCCGCTCAGGTGGAGGTACCGGCGGCGATTAGTGTCGAGGCCAGCGAGCGTATACGTGGCCTGGCTATCGAGGCGTTTGAAGTGCTGGGCTGCGCCGGCTTGGCGCGGGTCGATGTGTTTCTCACCGAGGACGGCGAAGTGCTGATCAACGAGATCAATTCACTGCCCGGCTTCACCCGCATCAGCATGTACCCCAAGCTGTGGCAGGCGGCTGGGATGAGCTATAGCGAGCTGGTCACTCGGCTGATTGAGCTGGCGCTGGAGCGGCATGGCGGGCGCAGGGGGTTGAAGGTCAGCCGATAGGACATAAACCAGTAACGCCATCAGGCGTTACTGAGGACCTCTCGAAAGACGTCAGGCCTAATCGCTGCAATGTGTAGCAGAGAGCGTGCAGCACCAGAGGGGGAGCGACGCCCTTGCTCCCACTCTTGAAGGGTTCTGACCGACACCCCCAAAAGCTCAGCAAATTTTGGCTGCGAAAGCCCTGTCTTACTCCTTGCTTCAGCAGCTTGGGTGACTTCAACGTGATGCAGTTGCCCGTGACGGCCTGCTTTGATATCCACAATGGCGGCCAATAATTCCTCGCCGATATTACGCTTGGCGTCACGTTCCTTCAGTTGTTTTTCAGTGAGTGGCATGGTTCATTTCCTTCGCGATTTTGTACAAAGTATGCGCTGGAATATTCTCGGCCGCGCCCTTGCCGTAAATCAGTAGCGCTACCAAAGCTCCGCAAGCTAATTGCGTCGTGTGGATAATTCTTACCGACCCGCTCTTGCCCCGACCTTCTAGGTTCCAGCGTACTTTTCTGCATCCACCTGAGCCTGGTACAACTGTGCCAGCGTCAGGATGACTGGCTAGAAAAGCCATGAAAATACCTCTTTCCTCTTCTGTCCAATAGTCAGGCCAGAGCCTGCTGAACAGAGGCGATTCTATAATCGTTAACACACGAAATTCTACGTCTTTGACGTAGCCTCTGGCAAGAAAGAGCGGGCCAGAAAATCGCAGCATAGAAGGCGTTGTTCAAGGCGCTTTTTATCGCAAGAAATGACGTGGCACGTTGCTTCCATCGGTCTTGAAAAGGCGGTCTGTAGGCTCGCTCTTACTAGTGTGTACTAGCTATTCACGAATACAGCAGCGTCTTCGGCTCCTGCGGGTTAGGTGTCCCTCGGCGATAGCTATGGGGTCAATCACCGACCGCTTCGCCCTCACGCCGAGGGTCTGCGCCACCTTCCAGCCTCACCTTGCCCTGGGCATCACGCGTGCGAACGATGGCCTGGATGCCGCTGGTCATATCGATCTCGCTCAGCGCATGGCCCTTGTTCTTGAGCGCCTGTTTCAAGGCCGGGCTGAACAGCCCTCGCTCCAGCTCGGTCGCACCATTGCGGCTACCGAAGTTGGGCAGGCTGATGGCGGCTTGCGGGTCGAGGTTCCAGTCGAGCATCGCCACCAGGGATTTGCTCACATACTCGATGATTTGCGACCCGCCGGGGGAGCCCACGGTGGCCAGCAGTTCACCGCTGTTGCGGTCAAACACCAGTGTCGGCGCCATGGCCGAGCGCGGGCGCTTGCCGGGCTCGACGCGGTTGGCTACCGGATGGCCGTTTTCTTCAGGGATAAATGAGAAGTCGGTCATCTGGTTATTGAGCAAAAAGCCCTGGACCATCACATGGGCACCGAACGCGGCTTCCACCGTGGTGGTCATCGACACGGCGCCGCCCAGGTCATCCACGGCCACCACTTGCGAGGTGGAGATGCGCAACGGTGAACGGTCTGGCGCGTAGGCCAGTTGGATCCCCGCAGGCGTGCCCGGCTGGGCGATGCCCATGCTGCGCGCGCCAATCAGCGCTGCGCGCTGGGCGAGATAGTCCGGGGCGACGAGACCGGCGACCGGCACCGGTACAAAGTCGGCATCGGCCACGTACAACGCACGGTCGGCGAAGGCCAGGCGACCCGCTTCGGCGAGCAGGTGAACGGCTTCGGGCGTCGGCTCCTGGCCTGCCGGCGATACACTTTTCAGGGGTTTCATCGTTGCGATGGCGAGCTGCGGATCACGGGCTTCCAGCGCCTGCAACGTGCCCAGGATCTGCGCAATGGCGATCCCGCCCGATGACGGTGGCGGCATACCGCAGACTTTCCATTGTTTGTAGTCGGTGCACAGCGGCGTGCGCTGCTTGGCGGTGTAGCCGTTGAGGTCGGCTTGGGACAGGCTGCCTGGATTACGATGGCCCTGAACCTTGCGCGCAATCTCATCGGCAATTGGCCCGTGGTAAAGCGCGTCGGGTCCTTCTTTGGCGATGCGCTTGAACACAGCGGCCAGCGCCGGGTTTTTCAACCGTGTGCCGGTGGCCTTGGGCGTGCCATCGGCGTTCAAAAAGTACGCCGCCATGTCCGGAGACTGAGCAATGTAACGGTCAGCGGCGATCAGCGCATGCAAGCGCGGGGAAATCGCGAAGCCTTGTTCAGACAAGCGAATCGCCGGTTCAAACAGCTTGGCCCATTGCAGGTGCCCGGTTTGTTTGTGGGCCAGCTCAAGTGCCCGCAACACGCCCGGCGTACCCACCGAGCGCCCACCGATCTGCGCCTCGGGAAAGGCCATCGGTGTGCCGTCCGCTTTCAGGAACAACCTTCCGGTCGCCCCGGCCGGTGCGGTTTCGCGACCGTCGTAGGCGTGCACATTTTTGCCGTCCCACAGCATGATAAAAGCGCCGCCGCCGATGCCGGACGACTGCGGCTCAACCAAAGTCAACACAGCCTGCATCGCAATCGCCGCATCAATTGCCGAGCCACCCTGGCGCAACATTTCACGCCCGGCTTCGGCCGCCAGTGGGTTGGCGGCGGCGGCCATATGGCGTTCGGCGTGGCGGGCAGTGAGGTCGGTGCGATAGCCCGAACCCAGCTCGGGCGCCGGTGGTTGTTCGTTGATTGGGGTATGACAGGCCGCCAGGGTGAGGGCTGCTGCAATCACCGACAGTTGCCGGCGGGAAATCGAAAGCACGCGCTGAACTCCGTTCATTGTGAGAATGATCTGTTGTCCTTGGGCTGTACTTTTTACAGGTAAGTCGTGTCCTGCGGATAGCACTACGGGTGGCCGACACTTTTCTGCAGGCATAAAAAAACGGCCTACCTTTCGGTAAGCCGTTTTTAGTACTTGGTGGCTACACAGGGACTTGAACCCCGGACCCCAGCATTATGAATGCTATGCTCTAACCAACTGAGCTATGTAGCCAAGTGGCGCGCATTATTCGCTCAGAACGGCAATGCGTCAAGCGTTTATTTTGAATTTTTATCTACGCTTTCAACTGTTTAAGAAAAAGCAGCCGATTCGGCGACGAGTGGCGGGGTGTACGTGGGTTTTTTGCGGCGAGGAAGTTCTGAGGTGGGAGCACGGTGGTTGCAGCGCTTGTAAGTTGGGCAGATATCCCTGCCGCCCAACAACGGCCTATTGGCCTGGCTTAAGGATGCAACGGGTTGTGAGTGACACGCTTCAGTTGTTCGCGGGCCCGCGATAGGCGTGAACGCACGGTGCCAATGGGGATGTCCAGCGCGTCGGCAGTGTCTTGGTAGCTGCCGTCGGTCTCAAGGGATGCGTACAGGGTTTTGCGCATTTCCACCGGCAGGTCCTTGATGGCAATCAGGGTTTTTTCCAGGCGCCGGTTGATCTCGAACTCCCAATCCAGATTTTTGTTTTCCTCTTGACCATGCCACAACGCCTCGTCGAATTCGCAGTGCACCGGTTTGGCATACAGGCGCCGGAAATGGTTGCGAATAAGGTTCTGTGCAATACCGCACATCCAGGTGCTGAGGGTGGCCTGACCGCTGAAACGGTCTCGGTTGCGCCAGGCTTCCAGGTAGGTCAGTTGCAGGATGTCGTCGGCATCCTCAGGGTTCAGGACGCGCTTGTGAATAAACCGTCGGAGTTTTTTCTGATGGTCGTCCGTCAGGTGGAGCATGAATTGAGGCGAGCCGCCAACAAGGTGGGCTAAAGCACCAATAGGGATATCCATGATTTTTTCCTCAGGGTAGACGCGATCGAAATGGTGTCGACGCAAAGCCCTTTAGCACTGGATGTGCCAAGCGGAAAAAATACATAACTACCTGATTTATATAGTTAAATATCTTGAAATTGAGTGTTTTTGCGCAGCGGTTTGCACAAAGCCGTCTGTGGCCGTGCCAGTCTTTTCAAAATGCAGCTCAATGCTGATATTCATGGAACCGAACCAGAGGGTGTTGCCACACAAGCTCACACTTCCTGTACCGGCCCGCCCATGAAAGTCGAATCCGCTCCCGATGTGCATACGCTTCATAGCCTGGATCAGCCGGCTGCCATCAGTGCGGCGCGGGCCCAGACACCGACAGCGGCGCCGCCAGTTGGCGATGATCTTGCCAACCTCTTCAGTCAGGAAGTGGCGCTGAACAGCAAGGCCTTGGGTCAGCGGTCGATGGGCGTTCGAGTGACCCCGGTCGAGCAGCTGTCGCAGCTATATGATCAATTGGGGCACCCAGCCCAGGCGAGTCTGGCGTCGATCGCTCGTCGCGTGCGCCTGCAACTCTTGCAACAGCCCAGCGTCGACAAGTTGCTGGAACTCACCGGCAATGATCCGGCACGCACCTATGTGGTACTTCGCCAGATCACGGCCCAGGCCGAAGCCGAGGTGCGCAAGATCGAAGCTGCACTGGCGCGCGATGCACTGGCCAGACTGGAAATGCGCTACAAGCGGGAAATCCAGGCCGGTCTTAACATCGCGATGGCATTGCATGTCGCCACTGACGACCCGCAAGAACGTCAGGCCGTGCGCACGCTTTACTACGCCACTGTGGTACTGCGCCAATCCCTGGCAACCATGATGCAGTCACTGTTGGGGGTCTATGGCGGCGAGCAATTCGCGGTCGGGCTCAACGTCATGCGCCGCGCCCTCGCCGACGATATTGCAGCGCAGGCTTCATCAATTCCTTCTGCCAAATTGCGCACGTTGCTGGTGGGGCTGCAAAGCTGCGCAGAGTTGGGCGGCGCGTTGAGCAATTGCGCGCAGTTGATCCAACGCCTGAAGGTGGAACACGACGCAGTGGTGCTGCTTCAGCGCTTGCTTGGCTATGCCGGCGGCGTCATTGCATCTGCCGAAGTTCAACGGCTGGCGGGGGACCTGACTGGCCCATCGTGCGCCAGTCAGTTGATTAGCCTCAATGGCATTTACCCGATGCTCAAGAGCTTGCCGCTGGCGTTGTGGCGTGACTCACGCGGGCGTCAAGACGGCTTGAATACCGTTCTGCTGGTGATGGATGAGCTCACCCGGCAGGAGAAATTACCCTCGCGCTCAGGTCTGATGACGAGGGCCAAGGCTTGACCGCGTTGGCGAGCGTCAACCGGGTGCTGCTGAAGGTGGCGCAACGTGCCGAAGTGCTGGGCGCGGTGGTAGTCATGGCGATTGTGTTTATCTTCATCGTGCCGCTGCCGACGTGGCTGGTGGATATCCTGATCGCGCTCAATATTTGTATTTCCTGCCTGTTGATTGTGCTCGCGCTGTATCTGCCTGGGCCATTGGCATTCTCATCCTTTCCATCGATTTTGCTGCTGACCACCATGTTTCGGCTCGCGTTGTCGATCGCCACTACGCGTTTGATTCTGCTGGAGCAAGACGCGGGAGACATTGTCGAGGCGTTCGGTAATTTCGTGGTGGGCGGCAACCTGGCAGTGGGCTTGGTGATCTTTCTGATCCTTACCATCGTCAACTTCCTGGTGATCACCAAGGGGTCGGAAAGGGTCGCTGAAGTGGCTGCGCGTTTTAGCCTGGATGCAATGCCCGGCAAGCAGATGTCCATCGACAGCGATCTGCGTGCCGGCTTGATCGACGGTGCGCAGGCACGGGACAAGCGCGAGCAGTTATCCCGCGAAAGCCAATTGTTCGGCGCCATGGATGGTGCGATGAAATTCGTCAAAGGCGATGCGATTGCCGGCTTGGTGATCGTGGTGATCAACCTGCTGGGCGGCTTTACCACTGGCATGTTTCAGCACGGCATGAGCGCTGCCGACTCCATGGCGTTGTACTCGGTACTGACCATCGGTGATGGCTTGATCGCACAGATCCCGGCCCTGCTGATCTCCCTGACCGCTGGCATGATCATTACCCGCGTCGCACCGGACGCCCGCCGGGGCGTGACCAACATGGGGGCTGAAATCGCCCGGCAAATGACCAGCGAGCCCAAGAGCTGGATGATCGCGTCGGTGGGGATGCTGGCGTTTGCCGCATTGCCCGGAATGCCGACGGTGGTGTTTATTCTCATTGCGCTGGTCACGGGTTCTCTGGGGTACTACCTGGCGCAGGAGCGAAAGCGACAGGCCGCGCTGGAAGGAGCGGACGCCGACTCCACTGCGGCGCACGACAATGGTGATGAAGACCTGCGTGCGTTCGACCCTTCACGACCGTACCTGTTGCAGCTTCCTTCTCACTTGCAGGACAGTCGCTTCATCACAGAACTGATACAGCGCATTCGCCAGACCCGCAATGGGTTGGTGACCAGCCTGGGCCTGACACTCCCGGGCTTTGAAATCGAGTTCTTGCCTTCATTGGAGTACGACGAGCTGCGCTTCTGCGTGCATGAAATTCCGGTCCTCAAGGCGACAATCGGAGATTGGGTAGCGGTAGAGCATTCCGGCTTGGCTGAGGAAGTGGAGGAGGGCAGAAGAGGCCAGGTCTCAAGGGAAGAAGAGGACTGGATGTGGTTGCCGCCAGCCCATCCCTTGCTTGATGACGAGCGGTTGGAGCGCTTCACGGCGCAGGCCTTGCTTCTCGAGCGCATGAGTCGCGCGATGATGCTCAGCGGCCCGCAGTTTCTGGGGGTACAGGAAAGCAAGTCGATCCTCAGTTGGCTGGAGACAAGCCAGCCTGAGTTGGTGCAGGAGGTTCAGCGGATCATGCCGCTGTCGAGGTTTTCAGCTGTGCTGCAACGCCTGGCCAGTGAGGGAGTACCGTTGCGTGCCGTGCGCTTGATAGTCGAGTCGCTGGTGGAGTATGGCCAGCACGAACGTGAGCCGGAGGCACTGGCCGACTATGCACGGATAGCCCTCAAGGCGCACATTTTTCACCAGCACAGTGAAGCTGACGGGCTACATGCCTGGCTGCTATCGCCACATACCGAAAACATCCTGCGCGAAGGCTTGCGTCAGACACAAACCGGGGTGTTTTTCGCCCTCGACAGCGACAGTAGCGCGGTGCTCATCGGCTTGCTCAAACAGGCCTTCCCACTGCGCGCTAAAAGCAAGCGGGTGCTGCTTGTGGCGCAAGATCTGCGCAGCCCGCTGCGGACGCTGCTGTTAGAGGAATTCAACCATGTGCCGGTGCTGTCGTTCGCCGAGCTGGGCAGTGCGTCGAAGGTGAAGGTGCTGGGGCGTTTTGATCTGGACGGCGATGGTCAACTGCACGAGGCGGTGGCATGAATCTACGGCGTCATGCCCGCTGGATGCGCGCAGCCGTGAGGGCTGACAATGTTTGAATTGCGCGTGCTCAATGGTTCGCAGCAGGGTGCGGCTTTGCCGCTGTTCGGTGAGCAATGGTGCATTGGCGCCAGCACAGACGCTGATCTGGTGCTTCACGATCCGGCCATTGCGCAACGCCACGTATGGGTGCGACGGATCGAGGACCGTTGGTGCGTACAGGCCGAAGCGGGGTTGGTGCAAGACGCCTTCGGGACAGTGGTAGCGCAGATTGCCGACTTGGCGGTGGACTTGCCGTTTTCCATCAGCGGTATCCGACTCAGCGTGTCCCTTGCCGATCAGCCGTGGCCCGATGAACCGGAAGCCGCTTTGCCGCAGGATTCCCAGGAGCCCCCGCAAAAGCTTTCGTTGAGCACAATGCCCAAAGCGACACAAAAGTCTTGGATGTGGGGGCTGCTGCTGATCGCGATCCTGGTCACGGCGGTAGGCATGATGAACGCTGAAGACAGCCAGCCTCAGGCTTCATCAATACAGGCCACCCTGAAAAAAATTGAGCTGGGCTCTGCCCCCGAAGTGCGTCAGCAATTGCTGAAGATGCTCACCGAGCGTGACTTGGCGCAGCGGGTGACTTTGCAAGTGGTCAATGGGCAGGTTTCACTCACTGGTGAAGTCTCTCAAGAGCAGATGGCATTGCTGTCGCGCATGCTTGCCCGTTTCACCGAGCGGTTCGACAGCCCGGTTCCGGTCATGAGCCGGGTGCGCGAAACCAGCAGCCAGCCGCCGTTCAAGATCGTGCAGATCGTCGGTGGGGCGAATGGGCATGTCGTCCTGGAGGGCGGGCAACGCCTGTTTCTGGGTGATGAGGTGGAAGGGCTGCGCCTGGTTTCCATCGATAACGGTCGGCTGGTCTTCGATGGCCGGCAGCGCTATGAGGTGCGCTGGTGAGCCAGGACCTGCAGTCCCGTCTGAATGCCTGGCAGCAACGTCAGGTCAGTCACCTGGCCACGTTTGCGCCGGTCGCGGTGCGTGGTCGCATCCAGCGCGTCAATGGCATGTTGCTGCAATGCCGGTTGCCCCAGGCGCGCATCGGTGACCTGTGCAGGGTGGACAAAGCCGGCGGTGACAGCATGCTGGCTGAGATTATTGGCTTCGACCATCAGGACGCCGTGCTCAGTGCTCTGGGTAACCTGGAAGGGGTGCAGGTGGGGGCCAGCGTGGAGCGCCTGGGAGTGCCTCATCGCGTGCGTGTGGGAGATGACCTGCTGGGGCAGGTGCTCGATGGTTTTGGGCGACCGATTGCGGGTGACGGGGCCGGCGCGTTTGTCGATGCGGATACGCAGGAGGCAACCCCCGTGCTATGTGAAGCGCCGCTGCCCACCGAACGTCCGCGTATCAACCAGGCGCTGGCCACCGGGGTGCGCTCGATTGATGGCTTACTGACCCTGGGTGAAGGCCAGCGTGTCGGCCTGTTTGCCGGTGCCGGTTGCGGCAAGACCACGTTGCTGGCGGAGATCGCCCGCAACGTAGCGTGCGACGTCATCGTGTTCGGCCTGATTGGCGAGCGGGGGCGCGAATTGCGTGAGTTTCTTGATCATGAGTTGGATGACACGTTGCGTGCCAAGGCGGTATTGGTGTGCGCCACGTCCGATCGCTCCAGCATGGAGCGGGCACGCGCAGCGTTCACCGCTACGGCCCTTGCCGAGGGGTTTCGCCGGAAGGGCAAGCGGGTGTTGTTATTGATCGACTCTCTGACCCGCTTTGCGCGGGCTCAGCGTGAGATCGGCTTGGCTGCAGGTGAACCATTGGGGCGCGGTGGTTTGCCGCCGTCGGTCTATAGCTTGTTGCCGCGGCTGGTGGAGCGCGCCGGCTTAACCCAGGACGGCGTGATCACGGCGATCTACACCGTGCTGATCGAACAAGACTCCATGAGCGACCCAGTGGCCGATGAGGTGCGCTCCCTGCTCGACGGTCACATCGTACTGTCGCGCAAACTTGCCGAGCGCGGGCATTACCCGGCCGTGGACGTCCTCGCTAGCCTTTCGCGAATCCTGAGCAATGTGGCCGAGCCCGCGCACATCAAGGCGGGTACCGCGCTGCGGCGGCTGTTGTCGGCGTACCAGCAGATCGAGCTGATGCTCAAGCTGGGGGAATACCAAGCCGGCAACGACGAGCTTACCGACAGAGCCGTGCAGAGCCGCCAGGCGGTCGACGCCTTCCTGCGCCAGGACTTACGCGAGCCCTCGCCACTGCCTTCCACCCTTGAACAACTGACGGAGTTGACGGCCTATGTCCCTTTCTGAAGAGCCCTTTTCTGAAGTGTCGCTTTCCGAGCTAGAAACCCTGCGGCGTCTGCGCAGGCACCGTACCGATCGTGCCGAGCGCACGTTGCGTGAGGCCAAGCGACAACAGCAAGCCTTGTTGACGCACATCGGCCAGGCCCAGGACGCGCTGGAGCAATCGCGCCGCCAGCAAACCCTGCAAAGCGCGCAGTTGCTCAATGAACACCAGGGGCACGTTGTGTCGCTGCAGGCGCTCAACGCCTGGGCGGCCAAGGAGCATACCTTGTCTGCCGGCACCCTCCGAGAGGTTGACCGTTTGCACGCATTGCAGGGGCAGAAAGAGGCGCACGTCATTGAGGTGCAGCTCGCGCAAAAGCAGGTCAGCCAATGCCTGCGTCAAGTCGAAAAACTCCAGGAGCTTTCGTCCCTGTTGGCGCAGGACATGCCATGACTCAAGTCCCGTCCGACAAGCCGGAGCGCCCACGCCCTTCGCGTGAAGAGCGTGATACCCCGGCAGGCATCGTGTTGCCCTGGGAGCAGAGCCGCTTCTTTTCGCAGCTGTTTATCGGCGAAGACGAAGGGAAGGGCTTGAAACACCCCCCGCGTGCATCGATGAAACCCACTGACTCGACAACGGTCGACGCCTTCGCCGAACAATTGACCGTACGCCTTAATACCGCGAGCCAATGGCCGATGCAGGCGGCTTTTTTTCTGCCGCGATTGGGTCGGGTCGATATCAGTGCACGGCGCGAGCAAGGGGTTTTGCACGTTGAGCTGGATGCCGAGGAAGAGCGCACCCGGTTGTGGTTGGGCAGTGCGCGACAACGCTGCCAGGACCGCCTGAGCGCCGATTTGAGGCAGCCCATTCACCTGTCCGTGACCGCATCGGGCTGTTCATGAGGGTTTCACCTTTGAAGTTGCCTGTAGTCGACCCCGCCAGGGTAGCCGCTTTGCTTCGACTGGGGTGTGGTTTGCGCCTGCCCTTTCAGGTAGCCGACCAGCACGGCGAATTGATCTTGGAGCCAGGCCATGCCCCCAACCAGCCTACCTGCCTTGGCTTTGAAACCGCGGTGGGTGTGCTGACGTTTGGCGATCCCGGGCCAGTGCTCAGCCTGCTCGGCGATTGCCCGGTGACACTGGCTCCACAGGGCAATGACCCGGATGCCTGGTTCTGGGCCTTATTCCAGCATCAACTCAGCCCGCAAGTGCAATCGCTGTTTGGGTTTATGCGCTTGAAGACGGATGTACGCGCTGCTGATTTCAGCTGTCGCCTGACGGTGAAGTTGGGGCAGTCCCGGGTGGTGGATTGCCTGACGCTGACCCCAGATGCATTCCTGGCCTTGTGCGCCGCAGGTCCCTGGCAACCCTTGGCATTGTCGCTTCCGCCTTCGTTGCCGCTCTCGCTTTCACTGCTGCTTGGACGTTCGCAGTTATCTATCAGCCAGGTCAGCAGCCTACGACCGGGAGACGTGCTGTTACTGAGCACGCCGCTGTTCAACGCCGACGGTGAGGGGCATTTGTGCCTGGGTCGGCGTCGCCTGCGAGGGCGCCTGGACGATGACCGCGGCACCTTGCGCTTTACGCTTTTTTCAATAGAGGACACGTGTGTGGATGAAGTGTTAGCAGACCAACGTCATGATGTTGATTGGACCGAGCCTTCGGTCACCGAAGACCAGGCGCCGGTCGATGTACTCGGGCCTGAGCCGTTTGACGAGCTCTCCATGGGGTTGACCGTTCGCTGCGGTACGCTGCAGTTGTCCCTGGGGGAGCTGCGCCAGCTGGTTGCCGGTTCGGTGGTTGGCGTATCGGGGTATGCGCCCGGGCTCGCCGGTCTGTATTACGGTGACCGCCCCATCGGTCAGGGCAAGCTGGTGGACGTGGACGGGCGCCTGGGCCTGCAGTTGTCCCGCGTGATCTTTTCTCGATGAGCTTTCAGGGGATCGACCCCGTTCTGCTGGCGCTGTTTCTGGGCGCTGTGTCGTTGATGCCAATGCTGCTGATCGTGTGTACCGCGTTCCTGAAAATCGTCATTGTGCTGATGATTACGCGCAATGCCCTGGGCGTGCAGCAGGTGCCACCGAGTATGGCGATCAATGGCATTGCCCTGGCGGCTACGTTGTTCATCATGGCGCCGGTGGGTTATGAAGTCGCGCAGGTCGTCAAGATCGACCCGGTGGACCTGAGCAGCGTTCAGGCGTTTCAGAGCACCAGCACGCATGCGATCCAGCCATTGCGTGCGTTCATGTTGCGCAATACCGACCCTGACATTCTCACGCACCTGGTGGAAACCAGCGTACGCCTGTGGCCGCCGGAAATGGCCCAAGCCACTCACCGCGAGGACCTCATCCTGCTGATTCCGGCCTACGTGCTCTCGCAGTTGCAGTCGGGGTTCGAGATTGGGTTCCTGATCTATATCCCGTTTATCGTCATCGACCTGATTGTTTCCAATCTACTGCTGGCGCTTGGCATGCAAATGGTCTCGCCCATGACCATTTCACTGCCCCTCAAGCTGTTGTTATTCGTGTTGGTTTCCGGGTGGTCACGGCTGCTCGACAGCCTGTTCCTGTCCTACCTTTGAGGCGTATATGGACCCGATCATACTGTTCAAGCAGGGCATGCTGCTGGTGGTCGTACTGTCTGCGCCGCCACTGATAGTGGCCGTCATCGTTGGCGTGTTGACCTCCCTGGTGCAGGCGTTGATGCAGATTCAGGATCAGACGCTGCCCTTCGGTATCAAGCTGGTGGCCGTGGGCATAACCTTGGTGATGACCGGCCGCTGGATTGGCGTGGAGTTGATCCAGCTGATCAATATGACCTTCGACATGATCGCCCGCTCGGCATTGAACTGAGGTAACACGCGTGGAGGATTACCTTGAGTATTTGCCTAGCCTGGTGATCGGCATGGCACGTATCTATCCCTGTGCGATTTTGGTACCGGCCTTCTGTTTTCAACACATTCGCGGCTTGCCCCGGCACGTCATCGTGATGGTGCTGGCGCTGATTCCGACGCCGGGTATTCACGCGGCCTTGCAGGGCCAGGAGCATTCGGCAGTGATGATCGGCGGGTTGGTGTTGAAGGAGACCGCCCTGGGCATCCTGCTCGGTGTGTTGTTGTGCATGCCATTCTGGTTGTTCGAGTCGGTAGGGGCACTGCTGGACAACCAGCGCGGGGCTTTGACGGGGGGGCAAATCAACCCTTCCCTGGGGCCGGATGCCACGCCCATCGGCCATATGTTCAAGCAGTTGGCGATTTTCCTGCTGATGGTGACTTTGGGCCTGGGCGTGCTGACCCAGGTGATCTGGGACAGCTACTTGATTTGGCCCGCCACGGTCTGGCTACCGGTGCCGGCAGCGGATGGGTTTGCCACGTTCCTCACGCTGATGGGCGATACCTTTACCCACATGATGCTGTACGCCGCGCCCTTTATCGCGGTGTTGCTGTTACTGGAATTCGGCGTGGCGCTGCTGAGTTTATACAGCCCGCAATTGCAAGTGTCGTCGTTGGCGATGCCGGTCAAATGCCTGGCCGGTCTGGCATTTCTGCTGCTGTACATGCCGTTGCTGCAAGACTTGATTGTCGGCCGGATGAGCCTGTTGGTGGATCTCAAACATGCCCTTGGCCTGATGTTCGAGAGCGTGGAACCATGAGCGACTCCGGTGAGAAAAAGCACGCGGCAACCCCTAAGAAACTGCGTGATCAGCGCAAAAAAGGCCAGGTTGCGCAGAGCCAGGACGTAGGCAAGCTGCTGGTACTGACAGCCCTGAGCGAAATTGCGTTGTTCACGGCCGAACCCAGCCTGCAACGGTTTCAACAGTTGATGGTCCTGCCAATACGCCGTATAGACCAACCCTTCGTGCGTGCGCTGGAAGAAGTCCTGATGGAAAGCCTGCTGGTTTTTTTCTCTTTTGCCCTGCTGATGGCGGGTGTGGCAATCGCCGTCAAATTAATCAGCAGTTGGCTGCAGTTCGGGCTGCTATTTGCACCGGAAACCTTGAAACCGGACTTCAACCGACTTAATCCGCTGAATCAGGCCAAGCAAATGTTTTCTGGCCAATCCTTGATGACCTTGTTCATGGGCTTAGCCAAGGCGGTACTGCTGAGCCTGATTTTGTATGTGGTTATCGGCCCGTCACTGAGCGCGCTGATCAGCTTGGCCAGCGGCGACCTGCAAAGCTATGTGCAGGCCTTGATTGTGTTATTTCGGCATTTGCTGCATGTGTGCCTGGGGTTGCTGCTGGTGATGGCATTGATCGACTTTGCACTGCAGAAGTACTTCTATGCCAAGCGCATGCGCATGACCCAGGTGGAGGTGGTCAAGGAGTACAAGGACATGGAGGGCGACCCGCACGTCAAGGGCCAGCGCCGGCAATTGGCATACGAAATGGCGAATGAGGAGCCGAAGGTCAAGCTGCCTAAGTTGGAAGAGTCTGACATGTTGGTGGTCAACCCGACGCACTTTGCGGTTGCCTTGTTCTACCGCCCTGGCAAAACACCGCTGCCGCTGCTGGTGGAAAAAGGTACCGATGCCCAGGCTCGTCAATTGATCGACCGGGCCAAGCGGGCAGACATTCCCGTGATTCAGTGTGTATGGCTGGCGCGTACGCTCTATAAGCAAAAACTGGGCGCGAATATTTCTCGCGATACGCTGCAAGCGGTTGCCTTCATCTATCGCACCTTGCGAGAGCTGGACGATGAGGCCAAGCGTGAAACCCTGCAGTTGCCTGAACTGGATCAGCGTTGAACGACGCGATCCAGCGATTCAAGACTCGCCAGAGACAATAAACGGCTGAGGACTTTATTCACCACCCGGTCGCTACCCTCGAGGCGGTGCCAGAGCACCAGGGCATCGTCGAGAGTGGAAAAAACAAAACAGCCGTCGTACGTCAATGCTTGTTCGAAGCGTCGTTCCAGCACGCGTTGCAGTTGCTTGGCTTGCAACGCCTCGCGGTTGATCTGCAACGCCAGCCCCAATTGCCCCCCGGCTTTCTGTGTGCGCAGCTCAACCCCTTTTGCGAGAGCAAGATGAGTGGCGGTGCCACTCACCAAATCGTCCAGCGTAGCGGTCATCGTTCAAGTGAAATGGTCTGGTGATCCGAACGCTCACCCGAGGGGCCGGGTTGCGTGCGCATGTGTTCGGGCCACCAGATCACCATCTTGTCCGCGCTGGATTGTGGGCGTGAGCAAGAGTCGCCACGGCAGGTTGAAGCGCAGCCATTTACAGCCAGCAGCAGGCACATCAGTGTGAGGCTTGAAAGTAGGCGGATCATTCTGGTTTCTTCCCGGTTGGGGCAATCAGGGAGGGGCGCGAGACGCCAATGTGTTCGTCCTTCACGATCGGGCGCATGGCGATAAACACTTCGGCTTCTTCACCCGGTTTGAGCCATGCACGAGGCCAGGCGGTGACTGCCAGTGTTTGGGAGTTGCTGCACTCTTTTTCATCAATACGTACATGGCGGTTGTGTTGGTTGCGCAGCACCACGACAGCGACGTTGAACTGCGGGCCGGCGAACCACTGGCTACGTTCGGTGTTGAGCGCGAGCAGGTCGCGGGTTGAACACAGGGTGTTAAGGCCCAGTGGCATCGGTGCTGTTTTAAACGCTGTGGGCACCTGGCCGCTGACCAGGGTAGCCAGCGCATGGATCAGGTCGCTGTGCTTGATTTCGGGGGCATGCGGGGTCATGCGTCGGGCCAAAGGTTTGAGGGCGGCCTGCAGCTCTGCCTGATCGGCCTGGGGCAAGTAGCGCGATGGGTCGGCCTGATCACCAATGACGCGAGGGGTGATAATGAAAAGGCGCTCACGGCGATTGCTTTTGCGTTCGGTTGACGAAAACAGGGCTTTACCCAGCCAGGGAATGTCGCCCAGCAGTGGGATCTTGTTGAGCTTGTCGGCATTTTCCGTGACGTGGAAACCGCCCACCACCAGCGAGCGTTTTTCCGCCATGACGGCTTGCGTGCTGACCGCGCCCTTGCGTACATCCGGTCCGACGCGATCAGGGTTGGATTCATCGAAGTTGCCGTCTTCGATGTCCACCGCCAGATGGATCTGATGGCTGCCGCGTGAGGTGATGACCCGTGGCACCACCTGGAAACTGGTACCGACGGTAATCGGTAATATGGTTGCGACTTCGTTACCGGCAGTGAGGTATTGCGTACGATTGAAATCAATCACCGCGGGCTGGTTTTCCAGGGTCAGCACTGATGGATTCGATACCAGCGTTGCCAGGCCGCGTTGCTCCAGCGCGCGCACATCGGCAAAAAAACCATCACGGTTGGCGATCGATAATTGTGACGAACTCCCTGGTGCAATATTGTTTACACCGCCGCGGAAATTAGCGTTTTGAAAGCCCCAGTTCACCCCGAATTCGCGCAGTTGAGTGCGCTCGATATCAAGAATGATGGCGTCGATTTCTACCAGTTTGCGCGCTACATCGAGTTGGGCAATCAGGTCGCGGTACATCCCGTGGCGTTCCGGCAAGTCGTAGATCATCACCGCGTTGTTACGCACATCGGCTTCAACCCGAATTCGACCGGCCGACACCGATGCGCGGGGTGTCAGCGACATCCCGTTGTTGAATTGGGCCTCGCTGCTCGGCGGGGCAAGCATTTGGCTGAGCAGCGGGTTGCCCAGCCGGGGAAGGCCTTGGGCCATGGGCGAAGTGATCGCTGCGCCTGACGACGGAGCCCGGGTAGCCTTCGCAGTGGCCGAGGCAGATCGCGGCTCAAGCAACCCGCGCAGCATGCTGGCGACACCGGGGATGATCATCTTTTCACCGCGGTAATCGATCGGGCGATCACCCGCGTTCGCGAATTTCAGTGGGTAGGTCAACACGCTTTGCTTTTCTTCGGCGGAACGGCGCTGACTACTGAATTGCTTGATCTGCTCAATGTAGCGCTTGGGGCCGGAGACCAGTACCACGCCGTCCTCGGGCAGTTCGCCCCAGCCGAAACGGTTGTCGAGCAAGCCGATATCGGTGAGCGCCTGTTTGAGGTCGGCCACGGTTTCGCTCGACACTTCCAGGCGTGCCGATTCCTGTTGATCCAGGGCGCTGATATAGAGCGTGTTGTTGTACAGGTACCACTGGAAACGATGCTCCATCCCCAGGCGGTCGAGCAACGATTGCGGGGTATTTGCCCGAATCTTGCCGTTGACGTTGCCATCGAGCAGGCCTTCGATCTGCAATTGCGTGCCGAAGGTCTGGGCAAAATCATCAAGCACTTCCCTCAGAGGCTTATGTTCGGCCTCGTAGGCGTAGGCGGTGTTTTTCCATTCGGCGGGGATGGCCGCCAGGCTGTGTTGCAGGGGGAGCAGTAGCAGGGGCAGGGCGATCAGACTGTGCCAGCGGGCGAGCTTTGTAACTGACGCGGGCGAGCTTGCGTGCAAGCTTGAGCGCTTGTAGATCTTGTTGTTCATGACAGGTTCTCAGTTTCAGAGCAGCGGCTTACGTAATGTAGAGGCCTGGAACATGCGCCCAGGCTTTGTCTGGCGAGCAACGATGCGGCGCCAGGTATCGCGTTGGTTGAGAAGTGCTTCTAGAGCGTTCAACAGATGACTTTGGCTGCAGTCCCGCAGTAGGCATTGCACCAACCACAGATGGCCCGTCACAGGGCAACGCGCCAGTGAGCCTTTGAAGTGCGCCAGGCTGGCGAGTCCTAGGCGTAGCCATGCCTGGACTGGGTAGGTTTCGAGGTCAGGATGCGTCAATTGAATACGCAGCAGCAGGTGAGAATCATGACAATGCAGGCTCAGCTCGTCGTCGTTTTCATACAGCTGGGCCTGCGGTTGATGGCCATTGAGGCAATCGACCAGAGGTCGCAGCCAACCGTCAATTGATGTTTGAGACAACAAATTTGATGGTGTCGTGTTCGAAGGACTGTAAGGTTGACGCCATCGTCATTTTTTTGGCGATTTCGAACTTTGAGTCCATCATCTGGTTGAATATCATTCCCAGCTCTTCGGCGTCTTGCGCTTCTTGAGCATCAATTTTATTCAGGTTTTTTTCCTCTTGGGCCAGCTCTCGATAGAGCCTTGGAAGTTGGCGGCCTTCACCAATCATGGTTTGTCTCCAGTAGATTGCTGCTTCATGTGTGGCCGCTGATGCGTAACAGGTTCCATCGACTGATGGCATTTGTGAAAAAACAGCGCACATCAACGCTAGGAGTTACTCAGGGGGGGCTGGCCGTGACAGGTATCAGATGGTCCAGGGCGTTGGTCCAATTGACATGAAAGGCGCCGTCGTCTGTTTCGAGCAACAATGACTGAGCGTTAACTTCGTTTTCGACTCGAAGTACCCAGGGAACATCACCGAGGCGAACCAGCCATTGCTCGACGATTTCTCGGTCCTGTGGATGACACAGCAGGGTCGCCTTAATGGGCGGTAGTTGAGCGGCCAACAGTTGGTTGAGCAGCACCGAGATGCGTTGAGCGGGCAGCGTCTCATCCAGGAAACTGCGTAGTGCGGTGTTGATCACGGAGGTGGCGACCTGTTCCAGGCTGTCTTGCATTGCCCGGCGTTCCAGCTCCCAGCGCTGCAATTGGGTATTGGCACGTTGCCAGAAATGAGTGCCTGCATTTTCCAGGATCCGCTCGCACTGGACTTCGGCCTGGAGCATGAGCGTGCTTGCCTGGGCTCGGGCATGCTCGATCAGATGACTGGCCTGTGTGTAGTCGGCGAGCATTTCCCTAGGGATCAGGGTTGTAGGCAGATTGTCGGTGACGGTGTGCAGTTCGATTTTCTGGGCGCAAAACATGCGGGGTGTTCTCACGAGGGCAGGTCTGGAGTTTCATTGACGGTCGTTGAAGTGGCGCGCCAGAGCGCGGCTTGCCACAGGGTGTCCAAGCGGTCATGGGCGTTGAGCAGCCTTGGGTATGCTTCTACGTCAAGTACCCGGTGACGGTCAAAGCTCAAGCGCAACCGCTGCCAGGTCGCAGGTGAGACCCATGCGCGCAGGCAATGCAGCGGGTCGTCGACATTCACCAAAATCGGGGCGGGTGCCAGTGCCTTGGCCAGGCGCTGACACCAGCGGCGCAGCTCCTCGTTCACGCGGCTGTCGTTGCTTGGATTGCATATCTCTTTGACTAACAGCAGAGCGAGATCTTGTTGTTGGTTACAGGACAGTACCAGTTGCAAAACCGGGGCCGAGGGGGGAGGAGGAAGTTCTGGCTCGATCCCGAACAGACGGCTCACCTGTTGATGATGAGCCCTTGAAAGCGCCTCTGTTTGCACAAAGCCCTTTTGGGCGCGCCAGTCGCGGTGGGCGTTTTCCCAGGGTGAAACCCACCACCGTACCCAGGTGAGGTCGTTATTCATTAGCGTGCGCGATTGCCGGTTCTACCGGCTGGGTGTTCGCGGACCGTCGGCGCCAGAATAACCAGACAGTGCCGCCCAGTATGAGCACGATCAGGGGGGCCATGAGGGTGGTGCGCCAGAACCCCAGATCTTGCCCCGGTACCAGGAAGGGCCCGAAGTAGGTGAGTTGCTGCTGCTCTTGATAGGCAGTTGCGGGTACGAAAACGACGGTCAGTTTTTGCGTGTTCTCTATCGCTGAAGCCATGCCTGGAATGCTGCTGGCCACCATTCTGCGTACGCGGGGTTGAATGTTGTCCGGGTCCAGCCGCGGATCATGCTTGATAAACACGGAGGCGGACGCCGGCTGCACAGGTTCGCCGGGTGCCACTCGCTCAGGCAGCACAACATGCACACGGGCAACGATCACCCCATCGATGTTCGATAACGTGGCTTCCAGCTCCTGGGACAGTGCGTAGATGTAGCGTGCACGCTCTTCCAGCGGTGTAGAAATCACCCCTTCCTTACGAAAGATATCCCCCAAGGTAGAGCGGGCCACTTTGGGCAGGCCTACGGCCTCTAACGTACGAACAGCTCGGCTGATGTCGTTTGCCCGAACGCGAACAACCACGCCGTCCTTTGCCGGAATCTTCTGGGCGCGGATCTGCTTGTCCGCCAACTCAGCAATGACTTCGTTGGCCTCCTGTTCCGAGAGTTGGCGGTGAAGCTCCACGCTCTCACCGCAGCCTGTCAATATCAACGTCGATAAACAAAGCAGTGTGACGGATAGATAGCGATGCATGCGGCTATCCCATGGTGGCGATTTTATCGACGCCTTTCACCAGCATACCGAGCATCTTGACCCGGCCCACCACTTCAAGGTTCGCGAGGGCCAATGATTGGGGCAGGGCGTGGGCGTCCTTGGTCTGCTTATCCTGTAGCCTGTCGCGCATTCCTCTTTTCACGCGTCCGGCCGCCGACTCAGGAATGCTCAGGTTTAATAGATTACTGGGCGCAGCGGGGCTGACTCTTTTGGCGGGCTCTGCGGTGAGATTCAGTTGCGCGTTGAAAAAGTTGATGTCGGAAGTCTCGTTAAATGCCGCGGGCGAATCCGCCCGAGTACCGCTGGACTCTGGCGCCAAGCGATCTGCGTTGTAGATATACATAGGAAACTCTCTGGAATATGTCAGTTGCAGCGCTTGTGGTGACAGTGGTGTCCCCCCCGGCCGCATCGACAAGGGAGGGCGGTATTGATTAACGTGGTAACTGCACCTTGCCTAACATTGTCAACGCCGAGTTGGCAATTTCGATTTTTGTAGTTTTTTTCCCGTCCTCGACGCCTTTCTCTATTTTTTCTATCGCATTTTTTTCATTTTCGTTTCTGGCCCAGTTTGCAATGCTGTCAAGCGACCGATTTACTGTAGACATAGAATTACCTTTGTATTCGATAGATTGGGCAGACAGAGTTTAATATTTGTCTGCGCGATGTTTGAGCGGTCTCGGACGCTCGGGATCTAGGTGGCCGATAATGTGAGGTTCGTTCCTGATCTATATTCAGCATATGTTTGTGGATGTTTCGGACTCATTTGAAATCATCAGGCAGTAGGCTGGAGTCAACTTGAGTCTTTCAGCTTGGTTTCATGAGAGATTATTTTCAGTTGGTTCATTCGATAGTAAAGCGTGCGACGGGCAACCCCTAACTCTGTAGCTACTTTGTCGACTCTATGTTTATGCCGCTGTAGTGACTCTTCAATCAATGCTTTTTCGATCTGTTGCAAGCGTGTTTTCAAATTTGTTGCTGCATGTGGCTCAAGACTTACAGGGAACGGGGGTAAACCCAAAACGAAGCGTTTGGCAGCGGAGCGAAGCTCGCGGACATTCCCAAGCCATCGGTGACAAAGTAGTTGCTGCAGTAGCGTGCCTGCGGGGGGCTGCACGGAGCACTTAAAGGTGTCTGCCTCTTGTTTGACCATGTTCAGGAACAAAGGGATGATGAACTCCCTGCGCTCACGCAGAGGAGGAAGATGAATATTGATGACATTGAGGCGGAAATACAGATCACGTCGGAAGGCACCTCGTTCCACCATTTCAAGCAAGGACTGCTGGGCAGAAGCGATTACCCGCATATCCACCCGGATGAATCGAGTCGAGCCCAGGCGCTCAACACCGCGGCATTCCAGCACCCGCAGCAGTTTTGCCTGGAGCGACAGCGGCATGCTATCGATTTCATCGAGGTACAGGGTGCCTAGGTGGGCGGCTTCTACAAAGCCGGCTCGCGACTGCATCGCGCCGGTGTAGGCGCCGCTGTTGACGCCGAACAACTGGCTCTCTGCAAGGGTTTCCGGTATGGCAGCACAGTTGACCGCAACGAAGTTGCCTTTGCGTCCCGATAAGCAATGTATGCGTTGTGCCAGGGTGTCTTTGCCCGTACCTGTTTCTCCAAGTAACAGCACATCAATATTGAGCGGCGCGGTAGTACTGATGGTGGATTCGATGTCAGGGCAGTCAAAGAAGGGGTTATCGTTGATGGGTGTGCTCTGGTCACGGGCCAGCATAAAGTTATTGCTCCGCTGCTGTTGCTACTTCCAGGGGTGAAGTCGGCGCCAGTAAACCGGAAACACCCATAGTTGTCATTGTGTTTGCGAGCAGGGTAAGTTGCTGTTAAAGCCAGATATATAAGCGCGTAGAAAGTGCAAGAGCGCTTTGGGGGCGTAAGCGCTATTAGGTGTAAGGTATGTCTTTTATTTGCAGTGAATAGTTCGATGGATTAACGCTTTGCGTTGGATGAGGCTTGTTCTTGGCTGTACGTTTAGTGTGTGCGAGTATGTAAAGAATAAAAATGGCACCCACAAAAAAGCCGATGCAGGGCATCGGCTTTTATTCGCTGCTGTGGCGCTTACACGTTAAAACGGAAGTGCATCACGTCGCCATCTTTTACGATGTATTCCTTGCCTTCCAGACGCCATTTACCCGCTTCCTTGGCACCGGCCTCACCTTTGAACTGGATGAAGTCGTTGTACGCGATCACCTCGGCACGAATAAAGCCTTTTTCGAAGTCGGTGTGGATCACACCGGCAGCCTGTGGCGCGGTAGCGCCGACCTTGACGGTCCACGCACGTACTTCTTCTACGCCGGCAGTGAAGTAGGTCTGCAAGTTGAGCATTTCATAGCCGGCACGGATCACGCGGTTCAGGCCAGGCTCTTCCAGGCCCAGAGCCTCAAGGAACATGTCTTTTTCTTCGCCGTCATCGAGCTCGGCAATTTCTGCTTCGATCTTGTTGCACACCGGCACCACGATGGCGCCTTCTTCGTCGGCGATAGCCTTGACCACGTCCAGCAACGGGTTGTTCTCGAAACCGTCTTCAGCCACGTTGGCGATGTACATCACCGGCTTGGTAGTGAGCAGGTGGAAACCTTTGATCACAGCCTTCTCGTCTACACCCATGTTCTTCATCAGGCTGCGAGCAGGCTTGCCTTCAGTGAAGTGCGCGATCAATTGCTCCAGCAGGCCCTTCTGGACCACTGCGTCCTTGTCGCCACCCTTGGCGTTGCGCGCAACTTTCTGCAGTTGCTTCTCGCAGCTGTCGAGGTCGGCGAAGATCAGTTCCAGGTCGATGATCTCGATGTCGCGTTTTGGGTCGACGCTGTTGGAGACGTGAATGACGTTCTCGTCTTCAAAGCAGCGGACCACGTGGGCGATGGCATCGGTTTCACGGATGTTGGCCAGGAACTTGTTACCCAGGCCTTCACCTTTCGACGCGCCAGCCACCAAGCCAGCGATGTCGACGAATTCCATGGTGGTCGGCAGGATGCGCTTCGGATTGACGATGGCTGCCAGGGCATCCAGGCGAGCATCCGGCATCGGCACGATACCGCTGTTGGGTTCGATGGTGCAGAAGGGGAAGTTCTCCGCCGCAATACCGGACTTGGTCAGTGCGTTGAACAGGGTGGATTTGCCGACGTTGGGCAGGCCGACGATGCCGCAATTGAATCCCATGGTGTTTCCCCTCGGTAAGAGTCAGGCCTTCTGGCTGTGCAGGTTTTTCATCGCGCGGTTCCATTCACCGGCGAAGATATCCGGCAGCACGCCGAGGGCAAAGTCGATGCTGGCATCGAGTTTTTCCTGTTCGGCGCGTGGCGCACGACCCAGGACGAAATTTGAAACCATACTGGCAACGCCTGGGTGGCCAATGCCGAGCCGCAGACGGTAGAAATTATTCTGATTGCCCAACTGCGCGATGATGTCGCGCAGGCCGTTGTGCCCGCCATGCCCGCCGCCCAGCTTGAGCTTGGCAACGCCGGGTGGCAGGTCCAGTTCGTCATGGGCCACCAGGATCTCTTCGGGTTTGATCCGAAAGAAATTCGCAAGCGCCGCGACAGCCTGGCCGCTGCGGTTCATGTAGGTGGTGGGAATCAGCAGACGAACATCCTGACCCTGGTGCGAAAAACGCCCGGTCAGGCCGAAATATTTGCGATCGGCCACAAGGTTCACATTCTGTGCATGGGCGATACGCTCAACAAAAAGGGCCCCCGCGTTATGCCGGGTCTGTTCGTATTCGGCGCCTGGATTTCCCAGGCCAACGATCAGTTTAATGGCAGTCACGACAGGGGCCCTTCCTTTGGAGTTGTGGGTAACATCGCCGCAACGGTAGTGCGGCGAAAGTGGACGACAGGAGCTCACTTATCCAGAGATAAACTTCGCGTTATCGCCCGCTTTCTCGCTACGTTTCGGTCCGCGATGTTGCCTCAAGCTCCGACGTTGCAGAGAGATTTACTCTGCAGCGGTTTCGCCTTCTTCATCTTCAGCTACAACACGTGGCGCGTGGACGTTGGCAACAGCCTTGTCGTCGTTGTGAGCCAGTGCAACGAACTCAACGCCTTTAGGGGCCTTAAGGTCGGACAGGTGAATGATGGTGCCGATTTCAGCAGCCGACAGGTCGACTTCGATGAACTCAGGCAGATCTTTCGGCAGGCAGCTTACTTCGATCTCGGTAGTAGTGTGGGAAACAACGCCACCTTTCTTGACCGGAGCTTCTTCACCAACAAAGTGCACAGGCACGACAGCGGTCAGTTTCTGGCCAGCTACGACGCGTACGAAGTCAGCGTGCAGTACGTGACCCTTGGACGGGTGACGTTGCAGAGCCTTGATGATGACGTTCTGCTTCTTGCCGCCAACGTTCAGTTCGATAACGTGGCTGTAGGCAGCGTCGTTTTCGAGCAGTTTGGCGATTTCTTTGGCCAGCATGCTGATGGATTCAGGGGCTTTTTCGCCACCGTAAACTACAGCTGGAACCAGGCTTGCGAGACGACGCAGGCGGCGGCTCGCACCTTTCCCCAGGTCGGAACGCGCTTCAGCATTCAGAGTAAAATCGTTCATGTTGTATCTCCAAAATAACCACATTCGCCCCAGCGTTTGCGACCAGCGCTAAAGGCGATATGGGCAAAAAAGCCCCGCCCCAACACAATGCTGGGGCGGGGCGCTTTTCGTCAGTGAGGTGTTCCGAAGGTTTGACCCTTAACGGAACATCGCACTGATCGATTCTTCATTGCTGATGCGGCGGACCGCCTCGGCAACTACCGGTGCGATATCCAGTTGACGGATACGCGAACAGGCTTGAGCAGCTGCGGACAACGGGATGGTGTTAGTCACCACCAATTCGTCCAGCATGGAGTTCTCGATGTTCTCGATCGCTCGGCCCGACAGCACAGGGTGTGTGCAGTAGGCGAAGACTTTTGCTGCACCGTGCTCTTTCAAGGCTTTCGCCGCGTGGCACAGGGTGCCGGCGGTGTCGACCATGTCATCAACCAGAATACAGGTACGCCCTTCGACATCACCGATGATATGCATCACTTCAGAGTGATTGGCTTTCTCACGGCGTTTGTCGATGATCCCGAGGTCCACGCCCAGGGATTTGGCAACAGCCCGTGCACGCACGACGCCGCCAATGTCCGGGGACACGATCATCAGGTTTTCAAAGCGCTGGTCTTCGATGTCATCCACCAGAACGGGGGAGCCGTAGATGTTATCTACCGGGATATCGAAAAACCCCTGGATTTGGTCAGCGTGCAGGTCAACCGTGAGAACACGGTCGATACCTACCACGGTCAGCATGTCAGCGACGACTTTCGCGCTGATAGCCACACGTGCAGAACGCGGACGGCGATCCTGACGGGCATAACCAAAGTAAGGGATTACAGCTGTGATTCGAGTCGCTGAGGAGCGGCGGAAGGCATCAGCCATCACGACGAGTTCCATCAGGTTATCGTTGGTCGGAGCGCAAGTCGGCTGAATAATGAAGACGTCTTTACCGCGGACGTTTTCATTGATCTCGGCTGTAATTTCACCGTCGGAGAACTTACCGACAGAGATGTCACCGAGAGGGATATGCAGCTGACGTACAACACGCCGAGCCAGATCGGGGTTAGCATTCCCCGTAAAGACCATCATCTTGGACACGCGCAGTACCTAGAGGCTGAGGGTAACCTGGATGAGTATAGAAAATGGCAGGGGCGGCTGGATTCGAACCAACGCATGGCAGGATCAAAACCTGCTGCCTTACCGCTTGGCGACGCCCCTGTATCTGTTGCAACGAGTGCCTAACACTCGGTTCCTTTTAGAGCAGACTTTGCAGCTTGCGATGCAACATCGAAACGTTGCTTCCCTTTGCTACAAACCCTGTAAGGGTCTCTGTAAGAAGGGCCGAGACTTTATCAGCTTCAGCTTTGCTTGGGAAGCCCCCAAACACACAACTTCCAGTTCCGGTTAATTTTGCTTCGGTAAAATTACCTAACAAATTCAAAGCGTTACGTACCTCTGGATAACGCCTTGCTACAACCGGTAAGCAGTCATTTCGACTGTTTCCCTTGGGAACGGGGCGCACTTTAATGGGATCAGAGTTACGTGTCAACAACGGATCTGAAAAAATTTCTGCTGTACTTACAGATACTTGCGGCACAAGCACGACATACCACGGCTCTTCGGGCTCTACAGGGGTCAATATTTCGCCGACACCCTCAGCAAATGCGGCGTGTCCACGCACGAAAACCGGCACGTCAGCGCCCAGTGCCAGGCCCAGCGCTGCGAGGCGGTCATGGTCCCAGCCCAGCTGCCACAGGTGATTCAGACCCAGCAATGTGGTGGCCGCGTTTGAACTGCCGCCCCCGATACCGCCGCCCATGGGCAAGATTTTATCGATCCAGATGTCGATGCCGAGCGAACTGCCGGATTGCGCCTGAAGTTTTTTGGCTGCCTTCACGATCAGGTTGCTGTCGTGAGGCACGCCTTCGAATTCGGTGTGCAGCTTGATCACGCCATCATCGCGAACGGCGAAGGTCAGCTCATCGCCGTAATCGAGAAATTGAAACAGCGTCTGCAACTCGTGGTAGCCGTCTTCACGGCGACCCAGAATGTGCAGCATCAGATTGAGTTTTGCGGGGGAGGGCAGGGTCAGGCGTTCTACGGTCACGTTATTGCCCCAATTTGCGCGGTTGCCAGTCCTTGATCACCAACGTGACGTCAAGGTCGGTGCCATGCAGCTTTATGCGTTCGGGCAGCCAGTAACCGTTTTGTTCTACATAGCTCAAGTATTCAACCTGCCAGCCATCCTGCTCAAGGGTGGCCAGGCGGCTGTCACCGTTGAGGCCCAGGCGGCTCTTGCTGTCGGGCGCCGGCAAGCCGCGCACCCACCACACAAGATGGGATACCGGTAATTTCCAGCCAATCTGTTCTTCTAACAGCGCCTCGGGTGAGGTCGCTTCATAACGGCCCTGATTGGCGACTTCGAGGCTTACTTGCCCCGGTCGACCGGTTAGACGTGCTGCGCCTCGGCCCAAGGGGCCGGACAGGCGAATATCGTAATAGTCCTGGCGTTGCAGCCAAAACAACGTGCCACTGCCGGAATCTTTCGGCGCGCGAACCCCCACTTTACCTTCGATCTGCCAGCCGTCGATGCTGCTGAGCTGATCTTTATGTTGTTTCCATTGCGCCGGGTTGCCCTGGCCTTCAACAGATTCGCGGGCACCGAAGCCGGCGCAACCGGCGAGCATGGCAATAAGGCTGAATACTACAACGTGGCGCAAAAACATAAGCTTAAAGGGTCTCGGAACCGGTCAGGCGCTTGATGGTGCTGCGCAGGATGGGGCTTTCGGGTTGTTCCTTGAGGAATTTTTCCCAGATTTGTCGCGCTTCGCGCTGCTTGCCGTTGGCCCACAGCACTTCGCCCAGGTGGGCGGCGACTTCTTGGTCGGGGAAGCGTTCCAGCGCCAGGCGCAGCAGGCGCTCAGCCTCGTCCAGGTTGCCCAGGCGGTAATTCACCCAGCCCAGGCTGTCGAGTACGGCCGGGTCTTCCGGGTTGAGCGTGTGGGCTTGTTCGATCAAGACCTTGGCTTCGTCGTAGCGCGTGGTGCGGTCAGATAATGTGTATCCCAAGGCATTGAGTGCCATGGCGTTGTCCGGGTCGCGCTTGATGATCAGGCGCAGGTCTTTTTCCATCTGCGTCAGGTCATTGCGTTTTTCCGCTTGCATGGCGCGGGTATAGAGCAGGTTCAAGTCGTCTGGGAATTGCAACAAGGCTTGTTGCAGCAGTTTCCAGGCACGCTCGCCCTGATTGTTGGCCGACAAGGTTTCGGCCTGAATCAGATACAACTGGATCGCGTAATCCGGTTCGGCATCCCGCGCCGCAGCCAAGCGCTTTTCCGCCTCGTCGGTGCGACCGTTGTTCATCAAAATATCGGCCTGGCGCAATTGGGCGGGCAGGTAGTCATTGCCGGGGCCGACCTGGGCGTATTCGAGCAAGGCGGCTTGTGGGTCGTTTTTCTCTTCAGCAATACGGCCCAGGTTCAGGTGCGCCGAGTCCACATGGCTTTCGCGCTGGATCAACTCTTCAAGGTAACCCTTGGCCTCGTCCCAGGCCTTGGCCTCCAGGCAGACCAGCGCCAGGGAGTAACGCAATTCGTCGTCGTCCGGGTACTGCTGCACCAGGTTAGCGAACTGCACTTTGGCGTCTTCCATGCGGTCCTGTTCGACCAACATGCGTGCGTACGTCAGGCGCAGGCGTTTGTCTTCCGGGTACTTCTTGATGTTTTTTTCCAGCAGCGGAATCGCTTCCTTGCCTCGATTGAGGTTTTGCAGCAAGCGTGCGCGCAGCAGTATGGGGGCAATCTCGCCTTCATCCGGCGGATTCTGCTCCAGCAATTTCAATGCAGCGTCCGCTTCATCGTCCTGTTGCAGCAGCAAGGCCTTGCCAAAAATAAGCTGGCTGTTCTTCGGATGCTTTTGCAGCAGGCGGTCGAAGCTCTTCATCAGGCCATTGCGGGTGTCCTGGTCGGTGTCGGCAGCCGACAGCGCGAGGAAGTCGAAATGGGTGTCGCCCTTGCCCTGCAGCACCTTCTCCATATAAACCATGGAGTCGTCATAGCGCCCTGCACGTGCCAATTGAATGGCTGCGGCGCGTTGCGCTTCGAGGTCGTCCGGCGCATTTTTCGCCCAAATCAGCGACGTGTCCAACGCGGCCTGGTCCGCCCCCAGGTACTCGGCGATGCGAAACGCCCGCTCGGAAATCCCCGGGTCCTGTGTGTTGATGGCCTGGGTCACGTAGTTATCCAGGGCAATATCAAAACGATTGCGCTGGCCGGCCAGCTCTGCGCTGAGCAGGCTGAACACCGTTTCTTCACTGAACGAGGAGTAAACCTTGGGCTTTTCAGGGGCGGGGGTGTTGTCTTCCACCGGCGGCGTAGCGTCCGGCGACACGGGGGCCATAGCCTGGCAGCCGCTGAGGAAAACAAGAGCAAGGAGCAACGCGGAGGATCTATTCATATAGGAAGAGGACGACTAACCTGCGGTCGGATCATCATGACACAAGCCTTCGGTCAAACATAACCGAGTCTCAGTTGGTGTATTTATAGGCACAAGGTATAGGGACAATAGACGACGGTGGTTGTTCTGAATCTTTCGAAGTAGGACAATTGTCGGCTTCCCGACATCATCAGCGATATTGAATGGCCTTCCTCGCACTCGGTATTAACCACAAGACTGCCTCTGTAGACGTGCGCGAGCGCGTGGCGTTTACGCCTGAGCAGTTGGTTGAGGCCTTGCAGCAGCTCTGCCGGCTCACCGACAGCCGCGAAGCTGCGATCCTTTCGACCTGCAATCGCAGCGAGCTTTATATAGAGCAGGAACATCTTTCAGCGGATGTCGTACTGCGCTGGCTGGCCGATTACCACCATTTGAGCCTCGACGACCTGCGCGCCAGCGCTTATGTGCACGAAGAGGATGCGGCAGTTCGTCACATGATGCGTGTGGCGTCAGGTCTCGATTCGTTGGTCTTGGGTGAGCCGCAGATTCTCGGCCAGATGAAGTCTGCCTACGCTGTTGCGCGTGAGGCCGGTACCGTCGGCCCGTTGCTGGGCCGGTTGTTCCAGGCCACGTTCAATTCTGCCAAGCAAGTGCGCACTGATACCGCCATTGGTGAAAACCCGGTCTCTGTGGCTTTTGCTGCCGTCAGCCTGGCCAAACAGATTTTCAGTGATTTGCAACGTAGTCAGGCCTTGTTGATTGGCGCTGGCGAGACCATCACCCTGGTCGCCCGCCATCTGCACGATCTGGGGGTAAAGCGTATCGTCGTTGCCAATCGAACGTTGGAGCGAGCGAGCATCCTCGCCGAACAGTTCGGCGCCCATGCTGTGCTGCTGGCGGATATCCCGGCCGAGCTGGTGCGCAGCGATATCGTCATCAGCTCCACCGCCAGCCAGTTGCCGATTCTTGGCAAGGGTGCGGTGGAAAGCGCGTTGAAACTGCGCAAGCACAAGCCGATTTTCATGGTGGATATCGCTGTTCCCCGCGATATCGAGCCCGAAGTCGGCGAGTTGGACGACGTTTACCTCTATAGCGTCGACGACTTGCATGAAGTGGTCGCCGAAAACCTCAAGAGTCGCCAGGGCGCTGCCCAGGCTGCCGAGGAAATGGTCAGCACCGGGGCCGAAGATTTCATGGTGCGCCTGCGTGAACTGGCGGCGGTGGATGTGCTCAAGGCGTATCGTCAGCAGGGCGAACGCCTGCGCGACGAAGAATTGATCAAGGCCCAGCGTTTATTGGCCAACGGCAGCAGCGCCGAAGAAGTGCTGATGCAACTGGCGCGCGGCCTCACTAATAAGTTGCTCCATGCACCCAGTGTTCAGTTGAAAAAGCTTACCGCCGAAGGCCGCCTCGATGCGCTGGCCATGGCCCAGGAACTCTTTGCCCTCGGTGAGGGCGCGTCAGAAAGCTCTTCGGATAAAAAACCGCAATGAAAGCGTCACTGCTCAATAAACTGGACGTGCTCCAGGACCGTTTCGAAGAACTGACCGCCTTGCTCGGCGATGGCGAAGTCATCTCCGATCAAACCAAGTTCCGCACCTATTCCAAGGAATACGCGGAAGTTGAGCCGATTGTCACCACCTATGGGCAATGGTTGAAAACCCAGGCCGACCTCGAAGGCGCCCAAGCGCTGCTCAAGGACAGCGACCCGGACATGCGCGAAATGGCGGTGGAAGAAGTCCGCGAAGCCAAAGAAAAACTCGTCGCGCTGGAAGGTGACCTGCAACGCATGTTGCTGCCCAAAGACCCTAACGACGGGCGCAACGTGTTCCTCGAAATCCGCGCCGGCACCGGCGGTGATGAGGCGGCGATCTTCTCCGGCGACCTGTTCCGCATGTATTCGCGCTACGCCGAGCGTCGCGGTTGGCGCGTGGAGATTCTCTCGGAAAACGAGGGCGAACATGGCGGCTATAAAGAAGTTATCGCGCGGGTTGAAGGCGACAACGTCTACGGCAAGCTGAAATTCGAGTCAGGCGCCCACCGCGTGCAGCGGGTGCCGGCCACTGAGTCCCAAGGCCGTATCCACACCTCTGCGTGCACCGTGGCCGTGTTGCCTGAGCCGGACGAGCAGGAAGCCATCGAGATCAACCCGGCCGACTTGCGGGTCGACACTTACCGCTCGTCGGGCGCTGGTGGTCAGCACGTCAACAAAACCGACTCCGCTATCCGTATCACCCACTTGCCGTCGGGCATTGTGGTGGAGTGCCAGGAAGAACGTTCTCAGCACAAGAACCGTGCGCGGGCCATGTCCTGGCTGTCGGCCAAGCTCAATGACCAGCAAACCAGTGCCGCGGCCAACGCGATTGCCAGCGAGCGCAAGTTGCTGGTGGGGTCGGGCGACCGCTCCGAGCGCATCCGTACCTACAACTTTGCCCAGGGCCGGGTGACCGACCACCGGGTCAACCTCACCCTGTATTCCCTGGACGAAATCCTCGCGGGTGGCGTCGACGCGGTGATCGAGCCCTTGCTTGCCGAATACCAGGCCGATCAGTTAGCGGCGATAGGTGAATAAATGACCATCATCGCCAGCCTGCTGCGCGCCGCCGATCTGCCTGATTCGCCCACGGCGCGCCTGGATGCCGAATTGTTGCTGGCGGCTGCGCTGGGCAAGTCCCGAAGCTATCTGCACACCTGGCCGGAAAAAATCGTCAGCAGCGAAGCCGCGCTGACCTTTGCCGATTATCTACAACGCCGCCGGGGCGGTGAGCCGGTGGCGTATATCCTCGGCCAGCAAGGCTTCTGGAAGCTTGACCTGGAAGTCGCGCCTCACACATTGATTCCGCGCCCCGATACTGAATTGCTGGTGGAAGCCGCGCTGGAATTGTTGCCAGCCACGCCCACCCAGGTGCTCGACCTTGGCACCGGCAGTGGCGCTATTGCCTTGGCGTTGGCCAGCGAGCGCCCAGCCTGGCACGTCACCGGCGTTGACCGCGTGCTGGAAGCCGTGGCCCTGGCCGAACGCAATCGCCAGCGCCTGCACCTCAATAATGCCACGGTGCTGAACAGCCATTGGTTCAGCGCCCTGCAAGGCCGTACCTACGACCTGATCATCAGCAACCCGCCGTATATTGCCGCCAACGACCCACACCTGGTGGCCGGTGATGTGCGGTTTGAACCAGCCAGCGCGCTGGTGGCGGGGCAGGATGGCCTGGACGATTTACGCCACATCATCAAAGAGGCTCCGGCCTATTTGAGCGCCGGTGGCTGGCTGTTGCTTGAACACGGGTACGACCAGGCGTCGGCCGTGCGAGATCTTTTACTCAACGAAGGTTTCGACGAGGTGCACAGCCGCATCGACCTTGGTGGCCACGAACGCATCACCCTGGGACGCCGGCCGTGCTGACCGATCAAGAGCTGTTGCGCTATAGCCGACAGATTCTGTTGCAACATGTCGACATCGACGGTCAATTGCGGTTGAAAAACGCTCGTGCGCTGATCATTGGCCTCGGCGGCCTGGGCGCGCCTGTTGCGCTGTACTTGGCCGCTGCAGGTGTCGGTGAGTTGCATTTGGCGGACTTCGATACAGTCGACCTCACCAACCTGCAGCGCCAGATCATCCACGACACCGACAGCGTCGGGCAGGCCAAGGTCGACTCGGCCACGCGTCGTCTAACGGCGATCAACCCCGAGATCAAACTGGTCGCCCATCGCACCGCCCTGGATGCCGATTCACTCGCAACCGCGGTGGCGGCGGTGGACGTGGTGCTTGATTGCAGCGACAACTTTTCCACGCGCGAAGCCGTGAATGCCGCTTGCGTGGTCGCCGCCAAGCCGCTGATCAGCGGCGCGGCGATTCGCCTTGAAGGGCAGTTGTCGGTGTTTGACCCTCGTCGCGCTGAAAGCCCGTGCTACCACTGTTTATATGGGCACGGCAGCGACACCGAATTGACCTGCAGCGAAGCGGGTGTGGTTGGCCCGTTGGTGGGGGTGGTCGGCAGCCTTCAGGCGTTGGAAGCCTTGAAGCTGCTCGCCGGTTTTGGCGAGCCACTGGTGGGCCGTTTGTTGCTAATCGATGCACTGACCACACGGTTTCGCGAGTTGCGCGTCAAGCGCGACCCCGGTTGTAGCGTATGCGGGCCTCGCAATGGTTAAGGACGCGCCCATCGGTGTGTTCGATTCCGGCGTCGGCGGCTTATCGGTGCTTGAAGAGATCCAGCAACTGCTGCCCCACGAGTCGCTGCTGTACGTGGCCGATTGCGGCCATATTCCCTACGGCGAGAAGAGCCCGGCCTTTATTCTTGAGCGTTCTCGGCAAGTCGCCGCGTTTTTGCGCGAGAAGGGCGCCAAGGCGTTTGTGATCGCCTGCAATACCGCCACCGTCGCCGCCGTGGCTGATTTGCGCCAGGACTATCCCGAGTGGCCACTGGTGGGCATGGAGCCTGCGGTCAAACCCGCAGCGGCGGCGACCCGCAGTGGCGTGGTCGGTGTACTCGCCACTACCGGCACGCTGCAAAGCGCCAAGTTCGCCGCCCTGCTGGATCGTTTTGCCACCGACGTGCGCGTGATCACCCAACCTTGTCCTGGCTTGGTGGAGTTGATCGAGGCCGGCGACCTCAACAGCTCGGCCCTGCGCCTAATGTTGCAGGGCTATGTCGAGCCGTTGCTCAGCGCTGGCTGCGACACCATCATCCTCGGCTGCACCCACTATCCCTTCCTCAAGCCGCTTCTGGCGCAGATGCTGCCCCCCAGCATTATCCTCATCGACACCGGCGCTGCCGTGGCCCGCCAACTCAAGCGTTTGCTGGGCGAGCGCGACCTGTTGGCCGTCGGCAACCCTGCGCCAGCCCAGTTCTGGACCAGCGGCGATGTGTATCACCTAAGAAATATCCTACCGACACTATGGAAACATCACGGGGTTGTGCGAAGCTTCACTGCGTGAAAAATTCGTGAAAAACGGCGTTATGTGCTGGAACTTCCGAGTATGCGCCAGCTTCTATAGCGAGTTAGCTTGTATAAAACCATATAACTTCGTTCGGAAAGGATGTTTCTTATGAAGCGCTTGTTCTGTTTGGCTGCGATTGCGGCCGTCGTGGTAGGACACTCTATTTCGGCCCAGGCCGCCGGCCTGGAATTGGGTGTGGGGAGCACCAGTGATTCGACCATGACCTATCGGCTGGGGCTGACATCGGATTGGGACAAAAGCTGGTGGCAGAGCGATACGGGCCGATTGACCGGTTATTGGAGCGGCGCCTACACCTATTGGGACGGTGACAAGCGCGCCAGTGCCAGCAGCCTGTCGTTCTCACCGGTGTTTGTGTATGAGTTTGCCGGGGAGACGGTCAAGCCCTACATCGAAGCGGGCATTGGTGTGGCAGTGTTCTCGCGCACCAAGTTGGAAGACAACAACATCGGTCAGGCCTTCCAGTTCGAAGACCGCGTGGGCGCCGGCCTGCGCTTTGCCGGTGGGCATGAGGTGGGCATTCGAGCCATCCACTATTCCAACGCCGGCATCAGCAGCAATAACGACGGGGTAGAGAGCTACTCGCTGCACTACACCCTGGCGCTGTAGCCCTTCTCAAATGTGGAAGGGGGCTCGCCCCCGATAGCTGAGTGTCAGTCAGTACATCGGGTACTGATACACCGCCATCGGGGGCAAGCCCCCTCCCACATTTGGATCTCTACTCTCTCAGAATCAGCGGTAAGCAGTGGCAATCCCCTGCCGCTCTTCCAGGCACTCCGGCGCGCCCATTTCGAACTCCCGGCAAATCAACGGCCGCCGCTCATAGATCGTGCACATCATCGTGTCCCGATCCAACGCAGCGCACCAACCGTCGTCCAGGCGCAGCATCACTTCGCCGCCCCACTCATCGGTGTCGATATAACGCTCAGGCACGCCGGTGTCGGTGATCAACATCACTTCCAACTGGCAGCAGCAGGCCGCGCATGTCGAGCAGGTGACGGCGGGTTCGGCGATTTGGGTGTGGGGGATGTTGGTCATAGGCGCGCAGTGTAAGGCAAGCCGGTGATGCGCGTATGAATGCTCTGACGGACGTCAATGCCCGAGCTGGTCGGCGATCCAGTGCAATACAGGAAACAGCAAGGCCCAGAGCACGGCCAGGTCAATCAACGTCGGTGCCGTCGCGTAGCCGAAACTCACTCCGGCCAACTGGCTGCCCGCGTAATACGACAGCGGCCCACCCACGGCGCCCAACAGGCTGGCGCGCCACCAGGGCAGTGCGCTCCAGGCCAGGCAGTGGCGCAGCGTGGTCGCCAGCACGGCCCACAGCAGTATCAGCCAGATCGGAATCAGCGGCCCCGGCATGCTGAAATGAAACACACCGAATGTACGCAGCGACGTGTCGACCACGGTCCCCAACAAGGTGATGGCGAGGATCACCTGCCCGTCCTTGGACCAGCCACTTATCCACAGCAGGTGGATGGCCAGCACGGCCACGCCCACCAACAGCCAAGGGCCATTGCCCCCCAGCACACAGGCAAACCAGCCGCACTGAAACAGCGCGGCATTGGCCAGGGGTTTAAGCATTGAAGCGTCCGAGCAGCGGCGGGTTGAGCGCGGCCGGTTTGGCCAACAGTAACTGTGCGGTGCCAATGGTGCGCTCCATAAACCCCCCCTCGCAGTAGCACAGGTAAAACTCCCACAAGCGCAGGAAATACTCGTCGTAGCCCAATTCCCCAAGCCGGCCATGGGCGCGGCGAAAGTTGTCATGCCACAGGCGCAGGGTGCGTGCGTAATGCAGGCCGAAATCTTCCATGTGCATCAGGTTCATGTCGGTGTCGCGGCTGACGATCTCCAGCATCTTCTGCACGCAGGGCAGGGCGCCGCCGGGGAAGATATAGCGCTGGATAAAATCGACGTTGCGCTTGGCCTGCTCGTACCGTTGGTCACGAATGGTGATGGCCTGCAGCAGCATCAGGCCATCGCTCTTGAGCAACTGCGCGCATTGCTTGAAGTAGGTGGGCAGGAAGCGATGGCCCACCGCTTCGATCATCTCAATGGACACCAGCTTGTCGTAGTGGCCGTTGAGGTCGCGGTAGTCCTGCAACAACAGAGTGACTTGATTCTGCAAGCCCAACGCCGCGATGCGTTTTTCGGTGTAGGCAAACTGCTCCTTGGACAAGGTCGTGGTGGTGACCTGGCACCCGTAGTGCTGCGCCGCATACAGCGCCATGCTGCCCCAGCCGGTGCCGATTTCCAGCAGGTGGTCTTCAGGCTTGAGCGCAAGCTTCTGGCAGATGCGCTCCAGTTTGTTCAGTTGCGCCTGTTCCAGGGTGTCGTCGGGGGTCAGAAATTGCGCCGCCGAATACATCATGGTGGGGTCGAGGAATTCTTCGAACAGGTCATTGCCCAGGTCGTAGTGGGCGGCGATATTCTTCTGCGAGCCTTTGCGCGTATTGCGGTTAAGCCAGTGCAATCCTTGGGTGATAGGCCGGGCCAGGCGCGCCAGACCGCCCTCCATCGCGTCGAGCACGTCGAGGTTGCTGACCATCACGCGCACCACGGCGGTGAGGTCCGGGCTGCTCCAGTACCCGTGGATAAACGCTTCGCCGGCACCGATGGAACCGTTGGCTGCCACCATCCCCCACACTGCCGGGTCGAGGATCTGGATCTCTCCCAGCAATTGCGCCTCCCTTGCGCCGAACACCTGGCGCTCACCGTCCTCGATCACCACCAGTTGACCGTGGCGAAGCTGGCCGAGTTGACGCAGCACGGCCCTGCGCAGCAGTGCAGTGGTCATGCCGTTGACGTTCAGGCGGTTGGCCTTGACCGATAAGCTAGGGGTTTTCATGGCGGCGATCCTTGGTATACCCGACTGCAGTGCTGGAGACGCCATCGGCGGCCTGGTGGGAAAAAATCGGTGTGCGTTTGAGTAACAGGCGCATGGCCTGCCAGTAAATGGCGAGGCAGGTCTTGGCGGTCATCCACGGAAAGCGCCACAGGTAGCGATGCAGGCTGGCGCGATTCAGTGCTTCTTTTTCAAGGCTCAAAGTGGCATCGAAAACTTTCTGCGCGCCTTGCCAGTCAGCCATATGCACGCCCAGGCGTGCGGCGGGCGGGCTGAAGCTCATGCGGTATTCCAGGTCGCGGGGCAAAAACGGCGACACATGAAACGCCTTGGCCACGGCGAAGTGCTGATGCTCATCGGCGCCCAGCGCCTGGGCCGGCAGTACGTAGTGATAGCGCTCGCGCCATGGGGTGTTGGTCACTTCACACAGGATCGCGGCCAGTTGCCCATCGGCCTCGAAGCAGTAGAAGAAACTCACGGGGTTAAAAGCCAGGCCCCAACTGCGGGCCTGGGTCAGCAGGCAGATAACGCCCTGGGGTTCACGCCCCAAGGCCTTGCCGACTTCCTGGCGCACGGCTTCGCTCAAACTCATGCCGGTGCGCGTCAATTCACGCAGGTAATCCTGCTGGCGAAAACCGAAGGGCGCGAAGCGACTGCGCCCGGCCAGGGGTGAGAGCCCCAGCACGTGGTGTTCTTCGCTTAAGTCCAGGTACAGCAGGCCGATGCGGTAGCGAAAGGCATGGGCCTTGGGCGCAAACCGGCGATGGGCAATCCAGCCGCTGTACAGGGCGCTGTTCACAGGCTTTCCCCAAAGGCTTGGGCCACGCGCAGGGCGCTGACCACGCCGTCTTCGTGAAAGCCGTTGGCCCAATAGGCGCCGCAGTAAAAGGTGTTGCGCACGCCGGATACTTCTTCCCATCGCCCTTGGGCCGCCACTGCCGCGAGGCTGTATTGCGGGTGAGCGTAGGTGTAACGGGCCAGGACCTTCAGCGGGTTGATCGCCGCCGTCTGGTTAAGGCTGACGCAAAAAGTGGTGGCGCTGTCTATGCCTTGCAGGATGTTCATGTCGTAAGTCACGGCCGCCTGGGCCTGTGCATTGCTGCTCAGCCGGTAATTCCAGCTGGCCCACGCCAGTTTGCGGTCGGGCAACAGGCGGGTGTCGGTGTGCAGCACCACGTCGTTGTCGGCGTAAGGCAGGGCGCCGAGGACCTCGTGTTCGGCCTGGCTGGGGTCGGCGAGCAAGGCCAGGGCCTGATCGCTGTGGCAGGCAAATACCACGCGATCGAAGGTCTCTGTGCCCATGGTGCTGTGGATAACCACGCCGTCGTCGCTGCGCTCAACTTTATCCACAGGGCAATTAAGTCGAATTTGTTCACGAAAGTTGCGGGTCAGCGGTTCGATGTAGCGGCTGGAGCCGCCTTCGATCACGCACCACTGCGGGCGATTACTCACCGAGAGCAAGCCGTGGTTCTTGAAGAAACGCACGAAGAACTGCAACGGAAAGCCCAGCATGTCGGCCAGGGACATCGACCAGATCGCCGCGCCCATCGGCACGATGTAATGCCGGATAAACCGCTCGCCGTAGCCGCCCGCCGCGAGGTAGTCGCCCAAGGTCATGTCGGCGCTGATGCGCTGCTCTTGCAGGTCCAGCGGCGCTTGGCGGTTAAAGCGCAGAATGTCACGCAACATGCCCCAGAAACCCGGTGACAGAATATTGCGGCGCTGGGCAAACAGGCTGTTGAGGTTATTGCCGTTGTACTCAAGGCCGGTGTTTTCGTCGCACACCGAAAAACTCATTTCGGTGGGTTTGAAGGTCACCCCGATCTGCCCCAGCAAGCGGATGAAGTTGGGGTAGGTCCAGTCGTTGAACACAATAAAACCGGTGTCCACTGCGTAGCTTTTGCCCTCGACGGTCACATTGACGGTATGGGTATGCCCGCCGATGCGATCGCCCGCTTCAAATACGGTGATCTCGTGCTGGCGGCTGAGCAGGTAGGCGCTGGTCAGCCCGGCGATGCCGCTGCCGACAATGGCGATCTTCACAGGTCGTCCTTTTTCGGCGGCGGGCTGCGCAGCATGCGCTTGCCGATGATCAGTTGCGCGCGGTTGGGCAGCTTCGACAGTGGCCACAACGTGGCGATGAACAACGCGGGAAAAGCAATTTCAAGCGGGCGTTTTTCCAGCTTGGAAAAGATATGTTTCGCGGCTTTGTCCGCCGGCCAGCTCATGGGCATGGGAAAGTCGTTGCGCTCGGTCAGCGGCGTATCGACAAAGCCCGGGCTGATTACCGTCACGTCGATATTTTCTGGTGACAGGCTGATACGCAGGGATTCGAACAGGTAACGCAGGCCGGCCTTCGATGCACCATAGGCCTCGGCGCGCGGCATTGGCAGGTAGGTCACGGCGCTCGCGACGCCGACCAAGTGCGGCGTGCGGCCAGCGCGCAACAGCGGCAGGGCGGCTTCGATGCAGTAACTGCTGGCCAGCAAATTGGTGCGCACCACGTGTTCGATGATGGATGAGTCAAATTGCTTGGCGTCCACGTATTCACAGGTGCCGGCGTTGAGGATCACCGTGTCCAGCGCGCCCCATTGCGCCGCGATCTGCTCACCGATCTCTCGGACCGTTTGGCTGTTGGTCAAATCACCAGCCACCACCAGCACTTGCCCTGGATAGCGCTCTGCCAGGGTCTCCAGCGGGCCTTTTGAGCGGGAGCTGACGGCCACCTGCGCGCCGCTCTCAAGCAGCTCGATTGCTAGCGCGGCACCAATACCATTGCTGGCACCGGTCAACCAATAACGACGGGGAGATACTGTGTTCATCCCACTCTCCTTTTCAGCCAGCCGACGACGCTGCCCAGGACGGGCAGATGTTCATAGAGCATGGCGCCGGCATCGAAATAGTCGCGATGGCGGTACACCTTGTCGCGCCATAGCAAGTGCGAGCAGCCTTCTACCCGGATGACTTTGCCGCCGGCCAGGCGCGGGTGGCAAAAGCTCATCTTCCAGCGCAGATAACCCTCGCCTTCAGCCACGTGATCAAACCCATGAAAGTCGAAACGCAGCTGGGTGACGTTGCTGTAAAGCTCGGCGAAGTAGCTGTGCAGAGCGGTCAGCCCGTGCACCTCATGCAGCGGGTCGGTAAACGCGATGTCTTTGCTGTAGAGGCTGTCGAGCAAGTGCAAGTTGTGCTTGTCCAGCGTGGCAAAGGTCTGGGCGAACCGCTGTAGGAAGTCACTCATGCACACCTCCGTCTGCTTCCCGGGATGGCAGGCTGCGGAACGCTGCCAGTGCACGCTCGCGGGATTTCTTCAAATCGACAATCGAACGCGGGTAATCCGCCACGCCGAACAGGCCGCCGACGGCCTCGGGGTTGTGTACTTCCTTTTTATTCAGCGCGGCCAGCTCTGGCAGCCAACGCTTGATAAATACGCCTTCACCGTCGAATTTCTCCGACTGGCTCAACGGGCTGAAGATCCGGAAATACGGCGCCGAATCGGTACCGGTGGACGAGCTCCACTGCCAGCCCCCATTGTTGGCCGCCAAGTCGCCGTCGATCAGGTGGCGCATAAAGAAGCGCTCGCCTTCACGCCAGTCGATCAGCAGGTTTTTGGTCAGGAACATCGCCACCACCATGCGCAGGCGGTTGTGCATCCAGCCGGTTTCGAGCAACTGGCGCATGGCGGCGTCGATGATCGGCAGGCCGGTGCGCGCCTCCTGCCAGGCGGCCAGATCCTTAGGTGCGTTGCGCCACGCCACGGCTTCGGTTTCAGGGCGGAATGCACGGTGGCGCGATACCCGTGGGTAACCCACCAGAATGTGTTTGTAGAACTCTCGCCACAGCAGCTCGTTGATCCAGGTGATGGCGCCCATGTCGCCACTTTCGAACTCGCCCTGGTTGGTTTGCAGCGCGGAGTGCAGGCACTGGCGTGGCGAGACCACGCCCGCCGCGAGATACGCCGAGAGTTGGCTGGTGCCGGGTTTGGCCGGGAAGTCGCGTTCATCCTTGTAGTAGCTGATCTGCTGGTCGGCAAAGGCATCAAGGCGACGCCGCGCTTCGTCTTCACCGGCAGGCCACAGGGCGCGCAGGGTTTCGCTAGGGGGTTCAAATCCATCAACGGTGTGCGGCACGGGGTCGCTTTTGAGCTTGATCGCGGCTTGCGCTTTCGGCGCGGCCACCAGACGCGGCAGGCTGCTGTGCAAGCGGGTGTAGCAGACCTTGCGAAACTGGCTGAACACTTTGAAGTAGGTGTCGGTTTTGGTCAGCACGCTGCCGGGCTGGAAAAACAATTGATCCAAATAACTATGAAAGGTCACACCGTCGGCTTCCAGTGCTTTGGACACGGCCGTATCACGACGGCTTTCGTGGATGCCGTATTCCTCGTTGACGTGCACCGATTCCACAGAAAGCTCGCGGCACAGTTGGCTCAACACGGCGGGCGCGTCGTCCCAAGTCGGGGCAGTGCGGATCAGCAACGGGATATTCAGTTCAGCCAGCGTCTGGCTCAGGTGCTGCAGGTTGCGCAGCCAGAAATCCACTTTGCACGGGGCATCATCGTGGGCCAGCCATTGCTCGGGCGTGATCAGGTACACCGCCGCCATGGGGCCGCGCTGGCTTGCGGCGGTCAGGGCGGTGTTGTCGTGTAGGCGCAGGTCGGTGCGCAGCCAGATCAGATGCATTTAAACGATTCCACGCTGGATCAGTAGCTGATGGGCCGACAATAGGTCTTCGGCCACGAACAATTGCGGGGTGTCACCGGTTAATACCGCGAACTCGTCCTGATGGATGCATACCGTTGGTCCGGCAATCAACATTGGGCAGCCGACGCCGCTCAGAAGTTTTGTCAGTGCCGGCAACTGGAGGGCTTTGCTCGAATACAGCAGTACCGCCCGCGGTTGCAGGTGTTCAACTGCCAGCGCCAGTTCACCGGCCGGCAGCGGCCAGTCGAAGACTTCCACCGGGCAATCGGCGCTGCTGGCCAGCCAGGCGCTGAGCCACAAATGCGGCTCCAGGGGCAGGTCGGAATGATTGACCAGCAGCAGCGGCGCGCCGTGGAGCTGGCGATTGTTGTGGTAGATGCGCGCACCAAACTTGCTGCGCAGCCACGACAGGAAAAACACCCGCTCCATCTGCGCGCCAAATTGACCTTGCCAGCGCTGCTCCAGGTCTTTGAGCAGCGGCAGCAGCAATTGCTCGCAGAGGGTGCGCGGTGGGTAGAGCGCCATGGCCTGGTTGAAGGCATCGTCAACACGACGTTCGGCCAGCCCGCTGATGGCGTTCAACAGGGTCTGGCGTAGGGCGTGCCATTCATTTTCGACGGCATCGGGAATCGGCTGGGCGGAATCGATCAGGCCTTTGACTTGGCTGACCGGCACGCCGCGATTGAGCCAGGTGAGGATGGTGTGGATGCGTTGCACATGTTCGACACTGAACAGGCGATGGCCCTTGGGCGTGCGCTGGGGCACGATCAGGCCATACCGGCGCTCCCAGGCGCGCAGCGTCACGGCGTTGACGCCGGTCTGTCGCGCTACTTCGCGAATGGGCAGCCAGCCGTCTTCGAGGGCTTGGGCGATGTCTTCGCCAGGTTCTTGCAGCAGGGCAGGGTTCATCATCTAGATCGCATTTCGCAGGCTGAGGTTTTCCGGGTGCGGTTGCAGGTAGGCCTGCTGTGCAATGTAGCGGTCCGGATGTTGACGAAAGTGGTGCTTGAGCAATGTCAGCGGTACCACCAGAGGCACGACGCCGTGGCGGTATTGGCCAATCACGGTCTGCATTTCCTGTTTGTCATCGGCGCTGATGACCTGCTTGAGGTAGCCGCTGATGTGTTGCAATACATTGGTATGGGTGCCGCGGGTGGCGCATTGCGTCAGGCCCGTCATCAAATCGCTGAAATAGCAGGTGGCGAGTTCGTCGAGTTGGGTGCCCTTGGTCATGCTGCCCAACAAATGTCCGAGACTTTTATAGTGCGCGGGGCTGTGGGCCATCAGCAGGTATTTGTAGCGCGAGTGAAAGGCTAGCAGGCGGTGGCGGGTCAGGCCCTCGGCGAGCAGCTGTTGCCAGCTGGCGTAGACAAACACGCGGGTCAGGAAGTTTTCCCGCAGTACCGGGTCATTCAGGCGGCCGTCTTCTTCCACTGGCAAATTGGGGTGGCGTGAGCAGAACGCCTGGGCGTAGATGCCGCGCCCACCGCCGTCCACTGGGGTGCCATTGTCGCGATAGACCTTGACCCGCTCCAGGCCGCAGGAAGGCGACTTCTGCATAAAAATGTAACCGCACAGGTCGGTGTGTTCCGCAGCCATCTGCTGGCCGTATTCGTCCAGTGGCTGGGTAACATTGAGTTCGCGGTGTACGGTGCCGACGGCCTGCGGGTGGGCTGGGTCGCCTACCAGGCGAATCGGTTCGCGAGGGATGCCCAGGCCGATGGCAACCTCGGGGCACAGCGGCACGAAGTCGAAATAATCGGCGAGGGTCTGGCTGCACAGCAGGGATTGTTTATGTCCGCCGTTGAAGCGCACGTTCTCACCCAACAGGCAGGCGCTGATGGCGATCTTCGGTTTGCGGGTGTTGGACATGGGCGAACCTCTGCAAGATTCCTGTACAAGATAGTGGTCTTGTACAACTAAATCTCATCATAGGTTCGATACTGTACAAGTCAAATTATTTGTACAAGTTTATGACGGGGCGCTATTGCCAGCCGATTTTCCAGTCTTCGGCGTTTTGCAGTGTCTGCCAGCCGAGACGTTCGGCGCGCCGGGTCATGACGGCTTGCAGCTCGATTTCCAGCACGATGCCTTCTTCGTCACGAAACAGCTCGGTGACTAGGAAGTGCTTTTCCTTGTTTTGAGGGCGTGCTGCTGTCCACTTCGACAGCAGCAATTTGGCAGGATTGATGCGGTTCATTGCAGGTGCTCGATCAAGCGCCGCGCCGCTTCCTGACCGCTGAGCCAGGCACCTTCCACACGTCCTGACAGGCACCAGTCACCACAGACATACAGACCCAGGTCGGCATCGGCCAGCACGCCGAATTCGTGGCTGTTGGACGGCCGCGCGTAGAGCCAGCGATGCGCCAGGTTGAAGGACGGCGCGGGCATGGCGCTGTGCAGCAGTTCGGCAAAAGCGCCGTGCAGGTGTTCGATCACCGCTTCTTTGGGCAGGTCCAGGTGGGCCTTGCTCCAGGCGCTGGTGGCGTGTAGCACCCAGGTGTCTTGTATGGCGTCACGGCCCGGTTTACTGCGGTTGCGCGCCAGCCAGTCGAGGGGGCTGTCTTGCACAAAGCAGCCTTCCATCGGCGTATCCAGGGGTTTGTCGAAGGCCAGGGCAATGGCCCAGGTCGGGTCCATTTTTACGCCAGCGGCGGCACTTGCCAGCTTGGGCGCAGCGGCCAACAGGGCGGTCGCTTGTGGCGCGGGCGTCGCAATGACGACGTGGCTGAACGGGCCATGGCTTTCGCCGTCGGCGTCGAGCAGGTTCCAGTGTTGAGTGCCTTGGAACACTTCAGTAATACGGCAACTGAACGCCACCGGCAGGTCATCGAGCAGGGCGCGGGTGATGGCGCTCATGCGCGGTGTGCCGACCCAGCGGATCTGTTCATCGGGGGAGGGGGTCAGTTGACCGGACTTGAAGTTGTACAGCTGGGGTTTCCACTGTTCGACCCAACCGTTGCTCTGCCAACGTTGTACTTCATTGACGAAGCGCCGGTCGCGGGCGGTGAAGTATTGTGCGCCCATGTCCAGTGCGCCGGCGTCGCTGCGCTTGCTGGACATGCGGCCACCACTGCCGCGGCTTTTATCGAAGAGTTGTACAACGTGCCCCGCGTCTTGTAACGCTCGGGCGGCGGAGAGACCGGCGATGCCGGTGCCGATGATCGCGATGGGAACAGTCATGGGGGGCCTCGTTTTACCTGTGTGCACAGACTACGCCGACACCAATAGCTGTACAATATTGTTTTTTGGTATAACTTTTGGCGTTCCTGTTCTAACGGCGTAGCCTATGGTTAAAGCAGAGGCTTAAACCAATATTACGCCCGGGTACCAATGATCCCTGTTTACAAAATAGACCAGTGATCGGCGGCGAACGTTACATGAGGAGCGTCCCATGCATATTTTGCTGACCGGCGGTACGGGTTTGATCGGCCGTCAACTGTGCCAACACTGGCTCGCGCAGGGCCATCGCCTGACCGTGTGGAGTCGCCACCCGGAACAGGTCACCAAGGTATGCGGCGCTCAGGTGTCGGGAGTCGACCGCTTACAACAGGTTATCGGCCCGGTGGATGCGGTCATTAATTTGGCGGGCGCCCCCATTGCAGACCGGCCGTGGACCCACAAGCGCAAAGCCCTGCTGTGGAGCAGCCGTATCAGCCTCACCGAAACCCTGCTGGCGTGGCTCGAAGGCCTTGAGCAAAAACCGGCGGTGTTGATATCCGGTTCGGCGGTGGGTTGGTATGGCGACGGCGGCGAGCGCGAATTGACCGAAGCCAGTGGCCCGGTGCAGGACGACTTCCCCAGCCAACTGTGTATCGCCTGGGAAGAAACCGCCCAGCGTGCCGAAGCCCTGGGGATGCGCGTGGTGCTGGTGCGAACCGGCCTGGTGCTGTCGGCCGAGGGCGGCTTTTTGTCGCGGCTGTGGCTGCCCTTCAAACTGGCGCTGGGCGGGCCTATCGGCAATGGTCGGCAGTGGATGCCGTGGGTGCATATCAAGGATCAAATCGCCCTGATTGATTTTCTTCTGCGCAAGCCTGATGCCAGTGGTCCTTATAATGCCTGCGCGCCGCACCCGGTGCGTAATCGCGAATTTGCTAAGACGCTGGGCCAGGTGCTGCACCGCCCGGCGTTCATGCCGATGCCGGCTTTCGCGTTGAAGGTGGGCCTAGGCGAGTTGTCCGGCCTGTTGCTGGGCGGGCAAAAGGCGCTGCCAGAGCGCTTGTTGACTGCTGGTTTTACTTTTCAGTTCACTGAGTTGCGTGCGGCTCTGGATGACTTGTCCAGCCGCCTCTAAAGATAGGATGTTGCATGACGGATCACGCGTTGTTACTGGTCAACCTGGGCTCACCGGCGTCCACTTCGGTGGCCGATGTGCGCAGCTACCTCAATCAGTTTCTGATGGACCCTTATGTCATCGACCTGCCATGGCCGGTGCGGCGCTTGTTGGTGTCGCTGATCCTGATCAAGCGCCCCGAACAATCGGCCCATGCTTATGCATCCATCTGGTGGGACGAAGGTTCGCCGCTGGTGGTACTCAGTCGCCGTCTGCAACAGCAGATGACCACGCAGTGGACCCAAGGCCCAGTGGAGCTGGCGATGCGCTACGGCGAGCCGTCTATCGAAACCGTGCTGACCCGTCTCGCCGCGCAAGGTATTCGCAAAGTCACTCTGGCGCCGCTGTACCCGCAGTTTGCCGACAGCACTGTGACCACGGTGATCGAAGAAGCCAAGCGGGTGGTGCGCGACAAAAAGCTCGATGTGCAGTTCTCGATCCTGCAACCCTTTTACGATCAGCCCGAGTACCTTGACGCCCTTGTCACCAGTGCACGGCAGTACGTGGAGCAGGATTACGATCACTTGCTGCTGAGTTTCCACGGCTTGCCCGAGCGTCACCTGACCAAGCTCGACCCCACCGGCCAGCATTGCTTCAAGGACGCTGACTGCTGCAAGAATGCATCGGCCGACGTGCTCAAGACGTGCTACCGCGCGCAGTGCTACAGCGTTGCCCGCGACTTTGCCGAGCGTTTGGGCTTGCCGGAGGGCAAATGGTCGGTGGCGTTCCAATCACGCCTGGGCCGTGCCAAGTGGATCGAACCCTACACCGAAGCGCGGTTGGAAGCCCTGGCCCAGCAAGGGGTGAAAAAGCTGCTGGTGATGTGCCCGGCATTTGTGGCCGATTGCATTGAGACGCTGGAGGAGATCGGTGACCGCGGGCTGGAGCAGTTCCGCGAGGCGGGGGGCGAGGAGTTGGTGTTGGTGCCGTGTTTGAATGATGATCCGCAGTGGGCGGTGGCGCTCAATACCCTGTGTGAAAAAGCCTCGCCTCAGTGAAGATCAAAAAGTGGGAGGGGGCTTGCCCCCGATTGCAGTGGGTCAGCTAAAGATAACTGACTGATACACCGCCATCGGGGGCAAGCCCCCTCCCACATTTTGAGCTGTGTTTACAGGTTGAGGGTTAGGCTGACAGTGAAGTTGCGCGGCTCACCGGGGTTCACCCAATAATTGCTGTAAGACCGCTCGTAGTATTTTTCATCGAACAGGTTATTGAGGTTCAGGCCCACGGTGACATTCTCCGTAGCCTTGTAATGCGCCAGCAAATCCACCGTGTGGTAGGCCGGCAGCTCAAAGCTTTTGCCCGCCTCACCCGAACGATCCCCCACATACGTAAACGCTGCACCTAGATCAGACCCACGCAACATCCCATCCTGAAACTCATACACCCCCAACAGACTGCCGCTGCGCTTGGCCACGCCGAGTATCCGGCTGCCGGTAGGGATGGTTTCATCGCCCTTGGTCACTTCGGCATCGATGTAGGCAAAGGCCCCGATCACCCGCACCGCCTCTGTCACTTGCCCACTCAGTTGCAGGTCTACACCTCTGCTGCGGGCCTTGCCCACCGCACGGTTGAGGTTAGTGGCCGGGTCGACGGTGAGGACGTTTTCCTTTTCGATATGGAACGCGGCAATGGTGGCGCTTAGGCGATCGTCAAACAACTCGCTCTTGATTCCCACCTCGTAGCCCACGCCTTCTTCAGGTTTAAAGGCTTTGTTGTTGGCGTCCATCCCGCTGTTGGGTTTAAACGAAGTGGAGGCGTTGGCAAACACGCCGACTTCTGGCGTGAGTTGGTAGAGCAGGCCGGCGCGTTGGGTAAAGGCGTCGTGGGTCTGGTGGCTCTTGGGCGCACCGGTGAAGTCCTCGATGCTCTGGTCGAAATGTTCAAAGCGCGCGCCGATCATGCCGCGCAGGCGGTCGGTGAAGATGATCTGGTCTTGCAGGTTGAACGCGTGGCTTTTGGTCTGCTCGAAGAAGTCGGTGCCGGTGCGCAAGCCGTTGGGTTTGGGTTGGCCGTAGACCGGGTTGTAGAGGTCGATGGCGTAGGGGCCGGCGATGTTGGTCACGCGTTCTTTCTTGCGGTAGTCCTCGTATTCGGTGCCGATCAGCAGTTCATGCTGCCAGCTGCCGATGTCGAACATACCGCGCAGTTCCAGCTGGGTGATGCTGTCATGCCACCCCATGGAACGCTCGCGGTAGCGGCGGTTGAGGGTGTGGCCGTCGGCGTTCAGTGCGCGGTTTTCCGACGCGTCACCCCACAGGCTGCCTTGTTTGTAGTGGCTGGCCAGGCGCAGTTTCCAGGCGTCGTTGAGGTGATGCTCGAGGGTGGCTTGGAGGCGATTGTTGTGGTTGTCGATATCGCCGTCGTTGGGCTCGCCGAGGAAGGTTGAACGCGAGACGCCGGGAGCGTCGACGATGCCACGGTCGAAGGTGGAGCTGTGGCGCACGAATTCGCTTTCCACCAGCAGGCGGGTGTCCGGGTCCAGTTGCCAACTGAACGAAGGCGCCACGAATACGCGCTTGCTCTGCACGTGATCGCGGAAGCTGTGGTTGTCTTCCACCGCCAGGTTGACCCGCGACAGCACGTTACCGTCGCTGTCCAGCGGGGTGTTGACGTCGAGGGCTGTGCGATAGCGGTCCCAACTGCCGGCACTGGTTTGCAGGGTGGTGAAGGCTTCGGGCTGGGGCTTCTTGGTGACAATATTTACCGTGCCACCGGGGTCTCCACGGCCATACAGGCTGGCAGCAGGGCCCTTGAGCACTTCGATGCGTTCGATGTTGGCCGCGTCCGGTGTGCTGGGGTAGCCGCGATTGGCGCTGAAACCGTCTTGATAAAACTCAGACGTGGTGAACCCGCGCACGCTGTATTCATACAGGGTCAAGCCGCCAAAGTTGTTTTGCTTGGACACGCCGCCGGCAAACTCCAGGGCACGTTCCACGTTGGTGCTGCCCAAATCCTTGAGGACAGTGGCGGGAATCACGCTGATGGACTGTGGGATATCACGCAGTGCGGTGTCAGTCTTCGTCGCGCTGGCGGAACGCGAGGCGCGGTAGCCGGTGACCGGGCTGGTGGCGGACTCATAGGCGTCGGTCGTGACGCTGATGGTCTCCAGTTCCACGGTGTTTTCTTCGGCAAAGGCAGGGTCAAGCAACAAACCCAAGGCCAGGCCAGCCAAGGGGGCGATTCTTCGAGACGGCATGATAGAGCGTTCCAATAGCGATATTGAAACAATATAACATGACCAATGAGGATGGATTGCTTTGAAATATATGCTTACAGGTGCCCGCGAACGGACACCTGTGCGAGGCCGTTTATTCCTCTTCTTTGACCGGCGCAGGTGGCGGGCGCAGGCCGATGGCTGCCGACAGCTTGATCTCTTGGCCGTTGCGCATCACCAGGATGGTGACTTTGTCAGTCGGCTTGATGCGTGCCACCTGGTTCATCGATTTGCGACCATCACCGGCTGGTTCACCGTCGATGCTCAGGATCACGTCGCCCAGTTGCAGGCCGGCTTTCTGCGCCGGGCCGTCACGGAAGATGCCGGCGACCACGATGCCGGGGCGCCCGGTCAGGCCAAACGACTCGGCCAGGTCCTTGGTCAGTGGCTGCACTTCAATCCCCAGCCAGCCGCGAATCACCTGGCCGTGTTCGATGATCGACTTCATCACTTCCGTCGCCAGCTTCACCGGGATCGCAAAGCCGATGCCTTGGGAGCCGCCGGACTTGGAGAAAATCGCCGTGTTGATCCCCGTCAGGTTGCCATTGGCATCCACCAGCGCGCCGCCGGAGTTGCCTGGATTGATCGCCGCGTCGGTCTGGATGAAATCTTCGTAGCTGTTGAGCCCCAGCTGATTACGCCCGGTGGCGCTGATGATGCCCATGGTCACTGTCTGGCCGACGCCGAACGGGTTGCCGATGGCCAGCGCCACGTCACCCACGCGCAGGCCATCGGAGCGGCCGAGGGTGATGGAGGGCAGGCTCTTGAGGTCGATCTTCAGTACCGCGAGGTCGGTTTCCGGGTCGCTGCCGACCACGCGGGCCAAGGTTTCACGGCCGTCACGCAAGGCCACCACAATTTGATCGGCGCCGGTGGTCACGTGGTTATTGGTGAGGATGTAGCCTTCCGGGCTCATGATCACGCCGGAACCCAGGCTGGACTCCATGCGCCGCTGCTTGGGCCCGTTGTCACCGAAGTAGCGGCGAAACTGCGGGTCTTCAAACAGCGGGTGCGCCGGTTTGTTGATGACCTTGGTGGTGTACAGGTTGACCACCGCCGGCGCGGCAATCACCACGGCATCGGCATAGGTCACCGGGCCTTGCACCACCGCGTTGGTTTGCGGGGCCTGCTGCATGTTTACATCCAGGCTCGGTAGGCCCACCAACTGGGGAAAACGTTGAATGATCAACATCGCGATCAGCACGCCAGCCAACAATGGCCATCCAAAAAAACGCAGCGCCTTGAGCATCAAGTAAGTCCTGACAGGTTGCAGGGGGCGGGAGAGCGCCCATAATGTCGCGCATTATACGAGGCTGCGAGCGCCTTCGAACGGGATATTTAGGAGTCTTTTATGGCCGTTGCCCTTACCACCCTCGTCGAGGAAGCGGACCGCTACCTTGGCAGCGCGAAGATAGCCGATTACTGCCCCAACGGGCTGCAAGTGGAGGGGCGCCCGCAGGTGATGCGCATCGTCAGCGGCGTGACCGCCAGCCAAGCCCTGCTGGACGCGGCCGTCGACGCCCAGGCGGATTTGATCCTGGTGCACCACGGCTATTTCTGGAAGGGCGAGAACCCCTGCGTCACCGGCATGAAGCAGCGTCGCCTGAAAACCCTGCTCAAGCACGATATCAGCCTGCTGGCCTACCACCTGCCGCTGGACCTGCACCCCGATGTGGGCAACAACGTACAACTGGCCCGCCAGTTGGACATCACCGTTGAAGGCCCGCTCGACCCGGGCAACCCCAAGATCGTCGGCCTGGTCGGCTCCCTCGCCGAGCCCCTGTCGCCCCGCGACTTTGCCCGCCGTGTACAGGAGGTGATGGGCCGCGAGCCGCTGCTGATCGAAGGCAGCGAGATGATCCGCCGCGTCGGCTGGTGCACCGGCGGTGGCCAGGGTTACATCGATCATGGGGTTGCGGCCGGAGTTGACTTGTTCCTGAGCGGCGAAGCCTCTGAGCAGACCTTCCACAGTGCGCGTGAAAACGACATCAGCTTTATCGCCGCCGGCCATCACGCCACCGAGCGCTATGGCGTGCAGGCCTTGGGCGATTACCTGGCGCGGCGCTTTGCGTTGGAACACCTGTTCATCGATTGCCCGAACCCGATCTAACCGTCACCGCCCAATCTGTAGGAGCGAGCTTGCTCGCGAAAAACCCGAGAGCGACGCGCGTATCCTGAATGCCCGCGATTTCGTTGACGATTTTCGCGAGCAAGCTCGCTCCTACAGTTGCTATTGATCAGCCCAAACTCCGGGGCATATTCATATACCGTTTCGATCTAGCTAGCTCCCTGAATAGAAGCAGGTGCTGTGCTAGCATGCCCCGCTCGAACACGGCCCGCTGGCCGTCCATAAGATCGTTTTTCCGTGAGTAACCATGGTCGACAAACTGACGCATCTGAAACAGCTGGAGGCGGAAAGCATCCACATCATCCGCGAGGTCGCCGCCGAGTTCGATAACCCGGTGATGCTCTACTCGATCGGTAAAGACTCCGCCGTGATGCTGCATCTGGCACGCAAGGCCTTCTTCCCGGGCAAGCTGCCGTTCCCGGTGATGCACGTCGACACCCGCTGGAAATTCCAGGAGATGTACAAGTTCCGCGACAAGATGGTCGAAGAGCTGGGCCTGGACCTGATCACCCACGTCAACCCGGACGGCGTTGCGCAGGGCATCAACCCCTTTACCCACGGCAGTGCCAAGCACACCGACATCATGAAGACCGAAGGCCTCAAACAAGCCCTCGATAAGCATGGTTTCGACGCAGCGTTTGGCGGTGCCCGTCGCGATGAAGAGAAATCCCGCGCCAAAGAGCGTGTGTACTCGTTCCGCGACAGCAAACACCGCTGGGACCCGAAGAACCAGCGGCCCGAACTGTGGAACGTCTACAACGGCAACGTCAACAAGGGTGAGTCCATCCGTGTGTTCCCGCTGTCCAACTGGACCGAGCTGGACATCTGGCAGTACATCTACCTGGAAGGCATCCCGATCGTTCCGCTGTACTTCGCCGCCGAACGCGACGTGATCGAGAAGAACGGCACGTTGATCATGATCGACGACGACCGCATCCTCGAGCACTTGTCTGACGAAGACAAAGCCCGAATCGTCAAAAAGAAAGTACGTTTCCGTACCCTTGGCTGCTACCCGTTGACGGGCGCGGTGGAGTCCGAAGCCGAGACGCTGACGGACATCATTCAGGAAATGCTCCTGACGCGAACTTCCGAGCGCCAGGGCCGTGTCATCGACCACGATGGTGCAGGCTCGATGGAAGATAAAAAACGTCAAGGCTATTTCTAAGGGGCTGTCATGTCGCATCAATCTGATTTGATCAGCGAGGACATCCTCGCCTACCTGGGCCAGCACGAGCGCAAAGAGATGTTGCGCTTCCTGACCTGCGGCAACGTCGACGACGGCAAGAGCACCCTGATCGGGCGCCTGCTGCACGACTCCAAGATGATCTACGAAGATCACCTGGAAGCCATCACCCGCGATTCGAAAAAATCCGGCACCACTGGCGACGATATCGACCTGGCGTTGCTGGTCGACGGCCTGCAGGCCGAGCGTGAGCAGGGCATCACCATCGATGTCGCTTATCGCTACTTCTCCACCGCCAAGCGCAAATTCATCATCGCCGACACCCCCGGCCATGAGCAGTACACCCGCAACATGGCCACCGGTGCGTCCACCTGTGACCTGGCGATCATCCTGATCGACGCGCGCTACGGCGTGCAGACCCAGACCCGTCGCCACAGCTACATCGCCTCGTTGCTGGGCATCAAGCACATCGTGATTGCCGTCAACAAGATGGACATCAACGGCTTTGACCAAAGCGTATTCGAGTCGATCAAGGCCGATTACCTGAAGTTTGCCGAAGGCATTGCGTTCAAGCCGAGCACCATGGCGTTCGTGCCGATGTCGGCGCTCAAGGGTGACAACGTGGTAAACAAGAGCGAGCGTTCGCCTTGGTACACCGGCCAGTCACTGATGGAGATCCTCGAGACCGTCGAGATCGCCAACGACCGCAACTACACCGACCTGCGTTTCCCGGTGCAGTACGTCAACCGTCCAAACCTGAACTTCCGTGGTTTCGCCGGCACCCTGGCCAGCGGCATCGTGCACAAGGGCGACGAAGTCGTGGTGCTGCCGTCGGGCAAGAGCAGCCGCGTCAAATCCATCGTCACCTTCGAAGGTGAGCTGGAGCACGCCGGCCCAGGCCAGGCTGTAACGCTGACCATGGAAGACGAGATCGACATCTCCCGTGGCGACCTATTGGTACACGCCGACAACGTGCCGCAAGTCACTGACGCCTTCGACGCCATGCTGGTGTGGATGGCCGAAGAACCGATGCTGCCGGGCAAGAAATACGACATCAAGCGCGCCACCAGCTACGTGCCGGGGTCCATCACCAGCATCGTGCACCGCGTGGACGTGAACACCCTGGCCGAAGGCCCGGCGAGTTCCCTGCAGTTGAACGAGATTGGCCGGGTCAAGGTCAGCCTCGACGCCGCCATCGCCCTGGACGGTTACGACAGCAACCGCACCACCGGTGCCTTCATCGTCATCGACCGCTTGACCAACGGCACCGTGGCCGCCGGCATGATCATCGCGCCGCCGGTGACCCACGGCAGCTCGGCGCAGCACGGCAAGTTGGCCCACGTGGCCACCGAAGAGCGTGCCCAGCGCTTCGGCCAGCAACCGGCCACCGTGTTGTTCAGCGGCCTGTCGGGCGCAGGCAAAAGCACCCTGGCCTACGCCGTTGAGCGCAAGCTGTTCGACATGGGCCGTGCGGTATTTGTACTGGATGGCCAGAACCTGCGTCACGACCTGAACAAGGGCTTGCCGCAAGACCGTGCCGGTCGCACCGAGAACTGGCGTCGTGCCGCTCACGTGGCGCGCCAGTTCAACGAAGCTGGGCTGTTGACCCTGGCTGCGTTTGTCGCACCGGATGCCGAAGGCCGTGAACAGGCCAAGGCACTGATCGGCGGCGACCGTCTGCTGACCGTCTACGTGCAAGCCTCGCCGCTGGTATGCGCCGAGCGTGATCCGCAAGGTTTGTATGCGGCCGGTGGGGATAACATCCCTGGCGAGTCCTTCCCGTACGACGTGCCATTGAATGCCGATCTGGTGATCGACACCCAGGCCCTGTCGCTGGAAGAGAGCGTCAAGCAAGTGCTGGAGCTGTTGCGTCAGCGCGGGGCGATCTAAACCTCGACGCGGTCAAATGTGGGAGGGGGCTTGCTCCCGATGGCGGTGGGTCAGCAACAGATGTACTGTCTGACACACCGCCATCGGGAGCAAGCCCCCTCCCACATTTTGATTACCTTTTGCCTGGGAATTCGGTGTGCAGCTTGTCTAGCAGCGCATCCTTGTCTTCCCACAGCTGGTTGATCCACCCCTGGAACGCCAACCGATACTCCCCGTCCTGCTCATAATTCTTGCCAATGAATTCAGCCGGGATCTGCACCTCTTCAAACTGCACCACCACCTCCTGCACATTTCCGCACAGCAAGTCCCAATACCCCGGGCGACCAGCAGGGTAGTGGATAGTCACATTGACCAATGACTTCAACTGCTCACCCATCGCATCCAGCACAAACGCAATGCCACCCGCCTTGGGCTTGAGCAGGTAGCGGAACGGCGATTTTTGCTGAGCGTGCTTACCGGGCGTAAACCGCGTGCCTTCGGCAAAGTTGAAAATACCTACCGGGTTGTCGCGAAACTTCGCACAGGTTTTACGGGTGGTTTCCAGGTCTTTACCTTTCTTCTCCGGGTGCTTTTCCAGATAAGCCTTGGTGTAGCGCTTCATGAACGGAAAGCCCAGGGCCCACCAGGCCAGACCGATCACCGGCACCCAGATCAGTTCTTGCTTGAGGAAGAACTTGAGCGGGCGAATGCGGCGATTGAGCACGTATTGCAACACCATGATATCGACCCAGCTCTGGTGGTTACTGGTCACCAGGTACGAGTGTTGATAGTCCAGCCCTTCAAGGCCGGTGAGGTGCCAGCGTGTGCGCCGCACCAGGTTCATCCAGCCCTTGTTGTTCGTGACCCAGGCTTCGTGGGTGTGGTTCATCAGCCATTCGCTGAAGCGCTTGGCGAACGGCAGCGCCTTGAACAACGCCACGATAAACAGGAACGAACACAACAGGATCGTGTTCAGTGCGAGCAACAGCGATGCGATCACGCCACGCACGGCGGCAGGTAGAAAAGCCAGCATTTAGATATCCATCGGTCGGTTGGCGGCTTGAATCGCAGTGAGTGCGATGGTGTACACAATGTCGTCTACCTGAGCGCCACGCGGCAGGTCGTTGACCGGTTTGCGCAGGCCTTGGAGCATCGGCCCCAGGCTCACGCAGTCGGCGCTGCGTTGCACGGCCTTGTGGGTGGTGTTGCCGGTATTGAGGTCTGGGAACACGAATACCGTGGCTCTGCCAGCCACTTGGCTGTTGGGCGCCAATTGCCGCGCCACGGTTTCGTTGGCGGCGGCGTCGTATTGCAGCGGTCCGTCGATCAGCAATGAGCTTTGTTGCTCGTGGGCGAGGAGGGTGGCTTCACGGACTTTTTCCACTTCTTCACCGCTGGCTGAATCGCCGCTGGAGTAGCTGATCATCGCCACGCGCGGGGTGATGCCAAACGCGGCCGCCGAGTCGGCGCTTTGCAGGGCGATTTCAGCCAGCTCCGTTGCACTCGGGTGCGGGTTCATCACGCAGTCGCCGTATACCAACACCTGCTCGGGGAACAGCATAAAGAACACCGACGACACCAGGGTGCAACCCGGCGCCGTTTTAATAAGCTGCAGGGCAGGGCGGATGGTATTGGCGGTGGAGTGAATGACGCCGGAGACCAGGCCGTCCACTTCATCCAGCGCAAGCATCATGGTGGCAATCACCACGGTGTCTTCCAGTTGCTGCTCGGCCATTGGCGCATTGAGGCTTTTGCTTTTGCGCAGGGCCACCATCGGTTCGACATAGCGCTGGCGAATCAGGTCAGGGTCTAGAATTTCCAGGCCTTCGGGCAATTCGATGCCCTGGGCGCGGGCGACTGCTTCCACTTCCTCTGGCTTGGCCAGCAATACGCAACGGGCAATCCCGCGGGCTTGGCAGATGGCGGCGGCTTGCACGGTCAACGGCTCGCTGCCTTCGGGCAAGACAATGCGCTTGTTGGCCGCCTGGGCGCGCTGGATCAATTGGTAGCGGAACACCGCCGGCGACAGGCGCATTTCCCGTGGCGTGCCGCAGCGTTGGTGCAGCCAGCGGGCGTCGAGGTGGCTGGCGACAAAATCGGTAATGATCTCAGCGCGCTCGCGGTCGTCGATGGGGATTTCTTTGTTGAGGCTGTTGAGTTGGTTCGCCGTGTCGTAGGAGCCGGTGCTCACCGACAGCACCGGCAAACCGGCCTGGAACGCGCCTCGGCACAGATCCATGATGCGCGGGTCGGGCAGGGTGTCGCTGGTCAGCAGCAGGCCTGCCAGGGGCACGCCGTTGATAGCGGCGAGGCTGACGGCGAGGATGATGTCGTCGCGGTCGCCCGGCGTCACCACCAGCACGCCGGGCTTGAGCAGCTCGACGGTGTTGCGCATGGTGCGGGCGCAGATGATGATTTTGGTCATGCGCCGGGTTTCGTAGTCGCCGGCATTGAGGATCTGTGCGCCCATCAGATCGGCGACGTCACGGGTGCGCGGGGCGTTGAGTTCCGGCTGGTACGGAATGCAACCCAGCAGGCGGAAGTCACCGCTGCGCAATAACGGCGAATGTTCTTTCAAGCGTGCCGAAAAGGCTTCCATGCTTTCATCGGTGCGCACTTTATTGAGGATCACGCCCAGCACTTTCGGGTCTTTCGGGCCGCCGAACAGTTGGGCCTGTAATTCCACGCGGCCAGAGAGCTCGGTGAGCACTTCGTTTTCCGGGGCGGAGACCAGGATCACTTCCGCATCCAGGCTCTTGGCCAGGTGCAAGTTGACCCGTGCTGCATAGCTGGCATTGCGGGTCGGCACCATGCCTTCGACGATCAGCACGTCCTTGCCCACGGCGGCTTGCTGATACAGCGTGATGATTTCTTCCAGCAACTCATCGAGCTGGCCGTCACCGAGCATGCGTTCCACATGGGCCAGGCCCAGGGGTTGTGGCGGCTTGAGGCCGTGGGTACGGGCCACCAGTTCGGTGGAGCGTTCGGGGCCAGTGTCGCCGGGGTGCGGCTGGGCAATCGGCTTGAAAAAGCCGACTTTCAGCCCGGCTCGCTCAAGGGTACGCACCAGCCCTAGGCTGATGGAGGTCAGACCCACACCAAAATCGGTGGGCGCGATAAAAAAAGTCTGCATGCGAATTCTCTGGAGGTGCATGGCTTCGGTGGCGCTCTATGGTTGAGCGTCTACCGGGAATCAGGCGCCAAGGTTATCGTTATTCGAGCGCTTGCGCACACCAGCCGCAGGCAAAGGGCTGGCCTATTTTTCCACGGCGTTGCTCGGGGTCGAGTACCCAGGCGCGGGACTGCCAGGGTGGCTGATGGCGCAGGTGCTGGGTGTGGCCGCAGGACAGCTCGACAACCCAGTGCTGTTCGTCGTCCAGGTGAAAACCGATGATCGTCGAGTCGCATGTGTGACCCCGTCTGTCCGGGTTCTGTTCGCTTTCGGGCAAATCCTTGTTTAGACTTGTCCGTTCTTCATTCTTATGCAAAAGGTCTCGCCCCATGACGATCGCCGCTAACAAGGCTGTCTCCATCGACTATACCCTGACCAACGACGCTGGTGAGGTCATCGACAGCTCCGCCGGCGGCGCGCCGCTGGTCTACCTGCAAGGCGCAGGTAACATCATCCCAGGCCTGGAAAAGGCGCTGGAAGGCAAGGCAGTTGGTGATGAACTGACCGTTGCCGTAGAACCTGAAGATGCCTACGGCGAGTACTCGGCCGAACTGGTCAGCACCCTGAGCCGCAGCATGTTCGAAGGCGTTGACGAGCTGGAAGTGGGCATGCAGTTCCACGCTTCCGCGCCGGACGGCCAAATGCAGATCGTGACCATCCGTGATCTGGACGGCGACGACGTTACCGTCGATGGCAACCACCCGCTGGCTGGCCAGCGCCTGAACTTCCAAGTGAAGATCGTTGCCATCCGCGACGCTTCCCAGGAAGAAGTGGCCCACGGCCACGTTCACGGTGAAGGCGGTCACCAGCACTGATTGATGTATTGATCAGCTGCTAGCAAAAACGCCCCGACTGGTTCGGGGCGTTTTTTTTGTGCCCAAGGAATGTACGCGATCCAAATGTGGGAGGGGGCTTGCCCCCGATGGCGGTGTGTCAGCCACAGATATTTAAACTGACACTCCCTCATCGGGGGCAAGCTCCCTCCCACATTTTGATCTGCGTACTCCGAATATGAGGCACAAACAAAAATGCCCCGGACCTTTCGGCACGGGGCATTTTTTAACTGTTACACAACCTGGGTTGCGATGCAGTTGTTACCACTTAGGCTGCAGCAGCGACGCTCAGAGCCTTGATGTGGCCATTCAGACGGCTCTTATGGCGAGCGGCCTTGTTCTTGTGGATGATGCCTTTATCGGCCATACGGTCGATAACTGGCACAGCCAGAACGTAAGCTGCTTGAGCTTTTTCAGCGTCTTTGGTGTCGATGGCTTTAACTACATTCTTGATGTAGGTACGAACCATGGAACGCAGGCTGGCGTTGTGGCTGCGACGCTTCTCAGCCTGTTTTGCACGTTTTTTGGCGGAAGGTGTGTTGGCCACCGTCGAGCTCCTCGAAAGACTTTTTAGGAAATAGCAAACAAAATAGGCCGCGAATCATGCCGATGACTTGATGGGTTGTCAAGGGCGGCTGATGCGAACTGCTGAGTGGTCGATCTGAAGAGGCGGGTGATTTATTTCCGGCGCTTGACCTGTAAACTCGCGAGCTTTGGCTCTGTGCTGTTGCAGGCGCGCAGTATCGCATAAGTAGGCGCTTTGTTCGCCTGCTGTTTATCTAAAGGCGCAATCTCTTTCAATGAATCTGCTCAAATCGTTGGCCGCCGTCAGCTCTATCACCATGATTTCCCGGGTTTTAGGGTTTGTGCGTGACACCCTGCTGGCACGTATTTTTGGCGCTAGCATGGCCACGGATGCGTTCTTTATCGCTTTTAAATTGCCCAATCTGCTGCGGCGGATCTTTGCCGAGGGCGCTTTTTCCCAGGCGTTCGTGCCAATCCTGGCCGAATACAAGACCCAGCAGGGCGAGGAGGCGACGCGCACTTTTATTGCTTATGTGTCGGGCCTGCTGACCCTGGTGCTGATGCTGGTGACCGTCCTCGGCATGCTCGCCGCCCCCTGGGTGATCTGGGCCACGGCCCCGGGTTTTGCCAACACGCCAGAAAAATTCGCGCTGACCACCGACCTACTGCGGGTGACCTTTCCTTATATATTGCTGATTTCCCTGTCGTCGCTGGCCGGGGCAATCCTCAATACCTGGAACCGTTTCTCGGTACCAGCCTTCGTGCCGACCCTGCTGAACGTCAGCATGATCATCTTCGCGCTATTTCTTACACCCTACTTCGATCCACCGGTTATGGCCCTCGGCTGGGCCGTACTGGCCGGTGGCCTGGCGCAATTGCTCTATCAACTGCCGCATTTGAAAAAAATCGGCATGCTCGTACTGCCACGCCTGAATCTGAAGGACACCGGCGTATGGCGCGTGATGCGTAATATGCTGCCGGCGATCCTCGGTGTGTCGGTCAGCCAGATCTCCCTGATCATCAACACAGCGTTTGCCTCGCTACTGGTCTCGGGCTCGGTCTCGTGGATGTACTACGCCGACCGCCTGATGGAGTTGCCGTCGGGTGTGCTGGGCGTAGCGCTGGGCACGATTTTGCTGCCAACCCTGGCACGTACCTACGCCAGCAAGGACCGCCAGGAATACTCGCGCATTCTCGACTGGGGCCTGCGCCTGTGCTTTGTGCTGGTGTTGCCATGCGCGCTGGCCCTGGGGATTCTGGCCGAGCCGCTGACCGTGTCGCTGTTCCAGTACGGCCAGTTCGATGCGCATGACGCATTGATGACCCAGCATGCATTGGTCGCTTATTCGGTCGGCTTGCTTGGCATCATCGTTATTAAAGTGCTGGCGCCGGGTTTCTACGCGCAACAAAACATCCGTACACCAGTAAAGATCGCGATTTTCACGCTGATCGTCACGCAACTGCTCAACCTGGTGTTTATCGGCCCATTGGCTCACGCCGGCCTGGCGCTGGCCATCAGTGCGGGGGCATGCATCAATGCCGGCCTGCTGTTTTACCAACTGCGCAAGCAGCAGATGTTCCAACCACAGCCTGGCTGGGGCCTGTTTTCCCTCAAGCTATTGGTGGCCGTGGCGGCGATGTCGGCGGTATTGCTGGGCCTGATGCACTTTATGCCCGCCTGGGATCAAGGCCATATGCTGGAGCGCTTCATGCGCCTGGGTGTATTGGTGGTGGCGGGCGTGGTGGTGTACTTCGGGATGTTGCTGCTGCAGGGCTTCCGCTTGCGGGATTTCAATCGCAAGTCCATAGGCTAGAGAGTTTGCCGCGATAAAACGGTTGTTTTATCGATTCGACCCATTTGGCCTGTTCTGTTGCCTGTCGGAAGGGGCCGGGTGTGGTTATAATCGACCACTTTATGAGCAAGAAGCGCGTTATGCAGCTGGTTCGAGGTCTCCACAACCTGCGCCCCCAGCATCGGGGCTGCGTCGCCACTATTGGCAACTTTGACGGTGTTCACCGTGGCCACCAGGCTATCCTGGCCCGGCTGCGCGAGCGCGCGGTCGAGTTGGGCGTGCCCAGCTGCGTGGTGATTTTTGAGCCACAGCCGCGGGAATACTTTACCCCCGAGACCGCGCCGGCCCGCCTGGCCCGCTTGCGGGACAAGCTGCAACTGCTGGCCGAAGAAGGCGTGGACCGCGTCCTCTGCCTGGCTTTCAACCAGCGCTTGCAAAGCCTCAGCGCTGCCGAGTTCGTTGACCGTATCCTGGTGGATGGCCTGGGCGTGCAGCATTTGGAGGTCGGTGACGACTTCCGTTTTGGCTGCGACCGTGTCGGTGATTTCGATTTCCTGCAACAGGCCGGCATCAGTCAGGGTTTTACCGTCGAAGCCGCGCAAACCGTCGAGTTGGACGGCCTGCGCGTGAGCAGTACCCAGGTGCGTAATGCCCTGGCCGCTGCTGACTTCGCCTTGGCCGAGCGTTTGCTCGGTCGCCCGTTCCGCATTGCCGGGCGGGTCTTGCACGGCCAGAAGCTGGCGCGCCAATTGGGCACGCCAACCGCCAACGTGCAACTCAAGCGCCGTCGTGTGCCGCTCACCGGGGTTTACCTGGTAAGTGTCGACATCGACGGCCAGCCGTGGCCAGGAGTCGCCAATATAGGCGTCAGGCCCACGGTTGCAGGTGATGGCAAGGCCCACCTGGAGGTTCACCTTTTGGATTTTGCCGGTGATCTTTATGACCGGCGTTTGACGGTGGTTTTCCACCAAAAGCTGCGTGAAGAGCAGCGTTTCGCCTCGCTTGAGGCGTTGAAAACGGCGATCAATGCGGATGTCGCCGCCGCCCGTGCACTAGCCGCACCTAGCGCCCATCGCTAACCGAAGAGCCTTAAATGACCGACTATAAAGCCACGCTAAACCTTCCGGACACCGCCTTCCCAATGAAGGCCGGCCTGCCACAGCGCGAACCGCAGATCCTGCAGCGCTGGGACAGTATTGGCCTGTACGGAAAGTTGCGCGAAATTGGCAAGGATCGTCCGAAATTCGTTCTGCACGACGGCCCTCCTTATGCCAACGGCACGATTCACATCGGTCACGCACTGAACAAGATTCTCAAGGACATGATCCTGCGCTCGAAGACCCTTTCGGGCTTTGACGCGCCGTACGTCCCGGGTTGGGACTGCCACGGCTTGCCAATCGAACACAAGGTCGAAGTGACCTACGGCAAGAACCTGGGCGCGGACAAAACCCGCGAACTGTGCCGTGCCTACGCCACCGAGCAGATCGAAGGGCAGAAGTCCGAATTCATCCGCCTGGGCGTGTTGGGCGAGTGGGACAACCCCTACAAGACCATGAACTTCAAGAACGAGGCGGGTGAAATCCGCGCCTTGGCCGAAATCGTCAAGGGCGGTTTTGTGTTCAAGGGCCTCAAGCCCGTGAACTGGTGCTTTGACTGCGGTTCGGCCTTGGCCGAAGCGGAAGTCGAGTACGAAGACAAAAAGTCCTCGACCATCGACGTGGCCTTCCCGATCGCCGACGAGGCCAAGCTGGCCGAGGCGTTTGGCCTGGCAACTCTGAGCAAGCCCGCCGCCATCGTGATCTGGACCACCACCCCGTGGACCATCCCGGCTAACCAGGCGCTGAACGTGCACCCGGAGTTCACCTACGCCCTGGTGGACGTCGGTGATCGCCTGCTGGTGCTGGCTGAAGAAATGGTCGAAGCCTGCCTGGCGCGCTACGAGCTGCAAGGTTCGGTCATCGCGACCACCACGGGTAGTGCGCTGGAATTGATCAACTTCCGTCACCCGTTCTATGACCGTCTGTCGCCGGTGTACCTGGCTGACTACGTCGAACTAGGCTCGGGTACCGGTATCGTTCACTGCTCGCCTGCTTACGGCGTAGATGACTTTGTCATCTGCAAGAAGTACGGCCTGGTCAACGATGACATCATCAACCCGGTGCAAAGCAACGGTGTCTACGTGCCGTCGCTGGAATTTTTCGGTGGCCAGTTCATCTTCAAGGCCGACCAGCCGATCATCGAGAAGCTGCGTGAAGTCGGTGCGCTGATGCAAACCGCGGCCATCCAGCACAGCTACATGCACTGCTGGCGCCACAAGACTCCGCTGATCTACCGCGCTACCGCGCAGTGGTTCATCGGCATGGACAAAGAACCGACTCAGGGCGACACCCTGCGTAACCGCGCGATCAAAGCCATCGAAGACACCAAGTTCGTCCCGGCCTGGGGCCAGGCGCGCCTGCACTCGATGATCGCCAATCGTCCGGATTGGTGCATCTCCCGCCAGCGCAACTGGGGCGTGCCGATCCCGTTCTTCCTGAACAAGGAAAGCGGCGAGCTGCACCCGCGCACCGTCGAGCTGATGGAAGTCGTTGCCCAGCGCGTTGAACAGGAAGGCATTGAGGCCTGGTTCAAGCTGGACGCCGCCGAACTGTTGGGCGATGAAGCGCCGCAGTACGACAAGATCAGCGACACCCTCGACGTGTGGTTCGATTCGGGTACCACTCACTGGCACGTGCTGCGTGGTTCGCACCCGATGGGCCACGAGACCGGCCCGCGCGCGGACCTGTACCTGGAAGGTTCGGACCAACACCGTGGCTGGTTCCACTCGTCACTGTTGACCGGTTGCGCCATCGACAACCACGCCCCTTACCGCGAACTGCTGACCCACGGTTTTACTGTCGATGAGACAGGCCGCAAGATGTCCAAGTCGCTGAAGAACGTGATCGAGCCGAAGAAGATCAACGACACGCTGGGCGCAGACATCATGCGTCTGTGGGTGGCATCGACCGATTATTCGGGCGAGATCGCCGTCTCCGACCAGATCCTGGCTCGCAGCGCCGACGCGTACCGTCGTATCCGCAATACCGCACGCTTCATGCTGTCGAACCTGACCGGTTTCAACCCGGCCACCGACATCCTGCCGGCCGAGGACATGCTCGCCCTGGACCGTTGGGCCGTGGACCGTACCCTGTTGCTGCAGCGCGAGTTGCAGGAAAACTACGGCGAATACCGCTTCTGGAACGTTTACTCGAAGATCCACAACTTCTGCGTGCAGGAGTTGGGTGGTTTCTACCTCGACATCATCAAGGACCGCCAGTACACCACCGGCGCCAACAGTAAGGCACGCCGCTCGGCACAGACCGCGCTGTTCCACATCAGCGAAGCGTTGGTGCGCTGGATCGCACCGATCCTGGCCTTCACTGCCGACGAGCTGTGGGAATACCTGCCGGGCGAGCGTAACGAGTCCGTAATGCTCAACACCTGGTACGAAGGCCTGACCGAACTGCCGGCCGACTTCGAACTGGGCCGCGAGTACTGGGAAGGTGTGATGGCCGTCAAGGTTGCGGTGAACAAGGAGCTCGAAGTTCAGCGTGCGGCCAAGGCCGTCGGTGGCAACCTGCAAGCCGAAGTCACCCTGTTTGCCGAGGAAGGCCTGACCGCCGACCTGGCCAAGCTGAGCAATGAGCTGCGCTTCGTGCTGATCACCTCCACCGCGAGCCTGGCGCCTTTCGTCCAGGCCCCAGCGGACGCCGTGGCCACCGAAGTGCCGGGCTTGAAGCTTAAAGTGGTCAAGTCGGCCTTCCCTAAGTGCGCCCGCTGCTGGCACTGCCGTGAAGATGTCGGCGTAAACCCTGAGCATCCGGAAATTTGCGGTCGTTGTGTCGACAACATCAGCGGTGCTGGCGAGGTTCGCCACTATGCCTAATGCCGGTCGTTTCGGACGTCTGGGCTGGCTCGTATTGAGTTTGCTGGTCCTGGTCATTGACCAGGTCAGCAAGGCTCACTTCGAAGGCTCCCTGCAGATGTTCCAGCAAATTGTGGTGATCCCTGATTACTTCAGTTGGACCCTGGCCTACAACACCGGCGCCGCTTTCAGCTTCCTGGCTGACGGTGGCGGTTGGCAGCGTTGGCTATTTGCCCTGATCGCGGTCGTGGTCAGCGCGGTACTGGTGGTTTGGCTTAAACGACTAGGCCGCGACGACACCTGGCTGGCGATCGCCTTGGCGCTCGTGCTGGGTGGCGCATTGGGCAACCTGTACGATCGCATCGCCCTGGGCCATGTGATCGACTTCATCCTGGTGCATTGGCAGAACCGCTGGTATTTCCCGGCATTCAACTTTGCCGACAGCGCCATCACCGTCGGTGCAATCATGCTGGCGTTGGACATGTTCAAGAGCAAGAAAACCGGAGAGACCGTCAATGACTGATCAGGTATTGGCTGAGCAACGCATCGGCCAGAACACGGAAGTCACTTTGCATTTCGCACTGCGCCTGGAGAATGGCGACACGGTCGACAGCACGTTCGACAAAGCCCCGGCCACCTTCAAGGTCGGTGATGGCAACCTGCTGCCGGGTTTTGAAGCGGCCCTGTTCGGTTTCAAGGCCGGCGACAAGCGCAATCTGCAGATTCTGCCGGAAAACGCCTTTGGTCAGCCCAACCCGCAAAACGTGCAGATCATCCCTCGCTCGCAGTTCGAAGGCATGGACCTGTCGGAAGGCTTGCTCGTGATCTTCAATGATGCGGCGAATACCGAGTTGCCAGGCGTGGTGAAAACCTTTGATGACACTCAAGTGACGATCGACTTCAACCACCCGTTGGCCGGTAAAACCTTGACCTTTGACGTTGAAATCATCGACGTTAAAGCGCTCTGATCAACAACACACGATTAAATGTGTGAAGTGAGCTTGTGTGGGAGGGGGCTTGCCCCCGATGGCGGTGGAACAGTCAGAGGTTTGTTTACTGACC
>NZ_UTKY01000116.1 GCF_900583165.1 Pseudomonas viridiflava | reverse complement strand
GCAGGACGCCGGGTTAGCCGTCCTGGGCCAAGGATGGCCCATGACGGCGGCCCACGGATTCAAGCCGGAGTGAGGGCATGCCGAGCCTAGGCGAGGCACCGAGTGGTGGGGCAAGAGCCTTTTGGTTACTTTTGGGCTCTTTCCAAAAGTGACTCGCCGTAAGGGCGAAACCAATAGCAGCCCTCACCTAAATAACGGATATGTACCCCACCCAAACCCCTCTAGCGCCTGACACAAAGCCATCGGGGGCAAGCCCCCTCCCACAGTAGATTCGGTTTACAACTCATCAAACTTAGTCGCCTGTCAGGCCGCCACGGAGCAAGCCCCCTCGCCACAAGTACTGTGTTCACTTTGACTGACTGGCAGTCGGGCAATCTGAAGAGCACCGCTGAAGCCGCTCGTTCGCATTTCGCGAACGCACCTTGCCAACTGACGGTTGGATTTCCCCGGCGGTTGCCCTCTAGTCTTGGCCGCACATTCCAAGAATAAGAGGTACACCCCATGACGGCTCCCCTGAGCGGTATCAAGGTGATCGAGATCGGCACCCTGATTGCGGCGCCGTTCGCTGCCCGGCTGATGGCTGAATTTGGCGCGGAGGTGATCAAGATCGAGGCCATGGGCCAGGGCGACCCGCTTCGCAAATGGCGAAAGCTGCACGAAGGCACGTCGCTGTGGTGGTACCTGCAATCGCGCAACAAGAAGTCGCTGGCCTTGGACCTCAAGTCCCCCGAAGGCCTCGACCTGATCAAGCAACTGCTCGGCGACGCCGATGTACTGATTGAAAACCTGCGCCCCGGCGGCCTCGAAAAACTCGGTCTGGGCTGGGACGTATTGCACGCCCTCAACCCCAAGCTGACGCTGGTGCGTATCTCGGGCTATGGCCAGACCGGCCCGTACCGCGACCGCCCAGGTTTCGGCGCCATCGGCGAGGCCATGGGTGGCATTCGCTACACCACCGGCAACCCGGATTCGCCACCGGCGCGAGTCGGGGTGAGCCTGGGTGATTCCCTCGCTTCGCTGCACGGCGTGATCGGCGCGCTGATGTCACTGCTGCGGGTCAAGACGGGGCAGGGCGATGGGCAGATTGTGGATGTGTCGCTGGCAGAAAGCGTGTTCAACCTGATGGAAAGCCTGGTGCCTGAATACGACATGCTCGGCCATGTGCGCGAACGCAGCGGCGGGGCCTTACCGGGCATTGCGCCGTCCAATACCTACCTTACGGCCGACGGTGCCTATGTAGTGATTGCCGGTAACAGCGACCCCATATACAAGCGTCTGATGACCACCATCGGCCGTGCCGACTTGGCCGATGCGCCTGAGTTCGCCCACAACGATGGCCGCGCCGCCAAGAGCGGCCTGCTCGATGCCGCGATCACCCACTGGACCAGCAGCCTGCCCATCGAGCAGGTGCTCAGCGCCCTGGAGGCCGCCGAAGTGCCGGCCGGGCGCATCTATTCAGTGGCCGATATCGTCAGCGACCCGCACTACCAGGCGCGGGATATGTTGCTCAACGCCGAGTTGCCCGGCGGTGTGTCAGTCAAGATGCCGGGCATCGTGCCCAAACTCTCGGAAACTCCCGGCGGCGTGAACTGGCAGGGCCCGACCCTGGGCCAGCATACGGACGATATCCTTGGCAGCCTGGGCCTCACTGGCGCCGATATTCAACGCCTGAAAACCTCGGGAGTGGTGCAATGATTTCTGATTATTCCGACACGCTGATCGTGCAGGAAGTGTCCCCACGCGACGGCCTGCAGATTGAGCCGACCTGGGTCGAGACCGTCGACAAAATCGCGCTGATTGACCAGCTTTCCCTGGCAGGCTTCTCGCGGATCGAGGCCGGTTCGTTCGTCTCGCCCAAGGCCATCCCGGCGTTGCGCGACGCAGAGCAAGTGTTCCAGGGCATCACGCGTAAACCGGGTGTGATCTACGTGGCGCTGATCCCCAACCTCAAGGGCGCCCAGCGCGCCATCGAGTCCCGCGCCGATGAATTGAACCTGGTGATGTCTGCCAGCCAGACCCATAACCTGGCCAATATGCGCATGCGGTGCGAGGCGTCGTTGTCGGCGTTTAGCGATATCGTCAGCTTTGCTACCGACCATCCTGTACGCCTCAACGGAAGCATCGCGACCACGTTTGGCTGCCCGTTCGAGGGCAAGATCGATGAAGACCGGGTGCTGCAGATCGTCGAGGCTTATCAAGCGCTGGGCATTCAAGGCATCAGCTTGGCCGACACCACCGGCATGGCCAATCCGCGCCAAGTGGAGCGCTTGGTAAAACGCGTGCTGGAGCGCGTATCTGCCAGCGATCTGACCTTGCATTTCCATAACACGCGCGGCCTGGGTTTGTGCAATGTGCTGGCCGCGTATGAAGCCGGTGCACGACGTTTTGATGCGGCACTCGGTGGTCTGGGCGGCTGCCCGTTTGCGCCAGGGGCATCAGGCAATATCTGCACCGAAGACCTGGTGAACCTGTGCGAAGAAGTCGGGATCGCCACCGGGATCGACCTGCCGCACGTGTTGCAAATGTCCCGGCGTTTGCCAGCGTTGCTGGGCCATGAGTTGCCTGGCCAAGTTGCCAAGGCTGGGCGCAACGGCGACCTGCATCCACCGCCTTCTTACATCGCCACGCTGTAAAGCCACACCAGACAACAAAAACAATCGGGCGCCTCTGAGCAGCCCGCTGGAGAAAAAGCATGAGCACTAATACGTTAGAGGCCGGCGCGCGCCCGGCTGCTGAAATCGATGCCGAAAAAGCCCTGGTCAGCAAGGTCGCCTGGCGCCTGATGCCGCTGATCATGGTGTGTTACCTGTTCGCGTTTTTTGACCGCATCAACATCAGCTTTGCCAAGTTCCAACTGCAAGCCGATCTGAGCTTGAGCGATACCGCCTACGGCCTGGGCGCAGGTTTGTTCGTGGTGGGTTATGTGATCTTCGAAGTGCCGAGCAACATGATGCTGTACAAGGTCGGCGCCCGGCGCTGGATTGCGCGGATCATGATGTCATGGGGCCTGGCAACGGCGGCGATGGTGTTTGTCACCGCTGAATGGCAGTTCTACGGCCTGCGCTTCATCATCGGCGCGATGGAGGCGGGTTTTGCCCCCGGTGTGTTGTATTACCTGACGTTGTGGTTCCCTCAGCATTTCCGTGGGCGCATCACCTCGATGCTGTTTCTGGCCTCGGCGTTTGCCGGTTTGGTGGGCGCGCCGTTCTCCGGTCTGGTATTGGAACACCTCGACGGCGTGTTGCAGATGCGTGGCTGGCACTGGCTGTTCCTGCTCGGTGGCTTGCCGTGTATCGGCCTGGGTTTCCTGGTGCTGACGCTGCTCAAGGACCGTATCGAAGACGCTCACTGGCTAACGCCTGAAGAGAAGGCGTTGCTGTCCAGCCGTATCGCCAAGCATGAGCCGAACCAGCATGGCGGCTCGCTGTTGTCGGCGATCCGTATCCCAGGGTTTCTGATGCTGGGGTTTATCTACTTCCTGATTCAGGTGGCATCCTACGGCCTCAACTTCTGGGCACCGCAATTGATCCGCAGCGCAGGTACCCAGAGCCCGGTGATGATCGGCCTGCTGACGGCGATTCCCTATGTGTGCGGTGCCATCAGCATGGTGGTAATCGGACGGCTGTCGGACGCCACCGGTGAGCGTCGCAAATTCGTCTGCGGCCTGGTGGTACTGGGCGCGGTGGGGTTCTTCAGTGCGGGCATCTTTGCCGATCACACGACTTTCCTGATTATCGCCCTGGGCATGTTGGGCGCGGGCATCATTGCCTCGATCCCGACGTTCTGGACCCTGCCGCCAAAACTGCTGGCCGGTGCCGGGGCAGGTGCTGCGGGCGGGATTGCGGTGATCAACACCCTGGGGCAGTTCGGCGGTATCGTCAGCCCGGTGATGGTGGGGCGTATCAAGGACCTCACCGGCAGCACCACCCCGGCGTTGTACGTGATTGGTGTGTGCGCGCTGTTGGCAGCGGCGTTGCTGCTGTGGGGCTTGCCGCAAAAATTGCGCACCCTTGATAAGGGCTGATCAACCCGTTGTTGCCAGGGCGGGAGGCGGTGCGGCGCTGAACTGAATCAATGCCACGCCGCCGATCAACAACAACGCCCCCAATACGCGGGGCGTTGTCAGTTGGCGCTCCACCAGGCCGAACAGGCCAAAGTGGTCGAGCAGCAGCGAGGCGAGAATTTGCCCGGTCATGGCCAAGGCAATAAACCCCGATGCGCCAAGTTTGGGCAGCAGCACCAATGCCAGGGAAATAAAGCACACGCCAAACGCGCCACCGGTCCACATCCACAGTGGGGCCTTGCTGATAAAGGCCAGGCTCGGCAATGGCAAACGCAGCGCAACAATCACCGGTAGTAATACGATGATGCTTACCAGCAGTGATGCGAGGGTGGCCCACAAAGGGTGCCCAAGCCCGCGGCCCAAATTAGCGTTGATCGCACTTTGAAACGGCACCACCGCCCCGGCGAATACCGCCAGCGCCAATAAACCCATCCAATGCAACGTGGTCATGTCGAGATCTCTCAGAAGTTTTGCTGGACTCTAGGGTATTCGTCGCGCAAATTTAAATTCCAAGTTCTTATGGCAGCTATGCAGCTGATGAATGATCTGCGCCGTATCGACCTCAATTTGCTGGTGATCCTCGACGCCTTGCTCACGGAACAGCATGTCACCCGTGCCGCTAAGCGTTTGCATCTGAGCCAGCCGGCGGTCAGCCATGCATTGGCGCGCTTAAGAGATCTGTTGGGCGACCCCTTGTTGGTGCGCCAGGGCAGCACGTTGGTCCCGACTGCTCGTGCGCTAGAGTTGGCAACGCCGCTGGCCGAAGCGTTGGCCCATGTGCAGGCGTTGCTGGCACCGAACCGATTTGATCCGGCAACGGCCAAGCGGCGGTTCAGGGTGGCGATGTCTGACTACAGTGCCGCTATTTTCCTGCCCGCATTGGTGCGCGCTTTGCGCCAAGAGGCGCCCGGTATCGACCTGCAAATTGTCCAGGCCAGCCGCGAAGGCATGGTGGACGGTGTGCTTAACGGCGACCTCGACCTGGCCGCTGGCGTATTCCCCGACATGCCCGCCGAACTGCGCACCACGCCCTTGTTTAAAGAGCACTACACCTGCCTGCTGGACCGCAACAGCCTGGCGGCTGATGGTTCGCTGGACTTGGCTACCTACCTGTTGCGTCCCCATGTGCTGCTGGAGATGCGCGGCAGCGGCACTCCGGAAATCGAACGTGCGCTCACTGCGATTCGTCAGCGGCGACATGTGGCCATCAGCCTGCCGCATTGGGGCGTGGCGCCGCAGTTGATCCAGGGTACGGATTTGATTCTGACGGTGTCATCCCGAGGGCTGTTGAACATTGATCACCCAGATTTGGTGAGCGTGCCACCGCCGTTTCATATTCCGTCGTTTGCGGTAGAGCTGGCGTGGCATGCGCGCCGGGGAGGGGATTCGGGGTTGCAGTGGTTGGTTGGGCGGGTAGAGGGCTTGTGGAGCGTTGAATAGTGACTACCAGGACGTCGGTGGCTGGCGGCGCGTATGGAAAACCCGCAGGACTTGCAAACGCCCATCTCGAATACGGTATGGCACGATGTAAGGCCAGCGACGCACCACCCATTCGCGGGTTCCTGGAACGCGTCCTTCTTTTCCCATTGCGGGAAATTCAGCCATATGTTCAAGACCCGTTAAAATAGCCTGAACAAATTCATGGGCGGCTTTTGGGTTTTCTTCAGCAATGTAAGCGGCTTCATCATCAAGGTTTCTGAGGGCTGCCCTCAGCCACTCAACCTGCATTTTTGCGCCATTTATCAGCGACTGCTTTGACCTCTGCGGCGGTTGCGAAATCACCCGCATCCGCTTCTTTCACGGCGTTTTGAATTTCTTGAATTTGCCAGGCTTCGCGCGACAGGTATTCGCGCAATGCATCGACAGCGAGAAAGGATTTGCTGCGCCCGGTAGCCTTGGCGAGATTGGCCAGTGTATCGGCGATGTCTTCTGGGATACGTAGCGACATTACAGACATATAAGCCTCGGTGTAGTGGTGTGTAGTGCAACATACTACATTGTCATTCCAATCGAATTTGCTCCGTTCGTCAGGCGTATTCCCAGTGCAAAAAGCATATGTACATTGTTTCTGCCTAAGACGGGCCGACGACCGTTCGTCGCGCTAGCAAGTTTTTTCTAAACCTTTGCCGCCCTGAAAATTCGAATTCAAGGCGGGGTGTGTTCCCCCGCACCTATTTTTGCCCTGGAGGAACCCATCATGAGCCGCATGGCTATCCGGTTACGCACCGCCAGTTTCGCGATGCTGCTGGGCCTCGGCGCCAGCAATGCTTTCGCCCAGTCGCCTGCTGAATTTATCGAGCAGGCTTCGGCCAAAGGTATGGCCGATATCGAAACCAGTCGCATGGCCCACGCCAAAACCTCGTCCCAGGAAATCAAGGACTACACCATCGAAGTGATCAACGAGCGCACCTTGGCCAACCAGCATCTGGCGGCCATTGCCAAGAAGCTCGATCTGCCGGTGGCGCCGCGGGAGACGATTGTCGATAAAGCCGAAACCCTGATGCCCGAACTCAAGGACGGCGACTCGTTTGATGCCGCCTACACCGCGCAACAGGTCAAGGAAAACGAAGATGCCATCGCCCTGTTCAAACAGGAAGGCGCGGCGTCAGATGTGCCGGAGATAAAAGCACTGGTGGATGAGACGCTGCCCAGGTTGGAAGAGCGTCTGCAGAAGGCTCGCGCCCTGGCCTCCATCTACGGAAAAGGCCATCAAGGCGACGGTTGATTGCGTTGCTTTGAATGAGAAACGGCGGTTGGATCTTCTCCAACCGCCGTTTTTTATGCCTGGTTCAAATCGGTCTTGCTGGGCGCTGCGTCGTCGGCTGCATGCCCGCAGCTGCTGTTGAGACTGACGGTGCCAGTGTTGCCGATGCTGCGATATTCCTGGCGCAGTTTTTCTAACTCTTTGCGGTCGAGGCCGTCGAGGCTGAGTACGGCGTTTTGCGCGTCCTTGCTGACACGCAACAGCTCATCGATCTTGATATGCAGGATGTCGTTGTCGCGGTTCTGCGTGTTCTGGATCAGAAACACCATCAGGAAAGTGATGATGGTGGTCGAGGTATTGATGATCAGTTGCCAGGTGTCGTTGTAGTGGAAGTACGGCCCGCTCAGGCTCCACGCCAGGATCAACGCCAACGCCGCATAGAAAGTCCTAGGGCTGCCGGCCCAGCGAGACAGCGATTGAGAGACTGCGGAGAATTTCATGACCGTTTTTCCTTAAAAAGGGTGGGTGATGAAATTATGGACCGCAGCGATTCTTTGAAATTTCTTTTTACAATTTTAAACGTGAACACTTTTGTACGGTTTTAACTAGAAGCCCAGTTCTGCCTGCCCCGTACCTTCCAGCGCGAGCAGGTATTGCTTGGCTTCCAGGCCACCTGCAAACCCGGTCAACCCCCCAGAGGCGCCAATCACCCGGTGACAAGGTGCAACGATGGAGATGGGATTACGCCCATTGGCAGCCCCCACGGCGCGCACGGCCTTAGGGTTGCCGATCTGCTGGGCGATCTGGCTGTAGCTGCGGGTTTCGCCAAAAGGGATGGTGAGCAGCGCTTGCCAAACCTGCTTTTGGAAGTCAGTACCAGTGAAGTCCAGCTCCAGTTCGAACCGGTTGCGGGTGCCGGCGAAATACTCCTGCAACTGGCGCTCGGTCTCCAGCAGTACCGGGCTCTCAGGCGCTTCATGCAGCTCGCCCAGACGCACGCGGTTAGCGCGTTCTGCTTCCCACAATATCGCGCTGAGTTTTCCATCGCGCGCTACCAGCGTGAGCTGGCCGACGGGGGAGGGCATGAGCTTGTATTCATAGGGCATCGGGCGGGCTCCTGACGGTGGGTGTAGGTGAAGTCTAGAGCGACGGAGCTATCGGTGAACTACGTTTCTTGCGATCGAGTAACGCACCGATTCAAACGTTCCAATACACCCAGTTGGAGAGCGGCGCATACCAGTAAAACCGCGAAAGATAGTAAAGCGCCTTGAGGAATGACGCGGTGCTCAGCCCGAAGAACGACAGTATGTTCAACACTGTAACGATCAGCGCCATCATTGTGACGCGATGGCTGGCGTGGCGCCTGGCAAAGCGCACGCCATAAACGGAAGCGACGATAGCCCCCAGGCTTGGCAGCATGCCCAACGGAAAAGGAAAGGGAAGCTTCACAAAAGACACCAGCAGCGGCAACACCAGCACCCAGCCGATCACCTGCAGAAGGATGGATTTAGGCGAGGGTTCTAAGAGCTCAGTCATGGTCGTGATTTTGGTCTTGAGATGAACAAGCCGACATACTTCAGAAGGTTGCCCTTGATTGATGTCAGATTTCACCGAAGTATACCTAACGGTCCTTTGGCAGCACCTTGAGGGCTGCCGATGACAGCAAAACCGAGCGCCTTGTGCAGCTACGGGGTGAGGGGTGAGGGGTAAGGGGTGATAGTAACGTCCTCCAAGCCCAGGTTCAGGCAGCGCACGTTAAACGGATGAAACCAACGTAAATGGAATGCGCAACGCGCCAATAGGGCCTTCCCGAACACCGCACATTTCATCGTGGACGCTGTGCTGCACCAGCACACAGGGAAACGGCGTCACCTCTCGCAACAGGTCGCGCAAGTGTGTCGTTGAGCGGATACGCAGCGGCTGTTGATCATCACCCAACAGCGTCATTTCAGTGTGATTCAGCCGGATTCGCGCGAGGTAGAATCCACCTTCCAATGACAGCAGTTCCAACTCGCGAACCTCACCCTTCGCGGCCAATTCGGTCAGCTTGTGCATATTCATGTTTCACCCTCAGGTGGCGTTTTCATTGGCGACGAAAGAACAATGTGACCTGGCCCCATTCAACGCCAAACTTGGTCATGCTTGAGCGGTTGATCAACGTGTCCTCGTCCATCAGGTACATCCAGTCATCAAAACTTACCTCATAGACCGAGCCGTCCACCGGCAGGTTGAGCCGATAACGCCAACGCAGTGCGTTCCCCGCCACTTCACCGATCGCCTCACCGACCACATCACCCGCCCGACCACGCCAGCGCCCGGGGCCATCGGGTGTCAGCGTCCACACCCGCTGTTGACGCGTGCCATCGCTGTATAGGAAGCGCTCGTCGAGAATCAGGGCGCTACCCTCGCGGCGACTGGCAATATCCACTTCAAAGCGCTTGGCCACTTCCCCGGAGCGCTTCTGGAAAATCCCCCAGGCCTTGACGGGCTTGCTGAAGAAGCGCTCCAGGTCCAGCTGTGGCTGTTGGTTAGCGTAGTGCTCGACGCTGACATTGGAGCAACTGCTCATACTCAATACCAGCAACACTGAAATCAGTAGACGTGTCATTGCTCGGCTCCATGATTGCGCGCGGTGAAGCTTGAGCGCTTTGACTGATACTTGTACATAATTATAATTTTGTACAGGTATGACCGGCGCAAACGACTGACTGTTCAAATCGTAGCCATAAAAAAACCGGCCTCAGAGGACCGGTTTTTTAAGCATCCCCGTCAAGAAGCGAACTGACGTGAGACCAAAATCTGAGTGGAGCGGGTAGAGGGAATCGAACCCTCGTCGGAAGCTTGGGAAGCTACTGTTCTACCATTAAACTATACCCGCTCAGAGCGGCTGACTTTGTACCAGATGTTCGTCTGGATTTGAAGTTTTTCTTCAAAAATGTGTGGGTTACGTGCATCAAACGATGCTTGTGTAGGAGCTGGCTTGCCTGCGATAGCGTCACTTGAGTGTGACTGACACACCCAGGCGTCTGCATCGCGGGCAAACCCGGCTCCCACATAAGCGTTTCTTCATTTCAAATGGCAAAGGCATGCTGGGTCTGGCCCTGGTGATAGCGCAATCGATTGACCTGTCGCTCCGGTTTCAAGAAGCCCACCACTGCATCCCGGCTATCCCGGCACGCGGCCTTGTGCTCCATGTCCAGGAAATGCCCCGTCGCCTGAATCGTACTAAAGCTGCTGTTGGCCACATGCTGGCCAAACAGCTTGGCGTCCTGGGCGCTGGTGTATTCGTCCCATTCGCCGTTCAAGAACAGCACCGGAATATCGATCTGCTTGGCGGCCTTGAGGTAGCACAGCCGATCGCTGTAAAGCACTTGGCTGATGTGGAAGTGCATCTGCCCATATTCATGTTCGGCCAGGCTGCTGACGTGCTTGTAGTTGAAGCGCTTGAACAGCGACGGCAGGTGTTTGCCGATGGTGCTGTTGACCAGATGGCCAACGCGGTCGCGGTCGAGGTTGCCGAGATAGTCGACGCCACGCTCCAGGTAGTCACGCATGGGCGCGTTGATGACCGGGGAGAACGAGCTGATGACCGCCTTTTCGACGCGGCGAGGGCGGTGAGCGAGGGCGACCAAGGTGGCGGCACCGCCCCATGAGAACGACAGCACGTGCTCGGCGCCAAAGTGGTCGATGAGTTCAAGCAGGATCTGGCCTTCGACTTCCTTCGTCAGCATCTGCTCATGGCGATTATGGATTTTGGACCGGCCCGCGTAGGGCTGATCGTACAAAACCACATTGAATTGCGGATGCAGGCTTTTGACGGTTTGGGCGAAGGATGCCGTGGTAGCCATCGAGCCGTTGACCAGGATGATGGTCTTTTCAGCCTTCTCCGCGCGATAGAACTCCGTGTAAACCCGATACTGACCCTGTATATCCAACACAGCGATTTCTGGCCTCATGTCGTAAGACTCCTGGCAAGCGGGTAGTGCGCGCAGATAACCGTGCGCGCGGATAACTCTGCACGAGCTTTGTGACAGGTAGGCATACGCCTGAAAGGAGGGCCCATGTCGATCCGGTGAAGGCTGGCCGACGGGTATTGTTATGGCGGGCATTTTGCCGAAGGTGCCCGCAGATCAAGCGTTGCGGGCGGGCAAAGTGTTTCTTGGAGGTATAGGCGACTCGCCAGTCATATATTGGCTGGTGATTTTTATTCAAGCAGCACAGGTGCTACCTCGCAAGGCGAGCGGATGGTTTTTTGCGTTCACCGGCCGAACGGTCATCAGACCTGTCGGATTTCGTCGTCAGTCAGCGCTCGGTATTCACCCAGCGCGAGCGCCGCATCCAGCAACAAAGGCCCCATGCGCTCGCGATGCAGGCCGATCACCTTGTTATTGAAATGCCCGAACATGCGTTTCACTTGGTGATAACGCCCTTCGATGATGCTCAAACGCGCCGTCGTCGGCCCGAGCACTTGCAGCTGGGCGGGTTGGGTGGTGAGGTCTTCATAGGCGAAATACAGGCCCGCTGCAAAGGTTGCCGCATATTCGGGGCCGATCACTTGCTCAGTCTCAACGAGGTAAATCTTGGGCAGTTTGGTTTGCGGTTGCGTCAGGCGTCGCGACCACTGGCCATCATTGGTGATCAGCATGAGGCCGGTGGTATTGAAATCCAGGCGACCAGCAATGTGCAGTTGGTCTTTGTCAGGCTCATCCAGTAAGTCGAGGACCGTGGGGTGTTGCGGGTCCGACGTAGCACTCACACATCCCTGGGGTTTATGCAGCATGAAGTACCGCGCTGGCTTGCGCGCTTGCAGCACCTCACCATCAACGCACACCTGGCTGAACTCCCGGACCTCATGGTGAGGGTCGCTCACTGCTATGCCGTCCACGGTCACCCGCCGCTCCACCAGTAACAGGCGCACCTGCTTGCGATTGAAACGGGGAAGGTTGCTGAGGAACCGATCAACGCGCATTGCGTTGCTTCAACTGCTGATCGACCTGGGCGCATCGCGGGCACAGGCAGGCCTGGTTGCGCAGCTCATCGGGCAGGGCTTCGAGCACCGCCGGGTCGATGGTGACGTTGTAGCACCAGCAGGCTTGATCGGCCGTGCGCGGGTCGGCCAGGGAGCAGTCGTTACGGGCGCCGCAGGCGGGGCAGAGGGTTGGCGTGGTCATCGGTCAGTTCAGGCTGAAGGTGCAAGGTTCCGGGTGGGCCCCGGTGTGCCTTGCACGATACAGCGCTGCCCCGATGCCGGCTACTTACAGCTGGAACTTGCTCACCAACACATTGAACGAGGTGGCCAGGCGCGACAGGTCTTGGCTGGAGGCGTTGGTCTGGTGGGCGCCGGCGGCGGTCTGGGTGGACAGGTCCTGGATGTTCAGCAGGTTGCGGTCCACTTCACGGGCCACTTGGGCCTGCTCTTCGGAGGCAGAGGCGATCACCAGGTTGCGCTCGTTGATCTTCGCCACACTGTCGGTAATCCGCTGCAACGCTTCACCGGCGTTCTGCGCCAGGGTTTGCGTGTTGTTGGCCCAGGTCAGGCTTTTGTTCATGGCGGCCACGGCGTCATCGGCGCCGACCTGCACTTCGCCGATCATTTTTTCGATGTCGACGGTGGAGGTCTGGGTGCGATGGGCCAGGGCCCGCACTTCATCGGCCACCACGGCAAAACCGCGACCTTGTTCGCCGGCACGTGCCGCTTCGATGGCCGCGTTGAGGGCGAGCAGGTTTGTTTGGTCGGCGATGCCACGGATCACATCGATCACCTTGCCGATTTCACGCACCTGGCCGGCGAGGTCAGCCACCGACTGCGTAGAATCGTTGATCTCGCCCACCATCGAGCTCATGCCGGACACCGCCTGTGCCACCTGTTGCCGGCCGTCCTCGGCTTCGGTGGTCGCCTGGCGCGAGGCTTCCGAGGTGGAGACGGCGTTGCTCGCCACTTCGTCTACGGCGGCGGTCATTTGGTTGACGGCGGTGGCCGCTTGTTGGATTTCGTCATTCTGGCGGGTAAGGCCCCGGCTGCTTTCATCGGTGACTGCGCTCAGTTCTTCGGCGGCCGATGCGAGCTGGTCGGAGGCGTTGGCAATTTCCACCAGGGTGCTCTTCAGCCCGCCTTGCATGTCCGACAGCGCCATCAGCAATTGCCCGGCTTCGTCGGTGCGATCAGTGACGATGGCTTGAGTGAGATCACCGTTCGCGATGCGCTGGGCGCTTTGCACCGCCTGGGCGATAGGACGGGTGATCAGGCGTGTGATCAGCACACCAATGGTGATTGCAATGATGAAGGCCAATACGATGCCGCTGATCATCCAGGTCAGCGCGCTGTTGCGCAGCTCATCGGCGGCGATGGAGCCTTCCTTGATCTGACGGTTGTTAGACTCGATCATCACGCGAATCAGCTCGCGCGCCTGACGGAACAACTCATTGTTGGTGGAATTAAGTTGGCTGCGCGCCTGTTCGAGCTGGCCGCCATCGAGCATCGAGATGATGCGTTCGGAGCTGCTGATGTAGGTTGGCCAGATCTGGTCGAGCTTGTCGCCTGCTGCACGTTCGTCGTCTTCCAGCGGAGTGGCGCGGTAGGTGGCATAGGCGGACCGGCTGCGCTGAAGTTCGTTGGCGACGTCCTGGCGTACGCGGTCGCGATCTTGCGGTGCGACGTCGCCTTTGCTGGCATCCAACAAGCGGTACAGGCCGCGGTTGTGGGCGACCAGGCCGTTGAGGGTGGCGGCGGTGTTGCTCACGGACACCAAGTTGTTGGAGAACGTCAGTTCCAGGGCCGTAGCGAGCCGAACGACACCTTTGATGCCCAGCAGGCCAACCCCGAAGGTGACCAGTGCACACAAAAGAAAGGAAAGCAGCAGCTTACTCGAGATTTTCATGGATCGAATCCGGCGATAGTGGCGAAGGGCGCACGCTAGAGCCTCCCTGGCTGCGCGCGATATCATAGTGACATCATCGCAATCGACAAAGTTTCAAGCCAGATAAATTTACTGAATCGTTAAAGTTGATAAGCGTTGGATTCTATCCGCGAGTTGCGCCTGGAGGCTGTATCCGCTGATCTACACAGATGTATCAATCTGTTACCAAAGCGCACCAGATTCGGATTTTGATGTCAGACATTTCGTCATTCAGTGAAAGCTGACTGCCGCCCCCCAGCGTCGCTGGAGGTGCTCTTTCGCGGTCCAGGAGGCCGCCATGTATCGACGACTGCTGCTCAGCGCTTTATTCGGTCTGACCCTTTCCGCTTGCGTGCCCTACTACGATGGAGGCCAGAGCTACTATCGATCCGAGGTCTACACCGCACCGGCGCCGGTGTACTACTACGGCGGTGGCACGGCGTATCAATACCGCCGTGATTACTACCCAGCACCGCGCTACTACGCGCCTCAACCGCGTTACTACTCGGCGCCGCGCTATTATCAGCCGGCACCGCGCTACTACCCGGCCGGACCTCGCGCTGGCTATCGTCCCTATCCGAACCAGGGCTGGGGGGATCATGGTGGCAACCGCGGTCGTGGTCATGGCCGGGGCTCCGATCACGGAGGAGGCCGCGGCGGTCACCGTTGACGAGGCCTTTACTGCAAGCGGCGCATGATGCGCCGCTTTTTTGTGGGCGAGCCTTTCAGTAGTCGGATCAGTAGTCGGACAAATCCGCCAGCGGGTGTCGACCCTCCCACGCCTTGTGGAAGTGCGCCTGCACCACCGCTTCAGGCACGGTGTTGATGTCAGGCCAATGCCAATGCGGCGTCTGGTCCTTGTCGATCAACCGCGCGCGCACCCCTTCGCTGAACTCGGGATGACGGCAGCAGTTGAGGCTCAGGGTGTATTCCATCTGGAACACCTGGGCCAGAGACAGGTGGCGCGCGCGCTGGACCTGCTCCCACACCAGATGAGCCGTCAGCGGGCAGCCTTCGCTCAGGGCTTTGCCGGCACGGCTGAACAGCGGGTCACTGTGATCGCGCAGTTGGTTCAAGGCGCGCCAGGCACTGCGTATGTCGCCCACGTCCAACCATTCATCGATCTGTGTACGGCGCGGCAGCCATTGCGCTTCGGGTTGCTGGCCCACAGCCTCCTGTGCCAGGGCTTTGAACAGGCTGTTGAGTTGTATCTCGGTCTGTTCCTGCCAGTTCAGTTGCAGCAGGCCATCCAGCAGTTCGTCCTGCTGGTCGTCGCGCAGGAAGCGGTCGGCCAGGCCCAGGTCCAACGCGTCACGCCCATTGATATGGGCACCGGTAAGGCCCAGGAATAAACCGAGCTTGCCGGGCAGGCGCGACAGGAACCAACTCGCGCCGACGTCCGGGTACAGGCCGATACTGATCTCGGGCATGGCCAAGCGACTGCTCGGCGTGACGATGCGCACCGCCGCACTTTGCAGCAGGCCCATGCCGCCCCCCAGCACGTAACCGTGGCCCCAGCAGATCAGCGGTTTGGGGAAGGTGTGCAGGCGGTAGTCAAGGCGGTATTCCGCAGCAAAAAACTGGGCGGCCAGGTCGGGCACGACACCCGGCTGTTCAAGGCAAGCGATGGCCAGGCTGCGCACTTCGCCGCCGGCGCAAAATGCCTTGGGGCCGTTGCCGCGCAGCAATACGCAGACGATGTTCGGGTCTTTGGCCCAGGCCTCCAGGCGTTCGCCCAGGGCCAGGATCATCGGCAAGGAGAGGGCGTTGAGAGACTTTTCAGCGTCCAGGCTGGCGATGCCGATGCGGGCACCGTCGCTGCCGGTCAGCTCTTCGAAGTGCAGGTTCATCGTGACCTCATTCGGGGAAGTGAAGGATCAGTATGATCCTTTGGTGGGAAAGTGCCGGCTGTGTGTCAGATCAATTGACAAGCGGGGTCGGCTTTCCTAGGGTTCGCGTCATTCTTTTTTACAAGACCTTGCAGCCATGACCGAAGACGACCGTATCAAACTCGAACCCAGCTGGAAACACGCCCTGCGGGACGAGTTCGAGCAGCCGTACATGGCCCAGTTACGCGAGTTCCTGCGTCAGGAGCATGCGGCCGGCAAAGAGATTTACCCGCCTGGCCCGCTGATTTTCAACGCGCTCAACTCCACGCCGCTGGACAAGGTCAAGGTGGTGATCCTCGGCCAGGACCCCTACCACGGCCCCGGCCAGGCCCACGGCCTGTGCTTCTCGGTGCAACCGGGCGTGCCGGCGCCGCCGTCGCTGGTAAATATCTACAAAGAACTCAAGCGCGACCTCAACATCGACATCCCCAACCACGGCTACCTGCAAAGCTGGGCCGACCAGGGCGTGCTGATGCTCAACACCACCATGACGGTCGAGCGCGCCAATGCCAACGCCCATGCGGGCAAGGGCTGGCAGTTCTTCACTGATCGGATTATCGAAGTGGTCAGCGAGCATCAGCCGCACTTGGTGTTTTTGCTCTGGGGTGCCCATGCCCAGGGCAAGCAGAAGCTGATTGATGCCACCAAGCACCTGGTGCTGACCTCGGTGCACCCTTCGCCGTTGTCGGCGTATCGCGGGTTTTTGGGTTGCGGGCATTTTAGCCGTACCAACAAGTTTCTTGAGCAAAATGGCGAGACGCCGATTGAGTGGCGGTTGCCGCCAATTTAGGGCCAATCACAGGCCAAATGTGGGAGGGGGCTTGCCCCCTCCCACATTTTGAATTGTGTCGAAGTTTAGATTTGTTCGGGTTGGCGATTCCAGCGCCTGAACAACGGCTCTGCCAAAAACAACACAAACAACAACCGCATCACTTGCATCGCCGTCACCAACGGCACCGACAATTGCAAGGTTTCCGCCGTCAAACTCATCTCGGCAATCCCGCCGGGCATCATGCCCAATGTCAGCGAGCGCAGATCCAGATGGGTCAGCGCGCTCAAGCCCACTGCCGCCAGTGTCGCCAGCGCCATGGTCAAGGCTGTGCCGATCAAGGTTCTGGCCATGAACGAAGGCGCACGGCGAAAGAATTGTCGGTTGAAGTGACACCCCAAACCGCTGCCGATCAACCACTGGCCAATCTGGCTGCCGCCATCGGGCAAGCCGATGTGCAAATCCCACACGACACTGGCAGTCGCACTCACCAACAACGGCCCGAACAACCATGGGTTTGGCTGGCGCAAACGCTGCCAACCCCAGGCCACCAGCGCGCCTATCGGAAACAACGCGAACAGCCAAGGCCAACTCACCGGGGCCGGGTGAAACTGCGGCGTGCCACCCTCAAGCAAATACTTGAAGATCGCCGGCACACACAGCACCACCACCAACACCCGCAAACTCTGCCCCGCTGCGACACGGCTAAGCACCGCGCCGTTACGAGCGCCGAGGTTGACCATCTCACCCGAACCGCCCGGCATGCTGGAGAAAAACGCGGTGGCGCGGTCTTCACCGCTGCGCCGCATCAACCACACGCCCACCACGCTCGACAGGCTTGTGACCAGTGCACCGAAGAAGATCAGCCCGAAATGGCTCATCACCTGCTCGATCACCACCGGGGTGAAGTGCAGCCCAATACCAATCCCCACCACCCATTGACCGCATTTGCGCCCGCCGGGAATCTCCGCCAACTGCCATGGCGTGAGGCAACGCACCAGAATGATCGCCAACAACGAGCCGACCATGTACGGCAAAGGCCAGCCGACGAGGCTGGCCAGGTAACCGCCGGCCAAGCCGACCAGCGGTGTTCCCCACCAATGTTTAAAGGTGACCTCAGACATCAGCCACGGCACGACGCTGCTGGGCACGTTTACGGTAGATACGCACCAGCGGGAACATCAGCATCAACGCGGTCAGCACCCACACACCAAAGGTGATCGGGCTCGACCAGAGAATGTCCAGCGCACCGTTGGAGATCGACAGCGCACGGCGCAGGTTCTGCTCCATCAAACCACCGAGGATAAAGCCCAGCAACACCGGCGACAGCGGGAAGTCGAGCTTGCGCAGGATGTAGCCGAAGATGCCGATGCCCACCATCAGGAACAGGTCGAAAGTGGTGGCATGCACCGCGTACACGCCAATCGCCGTGATGATGGCGATCACTGGCACCAGCGCCCAGTTCGGCACGGCAAGGATGCGGGTAAAGATGCGGATCATCGGAATGTTGAGGATCACCAGCATGATGTTGGCGATAAACAACGAGGCGATCAGGCCCCAGACGATGTCCGGTTGCTGTTGGAACAGCAGCGGGCCAGGGGTGATGTTGTACAGCGACAGCGCGCCGATCATTACCGCCGTGGTGCCCGAGCCCGGTACGCCGAGGGTCAGCATCGGCACCAGGGCACCGCAAGCCGACGCACCGATGGCCGTTTCGGGAGCGGCGAGGCCACGCATGTCGCCTTGGCCGAATTTACCGCTGGCTCCGGCGATTCGTTTCTCGGTCATGTAGGCAACGGCCGACGCCAGGGTAGCGCCCGCACCCGGCAATACACCCATGATGAAACCCAGCAGGCCGCAACGGATGTTAACCACGAAGACGGAAGACGCTTCCTTCAGGTTGAACATCATCCGTCCGGTGGCTTTCACGGCTTCCTGGCCACGGTGGGTTTTTTCCAGCAGCAACAGAATCTCGCTGATGGAGAACAGGCCCAGTACTAACACCACGAACTGGATGCCGTCGGTGAGGTGGATGTTGTCGCCGGTAAAGCGGTACACGCCGCTGTTCGCATCGATACCCACCGCCGACAGGAACAGGCCGATCAGTGCCGCCACGAATGTCTTCAGCGGCTTGTCACCGGCCATGCCGCCCAGGCAAACGATCGCGAACACCATCAGTACGAAATATTCCGCCGGGCCGAAGGCAATCGCCCACTTGGCCAACAGTGGCGCAAACAGCACCATGCCGCAGGTGGCGATAAACGCACCGATGAACGAACTCCATGCCGACAACGACAGCGCCACGCCGGCCAGGCCTTTGCGGGCCATCGGGTAGCCGTCCAGGGTGGTCATCACGGTCGAGGCTTCGCCAGGGATGTTAAGCAGGATCGAGCTGATACGGCCGCCGTACTCGCAGCCCAGGTACACGGCTGCCAGCAGGATCAACGCCGATTCGGGCGGCAGGCCCAGGGCGAATGCAATGGGGATCAACAGCGCGACGCCGTTGATCGGGCCCAGGCCCGGCAGTAGGCCGACCACGGTGCCGATCAAGGTGCCGCACAGCGCGGTCACCAGGTTGTAAGGGCTCAGCGCGACGCCGAAGCCTTGGCCCAAATAGCCAAAAGTATCCATGTCAGTTCTCCAGAACGTCGAGCAGGCCAAGCGGCAAGGGAACATCCATGGCTTTATCGAACAGCAGATAAAGACCGATGGCCATCAGGCTGACGATCACCACGCTTGGCAACCAGCGGCCGCCATACAGGCGCGCCATGGGGACGCCGATCAGCACGCTGCTGAGGATGAAACCCAGGGGTTCGAAGGTGCCGGCGAACACGATCAGCAGACCGACGCAAATGCCGATCTTGATCAGGGTTTCGCGGTCCAGCGCGGGTTCTTCCTCGGTGTGCTTGGTCGGTTGCGGACGGAACAGCATGTAGATCAAGCCCAGGCTCATCAGCCCGAGCATCAACAGCGGGTAGGCACGAGGCCCCACCGGCTCGTAGGAAAACGCCGCCTGATACGGCCAGGCCATCAGCGCGAGGCCGGCGCAGACCAGCAGCATGATGCCAGCGAAAATGCGTTGTAAGAGCATAGGAAACTCCTGGATCGCACCCCGGACGGGGCGCGGCTACGGAATAGGGCAATTTTGTAGGAGCGAGCTTGCTCGCGAAGAACGCAAGGACACCGCGTTTATCCAGGCAGCACGCGTCATCGTTGATGTTTTTCGCGGGCAAGCCCGCTCCTACAGAGGGGCGATTACTGGATCAGGCCAAACTCTTTGGCCAGCACTTTGTAGTCAGCCACTTGCTTCTTCACGTAGGTGTCCAGCTCCGGGCCGGTCATGGCAAACGGGAACAGCTCGCGCTGGTCACGCAGCTTCGCGAACTCTTCGGAGGCCAGCAGTTTGTCGAACGCTTCTTTCCACCAGGCGTAGTCGGCATCGCTGACTTTTGGCCCGAGGTAGAAACCACGCACCACTGGCCAGACAATGTCGTAGCCTTGCTCTTTGGCGGTCGGAATATTCTTCATTTCCGGCTCGTCCAGGCGCTTTTCGGAGAACACCGCCAGCAGGCGCATGTCACCGCTGAGGATGTGCGGCATGGAGTCGGAGATGTCGGTGCTGCCTACCTGGATATGCCCACCGAGCAGGGCGGTGGCGATTTCGCCGCCGCCTTCGAGGGCGACATAACGCAGCTCACGCGGGTTGATCCCGGCGGCTTTGGCGATCAGGGCGGTTTGCATCCAGTCCTGGCTGCCCACGGTGCCGCCGGAACCGATAACCACGCTGCCTGGATCTTTCTTCAGGGCTTTGACGAGATCGTCGAGGGTCTTGTAGGGCGAATCGGCTTTCACGGCGATGGCACCGTAGCTGGTACCCACGGCTGCCAACCAGCGCACGGCGCTTTCATCGAAGCGGCCAAACTTGCCTTGGGCCAGGTTTAACAGCGAACCGCTGGACCAGGCCACCAGGGTGCCGGCATCCGCCGGGCGTTGGGCGACCACCGCGTTGTAGGCCACCGCGCCCACGCCGCCGGGCATGTAGGTCACACGCATCGGCTTGCTCAGCAGCTTTTCGTTGACCAGCGCGCTCTGGACGAGTTTGCAGGTCAGGTCAAAACCTCCGCCAGGAGAGGCCGGGGCGATGCATTCAGGGCGTTTGGGTTCGTCGGCGGCCAGCAGTTGGCCAGCAAACAGCATGCAGCCGGCGGCGAGGGCGATTTTACGGATAGAGAATGTGCGGATAGAGGGGTTCATGCAGTACTCCGTTATTGTTCTTATTTGAGCGAAAACGCTTCGAGGCGTTTTTCGGGTGCTACGGGTCGTTAGCTTGGCAGGCGAGACCTACCGTACAGCGATGCTAACGGGCGAAGCTTTCACTAACCTTTCAGCACCCTTTCACGGTTTTCGGGCTTCACAGGCCAGGCCGCGCCTGTAAACTGCCTCGCAAAGCGTGGCCCGGGCCACCCCTAAATGAGGCAGGAAACCATGCGTGTCCTTCTGGTGGAAGACCATCTGCAACTCGCCGAAAGTGTCGCCCAGGCGCTCAAGAGCACGGGTTTGACCGTCGACGTGTTGCATGACGGCGTAGCGGCGGACCTGGCCTTGAGCAGCGAGGAATACGCGGCGGCGATCCTTGATGTCGGGCTGCCGCGCATGGATGGTTTCGAAGTGCTTGCGCGCCTCAGAGCCCGCGGTAAAAACCTGCCGGTCCTGATGCTGACGGCACGCAGTGATGTAAAAGACCGCGTGCATGGGCTTAATCTGGGCGCAGACGACTACCTCGCCAAGCCGTTTGAGCTCACGGAATTGGAGGCGAGGGTCAAAGCCTTGCTACGGCGCAGTGTGTTGGGCGGTGAGCGCCAGCAGACCTGTGGCGTGCTGGTGTATGACCTCGACACGCGGCGCTTTACGGTGGGGGGCGAATTGATGACGTTGACCTCCCGCGAGCAAGCGGTGCTTGAAGCGCTGATCGCCCGTCCGGGCCGCGTGATGAGCAAAGAGCAACTCGCTGCCCAGGTCTTCGGCCTGGATGAGGAAGCCAGCCCCGATGCCATCGAGATCTACGTGCACCGCCTGCGTAAGAAGCTCGATGGCCAGCCCATCGCCATCGTGACCTTTCGCGGCCTTGGCTACCTGCTGGAAGCCCGCGATGCATAAGCCCAGCAGCCTGCGCTGGCGGTTGTTGTGGAACCTGGCAATATTGCTGGTGTTGTTGATGTTGGCGAGCGGCATGAGTGCCTACTGGAATGGTCGCGAGGCGGCCGACACGGCCTACGACCGCACCCTGCTGGCCTCCGCCCGTACCATCGCTGCCGGCCTGACACAGGTCGACGGCACGCTGAGTGCCAACGTGCCGTATGTGGCCCTGGACACCTTCGCCTATGACAGTGCCGGGCGCATTTATTATCAGGTCAATGACATCGACCAAAAGCTGATCTCCGGCTACGAGAACCTTCCCGGCCCGCCGCCCGGCACGCCGCGCACCGATGATTACCCCGCTTTGGCACGCTTCTATGATGCCGTCTACCAAGGCCAACCCGTGCGGGTGGTGAGCCTGCTCAAGGCAGTCTCCGAACCGAATATGAATGGCATGGCGGAAATCCGCGTGGCTGAAACCGACGAAGCCCGCGTGAGCATGGCCCGTAGCTTGATGGCCGATACTTTGCTGCGCTTGGGGATGCTTGGTGTGGGGGCGTTATTGTTGGTGTGGTATGCCGTGAGTGCCGCACTGCGCCCGCTGGAGCGCCTGCGTACGGCGGTGGAAGAGCGCCAACCGGATGACCTGCGGCCACTGCCGCTGGTCGAAGTGCAGCATGAGCTTGGCCCACTGGTGCACTCGCTCAATCACTTCACCGAGCGCCTGCGTGGCCAGTTCGAGCGCCAGGCGCAGTTTATTGCCGATGCGGCCCACGAGCTGCGTACCCCACTTGCGGCGCTCAAGGCTCGCTTGGAACTGGGCCTGCGCAGCGACGCGCCGGACACCTGGCGCAGCACCCTGGAAACTGCCGCTCAAGGCACCGATCGCCTGACCCACCTGGCCAACCAACTGCTGTCCCTGGCCCGCATCGAAAACGGCGCCCGGGCCATTGCCGAGGGTGGCGCGCAGTTGCTGGACCTGAGCCAATTGGCCCGTGAACTGGGCATGGCCATGGCGCCATTGGCTCACGCCCGGGGGGTGGCGTTGGCGTTGGAAGCCGATGAGCCGGTGTGGCTGCGTGGTGAGCCGACGCTGCTGAATGAGTTATTGAGCAACCTGGTGGACAACGCCCTGGCGCACACGCCGCCGGGCGGCAATGTGATTCTGCGTGTGACTGCGCCGGCGGTGCTGGAAGTGGAAGATGACGGCCCCGGTATTCCTTCGGACGAGCGTGATCGGGTGTTCGAGCGTTTCTACCGGCGCAGCCAGCAGGGTATGGGCTCGGGCCTGGGGTTGGCGATTGTCGGCGAGATCTGCCGGGCGCACCTGGCGCAGATCAGCCTGCATGATGGAGAGCAGGCCGGGCTTAAAGTGCGGGTTAGTTTTATTGCCGGTTGATCAATAGAACATCGAGCGCGCTTCATCCAACTCGGTCCGCAGGGCCTCGCTGTATGGGTCGACCCGCAGCTTCTTGAGGGCCGGCAGGGTGGAAACCGGAAAGTCCGCCAGCGGATGGTCGGTGCCGCGATGGCAATACAGCACGGCGATTTGCACCAGGTCGATGTAGTCGAGGCTGGCGGAATCTCGCTCCAGGTTCAGGTACTGGCCGGGCAGTTTCGCCAGCATTTCCGGGAAGTCCCAGCCGCCGAGCAGTTTGTCCCCCAGCAGTGGGTGGATGCTGTCGATGACATGGTTGAGGCTGACCGGGTCGGAGAGCAACTCGTAATGGTCTTCGGCATACGTGAGGATCGGCAGCACGCCGATCTGGTGCACCAGGCCGCCGAGGGCTGCCTGGTCTGGCTTGAGTTGGCTGTGGCTGCGGCACAGCACGTAACTCACACCGGCCACTTCCAGGCTGCGGCGCCATACATCGCGCATTTTCTGGTCCACCGCGTCGGAGCGGGCGTGGAAGATTTGCTCCATCACCAGGCCGATGGCCAGGTTGCTGCTGTAGTTGGTGCCCAGTCGGGTAATGGCGGTGTGCAGGTCGGTGACTTCCTGGGTGGCGCGCAACAGCGGGCTGTTGACCACTTTGATCAGGCGTGCCGACAGCGCGGTATCGCGAGCGATCACTTTGCTCAAGTGGCTGATGCTGATTTCCGGGTCTTCAGCGGCCTGACGAATATTCAGGGCCACTTCCGGCAAAGTCGGCAGAACCAGGTCATCGTTGCCGATGGCCGTAACCAAAGCCTGTTGGACTTTTTCCGCCAGCTTGTTCATTCATGCTCTCTAGGGTGTTGCAAAAAGGTACGGCGACTAACGCTGGATCTCTCGATCACGGTCGAGCGTGTAAGGCAGGTCAAGCAGTTGCAGCCCGGGGCCTTCCAGTGTGCCTAGGCGCACATCGCCACTATCGGCAGCTTCGGCTTGCAACACGGCCAGAAGTTCAATCACTTGGTCAGCTTTTGCGGCAATCACAACTTCGCCGATCGCGCTGTTATGGCTGGGAGCAAACAGCGGTGTGCCTGGCTCGGGCATCTCGGCCGCGTTAAGGCTCAAGCGATAGAGGCGGCGCTTGAGTTTGCCCAGGTACTGCATGCGCGCGACGATTTCCTGGCCGGTGTAGCAGCCCTTCTTGAAGCTCACGCCACCCACGGCTTGCAGATTGAGCATCTGTGGGATGAACAGCTCGCGGGTTTGCGCCATGACCTGGCCGATGCCGGCGCGGATCTGGCCCAGCAGCCATTCATTCAACGGCTTTTCTTCAAGGTGTAATTGGCCGCGCACTGCGTCTGCTTGCTCGGCGGGTATCCACAATTCGGCGCGGCCAGGGGATACGCGGATAGCGATCAGGGTGTCGGTGCGTACGACGCTGTCAGTCTCGGCCGGCAGCTCAAGGCCAAGGCTGGCGAGTGCCGACTCAGCGTTCACCAGGCCAAAACGCACCCAGGCGGCGCTTTCGTCGGTGAGCTTGGATTTGGAGAACACCGCGTATTTCTTCAGGTCTGCCAGTTGCGGCTCCAGCAGCTCGGTGGCCATCGCCAGCAATACGCCGTCACCTTGCAGCAAGATGCGAAAGCTCGACTGCATGCGCCCCTTTTGCGTGCAGCGCGCGCCGAGACTCGCCTGGGTATCGCTCAGGTAATTGAGGTTGCAGGTCAGTTGCCCTTGCAGGAACTTGGCAGCGTCGGCGCCGCGGACGGCGAGAACGCCTTCGTGGGACAGGGGGCAGAAGAAAGCAGAGTCAGCCATGGGTCTTCGCAGGTCAAAAAGTCATGGGTGCATCATAGAGGGGCGCCCGGCAAATGGATAGTTTCCATATGGGGCGACCAAAGCCGACTGTTCCGGTGTCGTCGGGCCTGTATACTTGCCGCCTATTTGAGGAGCGCTCCATGGTCGAAGATGTAGAAATCAATCGTCTCTACTGGCACAGCCGTCGTGGCATGCTTGAGTTGGATGTGTTGCTGGTACCTTTCACCAAAGAGGTCTACGCGACGCTCAACCAGGTTGATCGCGACCTCTACGTCAGGCTGCTGACGTGCGAAGATCAGGACATGTTCGGCTGGTTCATGGAGCGCGCCGAATCTGAAGACCCGGAGCTGCAGCGCATGGTTCGGATGATCCTGGACCGTGTCCAGCCCAAGTAACCGCGCTTTCGAATGCCGCTGGCAGGCCTCACGGCTGTTGCTGGCGGCGTATCTCCTTGCCCAGCTGTTCGCGTTGGGTGCCGTGCTATCCCTCGATTTGCCTTATTCAAGCCTCGGAATGTTGGTGTGCCTGGCGCACGCTACCTGGGTCTTACCACGTCATGTATGGCTGACCCACCGCTCGTCGATTCGCGGTCTGCGTCGTGATGAGGACGGCTGGCAATTATTCAGTGACGCGCGCGGCTGGCACGCGGTGCAGATGCGCCCCGATAGCTTGGCATTGCCTCTTGTTGTGGTGCTGCGCTATCGGTTACCGGGCCAATGGTGGGTGCGTTCTATCTGCGTGCCAGCGGATTCGCAGACGGACGATGTGCATCGGCGCCTGCGGGTGCGCTTGAAGTTCAGCCGCCGTAGGTGGTTGGCACCAGGATAGTGTCGCGGGCTTCGGGCAGCATTTCGGGGTAGTCGAGGGTGTAATGCAGGCCTCGGCTTTCCTTGCGCTCCATAGCTGAGCGGATCATGAGCTCTGCCACCTGGGCCAGATTGCGCAGCTCGATCAGGTCGCGGCTGACTTTGTAATTACTGTAGAACTCATCGATTTCATCCAACAGCATGCGCACCCGATGCTGGGCCCGTTGCAGGCGTTTGGTGGTGCGCACGATCCCTACGTAGTCCCACATGAAGCGGCGCAGCTCATCCCAGTTGTGGGCGATGATCACGTCTTCGTCCGAGTCGGTGACCTGGCTGGCATCCCAGCGGGGCAGGGCGTCGGGTACGGGGATGTGCGTCAGTTGCTCAAGAATGTCTTCAGCCGCCGAGCGGGCATAGACGAAGCATTCGAGCAGCGAGTTGCTGGCCATACGGTTGGCGCCGTGCAGGCCGGTGAAGCTGGTTTCGCCGATCGCGTACAGGCCGGGCACGTCGGTGCGGCCATGTTGGTCGACCATCACGCCGCCGCAGGTGTAGTGGGCGGCGGGCACGACCGGTATTGGACCCTTGGTGATGTCGATGTTGAACGCCAGGCAGCGTTCGTAGACGGTCGGGAAGTGGGTCTTGATGAAGGCTTCGGGCTTGTGGCTGATGTCCAGGTACACGCAGTCGATGCCCAGGCGCTTCATCTCGTGGTCGATGGCGCGGGCGACGATGTCCCGTGGCGCCAGTTCGGCGCGGGGGTCGAAACGCTGCATAAAGCGTTCGCCGTTGGGCAGCTTCAGGTGGGCACCTTCGCCGCGCAGGGCTTCGGTGATCAAAAAACTCTTGGCCTGGGGGTGATACAGGCAGGTGGGGTGGAACTGGTTGAATTCCAGGTTGGCCACCCGGCAGCCCGAACGCCAGGCCATGGCAATGCCGTCACCACAGGCCCCGTCGGGGTTGCTGGTATAGAGGTAGACCTTGGCCGCGCCGCCCGAGGCGAGAATGGTGAAGCGTGCGCCGTAGGTGTCGACTTCGCCGCTGGCGCGGTTGAGTACGTAGGCGCCGAGGCAGCGCTCGCCATCAAGGCCCAGGCGTTTTTCGGTGATCAGGTCGACGGCGACGCGTTGCTCAAGCAACTCGATGTTGGGGCGTTGGCGGGCCTGGTCTAGCAACGTCTTGAAAATGGCGGCGCCGGTGGCGTCGGCGGCGTGGATGATGCGCCGATGGCTGTGGCCACCTTCGCGGGTCAGGTGGAACTCAAAACCACCGTCATCGCTGCCAGCGTGTTCATCACGGGTGAAGGGCACGCCTTGGTCGATCAGCCATTGGATCGCCTCGCGGCTGTGCTCGACGGTAAAGCGCACCGCCTCTTCATTGCACAGGCCGCCGCCGGCGTTGAGGGTGTCTTCGACGTGGGACTGCACCGTGTCGGTGTCATCCAGCACGGCGGCGACACCACCCTGGGCCCAGAATGTCGAGCCGTTGGCCAGGTCGCCCTTGCTCAATACCGCGATCCGCAGGTGACTGGGGAGGGTCAGCGCAAGGCTCAAGCCGGCCGCGCCGCTACCGATCACCAGGACATCGTGTTGAAACTGTTGGCTCATTTGAAGGATTCCGCAAAAAGCGATCCGAAGAGGTGGCGCAAACAGGACGCCTGGATCGGCGAATCAAAGGGTCACACGGGCCACTAGTATATAGAGGGGCTGACCGGCACAATAGCCGGGCATTCGTGGCAATGTGAGATTACGGTGCACAGCTAGGGTAAAATCGGCCAGTTATCGAAGCGGGAACTTTTTGCATAAGCCCCGACTCAATAGCAGGTTGCCCGAAAGCTGGGAAAACGTTGAGTTTATTGGCCCGTCGGGAGCATTGGACGCGTCAGAAAACCGGCGACAAGATTATTCGCGCAGCCGGCGTTGCCCGCGCTGCGTTTTTCGTGTGTGCCAAATCAGTGCGTGCCGGAAACTTGCTTGAAGGGGGAGAACTTTTGCGAAAAGACCGAGTCTATGTTTGCAAGCCTGATCGTTTAGTTATGCAAGCCTCCTTCAAGCACAACGAGGAGTGTTCATGCTAACCCAGGAAGAGGATCAGCAGCTGGTCGAGCGCGTCCAACGCGGCGACAAGCGAGCTTTTGATCTGCTAGTGCTGAAATACCAGCACAAAATTCTCGGGTTGATCGTGCGGTTTGTGCACGACACCCATGAAGCGCAGGACGTTGCACAGGAAGCCTTTATCAAGGCCTACCGTGCACTAGGCAATTTCCGCGGCGATAGTGCGTTTTACACGTGGCTATACCGCATCGCCATTAACACGGCGAAGAACTATCTGGTGTCTCGCGGACGCCGACCACCAGATAGCGATGTAAGTTCAGAAGATGCTGAGTTTTACGATGGTGATCACGGCCTCAAAGATCTCGAGTCGCCGGAGCGTGCATTGCTGCGCGACGAGATCGAAGGAACCGTTCATCGCACCATTCAGCAACTGCCAGAAGATTTACGTACGGCGTTAACTTTACGTGAATTCGATGGTCTGAGTTACGAAGACATTGCGAGCGTCATGCAGTGTCCGGTGGGGACTGTAAGGTCACGGATTTTCCGGGCCCGGGAAGCCATCGATAAAGCCTTGCAACCGTTGTTGCAAGAGAACTAAAGACAGCGGCGACAGCCAAGAGAGGAACCGCCATGAGTCGTGATGCCCTGCAGGAATCGCTGTCCGCAGTGATGGATAACGAAGCGGATGAACTGGAACTTCGTCGAGTGCTCAACGCATTTGATGATGCCGAAACCCGTGATACCTGGTCTCGTTACCAAGTCGCTCGGGCGGTGATGCACAAGGATCTTCTAATCCCTCGTCTGGATATTGCTGCGGCTGTTTCTGCTGCGCTGGCTGATGAAGCCGTTCCGGCAAAAGCTGCTCGTGGTCCATGGCGTAGCCTGGGTCGCCTGGCAGTAGCTGCCTCGGTGACTGTTGCCGTATTGGCCGGTGTTCGCCTGTACAATCAGGACGAAATTGCGGGTGCCGAACTGGCCCAACAGACTCAGCAACCGGTCATGGCCGGCCCGCAAGTCAAAGGCCCAGCAGTTCTAGCCGGCTACAAGGAAAGCTCTGACGCCACTGGCCCAATGGCCAACGGTGTGTTGCAAGGGCAATCCGGCTGGCAGGATCAGCGTCTTCCAGGCTACCTGCGCCAACACGCACAGGAATCTGCGCTGAAAGGCACTGAAAGCGCTCTGCCATACGCTCGCGCTGCAAGTCTGGAAAACCGCTGATCAGTAAGGAGCTCTATGCGCGCCATACCGCTCCTTACGCTTTTGCTCAGTAGTTGGCTTGCATTACCCGCCCATGCCGATGAAGCCCAAGACTGGCTGACTCGACTTGGGCGTGCGGAGCAGCAGCAAAGCTTTCAAGGTACGTTCGTCTACGAGCGTAACGGTAGTTTTTCTACCCACGACATCTGGCATCGTGTCCAGAATGGTCAGGTTCACGAGCGGCTCTTGCAGCTCGATGGCTCGGCCCAGGAAGTTGTGCGTGTCGATGGCCGGACCCAATGTGTCAGTGGCACCCTCGTCGCCGGCATCGGTAGTTCCCGTGATGCTCCGTCACGTGCGTTTGATCCGCAAAAACTCAATCAATTCTATGAGCTAGCCGTCATCGGCAAATCTCGCGTGGCCGGTCGTAATGCGGTGATTATCGCGATCACCCCGCGTGACCAGTATCGCTATGGATTTGAACTGCATTTGGACCGCGAAACCGCGCTGCCGCTTAAATCGCTGTTGCTCAATGATCAAGGGCAGTTGCTGGAGCGGTTTCAGTTTACGCGTTTGGATACTGCTGTCGCGCCGGAGGATCGCGAGCTGGCGCCTAGCAGCGAATGCACGCCTATCGCAATCGCTAACAGCAATGCGCCGCAGGTGGAGTCTACTGAGTCTTGGCATCTGGAATGGCTGCCGCCGGGTTTCCAAATGACCAACAACAGTACGCACAAAGACAGCCAGACCAAGGCGACGGTCGACAGTCTGATGTTTGAAGATGGGCTGGCACGATTCTCGGTGTTTCTCGAGCCAATCAGTGATGCGAGTGTGACGGAAACCCGTACGCAATTGGGCCCCACCGTTGCGGTTTCCCGTCGATTGAACACGGCGGATGGCGAAATGATGGTAACCGTCGTTGGCGAGATTCCCATCGGCACTGCTGAACGCATCGCACTGTCGGTGCGCGGTGAAAAAAAGCCTGCCGCCAAGCCGTGAGCTGTTAATGCTGCGTTCATCTCGTCCTTTCACGCTACTTTCATTCTTGGTGAGTCACAGTGGGCGTGAAATGTCCGGATCAGCATTTTCACTTGCAAAAAACTCTCATGTTTTTTATAGATTTTTTATAGGCCAGGGCTTGTCGGCGCTGGCCTTCCCTTGTTCGCGGAACAAAGATGTCGGTGGCAGTTTCCGGCGTTTTTTGAACCCTGTCGCTCAACCCTGCTCGTCGTAACGGGAGCTGTATGTCGATACCACGTTTGAAGTCTTACTTATCCATAGTCGCCACGGTATTGGTGCTCGGCCAGGCCTTGCCTGCGCAAGCGGCCGAGCTGCCTGACTTTACCCAATTGGTAGAGCAGGCCTCGCCGGCCGTGGTCAACATCAGTACCACGCAAAAACTGCCGGACCGCAAAGTCTCCAACCAGCAAATGCCAGACCTCGAAGGCCTGCCGCCGATGCTGCGCGAGTTCTTTGAGCGCGGCATGCCGCAGCAACGCGCGCCGCGTGGCGGCGGTGGTGGCCAGCGTGAGGCTCAGTCTCTGGGCTCGGGGTTCATCATCTCGCCAGATGGCTATATCCTGACCAACAACCACGTGATTGCCGATGCAGACGAAATTCTCGTGCGCCTGGCGGATCGCAGTGAGTTGAAGGCTAAACTGGTGGGCACCGATCCGCGTTCCGACGTAGCATTGCTCAAGATCGAAGGCAAAGATCTACCTGTCCTGAAGTTGGGTAAATCCCAAGACCTGAAAGCCGGCCAGTGGGTCGTTGCCATCGGTTCGCCGTTTGGCTTTGACCATACGGTGACCCAAGGCATCGTCAGCGCCATCGGCCGCAGCCTGCCGAACGAAAACTATGTGCCGTTCATCCAGACCGACGTGCCGATCAACCCGGGCAACTCTGGTGGCCCGCTGTTCAACCTGGCGGGCGAAGTGGTGGGCATCAACTCGCAGATCTACACCCGTTCCGGTGGTTTCATGGGTGTGTCGTTCGCCATTCCAATCGATGTGGCGATGGACGTTTCCAACCAACTGAAAAGCGGTGGGAAGGTCAGCCGTGGCTGGTTGGGCGTGGTTATTCAGGAAGTGAACAAAGACCTGGCTGAGTCCTTTGGTCTCGACAAGCCTGCCGGTGCGCTGGTTGCGCAGATCCAGGACGACGGCCCAGCTGCTAAAGGTGGCTTGCAAGTCGGCGATGTGATCCTGAGCATGAACGGCCAGCCTATCGTCATGTCGGCTGACCTGCCGCATTTGGTGGGCGCGCTCAAGGCCGGTAGCAAGGCCAAGCTGGAAGTGATCCGCGAAGGCAAGCGCCAGAACGTTGAGCTGACCGTCGGCGCAATCCCGGAAGAAGGCGCCACGCTGGATGCCCTGGGCAACGCCAAGCCAGGTGCCGAGCGCAGCAGCAACCGCCTGGGCATTGCTGTTGCTGAGTTGACCGATGAGCAGAAGAAAAGCTTCGACCTCAAGAGCGGCGTGGTGATCAAGGAAGTTCAAGACGGCCCAGCCTCGCTGATCGGCCTGCAGCCAGGGGATGTCATCACCCACCTGAACAACCAGGCGATCGACACCACCAAGCAGTTCACCGACATCGCCAAGGCGCTGCCGAAGAACCGCTCGGTGTCGATGCGCGTGTTGCGTCAGGGCAGAGCAAGCTTCATCACGTTCAAGCTGGCCGAGTAATCTGCTAGAGACATAATAAAAAGCCCCGCCTTCGTTTAACGAGGGCGGGGCTTTTTAGTGGGCGAGGGGTTTAGCTCATCATCCCTTTCACCAGGCGTTCCTGTTCGATCAGCTCACGTTGGCGCGCATCGATGCGTGACGACAGTGGGAAGTTACTGCCGGCACGGCGCTTGGCAAAGTCCAGTTGCTGAATGGCCTGCTGGAAGTCGCCGACCAAGGCAAAGTATTCGGCTCGCGCTTGGTGCAGGCCAATGATGTTGCCGGACAAACCGCGTGTCTCGGCAACTTGATACCAGACATCGGGATCATCAGGGCGGGATTTAAGCAGGCCGTCCAAGGCTTTCTCCGCCTCGGCGGTGCGGTTTTGCTTGAGCAGCAGGTCTACACGGATCTGGTTCAGCGGATAGTTGCCGGGATACTGGGCCAGCATTCGATCGGTACGCTGCTGGGCATCGGACAGGTGGTTGTTGTCGATTTCCAGCTGGATCAGCGCCAGGTTGTAAGTAATGTCGTTTGGCGCGTTGGCAAGCAGCGCCGTCAGATTCTCCCGCGCTTGCTTGAACTGGGAACCTTTGATCTGCGCAATGGCCAGGCCATAGCGCGCCACATCGTTCTTCGGGTTCTCGTCCAGTTGCGCCTGGAAGCGTTTGGCAGCGAGGCCTGAGGTGTCTTCGTATTGCAGCTGCACCCGTGCGCGAATCAATTGATAGCGCAGGCTGTCTTCCTTGCCGCCAACCTTGGCTTGCTCAGCCCGGTTGCGGGTGTCGGCGATGCGGGATTCGGTTACCGGGTGCGTCAGCAGGAACTCCGGCGGCTTTGCATCAAAGCGGTATTGGCGCCCCAAGCGTTCGAACATCGATGGCATGGAACGCGGGTCATAGCCGGCCTTTTCCAGGTTGAGGATGCCGATACGGTCGGCTTCCTGTTCATTCTGGCGGGAGAAGCGGCGTTGTTCTTGGATCGCCGCTGCCTGAGTGCCGGCAATCGCGGCAATGCCGGCATCGCCTGCGCCGGCAGCCGCAGCAATGATGCCGCCAAGCAACGCGGCCATCATCGGAATCTGCATGCGCTGTTGCGCTTCCACGCCTCGGGCGAAGTGGCGCTGGGACAAGTGCGCCAATTCGTGTGCCAGTACCGAGGCGTATTCCCCTTCGGTCTGGGCATTGAGGAACAGGCCGCCGTTGACCCCGACAATTCCGCCGGGTGCAGCAAAGGCGTTCAATTGCGGGCTGTTGATCAGGATGAACTCCAGGCGCCGGTCATTCACCTGGCTGGTCTCTACCAGCTTATACACGCTGGTTTCGACGTAATCCTTGAGCTGCGGATCGTTGAGCTGCGAGACCTGGCCCCGCAGGTAGGCCAGCCATGCGCGGCCCAATTGGTATTCCTGTTGTGGCGAGACAATGGCAGAACTGGCGTCGCCAAGTGACGGCAGGTCGTCAGCGAAGCCTGGGGAGGCCAGCAGGCAAGCCAGCGTCAGCAGGGTAGGGCGCAAAAAAGTCATGCACAAAGCCTTTCGACAAAGAGCTTACTGTAGCCGGACACTGAGCTTCGGACCAGATATTCTAAGCACCCCCAACCCTGCCCGGAGTAAAACCATGACCGACGCTGTAGCCTTCGATGCCGAACTCGATGCGAGCGGCCTAAATTGCCCGCTGCCTTTGCTCAAGGCTAAGCTGGAGCTCAATCGGTTGGCCAGTGGCGCAGTGCTCAAGGTGATCGCTACCGATGCGGGCTCCCAGCGCGATTTTCGCACCTTTGCCAAGTTGGCCGGGCATACGCTGTTGCATGAAGAAGACACTGCCGGTGTTTACCATTACTGGTTGCGCAAGGCCTGAACCGTTTGCCCCCCCCCACCTCTCGAGGTTGATTGATGTTCAAAGTGTTACGAAACTGGATTCAGCGCTACTTCTCCGATGAAGAGGCCGTGGTGTTGGCGGTGTTGCTGTTCCTGGCCTTTACCGCCGTACTCACCTTGGGTGGCATGCTGGCGCCGGTACTGGCGGGGATGGTGCTGGCGTACCTGATGCAGGGCCTGGTCACCACCCTCGAGCGTCTGCGCCTTCCGGGCGGGGCGGCGGTGGGGCTGGTGTTTGCCTTGTTCATGGGCGTGCTGGTGCTGTTTATCGTGGTGGTGCTGCCGTTGCTCTGGCACCAACTGATCACTCTGTTCAACGAGCTGCCTGGCATGCTCGCCAAATGGCAGTCGTTGCTGCTGCTATTGCCGGAGCGCTACCCGCACCTAGTGTCGGATGAGCAGGTATTGCAGGCCATCGAAGTGGCGCGCGGCGAGATCGGCAAGTTCGGGCAGTTGGCGCTGACGTTTTCTCTCTCCAGCCTTCCGCTGCTGGTCAACATCATGATCTACCTGGTGCTGGTGCCGATCCTGGTGTTCTTCTTTCTCAAGGACCGCGCCATGATCGGTCGCTGGGTACGAGGCTATCTGCCGCGTGAGCGGGCGCTGATTACGCGTGTGGCGCAAGAGATGAATCGGCAGATCGCCAATTACATCCGTGGCAAGGTGATTGAGATCATTATCTGCGGCGGCGTGACCTACATCGCGTTTATTGCCTTGGACCTGAACTATGCGGCGTTGCTGGCATTGCTGGTAGGCGTGTCGGTGGTGGTGCCGTACGTCGGTGCGGTGGTGGTGACGGTGCCGGTGACGCTGATCGCGTTGTTCCAGTGGGGCTGGAGTGATCAGTTCATTTATCTGATGGCGGTGTACGGGATTATTCAGACCTTGGACGGTAACGTGTTGGTGCCGCTGCTGTTCTCGGAAGCGGTCAATCTGCACCCGGTGGCAATCATCTGCGCGGTGCTTTTGTTTGGCGGGTTGTGGGGGTTCTGGGGGGTGTTCTTTGCGATACCCCTGGCGACGCTGTTCAAAGCGGTACTGGATGCATGGCCGCGGCAAGAGCCGGTGGTTGCGCCGTTGTTGTAACTGTATTGGCTGTGCAGGCTTAGTGTGGTGAGCGGACTCAACAAGCCCGTTCACCACAACGATCCCGTCACCAAGCGTGCGCGTTTCAGGCCTTGTTCAACGCCTGCGCCGCCGCTAATACGGCATCCACATGCCCTGGCACTTTCACACCGCGCCATTCCTGACGCAGCACGCCATCCTTGTCGATCAGAAACGTGCTGCGATCCACGCCCAAGTATTCCTTGCCATACAGCTTCTTCAGCTTGATCACATCAAACAGCTGGCAGACCGCTTCGTCCTTGTCGCTGATCAGCTCGAAGGGAAACTCCTGCTTGCCCTTGAAATTTTCGTGGGACTTCACGCTGTCACGCGACACGCCAAACACTTCGGTGTTGGCCGCCTTGAATGCGGCGTATTGGTCCCGAAAACCCTGGCCTTCGGTGGTGCAGCCGGGGGTGCTGTCCTTCGGATAGAAGTAGATCACCACTTGCTTGCCTTTCAAGGCCGCGAGGTTGAAGGTCTGGCCACTGGTGGCCTGGGCTTCGAAATCGGCTACGGGTTTGTCGATGACAACAGCCATGGGGACTTCCTTACATTGGGTTCTGTGGGCGCCAAGGTTCGATCAGGGCGTCGAGGTTCAGCGCGTCGGCAAAATCCAGGAACTGGTCGCGTAGCCAGCTGATCTGCACGCCGGCCGGCAAGGTCACGGTGAACGTGGCGTTGAGCATGGTGCCGCCGGTTTGCGGGGCCTGGTAGGTGTCGCAGGTCAGGTTCTCCAGCTCGACGTTATGGTCGATAAAGAACTGGCACAGCTCGTTGACGATGTCCGAGCGGTAGGCCGAGCTGACGTAGGCCACATAAGGCAGCGCCTGTGGGCGGTTCTCAAGGGCGGCGCTGCGCACCACATTGACGGTGAAGTCGTGCTTCTTGGCCAGGCCGGGCAGGCCGGTTTCCAGGCGCGCCAAGGCGTCCCAGCTGCCGGATATCTGCAATACCAGCGCGCTGCACTCGCCATGGCGGGTCAAGCGGGAGGTCACGACGGCGCAGCGGTTTTCATGGCTGGCGCGGCACAGGACGTTGGTCAGCTCCATGGGGTTGGCGCCGAGGGCACTGATAACAAGGAATTGTTCGCGAACTGTGGGGGTGGACATGCAGCCTTCCTAAAACGATGAGCGGTCGATACTGTGAGGGCCGTATCGATCAAAGCATGAAGGGTAGCGAAAAGCGCCGCCAAGGGATAGGAGGTGGCGTTTTCATTACGTGATCGAGCCTGTTTCATCCTGCTTTCAGCCAGGCTTTGGCCCAATGATGGCATTGCCTGTCGTTTAGTTGCGCCAGAACGCATCCTCAGGCGGTACTTCGCTTGTGCAAGCATCTTGGCGCCAGTACCATTACGGCTCTCTTTTTCCGGCAGGAGCGGTTGCATGATTGCGGGCAGTATGGTGGCACTGGTCACACCCATGGATGCACAAGGTCATCTCGACTGGGACAGCCTGGGCAAACTGGTGGACTTCCACCTGCAAGAAGGCACCAACGCCATCGTGGCGGTCGGCACCACAGGTGAATCGGCCACCCTTGATGTGGAAGAACACATCCAGGTCATCGAATTCGTGGTCAAGCGCGTGGCGGGCCGCATTGCCGTGATCGCCGGCACCGGCGCCAACTCGACGCGTGAAGCGATCGAATTGACCAAAAATGCCAAGAAGGCCGGCGCCGATGCGTGCCTGCTGGTGACCCCGTACTACAACAAGCCGACCCAGGAAGGCCTGTACCAGCACTTTCGCACCATCGCCGAAGCTGTCGACATCCCGCAGATCCTCTACAACGTACCCGGCCGCACCGCTTGCGACATGCAGGCTGCGACCGTGATCCGCCTGTCCACTGTGCCGAACATCATCGGTATCAAGGAAGCCACCGGCGACCTGCAGCGCGCCAAGGACATCCTGGCCGGCGTGAGCAGCGATTTCCTGCTGTATTCCGGTGACGACGCCACCGCTGTCGAGCTGATCCTGCTGGGTGGCAAGGGCAACATCTCCGTGACCGCCAACGTGGCCCCGCGTGCCATGAGCGATATGTGCGCCGCCGCCATTGCCGGTGATGCCGTGACCGCCCGCGCGATCCACGAGAAGCTGATGCCGCTCAACAAGACACTGTTTATCGAATCCAACCCTATCCCCGTGAAATGGGCGCTGTTCGAGATGGGCCTGATGCCGGACGGTATCCGTCTGCCGCTCACCCGTCTCAGCGAAGCCTGTCACGAACCGCTGCGACAGGCCCTGCGCCAGTCCGGCGTCCTGGTTTAATTGAGGAAGCACTACGCATGAAGCGATTGGCCGGACTTTCCGCACTTGCCTTGATTATCTCCAGCACCAGTGGCTGCGGTTGGATCTGGGGCCCGGAAGGCTACTTCCGTGACCGCGGTAGCGATTACCTGGAAGCCCAAGCAACCAAACCGATGCAACTGCCACCGGACGTCAACGTCGCCAAGCGCCTTGACCCGCTGCTGCCGATCCCGCGTAACGTTGCCGACGACACCACCAAGGGTGAGTACGTCGTGCCGCGCCCACAGCCGATCTCGGCCGTGGCCGACGCCAGCGACTACAGCCTGCAAAAAAGCGGTGATTCGCGTTGGATCGTGGCCCAGCGCCCACCGGCCGAAGTCTGGCCAGTGGCGGTGCAGTTCTTCCAGGACAACGGTTTCCGCATCGACGAACAGCGTCCACAGACCGGTGAATTCACCACCGCATGGCAGCAAGGCAGCGAGCTGTCCGCCACCATGGCCAAGCGCCTGCAAGCCGGCGGCGTAGCTGCCGACAGCGAAGCCCGTGTGCGTGTGCGCATTGAGCCAGGCGTGCAACGCAATACCAGCGAAGTCTACGTGGTGAGCGCCGAGCGTCCTGCCGGCAGCACGGCCAACGTGGATTTCACCAACCGTTCGGTTAACACCGGTGTCGATTCGGCATTGGTCGACGAGATGCTGGCCAGCATGAGCCGTATCTCCGAGAAGGGCGGTTCCGTTTCCCTGCTCGCCGCACGTGATTACGACACCCCGAGCCGCGTCAGCCTCACCGAGGACGGCAGTGGCAACGTAGTGCTGAACCTCGGCGAAGACCTGGACCGTGCCTGGGCCAGCGTTGGTCGCGCGTTGGAGCAAGGCCCTTGGCGTGTTGAAGACATCAACCGCAGCCTGGGCCTGTACTACATCAACGTGGCTGAAAAAGCCGAGCGCAAAGATGACGAGCCAGGTTTCTTCGGCAAGCTGTTTGGCAGCACGCCGACCAAGGAAGAAATCGAAACCCGTGCCGAGCGTTACCAGGTTCGTTTGAGCAAGGTTGGCGACAGCGTGCAAGTCACCGTCGAGAAGAACATCAACACCGTTGCGCCAGCTGAAACAGCGCGCAAAGTGTTGGGCGTGATTCAGGACAACCTGGGCTGAGCCAATGCGTTTTGCTGTTCTCGGTAGCGGTAGCCAAGGGAACGGCACGCTGGTCGCCCACGACGACACGTATGTACTGGTAGATTGTGGTTTCTCGTTAAAAGAAACCGAGCGGCGCCTGCTGCGCCTGGGGGTTCACCCCGCGCAGCTGAGCGCGATTCTGGTGACCCACGAACATGCCGACCACGTGCATGGCGTGGGTTTGCTGTCTCGGCGCTACAATCTTCCGGTGTACCTCAGTCGCGGCACCTTGCGCGGGATGCGCAAACCCATTGAACCCGCAGGTTTCCTGGCCGGTGGCGAGCAACTGCAAATCGGTGCCTTGAGTATCGATGTGATTGCCGTCGCGCATGACGCCCAGGAGCCGACGCAGTATGTCTTCAGCGATGGCGAGCGGCGCTTTGGCGTGCTCACCGACCTGGGTTCCTACTGCGCCAAGGTGCTGGACGGTTACCGCGACCTCGATGCATTGATGATCGAGTCCAACCACTGCCGAGACCTGCTGGCTCGCGGTCATTACCCCTACTTTCTCAAGCAGCGGGTGGGCGGCGAACTGGGACATTTGAATAACCACCAGGCGGCGTACCTGGTGTATGAGTTGGGCTGGCAAGACCTGCAACACCTGGTCCTGGCCCACCTGAGCAGCAAGAACAACCTGCCGCAGCTTGCCCGGCAATGTTTTGTCGACACCCTCGGGTGCGACCCGGACTGGCTGCAACTGGCCGATCAAGATTCAGGGCTCGACTGGCGACACATCGCCTAGCCCACCTTTTAGCAAGCGGAGCCCATCATGGAAAAACGTGAAGAACTCTACCGCGGCAAAGCAAAGTCGGTGTACAAGACCGACGACGCTAACCGCCTGATCCTGCTGTTTCGCAACGACACCTCGGCGTTCGACGGCAAGCGCATCGAACAGCTGGACCGCAAGGGCATGGTGAACAACAAGTTCAACGCCTTCATCATGCAGAAGCTCGAAGAGGCCGGTATTCCGACCCAATTCGACAAACTGCTGGGCGACAACGAGTGCCTGGTCAAGAAGCTGGACATGATCCCGGTCGAATGCGTCGTGCGTAACTACGCCGCCGGCAGCCTGGTCAAGCGTCTGGGTGTTGAAGAGGGCCTCAAGCTCAACCCTTACACCTTCGAGCTGTTCCTGAAGGACGACGCCAAGGGCGACCCGTTCATCAACGAATCCCACGTGGTGGCGTTCGGTTGGGGTACTGCTGAGCAACTGGCGCGCATGAAGGAGTTGTCCCTCAAGGTCAACGACGTATTGAGCAAGCTGTTCGACGACGCAGGTCTCTTGCTGGTGGACTTCAAGCTGGAATTCGGCGTATTCCACGACGGCTCCATCGTCCTGGGCGACGAATTCAGCCCGGACGGCTGCCGCCTGTGGGACAAGGACACCAAGAAGAAGATGGACAAAGACCGCTTCCGCCAGGGCCTCGGTGACGTTATCGAAGCCTACGAAGAAGTCGCCAATCGTCTCGGCGTACCGCTTTAATCGACGCAAGCATCTGATAGCACGGAAAAAAATCTCGATTCGAGCTTTGCTTTTCTGAGCCACGCTGTTATGATGCGCGCCGTTGGAGAGATGCCAGAGTGGCCGAATGGGACGGATTCGAAATCCGTTGTACCTTCACCGGTACCTAGGGTTCGAATCCCTATCTCTCCGCCATTACATAGAAAAAGCCCCGTAGCTAACTTAGCTACGGGGCTTTTTCGTTTTTGGTTGTTTGTGCGAGCGCGTCGCAAGCGTTTTACTTGTTTGAGATACGAGCCACCCTACTTTTTACCCTTAGGCTTAGGCGGTGTTTTTTTATCCGTTTCTTTCACCGTTTCCCTCGGCCTTTTCTTTGCCTCAGCCTCTGTCACGTACTCTCCTGTCACCGCATCACGATACTTGGTTGGCATATAGCCTCCTTGTCACGTCGCCACGTTGGCGACTTTCTCGATGCTAGCTCAGAGGTTTAAGTGCACAAGCTTCAATGTGCGAGCGCTTATTACGAGGCTTGGCCTAATCGCGATTGCTGCATAATTGGCCCGGCTGCAAAACGAAAAAAGCCTGCTGAACGCAATGTTCAGCAGGCTTTTTAGTCGGCGCGATCCAGCTAGGCAGGCTGAGCCACCAAGCTATTACTCACCTTGCGTCCCAACACCAGCACCGTTGCAAAGCCCGCACCCACCAACGCCGTGGCCAGGCTCAGCAGTACCGCGCTGCCCATCTGATCAACGATCTGCCCGCCGAAGAATGAGCCCAAGGCGATGATCACCTGGAACAAGGCCACGAACAGCGGCATGCCGCGTTCGACATCCTTGGGCGCTACGACAAACATCCAGATACTGGCACAGGCCGGGAAGGCGCCGAAGGCGAAGCCCCAGAGTGCGATCAGCATCGCGGCGCCGGTCATGCCGGTGGCGAAGTGGGGGAATAGGGCAGTGCTGGTGCCGATCATCAGCGCCACCAGCAGCAAGGTGTGGCGCACGCTGCGGTTGGCGGCGAAGCCGGCGAAGACGTTACCCATCACGCCAGCTGCGCCGTAGAGCAGCAGCAGTGAGCCAATGGTAGGGCCGTCGAAGCCTGCGCTCTGTTTGAAGAACGGCGCAACGTAGGTATAGGCGGCAAAGTGTGCCAGGCCGATCAGCAACACGGCGATCAGGCCAACCCGGGCTTGTGGATTGATAAACAGGGCCGGCAGGTCACTGACGCGAATGGCCTTTTCCGGGGTGAGTCGGGGGAGCAGAAAGACCTGCGCCAGTAGTACCGGCACGCCGACCAGCGCAGTGACCAGAAAGGTCATGCGCCAGCCCATCAAGCCGCTGAGCCAAGTGCCTACAGGCACGCCCAGCACGGTGGCCAAGGTCACCCCCATCATGATGATCGACGTGGCCTTCGCAACGCCAACGCCCTTGGGCGCCAGGCGGCCGCTGAGGGCGATGGCCGTTGCCCAGAAGCCACCGATGCTGATACCCAGCAGCACGCGGCCGAACAGCAGCAGGTTGAAATCGCTGGCATAGGCCACGACCGAGTTGGCGATGATCATGATCAGCGTCAGGCTGATTAGCAGGTAGCGACGGTCCATGGTGCCAATGAAAACCGACAGCAAAGGCGCGGCGAGGGCGGCCATGATGCCGGGCAGCGTCACCATGAGCCCGGCGTGTCCGGCACTGATACCCAAATCGCTAGCGACGTCGTTAAGAACGCCTACTGGCAGAAACTCACTGGTCACCAGGGCAAAGGCACCGACGGCGACCGAGAGGATGGCCAGCCACTGCTGTTTCACACTTTGTTGATTATGCTCGGGGCGGCCGCGTGGGGCCTGGGAGGCGTTTGGCATTGTGCTGGGTTCCAGAGGGGAATGTCGCCTGAAGCCAGGCGGAGGGGAAAATCTGGCGACGATTATATAAACGCGCTTGGGAAATTCAGCAGGCGGTCGGTTCGATATTAATCATCAGTGCAATCGATGCGAGGCGTTGTCGGTATTGGTTGGTTTTAATTCCTACATACCAAACTGCTTTCGGCTGTAAGACTCACGCCCTTAGTGTTTGGGTTTCATAAGGAAAATTTAGATGCTGGTTTATCGAGACACACTCACGCAAGCGTTGCCGCTTCGAGAGCGTCCTGGTGCGGTGGGCTTGGTATTGAGTCTGGAGGGGGCACGTTACTACGTGTTTGTCAGTCGCCAGTCCCGTGAGCAAGTTGCCAATAGCGCTGTAGGTAACAAGCTGAAATTGCATGCACAGCTGTTGGGGGGGGCATTAACTCCCGCTCAACATCAGGAAAAGTATCGATCAATGCTGCCACTTGCGGTGGCGCTGGCGACGCAGCGTGAAGTGGCCGCTGAAAGTCGTCATGCGGAAGAGTTGTTGATCGAGCGCTTTGATGAGTGCGTGGGCAATTTTGTCGCACTGCGGGGGCGCCCACCGGCCAAGGCTGAAGTGTTCCTGTCGCACTGCCCTTGTCAGGCGAAAGACCCCGGCGCCAGCCCTGCGCGAATGCTTGCCGGAACCTTCTACGACGCCACGTGCAAAGCTAAATTAATCAAGTTCTGCACTACGGGAGCGCGTGCCGCCATCGCGTGGAAGATCTACTACCAATTTGACATTGGTGCCTCGAAGCTCGAAATCAACGAAAACCTTGGCAACCTCAGGATGTGTAAGCAGCCGGCGTATATCACTGCTACTGCATAAGGTCGCTGCCCCCGCAGGCAGGGGCAACGTAATGAGGCCCGGTTGCAGCTGCGTTTACTCCGGCGTCAGCTCCAACACCCGATCCCGCCCGCCCTCAGCCAGCAGATAGGTCCCACGCCCCGTCGGCACAATCGACTGGGGCGCTTTCAAGAACGAAAGAATGGTTTGCTGGCGCCCCTGTTTATCAATCAGCAACAACCGGGCTCGATGGGTGGCATCTTCATTGACCCACAGCCCACGCTCATCGCACATCAGGAACGTCGGCTGATTCAGGTGGCTCAGCACCACCGGGTCGCTGCCGTCGTCGGTCAACTCACGCACCACGCCTTTTTGCTTCTCGGTGTAGAGCATGCGCCCATCGGTGCAGCGCACGATGGACTCGCCTTCCTGGACCTGGTCGCGCAGTACACTCAGCGACTTGTCGCGCCAGTTGTAACGGAGCAAACGCCCGACCGGCTTGCGGTCTTCAATGGCGTAGAGGTAGTCGCCGTCATCCCATAGCCCTTGTACGCTTTCGCCTTTGAACAGCTCGGTGACAACCCCGTCCTTGAGGAAACTCACCGGCAAGTTGGCTGACTCCTGGCTGAACACCCAGCCGCCTCGGGTAGCGAACAGTCCATCGGGTTTAGACAGGTTGGCGACGACCACTTCGCGGGTGCCGTCGGGATGGATGCGTACGATGCTGCCCAAGGCGTCGTCGAGTTCCTGGCTAACCATCAATGAACCGTCCGCCAATGGCATCACCGATGCGGCTTTAGGCACATCGCGGTGCACTACCTGAACGCGCCAGCCGCTGGCCGCACTGACAGGGTAGAAGCTTTGCCAGGCGAAGAAGCCCAGCGTGACGACGCACAGCAGGCCAAGTGTGTAAGCGCAGACGCGCAGCGCCGTGGGGGTTTTGCGAGGAGGGGTCATGGGTCAGTGCCAGCAGTCAGTCGGATGGAGGGTCGCAGGGGCGACCACCCTACCAAGGCTGGCGCTGAACTTCACCCATAGGTGACTGGGTTATGTTTGCAGGCCGCGCCGGATTTTTTCCAGCAAGGCATTGATGTGAAATGGCTTGGTGATCAGGTCCATGCTTTCACCGAGGAAATTTTGCCGGTCAGCTGCATTTTCGGCGTACCCGGTCATAAACAGGATCGGCAGGTCGCTGCGCAGCCCGCGGGCAACATCCGCCAGTTCGCGGCCCGTCATATAGGGTAGGCCAACATCGGTGAGCAGCAGCTTGATCGTCGGGTCGGCTTTCAAGAACGCAATTGCTTCATCACCGTCCGCTGCCAGGCTGCAGTGGTAACCCGCGTCTATCAGCACTTCGGCAACAAAGCTGCGTACGGACGGCATGTCTTCGACCACAAGGATGTGTTCGCCATTGTTCACACCTTGCACGGCCAATGTCTTGATCACCGGATTGGCGGGGCCCTCCGCTGCGGGCAGCATGATCGTGACTTCAGTGCCTTGGCGGGTCACGCTGCGGATCTGCGCGTCGCCACCGGACTGGCGTGCGAAACCGTAGATGGTCGACAGCCCCAGCCCCGTGCCCTGGCCGATGGGCTTGGTGGTGAAGAAGGGATCGAACACTTTGTCGATCACGCTGTGCTCGATGCCGACGCCGTTATCCCTGACCGACAGGGCAATGTACGGACCGTTTTCCAGCTTGAGGTTGCCGTTGGAATACGCCGGGTAAGTCGTGACCCAGATATTGCCGCCTTGCGGCAGTGCATCCCTGGCGTTGATCACCAGGTTCAATACGGCACTTTCCAGTTGGATCGGGTCGACCATCGCGACGGCGGGGTTGTGGGTCAGCTCCAACTTCAAGGCAATATTTTCGCCGATGGTGCGCACCAGCAATTCTTCCAGGGAGCGGACATGCGCGTTGATATCAATTGGGCGCGTGTCCAGGGGCTGCTGTCGGGCAAAGGCGAGCAGGCGATTGGTCAGGCCGGCGGCGCTTAGCGCTGAACTGAGTGCGGCGTCGGCATAGCCCAGGACTTTCTCGGTGCGCTGGCTTTCAATGCGTTTTTTGATCAGCTCCAGGCTGGTGATGATGCCGGTAAGCAGATTGTTGAAGTCGTGGGCAATACCGCCGGTGAGTTTACCCAAGGCGTCCATCTTCTGTGCTTGCAGCAGTTGCGCTTCGGTACGGGCCAGTTGGGTCGTCGCGTTGGCCAGCTCAGCCTGTTGGTGACGTTCACGGTGACGGTGTTCGGTCACGTCCTCGACAAATACCAGGCTCAAGTCGGCGCGTCGATACGGCGAAACCTGCCATTCGGTTTCGCGCAGTTCGCCATCGACCTTCATCTGCAGCGTGCCTTTCCAGCGCTCACCGGCCGACAGGCGCTCGCACAGTTCGCGGATGACGGCATGCTGACCGTCGGCAAAGCATTCAAGCAGGGCGTCCGGGTTTAGATTGTCGTGGATCAATTGGGCAAACGCGTGGTTGCACTCATGCACTTTGAGTTGGGCATCCATCACGGCAATCGGTGCACTGATGTTGAAGAAGATTTCTCGAAAGCGCGCCTCGCTCTCCCGCAGGGCATATTCGGTGTCACGCACCCGCAGCAACGTACGCAGGGTCGCCAACAACACGTCAGGGTCCACAGGGTGGATCAGGTAGGCGTCAGCACCAGCGTCCAGGCCGGTGATGATGTCGCCGGTCTCGATGGACGCCGCCGACACGTGCACCACCGGCAGCAACGCGGTGGTCGGATCTGCGCGCAGGCGGCGCACGATATCGAAACCACTCATGTCCGGAAGGTTGACGTCCAGGATCAGCGCATCGATGTGTTCATCACGGATGAGGTCCAGCCCTTCCTGGCCGGTGCCGGCTTCCAGCACTTGGTAGTGATGGCGCTCCAGGCGCCGACGCAGCGCGTAGCGCGTGGCGGCGTTGTCGTCGACGATCAGCAGTTGAATATCACGTTTCATCGACGTTCTCGCTGGCGATGGACAGAGGAATAATCACATAGAACAACGAGCCTACCCCAGGCGTGCTTTCAACGCCCACTCGGCCACCCAGCAGCTCGGCAAAGCGCTTGCACAGCGACAGACCCAGACCCGTGCCGCGCAGGCGTTTTTGCAGCGGAGAGTCGATCTGGGAAAAGTCTTCAAACAGATTGTTATGCAGCTCGGCCGGTATGCCCAGGCCGGTGTCCTGCACCGCGAAGCGTATCTCGTGCTCACTCTCCATGCGCGCCGAAACCCGCACTTCGCCCTGCAGGGTGAACTTCAAGGCATTGGAGATAAAGTTGCGCAAAATTTGCGCCAGCTTCTTGTCATCGGTGTAGAGCTTGGGCAGGCCGGACGGCTCTTCGAAAATCAGGTCCACCGATGATGCATCCGCAATGGGGCGAAACATGCCGCGCAGCGCCGAGAACAGGTCGAACATGTCGAACCAGGCAGGGGAGATGGTGATGCGTCCGGCCTCGATCTTGGCCAGGTCGAGCAAGTCATCGACCATTTCACGCAGCTCGCGCGCCGAACTGCGCACAAAGCCGACTTGAATGTGTTGCTCAGGGCTCAACGGGCCGTCCAGCTCATCGGCCAACAGGCTGGTGATGCTCAGAATCGAGCCCAGGGGCGTGCGGAACTCATGGCTCATATACGACAGGAAGCGGCTTTTGAGGTCTGACGCCTGGCGCAATTGATCGGCCTGCATGTCCAGCTCGGCATACAGCGCGAGCACGCCCTGGTTGGTTTCATCCAGTTCAGTGCGTAGCGCGTCGGCTTCCAGGCGCAGTCGCTGGACTTCTGCGGCGAGCGAGGCAGTGGTTTCAGACATCTTGGGCCTCCAGGGCAATCACAAACACGGTGACGTCATCCCGGCCGCGGCAAAAGTCACGGTGCAAAATGGCGGCGATAAGGGCCGGATGGCGATAGACAAGCCCCGGATAGTCCGACAGATTCCACCGCGATTGTAGGCCGTCGCTGTACAAAATAAGCAGCTGGCCAGCTACTTCAGCGTAGTCAAAGGGTTGTGCCTTGCGAAATTGCACGCCGACGATGCCCGGATGGGAGGCCAGGCCGCGCGATTTGCCAAGCCCGACCAGGCTGCCGCCAATGTTGCCTACGCCGGTAAAACGCAGGCGGTCGGCGCCAGCGTCGTATTGGACGATCGCCACGGCAGCACCCCGCGTGCCATTCATGCCGATGTGCATATCGCTCATCAATACCGTCGAGTCCAGGAACGCATCTTGTGCGAACACCGCTTCACCGGCCCGTGCTGCACGCTCTGCATACTCGCCGTGGCCAAGACCGTCAGCCACCATGACGCTGAAGCGTCCGGGCTCAATTGCCAAGTGCCACGCGTCACCACAGTGCGGGTCGTTATGCAGGGAGTGCTGGCTCACGCCGTAGCGAAGGTCTTTTGCCGTGGCATGACGGGGTGTCAACCGGGCCAACACCACCGTCCCGCGGTGATCGGCGTGGGCATCAAATACCTGTGCCAAGCGTGCAATCGCCCCCAGCCCGATACCTTGGGTACCGCCGGTAGAATAGCCGTCCACCAGACCCGATTCGATGTCAAAGCCTTGGCCGCGGTCGATAGCGAGCATCTCGATACCACCGTTGCCGGTGGCGCGCACATGCAGTTCACCATGATCAGCGTGCTTGAGAATATTGCTGGCAAGCTCGGTGGCGACCAAGGCTGCGCGACCCGCGTCGGTCTCATCGAAGCCCAACTGTTCGGCCATTTGTTGCGCAGTTCGCCGGGCGTGCCCGATCTGGCTGACGTCCTCAATCAACAACACCTGCGTGATCGCACTGGGAATGTTCAGGCCCATCGGGTAATCGTCACACGGGTACCCATGCCAGGCGCGGTGTCCAATTCAAACTCGTCCACTAACCGCTTGGCCCCGGTGAGGCCCAGGCCCAGGCCGCTGCCGGAGGTCCAGCCGTCGGTCATCGCCAGCTTGAGGTCGGGAATGCCCGGGCCTTCGTCACGAAAAGTCAGGCGCACGCCGGGGCGGTGGTCTTTTTCGACCACAGCCCAATCCATGTAACCGCCACCGCCGTACACCACGGTGTTTCGCGCCAGCTCACTGACCGCTGTGACGAGCTTGGTCAGGTCGATCAGGCGCATGCCGCAATCCTGGGCGAGTTTGCGTACCAATTGTCGAGCCAGCACAACGTCCTGTTCAATCAGCACGGGGTGTGTGCCGCTGCTGGCTTGGGTCATGAGCGTTCTACCCGGTCGCGCAGCAGTTTCATGCCGCGTTCGACATTAAGCGCGGTAGCGACCCCCGGCAGGGTCATGCCCAGTTCCACCAGGGTGATGGCGACTGCAGGCTGCATGCCCACCAACACGGTTTGCGCATCCATGATGCGTGACAGGCCGGAGATCGTGCCGATCATGCGGCCGATGAACGAGTCGACCATGTCCAGCGCCGAGATATCGATCAATACACCGCGCGCCGAGGTGCGGCTGATGCGTTCGGACAGATCGTCCTGCAGGGTCAGGGCGAGTTGGTCATGCATGTCGACCTGGATGGTCACGAGCAAAAATTCGCCCATTTGCAATATAGGGATGCGTTCCATGCTCAAACGGCCTTGGTGACGGTAACGCCGAGGCGCTTGAGGGAGAGTGCCAGGGCATCGGCCAGGTTGGCCTTGGTGACGACGCCTTGCAGGTCCAGGCCAAGATGGACGATGGTCTGGGCAATTTGCGGGCGAACACCGCTGATGATGCAGTCGGCACCCATCAGGCGGATGGCGGTCACGGTTTTGAGTAGATGCTGGGCCACCAGGGTGTCAACGGTGGGTACGCCGGTGATGTCGATAATGGCGATTTCCGCGCCGGTGTCGACGATGCGTTGCAGCAGCGACTCCATGACAACCTGAGTACGTTGCGAGTCCAGGGTGCCGATCATCGGCAAGGCCAGCACGCCGTCCCACAGCTTGACCACGGGGGTGGAGAGTTCCAGCAGTTCTTCCTGCTGGCGCTTGATCACCGACTCGCGGGACTTTTGGAAGGTGCGGATGGTGTGCATGCCCAATGCATCGAGCAGCTCGGAAATTTCCCAGAGTTGTTCGGCCAGTTTCGCTGGGTCATTGGCGTATTCACGTTGCAGCAGTGCGAACAGCGGGCCTTTGAGGGCGAATATGAAACTGGCGGTTTGTTGTGAGTCCTGGCCGGCCAACGCACGGCTGTGGGAGAGTTTCTCAAGGAACACACGGGTTTCTGCCCAGTTTTCGTGCTGGGTGTTTTGCGAGCCGCCTTGTTGCAGGGTGGCCGTCAGCAAGCTCAGGAGCTCCTGGGTCTGCTGTTTGACATCGTCGCCTTTAACATTACGCGTAGCGCCCGAAGCCTCAAGGCTGGTGTTCCATTCGTTAAGGAGTGCAGCGCGATTATCGTGCAATGCCTGGATTGTGTTCGTTTGCAAAGTTGCCACGGGTAACCTCCTTGAATGCCTTGAATGAACTGGACGCAATTTATACTAAATTGAATTGTTTTGAAGTGTTTTACGGGCGTTTCCCGCCAATGTCCGCCAGTTTCATCTCGCGCAACCAGAGGCAAACCGTAGCGTTTCAATAATCGTCGGAGTGTAGCTGTGCCGAGTAAACCTGCGCGCTGTTATACACCCCGAGGATTGACACCGTCTGGGTGTCGCCGTTCACCCTGAACGCGATGATAGCAGTGTGCCCATAGTGGGTGATTTAGCAGCGTAGACCGCTTGCATGGCGCCCCGCCCGTTGCCAGACGATAATGCCCCCCTACCTCGACCACCTTGGCCAACCTCCCGTGATCATCAACTTCGACCTCAACGACCTTCAAGCCTTCCGCGCCGTGGTAGACAAGGGCAGTTTTCGCGGCGCCGCCGAGGCCATCCGGATTTCGCAGCCAGCCCTCAGTCGGCGGATCGAAAAGCTTGAGTCGGCCCTCGACGTCAAGCTGTTCGAGCGCACCACCCGGCGCGTCAGCCTGACCATGGTCGGTCGCGCCTTTTTGCCGCAAGTGGAGCGCATGCTCGACGATCTGGACGTGGCGCTGATGGGCATCAGTAATGTGGCGTCCACGCGCATGGGCAACGTCACCATCGCCTGTGTGCCGTCCACGGCGTACTACTTCATGCCCCACGTGATCTCCGAATTCCACAAACTGTATCCAAAGATTCGCCTGCGGGTGCTGGATGCCAGCGCCGGCGAGGTGTGCAACGCGGTGGAAAGTGGCGAGGCCGATTTTGGCGTGAGTTTCAGCGGCAGCCTGGCCGATGAGGTGGAGTTCGAGTTGCTGTTGCAGGAGCGTTATGTGCTGGCCTGTCGCCGCGATCATCCGCTGGCCGGGCGCGAGAGCGTGCCCTGGGCCGAAGCTTACGAGCATGACTACATCACCGTGGACAAAACCTCGGGCAACCGCTTCCTGCTGGACCAGGCCTTGCGCGGTGTGCGGGTGAAAAAGCCAAGCATCTGCGAAACGCACCACGTGACCACGATGATCGGGCTGGTGGAAGCAGGGCTGGGTGTGGCGATGGTGCCCTCGATTGCAATGCCGGCCATCGAACACCCGATTCTGGTGAGTGTGCCGCTGGTGGAGCCGCAGGTGATGCGCAATGTGGGCTTGATAAAACGCCGCGGGCGGACATTGCCGCCCGCGGCGCTGGAGTTGGAGCGATTGGTGCGGGAGATGCCGTTCCGGTCAGCGTGACACCGAGTCCAGGCCGGTGGATTGCACCACCGGTTGCGCGTCGGGCGAGGCCAGGTACTGCAACAGCGCCTTGGCCTGGGCCGGGTGCTCGGCATTCACCGGAATGCCCGCTGCAAAGCGCGTTACCGATTGCACGTCTTCGGGGATTTTGCCCACGTAAGTCACGCCCTTTACCGGCAACAGTTCTGCCACCTGCTGCAAGCCCACTTCGTAATCACCCTTGGCGACCTGTTCGGCCACCGGGACGCGTTCGATCATGGTGCCCTTGGCCGGCATGCCGAGTTTCTTGAACAGCTCCTTTTGCACATACACACCGCTGGCGCTGTCCGAATACGCCACGGACTTGGCCTTGCTCAGCACCGCCTTGAGCTCGGCATCGGTGCCGATGGCGGGCTTGGCGGCGCCTGCCTTGACCACCAGGCCGATGCGCGAGTCTGCCAGCTCCACGCGGGACGCTGGGTCGACCTTGCCTTGCTTGATCAAGTCATCCAGGGCGTAGCCGACCATGATCACCACATCGGCGTGTTCGCCACGGGCCAGGCGGCTGGGAATCGCTTCCGGCGCCTTACCCATGGACGGGCCAAGGATAGTGTCCAGGGTGTCGCCGCTGTGCTGGGCGTACTGCGGGCCCAGCAACTTATAGGCAGCCGTGAAACCGCCAGACGTCATCACCTTGAGCTGTTCAGCCTGGGCCGTCAGCGCCAGGGCACCAAGGGCCAGGGCCGTCAGGGTCTTGAGCAGAGCCTGCATCACGCCGCCTCCTGCATGACCTGACCGCGGGTATTGGCACGGCGATACAGTGCCAGGGTCGAGCACAGCGCGCACGCCGCCGCGAACATCATCCAATAGGCTGGTGAAGCCTTGTCTGCGGTGATGTGAATGAACCAGGTAGAAATCGCCGGGGTGAAACCGCCGAAGATCGCGGTTGCCAGGCTATAGGCCAGGGAGAAACCCGCCACGCGTACTTCCACCGGCATGATCTCGGTGAGCGCTGGGATCATTGCGCCGTTGTACATGCCATAAAGGAAGGAGAACCACAGCAGGGTTTCCAGCATATGGGCGAAGCTGGGGGCGTTCACCACGTAGGACAGCGCCGGGTAAGCGGTGAACACCGTCAGCACGGTCATGGCGATCAGCACCGGCTTGCGGCCAAAGCGGTCACTCAACGCGCCGCCAATCGGCAGCCAGACAAAGTTCGACACGGCCACCAACAAGGTCACCAGCAACGCGTCGGAGGTGCTCAGTTGCAGCACGGTCTTGCCGAAGGTCGGTGCATACACGGTGATCAGGTAGAACGCGGTAGTGGTCATGGCCACCATCAGCATGCCGCCGATCACCACGGTCCAGTTCTTCACCAGCGTGGCCAGCACTTCGCGCATGGTTGGGCGATGCTTGCGGTTGGCGAACTCTTCGGTTTCCTGCAGGTTGCGACGCAGGATGAAAATAAACGGGATGATCACGCAGCCAATGGCGAACGGAATGCGCCAGCCCCAATCGGCGACCACGGCCGGGTCCATCCACACGTTCAGGCCATAGCCCAGCGCGGCGGCGACCACGATGGAGATCTGTTGGCTGCCCGATTGCCAGCTGGTGTAAAAACCTTTGCGGCCGGGTGTGGCCATTTCCGACAGGTACACCGACACACCGCCCAGTTCCGCGCCAGCCGAGAAGCCCTGCAACAGACGGCCCAGCAGTACCAGCGCTGGCGCCCACAAGCCAATGGTGTGATAGCCCGGAACCAGCACGATCAGCAACGTGCCGCTGGCCATGATCGACAGGGTCACGATCAGCCCTTTGCGACGACCGACGTCATCGATATAGGCACCGAGGATAATTGCACCCAACGGCCGCATCAAAAAGCCCGCGCCGAACACGGCGAAGGTCATCATTAATGACGCAAACTCATTAGCGGCAGGGAAGAACGCGGCAGCGATGTAGGTGGCGTAGAAACCGAACAGGAAGAAGTCGAACTGTTCGAGGAAGTTGCCCGAAGTCACGCGGAATACCGCGCCTATTTTGGAGCGGGCAGAGTCGGGCCGGGTAGGGCTAGTCATGGTTTTGTGTCTCCAGCGTTCTTTTTAAAGTGCTTGTTTCGCCTAAGACCGAGGATAGTGGCTGACACATTTAGAAATGATAAGTGACAAATTTGGATGGATTGATGCGTGCTTGCTATCAATCAGAATGATCATCCAAGCAATAGAGATCAAAAATGTGCGAGGGGGCTTGCTCCCGATAGCAGTGTGTCAGTCACTGATGCGGCGACTGACACACTGCTATCGGGAGCAAGCCCCCTCGCACATTGGTTTTCTATTCAGCCTTGGATGGGCGTGCACAGCTCGACGAGGGTGCCGTCCGGGCAGCGCACGTAAGACACTACCTGGCCCCAAGGCTTGGCGCTTGGCGCCGCCAACTCAGTCGCGCCGTGGGCCAGCGCTTTTGCATGGGCGACCAGCACATCTTCAGTCACAAACCCCACCTCCATCCCCAACGGCTGCCGTGAGGCGTGGGCTTGCACATGCCCGCCCTTGAAATTCATCTCACCCAATTCATGTGCGGCAAACGACAAGGTGGTGTCGCCGGTTTCCAGCTCGCCATACGTGCCTGACTCATGCAGGAAACGGCGACTGAAACCGAAGGCGTTTTCAAAGAATTCCAGGGAGGCCGTCACGTTTGGCACATAGATGATGGTGTAGGCAAATTTCATGGTTTGGCGTTCCTTGCTCAACATTGAATGGCACGTCGTCATGCGCCGACCCAACCATCGGCGCATAGACGCGGCTTACAGGGCTTTCTACACTGCGGCTTGTCTTGAGGGGAAGGGGCAGGCGCCGATGAATCGCAATGAATTACGCAAGGCCGACATCAATTTGATGGTGGTGTTCGAAGCACTGATGCTTGAGCGCAATGTCACGCGGGTGGCGGAGAAACTGTTTCTGGGCCAGCCGACCATCAGTTCGGCGCTCAACCGTCTGCGTACGTTGTTCAACGACCCGCTGTTTATCCGCGTTGGCCACCGCATGGAGCCTACGGCGCGTGCCGAAGAAATCATCCAACACCTGTCGCCTGCCCTGGATTCGCTGTCGTCAGCCCTGAGCCTGACCCACGATTTCGACCCGTCCATCAGCACCATGACCTTCCGCATTGGCTTGTCCGATGATGTCGAGTTCGGCCTGTTGCCGCCCCTGTTGCGTGCCTTGCGCCAGGAAGCGCCGCAGGTGGTGTTCGTGGTGCAGCATGTGGATTACTGGCGCATCCCCGACTTGCTGGCGTCCGGTGATATCACCGTTGGCATCACCCAGACCCGTGGCCTGCCGGCCAATGCCAAGCGCAAGTTGTTGCGTCATATTCGCCCGCGCATCCTGCGTGCCGATGCCTCTGATACACCGCTGACCCTCGATGAATATTGCTCGCGGCCTCATGTGCTGGTTTCCCATACCGCCAACGTGTCCGGGTTTGCCGATGAATGGCTGGCAGAAGTCGGCCGCAAGCGTCATGTGGTGTTGTCGGTGCCGCAGTACAGCGCTTTGCCGGCGTTGCTGGCCGGCACCGACCTGATCGCCAGCCTGCCGGACTACACCGCCGAGGCCATGGCGGTGTCGGGCAACCTGTTCTGTGAGCCATTCCCGTTTGAGACGCCGACCCTGGATTTATCCATGGTCTGGCTTAGCCACGTAGACACCGACCCCGCCGAACGCTGGGTGCGTTCACGGCTGGAGGCGTTCATGAGTGATCGCGGGTTGGCGAACAAGGCCTGAGGCTTTTATCCGTGCTATATCTACGAATCTTCCTACGTAAACCTCGGAGACAACCATGCCGCACCTGCACCTGGAATACACCGCCAACCTGACGCAACTGGACACCGACAAGGCTCTTTTGCGCCTGAACCACGCGCTGGTGGCCTCCGGTCAGTTCGGCGCCGAGTTCGATATCAAGAGTCGCGCCCGCAAGGTCGAGAGTTTTCGCGTGGGCACCGGCCTGAACGAGCGTGGGTTTATCTCGGTACGCTTGGCGTTGCTCAGCGGGCGTTCGGCGCAGATCAAGAAGCAACTGTCGGAAAGCTTGCTGGCGGTGCTGCAAGACATCGGCGACTGGCCTGAAGGTGTGCAGGTGCAATTGAGCGTTGAAGTCCGTGATATGGATCGCGATACCTACAGCAAAGTCGCCATCGGCTGACGGGTTTATAACAACCCCTGATCGGCACACACCTTCACCACCTGCTCACGAAACCAGCTGTTGGCGCTGTGCTGCGCACTGGTTTCATTCCACTGCATATCCAGGGTAAAACCCGGCAAGCCGCTGGGCGCCTCGCAATGGCCAAACACCGTCGCCGGCGCCAGCAGCTTGTGCACGCGGCGGGGCAGGGTGACGATAAAGTCAGTCCCGGTAATCATCTTGAGTGCCGCGCCGTAGCTGTTGGCGCGCGCCACCACCTGGCGTTTGTGGGCCTGGCGCGTGAGCCAGCCGTCGACCATGTTGGTGTCGGACGTCCACGGGGTGGGGAACACGTGGCGCCGCGCCACGAATGATTGCAGGCTGAACGCCGGCTCAAGTGGCGCCGAGCGCTTGTCGAACACACAGACCAAATCATCTTCCAGCAGCCTCTGGGTCTTGAAGTCTTTGTGGGCGCGATGAAAGTGCGGGCCGAAACAGATCACCAGGTCGACACGGCCTTCGCGCAGGTCGTCGGCCGGGATGTCGGTTTCCAGTTTGTGCACATTGACGATCACCGGCAGGTCGGCGCGCACGAAGTGCTTCAGCAGGCGCGGCAGGATCAATTGCTCGAAGTATTCCGGGGCGCAGACGTTGAAGGTCACGGCTTTCTGCGTGGGGTCGAACGCCTGGCCGCCGGCGTGACACAGGTTGATGCTGTCGAGGATCTTCTGCACGTGGCCATACATGTACGTGGCCTTGTTGGTCGGGCGCATGCCCGCCCGTGTGTTGATAAACAGCTCGTCTTCAAAGCTGGTGCGCAGCTTTTTCAGGCTGTAGCTCACAGTGGACGGGCTGACGCACAGCGCTTCAGACACCTCGGTAACGCTGCTCTGGTCATAGACGGCGACAAACACCATCAAGTCCTGCATATCGAGCTTTCTGAGCAAGTTACTGTTTAGCATCGGTTTCGTCCGTATACCCGTTGTACCGAATGCAGTACAAGGCAGCGCAAAAGCTTAACGGAACGGCAACACGACGTCAGCGGATATGTCGGGCGTACTGTGCTGGATCAAAGCGGGTGACCATCAACAGCATCACCACCACAACGGCTGTCAGCGACCACCAGGCCCATTCGAAGCTGCCCAATTGGTCGCGAATCATGCCGGCAATCAGCGGCGACAGCCCGGCAATCAGGTAGCCAATGCCTTGTACAAAAGCCGTCAGGCCACCGGCGCGACGGGGGTTGTCCAGATGGTCGAGGGACAGGATCAGGCTCATCGGGAACAGCCCGCCAATGCCCAGCCCCAGCAGGCAGGGCCACAGCAAACTCAGGTGTTGCGGGCTCAGAATCAGACCACAGAATCCCAGGATGATCAGCACCAGCAACACCGCGACCACCGCGCGTTTATCCTGGCGACGGTTGGCGATTGCCGGAGTGACCAGGCCGGATATCACCTCCATGGCTGTCAGAAAACCCAGCAGCAAACCGGCATTCTGTTCGCTCCAGCCTTGCTCTACGTAGTACGGCGCCAACCACGCGAGTACACAGGTGTAGGACGCGGTACCCAAGCCAAAGAAAGTCGCCAATAACCAGGCGCGACGGTTGCCAAAAAACGACGCTTGGGCGACGGAACCGGTCTGCGGTAACGGCGGCAATACCGAGCGCTGTGCGTACCAGAACACCAGCGCCAGCACTGCCAACACCGCCCAGATCGCCAGGCCTAAGCGCCAACTGCCGGTGTGCACCTGCACCAGTGGCGCGAACGACGCCGCCAGCGCGGCGCCGCCCATAATGGCGGTGACATACAGGCCCATGAACAGCGAGACGTTATCGCTGAAGCGCGACTTGATCAGCGCCGGCATCACCGCCTGGATCATCGCAATCCCGACCCCGGCGGCGATCGCGCTGACGATCAACTCCAGCGCTGAATTCAGGAACAACCGCGACAGCGTGGCCACGCCAATCACCAGCAGCGACAGCACAATGCTGCGGTGCTCGCCAACGCGCTTGGCCAGGCCCATGCCAAAGAACATCGCCATGCCCATGGCCATTACCGGCAACATGGTCAGCAAAGCCGCGCTGCTGAAACTCAGCGGCACATCGCCACGAATCGACGACAACAACGGGCCTACGGCCGCCATCGAGGGGCGCAGGTTGAGGGCGACCAGCACGACACTGATCATCAGCCAAAGGGCGGTGGTGGGTTTTGCGTGAACGGTTTGCATGGGCAGGCCTTGAGTGAACAAGGGCGAATCAGGCCATGGGCGGGGCAGGGGGGGCAAATCAGAAAGTCGCATGCCCCATCTAAAAAATGCGATCAAAGGTGGGAGGGGGCTTGCCCAAGATAGCAGTGTGTCAGTCGATATCTTAGTGACTGATACATTGCCATCGGGGGCAAGCCCCCTCCCACATGTGTCCACATTCCATTGAGAGAACGGTGGTGTCAGTTGGCGCGAATCACATGCTTGATTTCTTGAAATGCCGCCAACCCCCACGGCCCCAACTCACGACCCAAACTGCTCTGCTTGTAACCACCCCACGCCGTCTGCGGGAAGATCACCTGCGGAGCGTTGATCCACACCAACCCGGCCTGCAAGGCATTCGCCACACGCTCGGCCGTGTCGGCGTTGCCACTGACCACGCTGGCCACCAAGCCGAAATCGCTGGCATTGGCCAGGGCAATGGCCTCGTCCTCAGAGGTGAAACGCCTTACGCACAACACCGGGCCAAAGATCTCTTCATTCCACAATGCGCTGTCCAGCGGTACATCGGTAAACACCGTCGGGCGAATGAAAAAGCCGTGGGGCAGATCCGCCGGACGTTCGCCACCGCACAGCAACCGCGCGCCATCCTCAATGCCACGCTGGATATGCCCGAGCACTCGCTGGTACTGCGCCCGGTTGATCAGTGCGCCCATTTCCACATCATCGTCAAACGGCTCGGCGACGCGAATGCTCTCTGCCCGCGCTTGCAAGCGCCGTAGGAATTCATCTGCCAAGTTGTCGGCCACCAGCACACGACTGGTAGCGGAACACATCTGCCCGGCGTTGAAAAAACCACCGCCGCACGCCAGCTCCACTGCCAGGTCGAGGTCGGCATCGGCCATCACCAGCAACGATGACTTACCGCCCAATTCCAGGCTCAGACCCTTGATCGTTTCGGCGGCGCGTTGCATCACTTGCACGCCGACGGCGTTGCTGCCGGTAAAGGAAATTTTCGCCACGCGAGGGTCTGCCGTCAGCGGTGCACCCACGTCCAGGCCGGTGCCGCAGACCAAGTTGAACACGCCCGCCGGGAACCCCGCCTCGGCAATGATTTGCGCCAGGTGCAGCTCAGCCAGCGGGGTAACTTCCGAGGGTTTGAGCACCACGCAGCAACCGGCGGCTAAGGCTGGGGCGAGTTTCCAGGCGGTGGTGACCATGGGGAAGTTCCACGGCACGATCAGCCCCACCACGCCGCAGGGCTCACGGCGCAGACGTGCGCTGAAATCCGCGCTGGGCAGCGTCACCGGTTGGTCTTGCCCGGCGTCCAGCTGCTCGGCGATACAGGCGTAGTACTCGAAGGTGGCGATCACGTCGTCCACATCGATACCGGCTTCAAACAGCGGCTTGCCGTTGTTGCTCGCCTGTAGGTGCATCAGGTGTTCACGCTGCTCGCTGACGCCCTGGGCGACCTTGCGCAACAACGCACCCCGATCACGGCCAGTGCTTTTCGACCAGACGCCAAACGCCACGCTGGCGGCCTCTACCGCCTGGTTTACCGCCGTGGCATCGCCCACACTGACCTGGGCTAATGTGGCCTCAGTGGCCGGGTTGATCACCTCCAGCACGGCATGGCCTTCACGCCACACGCCGTTGATATACACACCGTTCAACACTGCGCTCATACCGCTACTTCCTTCATCCAAATTGCCTGGTCGATTTCAATCAGCGTCGGGCCCTGGCGATCAGCTGCGGCACGTAATGCCGTGCGCAATGACGCGATGCCCTGGATGCGCTCGGCGGCGCAACCCAGTGCCTTGGCCACACCGATAAAGTCCGGGGTGTAGATGTCTACGCCAACGGGTTCGATGGCGCGGTTGAGCATGTATTTCTTGATCTCTTCATAACCCTGGTTATTCCACAGCAGCACGATGATCGGTGTGCTCGCCTCCACGGCGCTGGCCAGTTCCGGCAGGGTAAATTGCAGCCCGCCGTCGCCGATCAGGCACACCACCGGTTGGCCGTCGCCACGCCCCAGCCAGGCGCCAATCGCGGCGGGCAGGGCGTAGCCCAAAGTGCCGTAGCCGGTGGATGAGTTGAACCAGCGACGGGGGTGGTCGAGGTTCAGGGTCAGGTTGCCGCTGTACACCGGTTGGGTGGAGTCGCCCACCAGCACGGCGCCGGGCAGTTCTTGCAGCACCGTGTTGAGGAACAGGGTTTGCGCGCGGGTGGCGGCGTCCCAGGCCGGGTTCAATTCGGCCCACAACCGGGCAACACGCTGGGCGCCCCAGTCGGCGTTGCGCGCAGGCAGTGGCGTGCTGTTCAACTCGGCCAGCAAAGCTTCGGCGGCGATCTGTGCGTCAGCTACCAACGCCACCTGTGGCGGGTAGTTGCGGACGGTCTGGTCGGGGTCGATATCGATGCGCAGCAATGCGCCAGGAATCTCGAAACCGCCGGCGAAGGTGACGTCATAGTCGGTCTCCGCCAGCTCGGTGCCGATGGCCAGCACCACGTCGGCTTCGGCTACCAGGGCGCGGGTAGCGACCAGCGTTTGGGTCGAGCCGATCAGCAACGGGTGAGCGCCTGGCAACATGCCCTTCGCATTGATGGTCAGCGCCACCGGCGCGCCAAGGGTTTCGGCCAGACGGGTCAGCTCGGGCGCGGCATCGATGGCACCGCCACCGGCCAGGATCAACGGCCGCTTAGCCGCTGCCAGTAACTGGCTCATCCGTTTGATTGCCGACGGTGCTGCACCGGCACGGGCCACGTTCACCGGTTCACAACCCAGCAGCGCGTCAGCGTTTTCCACCAGCACGTCCAACGGAATCTCGATATGCACCGGCCGCGGCCGCCCGGCCTGGAACAGCGCAAACGCCCGCGCCAACACCCCCGGCAACTCTGCTGCCGACATCAGCGTGTGGGAAAACCCCGCCACACCGGCCATCATCACGCCCTGGTTCGGCAGCTCATGCAGCTTGCCGCGCCCGCCGCCCAACTGGCTGCGCGACTGCACGCTGGAAATCACCAGCATCGGGATCGAATCGGCGTAGGCCTGGCCCATGGCCGTGGTGATATTGGTCATGCCAGGGCCGGTGATGATGAAGCACACGCCGGGCTTGCCGCGGGTGCGCGCATAGCCGTCGGCCATAAAACCGGCGCCCTGTTCATGGCGCGGGGTGACATGGCGGATGCTGGAGCGGGCCAGGCCGCGATACAGCTCCACCGTGTGCACGCCGGGGATGCCGAACACCTGATCCACGCCATAGCCTTCCAGGAGTTTGACCAATACTTCGCCGCAGGTCGCCATGTGATGTCGCTCTTGTTATTGATTCGAGGCGGTATTGGACCGGCTGGCCGGTAGCGGCAACAATCGATAAAAAGTCATACTAGCCATGTCCTCACGTCATGGCTCAGCCCTTATGAAACGCCTTCCACCCTTGCCTGCGTTGCACACATTCTGGGTCACCGCGCAGTGCTGCAATTTCACTCGTGCCGCCGAGCAGTTGCACATCACCCAAGGTGCGGTGAGCCGTCAGGTCGCTGGGCTGGAAAATCACTTGGGCTATGCGCTGTTCCAACGCCAGGCGCGGGGCCTGAGCCTGACCGAAGAAGGCCGCGAATGGTCGCTGCGCGCGCAACAGGTTTTCGGCCTGATCGGCGACGCGGTCGAGCAGATCGGCGGCCGCCGCCAGACCCTGCAACTCAAAGCCTCCACCTGCGTGATGCGCTGGTTGCTGCCGCGCTTGATGCAATGGCAGAAGGAACGCCCGGACGTGCCGGTGGAGCTCACGACCACCGTGGCCTACACCGTGGACTTTCGCCGCGAGCAATTCGACGCGGCGGTGATTTATGCGCCCATTGCCGAACAGTCGGCCGAGGCGCGACATTTGTTTGATGAGCAACTCACCCCGGTCTGCGCGCCACTGCTGCTTGGCGGTTTAACGCAGCCGCAGGATTTGCAGCAACACGTGCTCTTGCACCCCACGCGGGATGAGCAGGATTGGGCATTGTGGCTGTCGGCAGCGAATACCCAGTTGAGTAACCTCGCACAGGGGCATCATTTCGAAACGCTGGATTTGGCGATGACGGTGGCGTCCCAGGGTTCGGGCGTGGCGATTGGCGACAGTGCGCTGATTGGCGAGGATGTGAAGGCGGGGCGGTTGGTGATGCCGTTTGAGCTGCGGGTGCCGACGGGGATGGGGTATTACCTGGTGTATCCGCCGGGGACGGAGCCGTCTGACGGGCTTGAAGCCCTCATGGATTGGCTGGTGAGCCAGGCACAACGCCCCTGACACCAGAGGTCCAAATGTGGGAGGGGGCTTGCCCCCGATAGCGGTGTGTCAGTCACTTTATCTGTCACTGACCCACTGCTATCGGGGGCAAGCCCCCTCCCACATTTTTACCCGCGTTGTGTCAGTAACCCACGGTGAAACGCTGGCGCGAGTGTTTTGGTGATTCAACTTCGTCGATCAGCGCGATAGCGTAGTCGGCAAAACTGATCCAACTACGGCCTTGATTGCTCACCAGCAATTCATCTTTACCCAAGCGGAATTGACCGGTGCGCTCGGTCTCCACGAACTCAGCCGAAGGCGACAAAAACGTCCAATCCAAGTCGCTCTCCTGGCGCAGCGCATCAAGAAACTCAGCACCTGCGCTGGCTTCGGCTCGGTATTCGTCTGGGAAGCCCACGCTGTCGATCACACGACCACCCCCCGACAACAGCAGCGAACCCGCGCCCCCCACCACCAGCAGGCGTTTCACCCCGGCCTTTTTCACCGGGTCGATCACCGCGCTGGCAGGCAGGGTGGCGAAGTGCGCCGCACTGATCACCACATCGTTGCCGCTGACCGCCTGTTGCAACGCCTCGGCGTCGAGCGCGTCAGCTTGTTTGACCGTGACGCCAGGGCGTGCGGCGATCTTGTCAGCGTTACGGGCAATCGCCACCACGCTATGCCCACGGCGCAACGCCTCTTCCAACAGTTGGCTACCCGCACGGCCACTGGCCCCAATGATTGCAATCTTGCTCATGTCGTTCTCCAGTCAGTCAGGGTTATAAAACCATTCACCACTTCATTTCGCCCTTGGCGACTTTGGCGCTCAGTTCCAGCGAGCTTTCGTCGGCGAGGGTGGGGTAACGTTTTTTCATGGCCGCGATCAGGGCGGCGGCGTTCTTGGCCTTGGCGGTTTCGACGTCGAAGGCCTTGATGTAGTCAGCAGTAAACGCCACCGAGGCCAGCGTTGGCGTGCCCAGGTAGTGCCCCGGGATCACCGTGCGCGGTTTCAGTTGCTCGATACGCTGCAACGTGGCCAGCCAATCTTTATGGGATTGAGCGCTCTGGGTGTCGGCCATCCACAGGTGGATGTTTTCGGCGACAACCACGCCACCGACCACGGCCTTGATCGACGGGATCCACACAAAGCTGCGATCAGGCTGTGGGCCGTCGAGGCCGATGACCTCCAGTTGCTGGTCTTCGAGGGTCAGGCTGTGGCCGTCGAGTACGCTGGGCACGATGGTTTTTACCGGCTTGTCGGCGCCCATTTGCGGGCCCCAGAATTCCAGTTTGCCGGCCACGGTCGCTTTGATGTGATCGACCACTGGCTGCGGCGCCAGCACCTTGGCATCGGGGAAAGCGGCGGTCAGGGTCTCGAGGCCGAAGTAGTAGTCCGGGTCGCCGTGGCTGATGTAGATCGTGGTCAGGTGTTTACCGCTGGCGCGGATCTTCTGCACCAGTTGCTCGGCCTGGCCTTTGCCGAACTGCGCGTCCACCAGGATCGCGTCTTTGGCACCGCTGACCAGCACTGAGCTGACCGGGAAGATCGCCGCTTCTCCAGGGTTGTACACGTCGAGGGTCAGCTCGGCCGCCGCCGCGTGGGCGGCAAAGGCCACGGCGGCGGTCGCCAGGGTCAAGCGTTTGAAGGTCGAAAACATGGGGCAGCTCCTGCTATCGCATAAAAGATGCACAGAGCTTAGTTGCACCAAACCCAACTAAAAATGCGATGCTGGAACATAGTTTGTTTCTAAAATCGGGCAGATCATGGACCGTCTTCAAGCAATGCGCGTGTTTGTCACCGTGGTGGACCTGGGCAGCCAGTCGGCGGCCGCCGATCACCTGGACCTGTCGCGACCGGTGGTATCGCGCTATTTGGCTGAGCTGGAGGATTGGGTTGGCGCACGCTTGCTGCATCGCACCACGCGCAAGCTCAGCCTCTCCGCCGCCGGTAGCGAAACGCTGCCAAGGTGCCGGCAGATGCTGGAGTTGTGCGGCGACATGCAGGCCGCCGTCAGCGAGCCGGACGACACGCCCCGGGGCCTGTTGCGCCTGAGCGTGAGTACATCATTTGGTCAGTCCCAACTGGCGGAGGCCATTGCCGATTACGTCAAGCGCTTCCCCTTGGTGACGGTCGATCTGCAAATGCTTGATCGCACGGTGAACCTGGTGGATGAGCGCATCGACTTGGCCATCCGTATGAGCAACGACGTAGACCCCAGCCTGATCGCCCGACGGCTCACTGTGTGCCGCTCGGTGGTGTGCGCGTCCCCGGCTTATTTGCTGGAACACCCCCGCCCGCTGAAGGTTGAAGACCTGGCCCGGCACAATTGTCTGACCCACTCCTATTTCGGCAAAGGCCTGTGGCATTTCGAAGAGGATGGCGAGCATGTGGCGGTGCCGGTCAACGGCAATATCACCTCCAACGAAGCCAGTACGTTATTGCGCGTGACCCTGGCCGGGGTAGGGGTGTCGATGCTGCCCAGCTACCAGGCTGGCGACTACATTCGCCGTGGCGAACTGGTGCGCCTGCTGCCCGAGGCTGAGCCCCGGCAGCTGAACATCTACGCGGTTTACGCGTCGCGCAAGCACATGCCATCGGCCTTGCGCAGCTTGCTGGATTTTTTGGTGCTGCGGTTTCCCCAGGAGCCCATCTGGGACATCGGACTTTAAGCCGACATAAACCGGTTGAATGACGTCTAATAATGGCAACTCGCCCGGGCTGACCTATGCTTTAAACAGCACTGTTTAGATCCGTGCAGAGGTCTGTGCCATGACTCTAAAAATCAGAAAGTACCTGATGATTTTCTTCCTGTGCGCCTTGGCGACCGTGCTGTACGGCACGGCGGCCTATAAGGTTGAACAGACTCGAATGCAGCCGTCGGCGTTTGCGATCAGCTGCCATCAGGACCAATGCGTTCCCCGCACCGGCAGTTTCAGCGCTTTGCGCTAAGACCGCAGCGCAGAAAGCCAATCAAACCCACAGTTAACCCTGTGGTGCATCCGCTTTCAGCTGCTCGCGAAACGCCTTGGGCGAAAACCCCACCCGCCGGCGAAACAGCCGGGAGAAGTTGGTCGGGTCTGAAAACCCCAATACCTCCGACATTTCATTGATGGTCATGCTGGTGTAGGTCAGCAAGCGCTTGGCTTCCAGCAACTGGCGGTCGTGCATGATCTGCAGCGCGGGCTGCCCGCCCAACTCCCGACACGTGCCGTTCAAGTGTGAGACTGAGATACCCAGCTTGTGCGCCAGATCCTCGATCTTGGGATGTTCTCGGTAATGCTGCTCAACCAACTGGGTAAACCGGCGGAAATATTCACGCCCACGGGGTGCACGCGCATGGCGGCGCTGGATCGCCTGGCGGCTGATCCACACCAGCAGCACGCTGACCAACGCGTGCATCATCATGTCCCGTGCGGGTTGCTCGTCGGCGTATTCGTCCTGCAGGCGGGCGAATTGGCTGTTGAGGTAATCGCTGTCCTTGCCTGCCGGGTAACTGCCCAGCGCCTGCAAACCGTCCAGTGTTGCGCCCAACTGCGCCTGTAAGTGGCTCACCAAGGGCGCCGATAACGTCACCACATAGCCTTCAACGTCTTCGGAAAAGCGGAAACCGTGCACGCACAGCGGCGGCAATACCTGCAATGTCGCTTCATTGAGCGTGGTGCGTTGACCCTCGATTTCAAGCTGTGCCTGGCCTTTGTGCACGTAAAGCAATTGGCACAGATCCGCGTGCCGGTGGGGTTGGATTTCCCACTGGTATTCCCGACTGCGCCGGGAAATGGTTTCGCAGTGCAACAAATCGGGGGTAGGCCATTGCTGGTCTTCCCCGTAAAGCTTGAAGACCGGAATCGCGGTGTGGGTCATGGTTTCAATCCGATACTCAGGAGAGTGGTGCGGTAATCGCCCCAATTGGCAAAAAGCGCAGGCTTTGGCTCAGTTTTCACCTTCTTATGCCGGCCACTCAAGTGAAAAATGTCAGCAACAAGACCAATGACAACGCTTTCACCCTATCCGTTCGGGTGGAACTTGCAGGCGATAAAAATAATGAAAACCCTCAAAACCCAAGTCGCCATCATCGGTGCCGGTCCTTCCGGACTGTTGCTTGGCCAGTTGCTGCACAACGCTGGGATCCAGACCGTCATCCTCGAGCGCCAGACTGCCGATTATGTGCAGGGGCGCATCCGTGCCGGGGTGCTGGAGCAAGGCATGGTCGACCTGCTGCGCCAGGCGGGCGTCAGCCAGCGCATGGACGCCGAGGGCCTGGTGCATGACGGGTTCGAGCTGGCGCTCAATGGTCAGCTCACCCATATCGACCTCAAGGCGTTGACCGGTGGCCAGTCCGTGATGATCTACGGCCAGACCGAAGTCACCCGCGACCTGATGGCGGCCCGCGCCGCCGCTGGCGCCACCACGCTTTACCAAGCGAGTGATGTGCAGCCCCATGACCTGAACAGTGATCGGCCCTGGCTCAGCTTCGAGCATCAGGGCGAAGCCTTTCGCCTGGAGTGTGATTACATCGCCGGGTGCGATGGCTTCCACGGCGTCGCCCGCCAATCGATCCCGGCTGAGTCGCTGAAAGTCTTTGAAAGGGTTTACCCGTTCGGCTGGCTGGGCATCCTCGCCGATACGCCGCCGGTGCACGCCGAGCTGGTGTATGCCAAGCATGCACGGGGCTTTGCGCTGTGCAGCATGCGCTCGCCCACCCGCAGCCGTTATTACCTGCAAGTGCCGGTGGAGGAACCGCTGGATGAATGGTCGGACGAGCGTTTCTGGGGCGAGTTGAAAACCCGCCTGCCCAGTGAGTTGGCCGCGCAGTTGGTCACCGGGCCTTCCATCGAAAAAAGCATCGCGCCGCTGCGCAGCTTCGTGGTGGAGCCCATGCAGTACGGGCGCCTGTTCCTGCTCGGGGATGCGGCGCATATCGTGCCGCCCACTGGTGCAAAGGGCTTGAACCTGGCGGCCAGCGATGTCAGCACCTTGTACCGCATTCTGCTCAAGGTGTACGGCGAGGGCCGGGTGGATTTGCTGCAACGCTACTCGGCGATTTGCCTGCGGCGTGTGTGGAAGGCCGAGCGGTTTTCCTGGTGGATGACGTCGATGTTGCACCAGTTCCCGGAGGCGGACGGTTTCAGTCAGCGCATTGCCGAGAGCGAGCTGGATTACTTCATTCACTCCGAAGCGGGCCGTAAGACCATTGCAGAGAATTACGTAGGACTTCCTTACGAAGCTATTGAGTAGCCTGCTATCGTAGTGAGCATTCCCGCGGGCCGCCTGTACCTGCGGGCTTCGCTCGAAGGTTTAATTGTGACTCAGCTCGAACATCCCGCTCCACCGGTCCCCGCTGTGCGCAGCATTCTTGCTGCGCTGATGCTGGCGATCTTCCTCGGCGCCCTGGACCAGACCATCGTCGCCGTGTCCATGCCGGCCATTTCTGCGCAGTTCCATGACGTTAACCTGTTGGCCTGGGTGATTTCCGGCTACATGGTGGCGATGACCGTGGCGGTGCCGATCTACGGCAAGCTCGGCGATTTGTATGGGCGTCGGCCGATGATGCTGATCGGCATGGGCCTGTTCACCGTGGCTTCGCTGTTCTGTGGCATGGCGCAAAACATGGAGCAACTGGTACTGGCGCGGGTGCTGCAGGGCATCGGGGCGGGTGGGATGATCTCGGTCAGCCAAGCGATCATCGGCGACATCATCCCGCCCCGTGAACGTGGACGTTACCAGGGCTATTTTAGCGGCATGTACGCGTTAGCCAGCGTGGCCGGGCCGGTGTTGGGTGGCTTTATGACCGAGTACCTGTCGTGGCGCTGGGTGTTCCTGATCAACCTGCCGTTGGGCGCCGGCGCCTGGTACGTGGCCCATCGCACCCTGGTGGGCCTGCCGGTGCCGCAACGCAAGCCGGTCATCGATTACCTCGGTACTGTGCTGATGATCATCGGCCTGACCGCGATGCTGTTGGGCATTACCGAAATCGGTCAAGGCCATCATTGGCGTGACCGTGAAGTGCTGGGCCTGCTCGCGTGTGGGCTGGTGGCATTGACGCTGTTTGTCTGGCACGAGCGCCGCGCGCGGGAGCCTTTGTTGCCGATGCACCTGTTTGCCAATCGCAGTGCGGTGCTGTGCTGGTGCACGGTATTTTTCACCAGCTTCCAAGCGATTTCCCTGACAGTGCTAATGCCGCTGCGCTATCAGACGGTGACCGGCGGCGGTGCCGACAGTGCCGCCCTGCACCTGCTGCCCTTGGCCATGGGCTTGCCCATCGGCGCGTATTCGGCCGGGCGCATGACGTCGGTCACGGGGCGTTATAAACCCATGATCCTGTGCGGCGCGTTGTTGAGCCCACTGGCGATCCTGGGCATGGCCTTCAGCGCCCCGCAGGCGGTGCTGATGACCGGCGTGTTCATGCTGCTCTGCGGGATCGCCGCCGGTTTGCAATTCCCCACCTCGCTGGTGGGCTCGCAAAACTCGGTGGAGCAACGGGACATCGGCGTGGCCACCAGCACGACCAACCTGTTCCGCTCATTGGGCGGGGCGGTGGGGGTGGCGTGCATGTCGGCGTTGCTGTTGGCGCTGTTGCAAGATTCCAGTTTCGCCCAGATGGCCAGCGGTGCGCTGGTGAGCGAGGGGAGTTCGGGCAACGTATTGCTCGACGGCCTCAACGCCGCCCCCGGCCCGGCGCAGGATGCCTTGCGCGGGGAGTTGGCGGTGACGTTTCGGCACTTGTTGATGGTGAGTGCGGCGGTGTCGCTGCTGGGGTTGGCGGCGGCGGTTGCGATGCCTGACCGGGTATTGCGCGGGCGTGAAGATAAGGCCAGGTAACAGGCACAAAGCAGATGCAAATGTGGGAGGGGGCAAGCCTCCTCCCACATTTGAATCTTTGTTTAGCTTCAAGGGCTGTAGTAGCCGACAGCAACCATAAAATGCCCAACCTTGCGCACATACGCATGCTTGTTCTCAACCTTGTCCGTTACCGGGTTTTTCCACCGGTACTTGTATTCCCCCTGGTCCTGCTCGGCCATCAACTTGAGGATCGGCTCACCCACCGGCTTGCCGTCCGGGTCCTTGATCTTGGCGAAGTCGGTGTTGATCAGCCGCAGGTTGGTGCCATGGGCCACGTAGCGTTGGGTGTCGAGGTCCACCACAAATACATACAAGTCATCCTGCAGGAAACCGCCCTGCAATGAGTTGATGGCCTTGAGGGTGCCCACTTCATCCGCGACCAGCGCTTTCGCCGCTTTGTTGCGCAGCGCCCGTGCCTGTTCCGGGGTGGCCCGGGGCAGGTAGTAACCCACCGCCAGGATGCGCTCGCCGACCCGCTGGTAAAACACATGCTTGCGCTCGACCTTGCCGTCATTCCAGTTTTGCCAACGGTAGTCGGCTTGCTGGATGCCCTGGCCTTCCGGCACCTTGAGCGCGTCCTTGAAGGACTGGCGCAAGTCTGGCCCCAGCACTTCGCTGACATCGCGCCCGATCAACGCCGAAGAAGGCCCGCCGCTGGCCAGCAAAACGCCCTGCGTATCGACAACAAACACATAGCGGTCATGGTCGACAAACTCCCCCTGGCGGCTGAACGCGGCGAACGCCTTGTCGCCGTTGCTCTGGTAATACGCCAGGGCTTTTTCCAGCAGCGCCTTGGCCGCCGTGGCGTCTTCTTCCTGTGTATCGGCCGCGTGCACCTGGCTGAAACACAACAGCAGCAGCCAGCTGATTCGGAGCATTCCCTTCATGGCCCGTCCCTCGTTTTTATTGGTGTGACAAGAGCGTAGACGGCTGTCGCTCAGCTGGGAGAAAGTTTAGCCATGTTGCAACCAAACTCCGCCAAGCCTGAATTGAACACCCTATGCAGGCGTGTGACGCTGGTGAACCTCTTTGACTGTGACTCCTGCATGGACGTCTCTCCCGATACGCTCCCCGAGCTGGCTTTCTGGGCGCTTTTCCACTGCCGGCACGCCCGCCCGCCAGATGCCTTGCTCCTACGTTGATCTGCCTAATGGATGACGCGCATCAGCGCGCCTGCCCGACACAAACGTATGAGTATTCCCATGAGTGTTTTCGCGAGCCTGCACGAAGCCCAATCCTTCCTTGAGCAGCATCCGCATATCGAGATGTTCGAGCTGTTTATTCTCGACAACAACGGCGTACCCCGTGGCAAGTTGCTGCACCGTGACGAGTTACTGGCGGTGTACGAAAGCGGCAGGCCATTGCCCAGCACCATCCTGGGCCTGACCATCAACGGTGATGATGTAGAAAATTCCGGGCTGGTGTGGGATGTCGGCGATATCGACTGCCGCGCCTACCCAATCAGCGGCAGTTTGCAGCCCATGCCTTGGCGCTTGATCCCCACGGCGGCGGTGCAAGTCAGCATGCACCCCACCGAAGGCTTGCCGGCCACGGTGGCCGACCCTCGGCATTTGCTCGCCAAAGTCATCGACGGGCTCAAGGCCGATGGCTATTACCCGGTGATGGCGGCGGAGCTGGAGTTCTACCTGCTGGACCAGAAGCCCGACAGCCATGGCCGCCCTCAGCCCGCGCGCGATACCGACGGCGGCCGCCCTCGTTCGACCCAGGTCTACGGCCTGCGCGAGCTGGAACAGATCGAGCCCTTCCTCGCTGACCTCTACAGCGCCTGCAAACTGCAAAGTATCCCGGCACGCACGGCGATTTCCGAGTACGCGCCGGGCCAGGTTGAGATCACCCTGGAGCACCGCGCCGACGCCCTGCAAGCCATGGATGAAGCGGTGCGCTACAAACGCCTGGTCAAGGGCGTCGCCCACAAACATGGGATGACCGCCTGTTTTATGGCCAAGCCTTTCGATGACCTGGCCGGCACTGGCATGCATATGCACGTGAGCCTGGCGGATGCCGAGGGCAATAACCTGTTCGCCAGCGAAGCCGCTGACGGTACGCCGCTGTTGCGCCAGGCGGTGGGCGGCATGCTCAGTACCTTGCTCGATTCGTTGCTGATGTTTTGCCCCAACGCCAACTCCTATCGGCGCTTCCAGACCAACAGTTACGCACCGTTGGCCGCCACCTGGGGCGTGGACAACCGCACCGTCAGCCTGCGCGTGCCCGGCGGCCCGGCCAACTCTCGGCATATCGAGCACCGCATCTGCGGCGCCGACGCCAACCCCTACCTGGCCGCCGCCGCGATCCTGGCGGGTATCCACCGCGGCATCCGCGAGCAGCGCGACCCCGGCGCGCCAGTGGAAGGCAACGGCTATGCCCAGGCCAAGGAGTTGCTGCCCACCGACTGGCTCACCACCTTGCGTGCGCTGGAGGGCTCAAGTTGGGCCCGGGAGGCATTCGGCAGTGAATTCCTTCGTGTGTACCTCGCGGTGAAACGCGCCGAATATCGCCAATTCATGGGGGAGGTGGGGGAGCAGGATTGGCGCTGGTATTTGCATCAGGCTTAAACGGCGGTGGCTTCGACCTTTTTTTCACGTTGCAGGCGTTAAGCTGCCAATCAAGGTCGTTCACTACCGTTTCACTCACATGAGCCCGTGATGTCGTCACACACTCCTTCTTCCATCGAGAACGAATACGCCGAGCGCTGTGACCGCGAGCATGCACGTGTCTGCGGTGACACGCGCCCGCCGGGGTTGCGTCAGCGCCTGGCGTCTTGGCGCGACGAATGGTTGGTGCGCCAGGCCCTCAAAGTCGCTGGCGAACCGGGGCTGATCCTGGATTTGGCCTGTGGTTCGGGGCGCTTCTGGCCAGTGCTGGCCGAACACGTTAACCGCGTAATCCTGGCCTCGGACAACTCCCAGGCCATGCTCGACCATGCTTGCACTCACCACCCGGCGGCATTGCTCAAGCGGGTCAAGACGTTCAAGGGTTCGGCGTTTTCTATCGGCCTGCCGGCAAACGCAGTGGATTGCATTTTTTGCCTGGAATTGTTTCGTCATGTGCCCAGCAGTGACGGGCGTCTGGCATTGCTGCGCGAATTCCATCGCGTCAGCCGCGACACGGTGATTGTCTCCGTCAGCACTCGTACAGTCGTGGAGCACGAGTTCCGCCAGGCGGGCTTCAAGGTGCTGCACCAGCAGGAATTCATGCCGGGCTCAAGCCTGTGGCGGGTCTACGTGCTACGTAAGAGAGGATAACTTCCGCCCGTCGGACTATTCTTCAGCTCCTGTCAGAGTTTTCATGGTTGCCTGTGCACTGCGGGTGCTCGCTAGCCCCTTTCGCGATATATACTGCGCGCCATTCTTCAAGGGAGAGCCGTGTGGCCATCGATATTCACTGGATCTGCGACAACGATAGCCTCGGCCAGCATTGCGCCAAATGGCAGCAGTTGCCATTCGTCGCCCTCGACACCGAATTCATGCGGGTCGACACCTTCTATCCCATTGCCGGGCTGATCCAGATCGGTGATGGCATCCGTGCTTACCTGATCGATCCCCTGACCATCGACAACTGGCAGCCGTTGGCCGCGCTGCTGGAAAATCCAGCCGTGATCAAAGTGGTGCACGCCTGCAGCGAAGACCTCGAAGTGCTGCTGCGCTTGACCGGCAGCCTGCCGGTGCCCTTGTTCGACACGCAGTTGGCAGCCGCTTATCTGAACCTCGGTTTCTCCATGGGCTATTCGCGCCTGGTGCAAGCGGTGCTGGATATCGAACTGCCCAAGGGCGAGACCCGTTCGGACTGGCTGCAGCGGCCCCTGTCCGAGACGCAGATCAGCTACGCCGCCGAAGATGCGCTGCACCTGGCAGAGGTCTACACACGCCTGCGCCCGCAGCTGTCCGATGACAAGTACGCCTGGGTGCTGGAAGACGGTGCCGAACTGGTGGCTAATCTGCGCCGCGAAGTCGACCCTTACGAGGTGTACCGCGACGCCAAGCTGGCTTGGAAGCTGAGCCGTGCCCAACTCGCCGTGCTGCGTGAACTGTGCGCCTGGCGCGAGCAGCAAGCCCGCGCCCGTGACCTGCCGCGCAACCGCATCATCCGTGAACACTCGCTGTGGCCCTTGGCCAAGACCCAGCCGGACAACCTCGCTGCGCTCGGCAAGATCGAAGACATGCACCCGCGCACCGTGCGCCACGACGGGCAGTTCCTGCTGGACCTGATCAAGCGTGCTGGCAGTGTGTCTATCGACCAATGGCCGCCTGCCGTTGCTGAGCCGTTGCCGGTGGACGCTGCCACGCTGATCAAGCAACTGCGTGCCCTGGGCCAGGCTGAAGCCGAACGTCTGGACATGGCACCGGAACTGATGCTGCGCAAGAAAACCCTCGAAGCCCTGGTCAAGAGTGGCTACCCCGATGGGCCCTATAAATTACCCGACTCGCTGCGTGGCTGGCGCCGCGAGTTGATGGGCCAGGCGCTGCTCGACAGCCTGGCCACCGCCGGAGAACAGCCTTGAAACGTATTTGCTCTATCTACCGCAGCTCCAAACGCACCGGCATGTACCTCTATGTGCTCAAGAGCGATGCCCTTGAGCGCGTGCCTGAAGCGCTGATCACTATTTTCGGCAAGCCGGCTCACGCGTTTGACCTGGTGCTGACGCCCGAGCGCAAGCTGCAACAGGAAGACATCGTGCAGGTCCTGGAAAACCTCGAAAAGCAGGGCTACCACCTGCAAATGCCGCCGGCCGAGGACGAGTACATCGAACACTTGCCCGAAGAGCTGCTGCGCCGCAACGACCCGATGTGATCGGTGGGTGCCCTGCCTGGGGCACCGTCTTCAATAGAATCGTATAAGTGGGCGGTGGCCGTAAGGATGCGCGCTGCCGTCTGCACTGTTTTTGAAAGGTTTAAGCATGCGTGTTCTGATTGCTGAACAGGATCACCCGCTCTACGCCCAATTGCTGGGCGAAGTGGCGCCGGACCTGGAAGTGCTCACCAGTGGCGACTCGGCCGAGCTGTCCCGCCTGGCCGCCGATTGCCCGGTATGGCTGGGCCAACCGGACCTGCTGGCGACCCTGTTGCGCCAGGGCCATCAGCCTCAATGGCTGCAATCGACCTGGGCCGGTATTACCCCGTTACTGGTTGACGGCTTGCGGCGTGATTATCGCCTGACCCGCGCGGTGGGCATCTATGGTCAGGTCATGGCGGAGTTTGTGCTCACCTATATGCTCGGCCACGAGCGCGAAGTGCTGGCGCGCCTGGTCAGCCAGGTGGAGCGCAAGTGGGACGACCGCACGGGCCAGAGCCTGGCGGGGCGTAAGGTGTTGATCGTGGGCACTGGCGATATCGGCCAGAGCGTTGCCCAGTTCCTGGTGCCGTTTGGCGTGAAGCTGTACGGCATTGCCAGCGAAGCGCGGGAGCAGGCGCCGTTCATCGAAGTGGCCGGGCTCGATCAATTGGGTCGGCTGGTGGGGGAGGTGGACTACGTGATCAACCTTCTACCCAACACGCCAAGCACCCACGATCTTTACGACGCGGCACTGTTCAAGCAATTCAAGCCGACCGGGTTGTTTATCAATGTCGGGCGCGGTGTTGCCGTGGTGGATGCCGACTTGGTCGAAGCCCTGAAAGAAGGGCACTTGGCGGGCGCTGTGATTGATGTATGCCGTCAGGAACCGCTGCCGCAACGGCACCCGTTCTGGACCGCTTGGGGGCTGCTGTTGACTGGGCACAGTTCGGCGCCGACTTCACCTGAACTGATGGTGGCGTTGTTTGTTGAAAACCTGCAGGCCTACCAGGCAAAAACGGCCCTCAGGGGCGAAGTCAGCTTCGAACGAGGCTACTGAATACTCCCCCGTCCTGGACATGAAACCTGACAACCGCTCTGGAACGTCACCCCTGGGTTTTGCACTCAGTAAATGCCGCGAGGCGCTCACCAGCGCCTTTGGCAGGATGATTGTTTCAGCAACTGACAGGTATATTCATGACGGGCATCAGGTCGTTAACGCATCAACGTATCACCCCTAATATTCACTTATCAAACCTGCCCAGCGATCCAAGTGCGGCGGTTGCCAGCCCTGCGGTCGCGCCGAAGCCCCCCCAGGCGTTGGCCGTTAGGCAGGCCCCATCGACGTTGACGGCAGCGTTAAATAACAAAGCCAACCTGCAGACGCTCAGCGAAAACCTATACGCCCTTGCCAAGCAGTTGGGACCAGACGCTGGCCCGCAGGCGGTGAGGTCTGCACTGCAATCTACATCCATGGCGTTGCGGCACGATTTATCAGCGTCATCGGCGCAGGGCGTCACCGCGACGCTTGAAGCCTTTATCACAAGCAACAACCTGGGCCTGCCGACGACTCATTTTCACCTGACAGCCCTGGCCAGTGCTTTGAGTCAACGTGCCCTGCAGCATCCGCTTGAAAATCTGGCCGGCGCGTTAGGCTGGCCGATCCCCTTGAGCAGCGATCAGCAACGCCAGTTGCTCAGCGTTACCCAACGTCACGCCCATCACCTCGGCGATCAGCGCCTGGTGATGCAAACCAAAGGCGTGCTGGATTTTTTGGCGTACCAAAACCCTCTCTCTGCCGCTGAACTGGCCGACCCGGTGAAGACGCTGAATGCTCTGCTGGGTTCTCCCGAAGCGCGCCATTTGGGGCAGGCTCTGCAAACCCGTATGGGCGGTATTGCCAGCGACAGCAGTGTGGATGACTACTTGCTCGCGGCCATCGCCGTGCAAATGGATCACGAATCCATCGATGCGCCGCACCGGCATAAAGTTGCCGGGTTTGACCTGGCGCAACAGGCGCATTGGGGCAAGCCCGCAGCGACCGTGGTGGAGGGCCTGGCCCAGCATCTGCAAAGCACGGGTAAAACCAGCGCGTTGTTGGCCAAGGCCGCGGCGCATATGTTGCTGGCCCGCAAAGCACCTGAATATTTAATCAAGGACATCCCTGCTAACGTGACCTACGGCAGCCCTGCCTGGGTCAGCCTGTCGATTGCTGCCGCGGTGATTGAGGCTGGAGCGCCCGGCAGCGTGCCGGGGATGACGTTTGCCGACGTTATGAGCCAGGCCAAAGCGGCGAGCATGAACCACCCGGCGGTCGCCGAGCAGGCGCAGAAGGCTGCATTGGTGGACTGGGCCGTGGCCAATGGCATGCTGGCCAAGCGGGGCGATGATCAATACCCCGCCCAGACGCTCAATGCGCTGAGTACCGCGTTCAATCAGCGGGTGTCAGGGTTGCTCGAGGCCTCCCAAGGGTTGGATCAAGAGATGCCTGCCCGCAGGGAGATCGCGCTGGCCAAGTTGATCGCGCGGTTTGGCGATTTGGGGGATCTGTTCGAAGAAAAACTGATCACCACCCACGACTATGCCGGCCCCGGCCATCGAACGTCGCTGGTCGGCCGCCACTCGTTACTCGACATCGCGATGATGGACCTGCCGAGCCCGGCACCCTTTGTGTCCCGCGATACACGGATCCCGCTGGCAGCTCTCAACGCCAACCCGCGCTTTGGGGTGACGCAGGCCTTCGACCTGGCGTTCGAGGCAGCGACGAGCGAGAAAAAAAGCGCCGTCGCCACCACCGTCAAACACCTGATTTCCCAGCTGCCTGTTGAAGATCGCAAGAACCTTGAGTTTGGCAAGGTGACCTTTTACCAACAGACCTCCTTCACGCTTGGGCTGGATTTCACCTCGACAACATCGGGCCCGACCTCACCCGGGCTATGGGTAAAAACTGAGCGCGACGGGGTTACGACCGCGTACGAAATCAACTTGAACAAAGGCACGATTGCCCCCGCCCCGAATTATCTCGTACAGGAACGGCGCGATCGTGATGGCAGCAAAGTCGAGCAAACCAAGGTGTTTTTGCCCAAAGGCAGTACCACCCGCCTGAGCACCGAGCGCCCGGCTGGCGAAAAAACCTGGGACAGTTTCAACAGCACACGCAGCAGCGACATCGCCGATGTGTTCGTCAACCACCTGGATTTCGATAACCCCGCCATCAAGCAACACGCCCTGGGCAAGACCACGCTGGACCTGCAAACCGACAGGGCCAAACCCGTCGAAGCCTTTATCTTGAACCTGATTCCGTTCCGCTCGGCCATTGTCAATTTCCAGAACGGCCAATATGGCGAGGGTGCCACGGACCTGGCACTGGATATCTTCGGGTTTCTCACCGCTGGCCTGGCGACTGCCGGCAAGGTGGCCAAGATAAGTGCTACGGCGGCTTCCGCTGCGACCAAGGCATTGCGTGCGGCCAAGGTCATCGGTACGACGACCATGGCGACCTTTAACCCATTGGGTGGCCTGGGGGACTTGACCGTGGGCGGTGTTAGTTTCTTGGGCGCCAAAGGCGCGCAGGTTTTCAATCGAGTCCGAGGGGCGAGCGGCAGCTACGATGTGTTGAAGGCTGTCAGCAAGCAATTCGACGCGGCGGCTATAGGCACTCTGAAGATAGCCGGTCAAGCGGTGGACGGCGCCGCAGTGCTTAAGAACGGGCACTGGTATGGGTTTGACGCCGATAACATGCGGCCTTTCGGTAGCCCACTCGACGATTTCGCCGCAGTCACGCAAGCCGTCGACGGTTCGGTTGGCACGCTGTCCCATGAGTTTAGCCACCACTTGTTTGCACAGTTCAACGTACCCGAAACACTTATTGCCGGGCTCTCGCGCAACAGTCAGGGCGTGTATGTGGCCGTCGATGGCCATCAGTCCTTTATCCGTCATACCGACAGCACCGGTCAGACGGCCGTGTACGAAGTGCGACAGGTAACGCGTACGCAAGACGGTGTAGTACAGGCGCGGGTCTACCACAACAACCGGCAAACCGAGCTGTTGATCCAGCATGTCGAAGGTGACCAATGGCAACGCTTGGGGGCGCCGGGCGGTGTGTTGATCGAGGCTGAACATTTGAGGGCCTGGGAGGCATTGTCGCCGCAGGAACAGCAAAGGCTGACTGTTCAGGGCTTTGCCAAGCAGCGTCGTTTGTACGCGCCAACTTTTGCGCACTATGTACAACCCAATGGTCAACTGAGCGCCAGCGGCGTGACGGTACGTGATCGGGCTCCCGGCACACCGATGAACCCGCTGACCGCCGATCATGTTCGTGACTGGCAAGGCATGACGCAGCAGGCGCGCAATGCCATGACCATGGAGGGTTTTGCCGGTCTCCATCATTTAAAAGTCGACACATTCAAAAACAGTGTCAGGCAAGATGGGAGCTTGGGAGCGTTCGGTGAGTCAGTGTTGTTCAAAGCGGGCGGCGGTACCTATTCGCCGCTGAGCGATGAGCATTTGCTTAGATGGAGCGTGCTTGTCAGCCAGCCTGGCAATAAAGTCACGCCAGAAATCTTCCAGCGTCAAAACCGAATCAACCCACTGGACTGGCTGCGGTATTTTTCTGTCGATGGCTCCTTCAACTCGGTGGGCGCAAACCGGCTGAGTCGGGCGCAGCAGAACGTTGCTTCGACGTCATCGGCGAGTACCTCGCGCAAACGGCCTGCGCCGGACTCATCCAATCCCCCGCAGCAGGTGCCGTTGGATTTATCAAAGCCTCCCACTGGGGCACAAAGCGTGCAATTCCCCGGGCCTTCGTCTGCCAAGCGTCCGGTCATCAAGGTTGAGCCAGACACGCCGCCGCTGCGTACCCTGCCTGCCCATCAGATCGACAACTCCCTGCCGATCCTGCAGGACCCGCAAAACCCCAGGCTCAGCCTGACGCAGACTATCGAGGGCCCCATTGATGACATTCGCATCGCCAATTGGCACGGCCTTCTGGACGGTCTCGAGCCGGCACAACGGACAGAGGTTGCAGCGCGTATCAAGGATTCGATAAAGGACTGGCTCCGTACCGAAGGTCAACATGGGTCACGATTCGAGCAGACCCTGGAGTTGGCCACGGCGTTGGATGATGGTGGGCCGGCTCGCGGTGTTTCGGTGTGGGCGCGTCGAGATATCCCACAGTTCGAGGTGCTGGGACCCTACACGGGCAAATACCATGAATCAGTGGCATCCCTGTTTCAGGAGCAACGCAAACAAGGTGCTCGGGCGGTACTGACTTATCTGTTCAATACGCGTTCCAAGACCCGCACGGTCAGTGCGTTTAACAGCAGTAATATCCTGAGCCTGGTCAATACCTCGCAACTGCGTAACGGGCCAGTGTGGAGGGCGAATAACGTCGCGATCGTTTCCGTGGGGAAAAACCTAACCTTCTATGTGGCGCTCAAGGACATCAAGAAAGCTGATGAGTTGTTGGTGGACTATGGGCCGTTTTATCAAACGGTGCCGGACATAGCGATCAAACCGGACCCGGGTCCCTGAGGGGCCGACGGTGAAGCTGTAGGCTTCACCGCTAATACTTCAGCGCTGAAGCCTACAAAGTAGCCTCTACAGGCTGAAATCACCTTCCGACACCAGCTCGCTTAACGGACGGCGCGGGCTCGGCACTTCACGGCCTTGCAGGTATTCCGGCAGGGTCGACTTGTCGCCCAGCTTGCCAATCGCCACGGCGGCATGCAGCGCATAACCTTCTGGGATTTTCAACTCTTTGCGCGTCAGCTCCTGATCGAAACCTGCCATGCCGTGGGTGTGCCAGCCGCTGATACTGGCTTGCAACGCCAAGTGACCCCAGGCCGAGCCGGTGTCGAAGGTGTGCCAGAGGGCCGGGGTTTCTTCCGTGGCACCTGGGGCGGTGAAGTCGGTTTTCGAGGCGATGATCACCAGGGCCGACGCATGTTGCGCCCAGCCCCGGTTGAATTCATTCAGCAGACCCAGGAAACGCTCCCAGTCCGGCGTGTCACGACGCGCGTAGAGAAAGCGCCATGGCTGCGAGTTGTAGGCGGAGGGTGCCCAGCGTGCAGCTTCGAAAAAGCTCAGCAGGGTTTCCTGCGGGATACTCTCGCCGGTAAAGGCGCGGGGCGACCAGCGTTCGGTGAACTGAGTGTGAATCGGGTAATCGGCAACACGTGTCATGGGCAGCGGTTCCTGAGGGTCAATTCGGCGTTCAAAACTACTGCGCGGCCACTAGACTGACAAGTGTTGTTACACCGCCAGTCGTAAGCACTTGGTTCCACGGGGCTTGGGCACTAGACTGGCGGCCTTTTCACCTACCGATACTGATGTAGAGCCATGGCCGCCAAAGTCGAACCTTTCTGGATACGCAAAACCCTTGAACACCTCGACCAGGAGGAGTGGGAGTCGTTGTGCGACGGCTGTGGCCTGTGCTGCCTGCAAAAGCTCGAGGATGAAGACGACAACAGCGTCTATTACACGCGCATCGCCTGCAAGCTGCTCGACCTGAAAACCTGCCAGTGCACCGACTACCCCAACCGCCGCGCCTCGGTGCCCGACTGTATCCAGCTCACCCCAGGCCAGGCCGACCAGTTCAAATGGCTGCCGCCGACCTGCGGTTACCGCCTGGTCAGCGAGCGCAAAGACCTGCCGCTGTGGCACCACCTGGTCTGCGGCGACCGCGACGCGGTACACCATGAACGCATTTCCCAGTCCGGGCGCATGCTCAGCGAAGGCAGCGTGCCCGAAGACGACTGGGAGGATTACCTGATTTTCCGCGCAGGCTGAGCAAGGAGTGTGTATGAGGTGGGGAGCAGAGCTGGCGGCAGGCCTGATGTTGCTGGCGTTGAGCAGTTCGGCATGGTGCGCCAAGAAAGTCGACCTGGATTACCACGTCAAATTGCTGCCCCAGAGCGATCAGGCCGAGGTGCGGGTGAGCCTGACCCAAGGCTCGGCGGTGCGCAGTTTGAACTTTGACCTCGGTCGCGACGGTGACTACAGCGACTTCAAGGCCGATGGCCAGTGGCGCATCACCGATCACCGTGGCCTGTGGCAACCCAGTGCCGATAAGGCCAGCCTGACCTACCGCGTACGCCTGACCCACGCACGCAAGCCCGGCACCTATGAGGCGCGAATGACGCCAAGCTGGGCGCTGTTTCGCGGTGAAGACTTGGTGCCACCTGCGCGGCTCGACCAACAGGACGGCGTCGAGTTGGTCTCCCGGCTGACCTTCGAACTGCCCGCCGGCTGGAAAAGCATCGAGACTGCCTGGCCGCGCATTGGCAAGAACAGGTTTCGCATCGACAACGTCTCCCGCCTGTTCGACCGCCCCACCGGCTGGATGCTCGCCGGCACCCTCGGCAGCCGCCGGGTGCGCCTGGGCGAAACCGAAGTCACCGTGGCCTCGCCCAAGGGCCAGGCCATGCGCCGCATGGACGTGTTGACACTGCTGACCTTCGTCTGGCCTCAGGTAGAAGCTGCCTTCCCACGCCATCCAGCCAAGTTGCTGATAGTGGGGGCCAGCGACCCGATGCGGCGTGGCGCATTTTCGGCCCGCGACTCGATCTACCTCAACAGCCGCACGCCGTTGGTCAGTGAAAATGGCAGTAGCCTGTTGATCCGCGAAGTGGTGCAGTCCATTGGACGCTTCAACGACCACGACACCAGTGACTGGATCAGCGAAGGCATCGCCGAGTACTACGCCATTGAGCTGGTGCGCCGCGCCGGCGGGATCACCGATGAGCGTTATCAGGCGATTCAGGCGCGGTTGGCGAAGGAGGGCAAAGACGTGACCACGCTGCGGGGTGACCATGTCAGCGGGGCGACGGTGTCGAGGGCCGTGGTGGTGTTACAGGAACTGGATCGCGAGATTCGGGTGAAGACCCACAACAAGCGCTCGCTGGATGATCTGGTGCAGGCAGTGATGCGGACTAACAGCATTACTACGGCGGAGTTTGTGAAGCTGGCCGAAAGCATCCTCGGCGAATCCTCGGTGGTGCTGGATACCCAGTTATTGCATTAACACAAAACAAATGTGGGAGGGGGCTTGCCCCCGATGGCGGTGGGTCAGTCGTAGAGAGGCTAACTGTCACACCGCTATCGGGGGCAAGCCCCCTCCCACAGTTGAATACCCAACATCTGGTAAATCGCGGTCAGCCAGTGGTTTTCTCAGCAGCCACTTCGGCCTTGGTCTTCAAATTCTTCAGCTCCGCACCGGCTCGCTCGATCTTGGTACGCACCGCGTTCATCTCCTGGCGACCCTGTTCCAGCTTGTCTTTAAGCGAGCTGTGCCCTGTTAGGCCACGAGCCAGCGCCACCCCGCCAATTGCCACTTGAACCAAGCCGAAAATCCCGCCACGGCGCAGGCCTTTACCTACCATCATCACACCTCCGGCCACTGAGCCGATGCGCTCCCAGCCGTGCACGTTCTGCGTGGGTTGGGTTTCGAACGGCGTGTGTTCGATGATTGGGCGCAAGGTTTTGCTGTCGCTCATGATCTGTCTCCAACAAGGGCTGATGATAACTACCTGACTGCTCGCACGCGCCGGTTGTTCCCAGAATGTTAGTACTTGGGGCCCGAACGGGTGTTGTTGCCCTTGGCCAGCCGGTCGTAAAGCACCACATTGACGGTGGCCGCGAGATTCATACAGCCGGTGGTCGGGATGTACACAACGTCTTCACACCAGTCGCGGATTTCTTTGTCGAGGGAGCCGTCTTCGGGGCCGAAGATATACAGCGCGCGGTCGGGGTGCGTGTATTCGGGCAGGGGGCGTGCGCCTTCCACCAGTTCCACGGCGACGGGGATGCAGCCCAGGGGCAGGATTTTTTTCAGGTCATCAATGCCGATCAGCGGAATGTCGTGGTGGACTTTCTTGGTGTCGGTGATGAAGTCCCGCGCACGCTCGTAGCGCACGCCGGTGTAAAACACCGAGGCCACGCCGTAGCAGCCGGCGGCGCGCATGACCGAACCGACGTTTTCGGGGGATTTGGGGTTATACAGACCGATGCAGCTGTAGCGCTTATTGCCCACGGGGAAGGGTGCCTTGGAGGAAAAGCCGCGATTATACGGCCTGGGGATGCAGTGGTGTTTGTGAGATCGCTATCGGGAGCAAGCCCCCTCCCACACTGGACTGGATTTACACAGATTTATGTGTGAATGCAGTCAACTGTGGGAGGGGGCTTGCCCCCGATGAGGCCGGTACCGGCAACAAAGGACTATCAGTCGTCCTTCTTCATCAACCCCGCCAACGCCGCAAACGGGTTATGCGTGGCCTTGGCAATCGTCGGGCTGCTGGTAGAGCCTTCGCCGAAGTACTGTTGGTCGGTATACCGCGAATGCTCGTTGTCATGGCAATACAGGCACAGCAACTCCCAGTTGGAGCCATCCTGGGGGTTGTCATCATGATTGTGGTTACGGTGGTGCACGGTCAGTTCGCTCAGGCGCTTGCCGGCAAACTCACGGGCGCAGCGGCCGCACACATGGGGGTACATCTTCAGGGCTTTGTCACGGTAGCCCATTTCACGGTCGCGCTGGGCATCGGCGAGGATGCGATCCAGCTTGGCGGTGTGGGAAGGCGGGTTGGTCGAGCTCATCATGGCTCCTGGCTATTTGGTGGGTCACGGATAGGTGGATTCTAGCCGTTGACAATGCAGTTAGCTGCGGCTAATTCGGCGAATCACGTTTAAGCACCCCAAAAGGGTGTGGCACACCCTTTTTTCTATTGGGGCAGCCTGAAAAATATTGGTCTGCGTCAAGACGGTACCCACCCACCACCCAGGCTTTTATAGAGAGAAATCTGGTTGTTGATCTGTAGCAGCCTTACTTCAATCAGGTCCTGCCGGGCCGAATTCAAATCCCGTTTTGCTTCGAGGACTTCCAGGTAGCTGCTCAACCCCTCCTGATACAGCAAGTCCGCCAGCTCGGCCCGGCGTCGCTCATTGGCTACCAGACGCTGTAAGGCTTCCAGGCGTGTATTCAAGGGGGCGGCTGAACCCAAGGCGTCGGCCACCTCGCGAAAAGCTTGCTGGATTGTCTGTTGATATTGCGCCACGGCAATGTCGCGCTTTGCTTGGGCGAAGTCCAATTGGGCAAGGCGTTTTCCCATGTCGAACAACGGCAATGTGAGCTGAGGGCTGAAGGACCAGCTTCTGGCATCGGCCGAAAAAAGCTGGTCCAACTGCGGGCTGCTGACACCCAGCAGTGCGGTCAGACTGATGGTGGGTAGGAACGCGGCTCGGGCAGCGCCGATATTGGCATCCAGCGCCTTCAGGCGTCTCTCCGCAGCCCGGATGTCTGGGCGACAGGTCAGCAGTTGAGAAGGAATGCCTGGGTTGACGGCCGCCAAAACAGAGGTGTTGCCCCAAACCGCCAGTTGCAAGCGAGACGCCTGCAGTGGGATGCCTACCAGGTATTCCAGGCTGTTGAGGGTGATACTCAACTGGCGAAATGTTTCCGCCAGTTCTGCCTGGAGGCTCAGAACCCTGTTTTCAGCCTGGCGCTCCCGCAGCTCACTGATTAGGCCAGACTCTTGACGCTTGGCCATCAACTGTTGCGTGGTTTGGGCTATACGGAGCATTTCATGGTGCTGATCACGCAACTGCAGCAGCGCCACGGCCCTGTAATACTGGCTAGCGACTTCAGCCACCAGGCTGATCTGAACGCTGTGAGCATCTTCCTGGGTGGCGACGAAGTCGTGACCAGCCGCTTCCTTAAGTGCGGCCACGCGTCCCCACAGGTCCAGCTCGAAAGCCGTTATGCCCACACCGAATTGAGCTTGCTCGCGAATGCTGCGTTCGCCGCTTTGTGTATCCAGGGCCGACACTTGTTTTCTTTGGGTCGACCCGCTGAGCTCAACCGACGGTGCTTGCTTGGCCGACTGGATGTGATGGTGCCTGCGCGCTTCCTCGATACGCAGGACAGCAACCTGCAAGTTGCGATTGTGTTGCAGTGCCTGGGCTATCAGATGGTGCAGGTGCGGGTCGACAAACACCTGATCCCAGTTTAAGAGTGGTTCTGTGCTGGCTGCCTGTTGGTGATCACGCCAGTACTGTGCGACGGGTACATCAGGTTGCTGGTAGTCAGGGGTCAATGTGCAACCGGCCATCAGGAAAGCAGTTAATCCTGTCCATGGTTTCATGGGGAAACCCCACGCTGAGCAACGCCCCGTAACGCTGCGGGCAGGCTTGGGCGGTGTCGCGTCGAGCGTTGCTGTCGCTGGAAGAATGCTTCTAGATGCGGCAAGTAGAACCAGTGTTCCGGTGCCTGGCGGATAAAATCTTCAAAGGCTTTGCTCCAATGTGCCTGCATGACCTGCGCACAGCAGCAGGCAATATGAGCAATCACGTGCAGTTCGCCGGGGTGCCCAAGGCTTACACGATGGCCTGCCAGCAGGACGTCGCAACCGAACCGTGACGCCAGGACCATCGGCCCTTTGACAAACTGGGCTGCGCGCCCGAAGAGCATCCCATCGATGGGTTCGCCTGATCGGCTGGCGTTGAGGCTCACAGGCAGGTCAGAAAAAATGATCACCTGGCGGCGTTGCCTGAGGCGACGGGCAATACACAGCGCCGTACCGGGCGCATTACTGTCAAGAACTTCAACGGTATGCCCCAGGCCCTCCAGGCTATTTAGGGCGTTGCGAACAAAAGATGCCTGATAGTTCCAAATCGGAATGACGAAGTGAGTCGGGGCTGGGTATCGTTCCACCAGCCTGGCGACCGCCATCCAGTACTCACCGGTGTGGAGCAGAACCAGTAGATGTGGCGTGTCGCTTACCTGTCGCCAGTGATCCGCTGGGTCACACCAGGTAATGGAGCGGATCCAGGCGCGCAGTAGCGAAGGGTCGCGAAGCGGATAGCGCCGTTGATAGATACCCTTTTGCCACTCGATAGCCATGTGGCGGCAGGCGCACGATTCAATATCGGTGGGCGAGAGATCGAACAATTCAAGGTTTTGGGTGGTGCGCAGGTACTGTGTGCCGCGTGCGCAACGCGGCAAGTGGGATAGCAGTCGAGGCAATTGCTCCAGCCCATGTCGCAGTGAGCTGTTTGCACATACCATCGCCAGCATCGCACACGTGGTGTCGCGAACCTGCGCTTTGAAAACCGCCCAGCGTAACCACCAACGCGGGCTCACAGGTTGACCTCTGGCATGGCTGACAATTGGCCGTCAGCCATTTGCAGCACGCTGTCGCACGCTATGGCAACTGCGGCGTCATGCGTTACCACGACACACAACATGGACAGTTGGCTTATGGTTTCAATAATCACGTCCCGAGCTTTGCCATCCAAATGCGAGGTGGGCTCATCAAGCAATAACAGGTGCGGGCGGCGGTAAAGGGCGCGGGCGATCAATAAGCGCTGTTTTTGCCCGGACGACAGCTGTACACCAGAGGGGCCGAGCAGTGTGTTGAAGCCACTGCCCAGCGCTCGAATGCTTTCGAGCAGCCCGGCTTGCTCGACGCAGGCCTGCAAATGTTCACCGTCCAGAGGCTCGATATCCATGATGATGTTCTCCATCACGGACCCGTCGAGAATTTCGCCAAAAGCGGTGACATACGCCACTCGGTGTTGATAGCGTCGTAGCCCGAAACGCTGCAGGCAGACACCGTTGACCAGCAACTGACCCTGGTCCAGGGGGTAAAAACCTGCCAGTACCTTCAAAAAAGTGCTCTTGCCACAGCCTGATGGTCCGAAGATGGCGATCTTGCGACCAGTTCCGGGTAAGTCCAGGTGTAAGTTCTTAAAGGTTGGGCGATCAAACGAACTGTAGCGAAAATGTGCGTCCTCAATACGAACGGAGTACAGCGACTCGGACTCGCCCAGCGCGTTCGCGCTGTAGACACATGACTCCAGTGGTTCACGGGGTTCGTCGATGATGTGTTCGACCCGCAGTAATTCAACACGCACCAGGCGCAAGTTCATGTAGCTGTCGACGGCCTTGAAGACGCACCCCATAAACAAGTCTTTGTAGAGCACGAAGGCAAACAAGTCTCCTATGCTGTTCTGCCCATGAATGACAGCCAGTGCCCCCAGTGCGCTCACCACTAATGAGTGAGTATGGGACACGCCATCGTGCACCACTTTATTCATCACCTGCAGGTATTGAACCTGCGCCTTGGTGCTTTCCATGTCCGCCTGGTGATTGTTCCAGCGCGCGAGCCGAGCGGCCTCATAGTGATAGAGCTTCATGGATTCGATGTTGTCCAGCGCGCTCAGCAACGTGACATTGCGGGCGGTCTCGGCGTCGATCGAGGCCTTATGGTGTTTCTCCATTGCGGGCAGCGTCAGGCTGCGGAACAGGAAAAATACAAGGCACAGACCAATCGACAGTGCTGCCAGCAACGGGTTGATCAGCATCATCAGTGACAGGAATAAGAGGGCGGCCAACAGGTCAATGGCAATGTCCATTGAGCCAGACGTGAATTGCAAGTAGGCCTTTTCTGTGGCCTGGGTCCGACGCAGTAGATCTGCCGAGGCTCGACGTTCGAAATAGTGCACCGGAAGGCGCAACAACCACGCAACGACCCCTGTTGCCAAGTCCAGGTTTAGCGCCACTCTCAGGCGCAAGTCGAGGATTGCCCGTAGCCAGGCTGCAAGGACCTTGAATATAAACAAAGTGCCAAATATGTAGAGGATCAGGTTCAGAAAATCCTGGTCGTTCTTTGCCACTACCTCATCAATGGTCAGGGAAAACAGCTTGGGAGCGGCGATGGCGCCTATGTAGCCGATTATTGACAGCGCACCCATCGGTACCAGATAGCGCAGCAGCCAGGGACTGCTCGTCAATATGCTGGAAAAGCTCAAGTTGTTCTTGGTTGTGCTCTTCGCCTTGAGCGTAAAGGGCAGGCCAGGTTGAACCTCCAGGGCTACGCCGCTAAACATCGTCAGCGCCTGGGCCCAGGTATAGAAACGCCGCCCGACCGCCGGATCAACGATGTGCACTCCCCGTGTCGTGACGGCCTCAAGTACCACGAAATGGCGGTTGTTCCAGAACAGGATTGAGGGCGTACGCAATTGTCGGATGCTGGTGAGGCTTAGGCGAAGTGGGCGAGACACGAGGTCTTGCTCCTCGCAGACCTTGATCACTTGCAAAAGTGACATGCCATCACGGGCAGCCCGATAGCGCTGGCGCAGATGGCGAAGCGTAAGAGCCTTACCATGGAAACTGCTGATCATCGCGATGCAGGCCATACCGCATTCGGACATTTCGTCCTGAAGAATCACCGGGATGCGCTTGCGCAGCAGGTGCTTGGAGCGGTTGAGCGCGTCGCGTAATACGTGTTTGAGTGCAGCGCTCATGTCGAGAGTCCATCCTTGGGGGGCGCAAGAAAAAAGTCAGGGTTGCGTTCGGTTCCTTTGAGCACTGGCAGAAATAGCCATTGCATGAGGCTCAAGCGTTCCAGGCTCAATGAGGCGTTGAGGGTCATGCCGTCTTTGAGCCAGCCTTGCTGGATGCGCGTACGACTGCTGAAATCGAGCTTTACCTCCACCAGATAGCGCTGGCCAGGGGGCACGGAATCGCTGTTCCCACCGAAAGTGCGATTGAGATAAGTGGTTGCGGTGCTATGGACGATGACGCCCTTGATCACGCCGTAATGGGCATAGGGGAACGCATCTATTCTTACAATCACCTCGGTGCCGACTCGGGCGAAGCCAATGGCAGAAGGGCTGACCTCAAGGATTACCAACGGCGCTTTAGGTGCATCGTGGTGGGTTCGTAGTAGCAACAGGGGTTGCCCAGCGTCTGTTCGGCTGCCGGGAAAAACCGAAATGGTATCGACAACCCCATCGACGGGGGCAAGTAGCACGTACTCCTGGGTCTTGTGCAGCTTTTGCAACTGCTCGCGCAGTTGATGTTCTTGGCGCGCCAGTTCGCTTAGGTGGCGTGCCAGAGTGTGTGTGGCTTCATTGCTGGCTTGCTCAAGCTCCAAAATGCGCTGCTGGGCGCTGGTTCTGGCGAGTTCATTGTTGGCGAGGTCCTGAAGGGCGGTCTCGTTATTGACTATTGCTTGGTCCAGATCCGAATGTGAAACGGCTCCTTGCTCCGCCAGGCGCTCATGGCGTTGTTTTTGTTCCATGGCAATCTTGGCGCGACGTTGTAGGGATTTCTGCAGGGTCCTGTTTAGCTGCAAATTGGCAAGCACCTGCTCGCGTTGCAGGTGTAACAGCCTTTGTTGTGCGTCATGAGCTGACTGTGCATAGGCTTCATCGGCCAGCCTATTGGCCAGTAGCCTGGCCAGCCGTTCGGCACTTTGGCTAAAAGAGGTTGTTTCGCTGCCTTCGCTGACGTTTTCTTGGGGGATGGCACGCATACGAATCAAGGGTTGACCCTTGCGGACTTTTTCCCCTGTGGCGACCAGTACCTCATTGATATGCGCTGCGTGATCACTGATCACGCGGGCTATATCGCGGGTTTGAATATGTCCAGGTACTTCTTCTTTTTTGACATAGTTACCGGTAAGAAGAAGTGCCAGAGTGGTGATAAAGAAGAGGCAGATTAATCCGCTGAAGACAAATGGTTGAATAGTTGATCTCGGGGTGACTTTTCCTAGTTCGAACATAGTTGAATTCGTGGTCTTAAAATAGATGTTGCGCAGGGGTGTTCCAAAGGGTCCGACCCGACCAAGGAGTACTGAAACACTTCCCTGGCCGGGTCCGCCGCAAATAGCGAGTTACGGTTTAACTATTAGTGACGGCCCTGCCGAGACCGGTGGTATAGTCTTTAACCGACTCCGCAGCACCCTCTACCCATGTGGCCGCGTCTGTCATCGCCACAGTAAAAGCACCACCGCCACGAACCTCTTCAAGTTCGCTTACGGTCATTTCGGAGAATGTTGTATCTTGCATAGTGTTTTTCCTCGATAGAAGTTAAAGCTATAAGGCAATAAAGGCGTAGTTTGGTTAACCGGTACTCACTGGTCGGCAACAGTTAAGTCGCCGTTCAGTGCGCGTAGTTTGATTGTTTGTAGGGGTGACAAATGTCGGTAGAAGTAGAGGGCGTGCGTAGGAATTTTTTTAGAAACCCAGTAGCAAGTTAAGAGCAGAGTGGTCTCGATAAATCAGCACAACGGCGATTGCGGTGGTGCACGGTCAGTTTGCTCATGCGCTTGCCGCCCACTCGTCAACGTTGGGTACGCAGGTTTTGATCACGTGTTGTGCTGAAACAATCAGTACACCAATGTACCCAACGGCGCCGCCAACTGGTTTCAGGCCTTGTGTAGTATCCAGCGCCTCAAAACACTGTATGGCAGAGGTATGTGATGCCCGTTATAAACCCTTCGAGTACGACGCTTCCACTTCGCAGCCCGATGCCTGACGGCGAAGGCAATACCCCGTCACCGAAACGCTCTCTGATCTCCAGGTCGCTCAATCGCATGACAAAGCTGCTGCGGCCTACCCACGGCGCGTGCGCGAATAAAGCCCAGTCGTCCCACCCTCAAACGGTATCGGTCGACATCGGGCGTAGCGTGACGCTCAACGGTGGCAACGCGGCATTGTCCACGGAGTATCTGTCGTACTGCTCGGCGTTGGCGGTGCTTACGGATTGGAACGGAACCACCTTCGATACCCGTACGTTGATGCACCTGAACGGCAGCAGCCTGGAGCACGGCTTATTCAGCCAGGATGCCGGCACGATTCTCGACACGCTTAAAGAGTCCCTGGCCAGAGGCGGCAAGGTCATTTGGGTAGGTGGGCTGGATTCCCAGACTGATTTCTCCCTCAGGATGAGCCTGGAGCAGACGTGTGCCGGGCGCCAGCCCCTGTTGGATCTACTGGAAACCCCCGGTGTGAGCACGACCATTGCCGGCGCCAGTGGCGTAGAGATCAAGGCCGACGGAACCGTAATCCTCCAGGAAATCAAAGGCCGTGGCGTGTTGAGCGAGCAGGAAGTGCGGCACCTGTGTCATTTCGCTTGACCCAGGCGAGGCACGATGATTAGCCCTTGAGCTTTTCGGCGATCCAGATGGTATGCCGGGTGCCTTTGTTGCCATGGGCAAACACCTGCACTTCTTCGGCCTTGAAACCGGCCTTACGCAGTTTGTCGCTGAACAGCTTGTCGGCGCTGGCCGACCATACCGCCAGCACGCCTTTGGGGCGCAGGGCCTTGGCGCAGGCGGCCAGGCCACCGGCGGAATACAGCCAGCTGTTGGCTTTTTGCGTGAGGCCTTCGGGGCCGTTGTCGACGTCAAGCATGATCGCGTCAAACCCTTGGGGCTCGGCCTGCAACACCTTGGCCACGTCTTCCATGCGGATGACCGTGCGCGGGTCGAGCAGCGGGCGGCCGGATTTTTCCCCCAGCGGCCCACGGTTCCATTCCACGACGCCAGGCACCAGCTCGGCCACCACGACTTCGGCGCTCTTGCCCAAGTGCTTGAGGGCCGAGGCCAGGGTAAAGCCCATGCCCAGACCACCGATCAGCACGCGGGAGTCGGGACGCCCGGCCACTTTGCGACAAGGGATTTCTGCCAGCGCATCTTCGGAACCGTGCATGCGCGTGTTCATCAATTGGCCGCCATCGCCGCCCTGGATCTTGATGACAAAATCCTCGCCGTATTCGAACAGGCACAAGGCACCGCCGTTGTCGGGGATCGGGGTGGTGTCCAGCAGAACGAAACGTTTCATGGAAATCTCATTGGGAAGGGCATTCTTGCGCGGTTGGGAGTAGCCTTGTGGCATTCCGGTCAGGCCATGGAGCCATCGATGAAGTGCAGCATTCTAACGGTCATTGTGCTCGGCGCGCTCGCATTGGGTGCGGCGCAGGCTCAGGAGTTGCAAACCGTACCGGTCGCGCCAGCGCCTACACCAGGTGCCCCAGGTACCCCGACGCCGACGTTGTACCCGCAAGTCACCCCACCGGCCGTGCCGAAGACGAACGGCTCGCCCCCCTTGGTGCCTATCGTCTTGCCAACGCCGCCCAAGGACCAGACCGTGCCCGGCCTGCAGCAAAACGACAGCAAACCGAAAACGCCCGGCGGCTAAAACTGTTGGGACAGCAATTGCCCGTCGACCATGCGCAGGCGCTTGGACAGGGCAACGGCAATGGCGCGGATGATCTTGGCGGCAACCCGAGGCGCTTCGTTGAGCATCTTTTCCAGGGAGTCCTTGCCCAGGTTCAACAGCACGCAATCCGTGGCCGCCACACAACTGGCTGAGCGGCGCTCGCCGTCAAGCACGGCCATTTCACCGAAGGCCCGGCCACTGCGCAGGGTGGCGATGGTTACGCGTTGTCCATCGTGATGGGTTTTCTGCACCGCCACCTGGCCACTGTGGAGGATGCACATAAAGGTGCCGGCATCGCCCTCCAGGAAAATCACTTCATCCTTGGCCATGCCGCTGATGTTGAAGTAGCCGGCGGCGATGTGAAAATCTTCCGGCAGCAGGGGATCGAACAGGCCGCAGTCCATCAGCATGTCGCGGATTTCATTGTTTAACAAAGTAGGTTCTGGCATAGCGGCAATCTTGGTCCGTCAATCTTGTAGGGCGGTCTTGTGTTCAGACAAAACCGCCGCGCTAAGTTCCTAAATCAACCCCAGGGCCTTGAACACGAATGCATATTCGAGCGCTACGTCACGTAATCCCTGGTAACGACCGCTCATCCCGCCGTGGCCGGCGCCCAGTTCGGTCTTGAGCAACAGCAGGTTGTCGTCCGTCTTGGTATCGCGCAACTTGGCCACCCACTTGGCCGCTTCCCAGTACTGCACGCGGCTGTCGTTGTAGCCGGCGATCACCAGCAGGTGCGGGTAGGCCTGGGCACGTACGTTTTCGTACGGTGCATAGGCCTTGATGCGTTCATACACTTCAGGCTCTTGCGGGTTGCCCCACTCGTCGTACTCGGTGATGGTCAGCGGCAGCTCCGGGTCGAGCATGGTGTTGAGCACATCGACAAACGGCACTTCGGCAATCGCCGCTTGGAACAACGCTGGACGCTGGTTGAGCACCGCGCCGATCAACAGGCCGCCGGCACTGCCGCCGCTGATGGCCAACTGTTTGGATGTGGTCAAACCCTCGGCGATCAGGTGTTCGGCGCAGGCGATAAAGTCGCTGAAGGTGTTCTGCTTATGTTCCTGCTTGCCATTGCGGTACCAGGCCTCGCCCAACTCACCGCCGCCGCGTACGTGGGCAATGGCGAACGCCACGCCTCGGTCCAGCAGGCTCAAGCGTGCGTGGGAGAACCACGGGTCAAGACTCGAGCCGTACGCGCCGTAACCATACAGGTACAGCGGTGTGGGCTTGCCGAGATGTTCGCGCTTGACCACTAGGCTGATGGGCACTTGGGTGCCATCGGCGGAGGTCGCCCACAGGCGTTGGCTCACGTAGTCATCGGCGTTGAACACGCCCAGCACCGGGGTTTCCTTGAGCACCTGTTGTGCGCCGCTCGCCAGTTCCAGCTGACGCACCTGAGCCGGACGGTTCAAGGCTTCGTAGCGCAGGCGGATCTTGTCGCTGGTGAATTCCAGGCTGTTTTGTACATAGAGGCTGTAGGCGGCGTCGGGTAATTCCACGCGATATGCCGGCAGGCCCTGCGGGTGTACTTCGATTACCGGCAGGCCGCCGATGCGCAGGCTCAGGGTCATGGCGCCGGTGTTCAGGCTCACGCCGTCGAGCATTACCTCATCGCTGTGGGGGATGAGGTTTTGCCACTCAGCTTCGGTGGGCACGTCGCCAATGTCGGTGGCCACGAACAGTGCGTAGTTGATGCCGTCACGGTTGCTGCGGATAAACCAGGTCCACGCGCCATTGAGCTGGCCGTGGTCCACGTCGTATTCATGGTCTTCGACCCGTGGCGCCAGGCAGGTGAAGTCCAAGTGCGGCTGGTCGGCGTCCAGGGCCCAGATTTCGCTGGTGGTCTTGCTGCCCAGGGCCAGCAGCAGTTGGCGCTCGGAGCTGGAGCGGTAGCAATGCAGGAAGAAACGTCCGTCGGGCTCGTGGAACACTTGCTGTGCTGCCGTGCCGTCCAGGCGATAGCGATACAGCTTGTGCGGGCGGTGGGTGTCGTCCAGCTCGCCAAAGAATAGGGTCAGGCTGTCGTTGGCCCAGGTCATGCTGCCGTCGCAGTCTTGGAACTCCAGTTCGCTGACCTTGCCGCTGGATAATTCCTTCACATACAGGGTGTAGATCTCTTCACCGCTGGTATCGAGGCTGTACGCCAGGCGCTGGTGGTCGGGGCTGATGCTGAACGCACCCAACGAGAAGAAGCCCCCATTGGCCAATACGTTCGGGTCCAGCAGCAGTTCTTCGCTGGTGTCATCGACCTGGTTGCCGTCGTCGGCCGGGCGGCGGCAACGGTAGTGGCGGGCGTATTCGTCCCCGGCGGTGGTACGGGTGTAGTAAAGATACGGGCCCCACGGGGAGGGCAGGGACAGGTCGGTTTCGAGGATGCGGCCCTTGATCTCTTCGAACAGGGTTTCGCGCAGGGCGTGTTGGTCGGCGAGCTGGGCTTCCTGCCAGGCATTTTCGGCCTTGAGGTAATCAAGCACCTCGGGCGTGTCACGCTCCTGTAGCCAGGCATACGGGTCCTGGCCTGGGGCTTTACGGGCGATCGGGGCGGTGGAGGTCGGCATGGATCACTCTCTGTCTGGCGGACGGTGGCAGGCTTTGCAGCCGCGACACGCAAAAGCCGTTATCATAGCCGCCTGTTTGCCTACCTTGCCATGGACACCATGACCGAGAACGACTATCTGACCGCTTGGGGCCTTTACGCCTTTGCCGCTTTGGGCTGCCTATTGGTGTGGTGGCGCATGACCCGCTGGATCTGGCGTTGGTTGCGCGAGCCGCTGCAACTGTTGATGGCGGTGCTGCTGTTTAGCCCGACCATTGTCGACCCGGTCAAGACCCAATTTGCACCGGCCGTGGCCATCACCGCCCTGGACCTGCTGCTCAAGGTCGGCAATAACGCCTGGCGGGCCATTTCCGATTTGTTCATGTACGCGATGATCGCTTTTGCGGTGTACATCGTGATTGTGTTGATTCGCTGGCCCATCGAACGGGCTGCCCGTGATCGCCGTGAGCGCAAGGCAGCGGCCGATGCCGCGCTGAATGCCGAGCCTGTCGAGGATGACGAGCCTTTCCAGCGTCCTGCCCCTGTAAGTGGTATGCGCGTCGAACCGCGCCTTTAACGCTGTAGCGAGAGCCCTGGCATGTGTGAATTATTGGGCATGAGTGCCAACGTCCCCACCGACATCGTGTTCAGCTTTACCGGGCTGATGCAGCGCGGTGGGCGCACCGGCCCCCACCGTGACGGTTGGGGTATCGCCTTCTACGAAGGCCGTGGCCTGCGCTTGTTCCAGGACCCGGCCGCCAGCAGTGAGTCGGAAGTCGCACTGTTGGTGCAGCGTTATCCCATCAAAAGTGAAGTGGTGATCGGCCATATCCGTCAGGCCAATGTGGGCAAGGTGAGCCTGGCCAATACCCACCCGTTCGTACGCGAGCTGTGGGGGCGCAACTGGTGCTTCGCCCACAATGGCCAACTGGCGGATTTCAACCCGCGTGCCACGTTCTACCGCCCGGTGGGTGATACCGACAGCGAAGCGGCGTTCTGTGACCTGCTCAACCGTGTGCGCGAAGCGTTCCCGGAACCGGTCAATATCGAGCAGATGCTGCCGGACCTGATCGCCGCCTGCGCTGAGTATCGCAGCAAAGGCGTGTTCAACTGCATGCTCAGCGACGGCGATTGGCTGTTCTGCTATTGCACGACCAAGTTAGCGCAGATCACCCGGCGCGCACCGTTTGGCCCGGCGCGCTTGAAAGATGTCGACGTGATCGTCGATTTTCAGGCCGAAACCACCCCCAATGACGTGGTCACGGTGATCGCCACCGAACCTTTGACCGACAACGAAAACTGGACCCGCTACGAACCGGGCCAATGGAGCCTGTGGCGACGCGGTGAATGCGTCAGCCAGGGCATTACCGAGTAAGGATATCGACCATGTTGCTGAGCTACTTGCGGTTGGTGTTGTTTGCCATTGGGTTGTTGGTCGGTGTGCAGGTACCGGGGTTTATCAGCGACTACGCCAAGCGTGTTGAAGCGCACCTGATCGAGGCCCAGACTGGCCTGCGCGGGTTTGAGACCACTGCGCAACAGTTCTTCAAGGGTGATATGCAGGCGCTGGTGGCGCATTACCGCGCCAGTGATGACCCGGTTTTCCAGAGCGATGCCAGTAGCCTGGGCGCGATGCTGGATCGCCAGGTGGCGTTGGACAAGCAATTCCAGGCGATGCAAGGCCCTTGGTATATCCGCGTGCTGCAAGTGGTGGTGGCGGCCGACCCTGATATTCGCCAGGAGACCTGGAATGGCTACAGCTATCAGATCCTGCTGACCCCCGAAGCCATGGGCTGGGGGTTGGGCGGGGCGATGTTGTTGTCGTTTGGGCTCGAATGCCTGTTTCGCCTGATCGACTGGGTGGTGTTGGGCGGCAAGCGTTTGCGCCAGAGCCGGCCCATCGAAGAGCGCGACCTGAAAGGTCTTTGAAGGTCACCACAAGTCAAAATGTGGGAGGGGGCTTGCCCCCGATGGCGGTGGTTCAGTCAAAGATGTATTGGCTGACACACTGTCATCGGGGGCAAGCCCCCTCCCACATTTTTAATCCAGTTTCTTCAATGGAGTTTGTGTGCTAAGGATCATCCGGTCCTCACCAACCTCCTCGGCATACCGAGCCACCACCTTCTGGCACAACCCCACAATCTCCTCCACCAACTCCACCCCCACCCGCCACGACACCACCACCTGCAAGTTCGGCAGGCGTTGCTCCATGGGCAACATCACCAGCTCCCCCCGCGCCAGCTCCTCCATCACCAGCACCGGCGGCAACGCGCCAATCCCAAAACCATCACGCAACAACCGTGTGATCGCCGACACCGAGTTCACGCAGTTCATCCGTGGCGCGGCCACGCCATTGGCTTGCATCAGGCTGAGCACATCCTGATGCGGGTGTGAGTTTTTTGAATAGGTGATGATGCGCTCCTGGGCCAGTTCGGCGAGGGTGGCGTAGTCGCGGTGATAGATCGACTGGCTGGCGACGATCCAAGCCATGGGGTGGCTGCACAATTCGAGGCTGCGCACGGTTTCGAGGCGCAACAGGTCGGTTTGCAGGATCAGATCGAGAAAGCCTTTTTGCAGCTGATCGCTGAGGTTCAGCGCGGTATCGGCGACCAACTCGATTTCAACCAAGGGGAAATGATCCATCAGTTCGGCCACCAAGGGGCTGAGCCAGGTGTGGATCACTGTATCCATCGCACCGATGCGGATACGCCCAACCTTGCTGCTGGTGGTCTCCAGGGACTGTTTCAACCCCTGCATCGTCACCATCATCTGCTCGGCATAATCGAGCACCTTCAAGCCTTCCGGCGTCAGGCTCACGCCGCGTGAATCGCGCAGAAACAGCTTCACGCCCAGCTCGCTTTCCAGCACGGCGATGCGACTGGAGATCGACGCCTGGGTGGTGAACAGCTTCTCGGCGGTCAGGCGAAAGCTCTTGAGCTTGGCCACCCAGACGAAGGTTTCGAGGAACTTCAAATTCATGGGATCAACTTTTTCTTATGCATGGATCGGTTTTTATTAGTTGGACGCCGCAGGCAGCCGGCGCCAAAAATCGAGTTATTCCACGATAAGCGTCGTAGGGGGCTCAGGACAAGTTGCGAGTTCTGCGTTAAAAATCCCACACTACAAAAAAACAAAGCCTACAGGAGCGACACCCGTGAGCCGCTTGCTACTCAATTGCGACATCGGCGAAAGCTTTGGCAACTGGACCCTGGGTCTGGACGCCGAAGTCATGCCGTTCATCGATTGCGCCAACGTCGCCTGCGGCTTCCATGCCGGCGACCCGAGCATCATGCGCAAGACCGTCAGCCTGGCGCTCAAGCATGGCGTGCAAGTGGGGGCGCACCCGGCGTACCAGGACCTGCAAGGCTTCGGTCGCCGCTCCATGGCCTATTCGCCGCAGGAAATTCAGGACCTGCTGCTCTACCAGATCGGCGCCCTCGACGGCATTTGCCGCGCCCAAGGTACGCGTGTCAGCTACGTCAAACCCCACGGCGCGATGTACAACGACATGATGGTCAACCCGGCGCAATTGCGTGCGGTGATACAAGCCGTGGCGGCTTACGGCGATCTGCCGCTGATGCTGCTGGCCACCCGCGACAACAGTGCCGCCCAAGCATTGGGCGACGAGTACGGTGTGACCCTGTGGTTCGAAGCCTTCGCCGATCGCGCCTATGACAATAAAGGCCACCTCGTTTCGCGCCAGTTGACCGGCGCCGTGCACCACGACGCCGAAACCATCATCCAGCAGGCCCTGACCATTTCCCGTGGCGATGCGCTGACGGCCAGCGATGGCAGCCCGCTGGTCTTGCAAGCCAATACACTGTGCGTGCACGGCGACAACGCCAGCTCGATTGCCGCCGTGCAGCGTATCCGCGAGGCGTTGAAGCCCGCATGAAGCCACGGATTGAAGTAGTCGCCATCGACTGCCTGATGGTGCGTCTGTTCGATGTGATCGCCGAAGCCAACATGCCGTGGATGCTCGCCGCCACCCAGCGCCTGCGCGAAGGTTTTGGCGCGGCGTTGGTGGACTTGGTGCCGTCCTACACCACCTTGATGGTGCATTACGACCTCACTGCATTGAGCCCGGCGCAGGCGCGTGGAGTGATCGACCAGGCCTTGACCGACTTGCAACCGCAAACCCAGGGTAGTGGCCAGTGCCATGTGCTGCCGGTGTGGTACGACCTGAGCGTCGGCCCCGAGCTGAGCCTGCTCAGCCAACGCAGTGGCCTGTCGGTGGACGAAGTGATCCGCCGCCACAGCACCCATGAATACCAAGTGTTTGCCCTCGGTTTTGCCCCCGGTTTTGCCTTTATGGGGCTGGTGGATGAAGCCCTCGCCACCCCACGCCTCAACACCCCTCGCAAACGCGTGGCGGCTGGCAGCGTCGGCATCGCCGAACGGCAAACCGCAGCTTACCCGGTGGTGTCGCCCGGCGGCTGGAACCTGATCGGCCGCACCCCGGCCAAGCTGTTTGACCGCGAGCGCGAAGGCTACAGCCTGATGCAACCCGGCGACACAGTGCGCTTCGAAGCCGTGGATCACGCCGAATTTATCACGCTGGGTGGCGATGACACGCCTCTGGAGGCGCAGGCATGAGCCGTTTGTTGATCGAAGCCAGCACGCCGTTGTGCCTGTTGCAGGACGCTGGCCGTTTTGGTGTACGGCATTTGGGTGTGACTCAGGGTGGGGCGCTGGACTGGGTGTCGATGTTCTGGGCCAACTGGCTGCTGGACAACGCGCTGGATGCGCCGGTGGTAGAAATCACCCTGGGCGGTTTTACCGTATTGGCCGAGGATTATTGCCTGCTGGCGCTGGCCGGCGCGGACCTGGGCGCCTACATCGACGAACGCGCCATCAGCCCCGGTCGCAGTTTTATCCTGCAAAAGGGTCAGCGTTTGCGATTTACCCAGCCGTTCAGCGGTGCGCGGGCTTATCTCGCGGCACCCGGCGGGTTTGATGCGCCGGCTGTGCTCGGCAGTTGTGCCACGGTCGTTCGTGAGGAATTGGGCGGGGTGGACGGTTTCGGCAAGGCATTGGCCGAGGGTGGGCAGTTAACCTATTGCGGTACAGGCGGAGCGATGAAAGTGCTGAGCGAACCAGCCCTGCCCGCCAGGACGGCCCTGGACGTGATCGTCGGCGCCCAGATCGGCGAGTTCAGCGGGCAAAGTCTGTTTGATGCGTTCAACACCGAATGGGCCCTCGACAGCCGCGCCGACCGCATGGGCATGCGCTTGCTGGGCACGCCGTTGCAGTACCAGGGACCGTCGTTGATCTCCGAAGGCATACCTTTGGGAGCGATCCAGGTACCGCCGGATGGGCAGCCGATCGTGTTGCTCAATGATCGGCAGACGATTGGTGGGTACCCACGCTTGGGCGCGCTGACGCCGCTGTCGCTGGCGCGGCTGGCGCAGTGTTTGCCGGGGGAAAGCGTTCGGTTGGCACCGGTGGTACAGCAAACAGCCCATGAGCAGCATGTGAGATTTCTGGCTCGGTATACCAGGGGGCTTGAAGGCCGCTTTTTGGGAAAAGGCCTACAACGTGTAGTGCCCCTCTAACGTGGCGCATCCGGCTAAGCAGTGAAAAGCTTATCGCCCCTTCATGGAGATGCATTCACATGCGATACCTGATAGCAACGGCCAAAGACGTTAAGCAAGATGATGCCCCGGCGGTTCATCTCGGCTTCTACGAGGCAGGCGAGCCCCCTCGGCTCGTCAAGCAGGCGCAGGCTCAAGACCTGCATGATTTCGGCGAGCTTGATGAGGTGACGACGGATGACGTCATTGAAGATGGTGTAATCGATACGGCCGACGAACGGCTAGTCAGACGCTTTGCACGCCAATTTCTTGAATTCAACTGGTTTAGTCCGGATCCGCCCCACGATAAGCACCTGAAAATCTTTGCCGAAGATTTTGATGTCTGCGGTATGGCGCAAACCGTGCGCCTGCAGTTTTTTCACGCAGCGGACTCAATGGCATTCAGTGCCGCTTATCAAACCAATGCCGATGGTGACGGAATGGAATTAACCATTTTTCCGGACGTCAACGGCGACCAGCACACCAATTATGTGGATGCTCAACTTGTGCATGGCTTTGCGCTTATGTTCCTTACCTTTAGATGGTACGGGGATCACGACCATAAATTTTGCCAACTGCAGCTTCTGTAGCTGGACGAATCGGTAACGTTGAGATCCTATCCAACCTTTCGGAGGTCACTTAGCTGGCCCTTCTCTACATGAAGGAACATTTATGCGCTACATGAAACTCTGCGCCCAGACTACTGCCCCGACGGTAAGCCCGACATTGTGAAACTGGAGTGGCACGACAACCAGAAAACGCCCACCCTTGTCCGCTGCGTCACCGTATTCGACATGAACAACGACGGTAAATTGGATTGTGCACAACCGGAGGATGTTGATAACGACGGCATCAGCAACGAATGGAACAGGTTCAAGGCCATTGCGTTGGCCCGCCAATTTCTTGGGTTTAATTGGTTCAGCCGCGATCAGTCGTTCAACAAATATCTTCAGGTATCGGCATATGATTTGGACGCAACTCGCTCGCCAGAAACCGTGCATCTGAAATTTCATATCGGTGAAGAGCGTGTAGCGTTCAGTGCCAAGTTCTACAATGTGACCGACGGGCCGCAGGCCGCCGTGAACCCGGACATCAATGGAGATGGTGAAGTCGACTTCAACGATGCAGATCTTATTCGCGTGTTGTGCACTGCCGTCCTGACATTAGGTTGGTTCAATACCAAGCCATCCCCCTCGTGAGGGCCATGAAGTGTCGATTGAAGGGGCTGGGCGTTGGGCCCAGCTCCTGGTTCCTGTTACTTATTTGGAAAGAAACCGCATCCCTTCCTCAAGGCCTCGTAACGTCAGCGGATACATCTGATCCTCCACCAACTCCCGCACGATCCCCGTGGATGCCGTATAGCCCCAGGTGTCTTTCGGATACGGGTTAATCCAAATCAGTTTCTTGTACTTGGCCATGAAGCGCTGCATCCACACATACCCCGGCTCTTCATTCCAATGCTCGACACTGCCGCCGGCCTGGGTGATTTCATACGGCGCCATCGACGCATCGCCGATAAAGATTACTTTGTAGTCGGCGCCGTACTTGTGCAGCAGGTCCTGGGTAGAGGTGCGCTCAGAGGTGCGGCGCGCGTTGTTCTTCCACACCGACTCGTACACGAAGTTATGGAAGTAGAAGTACTCCAGGTGCTTGAACTCGGTCTTGCAGGCCGAGAACAGCTCTTCGCAGATCTTCACGTGGGCATCCATTGAGCCGCCGATATCGAACAGCAACAGCAACTTGATGGTGTTACGCCGCTCAGGGCGCATCTGGATATTCAGCAAGCCAGCATCACGGGCGGTATGGTCGATGGTACCGTCGATATCCAGCTCTTCTGCCGCACCCTGGCGCGCAAATTTGCGCAGGCGGCGCAGGGCGACCTTGATGTTGCGCGTGCCCAGTTCTACCTGGTCATCAAGGTTCTTGTACTCGCGCTGGTCCCAGACTTTCACCGCTTTGCCCTGGCGCTTGCCCGCGTCACCTACGCGAATGCCTTCCGGGTTATAGCCGCCAGAGCCGAACGGGCTGGTGCCGCCGGTGCCGATCCACTTGTTGCCGCCGGCATGGCGTTCCTTTTGTTCTTCCAGGCGTTTCTTGAATTCCTCAATCAACTTGTCGAGGCCGCCCAGGGACTGGATCTGCGCGCGCTCTTCATCGCTCAGCGAGCGTTCGAATTCCTTGCGCAGCCAGTCTTCGGGGATCAATGCCTGCAGGTGGTCGTCGAGTTTTTCCAGGCCGTTGAAGTAGGCGCCGAAAGCGCGGTCGAACTTGTCGAAATGCCGCTCGTCCTTCACCAGAATCGCCCTGGCCAAGTAGTAGAACTCGTCCATGTCGGCGAAGGTCACGCGCATTTTCAGCGCGTTAATCAGGTCCAGCAGCTCGCGCACCGACACCGGCACCTTGGCGGCGCGCATCTCGTTGAACAGGTTGAGCAGCATCAGCGATTACCGCGACGGCTCATGAACGCCAGACGCTCCAGCAACTGCACGTCTTGCTCGTTCTTTACCAGGGCGCCGGCCAGGGGCGGGATGGCCTTGGTGGGGTCGCGCTCGCGCAGTACGGCTTCGCCGATATTGTCGGCCATCAGCAGTTTGAGCCAGTCCACCAGCTCGGAGGTGGAGGGCTTTTTCTTCAAACCCGGTACCTTGCGCACGTCGAAGAACACGTCCAGCGCTTCGCTGACCAGGTCTTTCTTGATGTCGGGGTAATGCACGTCGACGATCTTTTGCAGGGTGGTGCGGTCGGGGAAGGCGATGTAGTGGAAGAAGCAGCGGCGCAGGAACGCGTCCGGCAGTTCCTTCTCGTTGTTGGAGGTAATGATGATGATCGGGCGTTTCTTGGCCTTGATGGTCTCGTCGATTTCGTAGACGTAGAACTCCATCTTGTCGAGTTCTTGCAACAGGTCATTGGGGAACTCGATGTCAGCCTTGTCAATTTCGTCGATCAGCAAAATCACCCGTTCTTCGGACTCGAACGCTTCCCAGAGCTTGCCCTTCTTCAGGTAGTTGCGTACGTCGTGCACCTTGTCCACGCCCAGTTGGGAGTCGCGCAGGCGGCTGACCGCATCGTACTCATACAGGCCCTGGTGGGCCTTGGTGGTCGACTTGATGTGCCAGGTGATCAGCCTGGCGCCGAAGGACTCCGCCAACTGCTCGGCGAGCATGGTCTTGCCGGTGCCGGGCTCGCCCTTGACCAGCAATGGCCGTTCCAGGGTGATGGCGGCGTTGACGGCCAGTTTCAGGTCATCGGTAGCCACATAGGCCTGGGTGCCTTCGAACTTCATCGGTGTTTCCTCGCATTCATCAATGCCCGGACTATACCGCGCAGCCCCGGCGACTGTGAACGCAGACGGGTTATTCAGTCTCTGAATGGGTGGTCACACCAAAATCTGAATGTGTATGCAGGCAAATGTGGGAGGGGGCTTGCCCCCGATAGCGGTGGTTCAGTCAACACATCAATAACTGAACCACCGCTATCGGGGGCAAGCCCCCTCCCACACTGATCTGTTTCCAGGCTCAGTCAGTGCTGGGCTTGGGTTGCTCGTAGCGGGCATTGAAGGCCTGGATAAAACCATTACGCAAAATCGCCAAAAACGCCGAGAACGCGCTGACATTCTGCTGATGTACGCTGCCACTCAGCTCCACGCGAGTGGCGAATTGGTTCTTTTGCTGGTTTTTCAGCACCGTCTCGCTGGCGCCGACCACCGCTTCCCAGATCGAGCGGAAGATGTTCTTGTCTTTGTTTTCCACGTCCTGCTTCCAGTCAAAGACTTCCACGTCCCGCAGCAGCGGCTTGATATAGCCGGTGAGCTGGCCTTTTTCCGCCTGGGCTTCGATGACTACATCACCGGTACCGGCCTTGAAGTCGAACTTGCCGTAGGCCGAGGCAAAGTCATTCATGCGCTTGAGCTGCAGGTCTTTGGCGCGAAAGCGGAATTCGAAGTTTTCGAAATTGCTCAGCGGGTCAAAGGTGGCGGTGGCTTCCAACGGGGCCTGGCCTTGCAGCAGGGCCTTGCCGTCGAAGCGGGCGTCGCGCTTGCCTTCGACGTCGACCACGTTGGTGAGGTTGTAGAAGCTGGCATTCACATCGGTGGCGTTGATGTTCACCGGCGGTTTGGAGTTGAAGTTGCGAAAGGTGATCTTGCCGTCTTCGATGCGTACTTCATCGAGGGTAATGGGCGCCAGCTTGCTCAACTGCTCCCGCCAGTCGGTGCCTTTACCGGTCTGGGACGCTTGCTTGTTGGCGCCGCCATCGACGAAGTTCACCTCGGGGTTGATAAAGCGCACCTTGGCCACGACGGCATGGTCGTTGATCAATGAGTGCCAACTCACCGCGAGGTCGATTAGCGGTGCCTTGACGAACGGCACAGGCACCTTGCCGTCGACCTTGACGATCTCCAGGCCATTGATCTTGTAGGCGCCGCGCCACAGCGCCAGGTCCACGTCGGTGACTTGGCCGCGGTAGTCGCCCATGTTGGCGAGTTTGTCATTGAGGTAGTTGCGCACCAGATAGGGTAGGGCGAGGTCCAGGGCGACCAACACCACCACCAGCCCGGCGACGGTCCATAGTGGCCAGCTGTAGCGACGTTTCATTGCGGCGTTCTCCATGCAGGTAGGCGATTGACCGTTGGCAGGCGCGCAACGTTCCTCTGACTGGACGCTTTGCACCCCGAGGCTTACCCTTGTGGCCTTCCTGAAGCCGCCAAATAGGACCCGTCATGAGCCGCATTTTTGCAGACAACGCGCACTCCATCGGTAACACGCCCCTGGTACAGATCAACCGCATCGCCCCGCGTGGCGTGACCATCCTGGCCAAGATCGAAGGGCGCAACCCGGGGTATTCGGTGAAGTGCCGCATTGGCGCAAACATGATCTGGGACGCCGAAAGCACTGGCAAACTCAAGCCGGGTATGACCATTGTCGAGCCGACTTCTGGCAACACCGGCATCGGCCTGGCGTTTGTCGCCGCTGCGCGTGGCTACAAACTGCTGCTGACCATGCCGGCGTCGATGAGTATCGAACGACGCAAGGTGCTCAAGGCCCTCGGCGCCGAGCTGGTATTGACCGAGCCGGCCAAGGGTATGAAGGGCGCCATCGAAAAAGCCGCTGAAATCGTCGCCAGCGACCCGGCCCAATACTTTATGCCGGGCCAGTTCGACAACCCGGCCAACCCGGCGATCCACGAGAAAACCACCGGCCCGGAAATCTGGAACGACACCGATGGCGCCGTGGACGTGCTGGTGGCGGGCGTGGGCACCGGCGGCACCATCACCGGCGTTTCGCGCTATATCAAAAACATTGCCGGCAAACCGATTTTGTCGGTGGCGGTCGAGCCGATTGTGTCGCCGGTGATCACCCAGGCGCTGGCGGGTGAAGAAATCAAGCCCAGCCCCCACAAGATCCAGGGCATCGGCGCCGGTTTTGTGCCGAAGAACCTCGACCTGTCGATGGTCGACCGTGTGGAGCTGGCCAGCGATGAAGAGTCCAAGGCCATGGCCCTGCGGCTGATGCAGGAAGAGGGGATTCTGTGCGGTATCTCCTGCGGCGCAGCGATGGCCGTGGCGGTGCGCCTGGCGCAAAAGCCGGAGATGCAAGGCAAGACCATCGTGGTGATTCTGCCGGACTCCGGTGAGCGCTACCTGTCGAGCATGCTGTTCAGCGATCTGTTTACCGATCAGGAAAACCAGGCTTGATGTGTGTCAGCACGGATACCTTGGGCCTTCTGCATACTGGCCCAAGTGTTTATGATGCCCGGCGCATTTTTTCAGGAGTTGCTCCATGACCTTTTCTTTGGCCGCCAAGTTGTCGGTGTTGCTGGTGTTTATCGGCAGCACGCTGTACGTGCACCTGCGCGGTAAGGCCCGTTTGCCGGTGCTGCGCCAGTTCGTCAACCATTCGGCGCTGTTCGCCCCCTATAACGCCTTGATGTACCTGTTTTCGGCGGTGCCGTCCAAGCCTTACCTGGACCGCAGCAAGTTCCCCGAACTGGACGTGCTCAAGGACAACTGGGAGGTTATCCGCGAAGAGGCCATGCACCTGTTCGACGAGGGTTACATTCGCGCGGCTGAAAAGAACAACGATGCCGGTTTCGGTTCGTTCTTCAAGAAGGGTTGGAAGCGCTTCTACCTCAAGTGGTACGACAAACCGCTGCCCTCGGCCGAGGCACTGTGCCCGAAGACCGTGGCCTTGGTGAGCAGCATTCCCAACGTCAAGGGCGCGATGTTTGCGCTGTTGCCGGGCGGCAGCCACCTCAACCCGCACCGCGACCCGTTTGCCGGTTCGCTGCGTTATCACCTGGGCCTTTCCACGCCGAACTCTGATGCTTGCCGCATTTTCGTTGACGGCCAGGAATACGCCTGGCGCGACGGTGATGACGTGATGTTCGACGAAACCTATGTGCACTGGGTGAAGAACGAGACCGAAACCACCCGCGTGATCCTGTTCTGCGATATCGAACGGCCGTTGAGCAACCCGCTGATGACCCGCGTCAACCGCTGGGTCAGCAAGCAACTGGGCCGCGCTACCGCGCCACAGAACCTGGACGATGAGCGTGTGGGCGGGATCAACCAGGCGTATGCCTGGAGCAAGACATTCAGCGACAAGTTCAGCGGGGTGGTGAAGCAGTGGAAGCGTAAGCATCCGAAGGCTTATCGCGTTGCGCGGCCGGTGTTGGCTGTAGTCGTGCTGGTGCTGCTGTGGAAGTGGCTGTTCGGCTGATCTAAAGCTGTCAATACAGTCAAAATGTGGGAGGGGGCTTGCTCCCGATAGCGGTGTGTCAGGTTAGACATCTGTACCTGATCCACCGCTATCGGGGGCAAGCCCCCTCCCACATTTGATCTCTAGTGTTCTTTAGCTGGCGATCAGTTGGCGCAGTACGTAGTGCAAAATGCCGCCGGACTTGAAGTATTCCACTTCATTAAGCGTATCAATCCGACACAACACATCCACCTTCTCCGTACTCCCATCCTCCCGCGTGATCACCAGCGTCAGGTTCATCCTGGGCACGATCTCCACGCCCGTCAGCCCCAGGATATCGATCTTCTCCTTGCCACTGAGCTTGAGGCTCTTGCGGTTTTGATCAAGCTTGAACTGCAACGGCAACACACCCATGCCCACCAGGTTGGAACGGTGGATACGCTCGAAGCTCTCGGCAATCACCGCCTTCACCCCCAGCAGATTTGTGCCCTTGGCCGCCCAGTCGCGGCTTGAGCCCGTGCCATATTCCTGGCCGGCGATCACCACCAGCGGCGTGCCCGACGCCTGGTATTTCATCGACGCGTCATAAATCGCCATTTTCTCGCCGGTGGGGATATACAGCGTATTGCCGCCTTCCTCGCCACCCAGCATTTCATTGCGGATACGGATATTGGCAAAGGTGCCGCGCATCATCACTTCATGGTTGCCCCGGCGTGAACCGTAGGAGTTGAAGTCGCGCGGTTCCACGCCTTGCTCGCGCAGGTAGCGGCCGGCGGGGCTGTCGGTCTTGATATTGCCGGCGGGGGAGATGTGATCGGTGGTCACCGAGTCGCCCAGCAGGGCCAGTACATTGGCGCCCTGCACGTCTTTGATCACCGGTAACGGCCCGGCAATATCGTCGAAGAACGGCGGGTGCTGAATGTAGGTGGAATCCGCCTGCCACACGTAGGTCGCTGCCTGCGGTACTTCAATGGCCTGCCACTGCGCATCACCGGCAAACACCTCGGCATATTCCTTATGGAACATGCCGGTACTCACCTGGGCCACCGCGTCGGCGATTTCCTGGCTGCTGGGCCAGATGTCCTTGAGGTACACCGGCTTGCCGTCCTGGTCATTACCCAGCGGCTCGCTGCTGATATCGATACGCACGGTGCCAGCCAGCGCATAGGCCACTACCAGCGGTGGCGAGGCCAGCCAATTGGTTTTCACCAGTGGGTGCACGCGGCCTTCAAAGTTGCGGTTGCCTGAGAGCACCGAGGCGACGGCAAGGTCAGCCTTTTGGATGGCCTTTTCAATCGGCTCGGGCAGCGGGCCGGAGTTGCCGATGCAGGTGGTGCAGCCGTAGCCCACCAGGTCGAAGCCGAGCTTGTCCAGGTATTGGGTAAGGCCTGCCGCCTTGTAGTAATCGGTGACCACTTTGGAACCGGGCGCCAGCGAGGTCTTGACCCACGGCTTGCGCGTCAGGCCCTTCTCCACGGCTTTTTTCGCCACCAGGCCGGCAGCCATCATCACGCTGGGGTTGGAGGTGTTGGTGCAGGAGGTGATCGCGGCGATGACCACCGCGCCGTTTTTCAGGCGATAGGTGTGGCCGTCGTATTCGTAATCGGTTTCGCCCACCAGATCGGCATTGCCCACGGCCACGCCGCCTCCGCCTTCGCTTTCCAGACGGCCTTCTTCTTTGTTGGTGGGTTTGAATTGCAGGTCGAGAAAATCGCTGAACGCCTGGCCCACATTCGGTAGCGATACGCGATCCTGCGGGCGTTTTGGCCCGGCGAGGCTGGCTTCGACGCTGCCCATGTCCAGCGCCAGGCTGTCAGTGAACACGGGCTCTTGCCCGGCATTGCGCCACAGGCCCTGGGCCTTGGTGTAGGCCTCGACCAGCTTTACGGTTTCTGTCGGGCGACCGGACAAACGCAGGTAGTCCAGCGTCACCTCATCCACCGGGAAAAAGCCGCAGGTGGCGCCGTATTCCGGGGCCATGTTGGCGATGGTGGCGCGGTCGGCCAAGGGTAGGTCGGCCAGACCATCGCCGTAGAACTCGACGAATTTACCCACCACGCCTTTTTTGCGCAGCATCTGGGTCACGGTCAGCACCAGGTCGGTGGCGGTGATGCCTTCCTTCAATTTGCCGGTGAGCTTGAAGCCGATCACTTCCGGGATCAGCATCGACACCGGTTGGCCGAGCATGGCGGCTTCCGCTTCGATACCGCCCACGCCCCAGCCCAGTACGCCAAGGCCGTTGATCATGGTGGTGTGGGAGTCGGTGCCCACCAGCGTGTCGGGGAAGGCGTAGGTGCGGCCGTCTTCCTCCTTGGTCCACACGGTGCGGCCCAGGTATTCGAGGTTGACTTGGTGGCAGATGCCCGTGCCCGGCGGCACCACGCTGAAGTTGTCGAAGGCGCTCTGGCCCCAGCGCAGGAAGGCATAACGTTCGCCGTTACGCTGCATTTCGATGTCGACGTTTTGCTCAAAGGCGTCGGCGTTGCCGAACTTGTCGACCATTACCGAGTGGTCGATCACCAGGTCCACCGGCGACAGCGGGTTGATGCGCTGCGGGTCGCCACCGGCCTTGGCCACGGCGGCGCGCATGGCCGCCAGGTCGACCACGGCGGGCACGCCGGTAAAGTCCTGCATCAGCACCCGGGCGGGGCGGTATTGGATCTCGCGGTCGGACTGGCGCTCTTTGAGCCAGGCGGCGATCGCCTTGAGGTCGGCGCCGGTGACGGTCTTGTTGTCTTCCCAGCGCAGCAGGTTTTCCAGCAGCACCTTGAGGGACATCGGCAGTGTGCTCAGGTCGCCCAGGCTCTTGGCAGCTTCGGGCAGGCTGAAGTAGTGGTAGGTTTTGCTGTCTATTTGCAGGGTCTTTAGGGTTCTCAGGCTATCAAGCGAGGACATGACACGACTCCTTATGGTCCGCACGGCTACGGACCTGACGGGACGAACAGAGCTATCAACTTAGCCCTGTTTTCATTAGCAGGCTAATAACTGGACTCTACGGTTAAGTCCAAGGTTCCGAAGTCAGCTATCATGCGCGCGTTTTCATGACAGGCATTGCGCTACAGCAATCCCGTTGCCAGGAGATTTGATGAACACCCTCTTTATGCACTGCCGCCCAGGTTTCGAAGGCGAAGTCTGTTCCGAGATCGCGGACCTCGCCGCGCGCCTGAACGTTTCCGGCTACGCCAAGGCCAAGACCGGCAGCGCCTGCGCCGAATTTGTCTGCACCGAAGAAGACGGCGCCCAGCGCCTGATGCACGGCCAGCGTTTTGCCGAGCTGATCTTCCCAAGGCAGTGGGCGCGCGGGGTGTTTATCGACCTGCCGGAAACCGACCGCATCAGTGTCATCCTCGCTCACCTGCGTGAATTCCCGGTGTGCGGGAGCCTGTGGCTGGAGATGGTCGACACCAACGACGGCAAAGAGCTGTCGAACTTCTGCAAGAAATTCGAAGTGCACCTGCGCAAAGCCTTGCTCAGCGCCGGCAAGCTGGTGGATGACCCGAGCAAGCCGCGCCTGTTGCTGACCTTCAAGAGTGGCCGCGAAGTATTCATGGGCCTGGCTGAGTCGAATAACTCGGCGATGTGGCCGATGGGTATCCCGCGCCTCAAGTTCCCGCGTGACGCGCCAAGCCGCTCAACCCTCAAGCTGGAAGAAGCCTGGCACCACTTTATCCCCCGCGACCAATGGGACGAGCGCCTGCACGGCGACATGACCGGCGTCGACCTGGGCGCAGCCCCCGGTGGCTGGACCTGGCAACTGGTCAATCGCGGCATGTTGGTCACCGCCATCGACAACGGCCCCATGGCCGAAAGCCTGATGGACACCGGCCTGGTGCAACACTTGATGGCCGACGGTTTCACCTTCGTGCCTAAACAACCGGTGGACTGGATGGTCTGCGATATCGTCGAGAAGCCGGCACGTAACGCTGCCTTGCTGGAAACCTGGATTGGCGAAGGGCATTGCCGCGAGGCGGTGGTGAACCTGAAGTTGCCGATGAAGCAGCGCTATGCCGAGGTAAAGCGCTTGCTGGAGCGTATCGAGGAAGGCTTTAAAGCACGGGGTATTCGCGTGGAGATTGGCTGCAAGCAGCTGTATCACGACCGTGAGGAGGTGACCTGTCACCTGCGTCGTCTCGAAACCGCGAAGAAACCCAGGAATCGCTGATCGCAAGTCCAGCACCGCTCAAAATGTGGGAGCTGGCTTGCCTGCGATAGCGGTATAACTGTCGATATCTATGTTGAATGTGCCCCGGTCATCGCGGGCAAGCCCGCTCCCACATAAGAGCGGGCCGGTTTCAGGAGTGAGAGATGAGCCAAACCCAAGATCTACCCGTCGACGCCACCCTCGACGCCACCGGCCTCAACTGCCCAGAGCCTGTGATGATGCTGCACCAGCACATCCGCGACCTGGCGCCGGGCGGGCTGCTCAAGGTGATCGCCACCGACCCGTCCACCCGCCGCGATATCCCCAAGTTCTGCGTGTTCCTGGACCACGAACTGGTGGATCAGCAGGAACAGGCCGGCACCTACCTGTACTGGATTCGCAAGAAGTCTGCCTGATTGGCGCTGGCTACCTGTGGGAGCGAGCTTGCTCGCGAAAAACGTTAACGAAAACGCAGTGCTTCAGGTTTAACGCGGCGTTCTCAAGTCTTTCGCGAGCAAGCTCGCTCCTACAGGGCGCGGATGTGTCGGCGTGCACTGCGCGCCAGGCGCACCAGCAGCATTCCCGCCGCGCAACTGAGGCCCACGATCAGCCCTTGCCATAAACCGCTTGGGCCGCTCGGTTCGCCCAGCCAAGGGGTCAGCCCCAGCGCGTAACCGACCGGCAGCCCCACCCCCCAATACGCAAACAGCGTCAGCACCATGGTCACCCGCGTGTCCTGATAGCCACGCAAGGCGCCGGCGGCGGTGACCTGGACCGAGTCAGAGAACTGGAACAGCGCAGAGAACACGATCAAGGTCGAGGCAAGGTGGATCACGATCGGGTCCGGGGTGTAGATCGCGGCAATCTGCTCGCGGAACACCAGCATCAGGCCGCACGACAGGCAGGCGTACGCCAGTGCCGTGCCCATGCCAACCCCGGCGGCGAAGCGCGCTTCACGTGGCTGGCCACGGCCCAGGGCCTGGCCGACGCGAACGGTGATGGCCATACTCAGGGAGTAGGGGATCATAAACACCAGCGAGCTGACGTTCAGGGCGATCTGGTGCCCGGATACGACCGTGGCGCCCAGGCTGCCGATCAACAGGGCGATCACTGCAAAAATGCTGGATTCCGCAAAGATCGCAATGCCAATTGGCAGGCCAATCCCCAAGATGCGCTTGATCACCGCCCATTGCGGCCAGTCGAAACGCTTGAACAGTTCGCTGTTCTGATAGGCCGCACCCACGCGTGTCCACACAGCCAGCCCCAACAGCATCGCCCACATCGAAATCGCCGTGGCCCAGCCGCAGCCCACGCCGCCCATGGCCGGCACGCCCAGGTGACCGTAGATGAAGATGTAGTTCAGCGGAATATTCAGCGCCAGGCCAAACAGGCCCATGACCATGCTTGGCCGGGTGCGGCCCAGGCCCTCGCTGAAACAGCGCAGCACGTAATACAGCGCAATGGCTGGCATACCGGCGGCGATGCCATGCAGATAGCCCATGGACGGTTTGATCAGGTCGGCCTCGACCTTCATTGCGTGCAGGATCGGTTCGGCGCACAACAGCAATAGCCCGCCCATGGCCCCGACCACAATCGCCAGCCACAGCGACTGGCGCACCAAGGGTCCAATTTGGTTGAACTGCCCGGCACCATAGCGCTGGGCGACTTTTGGCGTGGTGGCCAGCAGTGTTCCGCTCATCAGCAGGTACACCGGGATCCAGATCGAATTGCCCAGGCCCACTGCCGCCAAGTCTTGCGGACTGACGCGCCCGGCCATCACCGCATCGACAAAGCTCATGGCAGTGGTGGCTAATTGACCGATCATGATCGGCAAGGCCAGCGTCAGCAGGTCGCGCACTTCCCGGCTGATGCGGGCGGGGCGGGTGAGGGCGGTGGTGGCAGTGTTCACGTACAGGTGTCCAGGAATAAGGGGGAACGCAAGGACGCCGGATTCTACGCCTTGACACAACGGTCAGGAAAAAACCTGTGTTGGGGATTTGTAAGCGTTCTCCCAAGCACCACCCCTCCAATGTGGCAGGTCAAAATGTGGGAGGGGGCTTGCCCCCGATAGCAGAGGGTCAGTCACAACTGATTCGACTGGCCCACCGCTATCGGGAGCAAGCCCCCTCCCACAGGGGATCTGAGCTGTGACAGGAAGCGCATCTGTGTACACTGCCCGTCCGCCAAAGGAGCCTGCCATGCTGATTGTTGCCGACGAAAATATCCCGCTGCTCGACGCTTTCTTCCAAGGGTTTGGCGAGATTCGCCGGGTGCCCGGCCGTTCCATCGACCGCGCCACTGTCGAGCAGGCCGATGTATTGCTGGTGCGCTCGGTGACCAACGTCAATCGCGCGCTGCTGGAAGGCTCGAAGGTGCGCTTCGTCGGCACGTGCACCATCGGTACCGATCACTTGGACCTGGATTACTTCCAACAGGCTGGCATCCAATGGTCCAGCGCCCCCGGTTGCAATGCCCGTGGCGTAGTCGATTACGTGTTGGGCAGCCTGCAGACCCTGGCCGAGATCGAAGGCGTCGACCTCAACCAGCGCACCTATGGCGTGATCGGCGCGGGTGAAGTCGGCGGGCGGTTGGTCAAGGTGCTCAAGGGGCTGGGCTGGAACGTGCTGGTGTGCGACCCGCCGAGGCAGATCGCCGAGGACGGAGACTACGTCAGCCTGGCGCAGATCATCGAGCAATGCGACGTGATCAGCCTGCATACCCCGCTGACCAAGTCCGGTAATGGCTCGACCTGGCACCTGTTCGACCGCCAGCGCCTCAACCAGCTCAAGCCCGGCACCTGGCTGATCAACGCCAGCCGTGGGCCGGTGGTGGATAACGCCGCGCTGCGCGACGTGCTCCTTGAACGCGAAGACCTGCAAGCAGTGCTGGACGTGTGGGAAGGTGAGCCGCAAGTGGACGTCGACCTGGCCGACCTCTGCGTGCTGGCCACGCCGCATATTGCCGGTTACAGCCTGGAAGGCCGCCAGCGCGGCACGGCGCAGATTTATCAGGCGTTCTGTGCCCACTTGGGTCAGGAGCCGAGCATTCAATTGAGGGATTTGCTGCCGCCCTTATGGCTGGCCGAAGTTCACCTGAATGCTGAGACAGATCCGGCCTGGGCGCTGGCTACCCTGTGCCGCAGCGTGTACGACCCGCGCCGGGATGATGCGGATTTTCGTCGCAGCCTTGTAGGCACCGTCGAAGAACAACGCAAGGCCTTTGATCTGCTGCGCAAGCATTACCCAGCGCGCCGGGAGATCGATGGCCTGAAAGTGCGCATCAACGGCGAATCAGCAGCGCTGTCGCAGATTGTCTCGGCCCTCGGCGCCGAGGCCATCTAAACGCCCATAAAAAACCCGGCCACCAGGGCCGGGTTCAAAAGAGCGTGGGCGCTTCAGCCTTGGTGGGCAGGCTTGACCAGACGCTGTTCCAACTCGCTGCACGCTTGCTGGATCATCTCTTCGGTAATCTGCACTTCGCGGCCGTTGGCATCGATGTATGTGCACGGCAACTGCTGCGGCTGGCGGATCACTTCAATCTTGGCATCGCTGCTGGTTTGCAAGGTCATGGCCTGTCTCCTCATCAGGTTGTGTACCGACTCTAATACCCCCGCGTGACCGCGCTGTGACAACTCCATACACGATCAGCGGTTCGAATAACCAGTCCACCAGAAACCCTTACGAATTTCCAGCCGGGCGTTAGACCGATAGCCTCTAGGCGCCCTTGTCGGCGGGCATAATTAACCTGACTCATTGCTATTGGCGCAAGTTCCCCCCATGTAAGGGTCAGGTTCCTCATCGGTGATGCCCTCCATGTTCTCAGTCCGTCAACGTCGTGCGATTCGCCTGGCCAGTCGTTTTATTGCGCCCTACCGGTGGCAGGCGCTCGGCGCCTTGTTGGCGCTTATCGTCACCGCTGGGATCACCTTGTCCATGGGGCAGGGCATACGCCTGCTGGTGGACCAGGGTTTCATGACCCAGTCACCGCACCTGCTCAACCAGTCCATCGGCTTGTTTATGTTGCTGGTACTCGGCCTTGCCGTGGGCACTTTTGCGCGGTTCTACCTGGTGTCGTGGATCGGCGAACGGGTAGTTGCGGACATCCGCCGGCAGGTATTCAACCACCTGATCTACCTGCATCCGGGCTTCTATGAGAACAACCGCAGTTCGGAGATCCAATCGAGGCTGACCACCGATACCACTTTGCTGCAATCGGTGATTGGCTCTTCGCTGTCGCTGTTCCTGCGCAACGCCCTGATGGTCATCGGCGGCATCGTGCTGCTGTTTGTGACCAACCCCAAGCTCACCAGCATCGTGGTGGTGGCGCTGCCGCTGGTGCTGGCGCCGATCCTGATCTTCGGCCGCCGCGTGCGCAGCCTGTCACGCCAAAGCCAGGACCGGATTGCCGATGTGGGCAGCTACGTGTCCGAGACCCTTGGCCAGATCAAGACCGTGCAGGCCTATAACCATCAGGTACAAGACGAGCAGCGCTTTGCCGTCACGGTGGAAGAGGCGTTCACCACCGCGCGCAAACGCATCGTGCAGCGCGCCTGGCTGATTACCCTGGTGATCATGCTGGTGCTGGGCGCAGTGGGCGTGATGCTGTGGGTCGGCGGCATGGACGTGATCGGTGGGCGTATTTCCGGCGGTGAGCTGGCCGCGTTTGTGTTCTACAGCCTGATCGTCGGCAGCGCCGTCGGCACCCTGAGTGAAGTGCTCGGTGAATTGCAGCGCGCCGCCGGTGCCGCCGAGCGCATCGGCGAATTGTTGCAGTCGAGCAATGAAATCCAGGCGCCTGCCAGTGGCACGGTGCAATTGCCCGAGCGTGTCAGTGGTCGCATGGAACTGCAGGATTTGCGCTTTTCCTACCCATCACGACCCGACAGCTACGCCATTGACGGCTTGAATCTGACGATTAACCCCGGCGAAACCCTGGCACTGGTTGGCCCGTCTGGCGCTGGCAAATCGACTATTTTCGACCTGCTGCTGCGTTTCTACGACCCACAGCACGGCCGCATCCTGCTCGACGGTCACCCACTGACCGAACTCGATCCAATGGACCTGCGCCGTCACTTCGCGCTGGTTTCCCAGAGCCCGGCGCTGTTCTACGGCAGCGTCGAAGAAAACATCCGCTATGGCAACCCGACGGCCACCATTGAGCACGTTCAAGCCGCCGCGCGCATCGCCCACGCCCACGACTTCATCCTGCAAATGCCCGATGGCTACCAGACTCACCTCGGAGACGGCGGCATGGGCCTCTCTGGCGGCCAACGCCAACGCTTGGCCATCGCCCGCGCCTTGCTGGTGGACGCGCCAATCCTGCTGCTGGACGAAGCCACTAGCGCCCTGGATGCGCAGAGTGAACATTTGATCCAACAAGCCTTGCCGCAATTGATGCAGGGCCGCACGACGCTGGTGATCGCGCATCGATTGGCGACAGTGAAGAATGCCGACCGCATTGCCGTGATGGATCAGGGCAAGTTGGTGGCAGTGGGCACGCATCAGCAGTTGATTGCGAGTAATGCGCTGTATGCGCGGTTGGCGGCCTTGCAGTTCAGTGATAACCCGAGTGAGTAAAGGGGGGGCAGTCTTATTGTGGTGAGCGGGCTTGCCCCGCGCTGGGCTGCGCAGCAACCCCAATACCAAACGCCGCAGATCTATCTGTAGAAATACAGTAGAGGGGGTGGGGCCGCTTCGCAGCCCAGCGCGGGGCAAGCCCGTTCACCACAGGCCGGCTCACCATAAAAAGTCCTGCGCCAGGCCTAACGCTTACTGATCATCAAAATACCGCTCATGCCAATCCACCAACGGCTGTGGCGAGTTGAGCTTTTGCCCGTAGATCACCGAATAAGACAGCACGTTTTGCACATACTGGCGTGTTTCGTCGAACGGAATGCTTTCCACCCACACGTCGAAACTCAAGTGATCCGCGCCACGCAGCCATTGGCGCACGCGGCCGGGGCCGGCGTTGTAGGCGGCAGAGGCGAGCACGCGGTTGCCGTTGAACTGGCTGTGCACCTGGCTCAGGTAAGCAGCGCCGAGCTGGATGTTTTTGTCCGGGTCCAGTACCTGGGCCGGGGAGGCCAGTGGGATGCTGAATTTGCGCGCAGTCTCTTTGGCAGTGCCGGGCATCAGCTGCATCAAGCCGCTGGCGCCAACGCCGGAGCGTGCGTCGTCCATAAAGGCGCTTTCCTGGCGGGTAATGGCGAACACCCAGCTCGAATGCAGGCCGCGCACCTTGGCTTCACGCACCAGGGTGTCGCGGTGGGCCATGGGGAAACGGATGTCCAGATCGTCCCAATACTGTGCCTGGCTGATGGTGCGGATCGCTGGGAAGTACCACTTCATGTCGTAGGCCAACTTGGCCTGGGCAACCATTTCGTCACGGTTGAAGTGGCGGCTGACGTGGTACCACTCGCGGCGGCCATCCACAATCTGACCACGTGCATAGAACTCCAGGGCGCGGCGTACGCCAGGGGTGTTACGCACCTTGTTGACCAGCGCCTGGCTCATCACCAAGGGTTTGTTTTTCAATTGGTACGCAGACTTGGAGCGATCAGCGGCGAGGAAACCGTAGAAGTCGCGCTCTTGCGCCAGGTGCTTGTACAGCACCAGGGCTTGCGGGTTTTTAGGCTCGGCCAACTCAAGGCTGCGGGCCTGCCAGTAACGCCAGCGGTTTGAGGTCGCCAGGTCCTGTGGGAGTTTGCGGGTCAACTGGTAGGCATCTTCCCAGCGGGCAAGGCGCAGCAAGAGGCGCAGGCGCCACTCGGAGACCGTGTTGTCACGCAGTTCTGGATCGTACTTGGTCATCACCTCAAGGGCACGCGGGTCGTAACGCTTGGCCAGGGTCAGGCCGATTTCGCGGGCGATCGCCACTTTTTCGTCACGGGAGAAGTGCATGCTGCTGGCGTAGCCGTCGAGCAGGGCCATGGCCTTGTCGGGGTCTTGGCGCGCCAGGCGGCGCAAGCCTAGGCCCACGGCGTCCGACATGGCTTCATTGGCCGGCAGGAAGCGCGACGGGTCGCTGAGCATGTCGGGCTTTTGCGCCACGTCCACCATCAGGCGGCCTTGGGCGCCGAGGGTGGGCAGGGTTTTCACCAGGCTGTTGGCCAACGCGTAATTGCGCGCTTCGGCGGCCATTTTGGCGCGGTCCCAGATTTTCTGTTCGGTGAGTTGGCCGGCAGCCGCCCATTGCCCGAAGGTGACGTCGCAGGCCGCCGGCTGGGATTTGCCGGTCATCCAGAGCTTTTCGGCAGTCTTGTAGCCTTCGGCTTTCAGATTGTGGGTGAGCTGGTACTGGCCGTGCAGGCAGTCCAGTTCGACGAAATTGAGCTTGGAGTCGTAGTACTTTTCAAAGGTTTGCCAGTCGCCACGGTCGGCCAGCCAGCGCAACCAGCGCAGTTTCATCCAGTTGGCCTGGGGCAGATCGCCATTTTTGGCGAGGAATTGTTCAATTTCCTCGTTACTGGCGGATTTCAGGCGCGCTGTCAGTTCGTCGTAGGCCAGGTAAGGCGTCAACGGGTAGTCGGCCAGCGCTTGGCTGTATTGCATGTAAGGGCCGCTGTCGCCCTTGGCCAGGGCGCGTTTGGCCTGATCGTAATACTGGCGTTGGGTGGTGAGGTCCACGGCCTGGGCGGTTTGAACGGCGGTGGCGGAAAGAAGCAGACAAGATAAAAAGTTGAAAAGGCGACTGCGCATGAGACGTCCGTGCAGAGAAATCACGACTAGCACCGGCATCGCCGACACTGATTGCCCCTAGCTTAGCCTTTTGCCGGACACCTACGAAAGCTTTGCAGGCCGGTTCGTTCAGGTTGATCGGAAATGTCCTACAGAACGTGTCGGTAGCGAAAAAGCCGCCCGCATCCCACCCCTAAGTCAGGTAGAATGCGCGCCCAGTTTTTGGAGAAGCGTATGACCCTGCTCAAATTCAGCGATGTGTCCCTTGCTTTCGGCGCTATGCCGTTGTTGGACAAGGTGTCCTGGCAGATCGCCCGTGGTGAGCGGGTGTGCATCATCGGCCGCAACGGCACCGGCAAGTCCAGCATGATGAAGCTGGTCAAAGGCGATCAGAAGCCTGATGACGGCTCCGTGTGGCGCGCCCCAGGCCTCAAGATTGGCGAATTGCCGCAAGAATTGCCGGTGGCCGACGGACGGACTGTGTTCGACGTGGTTGCCGAAGGCCTCGACGGCGTAGGCGAGTTGCTCGCCCAATACCATCACCTGGCGCAGAACTGCGTCACCGAAGAGGACCTGGACAAGCTGATGCACGTCCAGCAAGACCTCGAAGCCCGTGATGGCTGGCGCTTGCAGCAACTCGTCGACAGCACCCTGAGCCGCCTGCAGCTGCCGGCCGACAAGACCCTCGCCGAGTTGTCCGGCGGCTGGCGTCGTCGCGTGCTGCTGGCCCAGGCCTTGGTGTCTGAGCCGGACTTGCTGCTGCTCGATGAGCCAACTAACCACCTGGATATCGGCGCCATCGCCTGGCTGGAAGAAGCCCTCAAGGATTTCCAGGGCGCCGTGCTGTTTATCACGCACGACCGATCCTTCCTGCAAAACCTGGCGACCCGCATCCTCGAACTGGACCGCGGCGGCCTGATCGACTGGAACGGCGACTACGCCAGCTTCCTGGTGCACAAGGAAGCGACGCTGGCGGCCGAAGAAACCGCCAACGCGCTGTTCGACAAGAAGCTGGCCCAGGAAGAAGTCTGGATTCGTCAGGGCATCAAGGCCCGTCGCACCCGTAACGAAGGCCGTGTGCGTGCCTTGAAAGCCTTGCGTGTTGAGCGAAGTGAGCGTCGCGAGCGTACTGGCAAGGCCAATATCCAACTGGATACCGCCGACAAGTCGGGCAAGCAAGTGATGGTGCTGGAGAACGTCAGCTTCCACCACCCGGACGGCCCGTTCCTGATCAAGGACTTCTCCATGGTCCTGCAGCGCGGCGACCGTATCGGTCTGCTGGGCGCCAACGGTACCGGCAAGACCACCTTGCTCAAGCTGATGCTCAATGGTCTGCAACCGACCAGCGGCACCGTGGAAGAGGGCACGCGCATCGACGTGGCCTACTTCGACCAGTTGCGCCACCAGTTGGATCTGGAAAAAACCGTGATCGACAACGTCGCCGAAGGCCGCGACTTTATCGATATCGACGGCCAGAGCCGCCACGTACTCAGCTACCTGGGCGACTTCCTGTTCAGCCCGCAGCGTGCGCGTACGCCAGTCAAAGCCTTGTCCGGTGGTGAGCGTGCGCGCCTGCTGCTGGCCAAATTGTTCAGCAAACCGGCCAACCTGCTGGTGCTCGACGAACCGACCAACGACCTGGACGTAGAAACCCTCGAACTGCTGGAAGAGGTCTTGCTGACCTTCAACGGCACTGTGCTGATGGTGAGCCACGACCGGGCATTCCTCGACAACGTGGTCACCAGCACCCTGGTCTTCGAAGGTGAGGGCAAGGTGCGCGAGTACGTCGGTGGTTATCAGGACTGGCTGCGTCAGGGCGGCTCGCCGCGCCTGCTGGGCGTGACCGAGAGCAAGTCCGGCAAGGCCGACTTGAACTCCGCCGTCGTGACCCCGGCAGCACCTGCTGCTGCGCCAGCCCCGGAAGCTGCATCGGGCAACAAGAAAAAGTTGAGCTACAAGCTGCAACGCGAGTTGGAAGCCTTGCCGGGTGATATCGACGCCAAGGAACAGCAAATCGCCGCAGTTGAAGCGGAAATGGCTGACGGCGGGTTTTACCTGCGCCCGGCGGCAGAAACTGCCAAGGTCATTGCTTCGCTGGAAACGTTGAACCAGGAGTTGGAAGTGCTGGTTGAGCGTTGGGCTGAGTTGGATGCCTGAGTAATCAGTCAGTAATAAAAAAAGCCCGGAGCTTATCTGTATGAGCGCCGGGCTTTTTGTATGAAATGCGATTGAAAATGTGGGAGGGGGCTTGCCCCCGATAGCAGTCTGTCAGTTGATACATTTGGTGACTGACACACCGCCATCGGGGGCAAGCCCCCTCCCACATTTGATCAGCGTTGGTCTTAAGGGGTTTTCACCAACCGGACGGCCAGTACGTCGCACGGCGCGCCATGCAGCACATCATTGGCGGTAGACCCCAGCAACAACGCCAAACCGTGACGACCATGGCTACCGACCACGATCAGGTCACACGCCTTTTCCTTGGCCAGATGGTGGATTTCCTGACGCGGTTGGCCGTATGTCAGGTGGCAGTCTTCCTTTTTCAGGTGCGGGTACTTGAGAATCAAACGGTCCAGGCGCTCTTTGGCCTGGTCGAATTGTTGTTGCTGCAACTGGGAAAGATCCATCGGCACGTCACCGCCAAAGGCCATGGCCATGGGCTCGACGATATGCACCAGCGACAGCACGGCACCATTGGCCAATGCAGATTCCTGCGCGCGCTTGATCACGGGATCGCACTCTTCGGTCAGATCGACAGCGACCAGAATATGTTCGTAGGGCATGAGACGTTCCTCAAAGGGGCTGCAATAAATTCAGTATGGCTGCTTTCAAGCGGATGGGGTTGCGTCAGGTCAAATCCGCTCATCTAGAAATTCGGGAGTACACATATGACGGTCTGGATAGTGGTGTCAATCCTTGTGGTGGTTCTGAGCCCACTGGCATGGCTGCGCCCGTCGCGCCATCAGAGCGGCCGCATGGCCCTGCGCATGGAGGCACGCCGCATCGGCTTGGCCATGCAATTGGCACCCCAGGAGTGGCCGCACTGGCTCAAGCAGGAGCCGCCAAGCCCTTGCGCGCAGTATTGCCGGCCACGTCGCGTCCGCACGCCAGCCCTCTGGAGTTACTGGCAGCTGGAGCCCGGGGTGTGGGTCAATCAATGGCGCGAGGTATGCGTCGATGAGAAGTTGTTGCCGCATTTTGCGACGTTGCCAGACAACGTCTACAAGGTAGAGGCCGACAAACAGATGATCGCTCTGTATTGGGGAGAGAAGGGCGAGGCGAGCGTATTGAAAGACATCGATACGTTGCTCAGGGCGCTGGCTTAATAAACGCGGCGCAATAAAAAGCCCGACATCATCATCGGGCTGGAGTTGGCCAGGCAGGCCGGTAATTTAGTGTCACATCGCGTTGGATGTTCATCCACGCGCCTTTCAGTTGCGGCTAGCCTAGCCGCATATCTCGTTGTGTACAGCCTTCTCCCGCATATTCCCTATTATTGATTTCGTGAATATTTGAATATTGGCGTGGCGCAGGCCTAGGGTCAGGGTTCTGAAATGACTGGAAAGTCGCGTTTTTCCTAGCCTTTGGAGCGATTGACAATTGCCCGGAATTGGATGAAGGTGGCGTACCCAAATCAAACGGGCGTATGAATTGAGCGTTTGTCTGTCAGACGACTCATACAGAATCCCGACTAGCGCATTGGCGGGTGTGCCTGGCAAAAGGGCGTGAACATTGACCTAATCATCAATGTCCAACCCTGGGCCAGCGTCCAATGTGTACTGTTCAGCTTCCATATCGTGGAGATCAGTTGATGATTTACGAAGGTAAAGCCATCACGGTTAAGGCTCTTGAAAGTGGCATCGTCGAACTGAAGTTCGACCTCAAGGGTGAGTCCGTCAACAAGTTCAACCGTCTAACCCTGAATGAATTGCGTCAGGCCGTAGACACCATCAAAGCAGATGCGTCGGTCAAAGGCGTGATCGTCTCCAGCGGCAAGGACGTGTTTATCGTCGGCGCTGACATCACCGAATTCGTTGACAACTTCAAGCTGCCCGATGCCGAGCTGGTGGCTGGCAACCTCGAAGCCAACAAGATTTTCAGCGATTTCGAAGACCTCAACGTACCGACCGTTGCCGCGATCAATGGCATTGCGTTGGGCGGTGGCTTGGAAATGTGCCTGGCGGCAGACTTCCGCGTCATGTCCGCGACCGCCAAGATCGGCCTGCCTGAAGTCAAACTGGGCATCTACCCAGGGTTTGGCGGCACCGTACGCCTGCCGCGCCTGATCGGTGCCGACAACGCCATCGAGTGGATCGCTGCCGGCAAGGAAAACCGTGCTGAAGACGCACTGAAAGTCGGTGCCGTTGACGCCGTAGTTGCCCCGGATAAACTCGCCGAAGCCGCACTGAACCTGATCAAGGGCGCCATCAGCGGCGAATTTGACTACAAGGCCAAGCGTCAGCCGAAGCTGGAAAAACTCAAGCTCAACGCCATCGAACAAATGATGTCGTTTGAAACCGCCAAAGGTTTCGTGGCTGGCCAGGCCGGCCCGAACTACCCGGCGCCGGTTGAAGCGATCAAGACTATCCAGAAAGCGGCGAACTTCGGTCGCGATAAAGCCTTGGAAATTGAAGCGGCCGGCTTCGTCAAACTGGCGAAAACCTCGGCGGCTCAAAGCTTGATCGGCTTGTTCCTGAATGATCAGGAGCTGAAGAAAAAGGCCAAGGCCTACGACGAGATCGCACGCGACGTGAAGCAGGCTGCCGTACTCGGCGCCGGCATCATGGGTGGCGGTATCGCCTATCAGTCGGCGTCCAAAGGCACGCCGATCCTGATGAAAGACATCAACGAGCACGGTATCGAGCAAGGTCTGGCCGAGGCCGCCAAGCTGCTGGTGGGCCGCGTTGATAAAGGTCGCATGACCGCTGCGAAAATGGCTGAAGTGCTTAACGGCATTCGCCCTACGCTGTCCTACGGCGATTTCGGCCACGTCGACCTGGTGGTCGAAGCCGTTGTCGAGAACCCGAAGGTCAAGCAGGCGGTACTGGCTGAAGTTGAGGCTCAGGTTAAAGACGACACTATCCTGGCGTCCAACACTTCGACCATTTCCATCACGCTGCTGGCTCAAGCCCTCAAGCGTCCGGAAAACTTCGTCGGCATGCACTTCTTCAACCCGGTGCACATGATGCCGCTGGTGGAAGTGATCCGTGGCGAGAAGTCCAGCGAACTGGCCGTTGCCACCACCGTGGCCTACGCCAAGAAAATGGGCAAGAACCCGATCGTGGTCAACGACTGCCCGGGCTTTTTGGTCAACCGCGTGCTGTTCCCGTACTTCGGCGGTTTCGCCAAGTTGGTCAGCGCCGGCGTGGACTTCGTGCGCATCGACAAAGTCATGGAAAAATTCGGCTGGCCGATGGGCCCGGCGTACCTGATGGACGTGGTCGGTATCGACACCGGTCACCATGGTCGCGACGTGATGGCTGAAGGTTTCCCGGACCGCATGAAAGACGACCGCCGCTCGGCGATCGACGCGCTCTACGAAGCCAAGCGCCTGGGCCAGAAGAATGGCAAAGGCTTCTACGCCTACGAGGCTGACAAGAAGGGCAAGCAGAAGAAAGTTGCCGACCCGTCGGTGCACGAAGTGCTCGCACCTGTCATCTACGAGCAGCGTGAGGTGTCAGACGAAGACATCATCAACTGGATGATGATCGCCCTGTGCCTGGAGACCGTGCGTTGCCTGGAAGACGGCATCGTTGAAACCGCCGCCGAAGCCGATATGGGCCTGGTGTACGGTATTGGTTTCCCTCCATTCCGTGGCGGTGCACTGCGTTACATCGACTCCATCGGTGTGGCCGAATTCGTTGCCCTGGCTGATCAATACGCTGATCTGGGCCCGCTGTACCACCCGACCGCGAAGCTGCGTGAAATGGCCAAGAATGGCCAGAGCTTCTTCGGTTAAGCGCCCAGACGAATAGAGCGAGAATATTTATGAGCTTGAATCCAAGAGACGTGGTGATTGTCGACTTTGGTCGCACGCCAATGGGCCGCTCCAAGGGCGGCATGCACCGCAACACCCGTGCCGAAGACATGTCGGCGCACCTGATCAGCAAGCTGCTCGAGCGCAACGTCAAAGTTGACCCGAACGAAGTCGAAGACGTGATCTGGGGCTGCGTTAATCAGACGCTCGAGCAGGGCTGGAACATCGCGCGCATGGCGTCGTTGATGACCCAGATCCCGCACACCGCAGCCGGCCAGACCGTCAGCCGCCTGTGTGGTTCGTCGATGAGCGCGCTGCACACTGCGGCACAAGCGATCATGACCGGCAACGGCGATGTGTTCGTGGTCGGCGGCGTGGAGCACATGGGCCACGTCAGCATGATGCACGGCGTCGATCCTAACCCGCACATGTCGCTGTACGCGGCGAAAGCCTCGGGCATGATGGGCCTGACTGCAGAAATGCTTGGCAAAATGCACGGCATTACCCGTGAAGCCCAGGACGCCTTTGGCCTGCGCTCCCACCAACTCGCCCACAAGGCGACGGTGGAAGGCAAGTTCAAGGATGAAATCATCCCGATGAACGGTTACGACGAGAATGGTTTCCTGAAACTGTTCGACTACGACGAAACCATCCGTCCGGATACCACCCTGGAAAGCCTGGCGGCCTTGAAGCCGGCATTCAATCCAAAGGGCGGCACCGTGACGGCGGGCACTTCGTCGCAAATCACCGACGGTGCCTCGTGCATGATCGTGATGTCGGCCCAGCGTGCACAAGACTTGGGTATCCAGCCTCTAGCCGTGATCCGTTCGATGGCAGTGGCAGGTGTGGACCCGGCAATCATGGGCTATGGTCCAGTACCGGCCACACAAAAAGCCTTGAAGCGCGCGGGCCTGACCATCTCCGATATCGACTTCTTCGAGCTCAACGAAGCTTTCGCAGCACAGGCTTTACCCGTGCTGAAAGATTTGAAAGTACTCGACAAGATGAACGAGAAGGTTAACCTGCACGGCGGTGCGATTGCGCTGGGCCACCCATTCGGTTGCTCCGGTGCACGTATCTCCGGTACTTTGCTTAACGTGATGAAGCAAAATGGCGGCAACCTCGGGGTAGCCACCATGTGCATTGGTCTCGGCCAAGGCATATCCACCGTCTTCGAACGCGTCTAAGCGTTACGTTGACGGAAGCCGGGGCCCAGTGCCCCGGTTTTTGTTTTTTGGCAGTTTCGTAATTTTTTTTTAACAAATTTTGTAAGAGGGCCAGAGCATGCAAGTTGAACCAGGGCTCTACCAACATTATAAAGGGCCGCAGTACCGGGTTTTTAACGTGGCGCGGCACTCCGAGACCGAAGAAGAAGTGGTGTTCTATCAAGCACTGTATGGCGATTACGGCTTTTGGGTGCGCCCGTTGAGCATGTTCCTGGAGACCGTCGAGGTTGACGGCGAGCAGGTCCCGCGCTTTGCTTTGGTGCAGGCCGAAGCCAGTCTTTTTAAAGGGCGATAACGGCGGGTCGCGCAGAATGCTGCGCTTGACCTCACCTTGTTGCCACTATATATAGCGTTGCCGCGACAGGCGCCAACTGCCTTTCTCTTCTCGAATTCAGGAATTTTCCGATCCATGGGCAAATCGCTGGTCATTGTGGAATCCCCGGCTAAGGCCAAGACCATCAACAAGTACTTGGGCAACGAGTACGTGGTGAAGTCGAGTATCGGCCATATCCGAGACCTGCCCACCAGCGGTTCGGCTAGCGCCAGCAAGGAGCCTGCCGCCAAGCGCGGCAAGGCGGCTGCGGGCGAAGGTCCGGTGCTCACCCCAAAAGAAAAAGCGCGCAAGCAACTGGTCTCGCGCATGGGCGTTGACCCGGATCATGGCTGGAAGGCCAAGTACGAGATCCTTCCTGGCAAAGAAAAGGTCATCGAAGAGCTGCGCCGGCTCGCCAAGGATGCTGACACCATCTATCTCGCGACGGACTTGGACCGCGAAGGGGAGGCTATTGCCTGGCACCTGCGGGAAGCCATCGGCGGTGACGACAGCCGCTACAAGCGTGTCGTGTTCAACGAAATCACCAAGAAAGCCATCCAGGAAGCCTTCTCCAAGCCGGGCGAACTGGACATCGACCGTGTCAACGCTCAACAGGCCCGTCGTTTCCTCGACCGCGTCGTGGGCTACATGGTCTCGCCGTTGCTGTGGGCCAAAATCGCCCGTGGCCTGTCCGCAGGCCGTGTGCAATCGGTAGCCGTCAAGCTGGTGGTGGAGCGTGAGCGCGAGATTCGCGCGTTTAACCCTGAAGAATATTGGGAAGTTCATGCCGACCTCGGCACAGCCAAGGGCGCCAACGTGCGCTTTGAAGTGGCCCGCGAGAAAGGCGAGGCGTTCAAACCGCTGAACGAAGCCCAGGCCATGGCCGCGCTGGAGAAACTCAAGTCTTCCAGCTACAGCATCGTCAAGCGTGAAGACAAACCGACCAGCAGCAAGCCATCGGCGCCGTTCATCACCTCCACCCTGCAACAGGCCGCGAGCAACCGCCTTGGCTTCGGTGTGAAGAAAACCATGATGATGGCCCAGCGTCTGTATGAAGCCGGCTACATCACCTATATGCGTACTGACTCCACCAACCTGTCGCAAGACGCGGTGGCGATGGCGCGTACCTATATTGAAAGCGAGTTCGGCAAGAAGTACCTGCCGGAAAAGCCCAACGTCTACAGCAGCAAGGAAGGCGCCCAGGAGGCTCACGAAGCGATTCGTCCTTCTGACGCCAATACCGAGCCAAGCAAGCTGAGCGGCATGGAGCGTGACGCTGAGCGCCTCTACGAGCTGATCTGGCGCCAGTTCCTGGCCTGCCAGATGCTGCCGGCGCAATACCTGTCCACCACGGTCACCGTGGCGGCGTCCGACTTCGAGTTGCGTGCCAAGGGCCGTATCCTCAAATTCGACGGCTACACCCGCGTCATGCCGCAAATCGCCAAGCCTGGCGATGACGATGTGCTTCCGGACATGGCCCAGGGCGACACGCTCAAGCTGATCAAGCTCGACCCGTCCCAGCACTTCACCAAGCCGCCGGCCCGTTATTCGGAAGCGAGCTTGGTGAAAGAGATGGAAAAACGCGGTATTGGTCGTCCGTCGACCTATGCGGCGATCATCTCGACCATTCAGGACCGTGGCTACGTTGCGCTGCACAACCGTCGTTTCTATTCGGAAAAGATGGGCGACATCGTCACCGAGCGACTGTCTGAAAGTTTCTCCAACCTCATGGACTACGGCTTCACCGCCGGCATGGAAGAGAACCTCGATGACGTGGCCCAGGGCGAGCGCGACTGGAAAAACGTGCTGGACGAGTTCTACGGCGACTTCAAGAAGAAACTCGAAGTGGCCGAAAGCCCGGAAAACGGCATGCGTGCCAACCAGCCGGTCATGACCGACATCCCGTGCCAGACCTGCGGCCGGCCGATGCAGATTCGTACGGCGTCCACCGGCGTGTTCCTCGGCTGCTCAGGCTACAGCCTGCCGCCGAAAGAGCGCTGCAAAGCCACGGTCAACTTGGTGCCGGGCGATGAAATCGCGGCAGACGACGAGGGTGAGTCCGAGTCGCTGGTACTGCGTGGCAAGCACCGTTGCCCGATCTGCAGCACGGCGATGGACGCCTACCTGTTGGACGAGAAGCACAAGCTGCACATCTGCGGTAACAACCCGGATTGCAACGGCTACGAGATTGAAGAGGGCACTTACCGCATCAAGGGCTACGAAGGTCCGAGCCTGGAATGCGACAAGTGCGGCAGCGAGATGCAGCTCAAGACCGGCCGTTTCGGCAAGTTCTTCGGTTGCACCAACCCGACGTGCAAAAACACTCGCAAGCTGCTCAAAAGCGGCGATGCAGCGCCGCCGAAGATGGACCCGGTGAAGATGCCTGAGCTTAAGTGCGAGAAGGTCAACGACACCTATATCCTGCGTGACGGTGCTTCGGGGCTGTTCCTGGCTGCCAGCCAGTTCCCGAAAAACCGCGAGACTCGTGCGCCGTTGGTGCTGGAGATCGTGCCGCACAAGGATGAGATCGATCCTAAGTACCACTTCTTGTGCGAAGCGCCGAAGAAGGACCCGGATGGTCGCCCAGCCGTGATCCGCTACAGCCGCAAGACCAAGGAGCAGTACGTGCAAACCGAAGTGGACGGCAAGCCTACGGGCTGGAAAGCTTTCTACGACGGTGGCAAGTGGAAGGTCGAGGACAAGCGCCAGGGCGCTTGATCGACTAATCTGCGAAATACAAAGGCCGCCTGCATGGGCGGCCTTTTTTTGTGTGGGAGCGAGCTTGCTCGCTAAAATCGTTAACGATAGCGCGGCAAGCCAGGTACATAATGGCGCCCTCAGGTTTTTCGCGAGCAAGCTCGCTCCTACATTGCCAGCATCACGCCTCTTTTCGTTGTGGAGACCGCCGTTATGGCCAACGAACTCTATACCCGTACCAATCAGAAAATTTACTTTGCGGGTTTGTCCCTGGAAGCCCTTGGTCGCGCCGAGGAAGGTAAGGAGATGAACGCCATTGGGCTGGTTCAGGCGGGGCGTGAAGCGGCGTTGTTCCATCTCTACGGTGCCTTGCTGGGGCTGTGCCATGAAATTGCCGGGTTCTATCGTTTGCCCCAGGCCGGTTCGCCTCGTGCAGAAATGATCATGAATCGTGAAGTGCTGGATACGATGGCAATCCCTGAATTGGCTGAGTTGGTCGAAATGACGCAAAGCCCAGACAGCTGGATCGCGCGTTTGCTTAAGGCGCATGCTGATATGTTCCAACCCCCGCGCGTTCCCCATGTGCCTAAGGGGGATGTGACGCAGCCGCTGATCGTGGCGGTTTCGCTGGAAGACGACGAGCCTAAGCCATTGAGTCGTACAGAGCTGGAAAGCTGGCGGCAGGAACTTAAAAAGATGGCGCTGCGCTTTCGTGAAGGGTTGAACGAGTGCTGACGCACCCCCGTCGTTCAGCTACTCGGTACAAGGCACCGTTCATCAAGCTGTAAAGAAACCTCTTCAGATCCTCAGCGAGGCCGGGTGGATGACTGATATAATCCCGGCCTTTCGTGGAGAACAGATTTTTATGCCAACGTCCTTTCTGGAAATTGTTGAACTGCCTGACGGCCGAATCGAGCTGCGCCGGGCTGAGGACGAGGGTTCTCTGGTAACGCTGGATTTTTCCGAGGACGCTAAAGCGTTCCTGCAAGGTCAGCACGTGGAAGTGGCCAAGGCCATGTTGAGCGTGGGTGTGCAGATGGCAGGTCGCCTGGCGGAAGGCGAGCCGGAGAAAGACGATGGATCGCGAGTGCTTCACTGAGGCCTGATTGCGCATGTGTGTGCTGAGGGGCTTCAGTAAGCTGGATTGTTGTGGTGAGCGGGCTTGGGTGGTGAGCGGGCTTGCCCCGCGCTGGGCTGCGAAGCGGCCCTAAATAGATAAATGCGGTGTATCAGGCATTCCACGGTGTCTGGTTTTGGGGCTGCTTCGCAGCCCAGCGCGGGGCAAGCCCGCTCACCACGCAAGCCCGCTCACTACACAAACCCGCTCCCTCACAAGATAGCTGTCTAACCCAATCGAATATTCAAGCTCTGAGCATCGCCCGTACGTGCGGCGCTGATCAGTTGCTGCTTGGCACTCGCATTCAACGGGTTCAACCAACTCACCACCGTATGGCTACGGCCCAAACGCAGCGCTTCGCAGGTCAACTGCTGGGCACTTTGCGCGCCGCGTGGTTGCAGCAGCAGAATACGCTCACGGTTCAAGCCGGCATCTCGTAACCAGGCCTGGGTCAGGCTAGCGGGCGGGGCGATTAGCGTTAACCAGCGAGCATCTTGTTCCTCGCTGAGATCGCGAAGGATCGGCGCCAGCAGGCTCAGGCAACTGCCAGCAGCACCGCGCAACGACAATTCACTGAACGCCTCGGGTTCGGCGCTCCAGGGCGCTTCGACCGTTTCCTTGAGGATGGGCGCAAGGGGTTGGGCCATAAAGGCCTCGAACAGCGACAGTTGTGTGTGTTGTGGGGTGTGCACGAGCTGCATGATGCCTCCTTTAGCGGCGAATGACGCCGACGCTCAAGCCTTCGATCACCAGATCCTGATCTTTCAGGTTCACTTCAATCGGGGCGAACTCAGGGTTCTCAGCCAGTAGCCAGACTTTGCTGCCTTCGCGCTTGAAGCGCTTGACGGTGACTTCATCGCCGATACGGGCGACGACGATCTGGCCATTACGGGCTTCGCGGGTGGTGTGGACGGCCAGCAGGTCGCCATCGAAGATGCCCACGTCCTTCATGCTCATGCCATGCACCCGAAGTAGGTAGTCGGCACGAGGGTGGAAGAAGGTCGGGTTGATGTTGCAGGATTCCTCGACGTGCTGCTGCGCCAGGATCGGTGCACCGGCAGCGACGCGACCGATGATCGGCAGTGTCGATTCGTCGGCCTTGGCTTCGAAGCCAGGGATTCGAATGCCGCGTGAAGCACCAGGAGTCATCTCGATCGCGCCTTTGCGAGCGAGGGCCTTGAGGTGTTCTTCAGCGGCGTTGGGGGACTTGAAACCCAGTTCAAGCGCAATTTCTGCTCGAGTCGGCGGGTAGCCGTTGTCATCGAGGCAGCGCTTGATAAAAGCCAGAATCTCAGCTTGGCGTGGCGTCAGTTTTAGCATGTTGATCGCTCTGTCTTTTTATACAGTGACTGGGATTATATACAGTGAATTGCGCTTGGCAATCATCCTTTTCTGCGACTCCGCTGGACGGTCATTAGTCATTCGTCCTACAAGGCATACAGAGCGCTGCCTACAGACCTGAGTGGATGTGATTAAATAGCGATGAAATACATGACTGCCCGGCCGGAATACGAACCCGCAGGGTTGACAAGACACAACCTGAAACGTATGTTTCAAACAAGTGTTTGTCAGGCGGAGTAGCCATGGCCCAGTCGGAAACCGTTGAACGCATTCTCGATGCTGCCGAGCAATTGTTCGCGGAAAAAGGATTTGCTGAAACTTCATTGCGGCTGATTACCAGCAAGGCTGGGGTTAACCTGGCGGCTGTGAATTACCATTTCGGCTCGAAGAAAGCGCTGATCCAGGCGGTATTCTCGCGCTTCCTAGGGCCGTTCTGCGTCAGCCTCGACCGTGAGCTGGAGCGTCGTCAGGCCAAGGTCGACAACAAACCTACCCTCGAAGATTTGCTGGAGATGCTGGTAGAGCAGGCGCTTGTGGTGCAACCACGCAGCGGTAACGACCTTTCTATCTTCATGCGTTTATTGGGCTTGGCATTCAGCCAGAGCCAAGGCCACCTGCGCCGCTACCTGGAAGACATGTACGGCAAGGTCTTCCGTCGTTATATGCTGCTGGTCAATGAAGCGGCCCCACGTATCCCGCCGATCGAACTGTTCTGGCGTGTGCACTTCATGCTCGGTGCCGCAGCGTTCAGCATGTCCGGGATCAAAGCCTTGCGGGCCATTGCCGAGACCGATTTCGGCGTGAACACCTCTATCGAACAAGTGATGCGCTTGATGGTGCCGTTCCTCGCTGCTGGCATGCGTGCCGAGTCCGGCGTGACCGACCCGGCCATGGTCGCGGCGCAACTGCGTCCACGCAGTAAAACTGTCCCGGCCGTCGCCAAGGTGTGACCGCCCCGGGTGTGCGCGGCCGCTTGCATCCGCTAAGCTAGCCGCCATGCCGATTTCAGCTATTTATTCGCAACCTGTTGTACTTGCCGCGCCCTGTGCGCCGCGTGAGTGCGACGGGTTGTGCGCGTTATTTAAGGAAGGTTTATGACTGCTGCCCTGCAAGGTTCATTGATGGTCGACGTTGCCGGTACCTGGCTCACGGCCGAGGATCGCCACCTGTTGCGCCAGCCTGAAGTGGGCGGCCTGATCATTTTTGCGCGCAATATTGAACACCCGCGCCAAGTGCGGGAGTTAAGCGCGTCGATCCGTGCGGTGCGCCCGGACCTGTTGTTGGCGGTCGATCAGGAAGGCGGTCGCGTACAGCGCCTGCGCCAGGGTTTTGTGCGCTTGCCGGCCATGCGTGCGCTGGCGGACAACCCCAATGCCGAATACCTGGCCGAGCAGTGTGGCTGGATCATGGCGACTGAAGTATTGGCAGTGGGCCTGGACCTGAGCTTCGCCCCCGTCCTGGACCTGGACTACCAACGCAGCGCCGTGGTTGGCACCCGTTCCTTCGAAGGCGATCCTGAGCGCGCCGCCTTGCTCGCTGGCGCCTTTATTCGCGGCATGAACAGCGCTGGCATGGCTGCCACGGGCAAGCACTTCCCAGGGCACGGTTGGGCTGAGGCCGATTCCCACGTCGCGATTCCCAATGATGAGCGCAGCCTGGAGCAGATTCGCGCCAATGACCTGGTGCCGTTCGCACGCTTGAGCAAGCAGTTGGCGGCGGTGATGCCGGCGCATGTGATCTACCCGCAAGTCGATGCTCAGCCCGCCGGTTTTTCGCGCCGTTGGTTGCAGGACATTCTGCGCGGCGAACTGCAATTTGACGGGGTGATTTTCAGCGATGACCTGTCGATGGCGGGTGCCCATGTGGTGGGTGATGCGGCTAGCCGTATTGAAGCCGCGTTGAGTGCCGGTTGCGACATGGGTCTGGTGTGCAACGATAGGGCTGCCGCAGAGTTGGCACTGAGTGCTGCGCAGCGGATGAAGGTAACGCCGTCTGCGCGGATTGCGCGGATGCGCGGGCAGGCGATTGCTTCGACGGACTATAAGCAGGATCCGCGGTGGTTGGCGGCGCTTACCGCGTTGCGGGATGCTCAGTTGATTGAGTAAGAAGGCCGGCGGGTATAACGGGCAGGCTTGGTGTCGGACAGGTCTTTATCACGCTGTCGCTTTTTCTTGCTGATATGTAAGAGTTCGCCTGCTTAGGTCCCATGATGCCTTGTTATAGAGTTTCGCCATGAATGACCTGATTGCACGTCTCGTCGAATTGGATTGGCAGGAGAATTTTGATCCTCGCTCTCTTGAGCGGGGCTTTGATTACGCTGGCGAAAATCGTGTTGAAATAGTCAAGTTCGAACCTCACAGGCTTTTTGCACGCTGCAAGGGCTCTGGTCGACATGTCTATAGCCTCATGATCGCACTGGAAGGCGCAGGCCCGTATTCGACGGATATCAAATGTGTGTGTTCTTGCCCAGTGGGAGTCAATTGCAAGCACTCAGCCACGGTTTTATTCACCCTCCAAGTCCTGTCTCAAGAGCTTGGTGAGAAAAAACAGCCTGTCATTGACCGTCTTAGCCCCCAGATCGAAAGCTGGCTCAACAGCATCCCCAAACCGACTTCGGCGAATGAGGCCTCATCCCGAAGTGGTGGCACCTGTTTGCTGTACCAACTCATACCCAATGCTTACTCCATGGATTGGTCATTAGAGGTGTACCGGGCGCGCTTCTCCAAAAAAGGCGGTTATACGGATATCAAACCGCTGTCTTCGATGGATGACGCACTAAGGCGCGCCCCAGGTTACATGCTCGAACTGGACAGTCGCATTGGTCGCCTACTGTTATTGGGACGATCTTATGGTGGTTACGGCAGCAGCTTTCGATTGACCGGCGAGACGGGCGCCGAAATTTTGCAGTTGGCGCTCAAAACCCAACGTCTATTTCTTGAGCTGGATGCGGGATTGGCGCTGTTGCCTGGCCCGGTTCGTTCTGCTCGTTTCGATTGGGCTTTGGAGCCTGACGGCAATTATTGCTCCGAGTGGCGCAGTGGTGAGCGACCGCTGGACGAGGTGTTGCCTCTCAAACCCCTGCATTACCTGGACTTCGACACCATGGAACTCGGGGTTATTGAGCATGAGCTTGATGAGGACCTGGCCGTCCATCTGTGTGGATTGCCTGTGATTCCAGCCCATCAGGTTGCGTTGTTCAGCCACCGTATCAGTGCATTATCCACCGCGATTCCACCGCCGCGCGCGCTCACAGAACGGGTGGTGGATACGCTGGAGCCCCAAGGGTGCCTTACTCTGGGAAGCGACGAATCCTACGTTTACAGCCAGGCCCATCGTCGGCAAATGCTTACCTTCGAACACCGTGCAGCCTTGGCTTTTCGCTATGGCGAGAGTCTGGCCAGCGATCAGGGAGCAGAGGCGATTCTGGTGCTCAACGGCACCGAAACCCAGCGTATCCAGCGCAAACCGACCGCCGAAAAGGCACTGCGCAAAGCGCTGACAAAACTCGGCTTCAAAAAAGTCAATCGTAAAACCCGGGCGCTCCCGCAAAGCGCCGGGGAGATGTTTGAGCTGCCTGTAGATGAAGCTTGGCTGGTTTTTGTCGAAAACCATCTGCCTGCCCTGCGTGAAGCAGGATGGGAAGTCATCATCACCCCAGGGTTTTACTACGATGTAGAAACCGTGGACCACTGGTACGCGGACATCGAAGAGTCACCCGGCCATGAGTGGTTCGATCTTGAACTGGGCATCGAGGTCAACGGTGAACGCCATAGCCTGCTGCCAATCGTGCTTGACCTGATGCGTCGCCAGCCCAAGCTACTGGAGCCTGCCTATATGGCCGAGCGCGGCGATGATGAGCGTGTGCTGGTCAACTTGGGCAATCCTGATCAAGACAAAGTTGCACTGCCTTACGGTCGAATCAAGCCCTTGATGGCAACCCTCGGTGAGCTCTACTTGCGTGCGCCTGAAGGAGATTCCCTGCGCCTGAGCGCGCCAGATGCGGCGCGACTCAGCGATCTGGAAGGCCTTCCCCTCGTTTGGCAAGGCGGCGAGCGGTTGCGTGAATTTGCCCGGCGCTTGAAAAGCTCCACGCATACCCAAGTACCTGCGCCCATCGGCCTGAACGCTGAACTGCGTGGCTATCAGCTCGAAGGCCTGAACTGGATGCAAACTCTGCGCGAGTTGGAGGTGGGTGGGATTCTTGGCGACGACATGGGCTTGGGTAAAACCTTGCAAGCCCTCGCTCATTTGCTTTGCGAAAAACAGGCTGGCCGTTTGCAGACCCCCGCACTGGCGGTGATGCCCACCAGCCTGATTCCCAACTGGATGGACGAAGCCGCACGCTTCACGCCGCAGCTCAAGGTACTGGCCCTGCATGGCGCTCAGCGTCAGAGCGATTTCACGCGTTTGACCGATTACGACCTGGTGCTCACCACCTATGCGTTGTTGCCAAGAGATCTTGAGGTCTTGCAACCTCAGCGCTGGAGCGTGCTGCTTCTCGACGAAGCACAAAACATCAAGAACCCCAACAACAAGGCTGCACAGGCAGCCCGGCAATTGGTTGCCGACCAGCGTTTATGTCTGAGCGGAACCCCGTTGGAAAACCACCTGGGGGAACTTTGGTCACTGTTTCATTTCCTGTTGCCAGGCTGGTTGGGCGACAGCAAGACCTTCAATCGCGATTACCGCACGCCTATCGAAAAGCACGGTAATGTGCAGCGTATGCAGCACCTTACCGCGCGCATCAAGCCTTTCTTGCTACGGCGAAAAAAAGAGCAGGTGGCCACCGAGTTGCCGGCCAAAACCGAGATTGTGCATTGGGTGGATTTGAGTGATGCCCAGCGCGATGTCTACGAGACGGTACGTGTGGCGATGGACAAGAAGGTCCGCGACGAAATCAGTCGCCATGGCGTGGCACGCAGTCAGATCATCATTCTTGAAGCACTGCTCAAGCTGCGTCAGGTCTGCTGTGACCTGCGCCTGGTCAAGTCTGCGCCCGTGTCTAAGTCGACGCGGGCGGGGGCGGGCAAGCTTGGCAGCTTGATGGAGATGCTTGACGAGCTGCTCAGCGAAGGGCGGCGGGTTTTGCTGTTCTCGCAATTCACCTCAATGCTGGCGTTGATTGAAGAGGAGTTGAAGCAGCGCCAGGTCGATTATTCGATTCTCACCGGTGAAACACTGGACCGGCGCAGGCCAGTGAAGGACTTTCAGGACGGCAAGACGTCGGTGTTCCTGATCAGCTTGAAAGCGGGCGGCACTGGCTTGAACCTGACCGCTGCCGATACGGTGATCCACTACGATCCGTGGTGGAACCCGGCAGTTGAAAACCAGGCGACGGATCGTGCTTACCGAATCGGGCAGGATAAGCCGGTGTTCGTGTACAAGATGATTGCCCGAGGCACGGTGGAAGAGAAAATTCAGGCGTTGCAGTTGGAGAAGGCGGCATTGGCCAAGGGTGTGCTTGAGGGGGGTGCGGGTGCGGGTTGGAAGCTGGAGCAGCGGGATATTGAAGCGCTGTTTGCTCCGTTGCCTGGCTGAAAACCGCGTCGCGGCCATCGCAGGCAAGCCAGCTCCCACACTCGACCGAGTTCCAACTTTGGAATGCGGCCAAATGTGGGAGCTGGCTTGCCTGCGATAGCGGTCTAGAATTCAGCGCTTCTCTTGCTTGTTGGGCAACGGCGCAAACAACGCCTCGATATCCTCATTGCCCAATTGCCAATCCCCCGTCGTACGCCCATCCAATACACCCGCCGCAAGATCGGACTTTTCCTTCTGAAGGTGTTGGATTTTTTCCTCCACCGTGCCCCGGGCAATCATCTTGTACACAAACACCGGCTTCTCCTGGCCGATGCGATACGCACGATCCGTCGCCTGGTTTTCCGTGGCCGGGTTCCACCACGGGTCGTAATGAATCACCGTGTCGGCTTCGGTCAGGTTCAGGCCTACGCCGCCAGCCTTCAGGCTGATCAGAAAAATCTGTAGCTTGCCGCTCTGGAAGTCCTTCACGGGCGTGCGCCGGTCACGGGTCTGGCCGGTGAGAAGGGCGTAGGCAATCCCGCGTTTTTTCAGCTCGACTTCGATCAGGCTCAACATCGAAGTGAATTGGGAAAACAGTAAAATCCGCCGCCCCTCGGCAAACAGTTCCTCTAGCATTTCCATCAGGCTGTCGAGCTTGCCCGAGCTGCTGCCTCGGGCGGGCAGGGCGGCGTCGTTGACCAGGCGTAAATCGCAGCACACCTGGCGCAGTTTGAGCAGCGCCTCAAGAATGATGATCTGGCTGCGCGCCACACCCTTGCGGGTAATTTCATCGCGTACTTTCTTGTCCATGGCCAGGCGCATGGTTTCGTATACGTCGCGCTGGGCTTCGTTGAGGTCGACCCAGTGGATGATCTCGGTCTTGGGTGGCAGCTCGGTAGCCACTTGCTCTTTGGTGCGGCGCAGCAGGAAGGGTTTGATCCGACCGTTGAGGTGTTGCAATCGCACATCACTGGCGCGCTTTTCGATGGGCACGCGGTAATCGCGATTGAAGCTTTTTACATCGCCCAGCCAGCCCGGCAGCAGGAAGTGAAACAGCGACCATAACTCGCCCAGGTGGTTTTCCAGTGGTGTGCCGCTCAGGCACAACCGTTGCCGTGCATTCAGCTCGCGGGCGGCCTGAGCGGCTTTGCTGTTGGGGTTCTTGATGTACTGGGCTTCATCGAGGATCAGCACATGCAAAGGCTGCGCGGCGAGCACTTCGATATCTTTGGGCAGCAGGGCGTAGGTGGTCAGCAGCAGGTCATAGTCCTGCAAGCTGGCGAAATGTTTCTTACGCCCTGCCCCATACAGCGCCAGTACCTTGAGCTGCGGCGTGAAGTGCGCCGCTTCATCCAACCAGTTGGGGATCAGGCTGGTAGGCATCACCACCATGCAGGGGCGGTCGAGACGCCCGGCGGCCTTCTCGGTAAGAATATGCGCCAGGGTCTGTAGGGTTTTGCCCAGGCCCATGTCATCCGCAAGAATGCCGCCGACGTCGAGCTGGCGCAGTGACTGCATCCAGCTCAAACCTTCCAGCTGATACGGGCGCAAGGTCGCATTCAACCCTTCGGGCGCCAAGCTGGTGAAATCCTTGATATCCCGCAGGCGCTGGGCGAAGTTGCGGATCTTCTCGCCACCCTCCCATTGCAGGGGCAGGGCTTCCAGCGGGTTCAGCCGGATCGCATCCGCCTTGGCCAGGCGCAATGTGGTGGTGCCGGACTCCTGTAGGTAAAACTCACCCAAGGTTGCCAGCACGGGTTTCAAGCGACCGTAGGGCAGCGCCACTTGCAGCGGGCCATGGCCATTGGGCAGGCCGGGGATATTCACCAGGATCAGCTCATCATCGCGGCGCCGCGCAAGCTTCTCCGGGTTGAGGATCTCGGTGTGGGAGCGCATCAGGTTCAGCAGGATCGGCAGCAAGCTCAGTCGCTCACCGTTGACGATAATCCCCAGCTCCAGATCAAACCAGTCACGCTCCGGCCCTTCATCGACCGTGGCGTACCAGTCATCGACGGCGCTCAGGTCGAAGCCGAAGTCTTCATCGATCTGCAACTCCCACCCTTCGGCGCGCAAGGTGGGGGATGCGTTCAACGTGAAGTTCAACCAGGCGCTGTCATTGACCATCTCGAACAGCTCGCCGGCGCTCTCCGGCAGGGCTTTGCTCTGGCGTGTGGCGATCTTGAAGCCCAGTAAACGCAAATGCTCGCGATACGGCTGCTCCATCTCAGGATGCCGTTTGATGCGCAGGCTTTGGGTCTCCTGGCGCACCACAATATCGGCGTTCTTCTGCCCACTGACATAGTTGCCCAAGTAGTTGAACGACAGCGCCGCACGGTGCTGGATATAGCGCTGCATCTTGCCGTTGCGCGGTTCAAATGCACTGAACTCCACACTGGCCAGCCACAGGCGTGGCACCGGCGGTACGTCTTCCATCACCACCTGTGGCAACACCGGGCGGTTATCCAGCACGGCCTGGAGCTTTTCCAGCAGTTCGGCATCCTGGGCAGCGGCGGGGTAGGCCAGGGTTTCCTGGACCTTGAGCAATACGGCAGCGATGTGTTTGCAGTTGGTGTGCACCGGGCAGGTACAGCGGCTGTCGACCAGGATCAATGTGCCCTTGGCCGACTCGCGCAGCGAGATGGTTTGCCGGTAGACGTTGCCGCCCGAGCCTTCGCAACTGGCGACAATCGTACTGTCGCCGGACTCGACGATGCGCACCCGGTTCTCCAGGGCATACCGCCGCCCGCGCTCAAGGCTTTGCTCTTTAAAGCGATTGGCCCACGACGGGGCCAGGGGTTTGGTCAACTGCGACGTCAGGGGCATGGCGCGGGATCAGTCCTGAATGTCGGGCGGTGGCGCGCTGGGGGGCTTGGCGGTCAGCGAAGTGATCTTGATCAGCAGCGCCAAGTGGCCGCCATCAAGGTAGTTGAGCTGGTTGTTTTTGGTGCGCACGTCGGTCTGGGCCAAGTGTTCGCTGGCGATCACGCTGCCGTTGCTGTCGAACTGGTTGATCCAGAAATTGGCGTCGATATCGGTGAAACGCCCCAATTGCAGGCTGAGCACGCCCTCGATAGGAAACTGACCAAACTGCTCCTGACCGTCGGTGATGGCAATTTTTACCGCTTGTTCGCCGAGGTTCTGCTCCCAAGCCTTGTGCGCCAACACGGTGTAACTGTTGTCGGCGCGCAGCTTGTCGACGATGTTGTTCAGGCGCGGAGGGCTCATCTTGTCGCCCAGGCGCTCGGCCCCAGCATCCCAGTTTTCCGGGGCGGCACGGCTGCTGATCACCGGTTCGGCATTTTGGCGCACCAGGATCATTTCCACCTGGTACGGGCTGTCGGCGAATGCCGACGGGGCCACGACCACCAACAACAGGCTCAGGATGCGGAACAGGCGCATGAGGGCGTCCTTCAAACAGATTTCGGAATGAGGCGCTCGAACAACGCCTCCAATGTATTAAAGCGTTCTTCGGCGCGTTCCATCGGCACCATGAACTTGAACAGCGTAGCCCCTTCGAACTTGTAGCGATTGGGCTGACCCTGGATCAGCTTGATCAGCACCAATGGGTCTACCGGCGTCTGCGCTTCAAACTCGATACGCCCGCCTTGTGGCCCGGCATCGACCTTCTTGATGCCAAGCTGCTCGGCCTGCAATTTGAGCAAGGTCAGGCGCACCAGGTTCTTGGTCGGTTCCGGCAGCAGGCCGAAGCGGTCAATCATCTCCACTTGCAGGTCCTTGAGCCCTTCTTCGTCGGTGGCCGAGGCGATGCGTTTGTACAGGATCAGCCGCGCATGCACATCCGGCAGGTAGTCTTCGGGGATCAACGCTGGCAAGCGCAGGTTGATCTCCGGTCCGCCGCCGAGGGGTTGATCGAGGTTTGGCTGCTCGCCCTTGCGGATCGCTTTCACCGCACGCTCGAGCATCTCCATATAGAGAGTGAAACCTACGGCCTGTATCTGCCCGCTCTGGCCGTCGCCCAGCAATTCGCCGGCGCCACGGATTTCCAGGTCGTTGGTGGCCAGCACAAAACCGGCGCCCAGGTCCTGGGTGTTGGCGATGGCTTCCAGGCGCTTTTCGGCGTCGGAAGTGATCTGTTGGCGTGGCGGTGTCAGCAGGTAGGCGTAGGCCTGGTGGTGACTACGGCCGACACGGCCGCGCAATTGGTGCAGCTGTGCCAGGCCGAACTTGTCGGCGCGCTCGATGATGATGGTGTTAGCGCTTGGCACGTCGATGCCGGTCTCGATGATGGTCGAGGCGATCAGCACGTTGAAACGCTTGTGGTAGAAGTCGCTCATCACCTGTTCGAGTTCGCGCTCGCGCATCTGCCCGTGGCCGATGGCGATACGGGCTTCAGGCACCAGTTCTGCCAGGTCGGCGGCGCATTTTTCAATGGTTTTCACGTCGTTGTGCAGGTAGTACACCTGCCCGCCGCGCAGCAATTCGCGCAGCAGCGCTTCCTTGACTGTGCTTTTGTTCTGCTCCATCACAAAGGTGCGCACCGACAAGCGGCGCGCCGGCGGCGTAGCGATGATCGACAGGTCGCGCATGCCCGATACGGCCATGTTCAGCGTGCGCGGAATCGGCGTGGCGGTGAGGGTCAGAATGTCGACTTCACTGCGCAGGGCCTTGAGCTGTTCTTTCTGGCGTACGCCAAAGCGGTGTTCTTCGTCGATGATCACCAGGCCCAGGTTCTTGATCTTCACATCGTCCGACAGCAGCTTGTGGGTACCGATCACGATATCGATCTTGCCCTCGGCCAGGTCGGCGATGGCAGCGTTCACTTCCTTGGCGGACTTGAAGCGGCTCATCACTTCCACGGTCACCGGCCAATCGGCAAAGCGGTCGCGGAAGCTGTTGTAGTGCTGCTGGGCGAGCAGGGTGGTTGGGACCAGAATCGCTACTTGGCGGCCACCGTGTACCGCAATGAAGGCGGCGCGCATGGCCACTTCGGTCTTGCCGAAGCCCACGTCGCCACAGACCAGGCGGTCCATCGGCTTGGGTGCGAGCATGTCGGCGCGCACAGCTTCGATGGTGGTTTGCTGGTCTGGGGTTTCTTCGAAGGCAAACCCGGCGCTGAAGGTGGCGTAGTCGGCTTTCGGGTCGGCAAACGCATAGCCTTCGCGGGCAGCACGGCGCGCATAAATGTCGAGCAATTCGGCGGCCACATCGCGCACTTGTTCGGCGGCTTTGCGCTTGGCTTTTTGCCAGGTCTCGGAGCCCAAGCGGTGCAACGGCGCCAGGGCGTCGTCGCTGCCGGTGTAGCGGGCGATCAGGTGCAGGCTGGCCACTGGCACGTAGAGCTTCGCGCCCTCGGCGTATTCCATGGTGAGAAATTCAGCGGCCTGGTTGTCGATCTCCAGGGTTTGCAGGCCCAGGTAGCGGCCGACGCCGTGGTCGATATGCACCACCGGCGCGCCTTCGCGCAGTTCGGTGAGGTTCTTGATCACCGCGTCGTTGTTGGCATCTGCGCGTTTTTCACGGCGACGACGCTGCATCACGCGCTGGCCGAACAACGGGCTTTCGGCGATCAGCGCCAGGGCCGGGTCTTCCAGCAGCAAGCCTTCGTCCAGCGGCGCAATGGTGATCGCCAGGCGTTCTTTGCTTTTTACAAAATCCGGCCAGCTGTCGACGGTTTTCGGCCGCAGCTTCAAGCGTTCCAGCAACTCTAGCAGCACCTCGCGGCGACCAGCGGATTCGGCAGTGAACAGCACGCGACCGGGGAAATCGCCAAGGAAGTTGGATAACGCTTCCAGTGGCTGGCTGGCCTTGGCTTCAATCGCCAGGTTAGGCAGCGTCTGCGCGGGGAAGCGCTCGCGGCCACTGCCGGCGTCCACGTCTTGCTGGCTGGCGACCACACGCGGCCAGCTTTTCAGGCGTGCGAAGCAGTCTTCCACCGGCAGGAACAGCTCGGCGGGTGGCAATAAAGGCCGGGAAGGGTCGACGCGGCGCTCTTCGTAGCGGTTGCGCACGTCGTTCCAGAAGTTTTCCGCCGCCTGCTCAATGCCCGGCAGCGAGAACACTTGAGTGTCTTGGGGCAGGTAATCGAACAGGGTCGAGGTTTCGTCGAAGAACAGCGGCAGGTAGTACTCGATACCGGCCGGTGTAATCCCGCTGCTCAAGTCCTGGAAGATTGGGCAGCGGCGGAAGTCCACGTCGAAGCGTTCGCGAAAGCGTGCCTTAAAGCGCGTGACTGCGTCTTTTTGCAGCGGGAACTCGCGGGCGGGCAGCAGCTTGACCGACTCCACCTTGTCGATGGAGCGCTGGTTCTCGGGATCGAACGTGCGCAGGGTCTCGATTTCGTCATCGAACAGGTCGATGCGGTAGGGCAGTTTGCTGCCCATCGGGAACAGGTCTATCAGCGCACCACGCACCGCGAACTCACCGTGCTCGTACACCGTGTCGACGCAGCGGTAGCCGCTGGCTTCCAGGCGCGTGCGCATCTGCTCGACATCGAGCTTCTGGCCGATATCCAGCACCAGGCTGCTGCCCAGCAGGAACTTGGTCGGCGCCAGGCGGTGCAAGGCCGTGGTGATCGGCACCACCAGCACGCCGTGGGCCAGTTCCGGCAAACGGTACAGGCTGGCGATGCGCTGGGAGATGATGTCCTGGTGCGGCGAAAACAGGTCGTAGGGCAGGGTTTCCCAATCGGGGAAATGCAGCACCGGCAAATCGGGGGCGAAGAAGCTCAGCTCCTGCTCCAGCCGTTCGGCACTTTGGCTGTCGGCGGTGAGCAGCAAGGTAAAGCGCTTGGCTGCGCTGGCAGCCTCGGCAATGGCCAGGCTCAGGGCGGCACCGGGCAGGTTGCCCCAGTGCTGTTTGCCTGCCGCAGCAGGGAGAAGCGGTAGACGCAGGACGGGCACGGAAGGTTGAGCTCCAAGCGTTGCGACAAAGTCGGTAATTGTAACGGTCCTAGGCGCCGTCTGTCAGTTGCTGACTGAGCCTAATACGGTTTGTAGGAAATGTAGTGGCTAAGACAAACAATGGCCGGATTTGACTCAATATGTAGTGCCAAAACCTGCGAGGTTTTCGGAGGGTTACGGACAAGTTGCCGTTGTCAGTCAACTAGTGGCCTTCTGGAACCCGCGTATTTACTGGGCTCCAGCGGGGTGTCAATTTTTCGCAAGCTGTTTTTGTTGCCGGGCGCGCATTGCTCCGAGGGCGGTCGGGCGGCATAATGTAGCCCCTTTTTTCTGCCCCTACATGTGGAAGGTTACCGTGACTCAGAAGCCCGACCAGTGTCTTGGTGAATGGATCGACCGTGAAGCACTCGCAGAAGCGATGATTCCGCTTATCGGCCAGCTGTACCGCAATAACAATGTGGTGAGCTCGATCTATGGCCGCAGCCTGATCAACCAGTCTGTCATCGCGATTCTCAAAGCTCACCGCTTTGCGCGTCATCGTTCTGCCGACGACAGCGAACTCTCCGTCCACGAAACATTCCCACTGCTTAAAGCCATGAGCGAGCTCAAGCTCGGCGCGGCTTCGGTAGACCTGGGCAAGCTGGCCTACAAATTCCGCAACGAAGGCAACGGCCGCAGCGCCGAGCAATTTGTACGCGAAGAGATGGCTGACGTGGTTGGCCAGCAAAACGCCGCTGCCCGCAAAGGCACCGATGTTGTGCTGTACGGCTTCGGTCGTATCGGCCGCCTGCTGGCGCGCATCCTGATCGAAAAAACCGGTGGCGGCGACGGCCTGCGCCTGCGGGCCATCGTTGTGCGCAAGGGTGCTGAAAACGACCTGACCAAGCGCGCAAGCCTCTTGCGTCGTGACTCGGTACACGGTCCGTTCAACGGCACCATCGTCATCGACGAAGAAAACAGCACAATCACCGCCAACGGTAACCTGATCCAGGTGATCTACGCGAAGAACCCGACTGAGGTGGATTACACCCAGTACGGCATCAAGGACGCCCTGCTGGTGGACAACACCGGCGTATGGCGTGATGCCGAAGGCCTGGGCCAGCACTTGGCCTGCCCGGGTGTCGACCGCGTTGTCCTGACCGCGCCGGGCAAGGGCAAGCTGAAGAACATCGTGCATGGCATCAACCATGGCGAAATCACCGCTGACGACAAGATCGTGTCCGCCGCTTCCTGCACCACCAACGCCATCGTGCCGGTGCTGAAGGCTGTGAATGACAAGTTCGGTATCGTTAACGGCCACGTTGAAACCGTTCACTCGTACACCAACGACCAGAACCTGATCGACAACTTCCACAAGGGCGATCGCCGTGGCCGTAGCGCCGCGTTGAACATGGTGATCACCGAGACCGGTGCTGCCACTGCTGCTGCCAAGGCTTTGCCTGAGCTGGCTGGCAAGCTGACCGGTAACGCGATCCGCGTACCGACGCCAAACGTGTCGATGGCCATTCTCAACCTGAACCTTGAGAAAGCCGCTACCCGCGAAGAGATGAACGAGTACCTGCGCTACATGGCGCTGCACTCTGATCTGCATAAGCAAATCGACTTCGTCAACTCGCAGGAAGTGGTCTCCACCGACTTCGTTGGCTCGCGCCACGCCGGTGTGGTGGACGCCGAGGCGACCATCACCCAGGACAACCGTGTTGTGCTGTACGTGTGGTACGACAACGAGTTCGGCTACAGCTGCCAGGTGGTTCGCGTGATGGAAGACATGGCTGGGGTTAACCCGCCTGCGTTTCCGCGTTAAGCCTTTGCAGTAAATGAAAAGGCCCCGACTGGTTCGGGGCTTTTTTATGCCTGGGAGTTTTGTGCTGCCTGTCAGGGCCTCATCGGGGGCAAGCCCCCTCCCACACTGACTGTGTTCACAGGTCTAGATATGTGAATACAGTCAAATGTGGGAGGGGGCTTGCCCCCGATGAGGCCAGAACTGACACCCTGCTAATCCAGCAACCCCTCCGACAACCCTTTTGGCGCCAACCAAATGCCCAAGTAAGCCCTGGCCAATTCATCGTCACTGCTGCTGAACACCGTCTCTCCATTGATCTCCAGCGACAATCCACGGCCAGGCCGGAAATCCAGCGCATACCGGTCGCCCTTATAGATATCGCGAAAGCGGGCATGCAGCTTGTCTACTTCCGGCTTCAACCGGGCGTCGACCTGCTGGCGCTTGAGTGTGGTGTTGGCCGCTTTAATCACATCACTGCGCTCGATATCACGAAAGTAATACAGCTCAAGGCGCAGCGCCCGTTGCTGTTCCCAGGCGGGCTTTGCGGGCGTTTCGGCGGGGGCATACAGCGCCGCCGCGTAGACATCCGCCCAGAGGTAGGTCAGCACCACTTGGTTCTTCAGGGCTAACCCATGGGATTGCGCAGGAAAACCGGCTTGCCGTAGGCGTTCAGCCTCATTGGCCTGCACCGTCACCGACAGCATCAGTAATAAACACACAGCGACATATCGCATAATGACCAACCCAGCAAAAGTGCGTGCTGGCAGTGTAATTCCATTTTCCTTACCCTGTAGTGACGGCAAAACTGGCCTACGACGCGACCAAGGGTTAATGTGCGCGGCGTTGAGCCTTATATAGACTGTGCCCCGGTTCACACACTTGAGCCAAAATGTCCTTCATGACCGCTGGCCGCGGCATGATTTAGCCAGGCGTCCCAACCGTGCGCCTGGCCTGTTCTGAGGAGTACGCATGGCTGTCTACAACTACGACGTGGTGGTACTGGGTTCCGGCCCGGCTGGAGAAGGTGCGGCGATGAACGCCGCCAAAGCGGGGCGCAAGGTGGCGATGGTCGATAGCCGTCGCCAGGTCGGCGGCAACTGCACCCACCTGGGTACCATCCCGTCCAAGGCCTTGCGTCACTCGGTGCGCCAGATCATGCAGTTCAACACCAACCCGATGTTCCGGGCCATTGGTGAGCCGCGCTGGTTTTCGTTCCCGGATGTATTGAAAAGCGCCGAGAAAGTTATCTCCAAGCAAGTCGCATCGCGTACCGGCTACTACGCCCGTAACCGTGTCGACCTGTTCTTCGGCACCGGCAGCTTCGCCGACGAGCAAACCGTCGAAGTGGTTTGCCCGAACGGTGTGGTCGAGAAACTCGTGGCCAAGCACATCATCATCGCCACCGGCTCGCGCCCGTATCGCCCGGCGGATATCGATTTTCACCACCCGCGTATCTACGATAGCGACACCATCCTGAGCCTGGGCCACACCCCGCGCAAACTGATCATCTACGGCGCCGGCGTGATTGGCTGTGAATACGCCTCGATCTTCAGCGGCCTGGGTGTATTGGTGGAGCTGGTGGATAACCGCGACCAGTTGCTGAGCTTCCTCGATTCGGAAATTTCCCAGGCGTTGAGTTACCACTTCAGCAACAACAACATCACCGTGCGCCACAACGAAGAGTACGAGCGGGTCGAAGGCCTGGACAACGGGGTGATCCTGCACCTCAAGTCCGGCAAGAAGATCAAGGCCGATGCCTTGCTGTGGTGCAACGGCCGTACCGGCAACACCGACAAGCTGGGCATGGAAAACATCGGCGTGAAGGTCAATAGCCGTGGCCAGATCGAAGTGGACGAGAACTACCGCACTTGCGTGGCGAACATCTACGGCGCCGGTGACGTGATTGGCTGGCCAAGCCTGGCCAGTGCGGCGCATGACCAGGGCCGTTCAGCGGCGGGCAGCATCGTCGACAATGGCAGCTGGCGTTATGTGAACGATGTACCGACTGGGATCTACACGATTCCTGAGATCAGCTCCATCGGCAAGAACGAGCACGAGCTGACCAAGGCCAAGGTGCCTTATGAAGTGGGCAAGGCGTTTTTCAAGAGCATGGCGCGTGCGCAGATTGCCGGTGAGCCGCAAGGCATGCTGAAGATCCTGTTCCACCGTGAAACCCTGGAAGTGCTTGGCGTGCATTGCTTCGGCTACCAGGCCTCGGAGATCGTGCACATCGGCCAGGCCATCATGAACCAGCCGGGTGAGCTAAATACGCTCAAGTATTTTGTGAACACCACGTTTAACTACCCGACCATGGCCGAAGCCTATCGGGTAGCGGCTTACGACGGCCTCAACCGGCTTTTTTGAGCGGCTCCGGCCGGTGGCCTGAGCCGGCCGGGGAGACCGATTTCAGTAATTCCCGAGGGTGGCAGTGGCCAAACCGGGAAAGTCTGTAATCAGGCTATCTACGCCGAAGTCGGCGAGCCTGCGCATCAGCGCAGGTTCGTTGACCGTCCACACGGACACGTGCAAGCCCTGGCGCTGGGCTTTTTCCAGACGCTCAGGGGTGCACAACGTCCAGTTCAACGCCAAATACTCACAGCCGTAGTTCTGCGCGACCTTCAGCGGGTCGAGCCAGGCGTATTCGGCTACCAGGCCGCGTGACAGGTCGGGGGTGAGTTCTACCGCTGCTTTCAATACTTCCCGCGAGCTGGAGGTGACGGTGACCTTGTCCATCAAGCCGTGGCGTACGGCCATTTCGCGGATCGCCAGCACGGTGGTGGCCGCGCGGGTGCGCGAAGCGCTTTTGACTTCCAGTTGCCAGTGATCGAAGTCGCATTTTTCGAACAGCTCTTCAAGGCGTGGAATAGGGCAGGGCTTGACCCAGCCCGGACCGCCTTTGCGCGCGTCCATCTTCACCAGGTCTGCCGCCGAATATTCGACGACCTTGCCGCGGCGGTCAGCGGTGCGCTTGAGGGTCGGGTCGTGGATCACCATCAACTCGCCGTCCATGGACAGGTGCAAATCCAGTTCGCAGCGGCGTACGCCGTGCTTGAGGCACTCCTGAAAGCTGGTCAGGGTGTTTTCCGGTGCTTCGCCTTTGGCACCGCGGTGGCCGTAGATCAGGGTCACAGTTGCTCCTTTGCGCCAGCTTGTCTGGCGGGGTGAATGCTATTCAGGTGTCTTGGGCGTCGCTTTGTTCCCGCGCCAGGCGGCGTTCCTGGGCTTGTTTCTGCAGGATGTAGCGCGCCAGTAGCTGGCGCTGGGCGTCGGTCATGGATTCGAACTCAGTGCCCACGTCAAAACCGTCGCCCTTGGGGTCGCAGTGAGTTACCCGCGCACGCAGCAACAGGCCGAGCGCCTGGGGCATCAGCACCAACTTGACCGCGAGGTGTGCGCCAGGGGCGAGGGGAGTAGGGTACTGGAAGTCGATGCCGCCCTCGGAAATGATCACCGGCTGTGGGGCGCCGACTTCATTGCGCAGGCTTTGCGCCATGACTTGGCTGAGCAGATCCAGGCGTTTGTTCTGGACTTTGAGGAAGGCAGCCAGGCTGCGATCTTTCTCGCTGATCTGGCGCAGCAGGTGCTGGGCTTCGAATTCACTCAGGTGTAATTCACTGAGCAAATTGAACAGCGGCGAATCATCTAGCAACACTTCCTTGCTCGCCGCTTCGGGGGCAGACAGGCTTTTGATTTGAAGTGCGATCATGTCGTCGATACGGTAGTATTCGCGGCGCTCTTCTTCATCTAATGTCGACATGGCGAACCCCAGCTAGCGGTAATGGTCAGAGTGTAAAGCTGCTTACCAGACCCCGCCACCGGGACGTCTTCTTTTCCTCCGAACAAGCCCCGACATGTTCAGACCTCTCTTCGTATTTATTGGCACGCGTTATACCCGTGCAAAGCGTCGCAATCATTTTGTGTCGTTCATTTCCTTGACCTCGATGATCGGGCTCGCCTTGGGCGTGGTCGTGATGATTGTGGTGCTGTCGGTGATGAACGGCTTTGATCATGAGATGCGCACCCGCGTGCTGGGCATGGTGCCCCACGCGACCATTGAGGGCGACGCGCCTATCAGTGACTGGCAAAGCCTGGCCGACAAGGTCAAGCAGAACCCCAAGGTACTGGCTGTTGCGCCGTTCACCCAGATGCAGGGGCTGCTGACCAACGACGGCAAGGTGCAGAAGATCCTGCTCAATGCCATCGACCCGGCCCAGGAGCGCAAGGTCTCGATCATCGACAAGTTCATGCTGCAAGGCAAACTCGATGACCTGGCGCCCGGCGACTTCGGCATCGTGATCGGTGACAAGGCCGCCGCCAAGCTCGGCGTGACGCTGGGCGACAAGCTGACTTTCGTCGCGCCGGAAGTCACCGTGACCCCGGCCGGCATGTTTCCTCGTATGAAGCGCTTTACGGTGGTGGGTACCTTCCACGTCGGCGCCGGCGAGATCGACGGTTACCTGGGCCTGACCAACCTCACCGACCTGGCTCGCCTGCATCGCTGGCAGCCAGACCAGGTACAAGGCCTGCGCCTGAAGTTCAACGACCTGTTCGATGCCCCGCGCGCCGCATGGGACATCGCCCAGCACTTGGGTGAGAGCCAGTATTACGCCCGCGACTGGACCCGTACCCACGGCAACCTGTACCAGGCCATCCGCATGGAAAAAGCCATGATCGGCCTGCTGTTGCTGCTGATCGTCGCCGTGGCCGCGTTCAACATCATCTCCACGCTGGTGATGGTGGTGAATGACAAGAAGGGCGATATCGCGATTTTGCGCACCCTCGGCGCCACGCCGGGGCAGATCATGGCGATCTTCATGGTGCAGGGCACCGTGATTGGCGTGGTCGGCACCTTGATCGGCACCGCCGTCGGCATTCTGGCCGCGCTCAACGTCAGCGCTGCTATCGCCGGGCTCGAAACCCTGATCGGCCACAAGTTTCTCAACGCCGACGTTTACTTCATCGATTACTTGCCGTCCCAGGTGCAAACCCAGGACGTGTTGATGGTGGGCGGCGCCGCGTTGGTATTGAGCTTCCTTGCCACCCTGTATCCAGCCTGGCGCGCGGCACGTACCCAGCCAGCACAGGCCTTACGTTATGAGTGAATCGGGCATGAGTGAAAAAGCAATCTTGAGCTGCCGCAACCTGGGCAAATCCTACGAGGAAGGCCCGGAATCGGTGGTGGTGCTGGCCAACCTGCAACTTGAGCTGCACCCCGGCGAGCGTGTGGCGATTGTCGGCAGCTCCGGTTCCGGCAAAAGTACCTTGCTGAACCTGTTGGGCGGCCTCGATACGCCGTCCCAGGGCAGCGTGTGGCTGGCGGGCGAAGAGTTGTCGGCCCTGGGTGAAAAGGCCCGTGGTCAGTTGCGCAATCGTTCGCTCGGCTTTGTGTACCAGTTCCACCACTTGTTGCCGGAATTCACCGCGCTCGAAAACGTGTGCATGCCGCTGTTGATCGGCAAGACCGCGATCCCAGAGGCCCGCCAGCGCGCCAAAGCCCTGCTGGAGCGCGTTGGCCTGGGCCATCGCCTGGAGCACAAGCCGGCTGAACTGTCCGGCGGCGAGCGCCAACGTGTGGCCATCGCTCGCGCCCTGGTGAACAACCCGGGCCTGGTGATGCTCGACGAACCCACCGGCAACCTCGACTCCCACACCGCCCAAGGCATCAAGGACTTGATGCTGGAGCTGAGCACACAGATGCGCACCGCGTTCCTGGTGGTGACCCATGACATGAGCATGGCCCGTCAGATGGACCGCGTGTTGCACCTGCAAGAAGGTCATCTGGTCGCCATCTGACCTGTTTCAAGCCCGGTGCCTGACGCCGGGTTTTCTATTTTTTCAACGGTGCCCGCGAATGTTCAGACCGTTATCGATTTTCATCGGCACGCGCTATACCCGCGCCAAGCGCCGCAACCGTTTTGTTTCGTTTATCTCGATGACCTCGATGATCGGCCTCGCCCTGGGCGTGCTGGCGATGATCGTGGTGTTGTCGGTGATGAATGGCTTCCAGCGTGAAATGAGCTCGCGCATCTTGGGCATGGTGCCCCACGCCACCATCGTGGGTGTAAAGCCGATTGACGATTGGCAGCCCGTGGCCGCCGCCGCGATGCAGAATCCGGAAGTGACTGCCGCAGTGCCTTTCACGCAAATGGACGGCATGTTCTCCTACAAGGGCGCGATGCAGCCGATTGAGATCAGCGGCGTCGACCCGGCCCAGGAAGGCAAAGTGTCGATTGTGGCCCAGCATATCGTGCAGGGTAAGCTCGAAGACCTTAAGCCCGGCGAGTTCGGGGTGGTGGTGGGTGAAATCACCGCACGGCGTTTTCGCTTGAACGTGGGTGACAAACTCACTTTGATTGTGCCGGAAATCAGCACCGCGCCCGGTGGTATCACCCCGCGTATGCAGCGCTTGAACGTGGTGGGCATCTTCAAGGTCGGCGCCGAGCTGGATGGCTCCATGGCCCTGATCCACATGGCTGACGCGGCCGAGATCCAGCATTGGCAGCCCAACCAGGTGCAGAGCGTGCGCCTGGCGGTGAAAGACCTGTATGCGGCGCCCAAGGTCTCGGCGGACATCGCCGCCAGCCTGGGCTCGGCCTACAAGGCGGATGACTGGACCCACACCCAGGGCAGTCTGTTCAGCGCGATGAAAATGGAAAAAACCATGATCGGCCTGTTGTTGCTGATGATTGTCGCGGTCGCCGCGTTCAACATCATCGCCACGCTGATCATGGTGGTGAACGACAAGGGCGCCGACATCGCGATTTTGCGTACCATCGGCGCCACGCCTCGGCAGATCATGGCGATCTTTATGGTGCAGGGCACCGTGATCGGTATCGTCGGCACCCTGATCGGCGGCGTGCTGGGGGTGATTGCGGCGCTGAACGTGAGTGAGCTGGTGGGCTGGGTGGAGCGGGTGACTGGGCAGCATATCTTCAGTTCGGACGTGTATTTCGTCAGTAACCTGCCTTCAGAGTTGCAGGGTGGGGATGTGGTGCTAATTTGCACGGCGGGGTTTGTGTTGAGCTTTTTGGCGACGCTTTATCCTGCTTACCGGGCGGCGAAGATCGAGCCGGCGCATGCGCTGAGATATTCGTAAGTCTCCAGACCGCTATCGGGGGCAAGCCCCCTCCCACACTTGAATGTGTTCACAAATCAAAAATGTGGGAGGGGGCTTGCCCCCGATAGGGCCGGTACAGCTTGCATCAATGTCCCTTGGGTAACTCAATCACAAACCTTGTCCAGTCAGTGCCAGACTCACAAAAGATCCTGCCCCCGTGGGCCCGCACAATCGACTGGGTGATCGCCAGTCCCAGCCCCGCGTGCTCGCTGCTACCCTCATGGCGCGCTGGGTCGGCCCGGTAGAACCTATCAAACAACCTCGGTAACAACGGCGCTGGAATACCTTCCCCGGTGTTTTCGACGGTCAATCGTACCCCGTCCTCCATCCGCACCCGCACTTCGCCGCCTGCTGGGGTAAAGCGCAGTGCGTTATCCAATAAGTTCGACAATGCCCGCCGCAGCATCCCGCGATCCCCGCAGATGTGGGCGGAGCCTTCGCGAATCAGGCTGACCTGTGCGTCCTCAGCCAGCAACGCGAAAAACTCCAGCAACGCCTCCACTTCATCGGCCAGGGCCAGCGGTTCGCGCTTAGGCATGAGCAAGCCATGATCGGCCTTGGCCAGGTACAGCATGTCATTCACCAACTGCGCCATCCATTGCAGCTCTTCCAGGTTGCTGTGCAGCGCCTCGCGGTAATCCTCCAGGGGGCGTGGTTGAGTGAGGATCACCTGGGTGTGGGTGAGCAGGTTCGACAGCGGCGTACGCAGCTCATGGGCGATATCGGCGGAGAAGGCCGAGAGACGCTGGAAGGCGTCGTCCAGGCGTTCGAGCATGGCGTTGAAGGCTTGGGCCAGATCCGCCAGTTCCGCCGGCATCTGTTGCTGCGGCAGGCGTTGGGTCAGGGAGTGGGCGGACACACTGGCAGCCACTTCGCCCATGCGCCGCAACGGCCTCAGCCCGCTGCGTGCGGCCCAGGCGCCGAGCAGTGCGGTGGCCAGGGCAGAGAGGCCGACGGTGAGCCAGATCAGGTGCTGCATGCGTTGCAGAAAATGTTGATGGTGAGTGATGTCGAGCATCAGGCTCAGGTGTGGTGAATCCGGCTGGTCGGCGATCAGCGGCGCGTTGTACACGCGGTAGTCCGTGCCGGCGCTCTGCAGGCGATGCAGACCGGGTGACTCCGGTAACGCTACGCCCGGCGCGCCATCCAGCCAGCGCTGGCCCGCCGCGCTGATACGCAGGGCGAGATCGGGCTGGCGATTGAGTTCTGCGCGCAACTGCGCTTCACGTTGGGCGAATAACTGCGGAGTGTCGACGCCTTGCAAGGTGCTGCGCAACGCGATGAGCTTGCTGTCGAGCAGCTGTTGATCCAGCTCGACGAAGTGCGCTTCGCTGGCGCGGTTGAACAACACACCAGCCAGCAACGAGACCACGGCGGTGCAGGCGGCAAACAACAGCGCCAGTCGGCTGGCGAGAGACAGACGCTGGATCAACTGCATCGCTCCTCCAGCACATACCCCATGCCGCGTACGGTATGGATCAGTTTGTTGGGGTAGCTGTCGTCGACTTTCAATCGCAGTCGGCGGATCGCCACTTCGATGATGTTGGTATCGCTGTCGAAATTCATGTCCCAGACCTGTGAGGCGATCAGTGACTTGGGCAGCACTTCACCCTGACGGCGTAGCAGCAGTTCCAGCAGGGAAAACTCCTTGGCTGTGAGGTCGATGCGTTGGCCGTCGCGTTCAACACGACGGCGTATCAGGTCCAAGCGCAGGTCGGCCAGTTGCAGGGAGGTTTCCTGAGGCGCACTGCCCCCACGGCGCAACAGGCTGCGCACTCGGGCCAGCAGTTCAGAGAACGCGAAGGGCTTGACCAGGTAATCATCGGCGCCCAGCTCCAGGCCGTGCACGCGGTCTTCCACCGCATCGCGGGCGGTGAGGAACAGCACGGGTGTCTCCAGGCCGGCGCTGCGCACGGCTTGCAGGATCTGCCAACCATCGCGGCCCGGCAGCATCACGTCGAGAATCAGCAGGTCGTAGTCACCGGTCAATGCCAAGTGTTGGCCGGTGGTACCGTCGGCCACCAATTCGGTGGTAAAACCCGCCTCGGCCAGGCCCTGACGCAGGTAGTGGCCGGTTTTTTGTTGGTCTTCGACGATCAGCAATTTCATGGGCGACTCTGGGTTATGTGGTGCGATGGGCTTTATACCGTGGGTTCAGGGATAAGGGCGCAACCTGACAAAGTTGTAATCTAGCGGTCAGCTGGCTGGCAGCGGCGACATCTTAATGTGCGAGTCAGACATCTTTGGAGAAAAATAATGGCGTTACGTACACCCCTGTTCTTGGCGGGCTGCCTATTGGCCATGAGTGTTGATGCGGTGGCGGATGCGCCTCATACGTACGCGTTCGGCCATGCAGCGGTCGCGGCCGACGCGACGCGCACGGTGGAAGTGACCTTGCAGGACATATCTTTTTTACCCGCGTCCTTGGACGTAAAAGCCGGTGAGACCGTGCGCTTTGTGCTGGTCAACAAAGGCCACTTGTTGCATGAATTCAACCTGGGTGATGCGGCGATGCATGCCGAACACCAGAAGGAAATGTTACAGATGCAGGCCAGCGGCATGCTCACCGCCACCGGCATGGGCAAAATGGACCACAGTGCAATGGGCCATGGGGCGATGAAGCATGATGATCCCAACAGCGTGTTGGTTGAGCCCGGCAAAACTGCCGAACTGACGTGGACCTTTACCCAATCCACGGGCCTGGAGTTCGCCTGCAACCTGCCTGGGCACTACCAGGCGGGCATGGTCGGCAAGCTGAACATCGAGTAGGCCGCAAAGGCGGGGTCAAAGGCTGGTAGACTGGCACGGTTTATTTAGCCAGGTTTCCGCCATGCATCCCGCAGCCGAACATTCGCCGCTGGGCAAGTCCAGTGAATACATCTCCACCTACACCCCTTCATTGCTGTTCCCGATTCCGCGCGCCGCCAAGTGGGCCGAGCTGGGCCTGAGCGCCGAGACACTGCCTTACAAGGGTGTGGATTTCTGGAACTGCTTCGAGCTGTCCTGGCTGCTGCCGTCGGGCAAGCCGGTGGTGGCCATCGGTGAGTTCAGCATCCCGGCTGAGTCGCCGAACATCATCGAGTCTAAGTCCTTCAAGCTGTACCTCAATTCGCTGAACCAGACCGCGTTTGCCGACACGGCCAGCCTTGAAGCTACGCTGCGCACTGACCTCAGCGCTGCCGCGGGCAAGCCTGTGAGCGTGCGCATCCGCAGCCTGGCCGAGATCGAGGCCGAAGGCGTGATGGCGTTGCCGGGTGTGTGCATCGATGATCTGGATATCAGCGTCAGCAATTACGAGCACCCACGCTCGGAACTGCTGCGTTGCGACGACTCGCGCATCATTGAAGAGAGCGTGCACAGCCACCTGCTCAAATCCAACTGCCCGGTGACCAGCCAGCCGGATTGGGGCAGCGTGGTGGTGGAGTACCGTGGTTCGGCGCTCAATCACGCGAGCCTGCTGGAATATATCGTGAGCTTTCGCCAGCACTCTGACTTCCACGAGCAGTGCGTGGAGCGCATCTTCCTGGACTTGCAGCGTTTGCTCAAGCCAGAGAAATTGACTGTGTATGCGCGCTATGTGCGGCGCGGTGGGTTGGATATCAACCCGTATCGGAGTACTGAAGACGTGGCGTTCCAGAACGTGCGTCTGGCCCGTCAGTAAAGTTTATACAAATCAAATGTGGGAGGGGGCTTGCCCCCGATTGCAGTGGGCCAGGCACAAAGACTGTGACTGACACTCCGCTATCGGGAGCAAGCCCCCTCCCACATTTTGGTTCAGCACTGGGCCTGGTGGACGGGTCAGATGCCGATATTGCCCAAAGTGATCATGATATTGCGCAACGTCCCGGAAATGACCGGGTGTTCAGCGTCAAACTCAATGGCTGCTTGATTCACATCATCAGAAATACTCGGGGTCTGGGTAGCCGGCTCCAGCTCAAGTTGCAGCTCAAACTTGGCAATCAAGGCTTCCAGCGCTTCACGCTTTTCCAATGGCAATGGTGGATCCTGTTCCAATTGCCCGCGCAGGATCTCGACCTGTTCTTCCAGCTTTTTGCGATCAGGCATGACGGTCTTCCTTTTATCGATAGTCACTGGCATAGACCACGGCACACCGTGAAAGGTCTACGGGCTGACCTGTAGATTAATCCACCGGCGCCGACTGTGCATGATCTCGATCAGGGCTTCTCGCCTTTAAGCTGGCGCAAGCTGATGTCGGCCAGGCAAGTGCCGAGCTCGCCCAGATGGTCGATCACCGAATGCACCCCCAAACCATACAGTGCCACGGTAGCCTTACCGCGCTTGTGTTCACGTTCCTGTTCACTCAGCGCCTGCCATCGTTCAGGTGCCATGCCGCATAGCGAGCCGCAGGAGGCCAGGCCGATGGTCCATAGCCCGGCATTGAGCCCCGATTGCAGTAAGCGCGGCTCACCGCTGACAAGCACGCAGCCTTCCAGGCGCTCAATGTTCAACTCCATCAGTGCTTGCCAGCAAGCATGAGGCGCGGGCCAGCGGATAGAGGAGGGTGACGCTGCCTTGAGCCAGCCGGGTAATACGGCGGCCAGCGGTGTGGTGACGGAAGAAGGGAGCTCATCCAGCCAGGCGCAGGGCACGCCTTGGTCCCTCAGGCTGCGCAGGATTTTCAGGGCCCAGGGCGTGGCCAAGGAGTCGGCGCACGGCGAATCGGTACGCGCCTGGGAACCGAAGTCCACCAAGCAGCCACTCAGACCAAACAAAACGGCAGTCAAGGCAGGTGCGCTGGCGATGGCTATCTCGGCGTGGGGCATATCGACATCCCTGAAATAGTTCTGACGCTATCGAGGCAGGATGACAAGCCGATGACATTGGCTGTAATTGCAGGAATTTTGCCAATTTGCGTTAGGACTATTCCCTGTTGCTGCTTAAATGCACACTTCCGTCATATACTCACCCCCTTATTCAGGGCATAGCGCCCATGACAGACCATTCAAGGAGCAAAAGCTATGCGCTGGAGCCACTATTTCGCTCAGCTGTCGGTGTGTGCCACTGTCCTGCTGGCCCCGTTCGCCGTGCAAGCAGCCTCGGAAGATGATCCCTGGGAAAGCGTCAACCGCCCGATCTTCACCTTCAACGACACGGTTGATACCTACGCCCTTAAGCCATTGGCTCAGGGTTATGAGTGGATCACTCCACAATTTGTTGAAGACGGCATCCATAATTTCTTCCGCAATATCGGCGACGTTGGCAACCTGGCCAATAACGTACTGCAACTCAAGCCCCACAATGCCGGCGTCGATACCGCCCGCCTGCTGGTCAACACGACCTTTGGCGTGCTGGGCTTTATCGATGTGGGCACCAAAATGGGGCTGCAACGCAACGATGAAGATTTCGGCCAGACCCTTGGCTACTGGGGCGTTGGCAGCGGTCCCTACGTAATGCTGCCGCTGTTGGGCCCTAGCACCTTGCGTGACGCGCCGTCCAAGTACGTCGACAGCTACACCCAGCCGTACCGCTACATGGACGATGTTTCGCTGCGCAACAGCGTCATGGGCCTGAACATTGTCGATACCCGGGCCAGCCTGCTCGACAGTGAGAAGCTGATCACCGGCGACAAGTACACGTTTATCCGGAACGCCTACCTGCAGAACCGTGAGTTCAAGGTCAAGGACGGCAAGGTTGTTGACGACTTTTAACTGGTGATGTTTTGAAGTGAAAAAAGGCGACCTGAGGGTCGCCTTTTTTGTGTGCGGTTTTCAGTGCATTTTCAGGATCTTGAGGCCCAGATGTTGATCGGGGCCATTTGTCTTGGTCCAAACCACTTCGGTATCCGCCTCCAGTCCCGCGAGGGCCGCGTGCTCAGAGTCAATGCGCACCGTCAATAGGTCACCCACCTCGAATTGGCGAGATGCCTGCACTTGCATCCCGGAGCTGGAGAGGTCCACGCAAACCCCGGCAATCTCTTGCCCCGCGTGGATCAGCGACACATCGGCATCCACGCGCATGCGGATGAAATCACGTTTTTCGGCGTAGTCGCGCTCGTGTTCGCTCATGGGTTCCATCCTTACTTTGTGTTGTGGTAGTCAGTGTTCTTATAACTCCCGGTGATTTGGGATGTAAAGACGTCCGGCGACCATCGGCATGAGCTTGAAACCCCTGACGGATGGGAGTACCGTCTGCGCCTTAGAAGGGCACCTCTGCTTTACCGTTGTGCGTGGGCTAAAAGCCCGTGCTTTGTAGGACAGAGAGGCTAGAAAGCGAATCCAGTACGTGAGCCCGGCCATTGTCGAGCCACCTACGCCAACCTAATTCTGGCGCCGTTTGCCCACATGCAAAAAACCAGTGCCACGCTGCTGATAATCGATGACGACGAAGTAGTGCGCGCGAGTCTCGCGGCCTATTTGGAAGACAGTGGCTTCAGCGTCCTGCAGGCCGGCAATGGCCAACAGGGTCTCCAGGTATTCGAGCGCGATCAGCCCGACCTCGTGATCTGCGATCTGCGCATGCCTCAGATGGGCGGCCTTGAGCTGATTCGCCATGTGACCGAGCTTGCCCCGCAAACGCCGGTGATTGTCGTCTCGGGTGCTGGGGTAATGAATGATGCCGTCGAGGCTTTGCGCCTGGGGGCTGCCGACTACCTCATCAAGCCCCTGGAAGACCTGGCGGTACTGGAGCACTCGGTGCGACGTGCTCTGGATCGTGCACGCCTGCTGCAGGAAAACCAGCGCTACCGCGAAAAGCTCGAAACCGCCAACCGTGAACTTGAAGCGAGTTTGAATCTGCTCCAGGAAGACCAGAATGCTGGTCGCCAGGTGCAGATGAACATGCTGCCGGTCAGCCCTTGGTCTATCGACGAGTTCCAGTTCGCGCACCAGATCATCCCGTCGTTGTACCTGTCGGGTGATTTTGTCGACTATTTCCGCGTTGATGAGCGGCGTGTGGCGTTCTACCTGGCCGATGTATCAGGCCACGGCGCGTCTTCAGCGTTTGTCACCGTGTTGTTGAAGTTTATGACGACACGGTTGTTGTTCGAATCCAAGCGCAATGGCACCTTGCCGGAGTTCACCCCGTCCGAGGTGCTGGGCCACATTAACCGAGGCCTGATCAGCTGCAAGCTGGGCAAGCACGTGACGATGGTGGGCGGCGTGATCGATGAAGAAACCGGTCTTTTGACCTACAGTATTGGCGGTCACCTGCCGATGCCTGTTTTGTACACTCCCGACAGTGTGCGCTACCTGGAAGGCCGTGGCCTGCCCGTAGGCTTGTTCAATGAAGCCACGTACGAGGACCACATCCTGGAGTTGCCGCCGACGTTCAGCCTGACGCTGATGTCGGACGGTATCCTGGACTTGCTTCCAGAGCCTACACTCAAGGAGAAAGAAGCCGCCTTGCCCCAAAAGGTCAAGGCAGCGGGCGGCAGCCTGGATGGCCTGCGGCAAGTGTTTGGATTGGCCACGCTGGGGGAGATGCCGGATGATATCGCCCTATTGGTGTTGAGCAGGAATCTTTGATGAGTACCGGAAGAATCCAATTCGCCGAGCAAGACGGGACCTTTGTCCTGAAATTTGTCGGTGAAGTGCGCCTGACCTTGTGTTCGGCGCTGGATGCGACGATTGAGCGGATTTTCACAGCGCTGAATTTCTCGGCGATCGTGATCGATCTGACCGAAACCCGCAGCATCGATAGCACCACCCTTGGGCTGTTGGCCAAGTTGTCCATTCTGTCTCGGCAGAAGGTCGGCCTGTTGCCGACGGTTGTCACCACCCATGAAGACATCACCCGTCTGTTGCAGTCCATGGGCTTTGACCAGGTGTTCAATATCGTTGATCGGCCGATTCCTTGCCCGGAATGCCTGACCGACCTGCCGTCCCAGGACCAGTCCGAGGAGGTCGTGCGAATCAAGGTGCTGGAAGCGCACAAGATCCTGATGGGACTGAACGAGTCCAACCGTGAAGCCTTTCACGACCTCGTGAATGCTTTGGAACGCCATTAAGCGCCAATTGAACACATAACCCAATGTGGGAGGGCGCTTGCCCCCGATAGTGCCAGGCCCGTCGCCACAGCACTTTCCAGACTGTCCAGTCCTGAAATAGGTTTACACCTATTTCATCCTCAAAACGCCCGATGCACCGCATCGGGCGTTTTGTATTTCAGCGATAGATGTGGCCGCTCGCAGTTATAGATCTGCACAGACTGATCCAC
>NZ_UTKY01000119.1 GCF_900583165.1 Pseudomonas viridiflava | reverse complement strand
TACCTGGACGGCGGCCATCAGTTTCCGGGGTCAGCGGGACGTCAGCCATTGCCGCGCGTGACCTGTCATCGCACCACGCCCGGTTTAGACCAGCCTGAAGTGGAGGTGCACTACACCTATCAGGACAGCGAAGGCCGTGAGCATAATTTCCTCGGTGCCGACCTCGTGATTGATTGGGCGGATGACGGCCTCGACAATCTTTCCAAATACGGTGGGGCGCAAGCGTATAACTATGTCACGACCGAAACCCTGTGCGTGGACGATCAGGACGCACGCACGATTGAGCGTGGGTTCAATCAGTTCCACCTGCTCAACCTGGAAACCACCCGCCAGAACAACAATGTCAAAGAGGTGCAGACCCTCTAC
>NZ_UTKY01000121.1 GCF_900583165.1 Pseudomonas viridiflava | reverse complement strand
TTACTTACAGGGGCTTCGACCAAGCGGTATGTTCGACGGTGGGCAAAACTGCTATACACGCCTATTGTTAGATGCGTAATCAAGCTGAAAACACTGTTGAGATCTTCCAAGAGCCTACATTTGAGTCAGCCCACCGCCTCCCACACGTACCGGAAGGCCACAAGTGTGGGCGCTTGCATGGGCATTCCTTTCGCGTGGGCATTCACCTGGCAGGCAAGGTAGATCCGCACACGGGATGGATACGGGACTTCTCTGAAATCAAGGCGATCTTCAAGCCTTTGTACGAGCGCCTCGATCACAACTACCTCAATGAC